>DATJES010000026.1:0-147879 GCA_035496355.1 Lacunisphaera sp. | reverse complement strand
AGTCGAGAAGACCTTCGGCGGCCGGGCCTCGCGGGGTGGGGGCACCCCGCCTCCAAGGTTGTGGCGGGGTTCGGAGACCCCGCCCTACAACTAGCGCACCACGCGGGCCGAGCCGCCCTGCATGAGCTTTTCGACTTCCTTCTGCGTGGCCATCGAGGTGTCGCCGGGCGTGGTGGACGCGAGCGCGCCGTGGGCGGCCCCGTAATCGACGGCGGCCTGCGCATCGTTCTTCGTCAGGAAGCCGAACTGCAGGCCCGAGGCGAACGAGTCGCCGCCGCCGACGCGGTCGAGGATCTCGAGCCCGGGATACTTGCGGCTCTCGTGGAACTTGCCGTCGTGCCAGAGGATCGCGCCCCAGTCGTTCTTCGTCGCGGTGATGACGCGGCGGAGCGTGGTGGCGGCGACCTTGAAGTTTTTGAACTCCTTCACCGCGGTCTCGATCATCGCCTTGAAGGCGTCGGTCTCGACGTGCGTGAGGTTCGCGTCCAGCCCCTTGACCTCGAAGCCGAGCGAGGCGGTGAAGTCCTCCTCGTTGCCGATCATGACATCGACGTATTTCGCGATCTCGCGGTTGACCTCGCGGGCCTTCTGCTGGCCGCCGATGGATTTCCAGAGCGACGGCCGGTAGTTGAGGTCGTAGCTGACGATGGTGCCGTGCCGGTTCGCGGCCTTGACCGCCTCGATGGCAAGCGCGGCGGTCGTGTCCGAGAGCGCGGCGAAGATGCCGCCGGTATGGAACCAGCGAACCCCGTGTTCGCCGAAGATCTCGTCCCAGTCGAAGTCGCCGGGCCGCAGCTGGGACACGGCGGTGTGGCCGCGGTCGGACACGCTGACGGCGCCGCGCACGCCGAAGCCGCGCTCGACGAAGTTCAGGCCGTTGCGGATGGTGCGGCCGATGCCGTCGTCCTCGCGCCACTTGATGTAACTGGTGGCGACGCCGCCCTGCAGGATGAAGTCCTCGACGAGATGGCCGACCTCGTTGTCGACGAAGGCGGTGCAGACGGCGGTGCGCAGGCCGAAGCATTTGCGCAGGCCGCGCGAGGTGTTGTACTCGCCGCCGCCCTCCCAGACGGTGAAGTGGCGGGCGTTGCGGATGCGGCCCTCGCCGGGATCGAGGCGGAGCATCACCTCGCCGAGCGAGAGCTGGTCGAAGCGGCAGGAGGAGGCGGGACGGATGTTGAGGGACATGGGAAGGGAGCGGTGAGCAGTGAGCGGTGAGCAGGGAGCGGGGAGCGCTATTTGACCGCGTTGGCGGCGGCGACGAACTCGCGGGCGCGTTGCGTGATGGCGGGCCAGTCCTTCGCCTTGAGGGCGGCCGCGGACACGAGGGCGCTGCCGGCGGCGGTGGCGAAGGCGCCGTTCCTGAGGAACTCGCCGACCGTCTCGGGTGTGACGCCGCCGGTCGGCATGATCTCGATCTTCGGGAACGGGGCCTTGATGGACTTGATGTAGGCCGGGCCGAAGAACTCGGCCGGGAAGATCTTCACGACGTCGACGCCCAGCTCCCACGAGGTGTAGATCTCGGTTGGCGTCAGCGCGCCGCCGAGGACGGGTACGCCGGCCTCCTGGCACGCGGCGATGACCGCGGGGCGCACGGCCGGCGTGACGATGAACTTCGCGCCGGCGGCGATGCCCTTTCGCGCCGTCTCGGCGTCGAGCACGGTGCCGAGGCCGAGGAGGATCTGCGGCAGCTCCTTCGCCACCTGGGCGCACATCTCGATGGCGCCGGGCGTGGTCATGGTCAGCTCGAGGCAGTTGAGGCCGCCGGCGGAAAGCGCGCGGGCGCAATCGAGCAGGCTGGCCGGGCTGTCGGCGCGGATCAGCGCGATGACTTTTTCGGCGCGGAGACGGGAGAGGATTTCTTGCTTGGTCATGGGAATGGTGAGTAGCGGGTAGCGAGTAGTGAGTAGCGGGTAGGGACGCGCAAGAAAACGGGTAGGGCGGCGACTCCGCTCGCCGCCGCGGACGGCGCGGAACGGAGTCCGCGCGCTCCCTGGCGCAGCGAGATCGCCTGCAAGCAGGCTCCTACAAGACGCGATCTAGAATGCTGGATCAGGCTCTTCATGCTCACTACTCGCTACTCGATGCTCGCTACGATCAGCTGGCACTCACTCCCCGCCGGCCCACTTGGGCTTGTGGCGGAGATGATACAGGCGCTCGCCGGCCTTGGGCTCGAGGAAGACGCCCTCGTGCTCGCGGTTGGCATAGTCCTCCTTGCGGATGGTGCGCCAGTCGCGGTAACCGAGGTTGATCTCCCGGCACTGCGCCTCGCTGAGCCCGGTCGCGAGCGTCACGCGCACGCGCGGCGTCTCGATGCCGGTCTTCTCGTCATAGGTGCCGATGCCATGGACGTGGGTCGAGTGGGCGAGGGTGCCCCAGGGCTCGTCCTTGAATTTGTCCCATTGTTTCAGGAAGTAGTCGCGGCAATGGTAGCCGATCCGGCGGATGTGGGTGCCGTGGGTGAGCGAGATCTCGTGGAGGTGCGGGGCGTAGATGATGAGTTCGCCGCCGTCGGCGACGACCGGCTCGAGCTTGTACATGCATTTGCCCGCGACCCAGAGCTCGTCGTACATCGGCGGCGCGCAGGACAGCACGGTGTGAAACGGCCGGTCCTTGTAGGTGATGTGGAGTTCCTTCGAGAGCTCGCTGGCATCGTCCCAGGCCTGCTCGGGCGTGCCGGCGAAGAGGCCGGCCAGCTCGCCGTGGCCGTGGACGACCAGGCAGAAGCAGAACTTCGGCACCGTGACCATCGCGCCGGCGCGGTCGACGACCTTGCGGACGGGCGTCCATTTGTTGCCGATGATCATCGGGTTCGTGACGACGGCGCCGAGCCAGTGGAAGAAATTCAGGATGCCGGGGCCGCCCACGCCGGGGAAGAGGTACTTGTTGCCGCCCGAGAAACCAACGACCTCGTGCGGGAACACCGGGCCGCAGATGATGATCCGGTCGTAGTCGTAGAGGCGCCGGTTGATGTGGACGGGCACGTCCATCGCGAACAGGCCGCCGGAAAGCGCCTTGATCTCGTCGGCGCGGATGACGCCGAGGTCGCGCAACGCCGCGGGGTTGTCCCACTCGTGGTTGATGAACTCGACGTCACGGTAGGTCGACGCGCGTTCGGCGGCGGAGATCCCGACGCGCTCGTTGATGGCGGCGTCGGGCATCGGCGGGTGCGTGCCGAGGGCGATCATGACGTCGAACTTCCGCGCGACGCCGCCCAACTGCGCGAAGAGCGTCTTGAACATCAGGCCGACCGGCGCCGTGCGCGTGCCGTCGGGGATGATCAGGATGATGCGCTGGCCGCGGTAGGCCTCGGCGGGGCAGGCGGCGGCGACGAGCGTGGCGACCTGGCCGGCATCGAGCGACGAGCCGGCGGCCGCAACGGAACGGTGGGGAGCCTGGGCCATGGGCGCCGGTGGCTCAGGCATGCGGCTCGGAATGGCCGAGCAGGCGGGACAACTCCGCGGCGGCGGCCTTCACCGCGACGGCCATTTCCGGGATCCGTTCGCGCGTGAAGCGCACGGTGGCGGCGGTGATGCCGATGGCGGCGGCGACCGTGCCGTCGGAGCCGTAGACCGGCGCGGCGAGGCAGCGGACGCCGAGATGGAATTCCTCGTCGTCGAGGCTGAAGCCGCGTTTGCGCGTCGCCTCGATGTCGCGCCGCAGGTCCGCCAGCGTCGCGATGGTGTGCGAGGTGCGGCGGGGCAGCGGAGCGGTCCCCACGATTTCCTCCAGGCGCGGATAATGGAGGAAGGCGAGGAGCGTCTTGCCGGTGGAGGAGCAGTAGAGCTCGGCCAGGAAGCCCGGCCGCGAGGCGGCGCGCAACGGGTGCGGGCTGTCCTGCACGGCGACGATCAGCGAACGGTTGTCGCACGGGATCGCGAGATGCGAGGTCTCGGCGACGCGGGCCGTGAGCCGCTCGAGCACCGGCAGCGCGGTGGTGCGGATCTCGGTGCCGGCGAGCGAGGCGTTGCCCAGCTGGATGAGCACCGGGCCGAGTTCGTAGTGCGTGCCGGACTTCCGCACGAGGCCCTCGAGGTGGAGCGTCGTCATGATCCGCAGCGTGGTCGTGACGGGGATGTTCAGCTTGCGGCCGATGTCGGCCACCTTGAAGCCATCGGTGCTGCGACCGAGCAGCTTGAGGATGCGGCAGGCGTTGCGGAGATTGGGGATGACGTAACGTTCCTGGCTGGCGGCAGGAGTTGCGGCGGCGGGTTGGGGGGTGGTCGAGGGCACGGGGTGGGGAATGAAAGGCGGAAAGAGTGGCGCGAGCTTGCGGAGTGCCGCCGATGTTCACGGCGTTCGGCGAACCGAAACGCTCCTAAATTCACATATGGAAGGCAAGTTCATTAGTGAATTTGATCCGCTCGTACGATCTTCGTCGGGATTCGCGCGGATGACCGGCACCCACGCCGCGCAATAAACCCGGCGCGAATGCCTGTTGGTTGGAGCATCGACCAGGAGCAAACAGCTGCCAGCTGCAGTCGGCAAGCGCGAGTTCACTAATGAACCTGACGTTAACGTCAGCTTCAATCGGTTGAGGTGAGCCAAGCCCGCTGGCTGAAAAGTACGACCGAACCGTCGCACCGGTTCGTGAACCCCACCCCACAAGACGCTCGGAGAAAGGCCAGGGGCTTTTTTGCCGGCGTTCAACCCTGAACCGAACATCCACCCATGAATAATGTTCCCTCACCGGGACGGCCCGCCTCGCGTCGTGTTCCCGGATTGCTGATGCTCACCGCCCTGGTGATCAGCTTCGTCCTGCCGGCGACGTTGCCGGCCCAGACTGTCGCCGCCGGCTCGGTCCAAGGCCGCGTGCTGAACGTCGGCAACGGTCGTTATCTCGGCAACGCCCGCGTGGTCGTCGAAGGAACCAATCGCGAAACCTTCACCGACTCGGACGGCTCTTACCGCATCGACGGCGTGCCGGCCGGTCCGGCGAAAGTGCGCGCAAGCTACACCGGCCTCGACCCGCAAATCGCGACGGTGCAGGTGTCGGCCGGAACGGCCGCCCGCCTGGATTTCGAGCTGACCAGTGCCGAGCGCTACGGCCCGGACAAGACGCTCAAGCTCGACACGTTCGTGGTGCAGAGCCAGCGGGACTATGAGGGCGACGCCCTTTCGACCAACGAGCAGCGCTATTCGCCGAACCTGAAGGTCGTCGTGTCCTCGGATTCCTTCGGCAGCGTCAACGAGGGCAACCCGGGCGAGTTCCTGAAATACCTGCCGGGCATCACCGTCGACTACGTGGCGGCCGACGTGCGCACCGTGTCCGTGCGCGGTTTCGCCGCGCAGTTCACCAACGTGTACTGGGATGGCATGCGGATGACGAGCGCCGCCTCCGGCTCGTCCAACCGCATCTTTGAATTCGAGCAGGTCTCGATCAACAACACCTCCCGCACCGAGGTCACGAAGGTGCCGACGCCCGACCTGCCGTCCGATTCGCTGGGCGGCACGATCAACTTCGTTTCGAAAAACGCTTTCGAGCGGAAGGGCGCCCAGTTCAACTACCGCGCCTACCTGAACGGCAACAGCGAGGACCTCAACCTGACCAAGACCCCGGGGCCGGGCAACAAGTCGACCTGGAAGGTCCTGCCGAATTTCGACTTCGACTACACCCTGCCGGTCAACGACCGCTTCGGCCTCGTCATCACCGGCCTGTCCTCGAACCAGTTTGTCGAGCAGCACCGGTGGCAGACCACCTGGAATTTCGCCCAGGCCGGCGCCACCCCGACCCATCCGTACCTCCAGCAGTGGCAGTTGCAGGACGGCCCCAAGACGACCAACC
Organism: Lacunisphaera sp.; assembly: GCA_035496355.1. Lineage (GTDB taxonomy): Bacteria > Verrucomicrobiota > Verrucomicrobiia > Opitutales > Opitutaceae > Lacunisphaera. Next base: position 142,094 of record DATJES010000026.1, on the reverse strand, counting down.
GCGACTCGGTCGCCGTCAAGGCCGACTGGAAGATGACCGACACGCAGGTGCTCTCGCTCGCGGTGCAGGACAACTACTACCACTCCTACTTCGGCAACCGGAACCTCAACTTCAACATCGGCACCACGGCCTCCGCCTCCGGCGGCGGCTCGGCGCTCGAGTACGGCCCGGATTTCGTCAACAGCGCCAGCGGCCGCGCCTCGGTCACGCAGGGCAGCTCCTATCGCGACAAATACGGCAACACCGCCGCGGCGAAGCTGAACTACGCCTACAAGAACGGGGCCTGGACCGCCGATGCGGGCGTCTCCTACGCCAAGTCGCGCAGCTGGTATCGCGCGCTCGGCCGCGGCCACTTCTCCAACGTCGGCACCACCCTACAAAATGTGCGCCAGGTCCGCGTCAGCGGCATCAAGTTCCCGACCCTCGGCTGGGCGGTCTTCGACGCCGCCGGCAACCCGCTCAACCCCTACGACCTCGACAACTACCGCCTCAACACGGTGCGCGACGACCCGCTGGACGGCCTGGCGACCGTCCGCGAGGTCCGCGGCGACGTGGAGCGCCAGTTCGACTGGTCATTCCCGCTGAAGGTGAAGATCGGCGTCGACCAGCGCCAGGAGACCCGCGACAACCGCCGCGAACAGAATGACTATACCTACCGGGGCGCCGACGGCTCCGCCAATACATCCGACGACAATGCCGGGGCCTATCTCGACACGACCTATCTCAACCAGGACCCGTACTGGGGCTGGACCCCGATCCAGTGGGCCAACCCGGAGACCCTGGCTTCCGTGTTCGCGAGCAACCCCGCGTACTTCCAAGTCGGCACGGGTTCGAACCAGGCCGGCGTGCAGGCCGAGAGCTACCGCCTCGACAACTCGGAGCGCATCACGGAAACGGTGTCGGCCGGCTACCTCCAGTTCGAAGGCCGGCTGCTGAAAAACCGCCTCCGCTTCGTCACGGGCGTTCGCTACGAGAAGACCAAGGACGACGGCGTGGGCCGGCTGTTCAACCCGGATGCCGTCTGGCAGCGTGATGCCAGCGGCAACTACGTGGACGGCGACCCGGCCACCGCCGGCGTCCAGCGCGTCCGCCGGACCGATGCCGGAACCGTCGGTTCGCTCGAGGAGTTGAAGTTGACCAAGATCGAGCGCGGCTTCGCGGCCAACCGCACCTACGACGGTTACTACCCGAGCCTGCACCTGACCTACAACCTCACGGACGATCTCCTGGCCCGGTTCTCCTACGCCAAGACCATCGGCCGGCCGGACTATGCGCAGATCATCCCGCGCACGGACATCAACGAGGACGACACCGACCCGATCAACAATCCCGGCACGATCACCATTCGCAATTCGGCCCTGCGGCCCTGGACCGCGCAGAACTACGACGTGTCGCTCGAGTATTATTTCAAGAAGGGCGGCCTGATCTCGATCGGCGGATTCCGGAAGGACCTCGCCGATTTCTGGAGCACGCGGGGCGGCGCCCTGACCCCGGACCTGGCCGCCGAGCTCGGGCTCGACAACCGCTATGTCGGCTGGGGCGTGAGCACGACGGTCAACAGCGGCGATGCCAAGATCAAGGGCACCGAGATCAACCTCGTGCAGCCGCTGACCTTCCTGCCCGGCTGGGGCCACTACTTCACGATCAAGCTCAATGGCACGGCGCTGAACCTGTCGGGAGCGAACTCGCCCGATTTCCGCGGCTTCATCGAGAAGACGGGCAACTTCAACATCGCGTTCAACAAGAAGCCGGTCTCGTTCAACCTGACGTTCAACTACCGCGGCCGCCAGCGGAACGCCCCGCAGACCGGCTCGCAATACGGTTCGACGGCCGGCTTCCTCGAATACTACGCCCCGCGCACCTTCGTCGACTTCAGCGGCGAGTACGCGCTCACGAAGAACCTGAGCATTTTCGCCGGCGTCCGGAACATGTTCAACAAGCCCCAGGTGCTGCAGCGCTACAGCGACGACTCCGCCTACTTCGCCCACGACTACCGGCAGGAGGAATTCGGGGTCAGCTGCAGCGTTGGCATCAAGGGCACGTTCTGACGGGGTACATCGCCGATCGGTCAGCTGCCGCGCGGCCCGGGCCTCCGGTCCGGGTCGCGCCGCGGCGGGACCCGGCGGCAGGATTTTTATTGCCAGAATCCCGGTGAAATTTCATATGTGGAACCGATGTTCATTAGTGAATGTTCGCTTCCGAAGCTATCCGTTCACCGGCTTACCCCCATGGAATTCTCTCCCACCATCTGGCGACTCCCGCGGTACCAGGCGTGCGGGACAGGAATTCTATTGGTGGAGATGAGCCGAAGCGGCAGCTAGCTTTCTGCGTCACGTTTCCATGGACATCCTACCCAGCATAGACCAGCGCGGCTATTCGCACATGTCGACGAACGAACTTCGCCAGGCTTTCCTGGTGGAGGGCCTTTTCCATCCCGGCGGCGTCGTCCTCAAATACTGGGAGACCGACCGCACCGTCATCGGCGGCGTGATGCCCGGCAAGGACAAGCTGGCCCTGGGCTGCCCGCGCGAGCTGGCGGCGAAATTCTTCAACGAGCGGCGCGAACTCGGCGTCATCAATCTCGGCGGGCGGGGTGCGGTCGAGGTCGACGGCAAGACCTACGCGCTCCAGACGCACGATTGCCTCTACGTCGGCCGGGGCGCCCAGGCGATCAGCTTCACGTCGGCCGACCCGGCCCAGCCGGCGCAATTCTACCTGCTCAGCTACCCGGCGCATGTCGCGCACCCCACGACGCTGGCGAGCTTCGCGGCGACGCCCGGTGCCGAGCTCGGCGCGGCGGCCACGGCCAACGCGCGGACCATCTACAAGTTCATCCACACCGAGGGCATCAAGAGCTGCCAGCTGGTGATGGGCATGACGGTGCTGAAGCCCGGCAGCGTCTGGAACACGATGCCGCCGCACACCCACCTGCGCCGCACGGAGGTGTACCTTTATTTCGACCTGCCGGCCGACGCCGCGGTCTTCCACTTCGCCGGCCGGCCCGACGAGACGCGCAGCCTGCTGCTGCACGACCGCCAGGCCGTGCTGTCGCCGCCCTGGTCCATCCACTGCGGCGTTGGCACCGGCAACTACACCTTCATCTGGGGCATGGGCGGCGAGAACCAGGAGTTCGCCGACATGGACGCCGCGCCGATCAAGGCGCTCCGCTGAGTCCGCGCCCGTCCGCCGCTTCCGCATGAGCACGATCCTCGATCTCTTCAAACTCAACGGCAAGACGGCCATCGTCACCGGCGCCGCGCGCGGCCTGGGGCAGGGCATGGCACTGGCGCTGGCGGAAGCCGGCGCCGACATCGTGGCCGTCGACATCCTGCCGGCCGACGAGACCGCCGCCCAGGTCGGCGCGCTCGGCCGCAAGTGCATCAAGATCGCCGCCAACCTCGGCGACCGCGCGACCATCCCGGCGCTCATTGCCACCGCGCGGCAGACCTTCGCCTCGCTCGACATCCTCGTGAACTGCGCCGGCATCATCCGCCGCGAGGACTTCGTGAAGTTCCCGGCGAAGGACTGGGACGACGTCATGGGCATCAACATCGACGCCGTTTTCTTCCTCAGCCAGGCGTTCTGCCAGGATGTGCTGGCCCGCGGCGGCAAGGGGAAGATCATCAACATCGCCTCGATGCTGTCGTTCCAGGGCGGCATCCGCGTGCCCTCCTACACGGCGTCGAAGAGCGCGGTGCAGGGCCTCACGCGCCTGATCGCCAACGAGCTCGCCGGCAAGGGCGTCAACTGCAACGCCATCGCGCCGGGTTACATGGCGACCGACAACACCGCGCCGCTGCGCGCCGACGCCAACCGCGCCCAAGCCATCCTCGACCGCATTCCCGCCGGCCGGTGGGGCACGCCCGACGACTTGAAGGGCACCGTCGTTTTCCTCGCCTCCGCGGCCTCCGATTACATCAACGGCTACACCGTCGCCGTCGATGGCGGCTGGCTCGCGCGGTAGAACGCTGGAAGAATTCCGCCATGAACCTACCCCGTGCCGCCATCCTCGGGCTGCTCGCGTCGGCGTCCGTCGCCCTCGCGGCCGACCGTGTCACCGTCACCGTCACCCACGACCTCGCCGCGCCGCGCCCGGCCGAAACCATCGCCGTGCCGTGGTCCGACCTGGCGACGCGCCTGCCGGGCCTCCTGCTGCAACACCTCGCGGTGAAGGACGCCGCCGGGCACAGCCTGCCTTACCAGGTGACCAACATCGCGCCCGAGGCCAAGGACCCGCACAACCTGGGCGTCGCCTACGGAGAGCTGCTCTTCCAGCACGACTTCGCCGCCGGGGAAAAGTCCGCGACCTTCACGATCGAGCGGACGGACGCCCTCGCGCCCGTGTTCCCCGCGAAGGTCTTTGCCCGTTACGTGCCGGAGCGGCTCGACGATTTCGCCTGGGAAAACGACAAGCTCGCCCACCGCACGTACGGGCCGGTGCTGGCCGCACCCGACACCGAGAAGCGCGGCAAGGAGGTGCTCGTCACCAGCGGCCTCGACATCTGGTGCAAGCGGGTCGACTACCTCGTCGTCGACCGCTGGTACAACAAGGGCCACGACCACTACCACCACGACGAGGGCGAGGGCATGGACATGTACAACGTCGGCACGACCCGCGGCGCCGGCGGCACCGGCATCTGGGACGACGGCAAGCTTTACGTCGGCCGGAACTACGCCAACTGGAAGGTCATCGCGAACGGCCCGATCCGGGCGATCTTCGAACTCACCTACGACACGTGGACGACCGGCCACGGGATCGTCTCCGAGGTGAAGCGCTTCACCGTCGACGCCGGCACGAACTTCGACCGGATCGACAGCACCTTCACGGCCTGGACGGGCCCGAAAGCGTTCACCGCCGCGATCGGGCTCAACAAGAACAGCGGCGACAAGGGCCAGGAGGCCAGGGTTGAGGTCACGCGCACGCCCGCCGCCGGCTGGCTGGCGCAATGGGAGGTGCAGAAGACGAACGGCTCGCTCGGCGAGGCCATTGTCGTGCCGGAGAACTTCGAGAATCTCGCGGAGGACGAGCACAACCAGCTCGTCCTCGCGCACGCCGCATCGGGAAAGCCGCTGCGCTACTACGTGGGCGCCGGCTGGTCCCTGGCGGGCGAATTCACCACGCGCCAGGCCTGGGACGACTACGTCGCAGCCTTCGCGCTCCGCCTGCAGCACCCGGTCAAGGTCACCCTGACGCCCTGATCCGGCGACCGCCCGGTCGCGGCCATTCCCTCCCATGCGTTATTCCATCCGCTTCACCGCCCCGGCCGTTTTTTTGTTCGCTGCCAGCCTGCTGGTGGCAAACGTCGCGCGCGCGGCCGAGCCCGCCAGGAAATTCGACGGCGCCTCGCCGCTCGAATGGTCGCAGCGGCTGGCGGACTCCGAAATGAAACGCCTCGGCAACTCGCTCGAAGCCGGCGGCTCCAACCCGAAGGCGCGCTGGGATTATTCGCCCGGCGTGCTCGCGCTCGCGCTCGTTCGGCTCGGCGAAGCGACGCACAACGACGCGGAGGTGGCCTTCGGGACGCGCGCGGTGGCCTCGCACGTCAACGCCGACGGCACGATCCGCGGCTACAAGCTCGCGGATTACAGCGTCGACAACATTCCCCCGGGCAAGGTGCTGCTGGCGGCGCTGGCCCGCGGCGAGAAGAACGAGGCGTGGACCAAGGCGGTGCAGACGCTGCGGGCGCAGATGGCGACGCATCCGCGGACCAGCGAGGGCGGCTTCTGGCACAAGCAGCGTTACCCGCACCAGATGTGGCTCGACGGCCTCTACATGGCGTCGCCCTTCCTCGCGCAATACGCGCTGTTGTTCAACGAGCCGGCGCTGTTCGACGATGTGGCGAAGCAGATCATCCTCATGGATCGCCACGCCTACGATCCCGCCACCGGGCTCTACTGGCATGCATGGGACGAATCGCACAGCCAGTCGTGGGCGGATCCCAAGACCGGGCTCTCGCCGAATTTCTGGAGCCGCGCCATCGGCTGGTACGGCATGGCCATCGTCGACGTGCTCGACTTCATGCCCGTCAGCCAGCCGGAGATCGACCAGATCGTCGGCATCCTCCAACGGCTCGCCGACGGCGTCGTGCGCTGGCAGGACCCGGCCAGCGGCGTGTGGTGGCAGATCTCGAACCTCGGCACGCGGAAGGGCAACTACCTCGAGGCGTCCGGCTCGAGCATGTTCGTCTACGCGCTGGCGAAGGGCGTCAACGCCGGCTACCTGCCGCGCGAGAAATACGAGGCCGCGATCCTCAAGGGCTACGCCGGCCTGCTCAAGACCTTCGTCCGCGGGAACCCGGACGGCACGATCCGGCTGACCTCGATCTGCCAGGGCGCGGGCCTCGGCTATACCATGCACAACGGCCGTCCGCGCGACGGCTCGTTCGACTATTACATGGCGGAACCGGTCGTCGACAACGACCCGAAGGGCACCGGTCCGTTCATCCTGGCCGGCATGGAAGTCGAGAAGATGCTCGCGCGGACCAGCGCGCCGCTCGTGGTGCGCGGCTGGGACTCGGTGCCGGCGATCCTGGCGCACATCAAGGATCCGCAGTTTCCGGCGCGCGATTTTGCGATCACGGATTTTGGCGCCAAAGCCGGCAGCGACTGCACCGCCGCCATCGCGGCGGCGATCAAGTCCTGCCACGAGGCCGGCGGCGGACGCGTCGTCGTGCCGCCCGGCGAGTGGCTGACCGGCGCCGTCACGCTGCTCAGCAACGTCAACCTGCACGTCGCGAAGGACGCCACGCTGCACTTCCTCTTCGACGAGTCGAAATATCCGGTGGTCTTCACACGCTGGGAGGGCGTCGAGTGCATGAGCTTTTCGGCGCTGATCTACGCCTACGGCCAGGAAAACATCGCCGTCACGGGCGAGGGCACGCTCGACGGCGGCGCCGACTGGGACACGTGGTGGAGCTGGTGTGACAAGCGCCAGGGCACGGTGAGGCAGAAGCCTGCGCGCGACCGGCTGAACCGGATGGGCGAGGCGGGCGTGCCGGTCGAGCAGCGCGTGTTCGGACCCGGGAGTTATCTCCGCCCGAACTTCATCCAGCCTTACCGGTGCCGGAACATCCTGATCGAGGGCGTGACGATCGTCCGCTCGCCGATGTGGGAGTTGCACCCGGTGCTGTCGGAGAATTTCACCGCGCGGGGCGTGAAGATCCACACCCACGGGCCGAACAACGACGGCTGCGATCCCGAGTCGACGCGCTTCGTGCTGATCGAGAATTGTGTGTTCGACACCGGCGACGACTGCATCGCGATCAAGTCCGGCCGCAACAACGACGGCCGCCGCGTGAACGTCCCGAGCGAGAACTTCGTCATCCGGAATTGCACGATGCAGGACGGCCACGGCGGCGTCGTGCTCGGCAGCGAATGCACCGGCGGCATCCGCAACATCTTCGTCGAGAATTGCCGCATGGACAGCGAGAACCTCGACCGCGCGCTGCGGCTCAAGGACAACGCCGTGCGCGGCGGCGTGCTGGAAAACATTTTCATGCGCGACGTCACCATCGGCCATGTCAGCGAGGCGGTGCTGACCGTCGACTTGCTCTACGAGGAGGGCGCGCAGGGCGGCTTCCTGCCGACCGTGCGGAACATCCAGCTCGATCGCGTCACGAGTTCCGGCAGCCCGCGCATCCTCTATGTCCGCGGCTTCGCCGGCGCCGTGATCGACAACATCCGGATCAGCGACTCGACTTTCAACAATGTGACCGAAACGGAGGTTGTGCAGCACGCCGGAACCATCACCTTCAGAAACGTCACGGTTAACCCCGCCAAGGTCGCCCGCAGCCTCAACTCGCGGCCGGCCAACTGACCCCGACCCCATCCCCGATGAACGAGTTCAACAAGCTCAACGAACAAGTCGGGCGCTACCGCTGGACGATTTGCGCCCTCGTCTTCGCCGCGACGACCATCAACTACCTCGACCGGAATGTCCTCGGCCTGCTCAAGCAGACGCTGTCGGACCACGGCGTGTTTGGTCCCGACAAGGCGGGCCAGGAACTGAACTACTCCACCGTGGTGGTGTGTTTTCAGATCGCCTATGCGGTCGGCATGCTGGCGGCGGGGCGGTTCATCGACTGGATCGGCACCAAGGCCGGATACGCCTGGTCGCTGATCGGCTGGAGCATCGCGGCGATCGGCCATGCCTTCGGCCACCATACCTGGAGCTTCGGCTTCTGGCGCGCGGCGCTCGGTTTCACCGAGGCGGGCAATTTTCCCGCGGCCAACAAGACGATGGCCGAGTGGTTTCCCAAGAAGGAACGCGCCTACGCGACGGGCCTCTACAATTCCGGGGCCAACATCGGCTCGATCGTCGCCCCGCTCTACGTGCCCTATCTCGCGGATGCCTGGGGTTGGGAGTGGGCCTTCGTCCTGACCGGGGCCATCGGCCTCATCTGGATCGCCTTTTGGGTGAAGATGTATGGCTCGCCCGCCGCCAAGCTGAAGAGCGGCCAGCTCTCGCCGGCCGAATACGACTACATTCATAGCGACCAGGATGAGCAGGCGGCGGAAAAGGCGGACACCAAGGGCGCGCGCGTCTCGGGCGTGAAGCTGCTGGCCTTCCGCCAGACCTGGGCGTTTGTGATCGGCAAGTTCCTCACCGATCCGATCTGGTGGTTCTTCCTGTTCTGGCTGCCGGCGTTTCTCGGTGGGGAAAACAGCCGCAAGATCACCGACTATCTCGCGGCCCATCCGGATTACGCGGGCGACAAGGCGGACATTCCCGGGGTGATCAGCTGGCCGATCGCCGTCGCCGTGGTCTACACGGTGTCGACCGTTGGTTCCATTTTTGGCGGCTGGCTGCCGAAGAAATTCATCAATGGCGGCATGGATGCCAACAAGGCCCGCAAGCTCGCGATGTTCATCTTCGCGCTCTTGCCGCTCACGGTGCTGCTGGCCTCCCGCCTGGGTCAGATCAACACGTGGCTGGCCGTCGCCACCATCGCGATCGCCACGGCCGCCCACCAGGCCTGGTCAGCCAACATCTTCACGACCGTCTCCGACATGTTCCCCAAGAAGGCGGTCGCTTCGGTCACGGGTCTCGGCGGCATGGCCGGGGCCATCGGCGGCATCCTCATCGCCCGGGTGGCCGGGTTGATCCTCCAACATTTCACCGCCCTCGGCAACGTCGAGCTCGGCTACGGGATCCTGTTCGTCGTCTGCGGCACCGCCTACTTGGTGGCTTGGTTCATCATGCACCTGCTCGTGCCGCGCTTCAAACAGGTCGTGCTGAACGGCGCCTGAGGTGGGGGTCATGCCGTTGATGGTGAATACCGCCGGGCGGATCGGATCAGCCGTGCGGAACCCGCCTTGCGTGATGGTTGGAGGGTCGGCCTCCCGGCCGACCGTATCCTTCCGACCCGGCCGGTCAGGAGACCGGCCCTCCATCCGATCGCTCCGCGTGGTTTTGTCTGCGATCTTCCGTGGCGTGGCCCGGGCTGTCCTCGGGCTGACGGCCGCAAACATCGCCGTCGCCGCCGCCGCGCCCCAGCCCGACGCCATCGTCGCCACCGACGGCAGCGGCCAGTACCGTTCGGTGCAGGAGGCGATCAGCGCGGCGCCCATGCGCACCGGAAAGGACGACCCGCGCTGGGTCATCCTCGTCAAGCCCGGCACCTATCACGAGCGCATCTACGTCCAGCGTGAGCGCGGCAACCTGCTCGTCCGGGGCGAGGACGCGGCGACGACCATCATTACGTACGACCTGCACGCCAACCTGCCGGGACCCGACGGCCAGGGCATCGGCACGTTTCGCACGCCGACGCTGCAGGTCGATGGCGACGGCATGATCTGGGAAAACCTGACCATCGCCAACGGCGCGGGGAAACCCGGCCCGCGCGCCGGCGGACCCGACGTGGCCCAGGCCGTGGCGCTGCGGGTCGACGCCGACCGCGTCGTGTTCCGCCACTGCCGCTTCCTCGGCTGGCAGGACACGATCCTCGTCAACCGCGGCCGGCAGTACTTTGCCGACTGTTACATCGAGGGCAGCGTCGATTTCATTTTCGGCGGCGCGACGGCGTATTTCGACCGCTGCCACATCCATTGCGTCGGCGACGGCTACGTCACGGCGGCGTCGACCCCCGAGGGCGCGCCCTACGGCCTGGTGTTTTCCGACTGCTCGATTACGGGCGCCCGAGGCGTGCGCACTTACCTGGGCCGGCCCTGGCGCAACTACGCGCAGACCGTCTTCGTGCGCACGGAAATGTCGGACGTCGTACAACCCGCCGGCTGGCATAACTGGAAAAAGCCCGAGGCGGAGAAGACGACGTTCTATGAGGAGTTCATGAGCTCGGGCCCGGGCTGGGTGCCGGCGCAGCGCGTGCCCTGGGCGAAGAAGGCCGCCACGGGCGAAGTCTCGCGGTACACGCGGCAGGCGGTGCTCGCCGGCAGCGATGGCTGGGATCCCGCGCCGGCGCCGACGATTCATCTCGTGGGCGACTCAACCATGGCCGACAAGCCCGATCTCGATTACCCGGAGCGGGGCTGGGGCCAGTTGTTCCGCGATCTTGTCCGTCCACCTTGGCGCGTCGTGAACTACGCGGCAAACGGCCGCAGCACGAAATCATTTCGCGACGAAGGCCGCTGGGACCTCGTCCTCCAGCAGCTCAAGGCCGACGACTGGGTGCTCATCCAGTTCGGACACAATGACGAAAAGAAAGGGGACCCGACGCGTTATGCCGACCCGGCTTCGGACTATCCCGCCAACCTGCGACATTTCATCGCCGACGTCCGGGCGCGTGGCGCGCACCCGATTCTCGCCACCCCGGTGGTCCGTCGCGACTGGAAGCCCGACGGGAGCCTCGGCGATACCCACGGCGCCTACCTGGCGGCCGGGCGCGAAGTCGCGACCGCGGAAAAGGTGCCGCTGCTGGACCTGGAGGCGCTGACGCGGAAGCTCGAGACCGGGCTGGGCGTCGAGGGCTCGAAGAAGCTGCACATGATTTTTGCTCCCGGCGGGGATCCGCACTTTCCCACGGGGCACACCGACAACACCCACTATGTGGCGTTTGGAGCGCGGATGGTGGCCGAGCTCGCGGCGCGAGAGCTGGCGCGGGTTGCGCCGCCCCTGGCCGCGGCGCTCGCGGTGCCGGCGTGGTCGCCGGACAATGGCGACGGCACCTATCGCAATCCGATCCTGCACGCCGACTATTCCGATCCAGACGTCGTGCGCGTGGGCGACGACTACTGGATGACGTCATCGAGCTTCAACCACGTTCCCGGCCTGCCGATCCTGCACTCGTGTGACCTGGTCAACTGGACGCTCGTGACGCACGCGCTGCCCCGGCTCGTGCCGGAGGAGGCATTCCGCACCCCGCAACACGGTAAGGGCGTCTGGGCGCCGGCGATCCGGTTCCACGACGGCAGATATTGGATCTATTATCCCGATCCGGATTTTGGCATTTATGTCGTCACCGCGAGCGACCCGCGCGGACCGTGGAGCGCGCCCGCGCTGGTGAAGGCCGGCAAGGGCTTCATCGATCCATGCCCGTTGTGGGACGACGACGGACGCGTTTGGTTGGTCCACGCCTGGGCCAAGAGCCGCGCCGGCATCAACAACCTGCTTACGCTCCAGGCGCTCAGCGCCGACGGCCTGCGTGCGATGGGCGAGGGGAAGACCATCATCGATGGCGGCAAACTTCCCGGCTATACGACACTCGAGGGGCCAAAGTACTACAAACGCCATGGCTGGTATTACATCTTCGCGCCGGCCGGCGGCGTCACCGCGGGTTGGCAATCGGTTTTTCGTTCCCGGCGAATCGAGGGCCCGTACGAGGATCGCATCGTGATGGACCAGGGGGAGACGTCCATCAACGGCCCGCACCAAGGTGCGTGGGTCGACACGCCGGCGGGGGTCGACTGGTTCCTGCATTTCCAGGACCAGGGCGCCTACGGGCGCGTCGTCCATCTGGAGCCGATGTCGTGGCACGACGACTGGCCGGTGATCGGCGAGGATCCGGATGGCGATGGGCGCGGGCAGCCCGTGCTGATCCATCCAAAGCCCGAGGTAGGGCCGGCGCTGGCCGCCGGGCCACTGGCCGTGCCGGCCACGAGCGACGAGTTCGCGGCGCCGGCGCTCGGCGTCCAATGGCAATGGCAGGCCAACCCGGACGAAGCCTGGTACTCGCTCGCGGCGGCGCCGGGCCGGTTGCGGCTATACGCGCAACCGGAACCGAAACCGGGCAATCTCTACGACGCGCCTTTCCTGTTGCTGCAGAAATTCCCGGCGGAGGAATTCACGGTAACGACGAAACTCGCGCTCGACGCCAAGGCGGAAGGCGATTGCGCGGGCCTGATCGTTTTTGGCTACGACTATGCGTGGATCGGGCTCAAACGCGCGGCCGACGGTGTGCACCTGGTGTTTGCGACGCGGCACAATGCGGTCCAGGGCGCGCCGGAGGATGTGCAGGTGTTGACCGCGGTACCCGCGGCGGCGGGGGACCTTCGCGTGACGGTGCGGGCGGGCGCGAAATGCCGATTTGAATTCATCAGTGCCGACGGCGAAGTGACAATTCCGCTCAGATCTGCGGGTGACTTCACCGCCACGGTCGGTCGCTGGGTCGGCGCCAAGGTCGGCGTGTTTGCCGCCGGTTCGGCTGGGGCCAAGGCGGATTTCGCCTGGTTCCGTGTCGGTCCCGTGCCACGGGAGCCATAAGCACGACACGCTGGTCGCAAATGGCGCCCGATTAGCAGTGTCATCGGCCGGCTCCGGTCTTGCCCGGGCGCGGCGTTCCGGGTTCACTCGCGGACTGGCTGTTCACCGGTGAAAACCGCGCGCCGGCCGCCAACTTTTCACTGCATCATCACCGCCGCCTTCCTCGCATGAAACCTTCCGACTACCTCAACCAGATGTTTGGTCTCACCGGCAAGGTTGCCGTCGTCATCGGTGGCACCGGCGAGCTGTGCGGCGCGATGGCCGAGGGCCTCGCCGCGGCCGGCGCCGAGGTCGTGCTGGTCGGCCGCAACGCCGACAAGGCCAAGGCCCGGCTCGAGAAGATCGCGGCCGCGGGCGGCAAGGCGTGGTTCCATTCCGCCGAGGCCACGAGCAAGGCGGAAGTCGAGGGCCTGCGCGACGCCGTGCTCAAGCGCAGCGGGCGCATCGACGTCGTCGTCAACGGCGCGGGCATCAATTCGGCGACTCCGTTCTTCGACATCACCGAGGAGGAGTTCGACCGCATCCTGCGCGTCAACGTCAAGGGCGTGTTCCTCGGCTGCCAGGTATTTGGCCAATACCTCGTCGAGCGCGGGCAGGGCGGCTCGATCATCAATCTCGGCTCGATGTCCGGCATCGTGCCGCTGTCGCGCGTCATCACCTATTCGGCGTCCAAGGGCGCCGTGCACAACCTTTCGCTCAATCTCGCGCGCGAGTGGGCAACGGCGAAAGTCCGCGTGAACGTCCTCGTGCCCGGCTTCTTCCCGGCCGAGCAGAACCGCAAGGTCCTCACCCCCGACCGCGTGACCGCCATCATGGGCCACACGCCGATGAAGCGCTTCGGCGAGGCGCGCGAGCTGATCGGCGCCACGCTGCTGCTGGCCTCGGATGCCGCCGGGTCGTTCATCACCGGCGAGGAACTCATCGTCGACGGCGGTTATCACGCGATGACAATCTGAGGCACCAAATCCGGAGGGTCGGCCTCCCGGCCGACCGCGGTCGGTCAGGAGACCGACCCTCCGCCCATTCCCCATGTCCGCCATCAACCAATTCCTCCTGAAACACAACCTGCGCATTGCGCAGAATCCGTGCGTCTCGCCCGACTTCTGCCTCGACTGGCCCGCGCTGCAGGCGGACCTCAAGGCCGGCAAAGCCTGCGAATATCCCAAGAGTCGGTTCGCGACGAAGGCCGGTGAATTCACCCTGTGCGAAAACGCCGCCGGCGACTGCGCCTGGAAACTGCCCGCCCCGGCCTCGCCGCTGGCCGACGGTTTCGCCCATGCCGGCGCGACTTATTTTCCCGCGACCTGGGCGAACCTGCTCAAGCTGAAGAACCTCGTCCAGGAGCACGACGCCGGCTCGACGATCTTCCCCGGCACCGGCGGGCGCCTCGGCCAAAGCACGCTCGGGGTCGGCGCGCGTTTCACGACGCTGCACTGGCCGGCCGTCGAATGGGCCATGAGCGCGCTCGAGCTCGGGGTCACGGCGAACCAGAACAGCATCCCGCGCGAGCTCGTTTACGACGTTGACGCGATGCTCTCGGGGCGGCTCGACACAGTGCCTTTCCCCTTCATCGGCACCAATGTCCCCGAAGGCCACCAGGGCCAGAGCGTCGAGGGCATGAGTCACGGCTGTGTGCTCTCAAAGCTGAAGACCGGCTTCCATCACCGCCGCATCGCGTGGAGCTTCAACGCCGACCACCAGCCGATCGGCGGCAAGTTCGACGCCCGCGAGGACGCGCTCGTGCGCGGCTGCCTGCTGGCGAGCTACATCACCTTCGACCTGTCGCCCGAGCTGGCGCTCAACCAGCCGGCGAAGGTGGCGGACATTCCGGCGGACGTCGTCGCGAAGACCCGGGCTCGGGTGGCCGCCGCGGGACTCAAACTGGATGACGCGGCGTTGAACCAGCTGCTCGCCACGGTGTGGACGCCGATGCAGAAAATGAAGCGGCGGGACGACAAATACGCCGCCGCGCGCGCCGCCGCGTTCACGACGCCGGCCGGCCGCGCCTACCTGCGGGAGCTGTCGATCGACGAACTGCCCGGGCTCACGACGCCCGAGACGACCGCCGTCATGCTCGCGCTCTGCGAGGTGCTCGGCATGCCGGTCAACTTCATCGCCCCGGCCTTCGGGTTCCAGAAGAACATGCCGTATCCCGACAACGCCGCGCTCCGCGCCCTGATCCAGAAGCAATGGGACGTGGGCGCGAAATTCGGCGTCAGCATCGGCTTCCACTCCGGCTCGGGCAAGTCGGCGGAGAATTACCAGGTGATGGGCCAGGTCACCGGCAGCCGGCTCGAGATCAAGACCAGCGGCCGCTACACCTACGAGATGGGCGTGGCCCTCGCGGCCGCGAAGAACGCCACCGACGCCGCCCTCTGGCGCGACTGGTACCGGTTCACGCTCGACATGGCCGTGGCCGGCGCCTTCAGCGCCGATCCCACCGAACAGAAAATGGCCCGCGTCTTCGTGACGACCTCGCTCGCATCGGGTGGAGGCGGGACGCCCTCGTCCCGCGAGAACAAGCGGGGTGGGAGCACCCCGCCTCCAGATATCTTCGCCTCGCCCGCCGCCTGCCGCGCCGCGCTCGAGGCGCTCCCGCCGTCGCCCGACCACATGTTCTTCTTCGAATACAACTTCCTCTACGTGCTGGCGGCCGGCGGGAAGCCGGAGAAGGCCGCCCTCGGCGACCACTCGCCGGCCGGTTACGCGCAGCGCGCGCGCTTCTATGCCATCAGTCCCGAGGCGCGGCTCAACTTCGCCAAGGGAATCGCGAGTTACCTCATCTTCCTCGCCGAAAACACCGGCCTGGCGTCCCGCGAGCGCTGCGCCGCCACGCGCAAGCTCCTCGCGGGCTACCAGTCGCTCGACGCGATGCTCAACGATATCTCCCGCTAACTAATGTAGGGCGGGGTCTCCGAACCCCGCCGATCGATCAAACCTCGGCTCGCGCGGCGGGGTTCGGAGACCCCGCCCTACAGTTTCTGAAAACATGAAACCCTTCATTCACGAAGACTTCCTGCTGCACACCGACGCGGCGCGCGATCTCTACCATCATTTCGCCAAGGGCGAGCCGATCTTCGATTACCACTGCCACCTCCCGCCGGCGCTGATCGCGGAGAACCATCGCTTCGCCGACCTGGCCGAGATCTGGCTCGGCGGCGACCACTACAAGTGGCGGGCGATGCGGGCCAACGGCGTCCCCGAGCGCGCCTGCACCGGCGCCGCGTCGCCGCGCGAGAAGTTCGACGCCTGGTGCGCGACGGTCCCGCACACCCTCGGCAACCCGCTCTACCATTGGTCGCACCTGGAGTTGAAGCGCTACTTTGGCATCGACGAGATCATCAACCCGCAGTCGGCCGACCGGATCTGGCACCAGGCGAACGAAAAACTGGCGCACCTGCGCGTGCACGACATTCTCGCGGCCAACAAGGTCGCGGTGATCTGCACCACCGACGACCCCGCCGACCCGCTGTCCGATCACCAGCGCATCGCCAAGCTCGGGATCAAGACGCGCGTCTACCCGACCTTCCGCCCCGACAAGGCGCTCGGGGTGAACACGCCCGCGGCTTTCAACGCCTGGCTCGAAAAACTCGCGGGCACCGCCCGGACGAAGATCAAGACCTTCGACGACCTGCTTGGCGCGCTGCAGCGGCGCCACGACGATTTCCATGCGGCTGGCAGCCGCCTCTCCGACCACGGCATGGAGACCGCCCTGGCCGAGCCGTGCACCAAGGCCGCGGCCGCGGCCATCTTCAAGGCCGCCCGTGCCGGGCGCGCCGCCTCGCCGGCGCAGTGGGCCAAATACGGCTCGTACCTCATGCTCGAGTTCGGCCGCTGGGACGCGAAGAAGGGCTGGACCAAGCAGCTGCACCTCGGCGCGCTGCGCAACAACAACACCCGCCTGCTCTCGGCGCTCGGGCCCGACACCGGCTTCGACAGCATCGGCGATTTCAACCAGGCCCGCTCGCTCTCGGCCTATCTCAATGCGCTCGACTCCACCGGCGAGCTGCCGCGCACCGTCCTCTACAACCTCAACCCGGCCGACAACTACGTCTTCGCAACCATGGCCGGCAACTACCAGGACGGCTCGGTCGCCGGAAAGATGCAGTTTGGCTCCGGCTGGTGGTTCCTCGACCAGAAGGAGGCGATGGAGTGGCAGATGAACGCCCTGGCCAACAACGGGCTGCTCAGCCGCTTTGTCGGCATGCTCACCGACTCGCGCAGCTTCCTCAGCTACACGCGGCACGAGTACTTCCGGCGCGTGCTCTGCAACCTGCTCGGCCAGCGCATGGAGCAGGGCGAACTGCCCCCCGACCGCGACCTCGTCGGCGGCATGGTGGCGAACATCTGCTTCGCCAACGCCCGCGCCTTCTTCCGCCTCGGGCTCGATCCTTCTTTTGCCGGGTAGGGGCGCTGGCCCGCAAGCGCCTGGCCGGTGCTCGGACTGTAGGGCGGGGTCTCCGAACCCCGCCTTTGCCCGAGCCCCGATGGCCGGCGGCAGGCGGGGTTCGGAGACCCCGCCCTACAACCTGGGCGAATTCAAGGGGCGATGGGGGCGGCGGCTTCATCCCGCCGCCCGCCGCACCCCGCCGCGCACCGGCCCGGTTTCGCGGAGTTCCTCCTCGTGCCGGAGACGTTCGCGCGCGGCGAGGATGTCCGCCCGGCCGAGATAGCCGATGACCCGCCGCGGGTCTTCGCGCGTCACCACGGGCAGCCGGCCGACATTGCGCCGCAGCATCTTGGCGATGGCGTCGCGCAAGGTTTCGTCCGGGTGGGCGACCGCCACGTCACGGGTGGCGATTTCCGCCAGCGTGGTGGTCGCGCCGGTCCCGGCCTGCAACGAGCGCATCAGGTCGCCGCGCGTGACGAGCCCGGCCAGCCGGCCGGATTCGTCCGTGACAATCGTGGCCTGGCGCCGCGCAACCGCGGGATCGTTTCGCGCGATGCGCTCGGCCAGGTCGGAGACGGTCAGGCTCGCCGGGGCCAGCGGCGGCTGCTGGTCCATGACCTCGCCGACGCGGGCCAGCTCGAAGACATCGACGCTGTATTCCCGCGCGATGTGCTGGCCGCGACGCGCGAGTTTTTCCGTGAGGATGGAACGGCGCAGCCAGAGCACCGTGACACACAGCGCCGTGACGCTGCCGATCATCAGGACGGGCAGCGCGTTGAGGTCGTGGGTGAGTTCCAGGACGAACACCATGCCGGTGAGCGGCGAGCGCATCGTGCCGCCCATCATGCCGGCCATGCCGACCATCGCCCACAGGCCCGGGTCGCCGATGCCGACGGCGGCGCCGCACAGGGCGCCGAGGGCCCCGCCGATCATCAACAACGGCGCCAGCACGCCGCCGGAGGTGCCCGAACCGAGCGAAAAGGACCAGACGACCGCCTTGCCCAGCAGCAGCGTCAGCACGGTGTAGCCCAACAGGTCGCCCCGCATCAGCTGGTGGATCGTATCATAGCCCACGCCGAGCACGCGCGGGTCGATCTTGCCGATGACGCCGACCACGAGGCCGCCGATCGCCGGCCACCACATCCAGTGCACGGGCAGTTTGGCGAACAGGTCCTCGCAGAAGTAGACCAGCGTCGTCAGCAGGCCCGAGCCCACGCCGACGGCGAGCCCGACGAGCACGGCGAAGCCCAGCAGCGCGGGCGTGGGCGCGGCATGGGCCAGCACCGGAAAGATTGGTCCGGAACCGAGCAGCGGCTCGCGCAGCACCGCGGCGACAAGCGAGGCCACCGCGACGGGAATGAAGCTGCGCGGCTTCCACTCGAACAGGAGCAACTCGACCGCCAGCAGCACGGCAGCCACCGGCGTGGCGAAGACCGCGGCCATGCCGGCGGCGGCGCCGGCCACGAGCAGCGTCTTGCGCTCGGCGGCCGAGAGATGGAAGAACTGGGCGAAGAGCGAGCCGAACGCGCCGCCCGTCATGATGATCGGGCCCTCGGCGCCGAACGGCCCGCCGGTGCCGATGGAGATGGCCGACGAAACCGGCTTCAACACCGCGACCTTCGGGTCGATGAGGCTGCGGCCGAGCAGGATGGCCTCGAGCGCCTCCGGGATGCCATGGCCGCGGATCTTCTCCGAGCCGTAGCGGGCCATCAGCCCGATGACGACGGAACCCACGACCGGGACCAGCACGACCCACCAGCCCAGATGGTTCGTTTCGGGCGTGACCGGCGCCGCCGACCAGCGCAGGAAGAACGCGGCATTGGTGATGACGGCGATCAGCCACAGCAACGCCTTGGCCACGACCGCGCCGATGGCCCCGATGGGCACGGCCAGCGCGCAGAGGAGCAGGACGCGCCGATCGGTCGTGAAGTCGGCCAGGCGGTCATGTTCCTGGATGGTGGCGGAGGGCAGGGCGGGAGGCACGTGGACAGACATGAGCAAAGGACCAAGAATATCGTACTGCGATATAAAGCAATAGGATTGTATCCACCGCCCGGCGGGCCCTGACTGGACGGATGCCGCGCCCGTCCGCCCGCCTTTCCCATCTGCAGAAGCCGCATTACGAGCTGCTTGCGGCCTGGCGGCACGCCCTGCGGCGCTTTCACCGGTTCAGCCGCGAGGAGGCGAGCGCGGCGGGCCTGACTCCGCAGCAGCACCAGGCGCTGCTCGCCATCAAGGGCTTTCCCGGGCGCGATTTCGTGTCCGTGGGCGAACTCGCCGACCGGCTGCAGCTGCGGCATCACAGCGCGGTGGGGCTGATCGACCGCCTGGCGCGGCGGCAGCTCGTCCGGCGCGAGCTGTCGGCGGCCGACCGGCGCCGGCAGGAGATCCGGCTCACGGCGCAGGGCGAAAGATTGATCCGGCGGCTGTCGGCCGCGCACCTGCGGGAGCTGCAGCAGCTGCGACCGGAATTGCGCCGGCTGTTGGCCTCGATGCCCGAAGGGTGAGGCGGGTCGGAATTTTCCCGTTCGGCCGAGAACCCGGCAGGGCGCGCAGTCCCTTGCGCGCCGCGGCGGCGAGCGGAGTCGCCGCCCGGCCATTGACCTTACCCGGCGCGGGCCAGGGCCAGGGCGCGCGGGAAGAGGATGTTGTTCTCCTTGTGGACGTGCTGGTGCAGGTCGGCCTCGAAATCCGCGAGGCCGGCGAGCAGGGCCCGGTGCGTGTTGCAGGCTTCGGCATTGGGCGTGAAGCCGTCGGTGAGCAGGCGGAGCCGCGCGGTCAGCCGGCCGGCGGACTCGTGCTCGGATTCCATTTGGGCGACCGGGGCGGTGATATCGCCGCGGGCGCCGGCCTCGATCCGGCGGACCAAGGGAAACAACACCAGCTCCTCCTTCTGCATGTGGACGATCATCTCGCTGGCCAGGTCGCTGACGGCGGCGGCCACCTCAGGCAGCCGCGCGTCGCGCCACGCGTGCTTGGTGGCCACGCGGTGGGACATTTCGACGAGGCGCGGAAGCTCCGCCTTCAACCAGGCATGATGCGTGGCCACGATATGGTCGGCCAGCTGGCTTAGTTTCATGGCGCTGGCATCCACCTCCTGATTTCCGGCACCCAGGGCCGTGCCGGCCGATGCGAGCAGCGCGACGGTTGTCGGGATATCGAGTTTGAGCCGGGTGCAGGCGGCGGCGAGCGTCTGCTTGCCGCCGCAGCAGTAGTCGATGCCGAGTCGCTCGAAGAGACGGGCGAGGGCGGGCTGGGCGGCGACGAGCGAACCGACCGTGGCTTCGGGCGTGATGGTGATTTCAGGCTGGGACTGGGTGGACTGGGTCATGCCCCAGTATCTCACCACCCTGACCGGTGCGCCTTGACGCAGGTCAAGGTCCGGCAGGATGACACAGCCGGGGGCCACCCCGCCGAACGGACACGACACGCGGTGGAGGGTCGGCCTCCTGGCCGACTGCGGCAGCGAGCGGTGGGCCTACGGCCCCCGGCCTCATCCCTCCCCGAGGTTCCGGCGGAGCAGGGCGGCGAGGGCGGCGGGGTCGTGCACCGTGATGCTGCGGGCGGCGACGCTGATGAGGCGGTGGTCACGGAGCCGGGCGAGCGTGCGCGAAAGCGTCTCGCTGCTGGTGCCGAGCTCAGCGGCCAGCACCCGCTTGGTGCCGGGCAGCTGGATGACGGACCCGTCCCGCCCGTGTTTGACCAGCCAGTTGAGGAGGCGGGTTTCGACGTCCTTGAGGGTCAGGTCATCCAGCATGCCGACGAGCACCCGCAGGTGGGCGCTCATCGAGCCGAGCATGCGGACAGCCAGGTCCGGCCGGCGCCCAAGCAGCTCGAGGACTGGCGCCTTGGGCAGGAGCAGCACGGTGCTGGCCTCGACCGCCCGCGCATCCGCCGGGTAACCGGTGGGCGAAGCGAGGGCGGCCTCGGCAAAGGACTCGCCGGCGCGAAAAACGTGAATGACCTGCTCCTTGCCGGCGGCGCTGACCCGATGGACGTTGATGGCCCCAGACTGCACCAGGTAAAACCCCCGGGCGGGCTCCCCTTCATGAAACAGGTAGTCGCCCTTGGCCAGGTTCAGGGGCTGGACGAAGCCGGCGATGACCTCGAGATCCTCGGCGGATAGCCCGGTGAACAGCTGGCAGCACCGCAGCGTCCCGGTCAGCCCGGTGAGACGGAGGGCGGCGGAACGTGGAGTCGTCGGCATCGGCGGGCCAGTGAAGCTGCGACGACGGCAGCTGTCGCCAAAAAAATCCTCTTCCGCGAGCGCAGCATTAGGTCCGGCAAGCGCCGCCCGCGGGACCGCGCAGCATTAGCGCGCCGCAAAACGGCCCGCGGGCCCGGCAGCATTAGTTTTGGCAAAAAATTAAACACATTTCGCAACGGATGATTAGCGCCGCGTCCGCAACTCCGGTATGATGGAAGTTTCCCGTTCACATGACCCACGCCGCTGCTTCCATCCTCGCCAAGGTTCACCCCCGCCCGAATTCCTTCGCCGCCATCGCCGCCGCCGACCGGTGCGTCCGCAAGCGCGACGGCACGACCGTCGCCTGGGACGCCGCCAAGGTCGCCCGCGCCGTTGCGCTGGCCTTCTTCGAGGTGCGGCACGGCACGACCGAGAATCCGCACCGCGATGACCCGCTCGCCCGCTACGGCCTCGACGCGGAGACCTTCGCGAAGGTGCAGCGCATCGCCGCGCGCGTGGCGCTCATGCTCGAGCTCTTCTACCGCACGGGCCGGCACCCGACGATCGAGCAGGTGCAGGACAACGTCGAGAAGGCCATCGCCGCCGAGGGCGAATGGGAGGTGGCGCGCGCCTTCATCATCTTCCGCGAGCACAAGGCCGCGCACCGGCTCAACCATTACCCGGAAAACGGCCTCGGCGACTACATCGCCTGCGCCAAGTACGCCCGCTACCGGCCCGACCTCGGGCGGCGCGAGACTTTCACCGAGGCCGCCCGCCGCGTGCTGGCCATGCACCTGCATCATTTTGCGGACAAGCTCACGCTGCGAATGCCCGCGCCGGACCATGATTCGCCGGCCCTGCCGGGCGACCGCCGGTTCCTCGCCGAATGGCTGTCGGGCGGCACGCTGTCGGACGCGATGCACCGCGCCTTCGCCGCCGTCGGCCAGAAGCGCGTGCTGCCCTCGATGCGCTCGCTGCAGTTTGGCGGCGAGGCGATCCTCAAGAACCACGCGCGGCTCTTTAATTGCTCGTTCAGCCCGGTCGACCGCGTCGAGTTCTTCCGCGAATACCTCTTCCTGCTCCTCGCCGGCACCGGCTGCGGCTTCTCGGTGCAGCGCCATCACGTCGACCGGCTCCCGGCGCTGCCGGTGCGGCCGGACGAGATGGAGCTCACGGTGCGCCACCACGCCGTCGAGGACACGATCGAGGGCTGGGCCGACGCGCTGCACATGCTCGTGCGCAGCCACTACGAGGGGTTCAAGGCCGAGTTCAATTTCTCGCAGGTGCGGCCGCGCGGCAGCGCGCTGCGCACCTCCGGCGGCAAGGCTCCCGGCCACCTGCCGCTCAAGCAGGCCCTGCTCGACGTCGACGCCATTTTGGGACACGCCGCCGGGCG
Organism: Lacunisphaera sp.; assembly: GCA_035496355.1. GTDB lineage: Bacteria > Verrucomicrobiota > Verrucomicrobiia > Opitutales > Opitutaceae > Lacunisphaera. The sequence continues at coordinate 119,464 of DATJES010000026.1, read as the reverse complement.
GAAGCTGCGCCCGATCGAGGTCTACGACATCTGCATGTTCACGGCGCGCTCGGTGCTCGCCGGCGGGATCCGCCGCTCCGCGACGATCTGCCTGTTCTCGCCCGACGACCAGGAGATGATGGCGGCCAAGACGGGCAACTGGTTCGAGAAACACCCGCAGCGCTCGGCCTCGAACAACTCGGCCGTCGTCCCGCGCGGCGAGAGCGACGACACGCTGTTCCGGCGGCTCTTCGCCGCGCAAAAGGAATTCGGCGAACCGGGCTTCTATTTCGCCGACCATCCCGACTATGGCTGCAACCCCTGCTGCGAGATCGGCCTGCACCCGGTCGTCGGGGGCGAACTCGACGACGAAGTCGAGGTGGCGCGGCTGCGCGCCGCCGGGTACACCGGCCCGGTCGAGCCCGGCACGCGGCTCAGCGGCTGGCAGATGTGCAACCTCAGCACGATCAACGGCGCGATCATCCAGACCGTCGACGACTTCCTGGTGGCCTGCGTCCATGCGGCGGTCATCGGCACGCTGCAGGCGGCCTACACCGAGATCGCCTACCTGGGCCCGGTGACGCGTTACCTGAACGAGCGCGACGCCCTCCTCGGCGTCTCGATCTGCGGGTTCATGGACAACCCGGAAATCCTCTTCAACCCGTCCGTGCTCGAGCGCGGCGCGCGCCTCTGCCGCGCGGCCAACCGCATCGTGGCCGGCGTGCTCGGCATCCGGCCGGCCGCGCGCGTCACGTGCGTCAAGCCCGAGGGCACGGCCTCGCTGCTCCTCGGCGCGGCCTCGGGGATCCATCCCCACCACGCGCGCCACTACTTCCGCCGCGTGCAGGCCAACCGCCGGGACGCCGTCTACCGCCACTTCCACTCGGTGAATCCGCACATGACCGAGGCGTCGATCTACCGGCCCAACACCGACGACGTCATCACGTTTGCCGTCGAGGCGCCGGCCCATGCCATCCTGCGCGACGACATCAACGCCGTCGACTTCCTCCACTTCGTGCAGCTGGCGCAGCAGCACTGGGTGCTCAACGGCGAGGCCGAGTCGACGCGTTCGCCCGGCCTGCACCACAACGTTTCCAACACCTGCACCGTCAAGGCCGGCGAGTGGGACGGGGTCGCGGATTTCATCTGGCGCCACCGCGAGCACTTCACCGGCGTGTCGCTGCTGGCGCACGACGGCGACAAGCGCTACGCCCAGGCGCCGCGCGAGGCCGTGACGAACGCCGATGATGCCGCGCGCTGGAACCGCCTGCTGTACCAGCCGGTGGACTACACGACCCTCATCGAGAAATCCGACGAGACCGCGCTCAAGGACGTCGTGGCCTGCGCCGGCGGCGCCTGCGAGCTCGCGTAAGCGGAGGTTGGTTCCCGGGTCGGGCGGCCGCCAGCCGCTCGACGCGGCGGTTTGGCCGGCCGGTGCCCGGCCGGGAACCACGCAAAATACGCCCAAGCTTCTCCAAGTTATGCGCAGCGGTCCGGCCGGCGGCGGGCCATACTAGGGGGTGATGCAACAGGCCATCGTCGAGACGCTCCAGGAGCGCCGGTCCCAGATCCGTGCGCGTTGGGAGACCTTTCTGCGCATCGAGAAGGTCAATTCGCCTTTGGCCAACCCGGATACGCTGGTCTACCTGTTCGACCAGACGCTGGACGAGGTTTTCCATTCCCTGCAGGAACCGGTTCCGCCCAAGCACCCCGCGCCGGCGGCCCAGGCCGGGCAGGACAACCCGCTGTGCGCATATTTCATCGCCGGCGAGCAGGCGCTGCTCGAGGCGCTGATCCTCGCCCAGGCCAGCCAGCGGGAACTCGACCCCAAGGAACGCGATGCCGAGGTCGCGCAGCTCCGGCATATCATGCACAAGATCGCCCGGCGTGACATCGGTTCGCTCGAGGGCGTGTTCCGTTCGCGCCGCCACGCCGGGACCAACGGCGACAACATCTGAGGCGGCGGCGCGCCCAAGTGGGGCGGAGCCCCCGGGTGGAGGGCCGGTCGCGTGGCCGGCCTTCAGTCCGGTGCCGGAGCCTGCGTCAACAGCATCGTCAGGTCTTCGACGGCGCGCACCGCGTGCGGCAGCCGCGGGGGCAGATGGAGCAAGTCGCCGGCCTTGAGCTGGTGCGTGCGGCCGTGAAAGGTGAAGTCACCCCGACCGGCGAGCACCTGGACGAGGGCCCGCGCCGTGCTCGTGTGTTCCGACAATTCCTGCCCGGCGGCAAAACGCATCAGCGTCACCCGCAGGCCCGGCGCCGCCAGCACCGCCTGGCTGACAATCCCGTGCGCGATCTCCTGCGTCGGGGCCAGCAGCGGGCACACGCCGGCGGTGGTGGGCGGCAGCAGCGCGCTCACGGGGCCGCCTCCCGCCAGAAATTCACCGCCCAGGCGCCGTCGTGGCGGCGTTCGATGCTGGACTGGAAGCCCTCGCTCTTGAGCAGCTCGATCAGCGGGGCGGGCATGAACGGCGCGACAATGGTGACGCCCTCGCCGGCCTTGAGCGTGTCGACGCGCGCGCGGATCAGCGGGAACGGCTCCTCGTTGCGCGCGAGGTGCGGCCGGACGTCGAAGGTCTTGAAACGCGGCGCGCTCACGGGGCGGGGGACGTGACCTGCGCCAACGCCGCGGCGGCTTCGTCGAGTCCGCCCTGGAGGCCGACTCGCTGGTGGACGATCTCGCCCGCGGCATTGAGGATGGTGAGCAGGTTGGAATGCGAGAACGAGCCGTCGGCTTCCTTCCGGTATTTGACGCCCACGAGCGCGGCGAGCTCGCGGACGGATTCGTCGTCGCCATGCAGCAGGACCCACTGGCCGTCGAGGCCGCGCTGCTCGCGGTATTTCGCCAGGGCGGCGGGCGTATCGCGTTCGGGGTCGAAGGAGACGAGCACGAACGTGGCCTGGCCGCGCAAGGCGGCGGGCAGCCGCCCCTGGATCGCCAGCATGTCGGTGACGGTCAGCGGGCAGGCGTAGCCGCACGAGGCGAAGAACAGGTCCAGCACGACCGGCCGGCCGCGCAGCTGGCCGAGGGTGAACGGCCGGCCTTGGTCATCGGTGAAACCGCCGTCGAGCTGGTAGATCGATTCCTTGCTGAAGGTCGCGGCGGACGCGCCCGCGGGCGGCGCGGCGCAGCAGGCGTCGGGTTTGGCGGCCGCCTTCGGGACGCAGCAGGCGTGCGGCTCGGGTTTGGCGGAATCGCCCTGTAGGGGCGCCGCTTGACGGCGCCCGCGGGCGTCGTCAAGCGACGCCCCTACATCGGCGTACGCGTGGCAGAGGCAACCGGTATTCAGGGCGAGGAAACAAATGGTGGTCGTTACGATCTTCATGGATTGGCGGCGAGTGATGCCGGCAGGTCGCGCGCGCAGCGAAAGCCGAGCGACCCGGTGGTGTTGTTGGCGCGGAGGGACGAGCGCAGCGCCTGGCGCATGAAGGCGGCGTAGTCGCTCGTGTCCTTCACGTTGGCGGCGGCCGCGCCGCAGAAGAGATTGCGGTCGAGCCCGGAGTCGGCGCGCGACTCGCCGGTGACCATGGCGGTGTTGAAATCCTCGACCCACTCCCAGACGAGGCCGAACAATCCGCGAGGGCCGTACAGATTGGCTTTGCCGCTCGCCACGGAAGGCAGCACGGCGGGCGTGGGCCGGGCGAGCCAGGCATAGATGTCGCGGTTCAACTTTTCGTCGTGCCGGCCGTCGGGCCCGGCGTAGCCCGCGGCGGCGGCGTATTCCCACTCGGTCGTGGTCGGCAGCCGCTTGCCGGCCCAGCGCGCGTAGGCGCGGGCGGCAAACCACGAGACGTTCACCACGGGCGAGTCGGCCGGGGCCGTCGGACCGGGCTCGAGGTCGCCGGCCCAGTTGCCGAGATAGGATTTGTCCGCGAAGAGCGGGCTGACTTGCGAGCGGCGCCATTTGGGATTCGCGCGTACAAACGCAAGGAACTCCGCATTGGTGACGGCGTCGCGGTCGAGCTGGAAGGCCGGCACGCGCACCGTGGCGGCATCGGTCGGTCCCTTGGCGAAGGGCACGTAGACGCCCGCCGGGATCAGGATCATCTGCGAGCCGGGAGCGGGGACTTCGGATCCGGGAGAACGAAGCTGTGAGCCTTGAGCCGGAAGCACGGCGCCGGCGAGCAGGCCCGCGGCCAGGAGGCCGAGGGCGGAGCGGGGAAGGACGGGGAGCTTCATTTTGACTGGCGGCAGGGCCGGCGCTGGTCGCCGGGCCGAGGGGAGCCCGGCCTGCCGGCAAGCGGCAGCCCTACGGCGGGCATCAGTGGATTTCGTTGCGGATGGCTTTGACCTTGTCGGCGCTGAAGGCGTCGCCGGTGTTGCCCCAGGAGTTGGTGACGTAGGTCAGCACATCGGCGATCTGCTGGTCGGTGAGGACCGCTTCCTGCGGCGGCATGGCGCTGTTGATGGTGGTGCCGTTGACCGTGACCGGGCCCGAAAGTCCCTTCAGCACGATGCGAACGGCGCGTTCGCGGTCGGCCTTGAGAAAGTCGGAGCCGGCCAGCGGCGGGAAGGCGCCCGGCAGGCCCTTGCCGTCGGGCTGGTGGCAAGCGAAGCAAAGGCCCATGTAGACCTGCTTGCCCTTCTCGACCTGCATTTCCTTCGTGAGGCCGGCGATGGCCGGGTTGGACTTGATCTCGGCGGCGATCCTCGCCTTCAGTTCGGCTTCGCGCTTCGCGGCATCGGAGCCGGCCTCGGCCTGCGCGCCAAGGTACACGGCGTCGATCTCCTTGCCCGAATAGATGGTGCGGTCCTGGGGACCGGAAACCTTGAGCATGCCGAGGGCGCCCTTGTTGAACGCCCGCGTGAGCGAGTGGTCGACCAGGATGAAAGTGCCCGGGACGTTCACCTGGAACTCGACGACGGCGGCGCCGCCGGAGGGGACGAGCGTCGTCTGCACATTGTGGTTGGCGAGGCTGAGCCCGGCCTCGGGATAGACCTTGTCGAAGATCTCGCCGATGACGTGGAAGGACGAGGTGAGATTGGGGCCGCCCACGCCGAAATAGATGCGCACGTGCTCGCCCACATTGGCGGTCATGGCCTTGTCGCCGACGAGCGAGCCGACGGAGCCGTTGAACACGACGTACGGCGGGCGTTCGTCGATCGCCTTGGCCATGTCGAAGGACTGCAGGCCTTCCTCGGCGTAGCGGCCGGTGGTGTAGAACTCGCCCTGCATCACGTAGTATTCCTTGTCGACGGGCGGCAGGCCGTCCTTGGGCTCGACGAGGATCAGGCCGTACATGCCGTTGCCGATGTGCATGGGCACGGGCGCGGTGGCGCAATGGTAGACGAAAAGGCCGGGATTGAGCGCCTTGAAGGTGAACTGCGAGCTGTGACCCGGCGCGGTGAACGCGGACGCGGCGCCGCCGCCGGGGCCGGTGACGGCATGGAGGTCGATGTTGTGCGGCAGCTTCGACGAGGGATGGTTGTTGAGGTGGAACTCGACCTCGTCGCCCTCGCGGATGCGGATGAACGAGCCGGGCACCGTGCCGCCGAAGGTCCAGAAGGTATATTCGACGCCATCGGCCAGCCGGCCGATGAGTTCGCGGACCTCCAAGTTGACAACGACGCGCGCGGAGAACTTGCGCTTGATCGGCGGCGGCAGGTGCGGCGGGGCCGTCAGGATGGCCTGCTCGACGGGCAGGGCGGCAAGTTCGGGGGTCATGACGACGGGCCCCTGGGCGTCGGACTTGCCCTCGTCGGCGTCGGCGACGCTGACAGTGAGAAAAGCGGCGGCCAAAGCGGAAGCGGCCACCGCCAAGGCGGTGAGGATGCGTGGATTGTTCATGGCTGACGGGTTCATGATACCAAAGGGAGTCGGGGGGATTCGATGCAGTTCTTGGCAGGGATTGCGCATTTGCTGGGTATTGCGGGGGCCCACGCTAGCACGGGGTGCGGGCGGCGGCCTTGATCCGCGTCAAGGACCGGCGAGAAATCAGCCTGCGTGGCAGGCGGCGCCCACCGCGACGACGTAGGCCAGGCCGACCGCAGCTTCGATGATGCCGATGCGACGGGCCGGCCAGCGCGGGGCGAATGGCGCCAGGAACACCAGGCTACGCAGAAGCAGCCCCGTCGCAAGGAGCACAACAATGCCAGGCAAGAGGCCGCGGCCGGCGAGCCAGCCCGTGCCGGCGACGGCGACCAGGCCGGCGGCGGCCGGAAGCAGCGGCTGCACCGGCTCGCCCTTGGCGTGGCGAAGATAATGCCGGACGGTAAGCACAGTCGGCAGGCTGCGGGCGCCCATGGCGGCGGCCAGCGCCAGCGCGACCGCCGGGCGCCAGCCCGCGAGCGACGCAAACGCAGCCGGCAGGAGCGCGAAAGCGGTGGTGCCGGCCATCTCGGCGGCGGCGGCGCGCGAGTCGTTCTGGGCGTCGAAGTATACGAAAAGCGCAGCCCCGGGCGCCACGAGCAGCAGCGGCCAAAGCGGGGCGAGGCCGCCCAACACGATCGCCTCGAACAGCCCCGCGGCCGACAGCGCGGAAAAGAGCACCACCAGCTCGCGGGCGGCGCCGCGACGGGCCGAAGGCGCGGCGGCCAGCGCGAGTTTCAGCGGCCGACGCGCGAAGAAACCGGCAACCGCGGCCAGCGCCAGGGCCCCGCCGGCGCGCGACGGCGCGGCGAGCAGGCCGAGCGCGATCGGTTCCAGCGCCAGCGACCACGAGCCGTGTTCCTTCGGCAGGAAGCCGACGCCCAGGGACGGACCCGGCATGGGGATCGCGCGTGCGGCGGGTGACGGTTCGACGATGAGCATGCTGGCATTATAGTCCCGGCGCGCGCCGGGCGCCTTGATTTGGGTCAAGGGCCGGCCGGCCGGCCCGCGGCAGCCGAGTCGTCCAACCGCGCGGACTCGTCAAGCAACGGCTGCAGGAAACCGGGCTTGATGACGGCGAGCTGCCGGTGCGGCCAGGTTCCGGGCGCGGAATTGAAAGGCGCCAAATATTCGAGGGCTCGGCGCAGGCCGCCGCCGTGCGGAGCCGCGTAATGCCACAGGTCGATGCCGAGCGGGGCGGCGAGACGCGCCAGCTTGAGGTGCGCCTCGAGGTTGAAGCGGCTGTAGTCCAGGCCGTCGGTGCGGGTGATCTCCAACGGCTGGCGCCCGTCCGGCTCGATCTGCCAGTCGATGCGCGCGAAGTCCTCGCGGGCCAGCGCCCGGGCCTGCTCGTCGCGACCGAGGTAACGCGCGAGCGCGACAGCCTGCACGAGATACCACGAGCCGTGGTTGTTGCGGGCCTCATGTTCCTTGCGGCCATTCGGGCTGGTGGTCAGCCAATCGAGGTAGGCGGCCACCCAGTCCCGCACGGAGGCGGCAAGGGCGGCGTCCATCCCCGGCGCGCCCTCCAACAGGCGCAGGGTATCGACCAGCCCCGCGAAGCCGCGGGTGTCGATGAGGCCGCTCGCGCTGCCGCGGTTGTGGTCCCGGCCGAGACGGATCTGCGCGTAGGCAAAAGATGGCGTGAGCCGCGTGGCCGGCGTCTCAAACCAGGCCCGCAGCCACTCCGCCGCGCGACGCGCGCAGTCCTCGCGTTGGTCCACGGCCCAGCCGGCGGCCAGGATGGCGGTGTTATTCAGCATGCCGCCGAGCAGGCGCTCGTCGCCCAGGGCGATCTGGGCCTGGTTCGGATGGCCGTCCTTCTGGATATAAGGGAATCCGTCCGGCTTCGTCGGATCCGGCCACCAGTACCGGCCGTAGCTGATGTAATCGTGGGGGTCGCCGGTGGGCGAGGGCCGGGCCTTGCGGGTAATGTCCACGATCGGCGCCGCGAGCGCCGCGCGGATCTTCTGCGCGGGGGCGGATCCCAGGACGGCGGCGGGATCCGCCAGGAGGGGCGCCGCCGCCTGTCCGCCGGCGGGCAGGAGCGGCAGCAGGCACATGAGCAGCGGGGGTAGTTTCATCGAGGGCGGGAGACGCGGTGCCGTCGGCAGGGTTTCACACCCGCAACGTCGTGCCACGCCAAAAAAGAAAGGCCGCCGAATCCGGCGGCCTCTCTCCGTTGGTGTGTGTGACATCAGCGCCCCGACGGCGCGTAGTTCAGAGCAGATGGCGGTCGCGAGCCCAGCGGCTGAATTCCGCCTCGAGCTGGTCGAAGGATTCGATGACGAACAGCGTGTCCTGGAAGTGCCAGATATCGTAGGGCTGCGCGGCGAGCGTCTCCGGGCGATAGGGAATCTTCTTCACGGCGTCGGTGAGGCTGTGCAGCGTCTCGCCCGAGGAGGAGATGATGCCGTTGCCGAAGATGCGCGGGCCCTCGACGCTTTTGATCAGGCCGAACTCGACCGTGAACCAGTAGATGCGCGTCAGGCCTTCCTCGACGGCGGGGTCCTGGCACGCCAGCGCGGCCTGGCCGATCTTCTGGTAGAAGTTGGCGAAGCGGGGGTGCATGATCATCGGCGTGTGGCCGAAGATGTCGTGGAAACAATCCGGCGCGGGCGTGTAATCGAGCTCGCTCCGGGCCCGGATGTAATCGGTGCAGGGAAAGATCCGGCGCGCGAGGTAGGAGAAAAAATCGTGCGCGTCGAGCAGGCCGGGCGTGCGCGCCACCCGCCAGTTCGTCGCCCGCGCGAGTTTGCGGGACACCTCCGCGAGCGCGGGAATGCGGTCCTTGCCCAGGTCGAGCGCGAGCAGTCCGGTGAGAAACTCGTCGGCGGCACGCGCGGGCAGGAGCGACTCCATGCGGTCGTAGAGCGTGCGCCAGACGTCATGGTCGTCGGCGGTGTAGGCGGGATAGGGGCACTCGTCGCCGACCGGCAGGGGCGCGGTGAGCTTGTGCGGCACGCAGCGGGGATCGTCGGCGCCGGTCGGGGTTGCAGTCGGAGCGTGGTGGTTCTGCATGCCGGCAATCTGCCTGAAACCGGCCGCGAAGGAAACCCGAACGGGTCAAATTACGCCGAAGGGATTACGCGCCGCCGATCGGCGGGATCGTCTCGCCGGGTTTCGGCGCCGGGCCGCGGTTTTTCCGGCGCTCGATGCCGTCCCATTTCCCGGGCGGCGGCGCCTGCTTGACGAGGGTCTCGGCGAAGTGCAACGGGAGCTGGGCCAGGACGTAGAGCAGGGGGAGGCCGGCGAGGAGCGTGAGTGCGGAAGTGTTGGCGGTCATGCCGCCGAAAAGGGCGGACGAAACCGCCATCAGGAGGATGGCCGCCCAGATGAGCGTGCTGGCCAGCGTCGGCCAGGCGAGGACCTTGAGCCACATGCGGGCGGGCCGGCGCGAGCGCCAGAGCGGGAGGGCGGTGAGGGCCAGCACGGCGCCGAACAGCACGATGCCCGCGGTACCGCCGTCGATGATGGTGCCGAAGGTGTGGAAGAGGGCATCGGGGAGACCGAAGATCTTGGTCACAAAGAGGCCGAGCTTCACGTTGGCATTGGGCGGCGTGAACATGTCGTCGCGGTCGTAGAGGGCCTTGAAGCGGCCCGACTCGATGGCCTCGTAACGCTGCTGGTAATCGGCGAGGCGCTGGGTGTAGCGGGCGGGATTGGCGCGCTTGAGCGCCGCGGCCCGCGGCACCTGCGGCACGCCGCCGACCACGGCCGAGACCTCGGGGTAGTCGTGCCGGAGGGCGGCGCGCGCCGCGCTGACGTTGAAGGGCGCGGTGACGCTGAGCGGCGTCCAGCCATATTCGCTGTCGCGCAGCCGGGCGCCGAAGATCCGCGCCAGGGCCAGCGGGTGCTGGTCAAGCGCGACGGCGGAAAGCTGGTAGTTGAAATTGGTCCAGCCCTCGGTGAACCGCGGCGCGGCCGCGGTGAGGCCCCAGACGAGCAGGGCGCCGGCGGCGAGCAGGATGGCGCCGCGCCGGACAGCGCGTCCCAGCTCGCGTTTCAGCCACGGCTTGAACTTTTCTTCGGAAATGCCGGTGGATCTCAGCGAGGCCATCGGAGGGAGCCAAACAGGCGCGGGGCCGCTTGTCACGCCTGACGCAGGGTCGGCGCCTCCGGGCCGGAAACATTCCCGGGAGGCGGGGTGACCTCACCCCGCGAGGCAGGGCCGTCGAAATCGGTCCCGCTGGGCGCGGGCACCCCGCCTCACTCCACGCATCGTTTCGAGCGGGGATCTTTCGCGGCCAGCCGCTCAGCGATTCAGCAGCGCCGCCACGCGCGTGCGGCCGTGGATCCCGAGCTTGGCGAAGACGGCGGCGAGCTGAGTCTTGATCGTGAGGGGGCTGCGGCGCAGCTCCGCGGCGATCTCGGCCGTGCGCAGGCCCTCGCGGACGCGCATGGCGACCTCGCGTTCGCGTTCGGTGAGCCGGGCCAGGAGCGCGACGGCGCCCGGCGAGAGCGGGCGCTCGCGATCGCCGCGCGGCCGGCGGTAATCGAGCTGGAGGTGGAAGGCCGGCACCTGGCCCCCGGCCGGCACGTGGAGCTTGATGCGCGCGTGCAGGCCGCGGGAGTGGTCGCTCACCACCTGCGGGTGCGCGGCGTGGTCGCCGACCGGCCAGCGGGCGCGCACGGCCTGGCAGGCGTCCGCCAGCGGCCCGGGCAACTTGAAGGCGCTGCGGGCGCGCAACGCGGCCGCGCGGCGCTCGCCGTGGTTCCACACGGCGCAGGCGCGCGCGGCCTCGGCGTTGAACCACACCGGCTGCAGATCCCAGTCGAGCAGGAGCAGGCCGACGGGCACCTCCTCCATCATGGCGGCGTAGTGGACCAGCAGAGCGGCGCGATCGGGCGGGGGCATGGCGACACGATGGACCGGCGCCGGGCCGGGCTCAAGCGGCGATTACTCCCTTTGGCCTATGGACCCGTCCGGGGGCGGCCGGTACAGTGCTGCGAACCCCCTCCACGCATGAGCACGACCTATTTCGAAACGGCCGCGGACAAGAAGACCGCCGCCAATCCCCTCGGCGTCAAGGGCGTCGACCACATCGAGTTCATCGTCGATTCCGCCGACGAGTGGCGCGACTTCTTCGTGCAGAAATACGGCATGACGGTGCGGGCCTACGGCGACCCCGCCACGGGCCTGCCGGGCCGGCGGGCCTTCGTCGTCGGCCAGGGCCGGGTCAACTTCCTCGTGGCCGAACCCGCGGGCCGCGGCGCGGAGGCGGACTTCATGCGCGGGCACCTCGACCGCCACGGCTGCGGCGTGCGCGACGTGGCCTTCAAGGTCCGCGACGCCAAGCACGCGGTCGCCGAGGCCGTGCGGCGCGGCGCCGAGCCGGTGCGAAACCTGTTCGAGAACGCCGACATCGCCCACGGGGCCATCGCGGCCTACGGCGACACCATCCACAGCTTCGTCGAACGGCGGAAGAGTGGCGAGTTCGCGCCGGGCTACGTCAACCAGCCCGGCGGCATCGAGGACCGCGACATCAACTTCGCGATGATCGACCACGTGGTCGCCAACGTGGAGCACATGGAGCCGTGGGTGAAGTATTACCAGGAGGTCTTCGGCTTCGACCTGTTCATGCACTTCGACATCAACACCGGCCGCTCCGCGCTGATGTCGAAGGTCGTCAGCTCGACCGACGGCTGGGTCAAGATGCCGATCAACGAGCCCTCGTCGGCCAACTCGCAGATCCAGGAATTCCTCGACCAGTACCGCGGGCCCGGCGTCCAGCACATTGCCCTGCTCACGCCCGACATCGTCGCCACCGTCGGCGAGATGCGCCGCATGGGCCAGGAGTTCCTCGAGGTGCCCGAGACCTACTACGACGCCGCGTTCGACGCGCGCGTCGGCGCCATCACCGAGGACAAGGAGGTGCTCAAGTCGCTTCGCATCCTCGCCGATCGCGACGCGGGCGACGACGGCTACCTGCTGCAGCTCTTCACCAAGTGCGTGTTCACCCGGCCGACGCTGTTCTTCGAGGTCATCCAGCGGCGCGGTCGCGCCCGCGGCTTCGGCGAGGGCAACTTCCGCGCGCTCTTCGAGGCGATCGAGCGCGAGCAGGCCCGCCGCGGCACGCTCTGAGGGGCGGCGCGCAAGTTTCAAGACCCAGGTAACAAGTGACCAGTCGCCGACAGCTTCCTTTTTGCCGCCTGGCCGTCCTGATACTGGCCCCTTGATACTTGGTACTTCTTTCACCTCATGCCGCATTATCACCGACTCGGGCAGCTGCCCCGCAAACACCACGTGCGTTTCCCGCGCGACGCGGCCGCCAGTTACCGCGGCGAGGGCCTGCACTATGAACACGTGTTCACGACCGAGGGCTTTGACCGCGCCTACTCCATCGTTTATCACCTGAAGCCGCCGACGCGGGTGAAGAGCGTCGAGCTGTTCCGCGAGTTCGCGCTCCAGCCGGCGGGGAACACGCCGCTGCGCCACCACCACCTGCGCTCCGCGGGGATGGCCCGCTCGGGCGACCCCTACACCGGGCGCGTGCCGCTAATGTTCAACGCCGACATCGGCTGCTACCGCTGCCGGCCCGCCACGGCGATGGCGAAGGACTACGACTTCTACCGCAACGGCCGGAGCGACGACGTGATTTTCGTCTGGCAGGGCGGCGGCTGGCTCGAGTCGCAGTACGGCCGGCTGCGCTACCGGCAGGACGATTACCTGGTCATCCCCCGCGGCACGATCTACCGGCTCGTGCCGGACGACATCGGCGAGGAGGACTATCTCATCCTCGAGTCGGCGCACCCGGTGCGCATTCCGGCGCGCTACCTGCACCCCGAGGGGCAGATCCGGATGGGCGCGCCGTACAGTGAGCGCGACTTTCACGGTCCGACCGAGATCCTCACGCGCGACGAGGAGGGCGACTTTGCGGTGCTGACCAAGGACCGCCATCGCTACACGCGCAACATTCTCGCCGGGCACCCGCACGATGTCGTGGGCTGGGACGGTTACCTGTACCCCTTCACCTTCAACGCGAATGATTTCGAGCCCATCACCGGCACGGTGCACCTGCCGCCGCCGATCCACCAGACCTTCGAGATCAACGGCTTTGTCATCTGCACGTTCGCGCCCCGCTGGCTCGACCATCATCCCGAGGCCGTCAAGGTGCCGTGGGCGCACGACAACACCGAGGCCGACGAGGTGCTGTTCTACGTCCGCGGCAATTTCGGCTCGCGCAAGGGCATCGAGCCCGGCTCGTTCACGCTGCACCCGCAGGGCATCCCGCACGGGCCGCACCCGGGCACGACGCTCGCCAGCATGAACGCCACGCGGACGGAGGAACTGGCGGTGATGTTCGACACGCAGTTCCCGCTCGAGTTGACCGCGCAGGCGCTGGCGCTCGACGACCCGAACTACCCGACCTCGTGGCTGGGATGATTTGTTAGACAGAATTCACGGAATGGGCAGAGTTAAGGGCGAAACCCCGGCTGCTGGCCCAATTTGGCTAATCCTGTCCCAATCATGATCGTTGATTTCCAGAAACTCTCCCCGCGCGAGTCGTACCCGTGGCTGATCAACGCGATCAACCCGCGGCCCATCGCGTGGGTCTCGACCATCTCGGCCGACGGCCGCACGAACCTCGCGCCGTTCTCCTTCTTCCAAGGCGTGTGCGCCAGCCCGCCGACGCTCCTTTTCACCGGCGCCAACGACCGCACCGGCCGGAAGAAGGACACCGTGCTCAACGTCGAACAGGTGCCGGAGTTCGTCGTCAACATCGTGCCCTTCGCCCTGCGCGAGGTGATGAACCAGACCTCGGCCTCGCTGCCGCACGGCGAAAGCGAGTTCGAGAAGTTTGGCATCGCGGCGGCGGCCTCGTCGCTCGTCAAGCCGCCGCGCGTCGCCGACGCCCCCGTGGCCTTCGAGTGCAAGCTCGACCGCATCGTCCGGCTGGGCGAGGGACCGCTCGCGGGCAACGTGGTGTTTGGCACGATCCTGCTGGCGCACGTCAGCGACGCCGTGATCACCGGCGGGGCGATCGACCCGCGGAAACTCGACACAATCGGTCGCATGGGCGGCGATTACTACACCCGCTCGGCCACGGATCTTTTCACGATCAAGCGACCCGGCTGACCGGCCAAATCACAAATGCCAGAACTCCAAACGCCAAACAACCCTTCTGAAATTCCAATTGGGCAGTGGCGATTGTTTGGCCGTTGGCGTTTTGGACCTTTGAGATTTTTCCCATGACTGAAATTGTCATCCTCTCCGCCACCCGCACCCCCCTCGGCGCCTTTCAGGGCGCGCTCGCCGCCGTGCCCGCGCCGCGGCTCGGCGCCGCGGCCATCCGCGGCGCGGTCGCCCAGGCCGGACTCGCGCCGGTCGACATCACCGACTGCCTGATGGGCAACGTGCTGCAGGCCGGCCAGGGCCAGGCGCCGGCGCGCCAGGCCGCGTTGTACGCCGGCCTGCCATCGTCGGTGCGCTGCATCACGGTGCACAAGGTCTGCGGCTCGGGGATGCAGACGGTCATCGGCGCCGCGCATTTTCTTTCGGGCGGCATGGCGGGCCTCGCCGTCGCCGGCGGCATGGAGAACATGTCGCTCGCGCCCTACCTGCTCCCGCGGGCGCGCGAAGGCTACCGGCTGGGCCACCAGCAGGTGATCGACTCGATGATCTCCGACGGCCTCTGGGATCCCTACAACAACGTCCACATGGGCAACTGCGCCGAGCAGTGCGCGGCCAAATACAAATTCACCCGCGAGCAGCAGGACGCCTACGCGGCCGAATCCTTCCGCCGCGCCAACGCCGCGCAGGCGGACGGCCGGTTCGCGGCGGAAATAACGCCGGTCGAGATCACGGACGCCAAGGGCAACGTCACAAAGGTCGAGCGCGACGAGGGCCCGGCCAAGGTGAAGTACGACAAGATCCCGACGCTGAAGCCCTCGTTCCAGAAGGACGGCACAATCACGCCGGCCAACGCCTCTTCGCTCAACGACGGCGCCGCCGCGCTGGTGCTCGCGCCGGGTCCGACCGCACAGGCGCGCGGCTTCAAGCCGATCGCGCGGCTTGCCGGTTTTGGCGCGCACGCGCAGGACCCGGTGTGGTTCACGACCGCGCCGGTCGCGGCCGCGCAGCAGGCGATCAAGGCGGCGGGCTGGGCGGTGAAAGACGTCGACCTGTGGGAGGTCAACGAGGCCTTTGCCGTTGTCCCGCTGGCCTTCATGCAGGAACTCGGCGTGCCGCATGAGAAGATGAATGTCCGCGGCGGCGCCATCTCGCTCGGCCATCCGATCGGCTGCTCCGGCGCGCGGATCCTCGTGACGCTGCTGGCCGCCCTGCGCGAGCGCGGGCTCAAGCGTGGCGTCGCGGCGATCTGCATCGGCGGCGGCGAAGGCCTGGCCGCGTGCGTGGAGCTGGTGTGAGGGGCGGACGCATTTTTGACCACGGATGACACGGATGGGCACGGGCTATGGGAGGGCTGATGCTGTTGGGCGGGGTCTCCGAACCCCGCCATTCTACGAGTCGCTTTCGGGTCCGTGGCGGGGTTCGGAGACCCCGCCCTACAGACACCAAAAACAGAGATCGGTCAGTTCCATCGGTGAAATCCGTGGTCAAATAATATTTCTGCTACCCACCCCATGACCGATTTCATCTGGCGGCCTGAGGACCATCCCTGGACGCGCGACTCGCACGTCGCGCGGTTCATGGCGCAGCACGGCTTCAAGACATTCGCGGAACTGCACGCCGCCTCGGTGCGGGACACCGCCTGGTTCTGGGATGCCGCGATGCGCGACATGGGCGTGGAATGGTTCAAGCCCTACACGCAGGTGCGCGACGATTCGCGCGGGTTCCCTTGGACGAAATGGTTCCTCGGCGGCGAAGTGAACATCACCCACAACTGCGTCGATCGCCACGTGCGCGACGGCCACGGCGCCGAGACCGCGCTCTTCTACGAGCCCGACTCCGGCCGGGCGGAAGACCGGCGGACCATGACCTTCGCGGAATTGAAGGCGCAGGTCGACCGCTGCGCTGCCGCGCTGCGGACCATCGGCATCGGGGCGGGCGACAGCGTCGGGCTCTATGCGCCGATGCGGCCCGAGACGGTCGTGGTGATGTTTGCGACGTTCAAAATCGGCGCGCGGTTCGTGCCGATCTTCTGCGGGTTCGGCGAGCAGGCCGTCGTCGATCGCCTCGAATCCTGCGGGGCGAAAGTCCTCTTCGCGCTCGAGCACTTGCACCGGCGCGGGAAGGCCGTGCCGGTCGGTGCCACCGCGCTCGCCGCCGCCCGGCGCGTGCCGTCGATCGCGCGGACGGTGTTTTTCGACACGGCGGGGTGGGGGGAATTCTGTAGGAGCGGCTTTGCGCCGCGATCGGATGGATCGGGGCATAAAGCCCCTCCTACAATTCAATGCGCCCGCACGTCCGCCGAGGAGCCCTGCCTCATCATCTACACGAGCGGGACGACCGGGAAACCGAAAGGCACCGTGCACACGCAGGGAGGTTGCCTCGCCCAGATGGGGAAGGAACTGCGCTACGCCTTCGACGTCCGACCCGGCGAGCCGTTCTTCTGGGTCACCGACATCGGCTGGATGATGGGGCCCTGGGAATTGATCGGCTGCCTGCTCTACCGCACGCCGGTCGTGATGCTCGACGGCGCGCCGGACCACCCCGACGGCGACCGGCTCTGGGAAATCGTCGCCCGGCTGGGCGTGGTGACCTTTGCCGTGTCGCCGACCGCCGTGCGGCTGCTGATGCGTCTGACGGGCACCAGGGGTCCGGGCGCCTTCGACCTGTCGCGGCTGCGGATCCTCGGCTCGACCGGCGAGCCGTGGGACGAGACCAGCTACGCCTGGTTTTTCGACCACGTCGGCCGGCGGCGGTGTCCGGTCATGAACATCTCCGGCGGTACCGAGATTGTCGGCTGCCATCTGTCGCCCACGCCTTTGACGCCGTTGAAGCCCATCTCCCTCGGCGCCGCCGGACTCGGGATGGATGTCGACGTCTTCGACGAGCACGGCCGCCCCGCGCCGCGTGGCACGGTCGGCCATCTCGTCTGCAAACAGCCGGCGCCGTCGATGACGCGCAGCTTTCTCGGCGACGACGCCCGCTACCTCGAGACTTACTTCCGCCGGTTTCCCGGCGTGTGGTATCACGGCGACTGGGCGATGCAGGACGCCGACGGCCAATGGTTTCTGTTTGGTCGGAGCGACGACACCATCAAGGTCGCCGGCAAGCGCGTCGGCCCGGCCGAGGTCGAGGGCGTGTTGACCTCGCATCCGGCCGTGAGCGAGGCCGCGACGATTGGCGTGCCCGACGATCTCAAGGGCCAAGCGCTGGTGTGCTTCGTGGTGTTGAAAGGCGGGGCGCGACCTCCGGACGCGCCCGCGCCCGGCGAGGCGGCCGCGCGCCACCTCGAAAAGGAACTCATCGCGCATGTCGCCGCGCAGATGGGCAAGCCGCTCGCGCCGAAAGCCGTGGTCCAGGTCGCGGCGTTGCCGAAGACCCGCTCAGGCAAGGTCGTTCGCGGGGCGATCCGGAAGGCCTGGCTCGGCGAGCCGCCCGGCGATCTCTCGACGATCGACAACCCTGCGGCGCTCGATGCCATCCGCGCCTGGAGGGGCGTGGCCTGACCACGCCGGCCGGCTTGAGCGGGCGGCGGCGACGCGGTGAAACTCATCGCGGCAACTTGGCCATTCGTCGCAGCCCTGGTTTTCCTGTAGGAGCGGCTTTAGGCCGCGATCAGCGTCCAGGATCGCGGGATAAACCCGCTCCTTCGGGTGCCGCCGGCGGTCACGAACCGCAGCTGCCCGCGCGGGCCTTTTGGTTTGCGGCAACGGCCGATTGGCTCAGCGTGCTAAGCCCAAACGATGAAATTACATCCCCTCCTGTTCGCGCCGGCTTGGCTGGCGCTGGCCTGCTTCGCTTCCGCGGACGACACCAAGCCCGCCGTCCCGCGCTTCAGCCCCGCCTACATGGACACCAGCGTGTCGCCCGGGGCGGACTTCGCCCGCTATGCCTCCGGCACCTGGATGAAGGAGAACCCCGTGCCCGCCGACAAGTCGCGCTGGGGCTCCTTCAACGAGCTCGACCAGTACAACCAGGACGCACTCAAGGGCATCCTCGAGGCGGCCGCCGCGCGCTCGCATGAGCCCGGCTCGGTCGAGCAGAAGGTCGGCGACTTCTACGCCTCCGCCATGGACACGGCGGCGATCGAGGCCGCGGGCTTGAAGCCCATCGCCACCGACCTCGAGCAGGTCGCGGCGATCAAGTCCACCGCCGACCTCGCGCACGCGCTCGCGGCGCTGCACAACGAGGGCGTCAGCGGCGCCTTCGTCGTTTTCGTCAGCGCGGACCAGAAGAAGAGCGACACCAACGCCCTCTACGCGCGCCAGGGCGGGCTCAGCCTGCCGAGTCGCGACTATTACCTGGCCGACCAGTTTGCGCCGCAGCGCGCCGCCTTCCTCGCCCACGTCACGAAGGTGTTCACGCTGGCGGGTGACGCCCCCGACGCCGCGGCCGCCGGGGCGACGACGGTGTTCGAGCTCGAGAAATCGCTGGCCGAGATTTCGAAGTCGCCGACCGAGCTGCGCGACCGGCTCGCCAACTACAACAAGATGCCGACCGCCGAACTCGCGGCCAAGGTGCCGGCCTTTCCGCTGGCGACCTATCTCGAGGAGCGCGGCATCGCCGGACCCGCCGCGGCCGAGGTCATCGTCGGCCAGCCGAAGTTCTTCGAGGGCCTGCAGGCGCAATTCGCCGGCCGGCCGATCGATGACTGGAAAACCTACCTGCGCTACAAGGTGCTGCGCCACGCCGGCGCCTACCTGGCGACGCCGTTCGAGGACGAGTTCTTCCATTTCTACAGCACGGTGCTGCGGGGCACGCCGGCCATGGAGCCGCGCTGGCAGCGCGCCGCCCGTGTGGTCGATGGCGAGATCGGCGAGGCGCTCGGCCAGCTTTACGTCGCGCAATATTACCCGCCCGAGGCCAAGGCCCGGATGGATACCATGGTGAGGAACATCGTCGCGGTCATGCACGACCGCCTGCAGAAGATCGATTGGATGACGCCCGCGACGCGCCAGAAGGCGCTGGCGAAGTTCGACCGGTTCTACGCCAAGATCGGCCATCCCGACAAGTGGCGCGACTACTCGACCGTCGCCGTGAAGCGCGACGGCTACTACGCCAACGTGGCGGCGGCGGACGAGTTCGAGGTCAAGCGCAACCTGGCCAAGCTTGGGCAGCCGGTCGACAAGACCGAGTGGCAGATGACGCCGCCGACCGTGAACGCCTACTTCATGCCGACGGAGAACAACATCAACTTCCCCGCCGGCATCCTGCAGCCGCCCTTCTTCGACTTCACGCTCGACGACGCGGTCAACTACGGCGCCATCGGCGTGGTCATCGGCCACGAGATCACGCACGGCTTCGACGACCAGGGCCGGCATTCCGACGGCGACGGCAATCTCGTCGACTGGTGGACGCCGCAGGACGAGGCCGAGTTCAAGGCCCGCGCGCAGAAGGTGGTCGACCAGTTCAACGGCTACGAGGTGCTGCCCGGCCTCCATGTGAACGGAGAGCTCACCCTCGGCGAGAACATCGCCGACCTCGGCGGCGTCAGCATCGCCTACGAGGCGTTGGAACGCTCGCTCCAGGGCAAGGAACGGAAGCTGATCGATGGCTTCACTCCCGAGCAGCGGTTCTTCATTTCCTTCGCGCAGGTCTGGCGCACGAACATCCGCGAGAGCGAGGCGCGCCGGCTCGTCACGATCGATCCGCACTCGCCCGGCCGGTTCCGGGCCATCGGCGCGCTCGTGAACTTCCAGCCGTTCTACGACGCCTTCGGCATCAAGGAAGGCGACCCGATGTGGGTCGCGCCGGAAAAGCGCGCGAAGATCTGGTAAGCGGCGCCATTGAGAATTGCAGGGCGGGGTCCCCGGACCCCGCCTTTTTTGTCGCCATCGTCGAAGGCGGGGTTCGGAGACCCCGCCCTACAATCGTCGGCTCTTGGCGACGCCGCCGACGGCTTCGGCATTCGTGTAGGAGCGGCTTTACGCCGCGATCAGCGTGGACATCGCGGGATAACCCCGCTCCCGTAGAAAGACCCCGACACCGGCAAGAAACTGCAATCACGCCGCCGGCGGCTTGGGCAGCAGTTTTGCCACCACGACCAGCAGGACGACGACCACGAGGCTGAGGGCGGCCCAGAACACGGCATTGCTGTGCAGCCAGCTCGCGCGACCGGACGCGGCCGTCGCCGGCGCGGCCTCGAGCGCACTGGCGGCGCGGGGTGCCGTCAGCAACCGTGAGCTCACCAGGCTCAGGTCGTAATGCGGGGCCAGGGCGGCGGGATTGCCATACACCAACGCGATGCCGTCGGTCGCGTCGGTCTTGAAGATCAGTCGCGCCACGGGGTAGGTGGCCTGCACGGCGTCGAGGGCAATGGGCGCGTTGTCGCCATTCTCGGTCTCGAGCCACAGGGCGTCGCCTTGCGGGCGATCACCGATGTCGAAGGCCCGGCTCTCGGGCACGCCCGGGTCGGGCGTGCGGCTCCAATCCCCCGTGGCGAGGGTGTGCTCGATCGCACGGCCTTCCGCCGTGGTGAGCTTTTCGTAGAGGCGCAGCGTGCGCGAGAAAAGCGGCGTCCGCGAGGTGAGGATCACGCGGCGCAGCGGCAGTCCGGCGCGGGGCAACGCCAGCCGCCAGCGGCTGACGCCCGGGCGCTTGGCGTCCGGCTCGGACACGGCGGCGAGGGGGATCGCGCGGGCGAGCGCGGGCTGCTCGAGCACGTAGGGAACCTGGTGGCCGTCGCGGAGCAGGCGGACATCCTCCAGGTTCGGTCGCGCCCCCGCCAGGGCCGCCGCGTCGAGCTCCAGTTCCTGCACCCCCGGCTTATCGATGCGCACCGCCCGGCGCACGGACCAGTCGCTGGCGTCGAGGGGCGCGCCGGTCAGCGGAACGTCGGGCAACGGCGGCCCGGCCAGCGTTTCGCGGGGATGATAGTCGGGAATGTCGGTCAAGGGCCCCGGCTCGATCGTGACGGCGGCGGCCCGGCGCATTTCGGCGGCAAAGGCGGCCAGGTCGTAGCGCGGTGCCTCGGCCTGGGGATTGCCGGACAGGAGCTGGTGCGTGCCGGCGACCGTGGCGTTGAAGCGCAAGTGCACCGGCTGGAGGCGGGCCTGCACGCCGGCAATGCCCAGCGGCGGCGAGTCGCCGTTGTGGATGTGCACGAGCAGTTCGCGGGTGTCCGGGGCGAAATCGACGGGCAGTTCCAGCTGGGCGCGGGCCGGCGAGCCCTCGAGGGCGACGCGATAGAGCGTCCCGGCGGCGAGGGTGCGTTCCCCGGGCACGCCACCCCGGGCCTCGCGGATCGCGACGCTCACCCGGCGCATGAAGAGCGCGTCGGTGACCTCGAACGCCAGGGCCGCCACCGGCAGGTTGCGGCCGGGGAGGGTGAGGGTCAGCACGGTCTCGCCCGCGAACTCTTCGCGGCGGCTGACCGCCGCGTCCACGGGCGTCGTGATCGGCTGGGTGGCGGCGACCGGACCCGGCAGGGGGATGACCCCGGCGCCCGAGAACGTGATCGGCCGCGAACGGTACTCGTCGATCGTGATGCGTACGTAGGCGGCGCGGCGGCCCGCGAGCGGCAGGCGCAGCTGTTCGGCGCCGAACTGCCGGAAGATCGGCACGGCGGCGTCGACTGACTGCCACTCGCGTCCATCGTCGGAAATGTCGGCATGGGCGGCCTTGAAGAAATACGGCACCGCGGTTTCCAGCTCGATCGCCGCCAGCGGCGCGTCGGTGCCGGTCTCGATCAACAGCTGGGTGGTGTCGCCCGCCGGTGCGGGCGTGAACGCCCGCGGGCGAAGGCGGCGCGGCGCGGGCGCCGGTTGGTCGAAGCGGAGCTCGCGATCGAGCAGGCTGGCGATCTCGCGGCCGTCGGGTCCCAGGATGCGGAGGTCGGCCAGCCCGGGCTGCGCCGCGTCAAAGCTGGCGGGCGGCAGCGCCACCTGGACGAGGCCGGGCGCGGTGACCTCGAGCGGCTGCCGATGGCGCCATTCCGTGGGCGCGAGCGCGGCGACGCCGGGCAGGGTCGTCGCGGCGGCGAGGAGCAGCGCCAGGCGCTTAGGACGGAGGCGGGGCGGAATTCTCATTGCTGGGAAGGAAACGTTGGTAGGCGAAGGAGGCCAGGATCGCGATGACGGCCACGGCGAAGAGGGCACCGATGCGGTAGAGCGCCTCGAGGCGGGCGAGGTCGTGGAAGAAGAGCTTGAGCAGCGCGACGCTCAGCAACGCAATCGCGGCGTAGCGCGCGGCCTTGTGCCCGCGCCAGAGGCCGGCGGCGAGGAGGCCGAGCGCGAACAGCGCCCAGCCGATGGTGTAGGACATGTCGCGCGCGAAGTTGCCGGAGAACTGGAACGTGACGCTGCGGACCCCGGGCGGCGTGAAGAAATCGGCGATCTCGAGGTTGAGGAGCAGGAACGCGAGGATCGTGCCGAGCGTGTTGAAAAGCGGCGGCAAGTTCACGCCCAGCACGCGTTCGCGCGGCGGCGCGGCGAGCCGCGCGCCGACGAAGAGCGCCGCCAGGCTGAGGCCGTAGGCATAGAGGTACCAGTTCAGGATGGCGCCGCCGCGCACCTGGTAGCCGAGCACGGCCGGGTTGAGCGCGAGCCTCACGAAGGCGACGACGAGCAGCACGGCCCCGGTCGCGCGCAGGCCGGGATGCGGCACCCGGTGGAAGAGCCACAGCAAGGCGGCGCCCTCCAGGGCCCACGCGACCGTGAGCCACTGGCGTTCGAACTGGATCGGAAAGATCAGCGTGATGAAGAACAACGCCGTGCCGCCGAACCACGCGAGCTGGTTGAGCCGCCGGGGATGGTCGACGGGTACGGTTTTGAGGATGCCGATCAGGCTGATGAGCGGCGGCACCGCGAAGAGCGCCGGCAAGACCCCGAGGTACGGGCTCGGCGACGCGGCCTTGACCAAGCGATAGACGAGCGGGAAATGGGCCACGCCTGCCAGCGCAGCCACCGCCCACGGACCCGTGCGATCGAGGAAGACCCGGCGGAACGCAAAGGGATACACCGTGAACACCGCGTAGAAACCGAGATACCAGAAAATGACCGGCACCGCGGCGGCCGGGGTGAAATGGCCGGCGTGCCACGCGAACTCCAGGCCGGCCGCACCCGCGAGCGCGCAGGCCGGCAGCCAGTCGATCATCAGCAGCCGCGCCAGCCCGAGGGTCAACGCCACCAGCAGGAGGCCCAGGCCGAAAACAGCCGTCGGGTCCGGCAGGTCGAGTCGCCCGCTGGCCATGATCAGGAGGAGGAACGGCAGCAACGACGCGAACGCCGGAACCTGCGCCCGCGTGTCGCCAAAAACGGCGGCGAGCGCCGGGTGGGCGCCGGCCGCGGCGGGAAACCGGGGGCCGAGCCGCCGCACGAGCCAAAGGCTGGCGGCGAAGAAGAAGACGGCGAAGAACCCGATGACGACGATCAGTCCGAACGGGACGCCCGCGGTCACCGGCACCTTGAACACCCATGCGCCGGCGGCGGCGAGGGTGAGCACCAAGACCACCGCGATCCCGGCGAGCGACGCGCTCACGACGGCGAGGGCGATGGCGATCAGGTCGACGAGCAGCATCGCCGGCCACAACAGGAAGGAAACGGTCTCGAGCTTGAACAGCGGACCCAGCAACAGGAGCAGGGCGAGCGGGGGAAAAAGCTGGCTCCACCACGTTGGCGCGGCGGCCGGCCGGCGGCGTTCCAGCACCAGGGGGAAGGCGGTGTGCAGTCCCGCGAAGACCAGCGTGGCGGCCAGCGACCAGGGCAGCAGTGCATCAGTGAGATTGAGCGCCAGCCAAACCCCCAGGAGGATGAACACCCCGAGGCCGGCGATGAGGTGAAGGCGCGGCAGCCGCTCGTCGAGCCACGCCGGCGCGAGCAACAACAGGTCGGCCGCGAGCATGAATCCGAGCAGCAGTCCGGGCCGCGCGCCCACGATGCGGTCCTCCGCGAGGAACAGGGCGAAGCCCAGCGACAGCGCCGGCATCACGATCGCGGAGGCCAGGACGGCCGGCGTGGCCCGGTCGAATCTCCGGGCCAGCAGGTAGACGCCGAAATAGAACGCGCTGAACGAAAGGCACAGTGCGACGATCGTGCCGGCTTGGGCGGGATCGAATTGGAGCGCGGCCCAGCGGACGAGGAGGAGGGCGGTGGCGCCGGCCGCGCTGGCGACGAGTCCGCCGCGGCTCTCCCGCCAGGCGAGCGCCAGGACGAAGAAGCCCGTCAGGAATACAAAGCCGAAGAGCAGGCCGGCGCCGGCGGCCGCCGGGCCCTGGCCGAGGATGAACCACGCATAGCAGAAGGCGACGGCTGGAAGCGCCGCGGCGGTGTGCGCGAGCATCGCATGGTCGCGCTCGAGGCGCCGGGCGGCTTCGCGCGCGGCGAAGAACAAGGCGGAGAAGCCGAGGCAGACGATCATGGCGGTCCCGGATTTTTCCGGCGCATAAAACCGGTCGGTCCAGCCGAGCAGCATGATGACCGTGCCGGTGGCGCCGAGCGGCACGAGGTGGAACCAGGAACGATGCAAGGCGACCGCGACGAGGCCGAGGTCGAGCAGGGCGATGTAGCCGAAGAGCCCGACGGGATTATTCACGCCGGTCGACAAGAGCGAGGGCGTCAGGAATCCGCCCAGCACACCGAGGATGGCTACCACCTGTGCCTCGAGCCGCACCGCGAGCACGAAGGCGGTCGTCGTGATCAGCGCCATCAGCAGCAAGGTCGGCACCGGCCCGAAGAACTCGAAGTGGTAGATCGACCGGCAGGCGAAGGTCACCGCATAGAGCGACACGATTCCCGCGGCGATCAGCGTCTGTGCCGTGATCCGGTAGCGGGCGCGGTCGATGCGCAGGCCGCCGACGACCAGGCCCGCCCCGACGATGAAGCCGATGGCCACGCGGACGGCGGGCGGGATCAGGTCGTGGTCGAACGAGTACTTGACGAAGAACGCGACGCCCAGAAACAGCGCCAGGCCGCCCAGCCACGCGAAGAGCTTGGCGCCCATGAACTGCTCCCAATTGATGCTTTCGAGCCAGCCCGGCTCCGGCGTCGGCGGGGTGTAGACGGGCGGCACTGCCACGGGCCGCGGCGGGGCGGCGATGGTTTCGGTTTCGGGCACAATCAGGGGCGGTCCTTCGTCCTCGTCCAGGGGGGGAGACGGGACGGTGGTCGGCGGCGCGGGCGTGATGACAGCCGGAGGCGGAGGAATCGCCGTGGCCACCATGGGCGAGGGCATGGCGCTCGCTGGACGTGCCGGGGCGGATTCAGCCTGGGGGGGCGTCGCCGCGGGCGGCGAGGCGGTCGACTGGCGGAAGCGCAGGACTTCATCGCGCAATTCATCGAGCTCGCGCTGCAAGGCATCGAGCGTGCTCTGTTGGTTCCCGAATTTGACGAAGATCCAGATCGGGAGGATAACAAGAACCGCGAACAGGTAGAGAGCCAGCAGGACTAGGAGTGCTTCCATGGGGACGGCCCGTCGGCTCCTTGATGTTCCGGCAGTGCGGGAATGGCAAGCCTTGGGCCGGGACGCGGGAGAAGGGAGGACGACGGGGGCATGGCGAATAGCATACGGCCAGCGGCGGCGATGGCGGTAATCGATTATTCCAATGCGGCCATTGATCCAGCCAACCGGCGACCGATCGCGCGCCGTTACGCCGCGAGGGAAATTCGAAATCGCAGGATGAACCGCTCCTGCGGGAAAACGGCAGGGGTCACGCACCGCCGCGATGGCATCTTCATTGGAGGCGGGACGCCCCTGTCCCGCTGATTGCCGTTCGTGCATCGCGCCTCGCGGGGTGAGGGCACCCCGCCTCCATGGTTCCAAGGCGGAACCCAAGAACCCGCCGTTTCGAGACGGCAACAGAAGGTGGCGGGGTTCGGCGACCCCGCCCAACAGAAGAAACTGTGGCGGTGCCGGCGCCGGGCTGGCGGTGGCGTCTCCTACTCGGCGTCGAGGTGCTGGAGGGCGCGGAGGACCTTCTTGCCGGCGGGCGGCGGGACCTCCGTGAGGCTCGCGAGCATGGCAACCAGGTCGCGGATTTCCGATTTCTTCAGGACGAGCGCGGCGATCTCGGGCATGGCCGACGGCGCCGATTCCACGCTGCGAATGTCGGCCGTCGCCACAGTCGTGGTGGCATCTTCGCCCGTGCGCAACAGGAGGGCATCGGCGTCGCGGCGCAGCACCGTGCCGGCGATGGTCGAGCCATCCTTCTTGGTCACGGTGACAATTTCGAAGCCGGCGGCGATCTTGGCGCTGGGCTTGAGGATCGACTCGAGGATGTACTCGCGCGAGCCGCGGGCGCCGATCCCGGCCAGGTTGGGGCCGGCCTCGCCGCCGGGCGAATCGCCCACGCGGTGGCAGCGGATGCATTGCATCACCGGCTGGGTGGCGAAGATCTTCCGGCCGGAGCCGATGTTGCCGCCCTCGAGGCAGACGCGGTAGGCGGCCAGCGGATCGCGATCGCCGGCGAGTTCGGCATCGCGCTTGGCCAGGAATTGCTTGATGCGTGGGTCGCTGCGCTGGGCGGCGGCCTCGAGCAGGTCGAGCTGCGCGGCCGGCGCGATCTTGCCGGCGGCGAGCGCCTCGAGGCGGTGCGCGAGGAGGTCGTCGACAGCGGGGTCCGGCGTCGCCCCGAGCGCGGCATAGGCGGTCTGCTGTTCCTTGACGGTGCCGTCGATGATGAGCCGGGTGAGGTTCGCGATGGCCGAAGCCGGGCTCAGGCGGCTGTTGATCGGCAGGGCGGCGAGGCGCAACTCGGGCGCGTTCGAGGCCACGGCCTGCGCGGCGGCGGCGGCGAGGTCCGGGTCGTGGAGGGCGTCGAGCGCCTTCAATGCCGCGGCGCGGACCGCGCCGGACGCGCCGTCGTTGGCGACCAATGTGCGCAACGCGGGCGCCGCGTCCTTGAGGCCGAGGGCGACGAGCGCGTCGATCGCGGCGGTCTGCACCAACTCGGGCGTGCTGTCGGTGAACAATGTCGCGAGCTGCGGCTCGAGCGCGGCGGCGGCGACGTCAACCGGGCGGGTTTTTTCCGGCAATGGCCGATAGACGCCGACGACGCGGTCGCGCGCCGGTGGTTTCGGCCAAAGGGCGAGCAGCTCGATCGCTTCCTGGCGCAGCGGCGCGGGGGCGTCGCTGGCCGCGAAGGCGGCGAGGGCCTTGGCGTTGGCCGGGGTGCCGAGGCGGAAATTCACGTTGAGCGCGCGGAGCATGATCTCCGGCTCGGCGACGGGCTGCGTAAGGAATTCGGCCACGGCGGGAAAAGCGGCGGCGATCGGCACGTCGGCAATGGCCAGGACCGCCTCGCGCACGATCATGAAATCGGAATCGGCGAGAAACTTCGTGATGGCCGGGCTGGCGAGCCGGCGCAGCGCGAGCACGCCGGCCCGGCGGACGGCCGGCGATTCGTCGCCGCTGGTGGCGGCGAGCTGGTCGGGCGTGGCGCAGCCGACAAGGCCGAGGACGATCGCGTGGCGCAGGTAGGCGTCGGCATCGTTGTTGGCGCGCGCGGCGGCGAGCAGGGCGGGCCCGGCCGCCGGCGACCGAATCTTGCCGAGCGACTGCGCGGCGAAGAACTTGACGCGGTTGCTCTCATCCTTGAGGGCGGCGACGAGGTCACCGACGGAATCGTCCTGGCGGATATCGCCCAGCAGCTTGAGCGACTGGCCCCGAATCTCCGCGTCGTGGTCATGGACCAGGCCCTTGAGCGGGGCCAGGGCGGCCGCGTCGTGGCGGGCGATCTGTCCGAGGCCCCACACGGCATGGCGGCGGGCGAGCGGGGAATCGCTGGTGCGGAGCACGCCGGCGAAAACCGCGATGCTCGGCGCGCCGCGTTCGGCGAGCGTGAACTGGGCCTCGAGCCGGACGCGCCAGTCGGGGTGGGCGAGCAGGCCGGCGAGCTCGTCGTTGGATTTCTTCGTATAATCGGAGCCGATGAGCCGTTGGGTGGACTTGATCAGCGGGTCGTTGATGAACTTCGGGTCGAAGATCGTGTAGATGCGGCCGCGGCGCGACTTCGGCCAGCCCTCCGCCCAGTCGGAGTAGTAGAGTTTGCCATCGGGCCCGAAGCGGACGTCGGTGGGCAGCGCGCCGGTGAGGAATGGCGCCGCGGTGTCGATCGCGTAGGAGGCGCCATCGGGTTTCACCGTGTAGGCGTAGATGCCGGAGTTGGAGATCGCGCCCTTGAAGTGCGTGATGAAGATCGTGTGGGCGAAGGCCGGCGTGAGCCCGGTGCCGGGATAGTAGGCGATGCCCGACGGTCCGTCCTCGATGTTGCAGATCGGCGGGAGGATGTAGGCCGGCTGGCCCTTGTGACGCGGGTGCCAGAGTTTCTCGCTGTTCCACGGGCCGGCATTGCCGCGGGGATTGTGCTGGTAGCCGATCCGCCAGCCGCTGTCCCCGCCCTCGACCACGTGCACGAGGCGCTCCTCGTCGCCCTGGTCGCTGTCGTTGTCGCCGGTGAACAGGTCGCCATATTCGTTGAAGAGCAGCGACTGCGGGTTGCGCAGCCCGGTGGCGAAAAGCTCGAAGTGGGTGCCGTCGGGATCGCAACGGAACACGGAACCGGTGTCGGGCGCGCTGACGACCGTGCCCTCCTTCGTGGGCACGGTGGCGGCGCGGTCGCCGATGCTCATGTAGAGGCGGCCATCGGGCCCGAAGATCAGGCCGTGGAAATCGTGGCCGGTGAAGTTGAACCGGAGGCCGAAGCCGCGGAGCAGCTCCGTGCGCGTCTCGGCCTTGTCCCGCCCGGTGAACTTCCACAGCGCCGGGATGTTGCTGAACCAGACTTCGCCGCGGCGCGCGACCACGCCGGAGGCAATGCCGTCGATCGGCGAGCGAAAGTTGTCGGCATAGACGACGGCCTTGTCGGCCTTGCCGTCACCGTCGGTATCCTCGAGCAGGCTGAGCCGCTCGGATTCCTTGGACAGTTCCTTCAGGCCCGCCTCGCCGAAGTTCTTTTTGATGCTGGCGAGGAAGTCCTCCTGGGTGCGGTTGGCCAGGTCGTCCTCGAGGGTCCACATGTAATCGCGGATATCGAGCACGCTGGTCCGGTAGCGATAGGTCTCGGCCACGAAGACGCGGCCCTGTTCGTCGAGGTTGAAGGCGACCGGGTTCGCGAACATCGGCTCGGCGGCCCAAAGCGTGGCCTTGAGCCCGGCGGGGAGTTGCATGTGGGAGATGGCCTTGAGGGGCTCGTCGGAGGCAGGCTCAATCTCGGGCGCGACCTGACGGACCTCGTCCTTGAGCTTGCCAATCGCGCCATGGAGATCGGCTTCCATCTCGACGCCTTCCTCGGCGGCGCGGAGCGGGGGGAAGAGGGCGAGCGCGACCAGCAGGGCGGCGGCGACGGGCGTGAAGAAACGTACGGCGTGGCGACGGGCGTGGGGCAACATGGAGCCGCGAAGCTAGGGGGAGCCTCTCGAAAGGCAAGGGGCGGAGTAGGACATATTGGCGGACTATTGTCCCGTCGATCGGCCGATACGCTGCCGCGATTGCCGGCGAGGTTCCCGGGCGCGGCGCGGCGAATTGCGGAGGCGCTTCGCGCCGCCCGGCGGTCCGCATCTGGCGCGGCCGGCAACGCTTTCTTGCCGGCCCAAATCCACCCACCGGCTCGAGGAGCTTCGCCTGACAGTTATGTCAGGCAGCCGGGGTGGAGCCGCCGCCTGAAAAATATCCAATGGCCCGCAAGGAAACCGGTTCCACGCCTACCTTTCCCCACGAAGACTGGCGCCGAACGGTGTCCGCACCATCCAACCCTAACAGCCAAAGCAAAATCCCCATGACACGCCACCTGTACACCGGGACGATAATCGCGTTCCTGGCCGGCGCACTCGCCGCCTCGGGACAAACGAACTCGACCGAAGACGTCGTCCAGCTCGACAAGCTCGTCGTGACCGAAATGAAACGCTTCTCCGACCAAGCCATCCCGGACAAGACGCCGGTCTCTTTCAGTGAACTTGGCAAGGAGGCGGTCGCCAACGAACTCGGCTCCCGCGACATCCCGCTCGTGCTGAACAGCGCGCCTTCGGTCTTCGCCACCACCGACGGCGGCGCCGCCGGCGACGCGCGGGTGAACGTCCGCGGATTCAGCCAGCGGAACGTGTCGATCCTGATCAACGCGGTCCCGACCAACGATCTCGAAAACGGCTGGCTCTATTGGTCCAACTGGGACGGCCTGGGCGACGTCACCGCGGCGATCCAGGTGCAGCGCGGCCTGAGCAACGTGACGCTGCCCACGCCTTCGATCGGCGGCACGATGAACATCATCACCGACCCGGCGGCGGCGCGACGCGGCGGCTCGATCCGCTTCGAGGTCGGCAGCGACAGCTTTCGCAAGGAGACGCTCGTTCTCAACACCGGCGAACTCAAAAAGAAGTTCGCCCTCACCCTCGGCATCGTGCGGAAAACCGGCGACGGCTACCCCGTCGGCGCCTACACCGACGGCTGGGGCTACTACCTCGGCGCTTCCTGGCGCGTGAACTCGCGGAACCGCATCGAGCTCTTCGCGATCGGTGCGCCGCAGATGCACGGCCAGCGCATCTTCGCCTCAAACATCGCCGCCTATGACACCGAGTACGCCAAGAGCCTCGGGTACAGCGATGCCGACATCGCCGCCGCGCTGAAGGTCGGCCCGGTCAACGCCGGCGCCGCCTATAACCAGAACGTCTCGCCGGTCAGCACCACCTACACCGGCAAGCAGTACTACTGGGGCGGCCTGCATGTGCGCCAGAACGGCGAGTTCATCAACGAACGCGAAAACTACTTCCACAAGCCGCAGGTCAACCTGAACTGGTATTCCACGCTGGCCGCCGGTCTCCAGCTCAACTCCGTGTTCTACTACTCCGGCGGTCGCGGCGGCGGCTCGGGCACGCTCAACAACGGCTCCAGCAGCAACGCCTTTGCCCGCTACGCCAACAGCGATCCGATGTGGGGCAGCAACATCGATTGGGACAAGACGATCGCCAGCAACGCCGGCTCCAAGAACGCCCGCGGCGGCGCCAAGACGGCGGGCCAGTCGCTCGGCATCCTCCGCAACAGCGTCAACAACCAGGACCAGTGGGGCATCGTGTCGAAGCTCGCCTACGAGGTGACCCCGGCCACGACCGTCACCGCGGGCATCGATTGGCGCACGGCGACGATCGACCATTTCCGCGAGGTCCGCGACCTGCTCGGCGGCGACTACTACCTGCCCACCGCCTCCCAGGCCAGCGACTTCTGGGCCAGCGGCCTCAACACCCACCTGGGGCTGGGCGACAAGGTCGACTACTTCAACACCAACACGGTCGACTGGCTGGGCGCGTTCCTGCAAGGGCAGTACGAGCAGGGCCCGATCACGGCGTTCGGCGTCTACGGCGCCTCGTCGGTCGACTACTCGTATCGCGACCATTTTCTCAAGGCCGCGAACGGCGGGGAATTTCTCCTCGATCCCAAGGCCAAGAAGGGCCAGCAGCTCAAGGGCGGCGCGCAGTATGCCCTCTCCAACGGGCTCAAGGTCTATGCCAACGCCGGCTGGGTCTCGAAGGTGCCGAACTTCGACGGGGTCATCAACGACGTCAGCGGCGTGCTCGTGCACACGAACAACGAGCGTTTCACCTCCTACGAAGTCGGCGCGCGTTACACGACCGCCGACCGGAAGGTCAACGTCTCCGCCAGCTATTATTACACCTTGTGGCGCGACCGCACCGTCTCGGCCGTCAACTCGCAGGCGGACACCATCACCTACCTGCGCGGCGTGAACTCCAATTACTCGGGCTTTGAACTCGAGGGCTCATGGGCGCCGACCCGCTGGTTCCGCTTCGACGCAGCCGCCTCCATCGCCGACTGGACCTACCAGAACGACGTGCCGGCCCAGGTCATCGACATCAGCTCCGGAGCCGAGCTGCCCTCCAGCGGCACGATCTACATCCGCGACCTCAAGGTCGGCGACGCGCCACAAACGCAGTTTGCCTACTCGGCCACGGTGTTTCCGCTCGACGGCCTGTCCCTCAAGCTCGAGGGGCGCGCCTACATGCGCTACTGGGCCGACTATACCCCCGACAGCCGCCAAAGCGCCTCCGATCGCGGCCAGCCGTGGGAAATCCCGAGCTACCAGCTCTACGACCTGCACGTGAACTACCGCTTGCCGACGTTCAACCGTCACTTTGACGCCAGCCTGTTCTTCCACGTGTTCAATATCTTCGACAAAACGTACGTCTCGGATGCGACTGACAACAGCTCCTTTGAGGCGATCTCCACCGCGCCGTCCCACAGCGCGCAGCGAGCCGAGGTCTTCTTCGGACCGCCGGTGACGTTCAACCTTGGCGTCAAACTAACGTTCTGACGCATGGTGTAGGGGTGCAGACCCCGGGGGCGGTCAGGGGACTGGCCGCCCCTAGTTATTTCCGCGCATCGCCCCGGGGCGCAACCTCCGCCCCCGGGCTCGCAGGCGAGAGATTGGCTTGCCGCGCCGTGACGGCTCCGGCGTCATTGCGCCATGAGCCTGACCGTCTGGACCAACCACGAGCTGCGACCGGAGGCCGCCGCGGTCTTCAACGCCGGATTGGCGCAGGCCGGCTGCCGGTTGCTGGTGTCGACGAAATCATCGCCCTCGGTCCTCGTGGCGAGCGGAACCGACGCGGCCTTGGCGGAAGCGGACATCGCCTACGGGCAGCCCGACCCCACCGACGTCATGAAATACCCGCGGCTCAAGTGGGTTTCGATCTCGTCGGCCGGCTACACCCGTTACGACCGCGCCGACTTTCGCGCCGCCCTGCGTGCGCGGGGGACCCTCGTGACGAACGCCTCGGAGGTCTTCGCCGACCCGTGCGCGCAGCAGATGCTCGCGGCCATGCTCGCGCTCGTGCGCAACCTCCCGACGCAACTCCGCAACCAGGACGGCCCGCGCGCCTGGCGCTATTTCGAGGATCGCTACACCAACCGCGTGCTGACGGACGCGAACGTCGTGCTGCTCGGCTACGGCGCCATCGGCCGGCGGCTGGCGCAATTGCTCGCCCCCTTCGCTGCGCTGGTCACG
The DNA here is from genome assembly GCA_035496355.1 of Lacunisphaera sp. Lineage (GTDB taxonomy): Bacteria > Verrucomicrobiota > Verrucomicrobiia > Opitutales > Opitutaceae > Lacunisphaera. Next base: position 86,658 of record DATJES010000026.1, on the reverse strand, counting down.
GCTTTCCGGCGGTCGCCCAAGGGAGACGAAGGAGTGCCGGTCGTCACGGAGTCCGGGCTGGCGGCGGCGCTCGGCGCAGCGGACCATGTGGTGAACCTGCTGCCCGACTCGCCCGCGACGCGCGGTTTCATGGCGGAGGCGCGGTTTGCGCAGCTGAAGCCGGGGGCGCGCTTCTACAACGTCGGTCGCGGTACGACGGTGGACCAGCCGGCGCTCATCGCGGCCCTCGAATCAGGCCATGTGGCCGGCGCCTATCTCGACGTGATGGAGCCCGAGCCGCTGCCGCCGAAGGACCCGCTGTGGGACGCGCCGAACTGTTATATCACTTGCCATATCGGCGGCGGCACGGGTGACCAGGATTTCAAGCTCGCGCGGCATTTCCTCGACAATCTCCGCCGCTTCCAAGCCGGCGAGCCCTTGGTCGACCGGGTCATTTGAGTGCCGCCGGATCCCGGCGAATCCACAAGGCGGGGCCGGCTGCCGACGCCAGCCGACGGCGGCCCGGTCGATCCAACTGCGCCTTGGGGTCAAGGCGCAGCACCTCGTGCCCGCAGGTGTATTATTGCTTGTAGACCTTGCCGGCCTTCATGACGAAGCTGACCTTCGTCATCAGGTTGATGTCGGCAAGGGGGTCGCCGGGCACGGCGACGAGGTCGGCGAGCTTGCCCTTCTCCACGGAGCCGAACTGGTCGTCCTTGCCGATGAGCATGGCGCCGTTGATGGTGCCCATCTGGATCGCCTTCATCGGCGGCACGCCCGCTTCGACGAGATATACGAATTCCTTCGCGTTTTCTCCGTGCGGGGCAACGCCCTGGTCGGTGCCAAGGGCCATCTTGACGCCGGCGCGGTAGGCGCGGCCGGCGGTCTGCTGGATGATCGCGCCGATCGTGGCGGCCTTGACGCGCACGACTTCCGGGAAATATCCCTCGATCTTCGCCTTGTCGGCGACGAAACGACCGGCGCTGATCGTGGGCACGTACCAGGTGCCGTGTTCCTTCATCAGGGCCATGTCCTCGTCATTCATGTAGGTTCCGTGCTCGATCGAGTCGACGCCGTCGATCACGGCGCGGCGGATCGCCTCGGCGCCATGCGCGTGGGCGGCGACCTTCAGGCCGTATTCGTGGGCGGTCGTGACCACGGCGCGGATCTCGTCGTCGTCCAGCTGTGGGTTGTCGCCGCTGGTCTCGAGGCTCAACACGCCGCCGGAGGGCATGATCTTGATGAGGTCGACGCCGTGCTTGAAGTGCTCGCGCACCACGCGGCGCGCATCGTCGGGCCCGTTGATGACGCTCGGGGTGGGAATGTGATCCTGGATCTCGTAATTGAGCCCGGTCGTGGGGTCGGCGTGTCCGCCCGTGCTGCCGATCGGCGTGCCGACGGCAAAGACCCGCGGGCCGTCGATCAAGCCCTCGGCGATCGCCTTGCGCAGGGCGACGTTGATGTAGTCGTCGGCGCCGAGGTCGCGCACGGTGGTGAAACCGGCCATCAGCGTGCGGTGGGCGTAGACGACGGAGCGATACGCATAGTCCGCCGGGTTGAGGTAGAATCGCTCGGTATACGACTTGGGCGATTGCTGGTCCGTGAGGTGGACGTGGCAGTCGATCAGGCCGGGCAGCACGGTGGCGTCCTTGAGTTCGATCACCACGTCGCCGGCGGCCGGCGCGCTGTAGCCGTCGTCGATGGCGGCGATGCGTTCGCCGTCTATAACAATAGTAACAGCCTTGCGGGGGCTGTCGGCGCGACCATCGATGAGCGAACCGGCGTGGATCAAGGTCCTGGCATCGGCAAGGCTGACCGCCAGCAGGGCGGCGCCCGCGAGAATGGAGCGGGGACTTATGGACATGTGCCTTGATGACCCAGCGTTTGGCCTCGCGCAACCGCCAAGTCATCGCCCCGGAACCATCGCCGCTGGCATTTGGCTGGCGTGACGCAGACGATTTTTCCAATCTGCGGCATCCCCACGCACCCCACGCTCGTAATTCGGGAATAACCCACGCACCGCGGCGCTCCTATCCGCCACGCAACCGCAGAACCATTTCCCCACTTTCATTTCGCGCCGCCGGCACCAAGCCGGCCGGCCGGAAAGAAAAAACGAACCCAACAATCCTAGTATCACATGAACAAATCCACGAAGACCATCATCATGGCCGCGGCGATCTCCGGCCTTTATCTCGGCGGCCTCGCCCTCAAATCCTACGGCGCCACCGGCACCTCCGCCGGTCACGAGGACAAGACCTCCAAGGACAGCTGCAAGGGCAAGGACGGCTGCAAGGGCAAGGACGACGGCAAGTCCCATGACTGCAAAGGCAAGAACGACTGCAAGGGCAAGGGCGGTTGCTCGGCCGGCGACAACGGCTGCAAGGGCAAGAACTCCTGCAAGGGTAAGGGCGGCTGCGCGACCAAGAGCGACGATACCAAGAAGGGCTGATTTGTTCACGTGAACGGGCCCGCCCGGGTTCGTTCCACCCATTCCTCGGGAGGCCGGGCCACGCCCCGGTCTCCCTTTTTTTGCCCGTCCCGCCGCCGGCAGCGCCCGCTTGACGGCCGAATCTCCCGGTCACTTCGTTTCACCCATGCCCGCCAACCGCTTCAACGGCTTTACCGACTACGGCATCGGCATCGGCCTGCGGATCCCGCACTACGACCACATCCTGACGCGCAAGCCGACGGTGGACTGGTTCGAGATCATTTCCGAAAACTTCATGGTCGATGGCGGCCGCCCGCTTGAGGTTCTGGACCAGATCCTGGCGCAGTACCGCGTGGTCCAGCACGGCGTGGCGCTTTATTTCGGCTCGGCCGACGGTCCGAACAAGGAGCACCTCCGTCGGCTCAAGGCGCTCACGAAGCGCACCAAGACGCCCTGGCTCTCCGACCACCTGTGCTGGGGTAGCGTCGATGGCAGCTACTCGCATGACCTGCTGCCGATGCCCTACACGATGGCCGCGGCGCGGAAGACCGCCGAGAACATCCGCATCGTGCGGGATTACCTCGAGCTGCCGATCGCGGTCGAGAACGTCAGCTCGTACACCGAGTTTCACGTCTCCGCGATGACCGAATGGGAATTTCTCACCGAGGTCGTCGAGCTGGCCGACTGCGGAATTCTCCTCGACGTAAACAACATCTACGTGTCGTCGAAGAACCACGGCTTCAATCCCTACGATTATCTGAACAACGTGCCGCATCATCGCGTCGCGCAGATGCACATCGCCGGGCACACCAAGTTCGAAAAATACATCCTCGACACCCACGACCACCCGGTCCTCGACCCGGTGTGGAAGATGTACGCGCACGCCACGCGGCGGTGCGGTGTCACCGCCACGCTGCTTGAGTGGGACGACAAGATCCCGTCGTTCGACGAGGTGCATGCCGAGGCGCTCAAGGCCAACGAGTTCATCGCCCAGGCGCGCGAGGCCGGCCTCCCCGCGCCCCGCGAAACCGCGAAGGGACGGGGGCGGTGAAGGGCGCGAATCGATGAAGAACCACACCCCGGCGCTGCGCGCCACCCCTCTCCACGGAGGGAATCTGGTTTCCGCGGAAGTTGCTCCCCTCTATGAAGAGGGGTGCCCGTCAGGGCGGGGTGTGTGAGAGCCATGCCCCCCGCACCGAAACGTTTCGCTCCGACCGAGGTCCGCTCCACCGGCCAGCTCGCCGAATTGCAGCGCGCCATGTGGGGCGTGATCTCGCGGCCGCTGACCGATGACAGCCGCATGCAGCCGCGCTGGTCCGACGGCCGGCCGACGGGCGAGGTGGCCGGGCAGATCGCGAAGCCCAATGACCGGCTGACCTCGTTCGAGCGCCTCGAGATCTACAACCGGATGTACTGGTTCCGGGTGCTCGACAGCCTTTACGACGACTGCCCCGGCCTGCGCGCCGTGCTGGGCGACCCGAAATTCATCGCGCTGGCCGAGGCCTATCTGGTCAAGTACCCGTCGCGCTCGTTCACGCTGCGCAACCTGCCGAGCCGCCTCGCGCAATTCATCCGCGAGGAGCCGCGCTACACGCGCCCGCACACGGCGCTGTGCCACGACCTCGCGCGCTTCGAGTGGGCGCGGGTGGAGGTGTTCGACACCGCGACGAAGCCGGTCTTCACCACCAATGACCTCCTCGATGTGCCGCCCGCGAAGCAGGGCCAGCTCAAGCTCGCGCTGCAGCCCTACCTGCAGCTGCTGCAACTGGATCACCCGGTCGACGAGTTCATCCTCGCGGTGAAACAGCGCGAGGCGAAGCTCCTCCGCGGCGACGCCAGCAACGCGCCCTCGGAACTGCGCCACATGCGGAATCGCAAGGCGAAGCTCCCGGCCCGGGCGCGCACCTACGTGGCGGTGCACCGGCTCGAGGGGCAGATCTATTTCAAGCGGCTCGAGCCCGCCGCCTACCGCATCCTCGTCGCCTTGCGCCAGGGCGCCACGCTCGAGCAGGCGTTGTCCACGGGCCTCCCCCGGGCGAAGAAGTCGCACGCCGGCTGGGCCGCGAAGGTGCGCGACTGGTTCCAGAACTGGACGCAGCTCGGCTGGCTCTGCCGGCGGTAGGAGGCGAGCCAACCACCAATGAACACGAAGGACACAAATTGTAGGGCGGGGTCTCCGAACCCCGCCGCACATGAATTGGCGGGGATCGAAGACCCCGCCCTACAATTTGCGGAATAGGCCCTGGATTCGCGTCTCCCACACCCCATGAAGCTCCGACCCCTCTGCGACAAATTCGAACACCTCGCATCCTGGCTGCAGGCGCCAGTCCTGTTGCTCATCCGCCTCGCGTGGGGCTTCCAGCTCTTCGAATCCGGGCGCGGCCATCTGACGCATGTGGAAAAAACCGCCCAGCAATTTGCAGAGTGGCACATCCCGTTTCCGGTGCTCAACGTCTACCTGTCCGGCTCGGTCGAACTGGCAGGCGGTGTCTTGCTGATGCTCGGGCTCTTCGCCCGGTTCGTTTCCGTGCCGCTCTTCTTCAATTTCTGCGTCGCCTACGCCACGGCCAGTCCGGACGCAGTTAAATCGCTCCTGCACCTCGATCCGGACGATTTTATCAACGACGCCGCCTTCCCTTTCTTGGTCACGAGCCTGCTGATCTGCGCCTTCGGGCCGGGCAAGCTTTCGCTCGACGCGTTGTTTTTCAAGAAGACGCCGGCGGGGAAGTAGGCCCGGGCCTTGGGATCTTGTGTAGCGGCGGTCTGTGACCGCCGCGGCGGGGCGACGCTCATGGAGCGACGCTACACGAAATCTACGCCGTCACCACGCGCGTGCCGGCAATGTGGTCGTGCAGGCAGCGATGATCCTCGCGGAGCAGGAACCCGGAATCGACCAACCAGAAAACGAAGCCGACGAAAGGCACCTGCTCGATCAGGAACGGAATCGCGCCGCGCAGCAGGAAAGCGCGCACCGGACCCGCGGGGCCGCCGTCGCTTTCGCGGACAATGCGCAGCCGCAGCAGGAGCTTGCCGACCGACTGGCCGCGCCCGGCGAGCAGGAGGAACTGCACGAGCGCGAGGGCCCCGAGGAACGGCAGGGCGTGCGGGAGATTCTCGCTCACGATGCGGTTGGTGAGCTGGGTCATTTCCCCAAAGCTTTTCGGTTCGCCGCTCATGGCCTCGGCCATGACCGCGCGCATCAGCGGCAGCGAGATGGGCAGGTAGCAGATCGTCTTCAGCAGTCCATCGATCATCGCCGCCGGCAGGCGGATCCAGCGGCTGGCGTGCGCCGGCACGGCCGCCGGCGCCACCGGCTCGGGGCTCGGTTCGACGGCGGCGAGGACCGGCGGCACCGCGGGGGCCGTGCGGGCCGCGGGATTGAACTCGGGGAAATCGGCGAGGGTTTTCCAGTCGGTCTCGCTGGCCAGGCGAGCCTTGGTCTGCAGGTTGGCCCGCCCATCACGGATCCACTCGGCGATGGCGGCCGTCGCGACCGGGCCGTACTGCTTGCCGTCTCCTCCTTGGATGATGAACATGTCGCCACGTTGGCCCCGAACCGGGCTGCGTCAACCACCCCGCTCAGGCCGTGACGACCTGCGTGCCGGCGATCAGGTCATGGATGCAGCGGCGGTCGTCCCGGAAGATGAAGCAAATGTCGACGAGCAGGTAGAGGAAACCGAGCAAGGGAATCGCGGTGATCAGGCCGTTGACGAACATCCGCAGCAGGAAGGCCTTCACGAAGCCGGCCTCGGCGCCATCCGGCCAGGTCACGATCCGGATGCTCATGAGCTTCTTGCCGACGGTCTGGCCGTTGGTCGTGAGCAGGTAGATCTGAATGCCGAGGAGGATGAGCGAGCCAAACACGATCACGGCGATCCCAGCGAAGGCCAGCGGGCCACCGTGACGGCCGCCGCCGAGGACGAGCAGCACGCCGCCGGGGATGCCGGCCACGCAGCCGGCCAGAAAGTCGATGATCTGCGCCACCAGCCGCGTGCCGCGATCGGCCAGCCTGGCCTCGCCGGCGGCCGGAGCCATGGGCACCGTGAAGGTCGCCGGTGCCGGTACGGCCGGCGCGGGCGCGGCGGTCATCCCGGGCGCGGCGGGCGGCGCGGCAAACTCCGGAAAATCGCCGAGCGTCTTCCATTCCGTTTCGCCATCGCGGCGAGCCTTCGTCTTCAGGTCAGCCCGGCGGGTCGTGATCCAGCCCTGGATCTTGTCCGCGGGCACCGGTCCGTATTCCTTCCCATCCGCGCCGATGATGATGAACATGCGCGGGAAGATTGCCGCTGGCCGGCAGGAGGTCAACGCTCAGGAAGCCGCCGCGGCCGCGGACTGGTGGTGGCCGGCGGCGAGGACCGCCGGGATCAGCGCGGCGCAGGGAGCGTCGATGCGCTCAGGCCTCGCCCGATTCCTCGCGAATGCGCTGGCGGAAGGCTTTCATCACTTTCTTCCATTCCTTGCGTTCGAGCTGCCGGGCCTCGGGATTCGTGCGTCGCACCTCATAGGCGGCGGCGCGCTGCTGGCGCTGCCAGGCCTGCCAGCGCGCCAGGGCGAGCGTGCCGTCGGTGAGCGCCGCCTGCACGGCGCAACCGGGCTCGACCGTGTGGGTGCAGTCGCGGAAGCGACAGCGGGCGATGATCGCCGTCACATCTTCAAACGCGGCATCGATGCCGGCGCCGGCGTTCCACGGCTGGATTTCGCGCATGCCGGGGGTGTCGATGACAATGAAGCCGCCTGGGGCGACAATCAGTTCACGCGACGTGGTCGTGTGCCGACCCTTGTGATCGTCCTCCCGGACCACCTGCGTATCCTGCACGGTTTCGCCGACCAGGCGGTTGATCAAAGTCGATTTGCCGACGCCGGATGATCCCAGGAGCGCGATGGTGCGCCCGGGCTGCAGGTAGGGCGCGAGGGCCTTGAGGCCGCGCCGGCTCCGGGCGCTCACCACGTGCACCGGCACGTCGCGGGCGGCGACGGCGAGTTCGGCGAGGATGGCATCGGTGTCATCGTTGAGGTCGGCCTTGTTGAGAAGGATCACCGGCGCGGCCCCGCTGGCCCACGCGGCGGCGAGGTACCGCTCGGTGCGGTGCAGCCGGTAATTGCCGTCGAGGGCCGTGACCAGGAAGACCGTGTCAACGTTCGCGGCCACGACCTGCTCGACGGTCTGGTCGCCCGCCGCCTTGCGCGAAAACCGGGTGCGGCGCGGCAATAGGCCGTGGATGATGGCGCGCGTGTCGTCGCCGGGCAGCGGTGTCACGGCCACCCAGTCGCCGATGGCCGGAAAACCGGAACCCGTGCGCGCTTCGCGGGCGAACTTGCCGGAACACTCGGCGAGGCGGGCCCCGGTGTCGCCCGTGACCTCGAAATAGCCCTTCAACTCGAGCGTGACACGCGCCGGCTGGCAGCCCTCCGCGGCCCAGGGCGCAAAGGCCGGCGCGAAGAAATCGTTCCAGCCAAGTTCAGCGAGCGTCATCGGCGGACAGGATCCTGGAGCCCTCCGCGGCGGGGCGCCAGAAGAGCGCGGTCCGACCCACGGCCCCGATGCATTCGCTACCCGTGGCCTGGGCCAACGCGTCGTGCAGCCCGGCCCGTTCGTGGCGGTCCTGTCCGCCGGTGAAGCGAACCTTCACCAGCTCGCGGCTTTTCAACTCGCGCTCGAGTTGGGCGACGACGGTGGCACTGGCGCCATCACGGCCCACCCAGACCCCGTCGGCCAGCGTTTGCCCCAGGCCGCGGAGGCGGGTTTTCTGGGCACCGGTGAGAGCGGAGGGCGGCATGCCTATGGCATGACACGCCGGCCGCTTGGGGGAAAAGCCGGAAATGCAGGAGGTTGCCGCACAAGCCATGCACGACAAAAGGCAAGGAATGGTTAGAGGCGCGCATCGGTTGAGGCGATGATAGGTCATGCTTCTTAAGACCCACCCCACGCCGGTGATGGAGCTATCCGCTCAAAGCCCCACCGCGACCTCCACCCGCCTTACGCCGGGAGGCAAACCTGTGCCGATCCAAGCCGATCACAGCACCTTCCATTACTATGGCCTGCAGCGGCGCACGCGGATTCCGTGGCTGGCCTTGTTGGTCTCGGTCTCGCTGCACGCGGTCGGCATCCTTGGTTTCAACAGCCGCCCGGCGCCGAAGAAAGTTGTCGTGGCCCGGGAGGCGCCCTCCGAGATCCTGATGATGCCGAATCTGGATGAGGAGGAGGAAAAGAAGCCGCAGGAGCTTACTGATGACGCGGAAATCACCCCGCCGTCGGTCCAGGTCCCCATGCTGGCCGACATTCCGACGATGATCGAGACCAGTGCGTTCACGCAACTGGTCGACCTGACCCCGCCGCCGACCCTCGATGCCGCGGTCAGCAACGTCATGTCCATCCCGGTCAACATCCAACGCGGCCGGCCCGACACCAGCAAGATCAAGGACCTGTTCAACCTCGCCGATCTCGACCGTCCGCCGCAACCCATCGTCCAGACGCCGCCGGTCTTTCCCTACGAGTTGAAGGCGCAGGTCTCCGAGGCGAGCGTCCGGCTGGGCTTCATCGTCACCTCGCAGGGTGACGTGATCATGCCTTATGTGGTCAACTCCACCCACCGCGGCTTCGAGCGCCCGGCCATCGAGGCGGTGATGAAGTGGAAGTTCAAGCCGGGCATGCGCGGCGGCCGCAAGGTCAACACCCGGGTCGAGCAGCCGATCAACTTCACGGTCACGACCGACTGAGGCGCCTCGGGGGAAATATCCCGGGCTCACCCCATCTAAATCGCCGCCTCGACCGGCAGCTCGCGCCACGCGCCGGGCGGCACGCCCTCGAGCGTGAGCGCCCCGAATCTCACGCGCTGCAACGTGAGCACCTCGCAACCCTGGCTCGCGAACATCCGCCGCACCTGATGATAGCGGCCCTCGGTCAACGTCAGCTCCGCCTCGCGGGGAGCCAGGAGCCGCAGCTCCGCCGGGGCGCACGGACGGTCCTCGTCCTGCAGCTGCAGGCGCCCGCTGGCGAAGAGCTCGGCCGTGCCCGCGGGCACGTCGGCGGCCAGCGTGGCGCGGTAGATTTTCGGCACCTTGTGTTTGGGCGACGTCAGCCGGTGCACGAGTTCGCTTTGGTCGGTCAGGAGCAGGAGGCCGCTGGTTTCCTTGTCGAGCCGGCCGACACTGGTCACGCCCGGGTTGCGCCGGCGCCAGCGTGGCGGCAGGAGGGAGTAAACGTTCGGACCCTCGCGCTCGTCATGCGAGCAGACGAGCCCGACGGGCTTGTGCAACAGCAGGAGCAGGCCAGCGGGATGATCCGGTGGCTCGCCATCGATCCGGACGTCCGCCGGTTCGGCCTTGGTGCCGAAATCTGTCGCGACTTCGCCACGCACGGTGACCCGGCCGTCCTCGATCCACCCGCGGGCTTCGCGGCGGGAGCAGTAGCCGAGGTTGGCGAGGAGCTGGTCCAGGCGGCGCATGCCCGATGATTAGCCACGAACTCCCGACGAATGCCACGAAAACCTTCGCTGGCGGTCCGGCCGCTCTGTCCGGAAATCTGCAACGCATCACGTTTCCGCTCGGCGGCCGCTGGGCGTCACCATGCGGTGCGGAAGCCGCCGAGGATGAGCCGCGGCGTGCCGGTGTTGACGATTCCATCGGCACTGCGGCCCGTCTCGATGCGGGCATCGCCGAGATTCTCGACGGTCATGAATAGTTCGCCGCGCGGGCCGAGCGCATAGCTGGCGGAGAGGTCGGCGACGACCGCCGCGCCGAGGACGAGCTGGTTTTCGTCGTCCTCGAACTGGCGTCCAAGCCACCGTAAGCGCGGCGTGAACGTGAAGCCACCGGGCACCCGCCACATCGCGCCCAGCGTCGCACTCTGCCGCGGGACCTGCGCGAGGCGTTTGCCGACGAGCGCGGGGGCGACGGCCGCGGACTGCACGCTGGCGTCGTCGTAGAGGAAGGCGGCATCGAACCCGAGATTGGCCGCAGGCTGCCAGTGGGCCGAGAGCTCGAGCCCGCGGACGCGCGTGCGGTCGAGGTTGAGCCGTTGCCGCCCGAGCCCGCCGGCCGGCACGAAACCGACGATGGGAAAGCTGCCGGGGCCGTGCGCGAGCGTGACGTTGCCCACGGCATGGCGGAGCTCGTTCCAAAACAACGCGGCGCCAAGCTTCCAGTCGCCGGCCGCATAGTCGGCGCCGAGCTCCGCGCTGGTCACGCGCTCGGTCTTGAGCGCCGGGTTGGCCTCTGTGATGACGTTGCCGACGCGAAAAGGACGGTAGAGCTCGTTGAGCGTCGGCCGGCGAAAGGCCTGCTGTCCGGCCGCGCGCAGTCGCCAGCCCTTGGACGGTTGCCACACCAGCCCCGCGCTCGGGCTGAACTCCAAGCCGTCGTGGTCCGGGTAGCGGTCAGCGCGCAACACCGTGCCGCTCGCCCGGTCGGTTTCGCGGCGGTGGCCGTCGCTTTCGCGCCAATCATCGAGGCGGGCGCCGAGCGTCAAGTTCCAGTCCGCGGCCAGCGGGCGTTCATGCAGTACGAAAAGGCCGGCGATGTCCTGGGTCCCGCCGGCGACGCGCTGGCGGGTGAAATCGCCATAGCTATACGAGTAATATTCGCGCGTCTCGCCGCGCACCCGGCGCCAGTCCCCGCCGAAGCTCGACCGCGCGCCGGCCGGATCGGACCAAACCCCCGTCCACGCGGCACCCCAGGCGGCGGCGGGCACATCGTACTGGTTGCTGGCCGGCGTCTCGGCGGAGCGCGTGGCGTTCACCGCGCTGAACGTGCTGGTGTAAGCCTGGTCCTGCCCATAGGCGGTGGCGTTCCACGCGAAACGATCACCGGCCTTGGCCTCGAAGGTGGCTGCGACGGAATTCTCGCGGGAGGTGTTGACCTGGTAGGGCGTGCCGTTGTCGCGCGTCTCGCCGTAGGTGCGCGCCGAAATCGTCAGCAGGCCATTGGCGCCGGCCGGCTGGCTCCAACGGCCGGCGAGCCAGTGATGACGGTTCCAGGCCGGCACATCGACCGGCCCGCGGTCCTCGGGGGCGACGAGCACAAATCCATCGGTCGCGAAATCGCGGCCCGACAGCTGCAGCGTGCTGCGGCCCGCAGGCTGCGTGAGCTCGAATTCGGCGCTGCGGGTGGCGAAGCGGCCGTAGCTCGCCGCGAGTCGCGAGCGGGCGTCGGCCGGCGTCTCGGTGAACAGCTGCACGATGCCGCCGAGCGCGGCGTTACCCCAGGCGGTCGCGCCGCCGCCGCGCACGAGTTCGACGCGGGCCAGCGATTCCCGCGGGACCTTGCTCCAGTTCACCCAGCCGCCGAACGGGTCGTTGAGCGGCACGCCGTCGAGCAGCACAAGCGTCCGGCTCGCGCCGCTCGGGCCGAGGCCGCGCAGGGAGACGCCCTGCGCGGTCGGGTTGGCCATCAGGCTGTCGCTGCGCCGGAACAAGCTGAAGCCGGGCACGGCGCGGAGCGCATCGTCAACCGTGACCGTCGGCGCGGCGCGCAAGTCGTCGCCGGGCAGGTTCACGACCGAAAACGGAACCTGCGCCGGCGGCACGGGTGCGCGGGTGGTGCTGACCACCATGTCGGGCAGCGCGAGCTGGGCGGAGAGGTTGGCGAGACTCGCGCAGGAGAGGCAGAGGAGAAGCAGCCATGTAGGGCGGGGTCTCCGAACCCCGCCGAACCGGACAGTGGCAGGGTGCGGAGACCCCGCCCTGCAATGGGAACGTCCGCTCACTTCGGCAGGCCGGGCCGGGCGCGGGCGATCGCGACTTCGGCGGGCGTGACGGGCTTGGCGATCGGCTCGGCGGCAAAGCGATGGCGGACGTAGGTGGCGACCGCGGCGACCTGCTCGTCGCTCAGGGCGTCCTGGGGCGCCATCTTGTTGTCGTAGGCATCGGCGGCGGCCCCGACGACCTCGGCGCCGCGAAGGATCAGCGACAGCAGGTACTGCGGGTCGGGATTGGAGATCCACGCGCTCTTGTCGATGCCAGGCTGCATGAACGGCACGCCATTGCCATCCGCCATGTGGCAGGTGGCACAGGTGTCGGCGTAAATCTTTTCACCCTGTTTCAGGAGGGCAGCCAGATCCACCTTCGGCGCATCGCTCGCGGCGGTTTTGGCCGGCGCGGCCTCCGGCAGTCGGGGCGCGGGAGCCGGCGCCGGGGTTTGGACGGGCGCCGCGGCCGGCGCGGCCGGTCTTTCCGTACCGGGCGCGGCAGCCACGGCGGCGCCCGATTTTGCCGGCGGCGTCGGTGCGGCCGCCACCGCGACGACCGGCGGCGGCTCGGATTTCGAGCACGCCGCCAGCAACAGCACGGCGGAAGCGCAGGCGAGCGATCTCACTTTTCGCCCGTGTAGATGATGCGCCACACGCGACCCCTGGAGGAATCGGTGATATAGAGCGAGCCGTCCGGGCCCACCGCCACGCCGTTCGGCCGGTGCAGCGCATCGCCGGGCGAGGCCAGGTCCGTGTAGCCGGCGAAGTTGTCGGCGAAGGTCTCGAAGCTGCCCTTCGGCATGCCTTTTTCGTCAAAGGGAATGTAGACCACCTGGTAGCCGGCCTGCGGCAGCGGGGCGCGGTTCCACGAACCCTGGAAAGCCAGGAAGGCGCCGCCGCGGAATTTTTCCGGGAACTGCGTGCCGGTGTAGAAGGCGAGCTGCATCGGCGAGTAGTGCGCCGGGAAGACGACGAGCGGCGCGTCGAACTTGCCCGAGTCGTCGACCTTCTTGCCGTCGCCGCCGAATTCGGGATTGAGCTTCCGCTCCTTCGTCTGCGCGTCGACGTAGGTGTACGGCCAGCCGAAGTTGGCGCCGTCGCGCAGGAGGTGCATGACCTCGGCGGGATTCTGGGAGTTGTCGAGCGCGGTGTAGAATTGCGGCGCGACGGTATTGAGCTGGTCGCGGCCATGGATGCAGATGAAGAGCCGGCCGTTGGTCGGGTTGAGCGCGATGGACGTCGAATGCCGGTGGCCGGTCGAGACGTGGAAGCCGGTGGCCTGCGTCTGGTCGGGTTTGTCCGGATCGAAGCGCCAGTAGCCGCCGTGGGTCTGCAGGAATTCGGTCGGGTCCTCGCCCTTGGCGCCCAGGGCGCGGTCGCGCTTGCCGCCGAAGGCGTTCGACGGCGAGCCGACCTCGACATAAAGCTGGCCGTCGGCGCCGAAGGCGAAGGCCTTGGCGTTGTGCTGTTTTTCGTCGGGCAGGTCGCGGACGATGCGCTCGGGCTCGCCGGTCGGCACGAGTTCGCCGGGCGTCAGCTTGTAGCGGTAGACGGCGTCGTTGGTCGACTCGTAGAGCCAGCCGTTGTGCAGGGCGATGCCGGTGCCGCCGCCGGAGCCGAATTCCTTGACGACTTCGGCGCGGCCGTCGCCGTCGGCATCGCGCAGGGCGTAGATGCCGTCCTGGCGCGTCTTGATGTAGAGATCGCCGTTGTCGGCGACGGCCAGGTTGCGCAGCGGCTTCAGGTGGTCGGCGACGACGAGGGCATGGAAGCCGATCGGCAGGATGAGGCCGCCGTTGTCGGCGTCCGGTTTGGGCAGCGCCGCGAAGGCGGCGCTCACGAGCAGGAGCGTGGCGGATAGCAGCAGGTGGGGCTTGGGCATGATGGCCGCCAACGTGGCCAAAAACGCGGGCGAAGCAAGCGGCGGCCCGGTCATGTGACCGGGAATAAAAGCTCGCCACGACCCCGGTGTTGCAGGATGCCTCTACGCCTATGTCCAATTGGGAATACAAGCTCGTCAGCAGCGGCAAGGGTGGGTTTGCGTCCCCGGCGCTGATGGAGAAGTTTTTGAACGACCTCGGGCAGGACAACTGGGAGATCATCAGCTTCCACCAGCCGCCCGACAATCCGCTGGCCTTCCACGGGCTGGCGCGCCGGTCCGCGCAAAAGGACTGGACGCTGGAGGATGCGGCCCGTGCGGCGGCCCGCGTCGAGGCCGACAAGCTCCGCGCCGAATTCGAAGCCAAGTTCCGCGCCGGCACCGGCCAGGCGGACGCGGCCGCCGAGGAGGAAGCCGAGACGTTCCTGGCCGAGGAAAAGGCGGCGACCCCCGGCGACCTGCGCCGGCCGCGCGACACCTCGCGCGACGACGACCCCGACGCCGTCGAGGAGGAGAGCGGCAGTTCCCGGGACGAATGGGAACAGCTCACCGAAGAGGACGAGCTGCCGGTCTTCTTCGACGCCATCCGCCCGCATATGCGGCGCAACCAGCGCGGCCCGGGCATGAGCGTCGGCCTCGATTATCTCGCCAAGAAGTGGCGGATGGAGGAAGCCGACCTCAAGACCGCGCTCGTCGAATGCGGCTTTCAGATCCCGGCCGACGAAAACGCCCGGCCGGTCTACATCGAATACGAGGGCGAGCTCTATTGGGTGAACATCAACCGCCGCGGCGAGATCTGGATCAACCTGCGCGAGAAGCCCGAGCCGGTCTTCCGCGTCGCCCAGGGCAAGCGAATCGAAGGCGCGGACGAGCCGCCCGTGACCGGCGCGGCGCCCGTCCCGGCCGAGGAGCGCGCGCCGCGGCCGCAGCCGGCCAGCGGTCCGACCGCCGCGACGGCCCAACCCGCGGCCGCCAAGACCTTCCTGGGCAAGCTGCGCGGCATGATGCGACGCAATCGCCGCGGCCACGGCTGGTCGGGCAGCTTCCCCTTTCTGACCAAGGCGCTGAAGCTCGACGAGGCGCAGCTGCTGGAAAAGCTCGCCGAGTTCGGCGTGCGCCTGCCCACCGAGGCCGAGCCGCAGCCGCCGCCCGCACCGGATGGCGATGTGGTTTTCTGGCTCAACAAGAACCAACGCGGCGAAATCTGGATCAACGCCCGGGTCGAGCGCGAACGCGACCAGGGCGGCGAGGCCAGCGCCGAAGCGGCCGGGGAAGACCAGCCAGTTTCACCGGGCGAGGGCGAAGGGAGTTCGACGCCCGCGGGGTCGGCGCCGCAAGCCGCTCGCGCCGAGGGCGCACCCGTTTTGACCAACACGCTGGCCGCAGTGCGCCTGCTGATGCAGCCGAAGAAACGCGGCGATGGTGTCACCGCGCAGGTGAAGGACCTCGCGGCCCAGCTCGGGCGGACGGACGAGGAGCTGCTCGCTGCGCTCGCTGGTGTCGGGCTCACCGTGCCCGAGTCGCCGAAGGCCAAACCGGCCTTCGCCGCGCACGGCGACGAGATTTTCTGGCTCAACGTCAACGCCCGCGGCCAGGTGTGGCTCAACGCGAAGCCGACGGCGGCCACGCGGAAGACCCGCCTGAAGAAAGGCAAGGCGGACGAGGCATCGCCGGCGGAATAGAACGGGTCATTCGCCCTCGGGCGGCGCGGACTGGAGTCCCGGCCTACGGGCCGGACTCGTACGGCGAAAGGGTCTCGTGGAATTTCGTCTGCGCTGCGAGCTGGTCGGCCACCCGGCGATCGGATCGGCAGAGTGGCAGCTTGCCCGCGCCGCCGCGCTGGCGCTGGGCCTGCGCCCACTGCTCGAACACGCCGGGGATCACGAGGCGGATCGAGGGCTGGTCGAGGCGGCGCGCCGCGCGATGAGCGGCGTAATCCGCGTTGCGCCGCGCCAGCTCGGCATCGAACTCGGGGCCGATGACGTTCGCGGTCGGCGTGCGCGCGGTGTGCGTCCGAAGTTCCAGCCACCACTCGTGGCAGTTGAGCGTCCGGCCGGCGGCGATCCGCCGGCTGTAGGGTGCGACGTGCAGGCCGACCGGCTGCCAGCCGTTGCGCGTGCACACCGCGAGCACCGTGTCGAGCAACTCGCGTTCCGTGACGCGTTCGCCCGCGGCGTTGAGCTGCAGCTGGGTGCGGCCGACGAACTGCAGGCGCGGCGGGCGGAGGCTGTGGAAACGCACGATGTCGCCGGGCACATAGCGGCAGAGCCCCGCCGGCGTGGTGAGGACCAGCACGTAGTCCGCATTCACCTGCACCTCGCCCAGCGGCACGCAGTCGGATCCCGCATGCACAAGCGTCTCCTCATGGAACAGGCGCAGCGGCAGGAATTCGAAAAACACGCCGGCGTCGGCCAGCACGCGCAGGCCGGCCGCGGCCGGATCGTCCTGCGCGGCGATCACGCCCTCGGCCGCGGCGTAGAGCTCCTGGAACGCCACCGTCGGGCCCAGCGTCGCGCGCAGCGCCTCGGCGAACAAGCCGAGCGGGGCGCCGGTGAAGGTGAAGCACTCGAGGTTTGGCCACACCGCCTGGAGGTGCGCGGCGCGCGACGGCCCGGCGCGGGCGGCGCACACGGCCTCGGCCAGCGCGCAGACCTCGGCGGGCGTCCCGCCGATGAGCGTGACGTCGCGCGGGATCATGGCGCGGGCGATCGCCTGTAATTTCTCCGGTCCGGCCGGCAGCCGGGCGATGGCGGCCGGGGGCGCGTACAGGTTCGCCTCGGCCCACGGCGAGAGGCAGAGCGCGAACATGCCATCGAGCGAGGTGCGGTACGTGCCGTCCTCCTCGGTCAGCGCCGTGCTGGCGCCCGCATGCAGGTGGCGGCCGAGAAAAATCCCGGTGTGGCCCACGCGCGCCGCGTGGAAGAACAGCGCGGCGCACAGGCCGCGACGGTAATGGGCCAGCATGGCATCGGTCACCGGCAGGAGCTTCGAGGCCCCGCCGGTCGTGCCCGCGGTCTCGACAAAGAAATGGCACCGCCCGGGCGCGAGGACGTTCGCCTCGCCGCGGGCCATGCGGGCGACGAGCGGGGCAAAGTGATCGTGCAGGCGCGGCGGCACGCGTTCGCGGAAGCGGGCGTACGGCATGTCGGCGGCGAGACTGTGCGCCCGCCCGAATTCCGTGGGGGCCGTCCTCGCCATCAACCGCGCGAACGCCGCGGCCTGCGCCGCCGCATCATGGCCTTTGTCCCCGTGCCGCCGGCTGAACCGCGCCACGCGCCAGCCGGCCCACAAATTCACGAGAAACCTCGGGGCGAGGGTCATGCCAGAAGGTAAGACGGGCGACCGTCCGAACGCTACAGGCATTTTCCCTCGCGGCGGGGAAAAAAGGGTAAAGCCCGGGCCATTCGCAGTTGCCGCAACGGGCCCGTCCGGCAGTGTCGCGCCAACATGCCCCTCCCGCCCGTGCTGTACGCCGACGACGAACTGGTCGCCTTCGACCAGCCCGGGGTGGGGCCGGGCGAGATCGCCGGCCTCGGCGCCGCGGTGCGCCAGGAGTTCGGCCCGGATGCCGCCATCGCCAGCCGGCCGGACCCGGAGGTGAGCGGGGTGGTGCTTTACGCGCGCACGCGCGGCGCGCGCGATTATCTTTCCGGCCAGTTCCAGGCGCGGACGGTGCAGCCGCTCCAGCTGGCGCTGGTGACCGGCGTACCCGCCCTGGACGAATTCTTTGCGGAATTCGTGCTGAAAGACGACGAGGCCCGGCCGGGGCGCCTGTGTGTCGTCAAGAAGCATGGCCAGCCCACCCGGACAAGGATCGTCGTGTGCGAGAAATTCCCGGCGCCGGCCGGCCGGGTCGCCTTCGCCTACGTGGAAGCCCGGCCGGATTCGGGCCGGCCGCACCAGGTCCGCCTGCACCTGGCCACGACCGGCACGCCGGTCCTGAACGATGCGGCCTATGGCAACGACACGCGGCTGCTGCTCTCGGACCTCAAGCGCGGATACAAGGGGCGCGCGGACGAGCGGCCGCTCATCGGCCGCCTGGCGCTGCACACGGCGGCCCTGACCTTCCGGCATCCGCGCACGCGCGCGCCGCAGACGATCGAGGCGCCGTTGCCGAACGACTTCGTCGTCGCCCTCAAGTACCTGCGCAAATTCGCCGCGCGCCGCTGAGCGCCCGCGCCCAGACCTTGGCTTTACTTCGCGGCGGGAGGCCGGTTGTCTACCGCCAAGCAAACGACCCCATGAGTGAAAAACCTCCGGTGACCCACACCGTCGATGCGGACGGCATCGGCTGGATCCATTTCGACGACCCGGCCAGCCGGGCCAACATTTTCAACCCGGCGACCCAGGCCGCTCTCGGCGCCGCGGTGACGGCGCTCGCCGCCCAGCCGCTGAAGGCGGTCGTCGTGGTGAGCGCGAAGGAACGCATCTTTATCGCCGGCGCGGACCTGAAGTGGCTGGCGCGACTGCCCGACCCGGCGGCGGCCCAAAAGGCCTCGCGCGACGGCCAGGAACTGTTCGCCCGGCTCGGCGCCCTCAAGGTGCCGGTCGTGTGCGCGATCCACGGCGCGTGCGCCGGCGGCGGCTACGAGCTGGCGCTCGCGTGCCACTGGCGCATCGCGAGCGACGCGAAGGAAACGGTCATCGGCCTGCCCGAAGTCGGGCTGGGCCTGATCCCGGGCTGGGGGGGCTGCGTGCGCCTGCCGCGGCTCATCGGTGCGCCCGCGGCGGTGGCGCATATCTTGAAGGCGGCATTGGTCCCCGCCACCGAGGCGCTGGCGGCGGGGCTGGTCGACGAGCTCGCTCCGGCCGCCGAACTGAAGGCGCGCGCCCGCGCCGCCGCGCTCCGCCTCGCCGCCGAAGGCCGGCCGCGCCGGGAGGCGCCGCCGGCGGCGCCCGCGGACTTTTTCCCTGCGCAGCGCAAGGTCGTGCTCACGCGGTACCGCCACCAGCCCGCGCCGCTGGCCGTGCTCGACGCCGTCGAGCAGACCGTCGGGCTGCCGCTGGCGCCCGCGCTGGACCTCGAGGCGGCGCTGTTTGGCCGCATCGCCACCGGCGAGGTCGCGCGCCACCAGCTGCATGTGCACTTCCTGAAGGACGCGGCGAAAAAGGCCACGCTGGACGCCTGGTTTCCCGGCACGCCCGCCGCGCCCAAGCCGGCGCCGTTCCGTACCGTGGGGATCGTCGGCGCCGGCGTGATGGGCTCGGGGATCGCGCACTGGTGCGCCCTGCACGGCCTCGGGGTCATCATGTGCGACGAGAACCGCGCGGCGCTCGAGCGTGGCGTCGAGGTGATCCGCGGGCTGTTCCGCGACGCGGTGAAGCGCGGCAAACTCACGCACGAAGCCGCGCACAAGATGACGGGCGGCATCGGCATCACGACGAGCCTCGAGGATTTCGAGATCTGCGACCTGATCATCGAGGCCGTGGTCGAAAACGTGGAGGTGAAGCGCAAAGTCTTCGCCGAGCTGAGCAAGATCGCGGGCCCGGACTGCGTGCTGGCGTCGAACACCTCGGCGCTGCCGATCGAGGAGCTGGCGTCCACGGCGACGAACCCCGCCCGGGTCGTCGGCCTGCATTTCTTCAACCCGGTCGGCCGCATGCCGCTGGTCGAGCTGGTCCTGAGCCCGCACACCTCGCGCGAGACCGCCGACCGCGCGCTCGCGTTCGTGCGGGCGCTCGGCAAGACGGCGGTGGTCTGCCGGTCCGCGCCGGGCTTCCTCGTCACGCGCGTCCTTTTCTTCTACCTGAACGAGGCCTGCCGCCTCTGGGAGGAGGGCGTGTCGGCGGCGGCCATCGACGGCGCCATGCGCGACTGGGGCTGGCCCATGGGGCCGCTGCGCCTCATCGACGAGGTCGGCCTCGACGTCACGGATTTCATCTACGGCGAGATGCAGCATTATTATCCGGATCGCTTCACCCCGACCGCCGTATGCGGCCGCCTGCTCGGGGCGGGCCAGCGCGGCCGCAAGAACGGCGCGAGCGCGGGCTTCTACACCTATGCGGACGGCCGGGAGGAACCGAACCCGGCGCTGGAGCCCTTCACGCCCATTCCCCCGGCTTCGCTGGAGGCGGCGGCGATCCAGGACCGGCTCAACGGCGTGATGATCGCCGAGACCCGGCGCGTGCTGGCCGAGGGCGTGTTGCAGTCGGCCGACGAGGCCGACCTGGCGCTGCTGCTCGGCGCGGGCTTCCCTGCATGGCGCGGCGGCCTGCTGCACCAGGCCGGCGCGAAAGCCTGAAGATTTACCCCGGCGGAAGGCCGCCGCGGAAGCCGTTGCCGGACTAGGCCAAACGAGTGAATCCCGCCGCGCCGCCGGCGACCGGCTGGCGAAATGCATTGCCGTGGGACACGGTTTTGGGAGGTAATCGCGCCCGAGTTCCACGCCATGGCCACCGCCACGACCCTGAACAAAGAACAGAAGCGGCACCTGCTGCTGACGATGCTGGAGAGCCGCCTCGGCGACCTGCGCGAGGAGAGCCTGAACCGCCAGGGCAAGGGGCATTTCCACGTCTCGGGCCGCGGCCACGAGGCGCTGGGCGCGCTCGGCGCGCAACTGCGCGACAGCGACTATCTGGTGCCGTATTATCGCGACCGCGGCCTGTGCCTGGGGCGCGGCCTGACGACCAAGTACCTCGCGCTGGAATATTTCTCGAAACGCGACTCGGCCTCGCGGGGCCGGATGATGCCGTCCCATTTTTGTTCGCGGGAGCACAACATCGTGAGCGTGCCGACGCCGACCGGCTCGCAGCTCGTGCCGGCGTGCGGCATCGCCTGGGGCCTGCAGCTCGACCAGAAGGACGGCGTCGTGGTCACCTGCATCGGCGACGCGGCCACCCGCCAGGGCGATTTCTACGAGGCGCTGGCCTTCGCCCAGGAAAAGAAGCTGCCGCTGCTCGTCGTCGTCGAGGACAACGCCTACGGCATCTCGACGCCGACGCGGAAGACGAACCCGCTGGCCCTGGCCGTGCTGAACAAGGCGCAGTGGGTCGAGGTCGACGGCGGCAACGCCGAGGCGGTGCACGCCGCGTCGCGGCAGGCGCTGGCGGAGCTGCGCGAGGGCCGCGGCCCGGTGTTCCTGTGGGTGCGGGTGGAGCGGCTGTCGAGTCACACGAGTTCGGACGACCACAGCCTGTACCGCTCGAAGGAGGACCTGGCGTCGCTCGAGCAGGCCGACCCGATCCGCAACCTGAAGCTGCGGATGATCAAGGACGGCGAGCTGACCGAGGCGGAGTTCGTCGCGCTGGAGGCGGAGCTGAAGGAAAAGGTCCGCCGGGACTACGCCGCCGCCGAGCAGGCCGAGAACCCGCGCGCCGACGAGCTGATGCTTGAGACGCTGGCGCCCTCGCCGGAGCTGCACGAGGAACTCTTCCCCGCCGGCACGTACCGGATGGGCGACCTGATCAACCGCACGCTGCGCGCCGGCCTCGACGCCGACCCGGGCCGCATCATCTTCGGCGAGGATGTCGAGGACCCGAAGGGCGGCGTGTTCCGGCTTACCCAGAAGCTCACGACGGATTTTCCCGGGCAGGTGTTCAATTCGCCGCTGGCGGAGTCGACGATCATCGGGCTCGCGGGCGGGCTCGCGTTGTACGGGCGCCGGCCGGTCTTCGAGATCCAGTTCATCGATTTCATCTTTCCCGGGTTCAACCAGCTGGTCTCGAACCTCGCCAACATCCGCTGGCGCACGAACGGCGAATGGAAGGTGCCCGCGGTCATCTACGCCCCCTACGGCGCGTACCTGCCGGGCGGCGGCCTCTGGCACTCGCAGGCCAACGAGGCGGCGTTCGCGCATTTCCCGGGCATCAATGTCGTCGTGCCGAGCACGCCGGAGGATGCCGCCGGCCTGCTCTGGACCGCGATGCACGCCGAGGACCTCGTGCTCTTTCTCCTGCCCAAGCACATGCTCTGGGCCGAGCGCGCGGTGGCGGAGCCGGTGCGGTCGGTGCCGCTCGGCGTCGGCCGCCGCTGCCTGGAGGGCGAGGACCTCACGCTGGTGGCGTGGGGCAACACGATGGAGAAGGCCTATGAGGCCCTGGCGCAACTGAAGGGCGAGGTCGGCGTCGACCTGATCGACCTGCGCTCGATCGTTCCCTGGGACAAGGCGCTGATCGAGGAATCCGTCCGCAAGACCGGCCGGCTGGTCGTCGTGCAGGAGGACACGGAGAATTGTTCCGTCGGCCAGATGATCATCACGCACATCATGGGCCAGCCCGACTTGTGGGCGGGCATGAAGGCCCCGCCGGTGCTCGTGTCGAAAGGCAACGTGATGATCGGCTACAACCCGATCTACGAGTATGCCGCGCTGCCGGACACGCCGCGGATCGTCGACGCGATCTGGCGGACCGTCTCGGTCAACGTCGCGCGCGGTGAATTTCCCGGCCACGGCGGCGAGGCAGGGCCCCAGCCGGTCGTGGCCCCGAGGGCGGCGGCTCCCGCCCCGGCCGAGGGCCACGCCCCGCAGAACACGGTGATCGCCGGCACCAGCGACATCATCGTGCGCGTGCCGATCATGGGCGAGGGCCTGCGCTCGGCCCGGGTGGTTGCACTCAACAAGCAGCCCGGCGATCCCGTGCAGCACGACGACGTGCTCTGCGAGGTCGAGACCGACAAGGCCGTTTACCCGATCGAGGCGTCGTTCGCCGGCCAATTCAAGGGCTGGCGCATCAAGCTCGATGACACCGTGCTCATCGGCCAGGACATCGCGGTGGTCGCGGGCGATGCCGCCAGCGTCGCGGCGCTGCCGGTGGAGGGCGCCCAGCCCGCCGCCCCGAAGGCCACGGCAACGGCGCCCAGTGTTGCGCGCACGGCGCCGGCCGCCCAACCTGTCCATCAACCTCCGGCCACGCCCACCGGTCCCATGAAAGGCAACACCCGCCAGCCCGCCCTGCATCCGGCCATCACCAAGCGGCTCGATGCCGTCGTTCCCGCCACCATGCTCATGGACGTCCGCTGGGAAAACCTGCGGCTGGCCCGCGAGGAGGCGAAGAAGAAGTTCGGCAAGGATGCGCCGTCGCCCTCGACCATGATGGCGTGGTGCATCGTGCGGGCCCAGGAGAAGCACGCGGCCTTCCGCTGCATCGTCAATCGGGAGGGAACCATCCTGGAACAGGCCGACTTCGAGTGCGGGGTGGCCGTGGCGCTCGACGGCGACCGCCTCGCAACCGCCACGATCGCCGCCGCCAACCGCCTCGACTGGGCCGGCTTCGTCACCGCCTACAACCGCGCCGTCGAGGAGACCCGCGCCGGCCGGCTCATCGACGTGCAGGCGCCGATGAACATCACCAGCCTCGGTGCGTTCGGGGTGGAGAGTGCCACGCCGATCGTGGTGCCGCCGGCCATGGCGACGATCTTTATCGGCTCGGCGCACGAGCGCCTCATCAACGATGGCGGCGTCATCCATCCCGCCGAGGTCATCACGCTTTCGCTGACGTTCGACCATAAGGTCGTCAACGGCGCCGGCGCCGCCTCGTTCATGCGCGACCTGCGCGCGGAACTCGAGGGATTCCGGCTGCCCGCCTAACGAGGCGGTGGCGGGGACAAGATCCGGCCGGCCCTGCGCGGTCGGCATTATTACGCCGGTGCGTGGATCTTGCGAAAGACGTGGCATCGCCCGGCCGCGGCAATAGTCAGGCTCGCTTTTCGGTCGGGGCCGGGTATGGTTCCGCGCTCGGGACAGGGCCGGTCCCGGATCGTAGTATCATGACCAGTCCATCCCAGTCCGCGTCCGTGACGAGCCCGCTGCGGCAGGCTCTGAAGATCCTCGTGATTGAGGACGACGCCCGCTGGCGGACGCTCCTCGAGGTCCAGCTGCAATCCGCCGGGCACACCGTGCTCACCGCCGCCGACGGGCTGGCCGGGCTCGCGCTGGCGGCCGAGAAGCCCGACGTGATCCTGTGCGACGTGGAAATGCCGCGACTCAACGGCTACGGCGTGCTCGAGGCGCTGCACCAGCAGCCGGGCCTGAGCGACATCCCGTTTATTTTCCTGACCGGGCGCACCGCCCGCGCCGAACAGCGCAAGGGCATGGTCCTTGGGGCCGACGATTTCATCACGAAACCGTTCCAGCCGGAGGAACTGCTGGCGAGCATCCAGACGGTGCTGGCCAAGCGGCAGTCGCTCGCGCAGCGACTCCACGCCTACACGGAGGAGCACCAGCGCGAAATCTCCGCGCCCTGGGCGCATGAGCTCCTGACGCCGCTCAATGGCATCCTCGGCATGGCCGCGATGCTGGAAGCCGAGCCGGGGATGATCTCGCCGCTGGACCTGCGGGAGATGGCGCGGTCGATCCGGCAGTGCGCGCGGCGCCAGCAGGCGCTCGCCCAAAAGCTCGTCCGGCATTTTCAGCTCGAGCAGTTCCGACAGAACGGCTGGAGCGATCCCGCCGCGGAGGCGGAGGCCGCCGCCTGCCTCGAGGACGAGTTGCTCGGCGTCGCGGAACAGGCGGGCCGCCCCTCCGATTTGCAGCTGCGGTGCCAGCAGGGCCTCGTGCGCATCAGCCCGGCCTGGCTGCGGGTGGCCGTCGCGGAGCTCGCCGAGAATGCCTTCAAGTTCTCGGCCCCCGGCGCGCCGGTCACGGTGACGGCGGGACATGTCGAGGGCATTTATCGCATCGAGATCGAGGATCGCGGGCCCGGCATGGGCGACCGGGAGCGGGCCGGCATCGGCGCCTTCCGGCAGTTTGGGCGCGCGCAGCGTGAGCAGCAGGGCCTCGGTCTCGGGTTGTCGACCGTGCGCAGCATCGCGCAGTTGCACCGCGGCACGCTCGAGCTGCTGCCGGGCACGGGCGGTTTTGGCCTGCGGGCGATTCTCGCTCTGCCCCTGGTGGAGTGAAAGGGGTGGGGCCCGGACTTGTGCGGGCGGAAGCATTTTCCAGAAAGGGGTAGCCGCGCTTGAGCCGCAGGCGAAAGCGTGGTCCAGGAACTGCCACGTTGTCGCTGCGCTCCAACGCAGCCACGGTTCAATTCAATCTGCTCCAAGCCTGCACGGCAGTTCGACCTGGCTCGCGCTACAGCGGCAGCCCGGCTTCCTTGGCCACGCGGCGCAAGGGTTCATCCTGCGGATACACTTTCAGGAACTGCTGGAGGAAAAGATCGGCGCTCGGGCTGAAGTTGGCGCGGTTCACCTCCGCGCCGTCCCGGCTGACGAGCACGACGCGGCAAAGGAAACAGAAGTCGCAGGTCACGACATCGGCGCCGTGGTGGAACCGGAGCCGCAGGTAGAGCGAGGGCCGGCGTCCGCCGTGCGTCTTCCAGTCATAGCTCTTGTTGTCCAGCAGCAGGTCGCGCAGGGCACCGGCCACCTGCGCGGGCACGACGGTGAACGTGGTGTCCTCGTAGCGTTCGGTCTGCCAATCGATCCGGCCGTCGGGCAGTTCGGCCGCCGGGATATGCCTGAGCAGGCAGCTGTCCACCCGCTCGGCGGTGCGGACGATGCCCAGGTTGTCCGACGAGCCGAACAGGCGGGCGACGTCTTCCGGCTGGTCGGCGCCGGACGCGGCGCCGACGCCGAGCAGGGCCGAAAGGGAAAGGAGGGAGCGCTTCATGATCATACCATGGGACGGAACTTGCCGACGATGCCCGTGAGACAGGCGGTGATCTGGCCCAGGGAACACACTTCCACCGTCGACACGAGCTCGGCGAAGACGTTCCCGCCGCCACGCACGACATTTTCGAGACGCTGCAGCGCGGCGGGGGCCTGTTTCGCGTGTTTGCGCTTGAAGGCGCGCAGCCGCTCGACCTGCAGGCGCTGCTTGCGCGGCGGCGTGCGCGCCAGCGGGACGCTGGGCAGCGGCTCGCCGGTCTTGTAGCGGTTGAGGCCGATGATGGGGCGGGCGCCGCCATAGACCTGCTCCTCATAGGCGTGGCCGGCTTCCTGGATCTTGCTGCGCTGGTAGCGCTGCTCCTGGGCGGCGAGCACGCCGCCGAGGGTGTCCATCTCGCGGAACACGTCGAGGATCGCCTTCTCGACCTGCTGCTCGAGGACGAGCAGCCCGGGCGCGCCGCCGAACATGTTCATCATGTGTTTGAACACGCCCGACTCCTCGAGGATGATCGACTGGCCGTGCGACGCGAGCGTGGCGTATTTCTCCGTCGGCGTCGTGAACGGCTCGTCCGCGGAGTTGGAATGGCAGGAGTTCGTGTAGTTGAGATAGGCGAGCATCAGCTCGACCGCCGTGCGCGTGAGGTTGTTCTGGAACTCCGCGGCGATCAGCGAGCGGCCGGAAGTCTGCGTGTGGAGCTTGAGCAGCTGCGCCTTGGCCCCGGCGCCGAAGACGTCGCGCATGCCGATCGCCCAGATGCGGCGGGCGACGCGGCCGAGCACGAGGTATTCAACGTCGAGCCCGCAATCGAGGAAGAACGAGAGGCGCGGCCCGAACTGGTTGACGTCGGCCCCGCGCTGCTTCAGCAGCCCGACGTAGGTGAAGCCGTTGGACAGCGTGAAGGCGGCCTGCTGCACCGGCGTGGCGCCGGCCTCGGCGATGTGGTAGCCGGAGATCGACACGGGGTACCAGCGCGGCAGGTTGGGCACGCACCATTCGATCATGTCGCAGAGAAAGCGCAGCGATGGCTCGATCGGAAAGATGACCTCGTTCTGCGCCTGAACCTCCTTGAGCATGTCGGCCTGGATGGTGCCGCGGAGCTGGCTGACGCAGTCCGGCCCGAACCGGCGCTTCGCGGCGGCGATGAACATCGCGAGGATGACCGGCGCCGGCGCGTTCATGGTCATCGAGACGGAGGCGTCCTTGCGCGTGAGGTCGAAGCCGGCGAACAGCCGGGACATGTCCTCGACCGTGTCGATCGCCACGCCGCCTTCGCCGACCTTGCCGAGCACGCCCTCATGGTCGGAGTCGAGGCCGTAGAGCGTCGGTCCGTCGAAGGCGGTCGAGAGCCGCAGGCTTTTCTGGTGGGCGCTCAAATAGTGGAAACGCTTGTTGGTGTCCTCCGCCAGCCCGAGCCCGGCGAACAGCCGCATCGGCTCCTCGCCGGCGCCGCTGTCGCGATCGAGGTACATCTCGCGGTAGCCGGCATTGGCGTAGGGAAACTCGCCCGGCAGGCCCTGGCCGAGGAGGTACCCGGCGATGACGCCCGGATCGTCCGTCTGCGGCAGGGCGAGGCGCGGCAGCGGCGTGCCGGTGGGCGACACGGTCCAGTCGATCGATTCCTGGATGCGCGCCCAGCGCTCGCGGAGCTCGGCGGCGAAGCGCGCGTCGGTGCGCGCGCGGGCCACCTCGTCGGTGACGTGGGCGTTGTAGGTGTCGACGGCGTCGGCGATGCGTCCGAGCTGGCTCATGGCGTCACCTCCATCCAGCAGGCCTTGTCGCCACCGGTGGACGGAACCAACCCGGCCCGCTGCGCGAGGGTGTCGAAGAGGGCGTCCACGCCCGGATCGAAGTGCCGGGCGGCGGTGGTGGCGTGGAGCCGGCGGCCCTTGCCGTCCTGGTCCAGTCGCGCCTGGATCTCGGCTCGCGCGGTGTGCGCCATCGGGTGGTCGCATTTGTTGAGCGCGACGAAGTCGGCGCCGGCCAGCAGCGCGATTTTTTGCAGCTGGATGCGGCCGCCGTAGTGCGGTGGCACGACGAAGAGCGTGGCGTCCACGAGGTGCGGGCCGCGGCCGAAGGTACGGAACGGGTCGCTCTCCTGGCCGACGCCGACCGACTCGACGAGCACCAGGTCGAACTCGCCGGCCTGGCGCAGGATCTCGATGGCGGCGGGCGCGGCGGCCGACAAGCCGGTGAGGCTCCCGCGCGTCGCGAGCGAGCGGAAGAACACGCGGTCATCCTGCGCATAGATGGCGGAGACCCGGTCGCCGAGGATCGCGCCGCCCGAATCGGGATGTGACGGGTCGTTGGCGAGAATGGCGATGCGGCCGCCAGGGCAGCGCCGGAGGAAGCGGGACACCAGCTCGTCGATCAGCGTCGATTTTCCCGCGCCACCCGGCCCGGCGACGCCGAGGACAAAACCGCGGTGGCCGGAACCCGCCCCCCGGGCAGGTTTGCGCCGCCCGCCCGGAGGGCGGGCGCCACCTTCCGCCAGCGTGATGGCCCGGGCCAGGGCGCGGTCGCCGGTGAAGCGGCCGCCCGGCTTGGGCCGGCGCGCATAGTCGCGCTTGATGGTGGCCATGATCTCGGTGAGCGGCGTGCCGGCGAAAAAGATGCGGTCGGTGCCCTGGCGCTTCATCACGCGCTCGTCGGCCGCGGTGATCGTGCCGCCGCCGCCGCCGAAGACCGGGATGTCGCCACCGCCGCGCTGCCTGAGCTGGTCGACGACTTCCTTGAAGAAAACGATGTGGCCGCCGTTGTAGGAGCTGAGGCCGACGACGTTGACGTCCTCCTGCACCGCGGCGCGGACGATGGCCGAGACCGGCTGGTGATAGCCGAGGTAGATGACCTCGATGCCGTGGCGGGCGAGTTCGAGGTTGATGGTGGTCACCGCACTGTCGTGGCCGTCGCAGAGCGGCACGGCCGTCAGGATGCGCACGGGTGCGGGGGCGTGGGAACGGGCGGGCATTCCGGCAAAGCGAATCCGAGAATGCCGCCGGGCGCAATGGCCGAGGGAGCCGGCGGGGGGCGAATTCCTCCCTTGGGAGTAGGGCACTACTCGGTCGACAGCCCCGCGCATCCCGGCAAAATGGCCGCATGCACTTTCGCGACCTGAACGAGGCGCAGCTCCTCGCGGTGGCCATCGGCGCCGAGGAGGAGGACGCGCACATCTATCGGGATTTCGCCGCCTCGCTCGAAGAGGCTTTCCCCGCCTCGGCCGAGCTCTTCCGGCGGATGGCCGACGAGGAATCGAACCACCGTCACCGCCTCATCGAGGCCTACCGCCGGAAGTTCGGCGAACACATCCCGCTGATCCGGCGCCAGGACGTGAAGGGCTTCCTGGTGCGGCGGCCGGCGTGGCTGGCGCGCACCCTCCGGCCGGAGACGGCGCGCGAGGAGGTGGCGTTGATGGAGTTGGAGGCGCGGCGCTTCTACGAGGCGGCCGCGGCCCGGAGCACGGATGCCTCGATCCGCCAGCTCCTCGGGGACCTCGCCCACGAAGAACAGAAGCACGAGGCCACGGCCGAGCTGATCGGCGGGGCGCAGGAGGCCTCCGGGCAACTGCACGAGGAAAGAGTGGCCGCCCGCCGGATGTTCGTGTTGCGTTTCGTGCAGCCAGGCCTGGCCGGGCTGATGGACGGTTCGGTCTCGACGCTCGCGCCGCTGTTTGCCGCGGCCTTCGCCACCGGCAACACGACGGAGACCTTCAAGGTCGGCCTTGCCGCCTCGGTTGGCGCCGGCATCAGCATGGGTTTTGCCGAGGCGTTGTCGGACGATGGCAAACTCAGCGGGCGCGGCGCGCCGTGGCTGCGCGGCGTGGTCTGCGGCTTGATGACGACGCTCGGCGGCATCGGCCACACCCTGCCGTACCTCATCCGTGATTTTCACACGGCGACGTCCGCGGCGATCGCGGTGGTGGTGGTCGAGCTCGGCGTGATCGCCTGGATTCGCCGGCGCTACATGGATACGCCGCTGCTGGCCGCGATTTTCCAGGTCGTGGTCGGCGGCGTGCTCGTGTTCATCGCCGGGTGGCTGATTGGCGCGGGGTGAGCGCGGAAGAATTGTTGGGCGGGGTCGCCGAACCCCGCCGCGAGACAGGAAATGGCGGGATTTGGAAATCCCACCCTACAACCATTGTTCAGATCGGCAGCGTGACCTCGACCATCGTGCCGTGGCCCGGCTCGCTCTCGATCCGGAGCTGGCCGCCCAGGCGCTGCACGATGCGGCGCGACAACGCCAACCCGAGGCCCAGGCCCTGCTGCTCGAATTTCTTCCGGTCGTGTTGCTGGAAAAGCCCGAGCTGCTGGATCTGTTTGGGGGTCATCCCGCGGCCGGCGTCCTGCACCGTGAGGCGCGCATTCGTCCCCTCGGCGCGGAGGCGGACAGTGACGGGCGATTCCTTGCGCGAGAAGGCGACGGCGTTGTCGGTGAGTTCCTCCACGAGCGCGGTGAATTCGGTCGGGCCGCAGCGCAGGCGCATGGGCGCGAGCTCAACCTTGACATCGGCGGCGCGCCCGTGGCGGTCGGCGGCGGCCTTGACCCCGGCCTGGAAAGCCTCCGCGACCTGCTGCGCCTCGAGCCACGGCACCGCGGGCCGGCCGGGCGCGTCGAGCTGAATGATGTGGAGGTAGTTTCGCAGCGTGCGGTGCAGCCGCCGCGCGGAGGTGAGGATGTCGCGCAGGATCGCGCGGACCTCGTCCTGGTCGAGCTCGCCCAGTTCCTCCTCGAGCATCTCGGTCAGCCCGAAGACGCCGGCGAGCGGGGTGAAGAATTCGTGCGGCAGGGTCGCATGCAGGCTGGCACGCAGCTGTTCGATCACGCGATTCTCGAGGTGGCGGCTGACCTCGGCGCGCTTGAGGCGGGCGGCGACGGCGCGGGTGAGATCGCCGATCGAGAACGGTTTCAGGAGGAAATCATCGGCCCCGAGTTCCATGCCGGCCCGCGGGTTCGCGTAGGCCGGGTCGCCCGTCATCAGGATGAACTGGCGGTCGGCCAGCTCCGGGTCGAGCCGCAGCTGCTTGAGGTAGCCCTTGCCGTCGACGCCGGGCATGTCGATGTCGCACACGATCACATCGGGCAGGTAGGCCCGGGCCAGTTCCCCGCCCTGCACCGTGTCGGAAGCGCCGAGCACCTGGTAGCCGTGCGCTTCGAGGCCCTCGACCAGGACGGGCCGGAGACGGACGTCGTCGTCGATCAGCAACACGGTCTTGAGCGCGGCGCCGGGATCGGGCGGGAGGGGTGACTCGGGCATACCAGCGCCAGCCTGATGATTTGCCCGGCAGTGGCAATGCTTCTAACCGCGGGGTCCGGGCGCCCGCTGTCGCGGCGAGGGCTCAGAACTCGGCCGTGCCGGGGGTGCGGGCGAACGGGATGACGTCGCGGATGTTCGCAACGCCGGTCACGAACATCAGCATGCGCTCGAAGCCGAGGCCGAAGCCCGCATGCGGCACGGTGCCGTAACGCCGCAAGTCCAGGTACCACCAGTAGTTCTTTTCGTCGAGGTGGTGCAGCGCCATGCCCTCCCTCAGCTTGTCCAGGCGCTCCTCGCGCTGGCTGCCGCCGATGATCTCGCCGATGCCGGGCACCAGCAGGTCCATCGCCGCCACGGTCTCGCGGCCGGGGGCGCACCCGTCGGTCTGGCGCATGTAGAATGCCTTGATCGCGCGGGGATAGTTGAAGACGGTGACCGGGCACTTGAAGTGCTCCTCCGTGAGATAGCGTTCGTGCTCGGACTGGAGATTGTCGCCCCACGCGACCGGGTGCTCCCAGGTGCGGCCGGACTGGCCCAGGATCTCGACCGCCTCGGTGTAGCTGCAGCGGACAAAGGGCTTTTCCAGGACGAAGTCGAGGCGTGGCAGCAGGTCCTTGTCGACAAACTTGGCGAAGAACTCCAGGTCGGCGGCGCAGTGCGCGCGGATGTCGCGGATGAGGTATTTCACGAACTCCTCGGCGAGGTCCATGTCGCCGCTGAGATCACAGAACGCCACCTCGGGCTCGATCATCCAGAACTCGGAGGCGTGGCGTGACGTGTGCGAGTTCTCGGCGCGAAACGTCGGGCCGAACGTGTAGACGTTGCTCAACGCGCACGCGAAGATCTCGGCCTCGAGCTGGCCCGAGACGGTGAGGAAGGTCTTGCGCCCGAAGAAGTCCTTGCTGGCATCGATCTCGCCGCGCTCGTTCTTCGGCGGGTTGGCGAGGTCGAACGTCGTCACGCGGAACATGTCGCCCGCGCCCTCGGCGTCGCTGGCGGTGATGATCGGCGTGTGGACGTAATGGAAACCGCGCTCCTGGAAGAACTGGTGGATGGCATAGGCCAGGCGGCTGCGCACGCGGAAGACGGCGCCGAAAAGATTCGAGCGGGGACGGAGGTGCGCGATCTCCCGCAGGAATTCCATCGTGTGGCCCTTTTTTTGCAGCGGGTAGGTGGCATCGGCCTCGCCGAGCAGCGTGAACTGCTCCGCCACGACCTCCCATTTCTGGCCGCCGCCCTTCGACTCGACCAGCCGGCCGCGGACCTCGACCGAGGCGCCGGTGTTGGTGCGGGCGACCTGGGCATAGTCGGGCAGCGCCGCGTCGACGATGACCTGCAGGCCCTTCAGGCTGGACCCGTCATTGATCTCGAGGAACGAGAAGGCCTTCGCGTCGCGGCGGGTGCGGACCCAGCCTTGGAGAAGAATCGCGTCGACCGGTGCGGTCGCATGGAGGGCATCTTTGACGAGCGTGCGTTGCATGGGGAGGAGTGCTGACGCAAGCGCAGCGGGCCAGGGTTGGCAAACCGGGAATCTCCGCGTGCCGGCTGCTCCATCGGGACGCGTCCGGGCCGGGCCCTCGGGGAATTGTCCGACGCTCGGGGCGCGACCGTTGGCGCACAATTTGTTGCCGGGCCGATTCCCCGCTCTCCGCCCGGGGTAGGTCTTTTCCGCGGCAACAAATCCACTGCGGCGATGATCCATTCCTGGTATGAAACCCAAATTAACTACATTGGCGGAGTTCGCCCGCGCGGACCGACGGATCGCGGGCCTGTCGCTCCTGGTTGGTTCTATGCTGCTGGTCGCCGGCTGCGATTCCTATCCCGAGTCGCACGTCGTCTCGGCCCCGCCGCCGGCGGCGCCCGCGACCACCGCGGTGGTGACGACGCAAAACGGCCAGGCCGTGGCCGTGGCGCCCGCCCAGACCACCGCCCCGGCCCCGGTTATCGTGATGTCGGCCCCGCCCGCAGTGCAGACGGAAGCGGTGACGGAACGGCCGAATTCCGACGACAAATGGGTTCCCGGTTACTGGACCTGGCGCGACCAACGCTACGAGTGGGTCGCCGGCCATTGGGAGCTGCCGCCGAGCCCGAGCTCAACCTGGATCGCCCCGCGTTGGGAGCGGTTGTCCGACGGAACCTATCGGTTCTACGAAGGCTACTGGGATTGATCCGCCCGTCGTGATTTCCGGCGCCGCCGCGGTTCCCGCGGCGGGCGCCTACCGCGTTTCGAGCCGGGCCACCGCGCGCCGGCCGAGGGCGATGCCGGGCAACTCCACGACGCGATAGGTCACGTACGAGATCGCGCCGCCGAGCGCGACCACGAGCGCGAATGCCGCGAGCGTGCCCCCGGCGGGCAGCCCAGCCGGCCACCGGAGATAGAGGAACTGAAACAGGGCGAAGTGAACGAAGTAGAGACTGTAGCTGACGCGCCCGAGGAAGACGATGGCGGGATTCACCAGCAGCCGCGAATGCGTCTGGTGCAGGGCGAAACCGAACAGCGCGAACGCGACGCCGTAGAGCGTGACGGCAGGCAAGGGCGGCGGCAGCGGCGGCTTCAT
Organism: Lacunisphaera sp.; assembly: GCA_035496355.1. GTDB lineage: Bacteria > Verrucomicrobiota > Verrucomicrobiia > Opitutales > Opitutaceae > Lacunisphaera. Next base: position 53,335 of record DATJES010000026.1, on the reverse strand, counting down.
CTGGTGGAACAGCGCGGCGCCAAGCAGCCCCGCCAGCGCGAGTGCGATCCAGCCGGCGGTGGCGTCGGATTTGTCGCGGCGGTCCCGCCAGACGAAATACAGGACGATCCCAAGCGCGAACACCGGCAACTCGCCAAAGATCCAATAGAACCGGAAATTCTCGGTGAGATACTCGAAGCCGGCGGGGTAGGGCGGCGTGAGCAGCGGCGCCAGCCAGTCGTCCGCGACGCGTCCCAGCGCCAGCGTGCCGACCACCAGGACGAGCGCGCGCGTCCGGCTGGTGACAAGGTGAAAGAAGAACGGCAGCAGCAGGTAGAACGACACCTCGGCGGCGATCGACCAGCCGCCGGGCACCACCGCGTTGATGGTTTCGGGGTGCCAGCCATGCAGGAAGAGCGCGGTCAGGCCGACGTCGAGCGGCGAGATCCCGCGCGGCGCCCACAGCCGCGGGCCCGTGCCGGCGAGCCAGAGGAAAAACAGCAGGCCGGCATAGAACATCGGCGCGACCCGGAAGAACCGGCGGAGGAAGAAATCCGCCAGCGAACGACGCTCGTGCCCGTGGCGCCGCTCATTCGACAGGAACAGCGCGAAGGCGCTGGCGACGAAGAAGAGCTGCACGCCCATGGCGCCGTTGGCGCAGAACTGGGCGGCCCAGGCCGAGGCCGGCCGCGTCCACTGGCCCGTGTGGGTGAGCACGACGCCGAGGATGGCGTAGCCGCGCATCGCATCGATGGCATCAAGGCGCGGACCTGGGCCGGGCGGGGCGGACATGGGCCCACGCTGGCGGCCGCGGCGCCGGTGGCCAATCCGAATCCGGTCGGCGCGGCCGCCGACTTGAAATGAGAGCCCACACACCCCGCCCTGCCAGGCACCCCTCTTGCTAGAGGGGACCTGCGGCGGCGTGGTATTGGCTCCCCTCTAGCAAGAGGGGTGGCGCGAAGCGACGGGGTGTGTGTCCGACAGGGCGCGGTGTGGTTGCGGGTGCTCCTTGGGAAACATCGATCGCAGTTTGATCCTTGCACCGCATCGGCGAACGCGTTCGCTGCGCAACGTCTGTCATGTCCGCACCGCTGCGCATCACCGTCTGGAACGAATTCCGCCACGAGCGCGAAAACCCGAGGGTCGCGGCTCATTATCCGCACGGCATTCATGAAACCATCGCCGGCTTCCTGCGCGTGGATCCCGGGCTGGCGGTGCGCACCGCCACGCTCGACGACCCGGAACACGGGCTGGCCCCGGCAGTGCTCGACGCGACGGACGTGCTGGTCTGGTGGGGGCACCAAGCGCACGCCGAGGTGGGCGACGCGGTCGTCGCCCGCGTGCAAGCGCGGGTGCTTGAAGGCATGGGCCTCGTTGTCCTGCACTCGGGTCACTACGCCAAAATCTTCAAGGCGCTGATGGGCACCACGTGCTCCCTGCGCTGGCGGGAAGCCAAGGACAAGGAGCGCGTGTGGAACGTCTGCCCGTCGCACCCGATCGCCCAGGGCCTCGGCGACCATTTCGAAATCCCGGTCGAGGAGATGTACGGCGAGCCGTTTGACATCCCCGCGCCCGACGAGCTCGTGTTCATTTCGTGGTTCAGCGGCGGCGAGGTGTTCCGCAGCGGCGCCACCTGGCGGCGCGGGCACGGCCGGATATTCTATTTCCGGCCCGGCCACGAAACCCACCCGACTTACCACCAGGCGGAAGTGCAGCGCGTGATCGCCAATGGCGTCCAGTGGGCGCGCCCGACGATCCGGCGGCCGGACGCTTGTCCGAACGTCGCGCCGCTCGAGCCGCTGCCGCCGGGCTGAATCGAAATCACGCGGCCGGAGCCAATCGGACGGTTCGATGCCGGCGCGCGCATCGGGTCTTTCCTTCGCGACCAAGCTGGGGGAGAAGGCTGCGCGATGACAGGCTTCCGTCTATTAATGTCCGGGCTCGGCCTGCTCCTGCTCGGCGGCTGCGCGTCGTTGCCGCGGGAGTACGTCATCACGGATTTCGGCGCGGTGGCGGGCGACCGGGAGCTTGCCACGCGCGGCATCCAGGCGGCGATCGACGCCGCGGCGCAGGCGGGCGGCGGCACAGTCGTGGTGCCGGCGGGCGTGTTTCGCAGCGGTTCGATCTTCCTCAAGCCCGGCGTCCAGCTGCACGTGGCCGAGGGCGCGGTGCTGAAGGGTTCGGAAAATATCGCCGACTATCCGAAGCGCCCCACGCGCATCGAGGGCCATGTCGAACCCTGGCGGATGGCGCTGGTCAACGCCGAGGGCCTGGCCGGGGTGCGCATCACGGGCCCGGGCCGGCTCGACGGCAGCGGCCCGGTCTATTGGCGCGCCTTCTGGCAGCGGCGGAAGGAAAACCCGAAGTGCACCAACCTCGAGGTGGAGCGACCGCGCCTGGTTTTTCTCGATCACTGCCGCGAGGTGCGCATCGAGGGCATCGCGCTCCAGGATGCCGGATTCTGGAACCTCCACCTCTACGCGTGCCGTGACGTCGTGTTGGAGAACTTGCGCATCACGCTCCCGAGCGCGACCGGCGGGCTGCGCGGCCCGAGCACCGACGGCATCGACATCGACAGCTCGCAGCGCGTCACCGTCCGCGGTTGCCACATCTCGACGAACGACGACGACATCGCCTTGAAGGGCAGCAAGGGGCCGCACGCCGACCGCGACACGGCCAGCCCGCCGGTGGAGGACATCCTCGTGGAAAATTGCGAGATTGGCGATGGCAACGGCCTGGTCACCTGCGGCAGCGAGGCGACCGTGGTGCGACGGGTGACGGTGCGGAACTGCACCCTGACGGGCCGCGCGACGATGCTCACGCTGAAGCTCCGGCCCGACACGCCGCAGCACTATGCGGATATCACGCTCGACGGCATCCGGCTGGCCGGCGAGGGGCGCCTGCTGAACGTGGCCCCGTGGACGCAGTTCTTCGACCTGCAGGGCCAGCCGCCGCCGGCGCGCACGGTGGAACGCGTCGTCCTGCGGAACATCACCGGCCGGTACCGCGCCTTCGGCACCTTGCGCGGCAATACCGGCGACACGCTGCGCGACATCACGCTGGAGAACTTCGACGTGCAGCTTGCGGACGAAACCTTTGCGCCGGGCCCGGTGGTGAACCTGGAGCTGCGCAACGTGATCGTGAACGGGCGGGTCGTTCAAGCACCTGTGACCAAGATGTAGGGCGGGGTCTCCGAACCCCGCCATGAAGGAGGCGGCATTCGGAGATGCCGCCCTACAAGGTTGGATGCCAGCATCGACGGTCGATCGTTTGACGGACTATGCCGGGCTGGCCGCTTGCTTTCGCCGTGGTCCGGCGCAGATTGGGCGCCACCCCTTACCCATGAATTCGCCCCACGCTCCACGTCCCGGGCTGCCGGTTTCCCGGCGCCAGTTTCTCGGTCATCTTTCGCTCGGCGCCGCCCTGCTCGCCACCGGCCGCCGCGCCCTCGGCGAGGAGATGCCGGCGAAGAAACTCGGCGTCGCCCTCGTCGGCCTCGGCAGCTACGCCACCGGCCAGCTCGGGCCGGCGTTGAAGAAGACGAAATATTGCCGGCTGGCGGGCGTCGTGACGGGCTCGCCCGAGAAGGGCCGCAAATGGGCGCGGAATTTCGGTTTTCCCGAGACGAGCATCTATGGCTACGACACGATGGCGCGGCTCGCCGACAATCCCGACATCGACATCGTCTACGTCGTCACGCCGAACAGCCTCCATGCGGAACACTGCATCGCGGCCGCGCGCGCCGGCAAGCATGTGATCTCCGAGAAGCCGTTCACCACCACGGTCGCCGAGGCCGAGCGCGTGCTGGCCGTGTTCCGCGAGATGAAGATCCGCCACTCGATCGGTTACCGGCTGCATTTCGATCCCTATCACCAGGAGCTCATCCGCCTGGTACGGACGAACGAGTTCGGTCCGTTCATGAAGACGAAGGGCGATTTCGGCTTCACCATGAACGGCCGCCCGTGGCGCGCCATCCGCCAGTTCGCCGGCGGCGGCCCGCTGATGGATGTCGGCATCTACGTCATCCAGGAAGGCTGCATGGCTGCGGGCGACGTCCCGCCCGTGGCCGTCACGGCGAAAGAGGGGCCGAAGACGCGGCCCGACATTTTTCAGGACGTCGAGGAGGACATCTCCTGGACGATGGAGTTTCCCAACGGCTCGACCTGCGACGGCCACTGCAGCTACCAGCACGGCGGAAACTGGTTCCGCGCCGACGCGGCGAAAGGCTGGTACGAGCTCACCACGGCCTACACCTACAACGGCCTCGCCGGCTCGACCAGCCAGGGCCCGCTGCATTTCCCCGGCGGGTTCAGCCAGCAGGCGGCGCAAATGGACGACTTCGCCCGCGCCATCCTGGACCACCGGCCGTCGCCCGTCCCGGGCGAGATGGGCCTGCGGGACATGAAGATCATCGCCGCGATCTACGAGGCCGCCGCCACGGGCAAACGCGTGACGGTTGCGGCCTGATGTCTCCCGCTCCTTCATGAAATTCCCTCGCTTCGTCCTGCTCCTCCCGCTGCTCGCCGCCATGTCCCTTTCCGGCCAGGAAAAACCCGCCGCCGTGCCGCCGCCCGTTTTCGGCTCGCGCGTCGTCCATTTCGCCGAACTGAAGGCCTTCGACACCGGCGTAGGCGAGCGCCGGGACGTGGCGAACAATCCCACCGCCACACTCGAGCGTTTCGAGTGCCACATCAGCGTGCTGAACCCGTCGCGGATTTCGCATCCGCCGCACACCCATCCCCAGGAGGAACTGATCATCCTGCGCGAGGGCACGCTCGACGTGAACGCCAATGGCAAGGTGCGGCGCGTCGGCCCCGGCGCGTTCTTCTTCTTTCGCTCGAACAACCCGCACAACGTGTCGAACAACGGCGCGGTGCCGGCGAAGTATTTCGTGTTCAATTTCGCCACCGCGCGCACGCACACGCCGCCCGCCGTCGGTGCGCCGACCGCGGCCGGCGAACTGGCCTCGACCGTCCTCGACTGGCCGCAACTGCCCGTGCAGCCAACCAAGAACGGCGAGCGTCGCGAGGTCGTGGATTCGCCGACCGCCACGCTGACGCACCTGGAGTGCCACGTGACGACGCTCAATCCCGGGCTGGCGCCCCACGCCGCGCATCACCATCCCGATGAGGAGATCATCCTGGTGAAGGACGGGCAGCTCGCGGTCACGATCAACGGCCAGACCGAGACGGCGGTCGCCGGCGATATCGCCTTTTTCTCGTCCAACGACGAACACGGGCTCAAGAACACCGGCGCGACGCCGGCCGTGTACTACGTTGTGCGCGTCGCCACGGAGAAGACCCCGCCGGCTGCGCCGAAGGTCGCGACCGCGAACTGAAAATGGTGGGCTTCGTTCGTCTGTCGGTAGGGCGGCGACGCCGTTCGCCGCCGGGGGCGCAGGCCGGCACACTAACGTTAGCACAATCCGCCGGGCGGAAAGTTTGACGCTGCCCGCGCGGCGTGCTCGCTTCGAGACCGTCGTGAACCCCGCCACCCCGAAAGTTCACCCCGCCGCGTGTTGGTTCCTGGGCCTGCTCGGCCTCGCGGGCCTGGCCGCCGCCGCCCCCGTCCCCGCGGTCGCGCCGTCCCCCACGCGCGCCTGGGTCGAGCAACTCTTCGCCTCGCTCAAGGCCCCGATCGCGCCGCGGCACCTGGTGGGCGACATTTACTACGTGGGAGTGAGCGGCGTCAGTTCGTTCCTCATCACGACCCCGGCCGGGCACATTCTGCTCGACACTGGGTTTGTGGACACGGAGCCGCAGGTCGAGCGCAGCGTGAGCCAGATTGGTTTCAAGCCAGCGGACATCAAATTCATCCTCAGCAGCCACGCGCACGTCGACCACGTCGGCGGCCACGCGGCGATGCGGAAGCTCACCGGTGCGCAGGTCGTGGCCAGCGCGGCCGACGCCCGGTTGCTCGAGTCGGGCGGAGCGGACGATTTCCTGGCCTGGCCGAAGGACACGCTGGCGTTTCCGCCGGTGCACGTTGACCGCATCGTCGGCGACGGCGACACGGTCTCGCTCGGCGGCGTGACGCTCACCGCGCACCTGACGCCCGGGCACACGCGCGGGGCGACGACGTGGACGATGGACGCCACGGACGGTGGCCGCACTTACCATGTCGTCTTCTTCAGCAGCACGACGGTGAACCCCGGCACCAGCCTGGTGCTGCACCCGGCCTACCCGGGGATCGTGGCGGATTACGAGCAGACCTTCGCCACGCTCCGGGCGTTGCCCTGCGACATTTTCTTCGCGCCGCACGGCAGCCAGTTCGGCCTGGTGGACAAATTCGTGCGGCAGGATCGCGGCGAGGGCAGCGCGGCGTACGTTGATCCGGCCGGCTGGCACCAGCTCCTGGCGACGGTCGAGCGGGCTTTCCGCGACCAGCTCGCCGCCGAGCGGGCCGCCGCACCGTGAACCACCCGTCGCCGACACCCATGGGCCGGTTGAAGATCAAGGGACTCCGCTGGTGGATGATCACGCTCATCATGCTGGGCGCGATCATCAATTACCTCACGCGCAGCACGCTCGCCGTGGCCGCGCCGACGTTGCTCACGGACCTGCACATTTCGGCCCGGCAATATTCGTGGATCACGGGGGCGTTCCAGGGCACCATCATGCTCCAGCCGCTGGCCGGCTACTGCCTCGACGTGATCGGGCTGAAGCTCGGCTTCGCCCTGTTCGCCACGGCGTGGTCGCTGACGACAATGGCGCACGGCCTTGCGCACAGCTGGCAGTCGTTCGCCTGGCTGCGCGGCCTGCTCGGCCTGAGCGAGGGTTCGGCCAATCCCGCCGGCATCAAGGCGCTCTCCGAGTGGTTCCCGGGCCGGGAGCGCGGGCTCGCCGGCGGCGTCTACAACATCGGTGCCTCCGTCGGCTCGATGCTCGCGCCGCCGCTCGTGGCCTGGGCGATTCTCGTCTACAACTGGCAGGCGGCGTTCGTCTTCACCGGCGCGCTCGGCCTGGTCTGGGTCGGTTTGTGGCTGTGGCTCTACCAGCCGCCGGAAAAACACCCCGCGCTCTCGGACGAGGAACGCGCCTACATTGCGGCGGGGCAGGAAGAGCACCTGCGGGGGGACGGCCGGCGACCGGCGATGACGGCCATCCTCCGGCAACGGAACTTCTGGGGCATCGCGCTCCCGCGTTTCCTCGCGGACCCAACCTGGGGCACGCTGACGTTCTGGCTGCCGCTGTACCTGACGAGCGTGCGGCATTTCGATCTCAAGCAGATCGCGCTGTTCGCCTGGCTGCCCTTCCTCGCGGCCGACCTCGGCTGCCTCTTTGGCGGCACGGTGAGCCTGGCGCTGCAGAAGCGCGGGGTGAGCCTCATCAACGCCCGCCGGGGCGCCTTCACGGTGGGCGCCATCCTCATGACCGGCGTCGGTTTCACCGGCTTCGTGGCGAGCCCGTACGCCGCCATCGCGCTGCTGTGCCTCGGCGGCTTCGCGCACCAGACGCTGTCGGTCACCGTCATCACCATGGCGTCGGACCTCTTCAAGAAGAACGAGGTCGCGACGGTTGGCGGCCTGGCGGGCACGATGGGCAACCTCGGCCTCTTGATTTTCACGCTGCTCATCGGCGCACTCGTGACCACCGTGGGATACGCGCCGTTCTTCGTCTGTCTCGCCGTGCTCGACCTCGTCGGCGCCGTGGTGCTTTGGACGGTCGTGCGCGACCGTCCGGCGGGCGGCGCCAAGACCTGAGCTTGCGCCGGCGGGGAGGCCCTTGGAAAGATCACGCCATGACTGAGCCCGCGCCCACCGTCCGCAATCCCATCCTGCCCGGCTTCAACCCCGATCCGTCGATCGTGCGCGTCGGCGATGACTACTACATCGCCACCTCGACCTTCGAGTGGTTCCCGGGCGTGCAGATCCACCATTCGCGCGACCTGCGGAACTGGCGGCTGCTCACGCGGCCGCTCCGCCGTCCCAGCCAGCTCAACATGCTGGGCGATCCGGATTCCTGCGGCATCTGGGCGCCCTGCCTGACGCACGCCGACGGAAAGTTCTGGCTCATCTACACCGACGTGAAGCGCTACGGCCGCACGTCGACCGGCGGCGCGAGCGGCGCCTCGCTGCGCGATTTCCACAATTACCTCGTGACCTGCCCGACGATCGACGGCGACTGGTCCGACCCGGTGTACCTCAACAGCAGCGGCTTCGATCCATCGCTGTTTCACGACGCCGACGGTCGCAAGTGGCTCGTCAACCAGCTGTGGGACCACCGCCCCGGCCGGAACCGTTTTGCCGGGATCGTCCTGCAGGAATATTCGGTCGCCGAGCGCCGCCTCATCGGCGAGCGCGTCAATATTTTCGCCGGCACGGAGCTGGGCTTCACCGAGGCGCCGCACCTCTATCGCCGCGGGGGTTGGTATTACCTCCTCACGGCGGAAGGCGGCACCGGCTGGGGCCACGCGGTTACGATGGCGCGCTCGCGCGCGCTGGCCGGCCCGTACGAGCTGCACCCGGACAAGTACATCCTCAGCTCACGCCACCGGCCCGAGGTGAAGCTCCAGCGCGCGGGCCATGCGGACTTGGTCGAGACGAAGACGGGCGAGCCCCTCCTGGTGTACCTGTGCGGCCGACCGCTGCCGAATCGCGGCACGTGCACGCTGGGTCGCGAAACGGCGATCCAGCCCATGGTCTGGGGCGCCGACGGCTGGCTGCGCACCACGGACGGGAAGGGGACCGCGCAAGCCGAAGTCGAACTCCCGCGCCTGCCTGCGCACCCGTTTCCGCCCGCGCCCACCCGCGAGGACTTCAACGGCCCGGCGCTGCCGATCGACTTCCAATGGCTGCGGTCGCCCTGGCCCGACGAGTTGTTCAGCCTCGCGGCCCGGCCGGGATACCTGCGGCTCTACGGCCGCGAGACCATCGGCAGCCTGTTCAAGCAGGCCCTCGTCGCCCGGCGCCAGCAGGCGCATTGCTACAGCGCGGCGACGATCGTCGAGTTCGAGCCGGAGCACTTCCAGCAGATGGCGGGACTCGTGTGCTACTACGGTGGCACGAAATTCCACTACCTGTACATCTCGCATGACGAGCAGGCCGGCAAACACCTGCGCGTGATGTCGGCGCTGCCGAACCACATGCAGGCCGACGCCTTCACTCCGCCGATCCCGATCCCGGCGGGCCGGCCCGTGCAGCTCCGCGTCGAAGTCGACTGCGAGCGCCTGCATTTCGCCTACCGCCTGGATCACGGCGCCTGGCAATGGCTGCCGCAGCAGTTCGATGCCAGTATCCTCTCGGACGAGGCCAGCGTGCCCGGCAACCCGAACTTCACCGGCGCATTTGTCGGCATGGCCTGCTCGGACCTCGCCGGCACAGCCCGGCCGGCGGACTTCGATTGGTTCGAATACCGCGAGCGGCCGCTCCGCGAAAATCCGTTCACGACCGAGCTCGGCTGAGGCGGCGCGGCGGTCGGGCCCGTCTTTGACCGGCCCCACACCGGGTGGTGCGCTGGTCAACGGCAGGCGCGCTTTTGGCAATTTCTGCGGGGCCGACCGGCGGCCGCGGGCCTAGAGTGGTGGCTCCGCCGCGCGGGATGTCCCCGCGTCGCGACCCCGCTGTCATGCCTACCCGCCGTGAATTCCTGAAGTCCGGCCTGGCGCTTGGTGCCGCCGTTTCGCTCCCGGGATGGCGCCGCCTCGCCGCGGCCGAAACCGCGGCGGCCGCCGCCCCCAAACCCATCCTGGTTGCCGTGCGCGACGGGACGCGCCCGGCCATGCTCGACGCGGCCCTGAAGGCCCTGGGCGGCCTCGGCGCCTTCGTGCGCCCGGGCCAGACCGTTTGCCTCAAGCCCAACATCGGTTGGGATGCCCCGCCCGAGCGCGGCGCGGACACCCACCCGGAACTGGTCGGGCATCTCACCCGGCTTTGCCTCGCGGCGGGCGCGAAGTCGGTCGCCGTGTTCGACAACACCTGCGACCAGTGGCAGCGCTGTTACGAAAACAGCGGCATCGAGCAGGCGGCCCGCGCGGCCGGCGCCCAGGTCGTCAACGGCAAGGACCGCAGCCTCTACCGGGAGGTCGAGATCCCCGGCGGCGTGAGCCTCAAGCGCGCGCTCGTGCACTCGCTGGTGCTCGACAGCGACGTGCTGCTCAACGTGCCCGTGCTCAAGCATCACAGCGGCACCGGCATGACCGCCGCGATGAAAAACCTGATGGGCTGCATCTGGGACCGCGGGTTCTATCACCAGAACAACGTCCACCAGGCCATCGCCGACTTCCTGCTGTTGCGCAAACCGACGCTCAACATCCTCGACGCCTATCATCCCATGGTCCGCAACGGCCCGCGCGGCAAGACGGTCGACGACGTGGTGGAAATGCGCCTGCTGCTGGCGTCCACGGATCCGGTCGCGCTCGACGCCGCCGCCGCGCGCACGCTCGGTCTCGATCCCGCGACGATCGCCTACATCCGGCTCGGCGCCGAATTGAAGCTCGGCATTTCCGACCTCGAGGCGGTGGACGTCCGCCGGGTCAGCCTGGCCTGAGCGGATGCGCCGGCGCGGCCTGAAATTCCTGCGGGTGGCGCTGGCCGCAATCGTCTTCGCCGGGCTGGCGGCGGCGTTCCTCGACTTCCGCGGGCTCGTGCCGCCGGGCTGGGCGCACCGCCTGGCGGCCCTCCAGTTCGTCCCCGCCACGCTGGCGCTGGCGACGGGCGGCACGGCGCTCGTGCTGGTGGCGCTCCTGGCCGTGACGCTGGCCTTCGGCCGGGTGTACTGCTCGGTCGTGTGCCCGCTCGGGATCCTGCAGGATTTGATCGGCCGGCTCGCGGCCGGGTTGGGTTCGCGGCGCCGCCCGATGCCTTTCGCCCGGGCGAATAACTGGCTGCGCTACGGCGTGCTGACGGCCGTCGTCGCCACGATCCTGGCGGGCGGCGCGTCGATCGCCGGTGCGTACACGGATCCTTACAGCAATTTCGGTCGCATCTTTTCCGGACTTTTCCGGCCGGTGCTCGTGGCCGTGAACAATGCCCTGGTCGCTCCGACCGGCGGCCTGAAACTCGCCGGGCTCTATCGGGTTGATCCGCCCTGGCCGGACCCCGCGATTCTCTGGCCGGCCTTGGCCGTGCTGGTCCTCGTCACGATCCTGGCCGCCTGGCGCGCCCGGATCTACTGCAACACGCTTTGCCCGGTCGGCACGCTGCTGGGCTGGGTGGCCGCGCGCGGTGCGTTCCGGCTGACGCTGGACCGCGGCGCCTGCGTGAAATGCGCCGATTGCCTGCGGACGTGCAAGGCCCAGTGCATCGATCTGCGGACCGGCGCGATCGACGCCTCGCGCTGCGTGGCCTGCTACAACTGCATCGACGCATGCGAGCGACACGGCATCGCCTATCGCTGGAGCTGGGGCCGGCCCGCGGGCGGTCCCGTGCGTCCGCCCCTCCCGGATGTCGGGCGCCGGGCCTTCCTCGCGCATGCCTCCTGGGCGATCACCGCCGCGGTTGGCGGCACCAACCGGCTGCTGGCGGTGACGGCGCCGATCGCCGCCGACGGGGACAAGGCGAGCCGGGCGATCTGTCCACCGGGCGCCGGTGGCATCGACCGGTTCGTCGAACGCTGCACCGCCTGCCAGCTGTGCGTCAGCGCCTGTCCCACGCACGTGCTGCAGCCGGCGCTGGCGGAATACGGGTTCGCGGGCTGCATGAAGCCGCGGCTCGATTACACGGCGGCCTTCTGCAATTTCGACTGCCAGCGCTGCGCCGAAGTCTGCCCGACCGGTGCCATCGCCCGCCAGACCCTCGCCGCCAAGCAGGTGACACGCATCGGCCTGGCGCGGCTTGATCTCGAGAGCTGCATCGTGAAAACCAAGGGCACCGACTGCGCGGCGTGCTCGGAGCATTGCCCGACGAAAGCGGTGGACACGGTCCCGTACGGCGATGGTCTCCGGCTGCCGCAGGTGACTGACGATCTCTGCATCGGATGCGGGGCCTGCGAATACGCCTGCCCGGCCGTGCCGCGCAAGGCGATCAAGGTCGCGGGCCGCCGCTCGCATGAAGTCGCCGCCCGCCGCGTGGAGGAGAAGGCGAAGGATCCGCGCAAGGGCGGCGGGTTTCCGTTTTGAAACGAGAGCGGGCTTGTCGTCGGTAGGTCGGGCTTTACATGCGACCTGCCTCGGTCCGGGCGGCTCCCTTACAGCCCGCCAGCCCCTGCGCCGACACAGTTTCGCGGCGGATTGACCGGCCGGCGCGGCCCGGGCACGCTGCCGCACCCCATTACCCGCCATGAATACGCTGCTCTCCGACGCCTCCGCGCGCGCCATCCGGTACCTGGAAAATCTCGACCACCGCTCCGTTGCCCCCACGCCGGCCGCGATCGCCGCGCTCCGCGCCTTCGATGAACCGCTGCCGGCCGGGCCCTCGGACCCGGCGCAAACTTTGCGTCTGCTCGACGAAATCGGCTCACCCGCGACGACCGCCATGGCCGGCCGGCGTTTCTTCGGCTTCGTGATCGGCGGGTCGCTGCCGGTCAGCCTCGCCGCGAACTGGCTCGCGGGCGCGTGGGACCAGAACACCGGCCTGTACAAGCCGACACCCGGCGCGGCCCACCTGGAAGTGGTGGCGCTGCGGTGGCTGCTTGACCTGCTCGGGCTGCCGGCCGACTGCGCGGGCGCGTTCGTGACCGGCGCCACCGTGGCCAACCTCACGGCGCTCGCGGCGGCGCGCCACGCGGTGCTGGCGCGAGCCGGCTGGAACGTCGAGGCCGACGGCCTTTTCGGCGCCCCGCCGATCACGGTCGTCGTCGGCGAGGAGGTCCACCCGACGGTCAAGAAATCCCTCGGCGTCATTGGCCTCGGCCGCAACCGCGTCATCAAGGTGCCCGTGGACCATCAGGGCCGCATGCGCGCCGACCGGTTGCCGGCGCTTTCGGGCCCCGCAATCGTGATCGTGCAGGCGGGCAACGTGAACACCGGCGCGTTCGACCCGATCGGCGAGATCTGCCGGCAGGCGCATGCCGCCGGCGCCTGGGTGCACGTCGATGGCGCGTTCGGCCTGTGGGCGGCCACGGTGCCGGCGCTGGCGCCGCTCGTCGCCGGCCTGGCCGAGGCGGATTCCTGGGCGACCGACGCCCACAAATGGCTCAACGTGCCCTATGACTGCGGCCTCGCGTTTGTCCGCGACACGAACGCCCTGCAGGCCGCCATGGCCATCACTGCGGAATATCTGCCCACGCAGGTCGAGCAGCGCAACCCCTCGGACTTCACGCCGGAGTTGTCGCGCCGCGCGCGTGGCGTCGAGGTCTGGGCGGCGTTGCGGGCGCTCGGCCGGTCCGGCGTGGCGGAGATGATCGGGCGAAACTGCCGCCAGGCGCGGCGGTTTGCCGAAAAGCTCGCGGCGGCCGGGGGCGAGATCCTGAACGAGGTCGTGCTCAACCAGGTGCTCGTGGCCTTCGGCGACGCCGAACGCACGAAGCGGGTCATTGCGGCCATCCAGGCCGACGGCACGTGCTGGGCCGGCGTGACCGTCTGGCAAGGCCGCACCGCGATGCGGATCAGCGTGTGCTCGTGGGCGACGACGGATGCGGACGTGGAACGTAGCGTCGCGGCGATCATTCGCTGTGCGGCGGGAGCCTGACCGACCCGCCTTCAGGCACCGCCAGCCGCAGCGGACGCCGCGCTCTAGCCGGCGGTGCCGTTCTTTCGACTGTGCAGGCAGATCCGGTTGCCGTCGGGGTCGGCGATCCACGCCATCCAACAGACGCGGGTTTCAACCGGCTCGATCAGGACCTTCACGCCACGGCGCCGGCAGACCTTGACCGCGGCGGGCACGTCGTCGACCGCCAGGGCCACACACGCCGCGCCCTGCCAGTCCCACGCGGCGCCACGTTCTGGGTCGGGGCCGTTGAGGCAGAGCGAGACGGGCTCGGTCACAAATTCGCTCCAGAAATCCTCCCATTCCTCTCCGGGCTGAAGGCCAAACAGCTGGCGATAGAAGCTCCGGGTGCGGCGGATATCCTTGGTGCAGTACATCACGAAATCGACGGCGCGGACCGGGATGGGCGCACGGCGGCGGTGCAAGCGGGGGCGGGGGCGTGGCGGCATGGGACGAAGGGAAGATGGCCGGAGGCTAGCAGGATGGGGTGACAGCGTTGTGTCAGCAGCCAGTGCGATTCTTTGGTCCGGTTCGCGATTCCGGCCAGGGTGTGGCCTCAGCCGATCTTGAGCAACATGTCGACCCGGTGCATACCCGGGCCCCAGCCGTCGGGAGTGCGACTGATTTCCCGCGCGCCGAATCGCGCGAAGAAGGGCGCGGATTTGTGGCTCGCGGCAATGCGCAGCGAACCGCTCTGGCGGGCCTCTGCCGACGTGATGGCCCGGTTCATGATGGCCCGGCCGAGCCCCTGGCCCTGCCTTTCGGGGGCGAGCAGGATCCAGCGCAGGCACGGGCCGCTGTCGGTCCGGAGCACGCCGAACGCGCCGGCGACCCGGCCGTCGACGAGGCACACCTCGTAGCCTTCCGGCCGGGCGTCGAGGAAGGATTCAAAGTCGCCGCGCTCGTTGGCCGCGAAATAATGCGGGCAGTTCGCATCGAAGAGCGCCAGGCACGCAGCGCGGTCGCCGGGCGCCCAGGCCCGGAATTGTGGTGTCAGGATCACGCGACCACCCAAATCCACGCGGGCCGGTTTTCAATCACGATGGGGTGAACTGCCAGCCGTTGCCGTCGAAGGCCGCGTGCGAACGAGCTTCAGGATGTCCGTCCCCCAGGTACCGGCCTCGCCGCGCGGCGCATTCGTTGAAAAATAATACGGATGGATCCGGAACACCCGGGCCACGCGATATTCCGCGAGGTGATCGGCGAGGAGGTAGGCCAGCCCGCCGCGAGGCACCGGCTGTGGCCCGTGGGGCGTCGCCGTCCAACTCACCTCGAGATAGATCGCCTGCGGCGGCGCGCCGGCGAAGGCGTCGCGTTTGACCTGAGCCTCGAAGGCCGCCACTTCCGCCTGGGCCTGGAGCGCGAGCGGGGTCGGGTCCTTGAAATATCCGGGTTCGGCGAGGGCCACCGCGGTGACGCCGCTGCCCAGCATGGTCACATCGCCGCGCCCG
This sequence comes from Lacunisphaera sp., assembly GCA_035496355.1. Taxonomy (GTDB): domain Bacteria; phylum Verrucomicrobiota; class Verrucomicrobiia; order Opitutales; family Opitutaceae; genus Lacunisphaera. The sequence continues at coordinate 38,320 of DATJES010000026.1, read as the reverse complement.
GCGGCGAGCGGTTCCATGATGAAATCGAGCACCAGCGGGCCCGGCTGCCGGCGGACGTCCTCGGCCAGGTCGTTCCACGCGGGATCAGGCGGCGGCGGGGCAGGGGCCAGGGCGACGACGGCCGCGAGATTGGCGGCGAGGAGGAGTTCGCGCCACGGCAGCCGGACCGCCGGTTGACCTCCGGGCGCGGGTCGACAGGCGAGGCCCGCCAGCACCAGCAGCGGCGGCAGCAGAAGATGAAAATGATAGGTGAGATAGGCTCCGATTCGCCAACCCGGCGGACCGAGCAAGGCGGCAAAACCGGCGGCCGCCGCCAGCGACCAATACCCGGTTGCAGCCTCCGCCGGCTCGGGGCGCCACAGCGCGTCGGGCAGGTGCGCGCAGAATTGACGGATCTCACGCGCCACCGGGACCGCGCCCAGCCCGACGACCGCGAAAGCCAGCAGCCCGAAGTCGCGCCACTGGTGCAGGAACCACGCGCCATCGTTTTCCGGCTTGGCGAGGTGCGAGAGAAACGCCTCGAAGAGGTAGTAGGGATTGGCGTGCGCGAAGGCCGCGACCCCGCCGGCGAGGATGGCTCCGCCCAGGATCGCCGTCCAAAAAGCCGGGCGGCGCGGTCCGCACCAGAGGCCGTGCAGGATGACGACGACACTGGCGAGCAGCGTATACGGTTTGGTCAGGTACGCGGCCAGCGCCGCGCCGCCGAAGAGCAGGGCGAAAATCGCCGGGTGAAACCGGGCGCGGACCGCCGGCTGGCCGAGTGCGAGGAGCGCAATTATTTCCGCGGCCACGAGGAAGTCCGGCCGCGCCTGGATCGAGTAGCTCCCCGCCTGCAGCGCATAAAACAACGCCACCAGGCCGGCCGCGACCGCCGCCGGGCAGCGGTTGGCGCGCAGGACCAGGCCGAGCAGCACGCACGCCGCGGCCAGCGCGGCGAGGTTGGCCACGCGATGGGCGACATACGGGTCGCGCACCGCCCGGAGAAACGGCCGCACGAAGGCCGGATAGCCCGGTCCGTAGGGATCGAAGCCGGCGACGAAATGGCCGGGCTGGTATTGGTGCGGCCAGGTGCGCGCAAGCGCGACATAGTTGGTCTCCCACATGCCCATCGGCTCGGCGAGGCTGACGGCGCGCGCATGGACGTACAGGTGATAACCCGCGGCGACGACGGCGGCGATCCAGAGGCAGGCGAGGACAGCGGGGCGCAACGGGGTCATCGGGTCTGGAAGCTCACGCGCCCGGCCAGCGTGCGGCGGCGGCGGAGGGGGCGCAACGTCCGAATGGCCGCGCGCCGCCGGGTCCGGGTTTTTGCGGGCGACGGCCAACGGAGGTTTGCATCCCGGCGCCGAATCCTTCTCGTGGGGGCCGTGCATGTCTCCACGCCAGACACGAGCACCCCGGCAGTTGAAGTGCGCGGGGTGGTGAAACGGTACGACAAGGTCGAGGCCTTGCGCGGCGTGGAGTTCACCGTGAACGCCGGCGAGAAGTTCGCGCTGCTCGGCCCGAACGGCGCCGGCAAGACGACCCTGTTCTCCATCCTGGCCACGCTGCGCGCGCCGACGGAGGGCTCGGCCCGCGTGCTCGGGCTGGACGTGGTGGAGCAGCGCGACGCGGTGCGGCGGGCGATGGGCATCGTTTTCCAGGAGCCGGCGCTCGAGCTTCGGCTGAGCGGCCGCGAGAATCTCGTCCTGATGGGCCTGTTCTATGGGCTCGGATCGGCGGCCGCCAAGCGCCGGGCGGCGGAAATCATCGCGCAGGTGAAACTCGAGGACGGGGCGGATCGGCCGGCGCAGACCCTGTCGGGCGGGCAGCGGCGCAAGCTCGAACTCGGCCGCGCGCTTGTCACCGACCCGCGCATCCTGTTCCTCGACGAGGCGACGCTCGGCCTCGATGTGGACGCACGCCGGGGCTTCTGGGCGCAGGTGACGGCCCTCGCGGCCACGGGCCGGACGATCTTCTTCACGACCCACTACATGGAGGAGGCCGAGGTGGCGGATCGCATCGCGCTGATCGACCGCGGCCGGATCGTGGCGCTCGACACGCCGCGCGCGCTGAAGGCGCGGATCGGCGGCGGGGTCGTGCGGCTGAAGACCGAGGACGACGCGCAGGCGCGCGCCTGGCTCGCCGAGCAGAAGTTCGAAACAAACGCCGGCGACGGCGACATCATGCTGGTGCACGCCGATCCCGCGGCGGCGCTGCCGGAAATCCTGCGGCACCTCCCGGTGAAGGTCCGGCGGGCAGAGGTCCACGAACCGAGCCTCGAGGATGTGTTCCTGCAATTGACCGGCCGCGGCTTCGGCGGCGATGCGCCGGCGGTGAACGGGCGGCCCGGTCGCGGGCCGGGAGGGATGCCATGATGCTGAAGGGCATCTATGCGGTGGTGCTGATCGACCTGAAGCGGTTCTGGCTCGACCGGGCCCGGATCGCGATGGGGTTGCTGCAGCCGTTGCTGTACCTGTTCGTGCTCGGCGCCGGCCTCGGGTCGAGCTCGCGGCTCGGCGGCGGAAATTACCAGCAGTTCATTTTTCCCGGCGTGATCGGGCTCTCGATGCTGTTTACGGCCACCTTCGCGGCCATCTCGATCGTCTTCGACCGCCAGATCGGCTTCTTCAAGGCGGTGCTCGTGTCGCCGGTCCCGCGGCCGGCCATCGCCCTCGGCAAGATCGCCGCCGGCTCGCTGCAGGCCGCGGTGCAGGGCGCGATCGTGCTGCCGTTCGCGCCGTTCGTCGGCGTGCCGCTCACGCCGCTCGAGGTGGTGTTCCTGCTCGGGGCGATGCTGCTGTCGAGCACGATGTTCGCCGCGATCGGGCTGGCGTTCGCGGCGCGGTTCACTTCCGTCACGGTGTTTCCGGTCGTCAGCAATGCGGTGCTCCTGCCGATGTTCTTCCTCTCGGGGGCGATGTACCCGCTGGCGCTGGCGCCCCGGTGGATGCAGGTGGCCGCGCACTTCGACCCGGTGGCCTACGCGGTCGACCTGATGCGCGGCGCGCTGCTCGGGCATTTCTTCTTCTCGCCCTGGCTGTCGATCGGCGCGCTGGCGCTCGTGATCGCCGGGCTCGCCTGGGAGTCGGTGCGCGTGCTCAACCGCGGCGAGGACGATTCCAGCCTTGGGGCCAACCGCGTTTGGGGCCGGCGCTGACCGGCGGCGGACCCGTTACTTTTTCGCGGGCTCGCGCCGCCCGGTGAAATCGGCGTCGCCGAAATCGCCGAGCTTCGCCTTGCCCTTCATCGTGTCGCCCGCGACGGTGCCGGTGTAGGTCATCTCGACCTCGCCGTTCTGGCCGCTGGCCTTGAAGGTGAAGGTGATGGCGTTGCCCTGGACCGAACCCGTGACGGGCGCCTCGCCGAAAAAGCCCTGATAATGGCCGGTCAGCTTCGTATCGTCCTGGGTAAAGGTGAACGTCGGCGTGCCCTTGCCCTGCGGCGTCTCGATTTCGCAATGCCAGGTGCCGGCGACCTGGGCCGTGGCGGCCGCGCCGGCGGGTTGATCGGCGCCGCGAACGACGACGAGAGCGAGGAGGGAAAGGACGACCGGGAGGAGGCGGGACAGGTGTTTCATGGATGAAGGGGTGGGGCGGACAGAAGCAGAAATCAATCGGAGGGTCGAGCCGGCTGTGCTAGGCTGCCGGCATGCTGAAGACAAAATCCGTACACGCGCCGATCGAGAAGGCGGACGGCCTGCGGATCCTGGTCGCGCGCTTCCGCGGCCGCGGACTGCCGGCCGACCGCTACGATGTCTGGATGGCCAGCCTCGGCCCGAGTGAGCGCCTCCTGAAATCCTTTCTGGCGGACCAGATCACCTGGAAGGAATTCGGGCGGCATTACCGCGAGGAGATGTTCGCCCCGGCGGGGATCGACCGGGACAACGCCACGATCAAGAACCACGGGCAGAAGTTCACGCTCCGGCTCATCGCGAAACTGGCGGAGAAGGAAGACGTCACGCTGCTCTGCCACTGCGCCGAGGACGCGGCGCAGTGCCACCGCTTCCTGCTGCAGGACCTGATCGCGCGGGAATCCTGACGGCCCTATTTGGCGAAGGCCGAGACGAACGCGTGCACCGGCATCGCCTCGAGGCGGGTGCGGTTGGCGAAGAGTTCCATCAGCCGGGCGGCCTTCTCGGCGCCGTAATGGTTGAGGAACGCGGCGTGCGCCTTGTGCTGGAGGAGCGGGATGCCTTCCTGGCGGCGGCGGCGGTGGCCGATCGGGTACTCGACGGCGATCTTCTCGGTTGCGCGGCCGTCGTCGAAGAACACCTGCACGGCGTTGGCGATGGAGCGCTTCTCGGGGTCGAGGTAGTCCTTCGTGTACTGGCGGTCCTCGGTCACGACCATCTTCGCGCGCAGCGCGTCGATGCGCGGGTCGGCCGCGGTGTCGTCCTCATAGTGCCCGGCGTGGAGCGCGCCATGGAGCAGCCCGATGGCGGTCATGTACTGGAGGCAGTGGTCGCGGTCGGCGGGATTGTGGAGCGGGCCGGTCTTGTCGATGATGCGGAGGGCGGATTCGTGCGTGGTGATTTCGATGCGTTCGATCTCCTCGATGCGGCGGCTGCGCACCTGCTGGTGAAGGTGGACGGCGCACTCGACCGCGGTTTGGGCGTGGAATTCGGCGGGGAAGGAAATCTTGAAGAGCACGTTCTCCATCACGTAGCTGCCGAGCGGCCGGCCGAGCTTCACGGGCTGGCCCTTGAATGCGACATCCTGAAAACCCCAGGTTTTCGCGGTGAGCGCGGACGGGTAACCCATCTCGCCCGTCATCGCGATGAGCGCCAGGCGCACGCCGCGGCTGGTGGCATCGCCGGCCGCCCACGATTTGCGCGAGCCGGTGTTGGGCGCGTGGCGGTAGGTGCGCAGCGCGGAGCCGTCGAGCCAGGCATGCGAGAGCGCATTGATCACCTGGTCGCGGGAGCCGCCCAGCAGCACGGCGGCGACCGCCGTGGAGGCGACGCGGACGAGCAGGACATGGTCGAGGCCGGCGCGGTTGAAGGCATTCTCGAGGGCCAGCACGCCCTGGATCTCATGGGCCTTGATCATCGCAGTGAGGACGTCGCGCATCGTCAGCGGCGACTGGTGCGGCGGCAGGAGCGAATGGTAGGCGGCGGGCGCGATGTGGGCCGCTTGGTGGCGTGAGAGCCAGTCGGCGACGCCGAGGATCGCGCCGAGGTTGTCGGACGGGTGGCCCCATTCGGCGGCGAGCCAGGTGTCGTTGAAATCGAGCCACCGGACGATGCTGCCGATGTTGAAGGCGGCGGCGACGGGATCGAGTTCGTAGGCGGTGCCGGGCACGCGGGCGCCGTGCTGGATGAAGGCGCCGGGCACCACGGGGCCGAGGAGCTTGGTGCAGGCCGGGTAGGCGAGCGCCATGATGCCGCAGGCGAGCGTGTCGGCGAGGCACCAGCGCGCGGTGTCGTAGGCTTCCTCGCTGGCGATTTGCGCGCCCAGCGCGTAGTCGGCGAGGTCGACGAGCAGCCGGTCGGGCGGCGGGCGGACGTTGGAGATGGGGGAGGACATGGCGCGGGTCTTTCTCGTTCGCGGCATCCTAGCCCCGCCCGCGCGGGGAAGAGAATGACAAAGAGGCCGGGCGGGCGAACGATTAGCGTTCGTCGAGCGGCGGATAAGGCCGGTCGGCCGGGCCGGTGTAATTCGCCGAGGGCCGGATGATCTTGCCGTCGGCCCGCTGCTCGATGACATGCGCCGCCCAGCCGGCGGTGCGGGCCATGACGAAAAGCGGCGTGAACATCAGCGTCGGCACGCCGATCAGGTGAAAGGCGACGGCGCTGTACCAGTCGAGGTTGGGGAACATCCGCTTTTCCGCCCACATGAATTTCTCGATGCGCTCGGCGACGTTGAACAGCGTGCCGTTGCCGGACTGGTCCGACAGCCGGCGGGCGACTTGCTTGATGATGGCGTTGCGCGGATCGCTGACGGTGTAAACCGGGTGGCCGAAGCCGATGACGATCTCCTTGCGCGCGACGCGGGCGCGGATGTCGGCTTCGGCGGCGTCGGGCGCCGGGTAGCGCTGCTGGATTTCAAGGGCCACCTCGTTGGCGCCGCCATGTTTCGGCCCGCGCAACGCGCCGATGGCGCCGGTGACGCAGGAATAGATGTCGGAACCCGTGCCGGCGATGACGCGCGCGGTGAAGGTGGAGGCATTGAATTCGTGCTCGGCGTAGAGAATCAGGGAGCGATCGAGCGCACGGACATGGGCGGCCGGCGCCGGCTGCTGGTGCAACAGGTGCAGGAAGTGCGCGGCGAGGGAGTCGTCGGCGGTCTCGGTCTCGATCCGTCGGCCCGCGGTCGCGAAGTGGTGCCAGTAGGCCAGCATCGACGGGAACGTCGCGAGCAGCCGGTCGGCGATCTCGCGCGCGCCCTCGGCCGAAGTGGGCGGGACCCGCTCCGGCTCGAGGTGGCCGAGCACCGAGCACCCGGTGCGCAGGACGTCCATCGGGTGGGCGGCGGCCGGAATTTCCTCGAGGACGGAGCGGAGCGACCGGGGCAGGCCGCGCAGCCGGATGAGCTTGGCGCGGTAGGCTTCGAGTTCGGCGCGGTTCGGCAGGCGTTCGTGGACGAGCAGGTGCGCGACTTCCTCGAACGTGGCCTGCGCCGCGAGGTCGGCGATGTCGTAGCCGCGGTAATGCAGATCGTTGCCGGATTGGCCGACAGTGCAGATCGTGGTATTGCCGGCGGGTACGCCGGAAAGGGCGACGGATTTCTTGGCCTTGGGCGCGGGGGTGGGGTCGGGCATGGGGCAACGGGGTGGCGCACCGGAGGGCGCGATTACTTCGGCGGGGTGTAACCGAGAGTGGCGTAGAGGTCGGCGCGCGTTTGCATGCGGCCGACGACGGACTGCTGCGTGCCATCGCGGCGGATGGCAGTGTAGACCTCGAGCGTGGCGGCGGCGGCGGCGCGCGAGGCGGACAGCGGATAAAGGGCCATGGCGACGCCGGCGGAGCGCAGCTCGCCGGGCGTGAAGAACGGCGTCTGGCCGAACTCGGTGAGGTTGGCGAGCACCGGCACTTTCACGGCTGCAGTGAAGGCCCGGTAATCGTCGAGCGTGCGCAGCGCCTCGGGGAAAATCATGTCGGCGCCGGCGGCCACATAGGCCTGGGCGCGCGCGATGGCGCCGGCCACGCCTTCGTTGGCGGCGGCGTCGGTGCGCGCCATGACGACAAAGTCGGGGTCGGGCTTGCCGGCGACGGCGGCGCGCACGCGATCGATCATCTCGGACGTGGCCACCAGGTGCTTGCCCGGCAGGTGGCCGCAGACCTTGGCCGGGACCTGGTCTTCAAGGTGGACCGCGGCGGCGCCGGCCGCCGCGAGCGCCCGGACCGCGGCGGCGGGATCATCCCACCCGGTGTCGATGTCGACGAGGAGAGGCAGCGGCACGCGCCGCGTGATGCGACGGACGTCGGTCAAGACATCGTCCAGCTCGGTCAGGCCGACATCGGGCACGCCGCAGGAGTGGTTGGCGACGCCGCCGCCCGACAGGTACAGCACGCGGAAGCCGGCGCGTTGCGCGAGGAGCGCGGCGTACGCATTGATCGCGCCGGCAATCTGCAGCGGCTGCTCGGCCTGGAGCGCGGAACGAAACTGTGAACCGGGCGAGGACATGGAGGGGGAGGGCCGAGGGGGCTTCGGTGGCCCGGCAATCTACGACACGACCCGGCACGCTGTCGAGGGCGGCCGTCGGCGTCGCCAAGGGCTTTGCGCCAAAAGGAGGACGACGGGACCGGGCCCGGCCGGTCGCTTCAGGTGAGGTCCGACAGCCGTCGGGCGGAGGCACGCAGCGGCACGAGGCTGGCGAGGTCAACCGGCAGGTTGGTGCGGATCGACTCGACGCCGGCGATGCCGACGAGGATCGAGGCGGCGCCTTGTTCATGACCGGCGAAACGCCCCCAGGGATCGGTGGCGGGCGCATCGGGCGCGTAGAACGAGCGGCAGAGGATTTCATCGGCGCCGCCATGCGCGCCGGCCACCGGCGGCACGGGTACGACATGGCTCTTCTGGAAATGCGGGTAGACCTTGATCCACTCGCCCTCGGCCTCGGCGCCGGGCTTGTCATCGAGCTTGAAATCCTTCGGGCGGACGGCGCGGTTCATGTGCGTGCCGATGAACTCATGGTACTCGATCCGGCCGCGGTCGCCATTGAAGCACACGCGCATGCCCTCGCGCGGGCTGTAGCAGACGAGCGAGTAGGTGAGCAGCTCGCCGGTGCGATAACGGACGTTGAGCGACATCTGGTCGGGGATGTCGATGTCGTCGCGAAACACATTGCGGTCGCGGATGTAGCCGGAGTCGGCCTCGCCGGCGCGGTAGATCCGGCGGAAGGGTTCGCTGGCGTCGAGGTCGAGGTAGAACGGATCGGCCTTCGCCTCGGGGTGGCCGGTGTAGCGCGGATAGGCCGCGAGGGCGCCGTCGCCGCGGGCCTCGGCGTTCTTGCGGCCATAGAAGACGAGGTCGCCGTACGCGAAAACCTGCGCCGGGATCGCGTCCAGCCACCAGTTCACGAGGTCGAAGTGGTGGGTGGCTTTGTGGACCAGCAGCGTGCCGGACTCGGCGGCGTGCGCATGCCAGCGGCGGAAATAGTCGGCGCCATGGTTTGTATCGAGCAGGTATTCCAGGTTGACGGAGCGGACCTTGCCGATGACGCCGGTGGCGATCAGCTCCTTCACCTTGGTGCGGAACGGGGCCCAGCGGTAGTTGAAGGCCACGCGCACGCGGCGGCCGGTCGCCTGCTGGGCGGCGAGGATCGCCCGGCATTTCGGGGCGTCGATCGTCATGGGCTTCTCCGTGATCACGTCGCAGCCGGCGTGCAGCGCGCGCACGATGTAGTCGTGGTGCGTCGCATCGACGGAGCAGACAAAAACGGTGTCGGGCTTCTCGGTCCGGAGCATCGCGTCGAACTGCGCGGCGGGATAAGCGGGCACGGCATGGTAGCCCCAGTCACCGGCCAGCATCTCGTTGTAGTAGGCCATGCGCGCCGGGCTCAGGTCGCAGATTCCGACCAGCTCGTTATGGTCGCGGTAGGTCGTGACGAGCGGCTCGATGAAGCTGATGGCGCGGCCGCCGGTGCCAACGAAGGCAAATCGCTGCTTGCTCATGTCGTAAGGTCCAAAACTAGGGGCGCGGCCGGCGGAGGGCAATCACGGCGTGAGCTGCCGGAGCGGCGTGAGCGTCACCGGCCCCAGCAGGCCCGATGGCGCCAGCGGCCACCCGGACGCGTCGAAGGGACGATAGCGCAAATCGACCAGGTTGATTTCGCGCATGATCTTCCAGTCGACGTGGCGACGGTCGAGGTCGCGAATGCGGTTGGCCGCGAGGTTGGTCACCTCGAGCTCGAGCACGTTGCGGCCCGGGTGCAGCGCCGGCCCGGTGCGAATCCGGAACGGCAGGCTCCAGGCGGTGCCGAGTTCGACGCCGTTGAGGCGGACGCGGGCGCTTTCGCGCACGTCGCCGAGGTCGAGGAACCAGTCCTCCGCCACCGTCGCGGGCGCGTCGAACTCAAGGCGATACCGCGCCGTGCCGCCGAAGCGCTGGGCGTCCTCGCCGCCGAGCTCGGTCCAGGATTTCAGCTCGTGGGTCTCCTGCGGCGGCGGCAGGTCAGGTCCGCCGGAGACAAACTCGATGTGCCACCCGCCCGCCACCGGTGCTTCCGGCCCGGCGGGCGCGGCATAGGACCAGCCGGCGACCGCGTCAGGTTCGGTCGTTTCATACGTGCGCAGCAGGAGCGATTCACCCGGAAAGAGCTGCAGGTACACTTCCGGATTGGTCCCGCTGCGCACGGCAGCGCGGCCCATGCGCCCCGTCAGCGGATCCGTGATCACCGCGGCGTGGACGGCGGTGCCGAGGACCAGCCAGTCGGCAAACGGCTGGGCGCCGAGATTGGCGAGGAAATAGTCGTGGCCGCCGTCGCGGGCGCGGCGGATGAACTCCAGGCCGGCGGCCGCCGCCGGTTCGCGGATGGCGCCGCGCTCCGCGAGTTCCGCCGGGATATCGCCGGCCGGGCGCCCGCTTCGGCTGATGTCCGCCTTGATCTCGTTGAATTGCGCGCGGCGTTCCTCCAGGCGGCCGAGCCCCGGCACGTCCTCCGGCGGGGCTTCATAGATGACCGCGCCGCCCGCCTGCTGGAGCGCGAGCAGCTGCCGCAGGGTCGCCAGCGGCATGCGACGCGTCGCCGGGATCACGAGCGCGCGATAACGGGTGCCGCCGGGCGTGACGAAGGCGCCGGCGGCGACCCGGGTCGACTGCAGCTGTGCGTCCGAGATGTAGTCCGGGCTATAACCGGCCCGGAGCAGGTTCGTGGCGATGCGCTGGAAGGCGGAGCCCTCGAGCCAGGCGCGGTCGTGCACGCCGTACTGCTGCATCAGGCCGTCGGGCCGGTCGATCACGTCCTCGAACGGCCAGTACACGAGCACATCATTGTCGGGTCGGCCGGACTGCAGCACCGCCTGGATGCGGGCGACGTAGGCATTGAGCGCGCCGAAATCTCTCCACCAGGTGTTGTTGGGATTGAACTGGGTGGAGGCGTAGAAGAACCAGCCGGGCCACGCGGCATCCGGCGGGGAGTAGACCGTGCCATGGTAAACGATGTGGTTGATGCCGGCGGCGAACAGGCGGTCGATCTCGGGCTTGGCGAAGGCGAGGGCGACATGCCAGTGCTCGCGCAACCAGGTGCAGGTTTCGCTGGACGCCAGGGGGCGGCCCATGACGTGCGCGGCGGACGAGGCCATCCGCAGGACCAGCGGGTTGGGTACATCGCGATCGGAGCTCCAATCGGTGCGCAGGCCGGGGAGGGGGAAGGGCGTCGAGCCGAACGTCTCCGTCTCGGGGATGTCGACCGTGCCGTAAAGATCGAGGAGGTTGGCGGGGGCGCCATGTGACTGGTTGCGCACGAGAAAACCGTGGTCATGCGACCATTGTTTCCACCGTTCGAGATAGCCGAGGTGGAGCCGGGCGAGGGTGGCCCGGTAATCGGATTTCAGCCGACGGAGGCGATCGGAATCCGCGGGGACTTTGCCGAGCAGCTCGGCGGCGTGCGCTTGCAGGTCGTAACCATGCATGGACTGGAAGGTCGCGGGCAATTCCGGCGTCCAGCTGGCATCGTAGTATTCGAACGAATCGTGGAACTGCGCCCGCACCAAATGCGGCGGGAAGCCGGCGAAGGCCTGCGTGAAAGGCGCCAGGTAGCGGTCCAGCGCGGCCGTCGAGTAGGGATCGAGCACGAGGCCTTCGCCGCCCGGCGCGGCGCGCTTGACCTTCATGCCGGTCGGGCTGCCGCCGAGGCGACCATCGGCGAGCACGAGTCTGGCGGATCCGTCCGCCGCCTGCACCCACGGGCCGCCGAAGGGCCAGCCGGTCCCGGTGACCATGTCGACGCCCAGCCCAAGGCGGCGGGCCTCGCCGGCGGTGTATTTCAACATTTCCATCCAGCGCGGCGAAAGGAATTCGATGTAACGCCCTTCCGCCCCGCGGGCGCCGTAGATGGGCGTGATTTCCACGCCGCCGAGGCCGGCGGCGGCAAACGCCTCGAGCTGGTGCGTGATGCCCGCCGGATCGACCGCACTGCCCGGCCACCACCAGCGAGTCCATGGTTTCGCGGTGTCGAATGACGCGGCGGCCGGCGCGGCAGGCGAGGGGGCGGCTTGGGCGGCCAGAACGAAGCACGCAAAAAGCGGGGCAATCTTCATGGGGCGGGAGGGCGAATCTGGCAGTAAGGCCGGCGGCAGGCCGACGCAAGCGAAGCGCCCGCCGATTTGCTCGGACTGTCAAGAACGCGCGGCGATGACGTGCCATGGGCCGCGGCTAGTTTGCCGTACCCAGCAATCCCCACCTGCGCTCCGCCGCGCCGCGCCATCGCCAAGGGGCACCACGCGGACGGCTGGCGGAATCCCCAGCCAACGACCCCATGCCAGCAACCCCCGCCCTTCCGCGCATCGCGATCATCGGTGTGTCCGGGTACGGCAGCGTGCACCTGCAGCTGGCGCGGGAGAGCCGCGATCGCGGCGCGGTTCGGATCACCGCGGCCACGATCATCAACCCGGGCGAGGAAGCCGCGACCGTGGCTGAGCTGCGGGCCCACGACTGCGAGATTTTTTCCGATTACCGGGAGATGTTCCGCGCCCATGCCGGCCGGATCGACCTGTGCCTCATCCCGACCGGGATCCACTGGCACGCGCGGATGACCGTGGCCGCGCTCGAGGCGGGCGCGAATGTGCTGGTGGAAAAACCGCTCGCCAGTTCGATGGCGGAGGTCGAGGCCATTCGCCGCACGGAGCAGCGCACCGGCCGGTTTGTCGCGGTGGGTTTCCAGGATCTCTACGAGCCCGGCACGCGCTGGCTCAAGGAGGAGCTGCAGCGGGGAGTGATTGGCGACATCTGGTCGGTGCGGTTCCTCGGCGTCTGGCCGCGACCGCGCAGTTATTTCACCCGGAACAACTGGGCCGGCCGGCTGCAGGTCGACGGGGTGCCGGTGATGGATTCGCCGCTGAACAACGCCTTCGCGCATTTCGTCATGCTGAGCCTCTTCTTCATCGGGGCGGACCGGACCGAGGGCCCGCCGGCGCTCGAGGGGGTGGAACTCCTGCGCGCCCATGCAATCGAGAGTTTCGACACCGCGGTGGTCCGCTTGCGCACGGCGGGCGGGGTCAAGCTGTGGTTCGGCGCCAGCCACGCCTGCCGCGAAACCATGGAGCCCGAAATCGTCATCACCGGCCGCCACGGCCAGGCCTGCTGGCGCTACGAGTCCGAGGCCTGGTGGCGGGCGACCAACGGCGACACCACGCGCCACACGGTGCTCGACATCACGGGCGCGCGCCGCGCGATGTTCCGCGCCGCCCTGCAGCGCCTGCGCGATCCCTCCGCGGCCATCTGCACGAGCGAACTGGCCAGCCGGCATACGGCCTTGATCGAGGCCATCCATCGCCACGCGCAGATCGGCACGGTGCCGCCAAGCCAGGTCACGTGGTCGAGCGTGAACGGTGCCGGGATGCAGGTCCCCGAGATCAAGGGCATGTCCGAGGCGTTGCGCCGCTCCTATGTGACCGAACAATCGCTGGCCGCCGCCGGCTTCACCCTTCCGACCGCGACCTGATGTCCTGGCGTGTCCCGGTTCCTGCTTGTCCCCCGCGTCCGGCGCGCGGCGCCGGCCAACCGTTTCAAGCCGTTGTCTCTGACTGTCTGAAAGCTGCGTCCATTGTATCCACTTTCGCGGTGGATTGTCGTTTAGCCGTAGTCATCCCCCTGTCGCTACCCCACGCCCCGATTTAACCTCAACCGCAGCCGGCGCATCATGCGGTCGCAGCCTGCGCCCTATTCACACCGACCCCCAAACCTAACATGACCCCACACAATCCGTTCAACCAGGATTCTGTCCGGCGTATCCTCACGCCGTTGCTGGCGTTGTCGTTGGCGCTGCCCGCCTTCGCGCAGGTGGCTCCCCAGCCTGACCAGACCCTCAACAACGAAAAGAAGTCCACCCTGGTCCCGGTGGCCCCGAGCGAGGAGAAGAAGGCAAGCGAGGCGCCGCTCGAGCTCTCGCCCTTCATGGTGACCACCGCGAAGGACAACGGCTATTTTGCCGCCAACACCCTGGCCGGCACGCGCCTGAATACGAATGTCGCCGATCTCGCCTCCTCCATCACCGTCGTGACCAAGCAGCAGTTGGTCGACACCTCGTCGGTGGATATCAACGACGTGTTCATGTACGAGGCCAGCACGGAGGGCGCGAACACCTACACGCAGACGGACGTGAGCCGCAACGGCGTGCCGCGCGACACCATCGCGGGATACAGCTCGGATTCAGGCGATCCGTCGACCCGCGCCACGGCGAACCGCGTGCGCGGCCTTTCCGCCGCCGACCCGTCGCAAAACAACTACGCCGCCCTCGGCCGCGTGCCGTTCGATTCCTACAACACCAACTCGCTCGAAATCAGCCGCGGCCCGAATTCGCTGATTTTCGGCACCGGCAGCGCCGCGGGTATTGTCAACCAGTCGACCGCGCAGGCGGTGCTCAACCAGCGGCAGACGCATCTCGAGGCCCGCTACGGCAGCTGGAACGATCGCCGGTTCGCCTTCTCGCACAACCAGCCGTTGCTCAAGGACCGCGCCGCGATCTACGTCGCCGGACTCTGGTCGGACACCGGCTTCCGCCGGAAGCCGTCGGATGACACCCGCCGCCGCCAGTACGTCGCCTTCACGGCCAAGCCCTTCGAAAAGACCGTCATCACCGCGAGCTACGAGCACTACGACGAATGGAACAATTCGCCCAACGCCCAGACCCCGCGCGACTACGTCACGCCGTGGCTCAACGCCGGCCGCCCCGGCTATGATCCGCTGACGCGCAGCATCACCATCATGGACACGGGTACCGTGGTCGGGCCTTACGTGACCAGTTCGCTTTCGCCGGGCTATATCAACGCCACCGCCACCAGCACCGGCACCACGGCGCTCACCAGCACGACCTCGCCCCAATACATTCCAGGCATCCAGTTCGGCATCACCGGCAGCACGCGCGTCACGCTGTACCAGGATCCTTCCAGCATCCTCTATTTCCAACCGGTGCAGGGAGTCCAGTCGACCAGCTACATTGCGCCCTACACCGCCTACAACGCGCCGGCCACCGGCAGCCGCACGGCGGCCCAGTGGATGGTGGCCGACCGCCGCCTGACCTCGTCCGCCGGCCCCCTGGCCCCGGCCGGGATCGGTACGTACATCCAGCCGTCCGTGACGAACAAGGCGATCTATGACTGGGAGCACATCAACCTGCTCCAGATGAATTACGGCATGTACGATGCCGGCACTTCGAACATTGAGATCCAGCAGCAGATCCTGCCCAACCTGTTTGCCTCCGCCGGCTGGTTCCGCCAGGCGCTCGATGCGGACGAGAACTACACGGTCTCCAACGCCAACGCCATCACGACCCTCTATGTCGACACGAACCTGAAGACGATGGACGGCCAGCCGAACCCGCACTTCGGCAGCCCGTTCCTGGCCGACATTTCCCCCGACAAGTTCCTGACCCCGGAGGTCACGGAAACCTATCGCGCGATGCTGGCGTATGAACTCGATCTGACGAAGTTGTCCGGCTGGAAGCATTGGCTGGGCCGGCACCGCATCCTCGGCCTGGTCAGCGACCAGACCAACGAGCGCAAGACCTTCCGCTATCGCTACGCGATGGACGGCGGCGACACCCGCTGGCAGGCGAACCCGACCGCGGCAAACTCCATCGTCGCCTCTTCGAACTTCACCCGCCTGTTCTACGTCGGGTCCAACGACAAGGGGGTGGTGGACTATTCCCCGGGCCTGCTCCGCAACCCGAACGACGGCGGCCCGAACACGGCGGTTGCCAAGGCCTACAACTGGTCGACCGGCACCTGGGACCAGTCCGACATCCACATGGACCAGCTGCTCTTTTATGCCGGCAAGTACGGCCTCGACCAGCGCGAGATCCTCGGCAAGAGCGCGGCGATCTCGAGCTATTTCTGGGATGACCGGATCGTCACGACCTTCGGCGTGCGCAAGGACAACTACAAAGCCCGCACGACAAACACCGCGGGGAAGACCACCACGAACACCGGGCTGAGCACCGACCTGTACAAGAACGGCATCGCGATCGATCCGGGCTGGACCTTGAACACGCTGACGGACTTCTACCACCTCGACGGCACCACCCACACCTCTGGCATCGTCGCCCGGGTCTGGCGCTTCAACGGCGGCGAGGTGTCCCTGCACTTCAACAAGTCGGACAACTTCAATCCTCCCGCCGGCATCCCGGTGGACTTCTTCGGCGTGCCGCTGCCGAAGTCCACGGGCCACGGCAAGGACTACGGCCTCGGGGTCTCGATGTTCGACAGCAAGCTGGTGGCGACGCTCAACTGGTACGACAGCGACAACAAGAACGCCCCCGCCACCGCCGCGACCACGGCCATCGGCCGCGTCTCGCGCATGGACACGTCCAGCTTCCGTTCCTGGGCGGAATACGTGGTCCGCATCCGCACCAACCTGAATGGCGAGGCCACCATGGACGCCAACCGCCAGCTCGTCGACCCGCAGTTCGCGAACAACAGCGCGGCCGGGCATGCCCTGACGCAGCAGATGAAGAACGAGATCGCCTCGCTCATGCAGATCGCGACCGTCGACAACTGGCCGCCAAGCGGCATCGGCGGCACGCAGACCAACAAGTCGAAGGGCCTCGAGTTCCAGCTGACCTACAACCCGATCCGGAACTGGAATATCAAGGTTACCGCCACCAAGGTGAAGGCCACCTACCAGGACGTGGCCCCGCAGATCGACGCGTGGCTCGGCGACGCCAACACCGCGGGCAGCCGCCTCTACACGTGGGAGCACGCCGGCGTGACCGACATCCCGGACTTCACCCTCCAGAACGGCACACCGATCCGGCTGAGCAGCTTCTGGAACGGCTATGGGTTCAACGCCGACGCCCGCCTCTCGAACGCCTCGACCGCCAACCCGACCTGGACCAGCCCGGCGGGCTTCTACGAGTCCGCGGTCGCCACGGAAATCAACACGGCGAAGGCCCTGCAGGGCAAAACGGTGCCGAACGAACGCGAATGGAGCTTCAATGTCCTGAGCAACTATACCTTCCTCAGCGGCCGGCTCCGGGGCGTCAACGTCGGCGGATCGCTCCGCTGGGCGGACCAGGCCATCGCCGGATTCTACGGCGACCCGCGCAATCTCGACTCGGCGGGCCTGATGAACGCGCCTGATCTGAACCGCCCGATCTATGCGCCGTCCGAGACGCATGTCGACTTTTGGGTCGGATACAGCCGGAAGATCTTCTCGGACAAGGTGCGCTGGAAGCTCCAGCTCAATGTCCGCGATGCCTTCGAAGGCGGCAAGCTCCAGCCGATCGCCTACAACTTCGACGGCGCGGCCTTTGCCTACCGTATTGTCGACCCGCGTCAGTTCTTCGTGACCTCGACGTTCGACTTCTAGTTCGAAGGGGCGGCCGTGGCGGGGTAAGCCACGGCCCTGGCATCAATCGTTCCCCCGCTGACTGACGGCGGGGGAACTTTTTTTGCGGGCTCGCCGCGAATCGAAAGAGTGACGCCGGGCGGTTCCGCCGCTATGCGATGTTCTCCGTGAACCCTGGCCCGTCATCAATGTCCGCCGGCACCGCCCGGCCTCGACGGAATGTTTGGCGCATCCGCGCGGATCGCGCCGCGGGGCAATGAAAGGCCCGCCCGCATCGATCCGTCCGGCCGGCGGCGCGCTTCTGCAAGGCGTCTTGCTCAGCCTTGCGGTGCTGGCGGCCTACGCGCCATCGCTGCGCGCACCGTTCGTGTTCGACGATTTCGCGGCGGTGTCGGACAACCCCACGATCCGGCGGTTGGGCGACTGGGCGGCGGTGCTGTCGCCGCCCGACGACGGCCGGGCCGTCACCGGCCGGCCCTTCGTCAACCTGACACTGGCGGTCAACCACGCGATCTCCGGCGAGGCGACATGGAGCTATCACCTATTCAACTTCGGCGTGCACCTGCTCGCCGCGCTCGTGCTCTGGCGGTTGCTGCGCCGGGTGCTGCCCGACGCCACCCTCGCGTGGGCCGTGGCCGGCCTTTGGTCCCTGCATCCGTTGCTGACCGAGGCGGTGAGCTGCATCGCGCAGCGCACGGAGTCCCTCGCGGGATTGTTGATGCTCGTGACCTTGTTTGGTTTTGTGCGGGCGGTGGAAGCCCCGGTGCTGGCCGGGCGCTGGCTGGCGCTGGCCTGGGCGGCAAGCGTTGCCGGCATGGCCACCAAGGAAGTCGTGGCGGTCGTGCCTCTGCTCGTGTTCCTCTATGATCGGACGTTCCTCGCGGGAAGCTTTCGTGAGGCCTGGATCCGGCGGTGGCGATGGCATGGAGCGCTTGCCCTGACGTGGCTATTGCTTGGCTGGCTCGTCTGGCGGTCCGGCGGGGCCCGGGGCACGGCGGCGGGATTTGCCTCGGGCGTCTCCGCGTGGGGCTATCTCAAACTGCAGGCGGCCGCGATCGTTCACTACCTCCGTCTCGTCTTCTGGCCGCATCCGCTGGTGCTCGATTATGGCTCGGCGGCGCCCGTGGCGTTGGCCGATGTCTGGTGGCAGGGAACTCTCGTCATCGCGCTTCTTGCCCTGACGCTCTGGGCGTGGGCTCGCCGGCCGGCGGCTGGCTATGCCGGTGCGTGGTGTTTCATCATCCTGGCGCCGAGTTCGAGCCTCATTCCCCTGGCGGCCCAGCCGGTCGCCGAACATCGCATGTACCTGCCGCTGGCCGCCATCCTGGCGCTGTTGGGCGGCGCTGCCTGGGCGCGCCTGGGGCGCCGGGTTCTCGGGCCGCTGCTCGGTCTCGGCCTCGTCGCGGGACTGGCGACGGCGCAGCGCAATGCCACCTACCGGACCGAGCTCGGCCTGTGGGCCGACACGGTCGAACATGCGCCGGACAATCCGCGTGCGCTGGGCAATTTTGGCACCCTCCTGCTGGAGGCGGGCCGCAACCAGGAGGCCGCGGCCGTGCTCGAGCGCGCCCTCACCATCACGCCGGACCAGCCGGAACTGCTGGGCAACCTTTGCGCCGCGGAGTCCCGGCTCGGACGCCTCGCGGAGGCCGTCGGCCATGGCGAGCGCGCCGTGCGGCTCGCTCCGGAACAGCCGCGTTTCCGCGAGAACCTGGCGTACGCGCTCTTCCTCACCGGAAACGCGGCGATCGAGCGGCGCGACCTGCCCGCGGCGATGGCCGCCCTGCGGCGCGCGGCGGAGCTGGATGCGTCCGACCCGGCCATCCACACCAACTATGCCAACACGCTCCTGCTCGCCGGCCGCGTCGACGACGCCATCGCCGAGTATCGCGAGGTGTTGCGGCGTCATCCGGGTGATGCCCGGGCGCAAACCAATCTCCAGCGCGCCCTGGAATTGCGGGCAGCGCGCTGAAAGCACGGCCCCGTCAGCGCATGGCGGCACGCAACGGCGGCGGCAACAGGCCCAGGGCGAGTTGCCGCAAGCCCGGGTCCGGCCACGCGACCCCGGCGGCGTCGCTGAGTTTCAGGAGGCCGGCCAGCCGGGTGGCGGCGAGCCGGCGGATTTCCGTTTCGTTCGCCTTGGCCAGGCAGCCCGGAAGTTGCGCCCGCACGTCCGGCTCGTCGCCCGACGCCAGCAGAACCTCGACCAGGCGCGCATGTTCCTCGAAGGGCAGATCGTGCGCGGCCGGAAGCAGCGACCGGAGGCGGGCCGCGGCGTCGCGCAGCGCCGGGCCGTCGTGGCGCCGCCAGGCGATCTCGGCCACCATCGCTTGCGCGGCGAGGTCGTCCGGCTGCGCCGCGAGGTACGGCTCCATCGACTCGACTGCGTCCAGGCGGCCCGATTCGACCAAAAAGTCCGCGGCATGCACCAGCCCGAGGACCGGCGTCTGGTCCGGAGTCACCTCGTAGATGCGAACCTGTTGTCCGGCCAGAGCCGGGTGGGGAGGCAGGGGAAACGCCAGGGCGCGGAGCCACAACGGTGGCTCAGGGGCCGTGAGCAGCCGTGCGATGAACGAGTCGGCCGGAAGCGCGGCGCTCGCCGGGAGTCCCCGCGCCATTCGCACGTACACGCCCTCGAAGCCGTCCCAGGTGGCCACGACGATGTGGGTGATGCCATGCCGGCGAACGATGTCGCGCGCGGTGGCTTCGTCAGGGGCGGCATAGAGATCGGCGGCGGCCTTCAATCCCTCCCGGTTCTCCCAATACAACGTGCCCACGCCCCGCAGGCCGCCGTGAAAAATCAGCGCCGTGGTGATGGTCGGTGAGCCGGCGATCACGACGTCCGCATACCCGGCCCGCTGCCGCAGCCAGTGCGCGACGTCACGCTCCGCGAGGTCGCGGATATCGTCCTCGGTCAGTTCGGTGCTGCGCCACGCGTGCTGCCCGGTCGCCACCGCGCCCGGCAGAAACAGCAGCGCGGCGGCGGCCGCGGCCAGCGCCGGGCGGCGCCCGGCGGCCGGGGCGGAGCGGGGCGTTCGCATCCACGTGGCGAGCGCGGGCAGCAACAGGGCCATTTCCAGGCTCCACCAGCGGACCTGTCCCCAGGCAAACGGCAGCGTGAACAGCGCCGGGATCGCGGCGAGCGCCAGCGACGCTCGTTCGCCCGCCGGAACCGCCGGGCGCGTCAGCCGCCAAAGCGGCGGCGCGAGCAGCAGCATCGGCCAACAGTAGGCGAGGACACGCCAATCATAGCCATGGGCCGACAGGAAGCTGGGCAGGCTTTGAAACTCGGAAATGAAGTCGCGGTGCAGCCGCCAGAGAAACGGGTCGGTCACGACGAAGCTGGTCGCGTGGGTGGCGAGGATGACTGCCGGGGTGACGGCCACGCCGGCGTTCGCGGCCAGCAGTGCCGCCACCTCGGAGGTCCATCGCCCGGCGCCGGGAGGGCTCATCAGTCGCGCCCACCGACACAGGGCCTCGCCCCCCGCGGCCCAGGCGAGCGCATACAGCGGATGGTTCACCTCCAGGTGCAGGCCCAGGTGCGCTGGGAAATATTCGATGAGGTAGGCGGCGATGCTCACGCCTGCGCCGACGAGGCCCCAGAGCCGGAACGACTCCGGCCGTTCAAAGGCGCCGATGGCGCCGGAGGTGCCACGCGCGATCCACAACGCCGCGGCGGCGGCAATCCCCAGGCCCGCCAGTACGATCACCTCGGTGGCGGCGCTGATCCAGAGACCAACGCCGGCGGCGACGGCGCCCGCGACCAGCCAGCGTCGCGTCCGGGCTTCGCCGGGACGCGGCACCAGCAGGCACAGCACGCCCAGGAGCGCGCAGGTGTTCACGAGTCCATGATGGTCCACGTAACCGGCTTCAAAATCGACATACAGGGGAAACGCCGCCACCACCGCCGGCGCAAACAAGGCGGCGGCGACCGGCGAGAACCGGCGCGCTACGAGCACGGTTACGAACGCCAGCACGCCGATCAGCAGGAGGGGCCCGGACCAAAGCGAACTGCGCTCGAGCGCGAGCGCCATCGACTCACCGGTCGCGAAATGCTCCGCGGCGGCCAGCACCACCAGGCCCCAGCGAAAAGGCCCGGCCCAGTGGACGTCGCGGCCCGCCGGGGGATTGTCGTAATCGGCGTGGCGGACGCGCCAGTCGCCCGCGGCGAGCATGGCCTGGGTCTGCATGATCCAATGGTAGCCGTCCATGCTGCGGTCCGGCAGGATGAGCGAACGCCGACCGTCGCGGTAGCCGGTCGGCGACTGTGCGTCGGGCGGCGGGGCGTCGACGGTGACGCCGTAAGTGGCGCTGATCTCCCGGATATGCCGCACGCGCCGGGCGGCATCCCAGCCGACGAACGCCAGGGCGACGAGCAGGCAGGCCACCCAGGGCGGGACTCGGCGGGGCATGGATTTCATAAGTCGCAACGGCGACAGGGTGGCAAGCATGCGCCGGGATTTTTGCGTGGACTGTCCGATGCTCGCCGGGAGGATTTGGGGTGCATCCCGGTCCATCGGCCGGCACGTTTCGCCATACCCCATGAGATTCGGCAGCCTGCATGTGATGGATATTCTCGTCGTGTTTGCGTACCTCGCGACGGTGGTGTGGATCGGGCGTCGCGCCTCGGCCGGCGCGAACAGCGAGGACGGCTTCTTTCTCGCGGGCCGCAAGCTCGGCAAGCTGTACCAGTTCTTCCTGAACTTTGGCAACGCCACCGAGCCGCAAGGGGCCGTGAGCACGGCCAGTTTTGTCTACCAGCAGGGCGCGCCCGGAACCTGGCTCTCGTTCCAGACCGTGTTCATGAACCCGTATTTCTGGTTCATGAATGTGTGGTTCCGGCGCGTGCGCCTGACCACGGTGTCCGACCTGTTCGAGGACCGTTACGCCAGCCGCGGTCTGAGCTTCTTCTACGCGACCTTCCAGATCCTCGTCGCGTGCGTCTTCCTCGGCTTTGGCAATGTCACGGCCTACAAGATCGCCTCCTCGCTCGTGGTGAAGACAGAGGCGCAGTGGACCGCGGACGACCGGGCCGCGGTGGCTGGTTACCACGAGCTCAAGCAATTGGAGAAGCTGGCCGCCGCCGGCCCGCTCGATGCCCAGCACCAGGCCCAGCTCGGCGCCCTGCGGGAACGCGACGCCCGCGGTGAACTCAAGAGCTACGTGACGTTGCTCAATGACGTCGCGTTCTACGCCGTGTTCACCGTCGTCGTCGGCACCTACATCGTGCTCGGCGGCATGGCGGCGGCCGCGGTCAACGAGGGGCTGCAGAGCGTGCTGATCATCGTGTTCTCGCTCCTGTTGATCCCCACCGGCCTGCACGCGATCGGCGGCTGGTCGGCGCTGGCGCACAAGGTGCCCGCGCGGATGTTCGACCTGTTTGGCTCCGGCGATACCGAGCAGTTCTCGGTGGCGAGCCTCTGCGCCATCCTGCTCGTGAGCATAATCCAGAACGGCGGGCTCAGCCACAACATGGGCATCTGCGGTTCGGCGAAGAACGAGTTCGCGGCGCGCTCCGGTGTATCCGGCACGTACTTGAAGCGTTTCATGATCATCCTGTGGGCCTTCGCCGGGCTGATCGCGGTGGCGATGTTCGGCGTGGGCGGGCTGTCGGATCCCGACGCCACCTGGGGCGCGATGTCCAACCGGCTGCTCGGCCCCGGCCTGGTCGGCCTGATGCTGGCGGGCGTGCTTGCCGGCACGATGTCGACGCTCGCGGCCAAGGCGCTGGCCATCTCGTCGCTCTTTGTCCGCAATGTCTATCGCCAGATCTGGCCGGACCTCGACCAGCGGCGCGGCGTGTTTTATGCGCGCTGCACGATCGTCGCGGTGTTGGTGCTCGGCACGCTCGCCGCGATGGTGATGGGCAGCTTTTTCGACATCGTGAACGTCGTGCTCACGGTGAACATCCCGTTCGGCGCCGCCGTGCTCCTGACCTTCTGGTGGCGGCGTGCGACGACCCCGGCGGTGTGGTGCTGCGTGGTGCTTTCGGCCGTGACGATCCTGCTGGTACCGTGGACGGCGTCGCACGTGCCCGCCCTGGCGACCGATCCAGCCCTGACGGCGATGAGCAGCAAGCCGGGCACCGGCGTCTATTTCGCCAAGGTCGTGCACCAGAACCCGGACGATCTCACCAGCGCACTCATGGCCAGTGGCGCGCGCACGAATCGTTTCAACTTCGAGGCGTGGCTGGTCGGCAAGCTGGGGATCGATGTCGTCGCGCTCACGCCAACCCAGCGCTTCACCCTGCAATTCTTCTTCGACGGCCTGTTCCCCTTCGTCGTCCTCATCGGGGTGAGCCTGCTGACCCGGCCGACCGACCCGGCCCGGGTGGCCCAGTTCTACGGCAAGATGAAAACGCCGGTCGGGGACACGCCGGAACTCGAGGCTGCGGCCATGGAGGAGACGCGGCGCAATCCGACCCGGTTCGAGCACACCAAGCTCTTCGGGGCCGGTTCCTGGTGGGAGTTCTGCAAGTGGGACCGGGTGGACGCCATCGGCTTCATCGTGTGCTGCGCCTTCTCGGCCGTGATCGTCGGCATCTTCCTGTTCCTGCTCAAACTCGCGGCGGGGTGAAGCCGGCGTCCAAGCCCCGCGAGGTCGTGATCGGCCTGATGGCCGCGACGCTCGCACGCTGACTGTCCAACGAAACCCGAATTCGAATCCGCTGCGATCCAGACAAGTTCAATTCCCGATGCCTGCGACCAACCCGTCCCGTGTTACCTTGATGTTGTTGTGCGGCCTGGCCGTCGCCGGTGCGTATGCAGAAACCTCGCCCCGCCGTTTCCGCTTCGGATCCGGGGAGGGTGGAAAGGACGTCCGCGTGGTGGCGGCGGATGGGCATTACACCCCGGAGCGCGGCTATGGTTTTGAACCGGGCGCGGCGGTTCACTCTGTTCCGGGAGGCGTCGCCGCGGCGACCGGCTTTCATTTCACGGCGGATGTCGCGGAAGGCAACTGGCGGGTGAAAGTGACGCTGCTTGGTCCGCCGGGAGGCGCGACGGCGGCGGTCAAGGCCGAACTGCGCCGGCTCATGGTCGGCCCGGTCCACCTGGCCGGGGGCGAGCGGATCGAGCGCGAGTTCATCGTGAACGTGCGCTCGCCGCGCATCGCGCCCCGCGAGGGCGTGGCCGGCGGCCGCGTGAACCTCAAGGCGCCGCGCGAATCGATCCAGGAGGCGTGGGCCTGGGACGATCGGTTGACCCTGGAGATCGACGGGGCGATCCTGGCGGCGATCGATCTCGAGCCCGCCCACGTGCCTACGGTTTTCCTGATCGGCGACTCGACGGTATGCGACCAGCCCGCCGAGCCGTACGCAAGCTGGGGCCAGATGCTGCCGCGACTGTTCAAGCCGGACGTCGCCGTGGCGAACCACGCCGAATCCGGGGAGACCTACCGCGATTCGATCGGGCGCCGCCGCCTCGACAAGATCATCAGCGTGATGCAACCGGGTGACTGGCTCCTGATGCAGTTCGGGCACAACGACCAGAAGCAGGTCGCGGCCGGCACGGGCGGTCCGTTCACCACCTACGAGAAGGAGTTGCAGGCGCACCTCGCCGCCGTGCGGCGGGTGGGCGGTCGCCCCGTGGTCATCTCTCCCATGGAACGCCGGCGATTCGATGCCGCCGGCCACCTTGTGCCGACGCTGGCGGACTATGCGGCGGCGGCGCGCGAGGCCGCCGGCGCCGAAGGCGTGCCGTTCATCGACCTGAACGCGATGAGCATTCGCTTCTATCAGGCGCTCGGAGCCGAGGGATCCGCGCAGGCTTTTGCCGCGCCGGGGGGCAAGGTCGACAACACCCACCACGACAACTACGGCGCCTTCGAGCTGGCCAAGTGCGTGGCGCAAGGCCTCCGGGAAAAGGTGCCGGAACTCGCGGCGCACCTTGCGGACGACTTCACAGGGTTCGATCCGGCGCAACCGGATCCGCGCGCGTCGTTCGGCTTGCCGCCGAGCCCGGCTTTCACCAACCAGCGCCCGCTGGGCGACTAGCGGGCGCCCGGAGGAGCCGTCACCAGCGCATGCACCTCGAAATTGCTGATCTCAATCCGGCTGTGCACGGTGCGGAATCCGAACCAGCCGTGGCGCAGCGGCGCGGGATCGTGCCAGTCGAAGATGACTTGGCCATCGCGCGCGTATTGCACGTGGCCGTCGGTCGTGCCGACCAGCGCGAGGCGATAGGGATGGTCCGCCTGCAGCAGGAAAGGCGGCGCGGTCAGGTCGTGCTCCGGGAGCAACGGGCGCCCGCCGGCGCCATCGTACCGCCGGAAGCGGGTGGTGGTATTCGTGTTTCCGCCATAGCCGACGTAGTAGAGGCGCAGTCCGTCGTAGCTCGCGAATTTTCCATCACGACCGCGGCCGGGCCCGAGGAGGGCATCAGGGTGGGCCGGGTCGCTGGCCATCCAGAAGCAGTTGAGGTCCGACACACGGCTCGCCGACGTCACCACGGCCGTGTATGTGATGAGCACGGGTGCGTCGAGCGGGGTTCGGAACCAGACGGTGCAGCCGCCGGCGTCGTTGATCACGAGCCGCCCGTCTTTCGCCACGACCGAGCCGCCCGGCTGCTGCTCGACACTCCACCCGGCGAGCCCGTGGCGAAAATCGTCCTGGTACAACAGCGCGCCCGGGGTGCCCGCGAGGTCGGCGGCGCCGGCCGCGGAGAGGAGGCCCAGGCCCAGGAGGAAAGCCTTCATGTCCTTCAGCACATCATGTAATCTTGCCGAAAGACGACCGCAAAACTTTCCCCGCGAACCATGAACCTGCCCACTCCACGAATCCTGCTCGCCTGGTCTCTCGCCCTCCTGGCGTGCCGTGCCGTCGTCCACGCGACCCCGCCCGACGAAACGATCAACCCGCCCGCGGAAAAGCATCCGCTCAATCCGGCGTTGTCGACAATCTGGATCGCCGGCGACTCGACCGCGGCAAAAAACAACGGGCACCCGATCCAGGGCTGGGGGGTGCCGTTCGCGGGCTTCTGGGATCCCGCGAAGGTCAACGTCGCCAACCGCGCCCGGGGCGGGCGCAGCACCCGGACCTTCATCGCGGAAGGGCTGTGGGACGAGCTGATCGCCCAGGTGAAGGCCGGCGACCAGGTGCTGATCCAGTTTGGGCACAACGACGGCAGCCCGGTCAACGAGGACGCCTCCGTCCCGCGGGAAAAGATGCGTTCGCGGGGCTCGCTCCCGGGGCTCGGGGACGAGACGCGCGAGATCGACAATGTGGTCACCGGCAAGCACGAGGTGGTGCACACCTTCGGCTGGTACGTGCGCCGGATGATCGCCGACGTGAAGGCGCGCGGCGCCACGCCGATCCTGCTCTCGCTCACGGTGCGCAACTACTGGAAGGACGGACACGTCGAGCGCGGCTCCGGGCATTATCGCGAGTGGGATCGCGCGCTGGCGGAAGAGGCCGGGATCGCCTTCGTCGACCTCACGCGCCTGGTGGCGGACGAGTACGAGTTCCGCGGCGAGGAGCGGGTGCGGACCTTGTTCGCCCCGGACCATGTGCACACCAATCCGGCGGGAGCGGAACTGAACGCGACCGAGGTCGTGGCGGGCCTGAAGGGCCTGCGCCGAGCGGCGCCTTTCCCCGACTGGCTGTCCGCCAAGGGACGCGCCGTCGAGCCCGACAAGATCGGCTGGTTGAACCTGCCCGAGCCCGCGGATCCGAAGCTGCCGACGCTGATGCTCATCGGCGACTCGACGGTGCGCAACGGCCGCGGCGACGGCGCCGGCGGCCAGTGGGGCTGGGGCGACTTCCTCGATGGCTTCTTCGACACGGCGAAGATCAACCTGGTGAATCGGGCGGTCGGCGGCACGACCGGCCGGACATTCCTGACGCTTGGCTACTGGCCGCGCGCCCGACTGCTGCTCAAACCCAGCGATTTCGTCGTAATCCAATTCGGCACGAACGACGGGGGGCCGATCAATGAGGATGCGTCGGTGCCGCCGGAGCGCCGGCGCGCGCGCGGCTCGCTGCCGGGGACCGGCGAGGAGACCCAGGACATCGTGAACATCATCACGCAACAACCCGAGGTGGTGCACACGAATGGCTGGTACCTGCGCAAATTCGTCCGCGAGGCGCGGGCGGCCGGCGCCACCCCCATCCTGTGCTCGCTCGTCCCGCGGAAGATCTGGAAGGATGGAAGGATCGTCCGCTCGGAGCACGGGTCGGCCCAGATCGCGCGCGAGGTCGCCGAGCAGGAGAAGGTGCCCTTCATCGATCTCAACAATCTCGTGGCCGAGCGCTACGAGGAGCTCGGGCCGGCGGCGGTTGACGCGCTGTTTGCCGACGAACACACGCACACCAGCCAGGCTGGCGCCGTGGCGATCGCCGGCATCGTGGCGCGGGCGCTGCGCCAGGTGCCGGGCGACCCGCTCGGCGCGTACGTCCGGGCCGGCGCGCGTTAGCCCGCCGCCGGCGCGCGCAGGGTCGGGCCCTCGACAAAACGCGCCGGGATCGTCGTCAGCGACGGCTGGACGGGGATGCCCAGCTCATTGTGCAGGAGCTGGCCGATCACGAGCTCGGCCGCACGGGCGCCGATCTGCTCCGGCTGGAAATCGAGCGCGGCGCACGGCTCGGTCGTGCGGAGGGAGTTGAGGCACACGAAGCCGTGCGTCCGCGGCAGCTTGGCGCCGCAGCTGCGCATCCATTCGATCGCCTCCGGAAAGTGGCCCAGCACGACGTCCGGCTTGTACTTGCGAAACCAGGGAAGGAAGTCGTCGCGGGTCAGGTTGTGCGAACGCAGGGCAGGCACCTCGGTGACGTTCGGCAGGTACTTCTGGATGGCGAGGAAGGCGCCCTCCCAGCGGTACTGGAGGCGCTCATCGAGGGCGATCTCCATGAAAAGACCCGGGCGGCGGTAACCGCGCGCATGCAGCTCGCGCAGCAGCATCAGCATCGAGCGGTAATGGTCGAGGCAGACGCAATGCAGGGGCGGGTGGTTGATGAAGAGGTCCGCGTAAACGCCGGTGTAGCGCGACCAGTTCAGGCCCGAGAGGTCCGGCAGGCCGGAAGCCGGCAGCAGCACGAGACCCTGGATGTTGCGGGTGTGCAGGATCGTATCCAGCCGGTTCAACCGCATGCCGTCGCGGCCGAGCTCGAAGCGCTCCAGCTTGAAGCCAAGCTCGCTCGCCCGCTGGGCGATCCCGCGCAGGACGGCCTCGTTGTAACGCACGGCGTACGACCCGCGGTCGGCGTCCACGATCTCCAGCGCCGCCAGCACGCCGCGAAACTGCTGCCCGCGCGAGCGCCGGAGCTGCGACATGACGGCGCCGGTGAGCGGATTGTGCACGTACCCGGCGGCCGCCGCCGCTTCGCGGACCCGCTGCACGGTCTCGGCCTTCACGCGCGGCGAGCCGCGGAGCGCGTCGGAAATCGTCGTGCGGGAAAGCCCAAGCGAACGGGCCAGGGTGCGCAGGGTGGGGGCAGACATCGGCTGCCCGCCAAAATTCCGCCTCGGAGCGAAATCTCAACCTTAAATCGGATTGTCCGATTTTTTGCGGAAACGACGGGTCGGACTGTCCCGGCGGTCCAGACTCGTGTTGCGAAAGGGGCGCGCAAAGTTACGCTCTGGCGTCGCGCCTCTCCCCGCGGGCGCGCCCCCCTCCGCCCCATGATCCGCAAAGCCTTCGTTATGGCCGTCGATGCCGGCCAGGAAACCGAATACGAGCGCCGTCACCGGCCGATTTGGCCCGAATTGGAGCGGGTGCTCAAGGCGCACGGCGCCCACAACTACTCGATCTACCTCCACCCGGAAACCCGGCAGCTGTTCGGCTACGTCGAGATCGAGGACGAGGCCCGGTGGGCGGCCATCGCCACAACGCCGGAGTGCCGGCGGTGGTGGAAACACATGGGCGACATCATGCCTTCCAACCCGGACCACAGTCCCGTCTCCGTGGGGCTCCGGGAAGTATTTCACCTCGATTGACCACGACATGACGCCACTTAGCCGCCGGGAATTCGTTCGCAAAACCACACTCGCCGCCGCCGCCGCCCAACTCGCCACCCGTTTGCGGGCCGCCGAGCCGGCACCGGTCACGACGCCGGCTCCGGCCGATCCCGCGGAGCTCCGCTGGCTCGAGGGCACGCCGAAGCTGGTCCCAGGCGCGACCTGGGGCATGCCCTGGCCACGCGGCGCGCAGCCAAACGGCGCGAAGTTCACGTTGCGCGCGACCACCGGGGCCGAGGTGCCCCTGCAAAGCTGGCCGCTGGCCACCTGGCCGGACGGATCGCTCAAGTGGACCGCGCACGCGATCCCGGCCGATGCCCCGGTGGCCGACGGCTACAAGATCGCCGCCGGCACACCGGTGGCACCCGCCCGGCCCGTCACGGTGGCCGACTCAGGCGGCCAGGTCACGGTCGACACCGGGGTCATCAACGTGGTGTTGAACCGGACGGGCGGCACGCTGATCCAATCCGTCACGCGCGACGGACACGAGATCGCCCGCGACGGCCATCTCGTTTGCCGCTGCGAAAACCGCTCGGATTCGGCGGTGCGTCGCGAGGAGGCTTATCGCGGCGAGATCAAGGCGCTGACGATCGAGCAAAACGGCCCCGTGCGGGCGGTCGTGAAAATCGAAGGACACCATGCCGGTGGCGGGCGGGAGTGGCTGCCCTTCGTGGTGCGGCTGTATTTTCAGGCCGGCGGTGAAATGGTGCGCCTCATGCACACGATAATCTACGAC
Organism: Lacunisphaera sp.; assembly: GCA_035496355.1. GTDB lineage: Bacteria > Verrucomicrobiota > Verrucomicrobiia > Opitutales > Opitutaceae > Lacunisphaera. The sequence continues at coordinate 8,705 of DATJES010000026.1, read as the reverse complement.
GGCGACACTTCGCGCGATTACATCTCCGCGCTGGGCGTCGTGCTCACGGTGCCGCTGGTCGGCCCTTCGTACGATCGGCACGTCCGGTTCAGCGGCCAGGACGACGGTTTGTTCGCCGAAGCGGTGCATGGCATCACCGGCCTGCGGCGCGATCCGGGTCATGCCGTGCGCGAGGCGCAACTGGCCGGCCGCGCCGCGCCGCCGCTCGCCGAATGGAACCCGGCCGTCGCGAGCCGGCTGCAATACGTGGCCACTTATGCCGACTGGACTCTCGTCCAGCCCAACTGCGACGGTTTCGAGATCCGGAAGCGCACGCATGCAGGCTGCACCTGGCTGAGCTCGGCGCGCGGCAAGCGCGCCGGCGGCCTTGGCTATGTGGGGACGCCCTCGGGTGGACTGGCCTTCGGCTTGCGGAATTTCTGGCAAAGCTATCCCGCCCAGCTCGACATCCGTGGCGCGACGGGCGACGCGGCCGAGGTGTCGGCCTGGCTGTGGGCGCCGGAGGCGCCGGCGATGGACCTGCGGCCCTACCATGACGGGCTGGGCCAGGACACGTACGCGAAGCAGTACAACGGCGGGTTGGAGATCACCTACGAGGATTACGAGCCGGGGTTCAATTCGCCCGAGGGCGTGGCGCGGACGAGCGAACTGCACCTGTGGTGCGTCGCGGCCACGCCGGCGCGCGAACGCCTGGCGGAAATGCAACGGGTGCTGGCGGCACCGCCGCAGCTCGTGAGTTCGCCGGCGTACCTGCACTCGTGTGGCGTCTTCGGCGGCCTGTGGAGCCCGGTCGACCGCTCGACGCCGGCGCGCGCCAGCATCGAGGACCGCATGGGCGCCAATTTCGACTATTACCTCGCCCAGCGCGAGGAGCACCGCTGGTACGGCTACTGGAATTACGGGGACATCATGCACACCTACGATGCGGACCGCCACGAATGGCGGTACGACGTCGGTGGCTTTGCCTGGGACAACTCGGAGCTGGCGACGGACATCTGGCTGTGGATGTATTTTCTCCGCAGCGGCCGGGCGGATGTATTCCGCTTCGCCGAGGCAATGACCCGCCACACCGGCGAGGTCGACGTGCACCACATCGGCCGGTTCGCGCCGCTCGGCTCGCGCCACAACGTCCAGCACTGGGGCTGCAGCGCCAAGCAGGTCCGGATCAGCACCGCGCTCAACCGCCGCTATTACTATTTTCTCACCGGCGACGAGCGTTTCGGCGACTTGATGCGGGAACAGGTCGACGCCGGCTACGCGCTCCTGCGGATCCCGCCGGGACGCAAGCTGGCCTCGGCGGTCGAGGCCGGCGACATCGCCCGCGGCGCGACCACCGATGCCGCGCATGTCGGGGTCAGCTTCGGCACCGACTGGGGTTCACTCGCGGGCGCCTGGCTGACGGAATGGGAGCGCACCGGGAGCGCCAAGATGCGTGACCGGCTGCTGGCGAGCATGCGCACGATCGGCGCGATGCCGCACGGCTTCTTCACCGCCAACGTCACAATCAACCTCGACACCGGCGCCTTTGACCGGACCGACACTCAACGCGTAGGCGTGTCGCACCTCGACGCCGTCTTCGGCCTCGTCGAGCTCTGTGCGGAGCTGAACGAGCTGCTCGAGGTGCCTGAATTCAAGCGGGCATGGCTCGACTATTGTTATCTCTACAATGCCGGTCCCGAGGAGCAGAAGAAACAACTCGGACAGGCCTTGCGCGGCGCGGGCCTGGAGCAGGGGCATTCGCGGCTGACCGCCTATGCCGCCCGGATGCGGGGCGACCCGGAACTGGCCCGGCGCGCGTGGAAGGAATTCGGAAGTGGTCCCGGCCCCCGACGGACGCGCGGCAAGTTCGAGACACGGCGGATCACGGGTCCGGCGGTGCTCCGGCCCGTCGACGAGGCGCCCTACGTCTCCAGCAACGACACGGCGCAGTGGGGCCTGGCCGCGATCGAGTGCCTGGCCCTGGCCGGCGACAGCCTGCCGGAGACCTGAGTCCATGGCCTCCATTGCCGTAGTTGGTCCCGGGGCCATCGGCGGCGTGGTCGCCGGGGCGCTGCAGGGATGCGGCCGGCACCGACTGTCGCTTTGTTCCCGGCGACCGCTGGCCGCACTGGTGGTGGAATCGACCGCCGGCCGGGTGACGCTGCCCGCGGCCCTCACCGATCCGGCGCAAGGCACGCCGGTCGATTGGGTGCTCGTGGCGACGAAAGCATACGATGCGGCCGGGGCCGCCGCCTGGTTTCCAGCCCTCGTCGGACCGGCGACCCAGGTGGCCATCATCCAGAACGGGGTGGAGCACCGCGAGCGGTTCGCTCCCTGGCTGCCGCCGGAGCGCCTGCTGCCGGTGATGATCGACTGCCCGGCGGAAAGGCGATCGCCCGAACACGTGGTCCAGCGCGGACCTGGCCAGATGGCGGTGCCGGCCGGGATGGCCGGCGAGGCGTTTGCGGCGTTGTTCGCGGGCACGACCCTTGAGGCGCGGGCGGTCGACGACTTTCGCACCGCGCTCTGGCGCAAGCTGTGCATCAACTCGGCGGGAATCATCAACGCGCTCCTGCTCAAGCCGGCCGGGGTGTTTCACGACGACGAAGTTGCCCGGCTCGCGCTGGCCATCATCCGCGAATGCATTGCAGTGGGCCGCGCCGAGGGTGCGGTGATCGAAGATGGCTTTGCCGAAATCGTCCTCGCCAACTACCGGAAGGCGCCGCGCGACGCGGTGAATTCACTCCAGGCCGACCGCGCCGCGGGCCGCCGGATGGAAATCGATGCGCGCAACGGCGCCATCGTGCGGTTCGGCCGGAAGCACGGCGTACCGACCCCCTGCAACGAGACGGCCGCCACGCTGCTGGCGGCGATGTGAAGCCCGCGGACGCGGGGATCCCGGCTCAGGCCGGCGGCACGTCGACGGTCATGAGATCCAGGTGGCGACCGTCGCTCAGGTGGCCCGATTGGATGAGCACGCGCTTGCTGTCGGGACTGAAGATCGGGTGCGTGTGATCGGGCCGCATCTTGTGATCGGTGGTGAGGAGGATGCGCTCGCCGGTTTTTCGGCTGATCAGGAAGATGTCGCCCTTGAAGGTATCGCCGACGGCCCAGTGACCGTCGGGCGAGCCGTTGCAGTGCCAGAAGCCGCCCTGGCGACGGCCGCCCAGGTCCTCCTCGACCTGGCCGAGAATCTTCATCGAGTCGGTGCGCAGGTTGATGACCGCGATGCCCGTCGGGTGCAGGCGCAGGTAGGGCAGGTGCCCCATGATGGAGAACATGACTTCGTCCGGGCCGGAAACCGTCTCATGCGTGATCCATTCATCCGGCGTCTCGACATATAGCGGGCGATTGCCGGAGCCGTCGCCGTGGACGGTCCACATTCGCTGCGGACTGTCGCCGGTGGTTTCATGGCAGTAGATGATCTCCCCCGGGACCCAGGGATTCGTCTGCACGTGGCCCATGCGGAAAGGGACGTTGACCACGGTTTTGATTTCGCCGGTCTTGAGGTCGATGCTGCGGATACCGCCGGGACCCTGGCCCAATTCGGCGAAGCGCTGGCGCGCGGCCTCGCGGGCCTCGGCGGGATTGGTGTTGGCGTCATTGATCTGCCGGCGGTCGCGCGGCGGGCGCGCGGTGGCCGGCGAGGCCGGACGCGGCGGGGGCGGGCCGAAGGCGACACCCCAGTAGGCCTTGGTCTCATCGGCATCGAGGGCGAAGCCGCCGGCATCGCGCAGGTTGTCGGGCAGGGTTGCGACGATGCGCTCGTAGGCGGCGCCCTCCTTGGGCGTGCCGGCGAGCGCGTCGGCGATCAACGGCGCCAGGTTCAGCTCCACCAGCTGGCGCGGGAGGTCGGGTGCCGCGGGTTCGACCTCGCGCCGCCCGGTCGGTCCACCGCGCATATAGTAAAGCTTCATTTCCCGGCGGGAAAGGTTGAGGCTGCCGGTGCCGGTGGCCGGGCCGTCGGTGAGCTGGACGATGTCGCCCGACTTTTCGTTGACGAGGAACGCCTGCGAACCGTGGCCGCCGCGGCTGGAGCGGAAGATGATCCACTGGCCGTCGGCGGTCCAGGTGGTGTGCGTCTGATAGGGCTTCGAGCTGCCGCTCTCGTCGGTGGTGAGCACCGTGATCTTCCGGTGCGTCACCGCATCGACGTAGGAGGTCTTCTCGGACGGGAAATGTTTCCCGACGTTCGAGCCCCGGGCGGTGGGCACCAGGGACAAGAAGAGAAGGAAAAGGAGCAGGTGGAGGGTAGGTTTCATCGAGCGTGGCGGGAAGATGAGGTCAGGGGATCAAAGCGAAAGGAGAGGCGGGGCGGGCCGGAATCGAGCTTCGCGGCGGCGCAGGTTGGACCCGCGCACCCGAACTTCCGCCCAGCGGCGCGAGTGGTCCTCATCGGGGGCAAGGCGCGGCGGATCGCGTCAATGAGCCCCATTCTGGCGCAGCTTGATCATCTCGGCGCCCGCGAGCAGCACCGGCCCGTAGCCGTGCGCGGCAAGGACGCTGACCGGCCGGTAATAATAGAACATCGGGTCGAAAGCCATGCCGGTGCCCACACAGGTGTTCTCCACCTGACCCTGATGGTTCACCTGCCGCGCGACGGCGTTCCAGCCCAGCGAGACGCCGCCGCCATACGCCTGCCGGTCGAGCCAGCCGCGGTTGATGCCTCGCGCCATCGCGTAAACATACATGGCCGAGGCCGACGTTTCTAGGTAGGAATCATTGCGGTCGAGCAGCTGGTGCCAGAGGCCGGTCCCACCCTGGCAGGCAGCGAGGCCGCGGGCGTGGGCGCGATACTGGGCCAGGACCGCGGCGCGCTGCGGATGGTCCTCCGGCAGGACGCTGAGCAGCTCGGCCATCGCGACGATGGCCCAGCCGTTGGCACGGGCCCAATGGAAGGCGGGATGCGGGTCCATTTCCTGCACCCAGCCGTGGCAGTAGAGATCAACCCCAGGCACGAACATCCGGGTGGAAAATTGCACGACCTGGCGCGCGGCATCGTCGAAATACTTCCGGTCGCCGGTGAGCACGCCCATCTGCGCGAGTGCCGGGACGCTCATATAGAGGTCGTCAAGCCAGAGCGTGTTGGGTCGCGGGACGTTTCGGGCGAGCGTGCCGTCGGCCAGGCGGTATTGTCCGGCGGTGATCCAATGCATGTAGTTGTCGATCCAGGGACGGAGCGCATTGGGATCGACGCCGGACCGGCTGGCTTTGATGAAGGCGGCGCACATCGCGCCGGAATCGTCCAGCGTGTGCGGCGCAAGGACCGACCGCAGCACGAACATCCGGTGGCCGCCCGGCGGCTCGGTCGCCGGCGGTGGCAGTGAGCGCAGACGGGCCGCCACCTTCGCGATGGCGGTCAGGCGCCGGTCGACGTAGTCGCGGTAGCGTGGGTCTCCCGTGGCCTCGGCCGCGAGCAGCATGCCCGAATAGGTGACACCCCACTCATAGCTGGTGAGGATGAAATCAGTGCGATCGAAGCCGACGTTGCCGGACAGCTTCGAGAGGTCGAGGACCGGCTCCTTGGTGTCGCGGTTGATGACCTTGATGGGGGTGGCGCCCTCGAGATAGATCAGGACGCGTTCGAGCACCCCCTTGATGCTGTCGACGCTCGCGGGCGCGTAGGGCGTCGGGTAGTCCGGCGGGATGTGGCCCGAGTTGAAGAAAGGTGTCGTCGTCGGAGCCGGATTTTCGGCCGCGGGCGGCGTCTGGGCGGACAGCGTGCAGGCGGCGAGCGCCGCGAAAAGCGAGATCAAGGTCGAGCGCATGGGAATCATGGGTGCGGAGTCGGGCGGGGAGGCAATGAGGCGCAAGGCGCGGCGGATTGAGGATCAACGGGTCCGACCTGACAAACACGCCGCGCCGGTGGAATGGGGCGGGATCATGAAGCGGGAACTGGCGGGCAGTCTAGCAGACCGCCTCGGCGGAACCACCCCTCCGTCGTTTTCGGCCAGTCAGATGGTCAAAGATCCGCGCCGGTCCCGCGGCGTCCGGACAATCCGAAACGACCGGGCTTCCGGCCTCGCCCGGGGCGCGGTTGGGTGGTACGTTTCCTCGCAAAACCGAAATAACAAAACGCCGCCATGAGTTCGACCGGTCTCTCCCCAGGCTCATTCACCCTTCCCGGTGAGGCCGGGCACGAGCAGCTGACGCTGCGGTTGGCCCGGCGCTGGGGCGCCGACACCATTCGTGACTCCGACGGCACGCAGTTGTCGCCCGAGATCCTCGCGTCGGGCTACGCGATCTACTCCACGATCTGCCTGCCGCGCTCGGTCCAGCCATGGGCGCGCCGGCATCCGGAAATGCTGCAGCAGAATTACCTGATGAGCTTCCCGGTCGTGGCGACGAAGTCCCGGACGACGGTGAGTCTGCTGGCCGGGTTCTTCGCGGAGCAATTCGCGGTCAATTTCGCGGACAGCCCGAAACGCTGGTGGCAGGTATTTGATCGCACCACCGGGCGGGAGGTGCCGAAGCGGCGCTGGTCGGTGCAGTCGCGGCGCGGCACGGTGACGATCACCGGCACCGAGCCCGGGCATTCCTACACCGTGAATTTCCTCGCGCTTCGTCGTTGGGAGGAAATCTCGATGTACAACCACCTCACGAACGGCTGGGGCGACCGCGAGCACCTGGCCGCGGTGGATCCGATGCAGCCGGAGGTGCAGCGCGTGCTGCTGGACTTTCTGGAACAGTGGCTGCGGGACCACCCGGCTACGCGCGTGGTGCGGTTCACTTCGATGTTCTACAATTTCTCGTGGTTCTGGGGCGCCGACCACCGGCGGCTGCGCGACGTGTACTCGGACTGGGCCGATTACGCGATGACCGTGAGCCCGCGGGCGCTGACGCTCTTCGCGAAACGACATGGCTATCAGCTGACGTCCGAGGATTTCGTCAACGGCGGCCTCTACAATTCGACCCACAACCCGCCTTCGCGCCGCTATCGCGCGTACATGGATTTCATCCACGACTTCGTGATCGATTTCGGACGCCGGTGCATAGAGCTCGTCCACCGTCACGGGAAACTCGCCTATGTCTTCTATGACGACCACTGGGTGGGGGTGGAACCGAGCAGCCCGCGATTCCGGGAGTTCGGCTTCGATGGGCTGATCAAGTGCGTGTTCAACGCGTTCGAGGTCCGGCTCTGCGCCCATGCGCGCGGTGTCGCCACGCACGAACTGCGTCTCCATCCGTACCTGTTTCCGACCGGCCTGAAGGGCGAGCCGACGTTCAAGCCTGGCGGCAACCCGACGCTCGACGCAAAAAACTTCTGGATCGACGCGCGGCGGGGAATCGTGCGGGCGCCGATCGACCGCGTCGGGCTCGGCGGGTACCTTTCGCTTGTCGAGCCGTTCCCCGATTTCCAGGATTACATCGCGGACCTCGCGAGCGAATTCCGGCTGCTCAAGAGCTTTCATGCCGGCGACCGGCCGTGGGCGGCACCGGGAAAGCTGGCGATCCTGACCGCCTGGGGCGATCTCCGGGCCTGGACCTGTTCGGGGCATTTCACGCCCGGCGTGCAGCTCTACGATGTGCTGGAGTCGCTCGCCGGGCTGGCGCTCGACGTCGTGTTCCTCAGTTTCGATGACCTGCTCGCGCACGGCGTGCCGAAAGAAGTCACCGCCATCCTGAACTGCGGTTGGGCGGGCAGCGCCTGGAGTGGCGGAGCCGCCTGGGACGATCCGCGGGTGGAGGCGCTGCTCACGGACTGGGTCGGGCGCGGCGGCGGCCTGATCGGCATTGGCGAGCCGAGTGCGCGGCCGCGGCCGGGACGGCATTTCCGCCTGGCGCAGGTGTTCGGCCTCGATCGCGACACGGGCGCGCGCGTGGCCAACGGGAAGTATCGGTTCACGCCGCCTCCGGCGGGCGGGATCGCACCGCATTTCATCACGGCGGACGTCACCCGGCCCCTGGATCTCCGGCAGGAGGTGGAAGGCGTCTTTGTGTTGGACGGTACGACGGTAGTGCTGGCGGAACGCTCGGGCTCGCCGCGCGTGGCCGTGCACGAGTTCGGACGCGGGCGCGCCGTCTATCTGGCCGGGTTTCGTTTCGATTTCGAGAACACCAGGCTCCTGCACCGAGCCGTGTTCTGGACCGGCGGGCGCGAAAGGGCCTGGGGCTGCTGGCAGGCCGGGAACGTCTGCACCGAGGCGACATGGTTTGCCCGCGCGAAGAAGCTGGTGGTGTTGAACAATGCCGGCACCCCGGAGCATACGCGCGTGGCGCTGGGCGACCGGCGGACGGTGCGGAATGTGGAAATCCCGGCGCACGGCATCCGCATCCTGGACCTTTGAATCCTGCGCCGCGGACCCGCGAATCTGGCTCGCGGTGTCGGGGGGGATTTGTCAGGCGTTGGGCGCTGGCTTCGCCCGGGTGGCGGAATGGCAGACGCTGGGGACTTAAAATCCCCTGACCGTAAGGTCGTATGGGTTCGAGTCCCATCGAGGCCAAATCCCATAAAAACAAGGCATTTTTGGCGATTCTGGGCGCATGAAAAAGGCGGTCCGAAAACCGCCGACTGTAGCCAAACTGTAGCCGATCTCAACAAGTCCCGCCGATAACCTTTCCCATGATCGAAGCCGCCTTATCCTGTCCGCCTTCGAGGCAATGGCTGTAGATGCCCAGCGTCGTTGTCTTGCTGCCGTGGCCGAGCCTCTGGCTCACCGTGGCAAGATCTACGCCGGACTGCAACAGGATCGAGGCGGCGGCATGCCGCAAGTCGTGGAAGCGAA
>DATJES010000025.1:0-32186 GCA_035496355.1 Lacunisphaera sp. | reverse complement strand
CGGGCCTTGCCCACGAGGGCCTCCATGGCCGGGTCGCGCGCCAGGTTGAAGAACTGCTGGTCCAGGCAGTCGAAGAACCACGCGAAGGTGCAGACCAGAAAGACGAACCGCTGTTCGCGGGTGAAGGTACGCCACCAGGGTTGGGTGGAAACCGGCAAGGACGTCATGGATGCCTCCGGTTACCGCAGGCTGATCGCTGATTCCAGGGCGGCGACGAAACGCCCAACGCCAAATTCCAGACATCAAATGCCAGACAAACTGCAGAAATCGGGATTCGGGCTTTCAACGTTTGTTTGGGATTTGGAGTTCTGGCGTTTGGAATCTTTCAAAGCGCCACGGGTTTCCCGTTCGCCGCCGCCGATTCATAGATGGCGCGGACCAGGGCGACCGCCTTCCGTCCTTCGCGACCGTCGAGTGCGTGGGGCCGGTGCGCGCGAATCGCGTCGACGAAATCCTGGAGCTGGCGCCGGTGGCCCTCGGCGCTGATGGCGCTCGGGCTGCTCGCGCCCGATCCGAGGTTGTTGGCCTGGCCCTCGGCGCGGATGACGTCGTCCTCCGGGCGCGCGTCGCGGAACTGCCAGCTCACGATTCGATCATCCTCGAGGATGATGGAGCCGTGTTCGCCGCAGAGTTCGTGGCGGCGCGACCAGCCGGGCCAGAGCGCCGTGCTGGCCTCGAAGGCGCCCAGCGCGCCCCCGGGGAACTTTAGGGCGGCCACGGCCGTGTCCTCCACCTCGATGCCGGTGTGCACGCGGCGCGTGGACCAGGCGGTGACCTCGGTCGGCAGCCCGACGAACCAGAGCAGGAGATCGAGGCCATGGATGGCCTGGTTGATGACCGCGCCGCCGCCGTCGTTGGCCAGCACGCCGCGCGGCGGGGTGTAATACTGGGCGGTGCGGTGCCATTTCACGTAAGTGCTGGCGAGCACCAGCCGGCCGAGCCGGCCGGCATCGAGGGCGGCCTTGACCGTGCGGGCGCCGTCGCCGAAGCGTCCCTGGAAAATGGGCGCGATGCGGACGCCGGCGGCCTCGGCTGCGCGGAGGATCTCGTCGGTCCGGGGCAGGTCGACCTCGAGCGGTTTCTCCACGACGAGGTGCTTGCCGGCGCGGATAGCGGCCAAGGCCGGCTCGAGGTGGGCGGCGCTCGGCGTGGTGATGCAGACGATGTCGAGCCCCGGCCGGGCCAGGAGGGCCGCCAGGTCGGTGGTGTGGAACGGCACGCCGTGTTTCGCCGCGAAGGCGGCGGCCTTGGCGGGATTGCGCGTGGCGACGCCGACCAGACGCGCACCGGCCAGCTGGCCGATGGCCTGCGCATGGAAATCGGCGACCATGCCGAGACCGACGATGCCGAAACCGAGCGCGCCCGGCGTCTGGGTGGGGTTCGAGGAGGCCACGATGCGCGCGATGCTTTAGGCCGTCGCGCGCGTTGTCGAGGATGGGTTGAGTCCAGGCGGGGGAGCGGGAGCCGCCCTACAGTCTCGACAGTTCGCCGCGCCGATGGCACCCAGTTCGCATGGCGCAGAAATCCGACGGCATGAATTACGCCCCGCAGGGCAAGGCGCAGCCGGTGGTGCCGCCCGGCGAGTTCGCGATCGCCGCCGCCTACCTCAACCACGGCCACATCTACGGGCAGTGCAACGGCCTGACCGAAGCCGGGGCGGAACTGAAATGGGTCTACGATCCGGATCTGCAGAAGGTGGCGGCCTTCCGCGAGAAATTCCCCGCCGTGCGCGTCGCGCGCGCCTTCGACGAGATCCTCGCCGACCCGGCGGTGAAACTCGTGGCGGCGGCGGCGATCCCGAATGAGCGCGGCGCCATCGGCTGCCGCGTGATGCAGGCGGGCAAGGACTACTTCACCGACAAGACGCCGTTCACCACCTTCGATCAACTCGCGGAGGCGCGGCGCGTGACCGCCGCCTCCGGTCGGAAGTACATGGTGTATTTCAGCGAGCGCCTGCACGTGGAGTGCGCGATGCACGCCGGCGACCTCGTGCACGGCGGCGCGATCGGGAAGGTCATCCAGGTGCTCGGCCTCGGCCCGCACCGGCTCGGCACCGGCCGGCCGGACTGGTTTTTCAAACGCGAGCAGTACGGCGGCATCCTCTGCGACATCGGCAGCCACCAGTTCGAACAATTTCTCTTTTTCAGCGGCGCGACTGACGCCAAGGTGAACCACGCCGCGGTCGGCAATTTCGGCCATCCCGAGCACCCGGAGTTCGAGGACTTCGGCGAGGCGTCGCTGACCGGCAACAACGGCGCGAGCAACTACGTGCGCGTCGACTGGTTCACGCCGAAGGGCCTGGGCACATGGGGCGACGGCCGCCTGGTCATCCTCGGCACGAAGGGCTACCTCGAGCTGCGCAAGTACATCGACGTGGCCCGCGACGCCGCCGGCGACCAGCTGTACCTCGTGGACGACCAGGGCGAGCGGCACCTCAGCGTCGCGGGCAAGGTCGGCTTCCGGTTCTTCGGTGAATTGATCCTCGACTGCCTCCACCGCACGGAGAAGGCGATGACGCAGGCCCATGCCTTCAAGGCGGCCGAATTGTGCCTCCAGGCGCAGGCCGCGGCGAAGCGGGTCGGGTAAGGCGCGACCCATGGTGGAACCCGCACTCCGTGCGGGCTGGTACCTTCCTGATTGGAGGCGGGACGCCCTCGTCCCGCGGGTTGCCACTTGCGTCATGCCCCGCGGGGTGAGGGCACCCCGCCTCCACGTTGAGCGACGCACAATGCGCCCGGGTGCAGGCGCGATCCTGGCCGCCGCAAGGAACCGATTTGACTGGCACGGTTGTTGACTATGCTGGTGCAGACCCCATGAAATCCACGCCCTGGCTGCGCGTTGTCGTCTGGACCCTCGTGGTTGTGCTCGGGGCGGTCGCTTTCGGCGTGCTGGCGTGGTCGCGCGGCGAGCACGTGAGCGCCCTCTGGATGGTCGTGGCAACCCTGTGCGTGTTTGCCATCGCGTGGCGCTTTCACTCGGCGTGGCTGATGGCGAAGGTGCTCACGCTGGACGAGCAGCGGGCGACGCCGGCGGAGGTGCATGCCGATGGGAAGGATTTCGTGCGGACGAACAAATGGGTGGTCTTCGGCCACCATTTCGCGGCGATCGCGGGTCCCGGGCCGCTGGTCGGGCCCGTGCTGGCCGCCCAGTTCGGCTTCCTGCCCGGCATGCTGTGGATCCTCGTCGGCGCGACGCTCGGCGGCGGGGTGCACGACAGCATCGTGATGTTCTGCTCGGTGCGCCGGGGCGGCAAATCGCTCGGCCAGATGGTGCACGAGGAGGTCGGGCCGTTCGCCGGGTTCGTCGCGCTTGTCAGCATCATTGCCATCATGACGATCCTCCTCGCGGTGCTCGCGCTCGTCGTGGTCAACGCGCTGGCGGAAAGCCCGTGGGGGCTGTTCACGATCGCGGCGACGGTGCCGATCGCGGTCGTGATGGGCCTGATGATGCGGGCGGGCGGCCAGGGCGGACGCCTGGCCTGGGTCAGCATGTTCGGCGTCGTGGCACTGCTCGCGGCCGTGTGGGGCGGCAGCCTGCTCACCGGCACGCGGCTCGAAGGCTGGCTGACGCTCTCGCGCACGACCCTCGCCTGGTGGATCATCGGCTACGGCGTCGTGGCCTCGGTCCTGCCGGTATGGCTGCTGCTCGCGCCGCGCGACTACCTGAGCACGTTCATGAAGCTCGGCACGGTGGTGCTGCTGGCGGGGGCGATCATCTGGCTGGCGCCGGCGCTGCAGATGCCGGCGCTGACCAGATTCGTCCACGGCGGCGGCCCGATCCTGCCGGGCGGCGTGTTCCCGTTCTGCTTCATCACCATCGCCTGCGCGGCGGTTTCCGGTTTCCACTCGCTGATCTCCTCCGGCACCACGCCGAAGATGCTGATGCGCGAAAGCCATATCCGCACGATCGGCTACGGCGCGATGATCACCGAGATGGGCGTCGGCATCATGGCGTTGATCGCCGCCGCCGCGATGCCGCCCGGCGAATACTTCGCCATCAACCAGGCGGGGCCGCCCGCGGCCGTGACCGCCAGCGTGACCGCCCTCGGGTTCCCGGTCACCGAGCCGCAGATGGCGGCGCTGGCGGCGAGCGTGGGCGAGAAGACGATGATCGGCCGCGCCGGCGGGGCCCCGACCTTCGCGGTGGGCATGGCGCAGATGTTCGCCGGCGTGCTCGGCGGCCGGACGGCGACGGCGCTCTGGTACCACTTCGCGATCATGTTCGAGGCGCTGTTCATCCTCACGACGATCGACGCCGGCACGCGGGTCGGGCGATTCCTCGTGCAGGATCTCCTCGGCCACGCCTGGGCGCCGCTCGGCGACACGCGCGCCGCCCTGGGCAACCTCGTGGCGACGTTCCTCGTGGTCGGCGCCTGGGGCTGGTTCCTGTACGAGGGCGTCATCGACCCGCTGGGCGGCATTCGCTCGCTGTGGCCGATCTTCGGCGTTTCCAACCAGCTCCTGGCGGTCATTGCACTCGCGCTCGGTACCACGGTGCTGCTCAAGATGGGCCGGGGGCGTTATCTCTGGGTCACGCTGGTGCCGCTGGCGTGGCTGCTGACCGTCACGATGAGCGCGGGGCTGCTGCTCATCTTCAGCCCGAATCCGCGCATCGGATTTCTCGCGCAGGCCGACGGCCTGGCGGCGGCGCTGGCGGCGGCGACGCCCGAGGCGGCCGGCCCGCTCGGCCGGCAGGTGTTCAATGCGCACATGAACGCCGCGGTCACGGGGATCTTCCTCGTGCTCGTCGTGCTGGTGGTCGGGGCCTGCGCGCGGGTCTGGTTCCAACTGCTGGCCGGGCGCCGCGCGGCCGACCTGCGGGAGGAGCCTTATGTTGCGCTGGCGGGGGCGGCGTCGAAGTGACCCGGATCGCTGTCATCGCGGACACGCACGATCGCTACCCGCCGGGCCTGCCGGAGCGCCTGCGCGACGCCGACGAGATCTGGCATCTGGGTGACGTGTGCGAGCCCTGGACGCTGTCCGAGTTCCAGCAGCTCGGCAAACCCTTGCAGGTCGTGATCGGCAACAACGAGGGGCACGATCTCTGGCCGCGCGAGCTGCGCCTGGAGCGGGCCGGAACGCATTGCCTGCTGGTGCACATCCCGCCGTTGCGGGCGCCGCCCGGCGTGCACCTGGTGCTGCACGGGCACACCCACGCGCCGCGGGACGAGACCGACGCGCGGGGCGTGCGCTGGCTCAATCCCGGCTGCATCACGCGGCCGAATCGCCATGCCCCGCCGAGCTTCGCCTGGCTGACGCTGGCCGCCGGCCGGTCGCCCGAATGGCGGCTGGAACTGGTGTGAACGGAGAACGGACCGGTGGCCTGCACCCCGTGCGGGCTTGACCTGTAGGGGCGTTGCTTGCGACGACCCCTGCCCAATGAGCCGCTAATCCAAAAGGTCGCGCCAAGGCGCGACCCTCCGGGAAACAGAACGAGCCCACCCGCGCTCAGTTGATGAGCTTGCGCCAGCGGCCGTTCGCCCGGCCGACGTTGACGGCGTCCGGTGGGATCTCGGCGATCACGCCGATCGACGGCACGATGACGGCGGCGAGGCCGCCCTTGCGCGCCGCCCGGGCCTGTTCCTGGATCCGCGGGGCGGCGGGCTTGCCGTCCTTGCCGATGACCCCGAGCGCCACGCGGCCGTCGGCGCTGATGACAATGATGCTCTCGCCCGGCTTCTTGCCGGTGGCGTAGCTGCCGGCCACGGCCGAGAAGACGGTGGCGCGCTCGGTGTCCGACGTGACCTCGATGATGTCGGCGGGCAGATCGCTGAGCCGCTTGTGCGGCAGGCCGAACCAGAACCCGACGAGGATGAGACCGACGCCGATGGTGAACAGGCCGACGACCTCGCCCATGGCGCGCAGCCCGGCGAAACGGCTGGTCTCGCCGACCTTGACACGCCGGGAAACCTGCGGGGTCGGCGCCTCGACCTGGAAAGGGGGCAGGTCCGCGAGGGCCTTGGCATGGTCGACCGACCAGTACTCATCGAAGGCCGACGTGCTCTTGTGCATGCACAGCCGGCCGCGATGGACGGCGATGCGCCAGCCGCGCTCGCCGCGATAGACCAGGATTCCCGGCTCGGCCTTGGAGTCCGAGACGCTGGCGACCAGCTGGAGGTTGCCCGCGAGACGGCAGATCTCCTCGACCGGCAGGTTGCCGAGCTCGATCTTCTCGCCGGCGGGCGCCAGGCCCAGGGCGTTGGCCTTGAGCTGCACGAGCGTGACTTTGTACAGCGCGCTCATTTCTCGAGGATGTACACCAGCGAGCCGGTCGAGCCGACCTGCACGTTGCCCGCATCGAGGTTGCCGTCGTCGAGCTGGCGATCGATCAGCAGGCGGAGTTCCGCGTCGTCGCTCACCGGATTGCCGGCATCGCCAATGATGACGATGGCCGCCTTGGCGTCCACGCCGTCGGCCGACACGTCATAGTTCCACTTGTAGTAGCCGCCGATGGGCGACTTGAGGGTGAAGGCGTTCGTGAGGGCGGCGCTGCCCAGTTCCGGGGGAATCTCCCGCGGGTCGGCGTTGGCAGGCCAGTGGCCGTTCTGGAGATTGTAGGTGATGAACGCCGTTGAGAAGGCCTGCAGGTCATGTTGCACCGCGCTGGCCTGCGAACGCATCTTGACCCGCCGCAAGGCCGGCAGGCCCATGGCGGCCAACAGGCCAATAATAACCACCACCACCATGATTTCCACCAGGGTGAAGGCCGCGGCGCGATAGGGAGAGGGAAGACGGGTGCTGAGCCGCATTTGCGAGATCGGTCTGCGGAGACTACGTAAGACTTATCTAGGTGCAAGCCCTCAGGCGAAAAAGGGGAGTCACTACCTGTAATTTTGCTCTAAACTTTCGGAGGGAAACGAGCGCTGCACAGCTTGGCGGAAGGTATGCCCGGCGCCAAATAATGGCCTTCCAGCGACATCGGGGCGAGCGGCTCTCTTGGCCCGCGGGCATTTGTCTCGTGGCTCGCTTTCCGCCCCGCAGTTCATTAGCGAAACGTCCGGTGAGCGAGAATCCGCAGGCTCTGTTCGCGCCGCAGGCGCCCGTCCCCGGCCCGGGGATGGTTTTCATGCGCAGCCTGCGGGCGCGGCATTATCGTCTGACCCTGCGCAAGGACGGGGTTGCGGTCGTGACGATTCCCGCCCGCGGTTCTGAGGTCGAAGCCAGGCGGTTTGCGGCCGAGCACGCCGGCTGGCTCAGCCGGGCCCGCGCCCGGCACGAGCGCCGGCCCCGCGTGCCCCCGCAGTGGACGATCGGCACCCGGGTCCTTTGGCGCGGCGAATTGGTCGAGATCCGGCTGGCCCGCGAGGGCCCGCGGCCGGCGGTCAGCCTGGCGGCGGACGTGTTCAACCTGCCGGCGCTCGACGGCGACCTGCGGCCCGCCCTCGAGGCGCAATGGGCGCGCCGCGCCAAGATCGAGTTGCCGGCGCGCCTCTGGGAACTCGCCGCCGAGACCGGTGCGGACCTCAAGCACGTGACCGTCCGCAACCAGCGCTCGCGCTGGGGCTCGTGCTCGCGCAGCGGCACCATTTCGCTCAACTGGCGGCTCGTGCAGACGCCGGAGACGGTCCGCGACTATATCTGCTACCACGAACTCATGCACCTGCGCGAAATGAACCATTCGCCGCGGTTCTGGGCGCGCGTGGCCGACGTCTGCCCCGGGTGGCGTGAGGCCGAGCACTGGCTCAAGCGCAACGGCAGCCTGACGGGATTGTGAGCCGGCCGGGCCGGGCGCACGGTCCTTGCTGCGCCGCGGCGGCGCGCGGGATTCGCCGCCGGACCGGCCAATCTTCCCTCCGGCCTAACGGATATCGAGCAGCTCGACCTCGAAGCGGAGCGTGGCCCGCGGCGGGATCTTCCCGCGGCCGCTCTCGCCATACGCCAGCCACCACGGGACGATGAGCGTGCGGACCTCGCCCTTTTTCATCGTGGCGACCGCCTCGTCCCAGCCCTTGATGACCTCGCCGGTGCCAACGTGGAAGGAGTACGGCCGGCCGCGGTCGCGCGAACTGTCGATCTTCGTCCCGTCGAGGAGAAAGCCGTCATAGTGCACGGTGACCAGCGCGCCGGTCGCGGGCGGCTCGCCGGTGCCGGGCCGGCGCTCGACATAGCGCAGGCCCGAGGGGTTGAGGTGGGCGTGGTCGAAGTGTTCGCGGACCCAGGTCGCGTCGGCCTCGCTGAGCGTCGGGCCCTGCATGATTTCCCGCATGTATTTGTTGGCCGGCTCGCCGGGATGCTTGCGGCGAAGAATGCCCGTGCGCGCCTGGAAGGCGATGAAGACGAGCACAAGCCCGAGAATCAGGAGAATCCCATACTGGCGCATGGCGCCAACGTTCACTTTTTGGCGAGCAAGTCCAGCGCGATGGCGGTCATGGCCGTGACCCCGGTCTTGATCGTGGGCTCGGGCACGGGCGCGAACTTGCTCGAATGCAACGTCGGCAGCGGCACGCCGGTGCGGGCGCTCTCGGCGATTTTTTCCGGGGCGACGGCGCCGACGCGCACGAGGCAGAGCGGAACCTTCTCGGCGGTGCGGCCGAACTGGCTGAAATCCTCGCCGCCCATCTCGGGCTCGATCGTGGTGACCTGGTCCGCGCCGAGCCAGGCCGTGAGCGCGCCCCGGATGCGGCGGGTGAGCGCCGGGTCGTTGTAGGTGGAGGGCGTGGCCTCGTCCTCGATCACGGTGACGACCGGCAGGCGGTCCTCGGGCAAGCCGGCGGCGATGGCTTCGCCGCGACAGATGCGCCGGACCGCCTCGATGGTGTGGGCCCGCACCGCGTCGGAATAGGAGCGCAGCGTCAGGCGGAGCTTCACTTCGTCGGGTATGACATTCGGTTTGGTGCCGCCGTGGATGGAACCGACGGTGACGACGGCGGGGTTGAGCGGGCTGGTCTCGCGGCTGACGATGGTCTGGAGCGCGAGGACGATGCGGGCGGCGAGCACGACCGGGTCCTTGGTGTTCTGTGGATACGCGCCGTGGCCGCCGATGCCGCGCACCGTGATGTCGACCCAGTCGACATTGGCCATGGCGTAGCCTTCGATCGTGCCGACGGTGCCCGCCGGCAGCGTGGCGCTGTCGTGTTCGGCGACGGCGAAGTCGGGCTGGGGGAAGCGCGAGTAGAGGCCGTCCGCCAGCATCGCGGTGGCCCCGAGGCCGCGTTCCTCGGCCGGCTGGACGACCAGCAGCAGCGTGCCCGCCCAGCGATCGCGCAGCGACGCCAGCACCTGCGCCGTGCCGACGAGCACGGTGGCATGGATGTCGTGCCCGCAGGCGTGCATCACGGGCACCTCCGCGCCCGCGAGGTCGGTCACGCGCACCTTGCTCGCGTAAGGCAGGCCGGTTTCCTCGGCGACCGGCAGGGCATCGATGTCGGCGCGCATGAGCAGCACGGGTCCGGTGCCGTTCTTCAGCACGGCCACCGCCCCGTGGCCGCCGACGTGCTCGGTGACCTCAAGACCGGCGGCGCGCAGCTCGCGCGCGACGGCGGCGGCGGTGCGTACCTCCATCAGCGAGAGCTCGGGGTGGGCGTGCAGGTCCTGGTAGAAGGCGTCGAGCGCGGGATAGGCGGCGGCGACCTTGCGCGCGACGAGCGCGGGCGTCTCGTCGGCGGCGAGGAGTGGCGAACCGAGTGCAAGAAGCAGGGCGGCGGCGAGCAGGCGGGAGTTCATTTTGGTTCGAGCTTGAGGATGAGGTGATCGAGCAGGGCGTCGACCTGGAGCTTGAGTTGCTGGGCTGGCGGCGGCGGCCGGTCCGGCGGCGAGTCCTTTTGCTGGCGCGCAAAGGCGGCGTCGCCCTCGGCGACCGCCGCGTCGATGAACGCGGTTTTGAGTCGGTGCAAGGGTCCTTCCGTCGCGAGATCGGCCGGCGTGGCATGGTGGCCGAGGAAAGTGTCCGCGGCTTCGTCGCTCAGCCAGATGCGCCAGTCCTTCTCGTCGGCGAAGTACGCCACGAGGGCGCCGCGGCGATCGACGCCGAGCTTCTTCGCGAGGGCGTGCATGTAGGCGCCAGGCACGGCATCCTCTGCGGCCGGGGGCGAGTGCGGAAAGAGGCGCCCGACGATCCGCACCCCCGTGGTGCGTTCGTAATTGGCCAGCTTGTAGTTGAAGTAACGGGCCCGCGGGGGATCGACGGGAATGAGGCCGGCGGGATCGTCGAAAAAGGCGTCCGGACCGGGTTCGGCCGGGCCGGTGTAGCGCCGGGCCTTGGCCAGCAGGGCCTGGAAGGCGGCGGCATCCGCCCGGAACGCGCGCGCCTCGGCGCCGACGCGCAGGATGCGGATCGTGAAGGGCTCATTGGGCTTGATCTGCGGGAGGAGGTCGCGGCCCCGGACCGTTTCCCCGAAGACGCTGTAAAGGTAGTTGAGGCGGGTGTCGTCGCCGAGCGTGAGGAAGAACTCGCAGCCGTTCGTATCGGGGCCGGCGTTGGCCATCGACAGCGTGCCGATCTCCGCATGGCGGAGGCCCGGCACGAACTCGTCGGGAAACGCGTATGGTATCGGCACGTCGCCGGTGTCCTTGAGGCCCGGGTTCCCGCTCTGGATGACGAAGCCCGGCACGACGCGGTACCAAGTCAGGCCGGTGTAGAACGGGTGGCCGTCGCGCGGCGCCAGCGTACCCTCGGCGAGCCCGACGAAGCTCGTGACCGTCAGCGGAACCTGCCGGTAATGCAGCCGGACGACGAGCGCCCCGTGCGGCGTGGTAAACTCGGCATAGAGCCCGTCGGGCAGGGGCGCCTCCGGCTCAGCCGAGCCGAGGCGGGCAACCGAGGCAGTGAGGAGGAGGGCGGCGAGGAGGCAGCATCGGCGCATGGGGGAGGGGAACTGAGGGTGGAGCGACCCGGCCAGAAGGCGCGGGCCAGGTCGACGCGCAAGCCAACGGGCTGCGGTCGACGCGTTCCATCTCAAAATGTGCCGGCCGCTCAGAGAAACGAGCAGATGTACTCGCAGAGGCCGGACTGCACCTCGATGGTGAAGCCGCTCTGGCCCGGCACGTCGAAATGCGTGCCCGCCGCGTAGTCGGCCGCCGCGGTTTTTCCATCGAGCGTCACGCGGCACGCGCCGGCAACGATCTCCATGCGCTCGGGTGCGCCGGTGCCGAAGTGGTAGCTGCCGGGGTAGATCAGCCCGAGGGTTTTCTTGGCGCCGTCGGGCAGCAGCACGGTGTGGCTGACGACGCGGCCGTCGAAGTACACATTGGCTTTCGTGTGGACGGTGACGCCGGCAAAGGAGGAGGGAAGGGACATGGTGCCGCCATTCGGAGCGGCGCGCGGACGCGAGTCAACCCGCCGGCGGCCGCATGACAGGGAGAAGCGGCCCGCGACTTCGGACGGTCAGGCAAGACGTCCGAGATAAGGCTTCGCCCCCGGGCGTCCGGCGGGCTAATTCTCCCTCCATCATGCGTTCCTCCGTCCTGACCCTGCTCGTGGCGCTGTTTGCTTCGGCGCTGCCCCTTCCGGCCCAGACCCCCGCGCGAGTCTTTGATGTGCGCACCTTCGGCGCCAAGGGCGACGGCACGGCGCTCGACACCGCTGCGATCAACGCTGCGATCGACGCCGCGGCCGCGGCCGGCGGCGGCACGGTGTGGTTTGGGGCGGGCAACTACCTGAGCTTTTCGATCCACCTTAAGAGCCACGTCGCGCTCTACCTCGACATGGGGTCAACGATCGTCGCGGCGGAACCATCCGCCGACCTCACGATCGGTTACGATGTGCCCGAACCCACGACGGGAACCGTGCCCCACGTGGACTACTACGAGGACTTCGGCCACTCCCACTGGCACAACAGCCTGATCTGGGGCGAGGACCTCACCGACATCGCGATCACCGGGCCGGGCCGGATCTTTGGCCGCGGCCTCAGCCGCGGGCACGACAGTTGGCGGCGCGACCGGTTGCCGGAGGAGCGGGCCGCGCGTGCGGCCGGCGCCACGAACCTGCCCGACATCGAACTGCCCGAGGCCGCGAAGGCCGCCCTCAAGGCCCAGCAGGCCGGACCCTTCGGCTATCCCGGCAGGGACACGCTGCCGGCCGGCGTCGGCAACAAGGCCATCGCGCTCAAGAACTGCCGCAACGTCATCTTTCGCGACTTCACCATCTACCACGGCGGGCACTTTGCCATCCTCGCCACCGGCGTCCAGAACTGGACCTGCGACGGCCTGAAGATCGACACCAATCGCGACGGCATCGACTTCGACTGCTGCCAGAATGTCCGCGTGGCCAACTGCACCGTCAACTCCCCCTACGACGATGGCATCTGTCCGAAGGCCTCCTTCGGCCTCGGTCGCCTGATGCCGACGGAGAACATCACGATCACCAACTGCCAGGTCAGCGGTTTCGACGAGGGCACGCTCCTCGACGGCACGCGCCAGAAGAAGATGACCCCGCAGGGCGGCTACGGGCGCATCAAGTTCGGGACCGAGGCGAACGGCGGCTTCCATAACGTCACCATCACGAATTGCGTTTTCGAATGGTGCCACGGCCTTGCGCTCGAGGAGGTCGACGGCGGCCTGATGGAGGACTTCACGATCTCCAACCTCACGATGCGCGACATCGACAATGCCCCGATCTACGTCCGCCTCGGCGCCCGCTTGCGCGGCCCGGGTGAGGTGGCGATCGGCGCGGCGCGGCGGATCAAGATCGACCACGTAGTCGCCCACAACGTCGCCGCGCAGAGCGGCATCCTGCTCGTGGGCGAACCGGGTCACCCGATCGAGGACTTCACGCTCACGAACATCTTCATCGACTTCGCCGGCGGCGGCACCAAGGAGCAGGCGGCGGCCGAGGTGCCGGCCTTTGAACGCAACCGTTATCCCGAGCCGGGCCTGCTCGGCACGATGCCGGCGTGGGGCCTGTTCGCCCGGCACGTCAGGAATTTCGACCTCGGGCGCGTGGAGCTGCGCGTGGCGCAGGCCGACCTGCGGCCGGTCATCCAGCTCGATCACGTCACGGGCGTGAGCTTCGACGCCTTGAAATGCGCCGCGGCGCCGGGCACGCCGACCTTCGTGCTGAAGCACGTCGACGGCCTCTCGGTGCACAACAGCCCGGGATTGCCGGAGACCAATCGCCCCGGACTGATCGCGGACGAAAAACTGTAGGGCGGAACCCATGCTGGCGGCCCTGACCACGACGTGGCGGCGCGGGAAGATCCTGCGCTGGCTTGCGCTCGTCGCCGCCTGGGGCTGGGTGGCGGGCGCGGCGGCGGCGGAGCCGGTCCTGCCTTGGGGCGACCAGGGCGACGGCACCTACCGCAACCCGATCCTGCCGGCCGATTATTCGGACCCGGATGTCATCCGCGTCGGCAACGACTTCTACCTCGTGGCCTCCGAGTTCCACTTCATGGGCATCCAGGTGCTGCACTCGCGCGACCTGGTCAACTGGCGGATCATCGGCCAGGTGTTCGACCGGCTCGCGCTCGATCCGAAATACGACGAGATGCGCGCGTACTCGCAGGGCACGTGGGCGCCGTCGCTACGTTTCCACGACGGCGTGTTTCACCTCTACGTCTGCACGCCGCGCGACGGGCTCCTGCACTACACCGCGCGCGATCCCGCCGGGCCCTGGACGGGCGCGGTGGTGAAACGGGTCGACCAGTGGGAGGATCCGTGCCCGTTCTGGGACGATGATGGCTCGGCCTGGCTGGTGCACGGGCGGCTGGGCGCCGGTCCGCTCTACCTGCACCGCCTGAGCGCGGATGGATCGCAGTTGCTCGACGACGGGGTGGAAATCTATCGCGGCCCGGTGGCGGAGGGGCCGAAACTCTTCAAGCGGCACGGCTGGTATTACATCTCCTTGCCCGAAGGTGGCGTCGAGCGCGGGGGCCAGACCGTTCTCCGCTCGCGCTCGCTGCGCGGGCCCTATGAACGGCGCGTCGTGCTGCCGGACGGCAGTCCGCACCAAGGAGGCCTGGTCGAGCTCGACGACGGCTCGGCCTGGTTCATCGGATTCAAGTCCGCCGGACCGCTCGGCCGCGTGCCCTGCCTCGAGCCGGTGCACTGGGGCGACGACGACTGGCCGGTCTTTGGCGACCACGGCCGGCCGGTCCGGGGTGGCCCGAAGCCCGCGATCGGCGCGGGGGCGCCCATCGAGCATCCGCAGACGAGCGACGACTTCGACGCGGCCGGCCTTTCGCCGCAATGGCAGTGGAATCACAATCCCGTTCCGGCGGGCTGGTCATTGGCGGCGCGGCCCGGCTGGCTGCGCTTGCACGGCCTGCCGGCGGCCGACCTGGCAACCGCGCGCAACACGCTCACGCAAAAACTGTGGGGCGCGGGCGGTTCGTTCGAGGTGAAGCTCGACGCGAGCGGCTTGGCGGAGGGCCAGCAGGCGGGCGTGGCCTTCATGAGCGGCAAGCTTTTCAATTTCGCCGGCGTGAAGCGCGAGGACGGTGTGTACCGGATCGTCTCGGATGCCGGTCCCGGCCCGGAGATCGCCGGTCCGGTCGTCTGGCTCCGGGGGGAATACCGCGGCGACGCGGCCCGGCTGGGCTTCAGTGTCGATGGCGCCATTTTCGCCACGCTCGGCGGCGACATCCGGCTGCAATTCAGCCAGTGGAAGGGCGCGCGGATGGCGCTGTTCAGCTACGGCGGCGCCGGCGCGGCCGATTTCGACTATTTTCATTTCCAGCACGGTGCCGCGGCCGTCCCGCTGACCCTGCCCGAGGCGACGCCGATCGACCGCGAGGCGCTGGTCTCGCGGCACAACGTCGTCGTGCGCCGCGTCGATCCCGAGTCGCCGCTGACGGTCGGCAACGGCGGTTTCGCGTTCACGGTCGACGTCACCGGCCTGCAGAGCTTCGGCGATTATTATTACCGCACCGGCATCCCGCTCGAGACGCTCGCGCGCTGGTGCTGGACGACCGAGGACAATCCGCACGGCTACCAGCTAGCCGACGCCAACGAAACTTACACGCAAGCCGACGGCACGACGATCGCGCTCCCGAGCAATCAAGGCACGCCGGCGTCCGACTGGCTGCGCCGCAACCCGCAACTGCATCCGCTTGGGCAAATTTCGCTCGAATGGAGCGACGGAAGCCCGCTGAAGACCGAGGAGGTGACTGACGTCGACCAGACGCTCGACCTCTGGCGCGGGATCATCACGAGCAAGTACAAACTGCGGGGAGTACCGGTGACGGTGACGACCGCATGCGCCCCCGACTCGGATACCATTGGCGTGCGCGTCGAGTCGGACCTGATGCAGCAGGGAAAACTGCGCGTCCGCCTGGCCTTTCCGCGCGGGCACGATTTGGCGGTCAAGAACACGCCCCCGCTCGACTGGAGCCACCCCGAGGCGCACGAATCGAAGCGCGTTGCCCCCGGGGTCGTCGAGCGCAAGGTCGGCGGCACAACCTATTGGGTTGCGAGCAACCGCACGCTGCAGCCGGCCGGGGATCATACTTTCACGATGGCCGCCCGGGGTGAAGCCGCGCTTGCGTTCACCGCGGCGTTCTCCCGCGATCGGCCGACCGGTTCGCCGGCGACCGTGGACGACGCGGTCGCCCGTAGCGCGGCGCATTGGGCGGGCTTCTGGCGCGGCGGCGCGGCGGTGGACTTCACCGGCAGCAGCAACCCGCTCGCGCCGAAGGTCGAGGAGCGGATCATCCGGTCACGTTACCTGACTGCCGTGCAGTGCGCGGGCGACGTGCCGCCGCAGGAGAGCGGCCTGACGTGCGACACGTGGTACGGCAAGCACCACACCGAGATGATCTGGTGGAGCACGGCGCATTTCATCCTCTGGGGCCAGACGGAGCTGGCGAAGCGCAATTTGGAATGGTTCGTCCGGCATCTGCCCGAGGCGCGCGCGCTGGCGGCGGAACGCGGTCTGCGCGGCGCGCGCTGGGCCAAGATGGTCGGGCCGGACGACCGCGAGAGCCCGGGCGGAAACCCCCTGATCGTCTGGAACCAGCCGCACCCAATCTACCTTTGCGACCTGCTGCTGCGGCAATCGCCGTCGCAGGAGAATCTCGAACATTACCGCGACCTTGTCTTCGCCACGGCTGATTGCATGGCGTCGATGCTGAAGCTGGACCCGAAACGCGACCGCTACGTGCTCGGGCCGCCGTTGTGGATCGCACAGGAGATCCACGACCCGGCGACCAGCCGGAATCCGGCGTTCGAGCTGGCCTACTGGCGGTGGGCGCTCGAGACGGCGCAACGCTGGCGGCTGCGCTCGGGCTTGCCGCGCGACGCCGACTGGGATGCGAAGCTCGCGAAGCTTTCGCCCCTGCCGGTCGTCGACGGCAAGTACACGGCGCTGGAGTCGCATCCCGACACCTGGACCGATCTCGCCAGCCGGCACGATCATCCGGAAATGCTGATGGCCCTCGGCTTCCTGCCGGGAGGTCCGGACGTCGATCGCGCGACGATGGACCGGACGCTTTCGGGCGTGCTCCAGCAATGGGACTGGCAGACCAAGATCTGGGGCTGGGATTACCCGATGGTCGCGATGACCGCCACGCGGCTCGGCCGGCCGGCGGATGCGATCGAGGTGTTGATGCGCGATGGTCCGAACAACCATTACCTGCCCAACGGGCACGCCCCGGTCGGCAGCGACCGCGTGCACAACCAGAACGGCCGGCGGGAGATCGCGGTCTACCTGCCCGCCAACGGCTCGTTTCTGTCCGCCGTCGCGCTGATGGTCGGCGGTTGGGAAGGCTGCCCCGAGGAGTTCCCCGGTTTTCCGAAGGACGGCTCGTGGCACATTCGGGCGGAAGGGCTCACGCGGCTGCCGTGAAGGGCGGCACGGCGGACGGCATGGACCGGACTCAAGCCCGCGCCTGATAAAGACGGAACAGCGCCTGCGTCCCGTCGTCCGACCAGCCGCGCGCCGCGACCTCGTCGTAAAGCGCCTTCGCCTGCCTGAGGCCGGGCAGGTCGAGCTGCATGGCGGCGGCCGACTCGAGCGCGATGCGCATGTCCTTCAGGAAGTGCTTCACGTAGAATCCCGGCGCGAAATCGCCGCGCAGCGCCCGCGGCGCGAGGTTGTTGAGGGACCAGCTCGCGGCCGCGCCGCCGCCGATGCTCTCGATGACGCGCGCGGGGTCGAGACCGGCCTTCCGGGCATAAGTCAGCGCCTCACACCACGACATCATGATCGAGGCGATCGAGATCTGGTTCGCCATCTTGCAGTGCTGGCCCGCGCCCGGGCCGCCTTGGAGGATGATGTTCTTGCCCATCAGTTCGAACAGCGGCCGCGTCCGGTCGAAGGCCGCCGCCTCGCCGCCAACCATGATCACCAGCTTGGCATCGCGCGCTCCGATGTCACCGCCCGACACCGGCGCGTCGAGCGCCGCGAGGCCGCGGGCCGCGGCCGCGTCGGCGATCCGCCGGGCCAGCAGCGGGCTGGAAGTCGTCATGTCGACCAGCGTCGCGCCCGGGCGCGCGCGCGCCAGGATGCCGCCCGGGCCGAAGTACGTCTCCTCCACGTCCACGGGAAAGCCGACGATGGTGAACACGAACTCGGCCGCGGCCGCGGCGTCCCCGGCGGAGTCGTGCCAGTGCGCCCCGGCTTCGAGCAACGCCTGCGCCTTGGCGCGCGTGCGGTTGTGGACGTGCAACGTGTGCCCGGCGCGGAGCAGGTGCCCCGCCATGCTGCGGCCCATGACGCCGGTGCCGATGAATGCGATCGTAGCCATGGGGCGGAGCGCAGCAGCCGCTCGCGTTCGGGGCGAATCAATTCTCCCTGGTAATTCGGCGGAGGCGGGGCACCACCTTAAGGAATTCTCAGCACCACGCCGACGCGCAGTGCGCCGTTGTCGGCAATGCGATCGCGATTCGCGGCGTAGATGTCCTGCCAGCGGTTGGCCGTCCCGTAATAGCGCTGGCTGATGCGCGAAAGCGAATCGCCCGCGACGACGGTGTGGGTGCGCAAGCCCGGGGCGGTCGGCGGGGCAGCGACGGACGCGGTTGCTGGAGCCGAGGTGGGCGTCGCCACGGCCGGGGCGGGTCCGCCGACCGAACGCGCCAGCATCGTCTTCAACTGGTAATTCTCCTGTGCGAGCACCGTGTTGCTGCCCTGCAGCTGCTGCACGAGCGCGCGGGTCGCGGCCAGTTCGTTGGTGCCCTGGCTGTTGTTCCGTTGCAGGGCGGCGAGGGCCTGGTTGGCGCGGGTCGCCTCCGCTTGCGCCCCGGCCAGTTGGGCGGCGAGTTTCTGGCGTTCCGCCGCCAGCGTGGTGAGCTGCTCCTGCGCGGATGATTGCGCCGCGGCGGCCGACTGGAGGCTGGCGACCTGGCTGGTGAGCGATTCCACGCGAGCCGCGAGGGTGTCGCGCTCGGCCTTGAGCGCATCGTCGGCCGGGGCGGGGGCCGCGGCCTTCAGGCTGGCGACCTGGCTGGTGAGCGATTCCACGCGGGCCGCGAGGGTGTCGCGCTCGGCCTTGAGCGCGTCATCGACCGGGGCGGGGGCCGCGGCCTTCAGGCGTGCGACCTCGGCGTTCAGGTCGGCGACCTGCTTGGTCAGCGCGTCCTTCTCGGCCAGCGCGGCGCTATCAGCCGCGGGGGCGGGGGCGGTGGGGGCGGGCGCGGCGTTCTTCAGTTCGTCACGTTCCTTTTGCAGGACGGCATAACCGCGCAGCGAGATCGCGAGCTTGTCCTCGGTCTCGGCCAGGCGGCGCTGGAGGTCGGCGACGTCAACCGACTCCGTCGTCGCCGCGGGCTTCGGCGCAGCTTCCGGCGGTTTCTGCAGGGCGGCCACCTGTTGTTTCGCATTGGCGGCTTCCGTCGTGGCGGCCGCGAGTTGCTGCTTCGTGTCGGCGAGCGCGGCCTCGAGTTCGCCCACCTTGGCGGAGAGGTCGGCCGCCGGTTTGGCGTTGCGCGCCTCGGCGAGCGCTCCTTCGAGCTCGTGCACGCGGCCGGACAAATCGGGGTAGGCCGGGGTCGCGTTCTGCGCGGTGGCGAGCGCGGCCTCGAGCTCCTTGACGCGCCCGGACAGATCCGGGTAGGCCGGCGCGGCGGCGGGCGGGGTGGTCCGGGCCGCGGTCAACTCGGCGACCTGTTGCTTCGCGCTGGACGCCGCGGTGGCGGCATCCGCCAGTTGTGTCTCCAACTCCTTCACGCGGTCGCGCAGGTCGGGATAGTCAGGCGCGGCGGGCACTTCCTTCGCGGCCCGTTCGGCCTCGTCCTTGGCCTGCGTAACCGAGGCGAGTTGTCCTTCCAATTCCTGGACGCGGCCGGACAAGTCCGGGTACGACGGAGCGCCGGGCTTCGCCGCGACCTGCGCCTCGAGTTCCTTCACGCGATCGCGCAGGTCGGGATAATCAGGCGCGGCGGGCACTTCCTTCGCGGCCCGTTCGGCTTCTTCCTTGGCCTGCGAGAGCGAGGCGACTTGCGCTTCCAGCGCGCTGACCTTGCCGGATAGATCCGGGTAGGACGGTTTGGCCGTTTGCGAGTTCGCGAGCGCGGCCTCGAGTTCCTTCACGCGGCCGGACAAATCGGGGTAGGCCGGGGCCGCGGGTTTTTCCGCAAGTTGCGCCTCAAGCTCCTTCACGCGCGCCGACAGGTCGGGATAGGCGGGCGCGGTTGGGGCGGCGGCCTTCGCCGTCAGCTCGGCGAGCTGCTGCCTGGTGCCGGCGGCTTCGGCCGTCGCGGCCGTCAGCTGCGCCTGCAAGCCGTCGAGTTTCGCGGCATCGTCGGTCCTCGCCTTGGCCAGGGTGGCGAGCTGCTCCCGGGCTTGCGCGGCCTCGGCCTGCGCGCCGGACGCGGCGGTCTGCTGCGCGGCCAGCTGGGACTCAAGTTCCTTGACGCGGCTCGTCGCGCCCGACGCGTCGCGCAGCTGCCGGCCGGCGTCGGCCAGCATCTTCTGCATCCGCTCGCGATCGCTGCGCAATTGCGCGACCTCGCCGGCGAGGCTGGTGAGGCGGCCGGAAAGCTCGTCGCGCTCGCGCCGCAGTTGGTCCGCCTCGCCGCCTTTCTCCTTGGCGGAATTCTGCAGGGCGGCCGTGACGCCGTCGAGCTGGTGTTTCAGGTCGGCCTGCGCCGCGTTGGCCGCGACGAGCTGGCGCGTCGCGTCGCCCAGCGCCGCCTGCAATTCGTTCACCCTGTCGGACAGGTCCGGGTAGGCCGGCGCCGTCGTCTTCGCGGCGGCGGCCTGCTCGGCGGCATTCTTTGCGGTCGCCAGCTGGGCCTCCAGTTCCTGCACCCGGCCCGAAAGGTCGGGATAAGCGGGCGCGGCAGGTTTCGCGGCGGCGAGCGCGGTCGCGGCGTCGCGCGCCTTCTCGACCTCGGCCAGGCGGTCGCGGACCTGCTGGGTCTCGGCCTTGGCGGCGGCGACCGCGGCCACGTCGGCCGCGACCTGGGTTTCCAATTCCTTGACGCGGCCCGACAGATCGGGGCGCGCGGGCGCGGCCTTCAGGGCGGCTACCTGCGTCCGCAATTTCTCGGCGTCGGCCGACGCCGTCTCCAGCTGGCGGCGGAGCGCCGCCTTGTCGGACTCGAGCATTTTCTGCTGCGCCTGCTGGTTGGCGGCGTCGCGCTGGCTGGCGATCGTCGCGCCCTTGTAATCGTCGAATTGCTTCGTGACTTCGCTGTGCGCCTGCTCGGCGGCCGAGAGCCGCTGGGTCAGTGCCGCGACCGTGCCTTCCAGCTCCTTCACCTTGCCGGAGAGGTCGGGGTAAGCCGGCTTGGCCTGGGCGGCCTGCTCCGCCTTGGCCTTGGCTTGCGCAAGCGAAGCGACCTGGCCCTCCAGTTCGGCGACCCGGCTGGTGAGATCGGGATAGGCCGGTGTCGCGTTACGCGCGGCAGTCAGCGCCGTCTCCAATTCCTGCACGCGGCCGGACAGATCAGGATAGGCCGGTTTGGCGCTGCGCGCCTCGGCCAGCGCGGCCTCGAGCTCCTTGACGCGCCCGGACAGATCCGGATATGCGGGCGCGGCGGTCTTCGCCGTTTGCAGTTCCTTGGTCAGCTCGGCGATTCGACGTTGGTCGGTGGTGGCCTGGGTGAACGAACCGGCCAGCGCGCTCTCCAGCTCCTTCACTCGCTCCGACAGATCGGGATAGGCCGGTGAGGCGTTTTTCAGGCTCGCGACCTGGGCTTCCAACTCGTGCACGCGGCCGGACTGGTCCGGATAGGCCGGTTTCGCGTTACGCGCTGCCGCCAGCGCCGTCTCCAATTCCTGGACGCGTCCGGACAGGTCCGGGTAAGCCGGTTTGGCGCTGCGCGCCTCGGTCAGCGACGCTTCCAGCTCCTTGACGCGGCCGGACAGGTCCGCGTAAGCCGGCTTGGCGCTGCGCGCTTCCTGCAGCTGCGCGCTGAGGGCGGCCTTGTCCTGTTCCAACTTCGCGACGGTGTCCTTGAGTTCCGTCTGGGCCGAGCGCGCCGACTCGACTTCGGCGGACTGGCTCTTGACCTGGGTCTCGAGTTCCTTGGTGCGGCTGGCGGCGAGCGAAGCATCGCGGAGTTGGCGACCGGCGTCCGCGAGCATCTTTTGCATCCGCTCGCGGTCGGCCTGCAAGGTGGAGACGTTCGCGGCGGCCTCGGAAAGTTTGCCGTTGAGGGTGTCGCGCTCCTGCCGAAGCCCGGTGGCCTGTTTCTCGGCCGCGGCGAGCTTGTCGTTCATTTGCGCGAGCTCCGCGGCGTGCTGCGCGCCGTTGTCCTTGGCGGCGGCGAGCTGTTCCTTTTCCTGTTGGGCCTGCGCCAGGGCGGCGCCGAGCTGGTTGCGGGCAACGCGCGCGGCCTCCGCTTCCGTGGTGAGGTTTTCGATCCGCGCCTCGGCTCCGGACTTGTCCTTGGTGAGAGCCGCGACCTGGGCCTCGAGCCGGGCGACCTGACCGGAGAGATCCGGGTAAGCCGGTTTCGCGTTACGCGCCTCGGCCAGCGATTCCTCCAGTTCCTTCACGCGGCCGGACAGATCGGGGTAGCTGGGGGCAGTCGGGCGTTGGCGCAGCTGGGCCAGCTCGGCTTGCAGGGATTGCGCGGAAGCCTGAGCCTGTTTGGCGGTGTCCTCGGCGGCTGCGAGCTTTTGTGTCGCGGCGCTCGAATCGGCCTGGGCGGTGTGCATCTGCGCATCGCGCTCCGCCAGCGTGGCCTTGAGGGCCTCGGCGGCCTTGGAATCGCGTTCGGCGGATTCCTGCAGGGCGGCGACCTGGGTCTGCAGTTCATTCACGCGCGGCGCAAGATCCGGATAGGCTGGTTTGGCGCTACGGGCGGCAGCCAGCGACTCCTCCAACTCTTTCACGCGGCCGGACAGGTCCGCATAGGCCGGCTTCGCGGCGGCGGTCTGGCGCAGCGAGGCGACGGTGGTCTCCAACTCCTGCACGCGGCCCGAAAGGTCCGGGTAGCTGGGTTTCGCGCTGCGGGCCTCGGCCAGCGATGCCTCGAGTTCTTTCACGCGACCGGACAAATCCGGATATCCCGGCTTGGCGGCCAGCTGTCGCTGCGCCTCGTCGCGGGCCTGTTCGGCGGCGGCGAGATTTTGTTTGAGCGCGGCCAGCGCCGCCGCATTGCCGGCGCCGGCGGCGGCCTCCTGGCGCAATTTCCCGGCCTCGCTCGTGAGGCTGGCGACCTGCTGCTGAAGTTCGCCCAACTGGCGAGCGGCCGCGGCCGCGGCGGTGGCGGCTTCGGCTTTCGCCTGGGACAACGCAGCGACCTGCGTCTCCAGGGCGGATTTCTGGTCGCTGACCTTGTTGAGGGTGCTTTCGACCTCGTGCCCAAACGTCCGGGCGGATTCGAGGTCGGCGAGCGCGGCCTGCAGCTCCTTCGTTTTCTGATCCAACGCGGCGGTGTCGGGGGCGGGCTTGGGCGCGCGTTGCAGGGCCTCAAGGGCCTGCCGGGCCTGGCCGAGCTCGGTCTTCAACGCCTCGGTGTCGCGGGTGAGGCTGGCGATCTGGGCCTGGGCGGCGCGAGCCTGCGCCTCGAGGGCGCTGGAACCTTCGCGCGCGGCCTGGGCGGCGCGGGCCAGGTCGGCGGCCTGGCCGGTGGCGCGGTCGCGTTCGGCGCGCGCGGCGGCCAGTTCGGCGGCCAGGGTGTCGACCCGGGCGGCGAGCGCGTCGCGTTCACCCACGACGCGGTTGAGCGCGCCGTCGTCCCGCTGGGCGGGTGCCGGCCCGGGGCGTTCGCTCCCCGGGGGTGCGGGCGGGGCGGCGGGCCCGCGCGAGGCCGGCGTTTCCGCCTGGTCGGCCGCCACCGCGGGCACGGACTCGGCCCGGGCCGGTGCGGCCACCCGGACGAGACCGGGAAATTCCTTCTTGCGCGCGGCCAGCCGTTCCTGGGCGGCATCGTAGGTGGCCTTGTCGAACGAAGCGGCCAGCGCATCGAGCGTGCGGCCACGCGAGCCGTTTTCATTGGCCAGCGAGAGCCAGACAAAAGCCTCGACGGGATCGGCGGCGATGCCGCGGCCCTGGGCGTAGGCGAGGCCGAGATTGTATTGGGCGATGCCGTTGCCTTTTTCGGCTTTGGCCCG
Source organism: Lacunisphaera sp. (assembly GCA_035496355.1). Lineage (GTDB taxonomy): Bacteria > Verrucomicrobiota > Verrucomicrobiia > Opitutales > Opitutaceae > Lacunisphaera. The sequence goes on along the minus strand of DATJES010000025.1, from coordinate 8,810 downwards.
CAGCGAAGCCACCTCGCTGCTTTCCTGGGCAAAGGCGATCGGGCCGGCAACGGACGCAACGAGAAGCGCAAGTAACAGGCGTGAGTTTTTCATGCGGCCGAAGGCGGAGCGCGATACTTGCCCGCCGGCGCCCCGGCTGCAAGCCCGCCTCGTTCGCCGCGTGAAAAAAAAGACTCGACTCGGTGTCCGCCGACTTGCGCGGCGCTCAGCGCGCCGCTTGGGCCGCGGCGAGCACTTCCTCGCCGGAAAGGCGCACCTTGAAATCGGGATTCGTGTGGGCGAAGCGCACGACGCCGGCGCGATCGATGATGAAGACCGACGGTACGGGCAGCCAGCGCGCGTCGGCCTCGCCGGGCACGGGCGGAAGCTCGACCCCGTAACCGCGATACGCGGCGACGCCCGCCGCATCGACGCGGAAGGCGACACCAAAGGCGGACGCCGCGGTCATGGCGCGGTCGGAGAGCAGGCGGTACGCGAGGTGGTGCTTGGCGGCCATGGCCTGCAAACCGGCCGTTTCATCCGGACTGATCGCGACGATCTGGTAGCCGAGCTCGAGCAGCTTCGGCTCGACCTCGGCGAGCGCGGCAAGGTGCCGGTTGCAGTAGGGACACCAGCTGCCGCGATAAAAGACGAGGACGGTCGGCTTGGCGGCGAGGACCGACGCGAGCTCGATCCCGGCGCCCGCGACGGTCTGCACCGTCGCAGCTGGCGCTTTCACGCCCGGAGCGATCGGGGCGATCGCGGTTGCGGCGGGAGCGAGGCCCGCGCGCAGCGCGAGCGGCAGGGACAGGAGAACGATGAAGAGGCGAAAGGAACGCAGGTGCATGGACCCGTGGGAGGACCGACGCGGAAAATTATTCCGGCGGACGCGCGCGCACCGCGATGGAGCCTGCCGCCCCCGGGAATCTTCGGACTTGAGTCCGCCCATGCACCTCACGGGCGAGCGGCGTCCGGCGCAGGCCGGACGCCGCCCGGTGAGGCGCCCGATTCAGGCGGGGCGCCGGCGACCGGAGCAGGACCTAAAAGCGCCGGGCCAGCGAAAGGCCGCCGCCGAAATTCGGGCTGGCGTCGGTGAAGCCCTTGAGCCCGTACACCACAAACTGCCAGGGAGCGTCCAGTCCGGTGGTCAAGGTGATGGTGGCATCGCTGGTCGACGGGCCGCCGTCGAGAATGCGCTGGCCCCAGTCATAGCCGAAGGTCAGCACCGTCCCGGCGGCCAGGCGCAGGTGCGAGCCCAGGCCGAGATAGGCGCCACTCTTGAGGGGATACGCGGCGCTGCGGCCCAGCGCGCGGTAACCGATGCTCGCGAACGGCGTGTAGTCCCCCACCGTCTCGTAGAAATCGAACTGCCCGTAGCCGTCGGCGCGTCCGGTGCCCAAGCCCCGGCTGTCGTCGGCCGTCGGCAGCTTGACGCGGCCGGTGAACGCGACGTTGAGGAGGTCGGCGCCGGTCCGGAAACGGTCGGTGGCGCCCAGGAGCACATCGCCGAGCCCCGAGGTGGAGGCCGACGACGCGCGCGGGGTGCCGCCGCCGCCCACGACCGTGGCCGGGCCGCGCAACGTCACATAGGGAATGGCCGCGTTCCAGGACCACGCGCCGCGTTCCCAAGACAGGTTTAATGGCACGGACAGGAAATCCGTGTCGCTGGCAAAGCCATAGTCGCCGCGGCTGAAGTCCACTCCGACGCCGGCGGTCATCTTGGCCGGCGGGGTCGAGTCAACGGGGACGGTGAGTTTATCCGCCGCCAGCGCGGCGGCAGGGAGCAGGAGCAGGGTGAGGAGGTTTTTCATGGTGGGATGAAAGGCGGGCCGGAGGCATGGCGCCCCCGGCCCAGGTTTCGGCGTGGATGGTGGTCGTCGCCTCAGTCCTTGTCGGGCGACGTGTTCGCGGCGGCTTCGGCTTTCACGACCGCATCGGCGTAGGCGCGGTAATCCTTGGCCAGGTCCGACTGGACGCTGCCCCAGTTAACCTCACCGTCGGCCTTCGTGGCGGCCTTCAGGTCAGCGCGCACGGCTTTTTGCTTCGCCCGCGCCTCGCGGCGCGCGGTGGCGAAATCCGAGCGGGCCTTGCTGCCGTTCTTGTCGGCCCGGGCTTCGAGATCGGCCAGGTGGCGTTCGCCGGCATCGATCCGGGTCTGCACTTCGCCGGCCACAGTGTCGCGGGCGGTGAAGCTCGCCTCATGGATGGTTCTCACCACCTGCGGGACATCGAGGTCGGCGGCGGCGCCGCCCGACACCACCGTGGCGACGGACAGTCCGTTGGCCTCGCCGGCCGCCGAGGCATGCATGGTGGCGTTGGCATTCACGCCGTCGGCATCCGGATGGACGGCGACCTGGCCGGCGTGGCTCGCCGCACCGGCGGCTCCGGCGGCGGCCGCCGCCCCCTGGGCCGCGGCACTTGCAGAGACGGACGGCGGCGGAGGCGGCGGGGTGGAGGGTACGTGGGGGAGGGCGGGCGGGGGGAGCGCGGCATGGCCGGCCGCGGCCCCGGTAACTCCCGCCACCGGACCCGCATAGGCGGCGGTCACCAGGGCGAGAAGACAAGGGATGGTTCGGAGCGTGGACTGATTCATTGTATGGATCTCCTTTGGTTGTGGGTTGGCACTGACACCCCGAGAGACAGAGCCTTCGGCGCCGGGTTTAAAATTGGGCGAAAATCGAAGTCTAAAATTGGTGTAAAATCCCGCGACGGGCCGGAACCACGCGCTTGCCCCGGATGGTAAGCTAGCTTACCAGTTGCGGCTCGTGTCTTCGTCCCACCCCAACCTCGAGCGCAATGTCGGCGTGCTGCTGGCCGACATCAACCGGCTGGCGCGGAAGGAATTTGACCGCCGGGTCCGGGATCTCGGGCTGACCCGGGCCCAGTGGCTGTTCCTGCTTTACCTGCGGCGCCATCCCGGCTGCACGCAAAGCGACCTGGCCGAGCTGCTTCAGGTGGAGAAGATTTCCGTCAGTCGCCAGGCGGACCGCCTGGAGCGGGCTGGTTGGATCCGGCGGGCCGATGACGCGGCCGACGGCCGCGCCTACCGTCTCGAGCTCACGCCGCGGGCGGCGCGCGTCATCGCGCAACTTGATGACCGCGCCAATCGTCTCAGGAGCGAATACCTGACGGGCATTCCGGCCGACCGCCGCGTGGCGCTCGTCGACGACCTCGCCACGATCAAGGCCAACCTCCTGCAGCTCGAAGCCCAGTCCGCCTGATTCTCCATGACTCCCCGTCGCTCCCTCCTCCTTGTATCCGCGGCCGCCGCACTCTTGCTGGCCGCCGGCTGCGGCCGGACCCAGTCCGCTCGCGGCGGCCCGCCCGCCGTCCCGGTGCAGACCGCCACCGCCGTCCAGCGCGACATGCCGCGCCGCATCGAGGCCATCGGCAAGGTCCAGGCGCTGCGCACGGTCAACGTGAAGTCGCAGGTCGACGGCATCATCGCCGCCGTGCATTTCAAGGAGGGCGACGACGTCCAGGCCGGCGAACTCCTGGTCACGCTCGACCGGCGCCCGTTCGAGAACGCCGTGCTCCAGGCCCGCGCCGCGCTCGCCACCGCACAGGCGCAGGCGCGCCAGGCCGCGGTCGACGCGGACCGCTATTCGCACCTCGACCAGCAGTCCGCGATCTCGAAGGAGTCGCTGGCGCAATACGAGACGCGGGCCGAGACCACGAAAGCCGACGTGCAATCCCGCGCGGCCGCGCTGGCCAACGCCGAGCTGCAGCTCGGCTACACCGAGATCCGCGCACCGATCGCCGGCCGCACCGGCCAGTTGCTGCTCCACGAGGGCGCGCTGATGAAGGCCAACGACAACAACTTCACCGTCGTCACCATCAACCAGCTCACGCCGATCTCCGTCGCGTACTCCGTGCCCGAGGACAGCCTGCCGGCTCTCCGGGCCACGATGGCGGCCGGTGCGATCGAGGTGCTGGTGACGGACAACACCACCGGTGTCTCCCGCGGCGACGGCCGGCTGACGTTCATTGACAACGCCGTCGATCCCACCACCGGCACCATCGTGCTGAAGGCCCTGTTTGAAAACGCCGACCACGCCCTCTGGCCCGGCCAGTTCGTGCGCGTCCAGACCCAGACCGGCGTCGATCGCGCCGCGATCGTTGTGCCCAGCGCGGCGGTGCAGACCGGCCAGGATAACGCGCAGGTGTACGTCGTGAAGCCGGACCACACGGTCGAGCTCAGGGTGGTCAACGTGCTGCGCACGGTTGACGACTTGACGCTGCTGGCCGGCGGCGTGAAGGCGGGCGAGACCGTCGTGACCGACGGCCAGCTCCGCCTCGTCCCCGGCGCCCGGGTCGAAGCCAAGGCCCTGGCCGCCGCCACCGTCACGGCGGGCGCGGGCGGGAACGCCGCGCCATGAATCTGCCCGAGCTCTGCATCCGCCGCCCGGTCATGACGACGCTCATGACCGTCGCGCTGTGCGTCTTCGGCCTGATGGCCTACCGCCTGCTGCCGGTCAGCGACCTGCCGAATGTCGATTTTCCCACCATCGTGGTGAGCGCCGGCCTCCCCGGCGCGACCCCGGAGACGATGGCCTCGGCGGTGGCGACGCCGCTCGAACAGCAGCTTTCGACGATCGCGGGGATCGACTCGATGGTGTCGACCAGCGGCATCGGTTCGACGCAGATCACGATGACATTCGCGCTCGAGCGCAACATCGACGCCGCGGCGCAGGACGTGGCCGCCGCCATCGCCGCCGTGCAGCGCCGCCTGCCGACGGACATGCCCGCGCCGCCCTCGTACCGGAAAACCAACCCGGCCGACGCCCCGATCATCTACCTGGCGCTCAGTTCGCCGACGCTGCCGCTGTCGGTGGTGGACGAATATGCCGAGACCATCCTCGCCCAGCGCATCTCGACCATCGACGGGGTGGCGCAGGTGCAGGTCTACGGCTCGCAAAAATACGCCCTCCGCGTCCAGCTCGACCCGCGGGCGCTCGCCAGCCGGGGCATCGCCCTGAGCGAGGTGAAGGCCGCGCTGGCCGCCCACAACGTCAACCTGCCCACCGGCGTGCTCGACGGCAACCACCAGACCATGACGGTGGTCGCCACCGGCCAGCTCAATCACAGCGCGGAGTTCCGCGACATCATCATCGCCTACCACAATGGCGCGCCGGTGCGGCTGGGCGAGGTGGCCCGCGTGATCGACAGCGTGCAGGCCAACCGCGTGGCGAGCTGGTTCTACACCGGCGGCAAGGGCGCCCGCGCCATCGTGCTCGCGGTGCAGCGCCAGCCGGGCACGAACACGGTCGAGGTCGTCAGCCGCGTGCGCGACGTGCTCCCGGCCTTCCGCTCCCAGCTGCCCGCCTCGGTCAACCTCGACGTCCTGTTCGACCGTTCGATCACCGTGAAGGAATCGGTCAACGACGTGCAGTTCACGCTGACGCTCGCCATCAGCCTCGTCGTGCTGGTGATCTTCATGTTCCTGCGCACCCTGCGGGCCACGATCATCCCCGGCCTGGCCATCCCCATGGCGCTGCTCGGCACGTTCATCGTGATGTATTTCGCGGGCTACACGCTGGACAACCTCTCGCTGCTGGCCCTGACGCTCTCGGTCGGCTTCGTGGTCGACGACGCCATCGTCATGCTGGAGAACATAGTCCGGCACATCGAGGGCGGCATGCCCGTGCGCGAGGCGGCCTTCCGCGGTTCGCGCGAGATCGGGTTCACCATCCTCTCGATGACGCTTTCGCTCGTGGCCGTGTTCATCCCCGTGCTCTTCATGGGCGGCATCCTCGGGCGGCTGCTGCACGAGTTCGCAGTGACGATCACGGCGGCCATCCTGGTGTCGGGTTTCGTCTCGCTTACGCTGACGCCGATGCTCTGCAGCCGGTTCCTGCGGCCGCACCGGCCCGGCACGGCCGAGCAGCACGGCAAGATCTACCATTTCTTCGAGCGGGTGTTTGACCGCATGAACTCGCTCTACGCCCGGACGCTCCGGCGCAGCATGCGGCACAAGGGCGCGACGGCGGCCGTGGCCGGCCTGATGGTCGTGCTCAGCGTCGTGGTGGCCTGGCGGCTGCCGCAGGGCTTCATCCCGAATGACGACACCGGCCAGATCTTCGCCTTCACCGAGGCGGCGCAGGACGTGTCGTTCAACGAGATGGTCCGCCACCAGATTGCCGCGGCCGAGATCGTGGCGAAGAACCCCTACGTCGACTCGTTCATGTCCGCCATCGGCGGCGGGCCGTCGTCCTCGGCCAACAACCAGGGGCGCATCTTCATGCGCCTGAAGCCGCTCAACCAGCGCCCGCCGGCGGAGCAGATCGTCCAGATGCTCCGCCGCGACCTGGCGGTCGTCCCCGGCCTGAAGGCCTACCCGCAGCTGCTGCCGCCGATCCGCATCGGCGGCTCGCTGACCAAGGCGCTCTACCAGTTCACGCTGTTCGGCAGCGACCTGCAGGAGCTCTACGCCGCGGCGCAGAAGATGGAGGCGAAGCTCCGCACCGTGCCCGAGCTCCAGGACGTGAACACGGACCTGCAGATCTCGAACCCGCAGCTGCGCGTCGACATCAAGCGCGACCGCGCGGCCACGCTGGGCGTCACGCCGGAGCAGATCGAGGACGCGCTCTACAGCGCGTTTGGCTCGCGGCAGGTGTCCACCATCTACACGCCGACGAACCAGTATTACGTCATCATGGAGATGGCGCCGGATTTCCAGAAGACGGCCGAGTCGCTCTCGCTGCTCTACCTCAAGGGCAAGGACGGCGCCAGCATCCCGCTGGAGGCGGTGGCCTCGCTCCACCGCGAGGTGGGCCCGCTGACCATCAATCACCTCGGCCAGCTCCCGGCAGTCACGGTGTCGTTCAACACCCGCCCGGGCGTTTCGCTCGGGCAGGCGGCGGCGGTCGTGTCGGACATCGCCCGGCGCGAACTGCCGGCGACGATCAGCTACGGTTTCCAGGGTTCGGCGCAGGCGTTCGCCTCCTCGCTGCAGGGCCTCGGCCTCCTGCTGATCCTGGCGGTCGTCGTGATCTACATCGTGCTGGGCATCCTCTACGAGGACTTCATCCACCCGGTGACGATCCTCTCCGGCTTGCCGGCGGCGGCCTTCGGCGCGTTGTTCACGCTCTGGGCGTTCCGCGAGGAGCTGAACATCATGGGTTATGTGGGCATCATCCTGCTCGTCGGCATCGTGAAGAAAAACGCCATCATGATGATCGACTTCGCCATCGCCCGGGAGCGAGAGCAGGGCGGGGCCTTCAACGCCGAGCAGGCGATCACCGAGGCCTGCCTCGTGCGTTTCCGGCCGATCATGATGACCACCTTCGCGGCACTGGCGGGCGCGTTTCCCATCGCGCTCGGGCTCGGCGCCGGCGCCGACTCGCGCCGCCCGCTCGGCCTGGCGGTCGTCGGCGGGCTGGTGGTGTCGCAGATGCTGACGCTCTATATCACGCCGGTGATCTACCTCTATATGGATCGCTTCACCCGCGGGCGCCGGGCCCGCAAGTCCGCGCCCGCGGCGATCCTGGGCGAAACTGCGCCCGTGGCCAAATAAGCCGGACCCACGCGTGCATCCACCCGAAACATTTCGGCGTATCAGGCGTCACAAGAACCCATGAAAACTTCCACCACTCTCCGTTTCCTGCTCGCCGGTTTCGTCGGCGTGACCGCGCTGGCGCGCGCTGCCGCCGGCCAGCCCGCCCCCAAGAACGTCGACGTCGTGTTCTCCCACCCGGAGAAGTTCACGGACGTCAAAGAAAACTCGATGGACTTCGAGAACGAGCGCGGCGGGGCCAACGTCTTCCCGCGTCTCCAGGAGCTGGTCCAGAACCAGGCCGCCCCCCTCCTGCCCGCCGGCCAGAAACTCACCGTCACGTTCACCGACATCGACCTCGCCGGCGATTTCGAGCCGTGGCGCGGCCCGCAGTTCGATGACATTCGCATCGTCAAGGACATCTACATTCCGCGGATCACCCTCTCGTTTACCGTCACCGACGCCGACGGCAAAGTCGTGAAGCAGGGTGACCGCCGCCTCGTCGACCTCGCCTTCCAGACCCGGATCACCCGCGCGTTCGCGAACGACCCGCTGCGCTACGAGAAGGACATGCTCACCGACTGGATTCACGACGAGTTCCGGAAGCAGGGCTGAAGCGGATCCCGGGTGGGACCGGCACTTCGTGCCGGCTCCACCGGTCAGCCGTCCCCCGCCGCCCGATCCTCGCCCGCGGTGAAGATGGCGCCGGACGACACCGGCGCCGTCTGCCAGTTGAAGGCGATCGTCACCGAGCGGAACAGGAAGGTGACGCCCATGGCCAGCAGGCCCGCCTGCGTGGCGGTGACGCCGAGGTAGGCGCCGGCGTAGATGAACGTCACCGCGCCGACCAGCGCCGTGAGCAGGTAGAACTGCCCGGGCTTGAAGACCAGCGGCTCCTCGCGCGTGAGCACGTCGCGCAGGAGCCCGCCGCCGACGGCGTTGATGACGCCGATCAGGACCGCGGCGGACGGCGGCAGCCCGGCGGTGAGCGCCTTCTGCACGCCGAACACCGCGTAGGCGCCGAGCCCCAGGGCATCGACCCACGCGATCAGCCGGGCGAAGACGTGGACGCGGTGCTGGAAGAAGAAGCTCGCGACGGTGGCCGCGGAGATCGTGTAGATGTAGGCGGGGGTCGTGAGCAGCGGCGTCAGGCCCGACTGCAGGAAGATGCCATCGCGGATCAGGCCGCCGCCGATGCCCGACACGAGCGCCAACGCCAGCACGCCGACGATGTCGTAATGCCGCTTGATCGCCGCGAGCGCGCCGGTGAGCGCGAACGCGAACGTCGCACCGAGGTCGAACACGATCGGCAGGTCGAAGCTTCCCTTGAGCATGG
>DATJES010000024.1:0-16176 GCA_035496355.1 Lacunisphaera sp. | reverse complement strand
GACTCCTCGTTCGAGAATCCGCAGCGCTTCGGCGGCTCCGACGTCATGGCGCGCATCCAGTACGACACCGAGGACCCGACGCGCACGCTGCAGCGCACGCTGGTCGGCTATCTTGCCCGCGCCATCCAGGAGTTTCCGGTCGATCCGCGTTCGATCTACGAGGTGATCATCGCCGGCAATTCGACGATGCGGGACCTGTTCTTCCGCCTGTCGGTCCACTCGATCGGCCAGAGTCCGTACCAATCGCTCACCGAGATCGAACTGGCGGCCGGCAAGCGCGCCAGCACGAGCCTCAGCGACACCGCGCGGCGCCTCGGATTGCCGATCCATCCGCAGGCGCGCGTCCATGGGCTGCCGGTCATCAGCGGCCACGTCGGCGCCGACGCGGCCGCCTGCATGCTCGCGGTGGACCTGCCCCACGAGGACCGGACGATCGCCGTCATGGACATTGGCACGAACACCGAGCTGATCGTCGGCAACCGCCACCGCGTGCTCGCCGCCTCGTGCCCGGCCGGGCCGGCGTTCGAGGGCGGCCAGGTCACCTTCGGCATGCCCGGGTTGCCGGGGGCCATCGAGAAGGTCGCGATCGCCGCCGACGGCACCGTCCGCACCACCGTAATCGGCGGCGGCCGGCCCGCGGGCCTTTGCGGATCCGGGCTGGTGGACCTGCTGGCCGAACTGGCGCGAACCGGGCGCATGAATGCGCTGGGACGCTTCGAGCACGGGGCGCACGACTTCGTGGTCGATGCCACGGGCGACCAGCCGGTGACGTTCAGCGAGAGCGACATCAACGCCCTGGCGCAGGCCAAGGGCGCCAACGTGGCGGGGCTGCAGATCGCCTTCGCCGAATACGGCATCAGCTACGCCGATCTCGACATCTTCTACCTCGCCGGCGGTTTCGGTCGGCACCTGGACATCGCGTCGGCCAAACGGATCGGCCTGATTCCGAACATCGACGCCGCGAAGATCGTGCAGGTCGGCAACGCCTCGGTCGAGGGCGCGTGCATCGCGCTGCTCTCGCGGGCCAAGCGGGCCGAGCTCGAGGAGATCGTTCGGCGCGTCGTGCATTGCCGGCTGGAGACGCATCCGGGCTTCTTCGACTATTTTGTCAACGGCTGCCAGTTCGCCCCGGTCGAGAACAACCTGGAGGGAAAGGAGCCGTGAGCACGGCAAACGCACCCAAGCTTCGCGCCTTGGAGCTGCTCGAGGTGCGCCCGGCTGTGGACGTCGTCGAGGCGGAATACCGCCGGCTGCTCGGCTATCCCCGCCACCATGCGCCGGGCGAGCGAGCGCGCGAACTCACGGAATGGGCGAGGGCATGGTACGCCCAACATGGCCGGCCCTGGCTGTATGCGCGCGAGGTGGATCTGGAGGTGATGCCCGCCGGTTTGCGCCTCGACGGCGAGGAGTTCCAATCCCCGCAGTTGCACGCCCACCTGCGCGACGGGGGCGCGATGCGCGCAATGCTCGTCGCGGTGAGCGCCGGGCACGCCTGCGAGGAGGAGGCCCGGCGCCTTTGGGAGGACGCCAAGCCCGACGAATATTTCTTTCTCGAGATGTTCGGCTCGGCCGTCGTCGAGCACCTGATGGCGACACTCAGCGGCCGGCTGTGCGCGGCGGCCGATCGCGAGGGACTCGCGGCCATCGCGCACTACAGCCCCGGCTACACGGGCTGGGATGTCGCGGACCAGGTCCGGCTGCACGAACTCATCACCCGGGGCATGGCGCAGCCATGGCCCGAAAAACTGGAGGTTCTGCCCAGCGGCATGCTCCGGCCGAAGAAATCGCTGCTAGCGGTGGTCGGGCTTGTTCCCAGTGGTTCGCCCGGGCGCGCGTTGCCGAGCTTGGTCCCGTGTCGGGCCTGCGCCTTCACCCCTTGCGCCTATCGTCGTGCCGCTTACCGCCACGCGCCGGCCCAGCCGGATACGGTGGCGACGGCGAATAACCGCGCCGCCGAGCCAATTCCCGCCGCCGCGTACACCACCAATCGCCGGGCCCTGCAGAAATGGTCGCGCGAACGAGTGCGGCTGAAGTCGCGACCCGACGGGACCATTGAAGCCACCTTCCGCTTCGACGGCACGACCTGCTCGAACCAAGGCCTGCCGCTGGCCTTCGATTATACCGTTACCCTTGGTCCCGCGGCTGACGGCCGCGCAATCCTCGCGGCGGACTGCCGGCCGGCCCCGGGCGACGAAGGATACAAGTCGATGTGTGCCTACGTGAGCGACCCGGCGGCCCTGATGGATGCGATTGCCCGTGAAAAGCCGTTGCTCGGCCGGCCGTTGGACGCTGTGCTGGGCTGGAATCGACCCGCGGCCCCGGCCGGCTGCTTTTGCACGGGCGAAAGCCGCACCCACAAATGGGGCCTCGCGCTCGAAGCCATCCACTTCGCCTTGGCGAATTCCACCTTATTCAGTCCATGATCAAACTGTGCGACATCAACCCGGCCGCCAGGGAAAAGCTTCCACCCGGCTTCCGCGACAAATCCGGCATCGGCGTCCACTACGTCGACGCCTTCATCGCCCCGATGAACGCCACGCTGGCCGACGCGGCGGCCACGCGCGTATCCTGCAAGCGCAAGGGCCTGCGGATCACGCTTCGGGTCGGCGCCAAGAAAGGCGAGGGCCTCATGCGCCGGCTCGCGGTCAGCGCCGATCCGGTCGTCATGCTCCCGGCCGCGTTGCAGGAAGCGGCGAAGGCCGCCGGCGTCGAACTGCAGCTCACCGCGACCGAAATTCTCCTTAACCCCTGAGTCGCCCAACCCGAATTACGCCCGCCCGCCCATGAAACCCGCCCAGTGGGAAACCTTCAAGAAAGCCGCCCGCCTCGAGCCGCTCGACGAGATCTCGATGGCCCTCATCATCGACAGCCCGTGGATCCCGGGTTACGTCGGCGTGAAGCACATGGACTTCTTCCTCGACCCGGAGGTCTGGTTCCAGTCGCACCTGAAGATCCATCGCGAATACCCCGACATCATCTTCGTGCCCGGCTGGTGGATGGAATACGGCATGGCCGCCGAGCCTTCCGTGCTGGGGTCCAAGATCAAGTTCTGGTCGGACAACACGCCGAGCGAGTACCCGATGCTCTTCAACATCGAGGATCTCGACAAGTATCCCGAGTATGAGGTCGAGAACGACGCCTTCATGGCGCTGACCCTGCACCGCATCCGCATGCAGAAGCAGCGCGTGTTCGACACCGGCGAGATCATGCCGATCGTGACCTCGCGCGGGCCGATGTGCACCGCCGGCTTCGCGCGCGGCACCACCGAGCTGATGATCGACCTCGTCGAGAAGCCCGAGTGGACCCACAAGCTCCTCGACCTGTCCACCCGCATCATCATCGATTGGCTCAAGGCGCAGGCGAAGGCCATCGGCCGCGACGTCGAGGGCATCTTCATCCTCGACGACATCGTCGGCTTCGTGAACGAGGAGCACTACCAGGAGTTCTGCCACCCCTACCTGAAGCGCATCTGCGACGCCTTCCCGCAGGACTGGGTCAAGATCTACCACAACGACGCCGAGGTCGAGGCCTGCCTCGACCACCTGCCCGACGTCGGCTTCAACGTCCTCAACTGGGGCAAGCAGACCGACATCGCGGACGTGAAGGCGCGCGTGGGCAGCCGGATGTGCCTCATGGGGAATGTCAACCCGCTCGAGGTCGGCGTGCGCGGCACGCCCGACGAAGTCCGGGCCGCCACCCTCGATGTCCTGGAGAAGGGCGCCAAGGACAACCGCGGCATGATTCTCTCCGTCGGCGGCGGCACCAGCCCCGGCATGCCGCGCGCCAACATCCTCGCGATGCAGGCGGCGCTCAAGGAATTCAACCAGGCCCATTTCAAGAAAGGCTGAGCACCCCGCCCGTCCCAAGCTCCCATCCAGTTCCCATGCCAGACTACGCGTTGATGAACCAGTGCCTCTACGAGGGCAAAGCCAAGGAAGTCGAACAGATGACCAAGGACGCGCTCGCCGAGGGCCGCACCGCCCAGGAAATCCTGCAGGACGGCCTCATCGCCGGGATGAGCGTCGTCGGCGAGGATTTCAAACACAACATCCTCTACGTCCCGGAGGTGCTCATCGCCGCCCGCGCGATGAAGGCGGGCATGGGCGTGCTCAAGCCGCTGCTCAGCGCCCGCGGCGCCGTCGATTCGGCCGCCGGCCGACTGCTCATGGGCACCGTGCGCGGCGACCTGCACGACATCGGCAAGAACCTCGTCTGCATGATGGCCGAGGGCGCCGGCTTCCAGATCAAGGACATCGGCGTCGACCAGAGCGTCGAGAAATTCATGGCCGCGGCCGATGAGTTCAAACCCGACATCATCGGCATGAGCGCGCTGCTCACGACGACGATGACCTACATGAAGACGGTCATCGATGGCTTCGACAAGCCGGGCTACGACCACATCAAGATGGCCATCGGCGGCGCGCCCATCAGCCAGATGTTCGCCGACGAGATCGGCGCCGACGGCTATGGCGCGGACGCCTCCAGCGCGGTCGACCTGTTTATGTACCTCGTCGGCAAGGGCCCGGCGCCGGGTGTCACCGCGAAGCGCGGCGTGGCCGTGCCGGTGGTGGCGGCGGCGAAACGCGACCCCAATGCGAAGTCGCGATACCAGATCCTCTATTGGCGCGACCTCCCGTCCGCGATCAAGGCCTGGGACGACTTCGGCGAGGTGAAGGGCGACCTGCCGTCGCCGTTCGCCGAGCGCATCGACATCGCCGCGCAAAAGCTCGGTCTCGGCAAGGGCGACGACTACATCGCCCAGCTGCGCTGGGGCGACGAACAAGAGCGCGCCGGATCGCCCGAGGAAGTCGTCAAGGCGGTCACTGCCGAACTCGAGGCCGCGGCTCGCAGAGATTCCCAAGCGCCGCAGACGTGAAAACATCTCTTACGCACCCCGCGCTGCCGAGCAGCCCTCTCCCAAGAGGGGACCTTCGCTGGCGTAGGCTTGGCTCCCCTCTGGAGAGGGGTGGCGCGAAGCGACGGGATGTGCCGGTTCTATCTCTGACCCCAATATCCAATATTGGCTTTGCCCATATCCCATGAAAACCCCGCGTCTCATCCTCACCCTCGTCAGCCTTTTGACGGCTCCCTTCACCGCCTTCGGCGCCGCTTCCATCGACGTCAAGCTTGACGCCGCGAAAACCGGCGCGCCGATCAGCCCGTACATCTACGGGCAGTTCATCGAACATCTCGGCCGCTGCATCTACGGCGGCATCTGGGCCGAGATGCTGGAAGACCGGAAGTTCTATTTTCCGATCACGGCGGACTACTCGCCGTATCGCGACCTGAAGGACACGGCCTTCCCCGTGGTGGGCGCTTCGCCGTGGCAGATCGTCGGCGATCCGGCGGCCGTGACCATGGTGAAGGAAGGCGCCTTCGTCGGCGACCACTCGCCGCGCGTGAACGCCGGCACGGGGCTCCGCCAGCACGATCTCGGCGTCAAGGCCGGCGCGCAGTACACCGGCTACGTCTGGGCGAAGCCGCTCAACGGCCGGGCCGAACTGGAAGTGACCCTCGCCTGGGGCGACGGACCGGGCGACCGCATCGCGACGCGGCTGGCGTTTGCCGGCAACGACTATGTGAAGCGGGAGTTCACCCTGGCCGCCGCCGGCGGCAGCGACGCGAAGGGAGCGTTCACCATCAAGGTGGTCAGCGGCGAAGTGCTGCTCGGGCCGCCGTCGCTCATGCCGTCGGACAACATCCACGGCATGAGGCGCGACACGATCACGCTGTTGAAGGAACTCAACGGCACGGTCTATCGCTGGCCGGGCGGCAATTTCACCAGCGGTTACGACTGGCGCGACGGCATCGGCGACCGCGACCGCCGCCCGCCGCGCAAGAACCCCGCGTGGACCGGCGTCGAGCACAACGACTTCGGCACCGACGAATTCATCGCGTTCTGCCGCGAGATCGGCACCGAGCCGATGATCGCCGCCAACACGGGCTTCGGCGACGCCTACTCGGCGGCCCAGTGGGTCGAATACTGCAACCGTGGTGCCGACACCATCGGCGGCGGCTGGCGCGTCAAGAACGGCCACGCCCAGCCGTACGGCGTGAAGTTCTGGTGCGTGGGCAACGAGATGTTCGGGCCCTGGCAGCTCGGCTTCATGCAGATGCAGCACTACGTCCTGAAGCACAACCTGTTTGCCGAGGCCATGTGGAAGGTCGACCCGTCGCTCTCGCTCACCGCGGTTGGCGACCTCACCACCATCAACAAGGACTACGATCCCGACCAGGCGAAATCGGGCAAGACCTGCTCGCAGATCATGCTGGAGAATTGCGCGGACCACATGTCGATCCTGTCGGAGCATTTCTACCGCGGCCGGCTGCCGTGGACGAAGGAAGGCCCGACGGACATCCTCACGCACGTCGGCGAACTGAAGGATTCCATCCGCCAGAAGGCGGAAGGGCACCGCAAGCTCCAGGCCTCGCTGCCTAATCTCAAGGGCCGGCTGATGCCGATCACGATGGACGAATGGAATTACTGGCACCGCGAGTACACCTACGGCGAACTCGGCTGCAGCTACGACCTCGCCGACGGCCTCGGCGTGGCCGAGGGTCTCCACGAGTACTACCGCCAGAGCGACCTCATCCACATGGCGCACTACGCCCAGACGGTGAACGTCATCGGCGCCATCAAGACCACCAAGACCGCCGCCGAGATTGAAACGACCGGTCTCGTGCTCGAACTCTATCGCGCGCACTACGGCCGCACGCCTCTCGTCATCGCCCAGGACTTTGGCCCGCTCGACGTCGCGGCAGCCCTGACCAAGGACGGCAAGTCGGTCACGCTCAGCGTGGTCAACCCAACGGCGGACGAGACCACCGTCCATCTGTCGCCCAGCGGCCTGGCTTTTGCCGGTCCGGCCAAGCGCTGGCACATCACCGGGCAGGACGAACACGCGCACAACACGCCCGGCCAGCCGCGCGTCGTGAAGATCCAGGAAGCGGAAGCGTCGGTGGCGAACCTCGTCGTGCCCGCGCTGAGCTGCGCGCTCTTCGAACTGCCGTTGAAATGAACTTTCCCGTGACGAAGCAACCCCTGCACGAACTCGCACGCGAAAGCCGCCTCGTCTGTGACGGGGCCATGGGCACCCAGCTCATGCTGGCCGGGCTCGAGCAAGGCTCGTGCGGCGAGGCCTGGAACCTCACGCACCCCGACCGGGTGCTCGCGATCCAGCGCCGCTACGCGGAGGCCGGAGCCGACTGCATCATCACGAACACGTTTGGCGGCAGCCGGCTGATGCTGCGCCGCCACGGCAACGAACCCGACCTCGCGGCCATTAACGCCGCCGCGGCGCGCATCACGCGCGAGGCCTTTGGCGAGCGGCCGGGCTACGTGCTCGGCGACATCGGGCCACTCGGCGCCATCCTCGAGCCCTATGGCGATTTGCCCGAAGCGGACGCGCGGGTCGCGCTAGAGGAACAGGCTCGGGCGCTCGTGCAGGCCGGGGTCGACGCGATCATCATCGAGACGCAGACTTCGCTCGAGGAACTCGGCCTGGCGATCGACGCCGCGCGCGCGGCGCACGCGCCGTGCGTGATCGCCTCGCTGGCCTACGACTTGTCGAACGACGGCACCTTCTACAAGACGATGATGGGCATCGCGCCCGAGGACGCAGCGGCCTTCGTCGAGGAGCGCGGGGCCAACATTGTCGCCCTCAATTGCGGGACGGGCATGGACATGAAGGGCGCGGCGATGGTGGCGAAGATCTACCGCGCGAATTGCAGCCTGCCGGTGATGGTCCAGCCCAACGCCGGCCTGCCCGTGCTGGAGAACTTGAAGGCCGTGTACAAGCAGACGCCCGAGGACCTCGCCCGCGAGGTGCCGGCGGCGATCGAGGCCGGCGCGGCCATAATCGGCTCGTGCTGCGGCAGCACGCCGGACCACACCCGCGAGATCCGCCGGATGGTGGACCGGTTCGGCGCAAAGATTTGACCAACGCACCACCATGAAGACCAACCTGGCATTCCCGCAGGTCTTTTCCCTGGAGGGTGAACTGGCCGTCGTCACCGGCGGGGGCACCGGCATCGGCCAGGCCATCGCGCAGTCGATGTACGCGGCCGGCGCCCGCGTCGTGTTGGTCGGCCGACGCGAGCCGGAACTCGCCGCCGCGGTCAAGGGCATGGGCAACGGCGCCGCCTATGCGGTCCACGATATCACGGACACCGCCCATTCCCCCGCGCTGGTCGAACGCGTCACCAAGGAACATGGTCCGATCACCTGCCTGGTGAACAACGCCGGCCGCCACCTCAAGAAACCGGCGATCGAGACCACTTCGCAGGAGTTCCTCGAGGTGCTTAACACCCACATCCTCGGCGCGCACGAGCTGACGCGCCTCGTGGTGCCGGGCATGATCGAGCGCAAGCGCGGCACGATCCTGTTCACCGCGTCGATGGCGTCGCTGTTCGGCATCCCGCTTGTCGTCGCCTACGCCTCGGCGAAGTCGGCCATGCTCGGCATGGTCCGCACCCTTTCCACGGAGCTGTCGCCGCACGGCATTCGGGTCAACGCCATCGCCCCGGGCTGGATCGAGACGGAGATGTCGCGCAAGGCGATGGAGGGGGACCCGACGCGGCGCAACAAGATCATCGGGCGTACGCCGATGGCGAAATTCGGCGAGCCGGCCGACGTCGGCTGGGCGGCGGTTTACCTCGCCTCGCGCGCGGCCAAGTTCGTCACCGGCTCGGTCCTGCCGGTCGACGGCGGCGTGGCGATGGGGTTTTGAGGCGGCGTTCTGGTCAAATGGTCGACCGGATTAGGCTGGAATAGGAATGGCGCCTTCGCCCGGGTTGGCTTAACTTTTTCCGCCGCCCCGCACCCCATGAAAAACCTCCACGTTGCCGGCCTGGTCGCCGGTTGTCTCGCCGTTGCCCTGCACGCGTCCGCCGGTTCGCCGGTCGGGCAGTTTTCCGATTCCGCCGACATCGGCGGGCCGACGATAGCCGGGTCCACCACCTACGACGAACTGGCCCAGCAATACCGGATGACGGCCGGGGGCATCAACGTCTGGGCAAAATCAGACCAATTCCAATTCGCGTGGAACAAGCTGAAGGGCGATTTCATCCTGCGCGCCCGCGTTGAGTTCCTGGGGCAGGGGACCGACCCGCACCGCAAGATGGGCTGGATGGTGCGCTCGACCCTTGACGCCGACTCGCCTTACGCCGACGCGGTCGTGCACGGCAGCGGCCTGACGTCGCTGCAGTTCCGCCGCGCCAAAGGCGCCGCGACGGAGCAAATCGAGCTGAAGGGCACCGGGGCGGACGTCATCCAGCTGGAACGCCGCGGCAACACCTACATCTTCTCGGCGGCCCGCTACGGTGAAACCTTCGAGAGCGCGACGATCGACAACCTCGAGCTCGGCGACGAGGTCAACGCCGGCGTCTTTCTTTGCGCCCACAACGGCAAGGTGAAGGAGGAGGCCATCCTCCGCGACGTTCGCATCATCCAGCCGCCCAAGGCGGGCTACGTGCCGTATCGTGACTTCATCGGCGCCCAGCTGGAGATCCTGAACGTCTTCACCGGCCAGCTCGAGGTGATCTACCGGTCGCCGGAACAGTTCGAGGCGCCCGACTGGCTGAAGGACGACCGCACGCTGCTGGTAAACGTCAGCGGCCCCGGCCCAAACAAGGGGCACCTGAAGCGGATCGATCGCATCACCCGCGCGACGTCGCTCGTCGACACCGGCACGATCACGCACAACAACAACGATCACATCCTGTCGATGGACGGCAAGCAGCTCGCCATCAGCAGCGGCGAGGACAAGGGGCGCTCCGTCGTGTTCAAGGTGCCCGCCACCGGCGGCACGCCCGTGCGGCTGACGGCGAATGCCCCGTCCTACGCGCACGGCTGGTCGCCCGACGGCAAATGGATTTCCTTCACCGGGGGCCGGAAGCTGCACCCCGACGACCGCGCGGACAAATACGACATCTACAAGATCTCGTCCGACGGCGGCGACGAGGTGCGCCTGACGGATTCACCCGGACTGAACGACGGCCCGGAGTTCTCGCCCGACGGCGCCTGGATCTATTTCAACTCCACGCGCACGGGCTTGATGCAGCTCTGGCGGATGCACCCGGACGGCTCGCAGCAGGAGCAGTTGACCAACGACGGGTTGAACAACTGGTTCCCGCACCTCTCGCCCGATGGAAAGTGGATCGTATTCATTTCCTACAACCAGGACGTGAAGCCGGAGAATCATCCGTACTATCAGCAGTGTTACCTGCGGATGATGCCGGCCAATGGCGGCACCCCGCGGGTGATCGCCTACGTCTTTGGCGGCCAGGGCACGATCAACGTGCCCTCGTGGTCGCCGGACAACACGCACGTCGCCTTCGTCAGCAACAGCGACAATATCAAATAGTCGATCCTAGCTGGGTCGCCGCTGGCGGCAACCCGACTGATCCGAAGGGTTTCCCGTGAGTCCACTTCGCCAACTGATATTCGCGGCGACCGTAGCCGCCTTCCCAGCGGCCCGGGCCGATTGGCAGCACACCGACACCACACTCGCCTGGGCCGCCGGCAAGACGCCCGTCTGGCAGTTCTCCTTCGATCCGGCGAAGGGCAAACCCTTCTTCCACCCCATCTCGGTGGATGGCGGCCCGAGCCTGACGAACTTCCGCCCGACCGACCATCCCTGGCATTACGCGCTCTGGTTCTCGTGGAAATACATCAATGGCGCCAACTACTGGGAGGAGGATCGCCAGACCGGCCAATCCGTCGGGAAGACCACCTGGACGACGCCTGAGATCGTGACGCGCCCGGATGGCAGCGCGATCATCCGGCTCGAATTGAATTACACGCCTCCCTCGGGCCGGGTCGACATGACCGAGGTGCGTACGATCGAGGTCTCGGCCCCCGATTCCGTGGGAGGCTACACGCTCGACTGGTCGGCGGACTTCACCGCCGGGCCCGAGGGGGCCGTGTTGGATCGCACGCCGATGCCCAACGAACCGAACGGGGTGGTCAACGGCGGCTACGCCGGCCTCAGCATGCGGCTGGCGGCGGCGCCGCTGGCGATCGCGATGGTTACGGCCGACGGCCCGGTGACGGAATTCGTCCACGATCGCGCCCGCCCGGCCAGCGCCGCGGTGGGCTGCAGCTTCTCCGACGGAGGCAAGGACG
The DNA here is from genome assembly GCA_035496355.1 of Lacunisphaera sp. Classification (GTDB taxonomy): domain Bacteria; phylum Verrucomicrobiota; class Verrucomicrobiia; order Opitutales; family Opitutaceae; genus Lacunisphaera. The sequence goes on along the minus strand of DATJES010000024.1, from coordinate 5,051 downwards.
TCGGCGCGATCGCCATTCTCAGCGATCCCGCCAACGTCGGCGCCAAGGCGCCATGGTACCTCATCAACTCGGACGAGTTCCGGTTTGCCGACGCGGCCATCCTCGCGCCCGAGGTCCGACACCTGCCCGCGGGCGGCAAATGGAAGCTGCACTACCGCATCGCCGTGCGCCGCGCTGCCTGGACGCCGGAGGCACTGCGCGTGGCGCTCGCCGCGTGGTTGAAGCGGTCGTGAGGTGATCTGGGTTTTCCGATTTGTTTTGTCGGGGTAGGGCGCGCCTTGCTTTCGCGCGTCCGTTGCTACGGCTCGAGGCGGGCGTGGAGGCCGACGATCGCACCGACGAATCCGCCGGCGACGCGCGTCGTGAGGACCTTGGCGTCGGCGTCCGGCACCAGCACATGCCAGTCGCCGGGTTGAGTCGCGTAGGCGAACGAGAGTTTCGCGTCATCGCCGCTGAGCCGGAGCGCAATCGACGTTGTTTCCGGCAACGGCGCGGTGCCGAGAACTTCGCTCTCCTTTCCGCTGTTCCTTTCCACGAAGGCGCTGAGGCCCGCGGCCGTGCGCCGGACCCCGAAGTAGTAATGGTGGTTCTCGTTTTGGAACGCCGCCAGGCCCGCGGAGGTGCCGGCGGTCGCGGGTGGGGCGAGCTCCGTCGTCGCGTCGAAACGCGCATGCTTGAGCCGCTGGCCCAGGAACGACGGATTGCCGCGGCCCGTGAGCAGGTCGGCGCGCGGAACGAGGCTGAGCTTGCCGCCGGCGACGTTCCACCAGGTCTCCTTCGGCGCGCGCAGCATGATCCACGACGGATCGAGGGTGGTGCCATCGAAGGTGTCGGTGGCGGTGAAGTTCCCGGTCAGCGGTGGCAGCGCCGGATCGACGCTGGCGCCGCGCGGCGACGCGGCCATCAACGGCACGCGTTCGCCTCGCGGGAGAATGCGCGGCCAACCGTCGTCCGTCCATTGCACGGGCAGCAGGAAAGTCTCGCGACCTGTGGCATAGAACACCCCGTCGGCATACGGCCGGCAGCCGAGGAAGACCGACCACCAGTTGCCATCGGGCCCGACCACGAGGTCGGCATGGCCGGTGGACGTGACGGCGCCCACGCCATGAGCGTTCAGCCCGCGTTGCGTCAGGATGGGATTGCCGGTCCACGGCTCGAACGGCCCGGTGACCGCGCGACTGCGCAAGATGACTTGCGAATGGTTTTCACCGGTGCCGCCTTCGGCGCAGCACAGGTAATACCAGCCGTCGCGCTTGTAGAGGTGCGGCCCCTCGATCCACACCGGCTTCTTCGTGATGTCGACGCCGCCGTTGACGAGCACGCGGCGCGGACCGACGAGCTTCATCGTTTTGGGATCGAATTCCTGTTCCCAAATGGCGCGATGGCCCGGGTAGAGCGGCTGGCCATCCGGTGCGCCGTTGTTTAGCAGCCAGGCGCGGCCATCGTCATCGAAGTACAGCGACGGATCGATGCCCTCGATGTCGAACCAGATCGGATCCGACCACGGGCCGGCGGGATTGGTCGCCGTGACGACAAAGTTGCCGCCGGCGTCGACCATCGTGCACACGACGTAGAAAACGCCATCGTGGTAGGAAATGGCCGGCGCAAAGATGCCGCGCGAGATGCCGAGGCCGTCGTATTTCAGCTGGCTGGGCCGGTCGATGACGTGGCCGATGAGCTTCCAATTGATGAGGTCCTTGCTGTGGCGGATGGGAATACCCGGATAGTGTGCGAAGGTGGAGTTGATCAGGTAGTAGTCGTCGCCCACCCGGCAGATGCTCGGGTCCGGATTGTAGCCGGCGAGAATCGGATTTCGGAAATGCCCCGCCGGCAGCGGCTGGTCGAACACCGCGTCGTGTCCGGTATAGGTGAACGACTCAAACGCGACGGGCGCGGGCGCGGCGGCGAGGGCGGTGGTGGCGAGGAAAAGAGGCAGGATGAGGTATGTCATTTTGAGCAAAGCTGGAAATCCGGATTCTGGAGGCGGGGTGCCCTCACCCCACGGCTCGCCGGCCCCGATGGTGGCGCCACGCGGGGTGAGGGCACCCCGCCTCCAAATTCAGTCTCAATGGTGCCCGGGCATGTTTTTGAGCTGGATCGACTCGTAGTACTCGAGCGGATGTGCCGGCTCCTCGACTCCGGCGGGGAGCGGGCGTTTCGAGAACGTGCCGAAATAGAGCAGGCACGAGTCACGCCAGTCGATGGCGTCCTTCTCCTGGCGGGCGAGCCGCTGTTGTACGGCGGCGAAACGCTCGTCGTCGATGCGGCCCTTGAGCCCGTCCCAGGCGCGGCCCATCGCGCGGACCTCGTCGACGCCCTGCTGGTACCGCAGGCAGAGTTCGTCCCAGAGCGTACGCCCTGACTTCATGCGGTGGTCCCACGGCACGTGGTGGAACCAGAGGAGAAGATTCTCGGGACAAGTGGCGAGGTCACCCCAGAGCTTCTGCCACTGCGGAGCGTATTGCTCGAGCGCATTGGACCCGGTGGCGGTGCGGTCGAAACCGAGGCCCTGCGCGTCGGCGCGGTGGTAGTACACGGGATTCCAGTCGGCACGCTCCAGGTTGCCCACCCACGGACCGGGTCCGTAGTGGTGGCCGGTGGCCATGAGGTGCGCCAACCCCAGCGGCATCGAGTAGTTGACGACCGACTCGCGCGAGCCGAGCAGCATTTTCTCGATGGTCGCATCGGTGGCGGCGTCGGAGCCGAAGGTCATCCGCGTCCATTCGCGGGCGATGGCTGCGGAAGGGAGCGAATGATCCCAGGCCAGGCGGCCGTAGGCGTACCAATTGGCCTGCGCCAGCGGGTGGCCGGTCCAGTTGATGTCGGTGCCGGTGTTGGCGACGCCGGCGATGACCGAGAGCGCGTGGTGGTTCACGCTGCCATCCACGATGCGGCCGACGGTGGCGCCGGGCCCGCCGGCGTAGGTGTCGGAGTCGAGCGCCTCCTTCCACAGGGGAGCGAGGAAGGCGAGCTGGAGCGATTGGCCCAGGTATTCCTGCGTGATCTGCAGTTCGGCCGCGAGCGGCGTCCCCGGCATGTGCGCAAACAGCGGCGAGAACGGCTCGCGGGGCATGAAGTCGAGCGGCCCGTTCTTGATCTGCACGACGACGTTGGGGCGGAATTTCCCGTCGAGCGGCGCAAACTCGCTGTCGGCCTGCTTGACCCGGTCCTCGGTGTTGTCGGCGGAGTAGACGAAGGCGCGCCACATCACGATGCCGCCATGGGGGGCGAGCGCGTCGGCCAGCACGTTGGCGCCATCGGCGTGCGTGCGGTGATAATCCTGCGGCCCCGGCTGGCCCTCGGAGTTGGCCTTCACAAGGAAGCCGCCGAAGTCGGGAATGAAGCGGTAGATCTCGTCGACCTTTGCGCGCCACCAGGCCGCCACGCCGGGATCGAGGGGATCCGCGGTCTTGAGCCCGCCGAGTTCGATCGGCGCGCTGAAGCGGGCGGTCAGGTAGACGCGCACGCCGTACGGGCGGAATTCGTCGGCGAGCGCCGCCACGCGCTGCAGGTAGAACGGCGTGAGGATCTGCGCGTCGGCGTTGACGTTGGTGAGCACGGTGCCGTTGATGCCGATCGAGGCGCAGGCCCGCGCATAGTCGCGGTAGCGGGGCGAGCGGACGTCCGGGAGGTAGAACCATTCCCACAACGAGAAGCCCGCGTAGCCGCGTTCCACCGTGCGATCGAGGTTGTCCCAGTGATTGAGCAGCCGGCGCTGGATTCGCGGTGCACTGGAGAGATCGAGCTGAGCCAGCCGCTCCCCGGTCTGGAGCTGCCGCAGCAGGGCGAAGGCGCCGTAGAGCAGGCCGAGGTCCGTCGAAGCCTGGATGGTCACGTTGTCGCCGGGACCTTGGTTAAGTTTGTAGCCATCGACCGGAATGGCGGCGGTCGACGCATCGGCCTCCTGCGTGACCGGCACGTCGGTCTCCAGCAGGCCCCGCAGGCCCGCCGCCAGCTCGGCCTGCGCGGCGGCGATCGTCGCGCTGGGTGCGCCCGATGGCGACTGCAACCGCACGCGGGCGAGTTCCGCGCGATACTGGTCGCGCCGGGCGGAATCGGCGATGGGGTCGTAGCGCAGCCAGAGGCGGTAGCCATCGTCGGCGTGGAGAGCCGACCTGCCGGCCAGCAGCGCGAGGACCATCGCGAAACAAGGGAGCGCAAGTCGGCGCGAGCGGGGGACGATGCCGGAGGACAGGTGACGCATGGGAAGGGGACCGGGGCTCACTGGAACGAGCCGGATTTCTTACGGATGAACCGCCATTCGACGAGCTGATCGTCGACGAGCAGCAGATGGAGGAAAACGTCGAGGTCGGTGGCGTGGTTTTCGTACACTTGCTCGGTGCGTGTGATCGGCTGGCCGGTGAGAGGGTTGACGGCCGGCACCTCGATGGTGCCGATCGGGACCGCCTTCACGTCCGTGGCAACGCGATAACGGTACGTCCAGACCACGCCGCCCGACAGGAGCTGCCGGGTGCTCTCAGGCGAGCCGAGCAGGGCTTTCAATTCCGCGCCTTTCAGACCGGGATGGAATCGGCCGGAATCCGGCAAGATCGATGCCGTGGTGCTTCCAGTCCCGCCCGCGCCCTGGAAACTCGCGCAACCGGCCAGCAGCCCGAAGCCGAGAACCGCCAGAGCGACGGTCCCCATCGCCTCGAGCCAGGCGACGGGCCGGCCCGGGTGTTTTGGCAACGCGCACATCGCATTCAATCGCCGGCTAAGGCCCCTAGTTGAGCTTCGTGCGCTTTTCGTCGCGCACTTTCCACTCGACCACCTTGCCCTGGAAGATGAGCAGGTCGGACGTGCGGACTACTTCGACCGTCTGTTGACTGTAGATCGGTTCGGGCGAGTCGGACTGCACGCCCGTGATCGGGTCAACGCGCGGTACCATCCGGGTGCCGGTGGCAACCTGGTCCTGGTAGGAACCAGTCACCTCGCGATAGGTCCAGACCTCCGCCTCGTTCGAGCTCTTGAGCGTTTTCTTCTCCGCCGGTTGGCCCCATTGGGCGACGAGTTCGGCGGTGGTCATGCCTTTTTGCAGGTTGTCCAGCTTG
>DATJES010000023.1:0-92364 GCA_035496355.1 Lacunisphaera sp. | reverse complement strand
TGTTCTACGCGCCGTTTCGCGGCGCCAATGTCGCTGCGGCCCTGATCTTCCTGGCTGCCGCGCTGACCGACTGGCTCGACGGCTACATTGCGCGCCGCTACAACCTCAGTTCCGCGTTCGGCGCGTTCCTCGACCCGGTCGCCGACAAGCTGATGGTCGCGGTGACGCTGTTCCTGCTGGTGCAGGAGAATCCGACGCCGCTGCTCGCGATCACGAGCGCGGTGATCGTCGGCCGCGAGATCGCGATATCGGCGTTGCGCGAGTGGATGGCCGAGATCGGCCAGCGCCGCCACGTCAACGTCGCCGGTCTCGGCAAGGTCAAGACGGTCATGCAGATCGTCGCGATCGAGGTGCTGCTGTACCAGCACGACCTGGTGGGACTGCGGCCATTCTTCATCGGCGAGTCGCTGCTGGTCCTTGCGGCCGTGCTGACCATCTGGTCGGCGATCGTCTACGTGCGGGCGGCCTGGCCGATCCTGCGCGAACAGCGCTGAATTTCTCGTCGTCGCGGCGAATACGGGGCTTCAACGCCTTGTTGGACACGTAAAAGTCGCTGGGTCCCGGCTTTCGCCGGGACGGCAGATCCGCCGATCGCGGATCTGCCGGTTGACACCTGCCGGTCAGTCCGTAATATGCGCGGTCCCACGCGGGAATAGCTCAGTTGGTAGAGCACGACCTTGCCAAGGTCGGGGTCGCGAGTTCGAGTCTCGTTTCCCGCTCCACGTCTGGTTCATCGTCTCGTACGAGCGTTGCCCCAACGTCCGGCCAGGGTTGTACGACGCGTTCGATTGCCTCGGTGCCCTTCGAAGCAATGACTTCGATCGGCAGAGAGCTTCATCGAAGACAGCTGTACAACCCCAAGCCATCGAAAACCTCGGCCCGCCGAGGTTTTTTGTTTTCAGAGACGTCACCCGGCCAGGTGGCAGAGTGGTTATGCAGCGGCCTGCAAAGCCGCGTACGCCGGTTCAATTCCGACCCTGGCCTCCATCGATCCGGATAAGATCGGGACGACACGACGTGCCCGAATGGCGGAACTGGTAGACGCTGGGGACTTAAAATCCCCTGGCCGCAAGGCCATGTGGGTTCGAGCCCCACCCCGGGCACCAGCTTTCGCTCGCTGCGCGTGCCGCGGGACGATTCCCAGGCAGCCGACGAGGGGAATCGCCTTGCGCTGGATTGCCGGTGTCCGCAAAGCAAGGGGTAGGAATGAAAATTGGTTTTTTGGGCGGCAGTTTCGACCCGGTTCATTTTGGGCATCTTATCGCAGCCCAGGACGTGTATGAGCAGTACAAGCTCGACCGGCTGTTCCTCGTCCCGGCCGCGCAGGCTCCCCTGAAACCCAACGACGTGCAGTCGCAGGCGGTCGACCGGCTGGCCATGCTGCAGGTGGCCTGCGCCTGGGACCGGCGGCTCGAAATCGCCGATTACGAGCTGAAGAAGGGCGGGGTGAGCTACACCATCGATTCGGTGCGCCACTTCCGTGAACAGTTTCCGCGCGATGAATTATTCTGGATCATCGGCGGCGACCAGCTGCCGCTTTTGCACAAGTGGAAGGAGATCGATGAGCTCGCCCGGTTGATCCAGTTCATCTTCCTCGAGCGCCCCCGTCACCCGACCAAGCCGCATCCGGAAATCCCGGGCTTGCGATTGAACCGCTGTGATGGCCACCTGATCGAAATCAGCTCGAGCGAGCTCCGCCAGCGGGTGCGCTCCGGCCTTTCGCTCCACTATTTTTGTCCGCAAAAAGTGATCGCCTACATCGACGAACGGCAGCTCTATCGCGCGCCAACATGAAGCCCAAGGCCGCCAGGAAACCACGGACCAGCCGAGCTACCACCAGGAGCAAGCCGTCCCTCAAGCTGCTCCAGCAGATCGTCCAGGCTTTGGACGCAAAAAAGGCCGACGACCTGCGGGTGCTGGAGGTCAGCCGGCAATCGAGCATCACCGATTATCTTGTCGTGGCCACCGGCACCTCGGAGCCGCACCTGCGGGCCTTGCGCATCGAGTTGGAGCGCGTCCTCGACGAGGCCAAAGTCAACGTCGTCGGCGTGGATACCACGAAAGGCAGCGGCTGGACCGTCGTGGATACCTTTGAAATCATGGTTCACCTTCTGACGCGCGAAAACCGGGACCGATACAAGCTCGAGGCCCTTTGGCGTGACGCGACAGAAATCCCCGTCGCAAAGCTGCTGGGCTGAGGATCTGCTCCGGGGGCATTAGCCGCGCGGCTTTAGGGCCGTTCAGCCATGGATGAAAACGGGAATGGGTGCCCGGAAAGATTGTTGCTAAAAAGTGTCATTTCTGGCGTAATCATTATGCGGGTCGTGGCGCAATCAGGCCGCGGCCCGCGCGTATATCATAACCATAACCCGACTACTCCCAATGAACACTCGTTCGGCACGGGGCTTTACCCTCGTTGAAATCATGATCGTCGTGGTCATTATCGGCCTCTTGGCCGCAATGGCCATTCCCGCGTTCCAGAAGGTGCGCCAGTCCTCGCAGGACAAAGCGGTGCTTAACAATGCACGCCAACTGTCCGCCGCGGCTGACCAGTACTACCTGGAAAACGGCGTCTCGAGCGTCTCCTCGACGAACCTCGTCGGCGCGACCAACTATGTGAAAGTGGTCAACACCGTCGCTTCCGAAACATATCCGGCGACCCTCACGCAGGGTGTGACGATCACAATTGACGGTATCGCTGGCGTTCGCACCGTAACCTACTCGCCGTAAATTGGTTGGGTATAGTTCTTAATGCAGGATTCTGCACGTGAATCGGCAGGTTTACATTTAATTCATAGAATGAAGCCTTGCCCACAAGCCCTGCAGTCAGTGTGATGCATATCGCTCGCAAGAGCAGTTTATAATAACAACTAAACCCATAGATAAATGAATACTCGCTCCAGCAAAGGTTTCACGCTCGTTGAAATCATGATCGTCGTGGTCATCATCGGCCTCTTGGCCGCGATGGCCATTCCCGCGTTCCAGAAGGTGCGCCAGTCCTCGCAGGACAAAGCGGTGCTGAACAATGCCCGCCAACTGTCCGCCGCGGCTGACCAGTACTACCTGGAAAACGGTGTCTCGAGCGTCTCCTCGACGAATCTCGTCGGCGCGACGAACTACGTGAAGGTGGTCAACACGGTCGCTTCCGAGACCTATCCGGCGACCCTCACGCAGGGCGTGACGATCACGATCGGCGGCATCGCCGGCGTGCGCACGGTTACCTATTCGCCGTAAGGGCGGGTTGGAACGCATCGCAAGACTCTTCGCCGCCACCTTCGGGTGGCGGCTTTTTTTGGGCCGGTCCAGATCACCGCGCCCGCCAGCGCCCCCAAGCGTATACATCGTGGACGATTGCCGGGTCGGAGTTGCTCGGCGCCGTCGTCCCGCTGATCGGGCGAGTCTGATTGTGCCGCGGCCGCGCCGGATCGAAACAGAGCTTTTGTTTTGAACCCGGGCGCTCCATCATTTTTGCGCTGAGCCACTCCGGCTGGCGTGCCCACCTGAACCATGGATCGTCGTTTCGTTCTGCTTCTGCTTTGCGCCGGCTTGGCCTTGGTGCTCGGATTCTGGACTTTTACGCCCGAACAATCGCTCCGAGTGGTTATTTACGGGGGCTATTGGGCCATGCTGGTTCTCACCGTCTTGTTTGGCTGGAGCCTTTTCCGGGGCTGGCGCTCCCGCGGCCCGGGCATTTTCGACTGGCGGCACAAACCGCTCTGGCCGGCGGCCTTGATCCTGGGATGTGGTTTGCTGCTGCTGGTCCACGAGACCTACGGATTCAAGATCCTGATGGATGAGATCATGCTCCTGGGCACGTCGATGAGCATGCATTTGGACAAGACCGCGCTGGTCCCGCATCGCGGTAACGACATCCAGGGAGTGTTCCAACTGTTGGCGGGCCAACTGGACAAGCGGCCCCTGCTCCAGCCGTTCCTCGTTTCGGTGCTCCACGATGTCACCGGCTATCGACCGGAAAACGTCTTCGCCTTGAACACGGCTTTGGATTTCGTGTTCCTGACCCTGGCCTACCTGACCGGGTATCGGATCGGGGGCCGGGGAGCCGGAGCGATGGCGGTGCTGCTGCTGACCAGCCTTCCTCTGCTGGCGCAGAATGCGACCGGGGGCGGGTTTGAGCTGTTGAACCTGGTCATGATCCTCAGCTCACTGTTGCTCGGGATGAGGTATGCGGAAAGAAGGGACGCCGACTCGTTGTCGGCCTTCGCCATGTCGTGCGTGCTCCTCTGCATGACGCGATATGAGTCGGTCCTGTTCCTGCTGCCGTTTGCCCTCACCGTGGCCTGGGTCTGGTGGACCGAGCGGAAAATGACGGTGCCGGCCTTCCTCATCGGCATGCCCCTGATGCTCCTGCCCTACGCCCTTCACAACAAGGTCTTCACACTCCGGCAGTCGGCCTGGGAGATGGCCAGCCAGCCGGGCTACAAGCAGCCATTCTCGCTCTCCTTCATCCCGGACAACATCGCCCATGACCTGAACTTCTTCTTCAACGCCAATGGCGAGCAGTCGAACTCGCTGGTGTTGTCGGTGCTCGGGTTCATCGCGCTGCCGTTCTTCGTCTTGTGGGCGGTCAAGACGCTTCTGCGCCTGCGAACGGCGTCGCCCGCGCGGGCCGTGCTCGCGCTCTTTTCCCTGGGGTTCGCCGCCCACACCCTCCTCATGCTCTGCTATTTTTGGGGCAAGTTCGACGATCCGGTCATCCGGCGTCTCAGCCTGCCGTTGAACCTGCTCCTGGTCATCGCGACCGTGACTGTCGCGACCGAGATCAACTGGCGCGGCCGCATCTGGCCGGTCCTGGCGATCATCACCGGGGTGGGCTTCTTCGCGCACTCGCTGCCGGCCATGGCGCGGCACGCTTATGCCCTGCAGTACTATGTGGATCGCGAGATGGACTGGCGGCGGGAGTTCATCGCCACCCACCCGGAGCGCGACTACCTCGTGATCGACAACAACTCGATCATCTGGATCACGCACATGGTTTCGGCCACGCCCGTCCTGCAGGCGCTCGAGCACAAGGAGAACATCGTCTACCATCTCCGAAACCACACCTTCACCGCGATCTATGTCTTCCAGCGCTACGACGTGGATCCGGAGACCGGCCGCCTGTCACTGCCGCAGGAGGACGACCTCGGCCCCGACTACCAGCTTGAACCGGTGTGGGAGCGCCGGTTCACGCCGCTCCGGGTGAGCCGCATCAGCCGGGTGCTGTCGGTGCGGGAGGGCCCGACGGCCTTGCCGGCCTACCGGCCCAGGCCGCTGGAGGGCATGAGCCCGGCGGAGCAGGACAAGGTCCGCGAACAGTTCCTCGAGCGCTTCATCAAGAGGCTGCCTTGAACGACGAACCGGCCAGGCCCGCGCCATCGCCGGCTCCGCGGCCGGTCGCCGGCTTCCTGTCGCGGCCGGAGTTCCGCCTAGCCTTGCTGGGGCTCGCCGGCGTCGCGGCCATTTATTTCGGCTTCATCGGCCTCGACGTCGAAACGGCCGGCATGCTGGTCAAGCTCTATGGCTACTATGTGATGCTGCTGACGTTTGTGCTTTGGGTATGGGCGCTCTGGTGCCTGTGGCAACGGCGGCTGCCGGGGGCGGCGCCGGATGGGCGCGAACTCCTCGGGGCCGGCGCGGTCATCGGGGTGTTTTCCCTGATGGCGATCACCGCCGAGCCCTTCCGCAGCAAGGTCCTCTACGACGAGTTCGTGCTGCAGTCCACGGCCTTCAACATGCATTTCTTCCGCGACACCGCGACGATGGTGCGGGGCTACGACATCCTGGGCTCGTTCCTGTCGCTCGACAACTACCTGGACAAGCGGCCCAACTTCTACCCGTTCCTGATCTCGCTGGTCCACGACTTGACCGGCTACCGCCCGCTCAACGCTTATGTCCTCAATGCCGCGCTCTATCCGGTCACGCTTGGGCTGGCCTATTACCTCGGCCGGCGGATGGCGCGCTCCTGGGGCGGTTATCTCGCGGTGCTGTTGCTCGGTTCACTGCCCCTGCTCGGGCAAAACGCCACCGGCTCAGGCATGGAACTGCTCAACTTCTGCATGATTCTCGTGGTCGCGGCGCTGGGCGGAGCCTACCTGCGCCAGCCCGACGAGACGCGTCTCACCGCCCTGGTGTTGGGCACGGTGCTGCTGGCCCAGTCGCGCTACGAATCGGCCGTCTATGTCGGGCCCGCGGCGTTGATCATATTCCTCGGGTGGTGGAAACGGGGGCATATTGTCATGTCCTGGACCACCGTGCTGGCCCCGCTCCTGTTCATCCCGTTTGCCCTCCAGAACAAGGTGCTGAACAACACCCGTTGGCTGTGGGAACTCAAGGAGAACCAGGAGTCGCGCTTCAGCGCGGAATATCTGCCCAAGAACCTGGCCGGGGCGCGGGAGTTCCTGTTCAGCACTTCGCAGAGTTATGCCAACTCATTCACGTTGACCGTGCTGGGCCTGCTGGCGCTCGGCTGGCTCGCCTGGCATCTGGGGCGCCGGCGCCCGGCGCTCCGCGAAGCCGGGGGCGAGCCGGTCGCCTTGGGCCTGCTCGGCTTGGGCGCCATCGCCAACACCGTGCTCGTGATGTTTTATTATTGGTCGAGCTTCAACGACCCGATGGCCTCGCGCTTCTGCCTGCCTTTGTACCTCGTCCTGACCTTTGCCGTCGTCGCCGCCGGCGCCATGGTGGGACGCCGCTGGCCGGCGGTGCCGCGGGTCCTGACCGGATTGGCGCTGCTCGCCTGCGTCCTCGGGGCCAGCCACTATGCCCTGCCGCTCTACTCCCACACGGGGATCGACGAAATCGAATGGGAGCGCCGCTTCGTCGCCGGCCGCGGTCCGGGCCAGCGGCTCGTCATCACCAACAAGTCGACCCTGCCCTGGCTCCTGTTGAAGACACCATCGATCCTGGTGGGACGCGCGGGGATCGTGGCCGATCGCGTGAAGGACCAGCTCGACGACGACACCTTCACCGAGATCCTCGTGACGCAGTCGTTCCGCCCGTCCACGCCCGATGGCGACCACCAACTGGTCCCGGACGACAAGTTACCCAAGGGCTTCGTGATCGAGCCGCTGGCCGAACGACGTTTCGGCACGAAGCTCACCCGCATCAGCCGGCTGGTGTCGGTCACGTTGCCGTCCGCCAAACCGGTCCGCGCCGCGGCCGTGCAATGACCGGCCCGATTCAGCAACCGGCCTCCGCGGATCCCAGGCCGCCGGTCTCTGCCGGCGCGGCCCGCGTGGGGTTTATCGTCGCCACGGTAAGTCTCTACATCCTGGTTGGGCTCCGGCCCGCGGTGATGGAGCCATGGGGAATCCCGATCCTCAATGGCGCCTGGTTCGCTGATCTTCGCACGCTGCTGGTGAACAGTGACGCCCATGCGGCCGGCTTGGGGACGTTAATGTGGTATTCCGACTGGTGGTATCATCTGCATGATCTCGGCCTGCGCGCCGCCGACACCCGTTGGCTGGGACTGGTCTGCGGGGCGGCGTTCCTCGGTGCGGTCTTCCTGTTGCTGCGCCCGGTCAATTTCCGCGAGGCGCTCTATGGCTGGCTGGTGGTTTGCTCGCCACCCGTCTTGCTGGGTTTCAACCGGGCCAACGTCGACCTGCCGATCATCGCCGGGCTGATCCTTGCCGGCTGGCTGCTCACCCGCGACCGGCGGTGGCTCCGAGCCCTGGTGCCGGTATGGATCTCGTTCCTGGCGGGGCTGAAATTCTATCCCATCGCGGCGGCCGCGGCCTTGCCGCTCACCCGTCGATCCCGCCGTGAGACTTGGCTGATGCTTGGGGCCATGGCAGTGCTCGCCGGGTTGCTCGCCTGGACGCTCAAGGATGACATCCTGCGCGCTCAACGCCTCGTGGCCATTCCCTATCACTTCTATATTTTTGGCGCCCGGCAGATCCTCCCGCCTGAAATTACCGGAATGCCGGCGGCGCTGCCGCCACTGGCCGCAGTGGCCCTCGTCGTGTTTTGGTGGCGGTCCGCCCCGCCGCCGCCCGCCGGCCTGGAGGAGCAGGCGGTCGTGACGTTTGCCCTTGGAACCGCCGTCCTGACCGGCTGCTTCTTCGCCGGCATCAGCTACAGCTACCGGCTCTCGATCTGTGTCCTCATGTTGCCGCTGCTCAGCGCGATCCGGCGCCAAGCCCCTCCTGGCCTTGCGCGCCGTCTTTCCGCGCTGGCCTTGGGCGGGCTCCCGCTCTTGCTGTGGCTGGACGGCATCATCTGCCTGGCCCTGAATCTTCGCGTCATCACCATCACCATCTCCACCGCCGTGGCGTTCCGGCAGTTGATCTACGGCCTGCTCAGTTGGGGCTGGATCACCGTGGTGCTGGGGCTGGGCGTGATGCTGGCGCGGCCGGTGTGGCAACAGATGTTGGGAAGGAACAGGCCATGACCCAGCCCGAGCCATGACGCGCCGTCTCCCATCACCGGCTTGGTTGCTGCTGGCGGTCGTGCTGGCGGGCTGGAGCGCGTTTGCGCTGCTGCCGGTCGTCGGCCGGCGGCTTGGCATCGTGAACCACGACCCTTGGTTCATCGATTCCTACGCGGTGCTTGCGGCCAGCGATGCCGTGCGGGCGGGCATCGACCCCTTCGGGTCCAATCCGCTGGATATCTACAATCGCGCTCACTCGTATTCAAGCTGGTGGTTCCACCTCGGTGACCTCGGCCTGACCCGGCAGGACAACTTCCTGCTCGGCGGCAGCTGGGTCGCATTGTTCCTCGCCGCCGGCCTTCTGTTGCTGCGTCCACCCGGCCTGCGGGCCCTTCTGCTCGGCGCGGCGGTGCTGCTCTCGCCCGCGGTGCTGCTGGCAATCGACCGGGCGAACAACGACCTCGTCATCTTCATCCTGCTCACCGCCGGACTGCTGCCCTTGCGCGACTCGGCGTGGCCGCGGATCGCCTGGTTTGCCCTGATGACCTTGTTGGCGACCGGCCTGAAGTTCTATCCCATCGCGGTTGCTCCGGCGCTGCTGCTGCTCCGGCCGCGGCAGCGGATGCTGGCTGCGACATGCGGATTGATCGTCGCCGGCGTCGCGCTGCTGGCCAGCCTGTGGTCGGACCTGCAGCACGCGACGATCCTCACGCCGATCAATGCCTACACCTTCGGCGCCCCCATCGTGTTTCGCGACCTGGGTTGGACCGGACCGGGCGCGCTCTTGACGGGCGGCGTGCTGCTGGCGCTCGCCGCGGTTTTCTGTCACGGGCGCGGATGGTCGGTGAATCTCGACGGGCCGCCGGCATCACTCGACCGTCGCCTGGCCTTCGCCTCGGGCGCGCTGCTCCTTGCCGGCTGCTTCGTGACGGGCGTCAGTTTTGCCTACCGGCTCATCTTCGTGATCTTCCTGCTGCCCTGGCTGTGGGAAAGGAGAGCGACGGTTCCTGCCCGGGTGCTAGTGTGCCTGCTGCTGCTGGTGCTGTGGCTGGACGGAATCTACTGTGTTGCCGCCAATACGATGGTCGGCCCGATGCTCGTGTCGCGCCTGAAGTACTACCAGATGATCTGGCGTTTCTGCACCCAGCCGGTCGTCTGGGCGGCGATGGCCCTGCTGGCGGGTTCGCTGCTGGGCATGCTGCTGACCGCCGGGCGTGAGTTCCGCCATCGATCTTCTCCGTCATGAAACCTCTACCGCCGGCCCCGGCCAAACCCAGCCTGTTGAGCCCGGGAAGCCTGCTGGCGATCCTGGTGCTGGCGGGATGGATGCTGTGTATGCTCTGGCCGCGCCTGCTGGAGCTGTTTGGCATCGGCAACTACGGACCCTGGTATCTCGACTCCTATGCGGTGCTGGCCGCCGTGGATGCGTTGCGGGCCGGCCTGGACCCCACCGCGCCCAATCCACTCGATGCCCTGGGGCGGGATCACAAATACTCGGACTGGTGGTTTGCCCTCCGCTGGCTCGCCGTGACCCGTGAATCCAATTTCCTCGTGGGCACGAGCTGGGTGGGCGCGTTCGGACTCGCCGCGTGGCGCACAATGCGGCCGCGCAATTTTCGCGAAACCGGCTGGTTCGCCCTCCTGCTGCTTTCCCCGCCCGTGTTGCTCGCGGTGTATCGGGCGAACAACGACCTGGTGATCTTCACGCTCCTGGCGGTGTGCGGTGTGGCGGCTGCGGGTACGACCTGGGTGCGCCGGATTCTGGCACTGGCGGCCCTGGTGCTGGCGACCGGCCTCAAGTTTTATCCCGCCGTGGCGGCCGGCGCCTTTCTCTGGACCAAGCCGGTGCGGCGGATGCCCGCCATGTTCCTGGGGGCCTCGCTCGCGGTGGCGCTCACGCTTGCGAGCGTCTGGCCCCAACTTAGCCGGGGCCAATTCTCGCTTCCGTCCACTTTGCACACGATGGGAGCCCCGTTGTTGTGGCGGGATTTGGGCTGGGCCGGTCCGGGTTCGTTTTGGCTGGGCCTCGTCCTGATCGTAACGATGGCGGTTCTTTTTGTCGTCGGGCGGTTCACCACCGGCCTCGCGACCGAGGGCTCCCCGCCCGGGCGCCTGCTGGCCGCCCTGGGGACAATAGTGCTGGTGGCGTGTTTCGCGGCCGGCATTAATTACGCATATCGCTGGATCTTTGGCCTGTGGATGGCGCAGTGGCTGTGGCAGCAGGCCTCGGTCCCGGCGCCGCGGCGGCGAAATTGGACCGTGCGACTCGGCTGCGTCCTGGTGTTCCTCTGCATCTGGTCGGATGGATTGCTGGCCCTGACGGTCAATCTGCTGTTCCCACCCCTCAGCCCCGCCGGTCGGCAGGAACTTCAACTCGTGTGGCGCCTGTGCACCCAGCCGCTCCACTGGTTGCTCATGATGCTGCTGGCCGGTTGGCTGCTCGATGCCGCCATCGCGATCGGCAAGGAATGGGCGGCCGATCGTGCGACGGCCTGATCCTGCGGTGGATCCGGCCGGCCGGCCACCGGCCGCCGCCGAATGCTTTTCCGGCGCGGCGGCCTTCAGAATTTTCCCGGCGGCTCCTCGGCCGTCTCTTCCGCCATGAAACTATCTAGTGCGCGCTGGCGTTGGCGATCGCCATCAGCCACTGCGAATACGGGCCGTTCATGGCGGCGTTCACCTCGGCGGCATCCAGCTGGTAGATGAAGATCGAATACCCGATCACCGAGACCGGTTTTTTCACACGGAGGTACGCCGTCAGGCGCGCCAGGCGCAACCCATCGTAGCGCTGCCAGCTGCGCTGAAAGGCTCGCGCCGTGCCCGCCCGTTCCAGGTCCCGGCGGACCTCGGGGTTCTGTGAGAATTCACGGAAGTAGGGTTCGCGCGCGCGCAGGGTCTGGTATTCCTTCTCGTATTCGGGGTTCCAGGCGCCGCCGGTCGTGCCATAGGCCTGCTGGAGATTCGTGGCGCTGATGCAATAAAGGCCGGGCCCCGGCTCGTACCACGGGTGCTCGATCTTGAATCCGTTCACGAAGGGCAGCTTAGTCGCCGCGATGTGATAGTAATCCGGCTCGCCGGAGCCGAAGTAGGAAAGGTACACCGGTTGCGCCGTCGGCCCGGAATTGTGGGTGCGCAGCCACGCCGCCAGCCCCGGCAAATCCTGGCCCCAGTCGAGCGAGCTGTCGACCAGGAGCCGGTAACCGTTGGCCGGTCCGCCGGCGAACACGTTGAAAAAAGCGAGGTAATGCGGGGCCGCGCCGAGATTCGCGGCGAGCTGCCCGGCCACGAGCAGGACCGGCAGGATCGTCCGCCAGCGCCCGGCGAGCACGCCCGGCGCCGCGAGCCCGCCGATGAGGATGAAGAGCACGGGATAGGTCGGCAGGATGTGGCGGTGGCCGATGTTCAACTTGCTGGCGAGCGAGATGGCCCAATAGCCGGCAAAAAGCACGACCAGCGGCGCGATGGCCGCCAGCCGGACTTTCTGTCGATGGCGCGCCGCCACCACCAGGCCGGCTGCGAGCGCCACGAGCACCGCCACCGGCGTTTTCCAGAGAAACGCCAGCGGGAAAAAACTCACCCAGCCATAGATGCCATGCTGGCCGG
The DNA here is from genome assembly GCA_035496355.1 of Lacunisphaera sp. GTDB lineage: Bacteria > Verrucomicrobiota > Verrucomicrobiia > Opitutales > Opitutaceae > Lacunisphaera. The sequence continues at coordinate 80,390 of DATJES010000023.1, read as the reverse complement.
CGAGGAAGGCGGCGCGCGCCGCCGCCGACTGCACCACCCACGCATAGCCGTACAGGAACGCCTCCGGCAGCAGGTGCCACGCGCGGCAAAATTCCACCAGCCGGCCATGGATGCCGATATACGGCAATACGTCCTGCCAGACGACGGTGTATTGTTCGGCGGGCGGAACCCCGGGGGCGAAGCCGGAATAGCGGAAGCCATAGAAAGCCCAGATGATCGCGACCGCCACGGCGGCATGGCCGAGCGTCGTCACGGCGCCGATCCGCCACCAGCGCCGCCGCCGGCCGACCGGGTCGAGCGCGGCGCGCGACACGAGCAGCACAAGCATCATGGGCGGCAGCAACACGGCCGAATATTTTGCCACGCAGGCCAGGCCCAGCAGGGCGGCGCTCAGCAGGCCGTTCCTCCAGCCCGGGTCGGACAGGTGCCGCCAGAAGGCTCCGAGGCTCGCCAGCAGGAAGAACACCGCCGGCACGTCGGAAGTCGTGAGCGCAGCGTGCGCGAGGAAATTCGGGCAGAGGGCATAGAAGGCGAGCGAGAGGAAGCCGGCGGGCGTGCCGAACAACCGACGCGACCAGCAAAAGACCAGCACGCCGGTGGCCACGGAAAACAGCGTCATCAGCGCGCGGCCCGCCATCAGCATCGGCCAGTGATCATGGCCCGTCTCGTAGAAGAATTGGTGGCCCACCACCGAGCCATCAGACGTCCGCCAGTAGATGTTGTCGGCCAGCGGCGGCGGGGGCGCGCCCATCAGCCACGCCGGCAGGCCGGCGACGCGTTGCGGCAGGTTGCCGTTTTCGGGCTGGATGCGATAGTCGCCATATTTGTTGTAGAAATAACCACCCGTAAGGTGGAGCAGCTCATCGGCCGTGACGCTTTCCCGGGACACCGCCCAGAGCGCGAGTCCCGCATGCAGGGCCAGCAAGGCCGCCACGCCGGCGGCGATCGTCCAGGAAGTTCGGCGGTCGGCGGCAGGGGTCATGCGCGGGGTGCCCGGCTCAGGCCAGGGCGGCGCGCACGACCTCGCAGGTGAAATCACACTGGTCGCGCGTCATCTCGGGGAAAATCGGCAGCGACAGGATCGAGCGCGCCGCCTCCTCGGCACAGGGAAACGCCCCGGCCGCGTAACCGAGGCCGGCATAGGCCTTCTGGCGGTGGATCGGAATCGGGTAATGCACGACTGTCTGCACCCCGCGTTCCAGGAGTTTCTGCGCGACGACATCGCGGTCATGGCGCGGGAAGCGCACGACGAAGAGGTGATAAACATGGCGACCACACCACGGCATCTCGCGCGGCAGCACCACGCCGGCGCAGTCGCGCAGGTTTTCGCGATACCAGCCCGCCACGTGCTGGCGCTGGTCGTTCCAGCGGGCGAGGTGCCCGAGCTTCACGTGCAGGATCGCGGCCTGCAGCGTGTCGAGGCGCGAGTTGTAGCCCGGGATCTCGTGCTGGTATTTGACGACGGAGCCCCAGTTGCGCAGGAGGCGCAGCTTGGCGGCGAGGGCATCGTCCTGGGTCGTGACCGCCCCGCCATCGCCAAACGCCCCGAGATTCTTCCCGGGATAAAAGCTGAACCCCGCTGCGACGCCGAGCGTGCCGCAGTAGCGCCCGTCCGCCAGCTTGGCGCCGTGGGCCTGCGCGGCATCCTCGATCAGGTGCAGGCCGTGTTGCGCGCAGAGCGGCGCGATCGCGGCGATATTGGCCGGCTGTCCGTACAGGTGGACCGGCATCACGGCCTTCGTTCGCGGCGTGATGGCGGCCGCAATGGCGGCCGGGTCGATCAGGTAATCCTCGAGGCGGCAATCGACGAGCACCGGCTTGGCGCCGGCATGGGACACCGCCTCGGCGGAGGCGATGAAACTGTTGGCCACGGTGATGACTTCGTCGCCGGGGCCGATGCCGAGGCCCCGGCAGATGAATTGCAGCGCATCGGTGCCGGAGCCGAGCCCGACCGCATGCCGGCTGCCGGTGGCCGCCGCGAACGCGGCCTCGAACTCCGCGCACTCCGGCCCGTGGATGAACTGGCCGTGGCGCAGCACGCGATCGATGGCCGCGTCGAGCTCCGGCCGGAGCTGCGCGGTCTGTCGCGGCAGATCCTGGAAGGGGACTTTGAAGGAGCCGGGCATGGGGATCAGGCGTTTCGTTGGGCGCGCCACAGTCTCCAGAATGCGAACAGTCCCGTCAAGGTGCGCCACATGACCTTGAAGCGCGAGGCCGAGGCCACGCCCCCGAGCCGCGGCTTCATGTCGACGTCGACCTCGACGAAGGTGGCGCCGAGGTCGCGCAGGCGCACCAGCGCCTCGACCAGCATCGGGATGCCGCGCTGCGTGAGGGTGACGCGGGTGAAGAGTTCGCGACGGTAGGCATGGATCCAGTTGACGTCGCGCAGGCGCAGCCCGAAGAGCAGGGCAACCAGCTTCGGATAAAGCCAGGCGTTGAAACGCATCAACGGGTTGTAGCCGCGGCGGGATCGGCGGACGCCGACGATGACGTCGGCCCGTCCAAACTGACTCGTGTAAGGCGCGAGGTCCGCCGCCGCGGCGGGCATGTCCGCCGGCCACAGGATCAGGTAGTCGCCCACGGCCCGCTGCACCCCGGTGCGGAAGGCGCCGCCGATGCCCTGGTTGGCTTGGTGCACGGCGGCCACCCCGGGCAGGCCGGCCGCGAGCCGGTCGGCGATCGCGGCCGTGCCGTCGCGGCTGCCATCATTGACGATGATGATCTGGGCGGGCACCCCCAGCGTCGCCAGCGCGCCGTGGAGCTGGCGCACGCCGCCCTCGAGCAGCGCCTCCTCGTTGAACGCGGGCAGGACGACGCTGAGCGCGACCGGCGTCGGACTCATGCGCGCGGGCGGACCAGCCGGGCGGGAACGCCGGCCACCGTCGCGCCGGCCGGCACGTCCTTAAGCACCACCGCGCCCGCGCCGATCATCGCGCCCTCGCCGATGGTGATGCCGCCGAAGACCAGCGCGCCCGAGCCGATCGACGCCCCGCGTTTGACCGTGACACGCTCCATTTTCCAGGCGCCAGTGCCCGCCGTGGCCGTGCGGGGATTGCGATCGTTGATGAACATCACCCCGTGGCCGACGAAGACATCGGCCTCGAGCGTCACGCCCGAGCAGATGAAGGTGTGGCTCTGGATCCGGCAACGCGGGCCGACGTCGACGTCGCGCTGGATCTCGACGAAGGTTCCGATCATCGCGTCGTCGCCAATGCGACAGCCATAGAGATTGACGAACGCGTTCAGCCGCACGCGCTCGCCGAGCACGACATCGGGCGTGACGCGGTAGAGGGGCGAGTCGGGCACCGGCGTCATGGCGCGACAATTTTGACGGCCTGGCCGCGGTTGGCCAGCGAGGCGAGCGCCGCCTCCATGGCGAGGACGACCGCGAGGCCCATGCGCCCGTCGGAGGCCGGCGTCCGCCGGCTGCGGACGCACTCGACGAATTCCGCGTCCTGCTTCATGAGCGGTTCGGAAAGCTTGACCTTCGGGATCGTGATCTGGCCGTCGCGGAGGATCATGTGGAACTCGCCAAACGACGCATAGTGGTCGGCCGTCACGCCCTTGTCGTAATACCGGATCGGCTCGAGGTTGTTCATGTCGTCCCACACCGCCATCTTGTGGTCGCCGACGATGGTGAGCTGCCGGACCTTGCGCGGGTTGAGCCAGGAGGTGTGCGCGTGGCAGACGACGTTGCCCGGATACTGCAGCGTGAGGAAGCCCACGTCCTCGACGTTCTTTTGCAGCACGCAATTACCCGTGGCCGAAACCTCGAGCGGCAACGCGCCGAGGAGAAAATTGAAGATCGAGATGTCGTGGCTCGCCAGGTCGAAGATGGCGCCGACGTCGGTGCGTACCGGCCCCAGATTCGTGCGGACGGCGTCCATATAGTAGATCCGTCCGAGTTCGCCGCGGTCGAGGTCAACCTTCAGGTGCAGCACGCCGGGGTTGTAGAGGAAGACATGGCCGACCATCAGGATGCGGCCGTGCTTCGCCGCCAGTTCCATCAGTTCGCGGCACTCGGCGGAGGTGCGCGCCAGGGGCTTCTCGCAGAGCACGTCCTTGCCCGCTTCGAGCGCGGCTTTCACCAGGGCGTGATGGGTTCCGGTCGGCGTCGCGATGACGACCGCGTCGACGTCTTTCGCGTGGGTGATGTCCGCCGCGCTGGTCGTGAACTGGACGTCGCGAAAGAGTTTGCGGGCGGCTTTCAGCCGCGTTTCGGACGAGTCGCCCACGCGCACGACCTCCGCGCCGTCGATCATCTGAAAATTCCGCACGTGGTTCGGTCCCCATTGGCCGAAGCCGATCACGCCGATCCGCACGGGGGTGGGGGAACTGCTCATCGGGTCAAGATTCGCGAGCGGCGGGGGCGGGTGTCGAGTGCTAAGTCCATGGCCCCGGGCGGCTACCCGCCATTGACGGGGCCGTCGAGTGCGGCCTGCAGCGCCGCGGCATCGAGACGGAAAATCAGGATGGCATGGCCGGCGTTCGCGTCCGGCGGGCGCCGCTGGAGATATTTGCAGAGCCGGGCAAAACGCAAGCGGTCGAAGGCATCGGAATCGCGCGGCGCATTCCGATAAAGCTTCTCCCATTCCGGCCGCCACGGGCCGCAATACTTGGAGTAGACCTCCGCCAGTGAGGTGGCACTGATGCAATAAAGCCCCGGCCCGTACGCCTGGGTCGCAACGGGCGGCCGGGCGATGTTGGTGTCGGGCAGGAAGTGGGTCGGATTCACGCCATAGTGCGGCGGCCACGCGCTGCCAAAATAGGAGAGGTAAACCGGCTCGCCCGCCTGCCGGTGCTGGCCCAGCCAGTCATGCAGCGCCGGCAGCGCCTGGCCCCAGTCGAGCGAGCTGTCCACCACGAGGCGGTACGCGCGACCCGGGCCGCCCGAGGCGACATTGAAAAAGGCGAGGTAATCGGGCCGGGCCGCGACGGATTCGACCGCGGTCGCGACGAGGAGTGCCAGCGTGGTCTGCTGCCAGCGGCGGCCGAGCGCGGCCAGCCCGCCGAGCGCGATGAAAAGCGGCGGATAAAAGGCCAGGATGTGGCGGTGCCCGATGTTCAAATGGCTGGTCAACGCGGCGACGGCCACGACCAGCGCGAGGACCACCAGCGGTGCCGCCCGCAGGAACGCCGTGCGGGTGGTGCCGGGAGCCGCGGCCCGGAGGCGGATCCAGCCGGCCGCGAACGCGAGCACCAGCGCCGCGAGCATCCCCACGGGCGTCTTCACGAAAAACAGCGTCGGGAAGAACTGCCACCAGCCGTGCAGGCTGTATTCGCCCGCAAAGAAGGCCGGCCGCGCGGCTTCGCCGGCGAGCACGTTGGCCAGGCCGTAAAGCCAGGCCTGCGGCAGAAGGTGCCAGTGCGCCGCGAAGACGAGCAGCGAGCCCTTGGCCCCCGCCAGCTGGATCATCTGCTCCCATGACCAGGCGAAACGGTCGAGCGGCGGCGCGTCCGGCGCACGGGCCGCATAGCGGAACGAATAAAACGCCCAAACGACCAACCCCGCCGCCGCCGCCTGGCCGAGGCCCAGCACCAGGTTGCGGCCGATGCGCGCGGACCGCCCGCCCGGGCCGGCACGCAACAGGCCATCGATCGCGATCAGCAGTGCATAGATCGGCGCGATGAGCAGCCCGTTGAACTTCGCGACCAGCGCCAGGCCGCTGCAGAGGCCCGCCAGGGCGCCGGAGCCGACGTCGCGCCGCTCCAGGTGCCGCCAGAAGCACCACGCGGCGAGCGTGAGGCACAACGCGATCGCCATGTCTGAGGTGGCCAGCGCGCTGTGCGCGAGGAAATCGGGATAAAAAACATAGAAGCCCAGCGCGACGAGCCCGCTGGTATCGCCATACCAGCGCCGGGCGACACAGAAGACAAAGGCGCCGAGCCCGACGCCGAACAGCGCATTGAGCGCGCGTGCGCCGAGCAGCATGCGGTCGGTGGGATTGTTGAGGCCGTACAGGAAGTCCCACCCGAGCTGCCAGTAATCGGACACTCGCCAGCGGGCCTCATCCATTGGGAAGCGCGCGCCGAGCGCGAGCGGCGCGAGTCCCTGCACGCGCTGCGGGAGATTCCCGTTCTCGAAATGCATCCGGTAATCGCCGAACCGATCGTAGGCGTAGCCCGCAGTGAGGTGCGGCAGTTCGTCGGAGGTCTGGCTCCAGTGCCGCGAGGCCGACACCGCCTGTCCCCAAAAAAGCGCTAGCAGCAGTGCGGCCAGCAGCGGCACGAGTCGGTGGGGGGGAGGGGAGGCTGGGGAAGACGGCGCCACGCGGTTTCCGAGGCGAGCGTGATTGTGGGGTCGCGGCGGAGCAAGCCCGCACCGGTTCCGGGCCGTGGGATTGCCTTGCTCCACCGGAGGCCCGTGGCTCACTGAGGCCGATTCCCGCTGCATGAACACCGACGAATACTCCAACCTGGGGCGCGTGGAGCGCGAGCACTGGTATTACGCCGGCAAGCGGGAACTCGTCCGGCGCTGGCTCGAACGCACCGGTGTCCTCGGTCGCGAGACCGTCCTGCTGGATTGCGGCGCCGGCACCGGGCTGTTCGCCGAGGAAATGCGCGCCCTTTGCCGGGTGCGCGTGCTCGACGACCATGCGGAATCGCTCGCGATCCTGCGCACGCGCTTCTCGGCGGAGGAAATCATCGAAGGGTCCGCGACCTCGATCCCCTTCCCGACGCCCTCGGTCGACGTCGTCACGGCGCTCGACGTGCTCGAGCACATCGCGAATGACGTGGGCGCGGCGGCGGAATTGCGGCGTGTCCTGCGCCCGGGCGGCATCGCCGTCGTGACCGTGCCCGCCATGATGTCGCTGTGGGGCTACTGGGATGTGGCCTTGCATCATCACCGGCGCTACACGCGGAAAGGGCTGGGCGCCTTGTTTCCCGCCGACACCTGGGAAATCCTGCACCTCAACTACACGAACGTCGTCGTCTTTCCCGGCGTCTGGCTCGTGCGACGCTGCCAGCGCTGGTTCAATCCCCGGGGGGCGAGCCGGGTCGAGGACATGGTGCCGGCGGCAGGGTTGAACCGCCTGCTGCGCTGGGTGTTTGTCCAGACCGGCCTGTGGCGCGGCGTGCCCTTTCCCTTCGGTGTCAGCCTGCTGCTGGTCGCGCGCAAACGGATCAGTTCGTGAATCGCGCCTCGGCCAGCAGCGTGCCGCGCGCATCGCGCACATAGACGACCGCGTGGCGCGGATCGAAGTCGGGCATCCGCGGCAGCGCGAGGCTGAGGCGCGCGATGGGCGGCAGCGGCCGTTCCCAGGCGGCGGCGAGTGTGACCAGGCTGCGTCCGGACAGATCGAGTCCGACGGCCTCGAGCGGGGCGTCGGCGGGCGTCCAGCGCTGGATCACGCGCACGGGCTCGTCGAGGGCGGCCAGTTCGATGCGCGCGACGGTGCTCCCCGGCGGCAGGGCCGCGATGACTTGCAGGCGCTCCGCCGGCAGGCCGGCAACCGGTGCGGCAAGGCGCTGCACCTCGGCGGTGCCCAGCGGCACGATGTCGCGCCCGCGCCGGACCCAGAACTCGTATTGCTCCAGTGCAAACGCCGGGGCGAAGTGAGCGTGGAGATACTTCTCGAGCGGGCTGGCGGTCGAAAAGCCGTTGGCGGCGAGGAAATCGAGGAGGCCCCGCTGGACGACGATGACGGGCCGGCCGGCGCGGTCGAGCGCGGCGGCGATCTCCGCCTGCTGGGCCGGGTTCAACAGCGTGAACCAATGTGTCGTGTCGGCCAGGGTCGGTGGCGGCAGTCCCGTCCAGGCGTTGAAGCTGAACATGCCGGGAAACGAAAACAACATGTCGCCGTGGGCCGTGGCGTTCAGCGCGAGGACGCGCAGCCCGCTGGCGAACCCTTCCGGCAACCGCAAGCCGGCCGCACCGTGGAGCCGCAGAGGCTCGCTCGCGGCATAGCGTTCTTCGCCGATGACCGCCAGCCGGCCGGTCGCGCCAACGGCCAACGCGAGCGCGGCCACCGCCACCGCCGCGGGCGCGCGTGAGGCGCCGCGCGCCGCGAGCAACCGGCCGGCATCGTGCAGGCCGAGCGCCATCAGCGGCACAATAAGAAACGTGCCCCAGGCCACCTGGCTGCCGGCCACGGGATACGCATGCAGGTATTGGAGCACCAGCAACAGGCCGATCCACGTCGCGACGCGCGGGGGGGCCGCCGGATCCGCCGGCGCCAGGCGGACCGCGAACACCCAGGCGAGCGGCACCAGGTACGACATGGTGAGGCTATGGGCGGTGAACGGTGTCCATTCGAGGCAGGCGAGCGCGTAGGCCAGCACCAGCCCCAGACGGAGGAGCAGGATGAGCCAGACGGCATCGCGCTCCGGCTGCCACCAGCGTCGGGCCGCCAGGAGCAGCGAGACAATCCCGGCGATGGTGGCGCCTGCCTTCCACGCCGGCGCAAAGCTGTAGACGCCGGGGTGACGCAGCGGCCCGAGCAGGATGCCTTCGAGCAATTCGCGCGCCGTCGTGCCGCGGACGACGACCGCAACGAGCACGGCCGCGCCCAATCCGGCGCCCGCCACCGCCGTCCAGCCGGCCTGTCGCCAGGTCGTAGCCGGACTGCGCTCGCGCCAGGCGACGGCGAACATGGTGACCGCCGCCACCACGGCCTGCCCGCAAAACACCCGGCCCCAGGCATCGTCGAGCTTCGCGTGCATCAGCGCGATGGGCAGGACCGCCAGGAGAATGACCGCCGCCGCGGACGCCAGGCGCGCCTCGCGGGGATTCGCCAGCTTAACGGCGAACCAGGCGCCGGCGCCGGCGAGGAGGAAGATCCCGACATTGATCTTGGTCAGCAGCAGCGCCGCCGTGACCAATCCGGTGACCACGGCCAGCGCGGTCAGCCGCAAGCGGACGATGCACCCGGCGCCAGCCCAGGCGCCCAGCGCCACAAGCACCGCGATCAATCCACCCGGGTGCCCCGGCTCGCTCACCATCAGCCACAGGTGGAAAAAGGACAGGCCGAGGGTGAACCCCGCCAGCGCGACCGACCGGGTCTGGCGCCATACGAGGGCGGCGCAAGCGGCGGCCGACCCCAACCAGCATAGAACCGTGATCAGCCGGGCGTTGGTGTTGGTAAAGGCGTAGCCCAGCACGCGATGGCCGAGGTCGTGCAGGACATAGAAGAACGGTCCGTACTGGCTGTAGACCTGCGCATAGAGCCCGCCATGCGCGGAGTAATTGCGAAGCGAGATGAGGACATAGCCCTCGTCGTCATACGCCATGAACACCGTGAACAGCAGCCAGTAGGCGACCAGGGCCAGCGCGGCGCCGGCGAGCCACAGGGAGAGAATGCCGAGCCGCCTAGCCAAGGCCGGTCTTGTGTTTGACGAGATACGTCGGCCGCTGTTTCACCTCGTCGTAGACGCGCGCGAGGTATTCGCCGAGCACGCCGATGCCGATCAACTGGACGCCACCGAGGAAGAGCACGAGGGTGACGAGCGTCGTGAAACCGGTCTGCGCGATTTCGATGCCAAGCAGGCGACGGACGACGAAAAAGGTTCCCAACACGAAGCCGATGCCGCTCACGAATCCGCCGATGTAGGTCAGCATCCGCAACGGCAGGTAGGAAAAACTGAACACGCCGTCGAAAGCATAGCGGGCCAGCCGGAGCAGGGTCTGCTGCGGTTTGCCCGCCGCGCGTTCCTGCCGATCGTAGACGATGTCAGCGGTGCGGAAACCCACCCATGCTCGCAGGCCGGGGAAGTAGCGATTGCGCTCCGGGAGGCGCTTCACGGCGTCGACCGCGACGCGATCCATCAGGCCGAAGGTGCCGGCGTTCGACGCGATCGGGAAATCGGACACACGGCTGAAGCAGGCATGGAACAGGTTCATGCCGAGCCGGCGCAGCCCGGTCTCCTGGCGCGAGCGGCGCACGGCGCGCACAACCTCGGCGCCCTCACGCCACTTCGCGACGAGTTCGGGGATGCACTCCGGCGGGTCCTGCAGGTCGGCGTCCATCGTTACGACGGCCTCACCGGTCGCGTGCACCAGGCCGGCGGTGATGGCGGCTTGGAAGCCGAAATTCCGGCTGAATTCGATCAGGGTGAAGCGCGGGTCCTTTGCCGCCTGGGCCCGGATCAGCTCGACCGAACGGTCGCGGCTGCCGTCGTCGACGAACAAGGCGGACCAGGTCACGCCACGCTGCCCGTCGAACACCGCCGTCAGGCGCGCCAGCAGTTCCGGCAGGACCGGCTCCTCGTTGAAAATCGGGATGACGACCGTGACGGCGGGCAGGCTCATGAATCCGCGGAAGTCAAGACGGCCCGGGCGGCCGTGGCGAAAACAAAAAACTGTCAGCTTTCCGACTGCGCCGTGGCCAGGCGGCGTGCCCGCGCGAGCTGCAGCACGACGATGGCGAGCAGAACCGCCTGAGCGGCCCACCAGGGCACCGGCAGCAAGTCGGCGAGGAACGGTTGCCCGCCGACGAGCTTGCGGTCGAGATTGAATTGGGCGACCGGATCGAGGCCGGCGGCATACGCGGCGAGCGTCATGCCGTCTCCGCGCCCCAGCTGCAAGGCGCAGCCGGCGTAGTGCAGGGCAATGCCGAGGGCGAAGTCGACCGCCGCCAGCGCCGCCAACAGGACCCGCAGGCTGCGAGCGTCGCCGTCGGCGAGCACCCGCGGCAGTCGCGAGGCGGCGAGCGCGAGACCGAGCAGCACCAGCGGTTGCAGGCAGATGTGGGCTACCCCGAGCACCTCGACCGTTCCGTGGACCGCGATCCCGAGAACAACCACGGCGGGAATGGCCCAGAGCCAGAGACGCCCGTGCGGTACTTGCGGCCGCCAGTCCCGGCGGGCCCACATGGTGGCCAGCAGCGCCAGCGTCGGCGTGCCGAAGGCAAAGACGAGATTGGTTTGGTAGAAGGTGAAGGCCGCATCGTGGAACCGGGTCCACGGATTGGTCTGGGCGAACACCGCGAGTTCGCGGATTCTCCCCACCGGCGGCACAAAGGTGTACCACAACTTCTGCCCGATGGCGGCGAGGTTCTCCCCCAGGCCCATCCGGGCGAAACCGGTCACCGTCGAGTTGGCGAGGAACGTGGTGGCCACGCCATAGTGAATGATGCCGTAACCCAGCCACGGGAGGAAGAGCGCGGCGGCGGTGGCGGCGGCGAGGCCGACGGTCCGGCGAAACGCCGGCTCCCGCCAGCGTGCGCCATTGCTCCCCAGCCAGGCGCCGCCAAACGCCAGCAGCCAAACGCAGGCGGAATAGTGCGTGAGCGAGCCCAGCGTCAGCAACGCGAACCCCAGCACGACGCGCCGCGGCGTCTCCGCGCGGGCGCACAACAGGTGCAGGCCGGCCAGGACGAAGAAGGCGGTGATGAGCTTGGTCCAGGGATAGGTCGCATTCTGGAGAAAAAGCGGCAGAAGCAGCACGCCGGCCGCGGTGGCGGCGATCGCGGCCCGGCCCCCGCCGAACCGGCGGGCGAACAAGGCCACGGGCAGGAACGCCAGCGAGTTCAGCAGGAGCATCTGCACCTGATGCCGGGCAAATGCGGCGCCAGTGACCCACAGCAACGCTGCGTCCGCCAGGTTGGCGAGCGGCGGCCGGGCCGTGAAGGGAAAGAACCGGCGGAATTCCGCATCCTCGGATTGCAGGTGGAGAAACAACCGCGCCCGCCGGTAATGTTCCTCCCAATCGATCATCCACGCTCCGCCCGAATAGCTCGCGACCGTCGCGACCAGGACCAAGAGGACCACGCTCGTCAGCGCCCAGGTGGAAAGCAGCTCGCGTACCGTGGCATCACGGCAAAGCGCCGCGACGCTGCCGCGCCGCACCAGGGCCGCTCCGGCGAGGACAACATAGCCGCCGCCGATCCATCCGAGTCCGACCCCGGACAAATAAACGGCGAAGACCGCGCCGCCGAGCAGGCCCACGGCAAACGCGACACCCGTGCACCACGCCTCGGCCGGGGTCAGATCGTCGCGCGGCGCGGGCGCGAGCGCCATCCCGCCCCCGCACACCGCGATGACGAACAGGAGCCAGTCGCGAACGGATTCCCAGGGCATCGCGCTAGCGCGGCGTCAGCGGGAACGGTTCCGATCCCGCGCCGGACACGGATCGGCCTTGATCCAGGGGCGCGTGCCGCACTCGCGACCACCATCGAACCGGGCTTCGGTCGTCATCCGCCGGGAGGCTCCGCCCGAACCATGCAAGGCGACGAAGGTCCCGCTGCGCCTGCTTGACCGCATGACCGCGCCTCATCGCACCAGGTTGTACTTCACGATGGCGTAGATGGCGCGGAAACCGTCGCGCCAGCCGATCTTCTTTCCTTCCGCATAGGTGCGGCCGTAGTAGGAGATGCCGACCTCGTAGATCCGGCACTCCTTCAACGCGGCGACCTTGGCGGTGATCTCGGGCTCGAAGCCAAACCGGTTCTCTTCGATCCGGATCTGCGCGAGCACCTCGCGGCGGAACACCTTGTAGCAGGTCTCCATGTCCGTGAGGTTGAGATTGGTGCACATGTTGGAAAGCAGGGTGAGGAAGCGGTTGCCCACCATGTGCCAGAAATAGACCACGCGGTGCGCCTCGGCGCCCATGAAGCGCGAGCCAAAGACGACGTCGGCCTTGTTGTCGACAATCGGCCGCAGCAGGCGCGGATATTCCTGGGGATCGTATTCCAGGTCGGCGTCCTGGACGAGGACCGCATCGCCCGTCGCGGCGGCGAAGCCGGTGCGGAGCGCCGCGCCCTTGCCCTGGTTGCGCTCGTGGTAGATGACCCGGGTCACCAGCGGCTCGATTTCGGTTCGCAGGATGTCGCGCGTGCCGTCCTGCGAGCAGTCGTCGACCACGATGATCTCCTTGTCCACCACGGGCGAGGCGCGCACCGCGTCGACGATCGCGCGGATGGTGGTCCGCTCGTTGTAACAGGGTATGACGACAGACAGCTTCACGCGCGCCCGGTCACGCTAGGGCCGGCACCCGGCGAGGAAAGCCTATTTCGTCGTTGCAGCCGGGGGGCGCACGCCGGGGCAGACGGCCGCAAGGGCCAGCCGATCCGCCCCGTACGGCCTTGACGGCGGCGAAGCCGCCCGGACATCGTGGCCGCGTGGATTCCCGGCCGTCGCCCTTCAAGCTCGCAGCGTTGTGCGTCCTCGCCCTGGCCGCGGCCGGCGCCGGCCTGTGGTGGTTCCGGCTCCATGATTACAGCCTCGCGCGCTCGGTCGAGGCGGGGATCGACGTCTTGCGCGAAGCCGGACCACTGGCATTTTTCGGCGCGATGGCCTTGCTGCCGGCGGTCGGCTGCCCGGTGCTGCTGTTCAGCCTCACCGCGGGTTCGGCCTTTTCGGCGCAGCTGGGCATGCCGGCGGTGCTGCTCTGTTGCACCGCCGCCCTCGCGGCGAACATGGCGCTGACCTATTGGCTGACCGCCGCTGCGCTCCGTCCCTGGCTGGAGCGGCTGGTGACCCGGACAAAGTACCGGGTGCCCGAGCTGAAGGAAGCCGACCATGCCGAACTGACCCTGATTCTGCGCATCACGCCAGGACCGCCGTTCTTTCTGCAGAGTTACATCCTCGGCCTGGCCCGCGTGCGGTTCTTCACCTACATGTGGGTCTCGCTGGTCGCCATCATGCCCATGGTGGCGGGCTGCGTGATCTTCGGCGACGCCATCCTGCATGGCAAGGCGCGGGTCGCAATCCTGGGCGCGAGCGCGCTCATCGGCCTGTCCCTCATCGTTCATTTCGTGCGGCGGCACTATGGGAAAAACCGAACCTGACCCGACGCTCGACGACGGCGGCCGCATTCGCAGCGTGACGGAGTTCACCCGCGACGTGAAGGCGTTGCTCGAGGGCGGCATCGCCCCCTGCTGGGTGCGCGGCGAGGTCTCCAACCTGCGCGCCCAGGCCAGCGGGCACGTTTACTTCACGCTCAAGGATGCCGCCGCGCAGCTGGCCTGCGTGCTCTTCCGCGGCGACGCCGTGCGGCAATCCGTGGCGCTGCGCGACGGCCTGCAGGTGCTGGCGTTCGGCGAGGTCGGCGTCTACGAGGCGCGCGGCCAGTACCAACTCGTCGTCCGGGCCCTGGTCGACCACGGCGCCGGCCGGCTCCGCCAGGAGTTCGAGCAATTGAAGCAGCGTCTCGCGGCCGAGGGCCTGTTCGATGCCGCGCGCAAGCCGGCCTTGCCCGCCTTGCCGCGCACGATCGGCTTCATCACCTCGCCGACGGGCGCCGCCGTGCGCGACTTCATCCGCATCCTGCAACGGCGGGGCTGGACCGGACGGCTCGTGATCCTGCCGGCCAAGGTGCAGGGCGAGGGCGCCGCCGCCGAGATGGTCGCGGCCCTGCAGGCGGCGGAGGCGCTGGGCATTTTTGAATTGCTCGTCCTCGGACGGGGCGGCGGCAGCATCGAGGACCTGTGGGCCTTCAACGAGGAACCGCTGGTGCGCGCCGTCGCGGCCTGCCGCCTCCCGGTGATCTCGGCCGTCGGGCATGAGATCGATTACACCCTGTGCGATTTTGCCGCGGCCGTCCGCGCCGAAACGCCCAGCGCCGCCGCGGAGCTGATCTCGAGCCGCTTCCTGGACTGCCGCGACCGCCTGGAGCGCGCCGGCGGGGCGCTCTTCGATCACGCCGCCTCCGCGCTGCGCCGGTCGGGCGAGCGCCTCGACCATGTCCGCAGTCGCCTGCGCCTGTTGTCGCCCGTCGCCGCCATCGAACAATATCAGCTCCGGCTCGACGACTTCACCAACCGCCTGGCCGCCGCCCTGCGCGCGGGCGTGCAGGATCGCCGCGAGCGGCTCGCCGGGCAGCGCGCCCGGCTGGCGGCGACGTCGCCGGCGAAGCGCGTGCAACTCGAATCGCACCGCCTGCTCGCGCTGTGGAAACGCCTGGAGTCGGCGAGCCCGGCCTCCGTGCTGAAGCGCGGGTTCGTCATTGCGCGCGACGCCGACGGCCGGCCGATCGCGCGGGCCGGGGGGATTGCGCCGGGCCAGATGCTGGTCAACGAATTTCACGACGGGCGGGTTCGCACGCGCGTCGAGGGCCGGGAATAGGGCGCGGCCCTGCCGGCTCCCACGAGTTGAGCGGCTCGCCGCCGCCGTTTGCCAACCGCCGAACCCTGCCTATGTTCTCCCGTGTGAAGAAACCCACCCTGCTGGTGCTGACCTTGCTGGTCGCCGCGACGATCGCGGGCGTCCTGCTGCGCGCCGCCGACACTCCCATGAAAAAGAATTCCCCCTCTGCTGGTCCCGCCTGCGCGATTGATGGTGAGAAATCCGCCTGCGGCCTGCCGTCCAACGTCGTCATCGACATGGCCAAGACCGCGGTGCAGCACACCGACGCCGAATGGCGCGCGCTGCTGACGCCCGAGCAATACCGCGTCGCCCGCCAGCAGGGCACCGAGCCGCCGTTCCACAACGCCTATTGGGACAACCACGAGGACGGCGTCTACTTCTCCGTGTGCAGCGACACGCCGCTGTTCGACAGCCGCGACAAGTTCGATTCCGGCACGGGCTGGCCGAGCTTCACCAAGCCGATCGAGCCCGCCTTCGTCGCCGAGGAACGCGACGTGAGCTACGGCATGATCCGCACGGAAGTGCACAGCGCCGTCGACGGGGCGCACCTGGGGCACGTATTCGACGACGGCCCCGCCCCGACCGGCCTGCGCTATTGCATCAATTCCGCCTCGCTGCGGTTCATGCCGCGCGCCGAATACGACGCCTGGGTGGCGAGGAACAGCGCGGCCAAGGCCGGCGCCAAGTGACGCGTCACTGGTACAGCCAGAACTTCTTCGTTTCCGCGCGGTAGACGTCCGCCCGGGCCGCCCAGTTCGCGAGGAACGAGGCGACATTGATGCCGCCGCCCTCGCGCGCGAGGGCGGCAAACCACGCGTTGGAGCCGACGTGGATCTTGAAGGTGCGCTGTTCGTTGCTGGTCAGCACGGCGAAGGGATTCAGCCGCGACCAGCGCGCCGCCTGCTTGTGCAGGTAGAAGGACAGCTCGGTCGGGTGCCAGGCGTTCCAGTCGGTGACCTCGACGTAGACGCCAGTCACGGGCTTCCCCTGCACGTCGACGCCGTTGCGTTTCACGAACGCGATACCGGGAATCTTGTACGCGTCCATCGCCTTGACGATCTCGTCGGGCGTCTTCTTGGGAAAACTGATTGCCCGAAAATGATACTCATGCCCGATGCCCCAGGCCCAGCCGCTGTTCAGCGTCCCGAGGCCGACCATGGCATAGCCGACGACGGCGTCGAAGGTTGGGATATTCGGCGACGTGGGCACCCATTTCAGCTCGGTCTCGGGCCAGCGCATGGCGCGGGTCCAGCCGCGCATCGGGATGACGGTGAGCTTGCCCTTGGCGCGGACCGCATCGCTCAGCGCCATGCCGGAGCTGACGGGCAGGGTGACCAGGGCGCGCGAGCCGTACTTGGCCATCAGCGCAATCTCGCCGATCGTGAGCCCGTGCACATAGGGCATCCGCGGGTACGCGCCGACGCCGCTCCAGTTTTCCGGGTCGAGCGGCGGGCCGTCGACCTTGAGTCCGCCGAGCGGATTCGGCCGGTCGAGCACTATGACCTCCACGCCGTTCTCGAAGCACGCCTCCATCGCGTAGCGCATGATCACGTTGAAGGTGTACGACCGGACGCCGATGTCCTGCAAATCGACGACCAGCGCATCGAGGCCCTTCACCATGCCCTTGGCCTTCTCGAGGCTTTGCCCGTAAAGCGCATAGACCGGCAGCCCCGTGCGCGGGTCGATCGTGTTGTTGAAATTCTCGCCCGCCTTGATCGTGCCCTCGATGCCGTGTTCCGGGGCGAAAAGCGCGACGAGCTTGACGTTCGGCGCGCGGCGCAGGACGTCGACGGTGCTTTCACCGCGGCGGTTGACGCCGGCGGGGTGGGTGAGGAGGCCGATCTTCCGTCCGGCGATGGGCGCGAACCTCTCGGCCTCGAGCACATCGATGCCGAGCATGACCGGCGGCAGCTTCTCCGGTGGCGGTGTCGGCGCCGGCTGCACGACCGGCGCGGGCTTCACCTCGGCCGCCTTCGTCGGCTTGGTGGCGCAGCCCAGCGCCAGGGCGAGGACACCGGCCAGGGTGGCACCGAGGGATAATTTCACGAGGGTCCGGCGGGACATGCGCCGAAATTAGTGAAAACGGCCGGAGCGCATGGCGAGGAGATTCGCGGCCCGCGGGGCATCAAAGGTTCCGGGAAATCGCCGCCGCGAGGAACTCGGCGGTGCGCGGCAGCGCCGCCGCGAGCGGCAGCCCGGCCGGGGTGATGGCGTGGAGGCCTTCGTCGGGCTCCACGCCGAGGCTGCCGGTGAAGACCAGGGCGCGTTTGCCGAGCCGGCGCGCCCCGGCGAACAGGCTCCCCGGGCCCTTGCCGCCGAGCGACGTGGCATCGAACCGACCTTCCCCCGTGATGACGACGTCGGCGGCCGCGATCCGCGCGGGGAGATCGAGCCAGTCGGAAACCAGGTCGAAGCCGGGCACGAGCTTGGCGTCGCAGGCGGTCATCAGCCCGAACGCAATCCCGCCGGCCGCGCCGGTGCCCGCGGCATCCATCAGCGAGTCCGGCTTGTTGAAATGGTGGCAGAGCATCAGGGCCATGCGCGCCACCTGGCTCTCGAGGCGCCGCACGTCGCCCGCGGCGAGGCCTTTTTGCGGGCCGAAAGTCACCGTGGCGCCACGGGGTCCGAGGAGGGGATTGGTGACGTCGCAGGCAATGTACACCGGCGGCAATTCCACGTCTCCCGACAGTTGCGTGATTTCCGTCCACCTCCCGGGGACGGGCGGAAGCAGGGGCGTCCCGCCGGTGCGATCGCAGTGCAGGCCGAGCGCGGCGAGCGCGCCGAGTCCGAGATCGTTTGTCGCGCTGCCGCCCACGCCGAGCAAAATGGCGTCCGCCCGGCTTGCGGCGGCGTGACGCAGCAGCTCGCCGGTGCCGAAGGTCGTTGTTACCCATGGATTGCGCTCCGCCGGGGGCAGGAGCTCGATGCCGCTGGCGGAGGGCAGGTCGACGATCGCGATCCGCTCGCCGACGGGTATGCGCCGGGCGGCGGCGGCGGGAATGTTCTTCCGGTCAACGAAGCCCACTGGCGCCCGGACCTGGCCGCCGCGCGGTCCGCTGACCGCCACGGTCTCGATCCGACCGTGCGCGGCGGACGTCAGCGTTTCGCAGAAACCTTCGCCGCCGTCGGTGAGCGGGCAGAGGTCGAGTTGCCAGTGAGGATGCTTTGCGCGGATGGCCGCGGCGGCTACGGTACACGCTTCGCCGGCGGAGAGCGCGTCCTTGAACTTGTCGAAGGCGATCAGGACCCGCATGGGGAAGAGAAGTAACAGGTAACAAGGAGCAAGTAACAGGAATGGGGAGCGCCGCTTGTTACTTATTTCCTGTTACTTCCTGCTTGCCGCCCGGCGGGCGGCCGCGGCCTGCGCGAGTTGCTCCAGCAGGGGGACGGTCTCGTCGAACGAGAGGCACGCATCGGTGATGCTCTGGCCGTAAACCAGCTTGTCCCTCGGCCCGGGCGGCTGGCTGCCGGCGACGAGGTTGCTCTCGAGCATGAAGCCGATGATGGCGCGCTCGCCCGCCGTCACCTGCGTCGCGACATCGGCGGCGACGCGCGGCTGCTGGTCGTGCTTCTTGCCGCTGTTGCCATGGCTGCAGTCGACCAGCACCACCGGCAGCGAGTCGGATTTCTTCAGCAGCGCGGCCGCCTTCTGCACCGAGTCGTGATCGTGGTTCGGTTTGCTGCCACCGCGGAGGACCAGGTGGCCCTCCGGGTTGCCCGTGGTGGCCAGCACCGCCGGCGCGCCTTCGCGGGTGAGCGACGGAAAACAATGGGGCTGGCGGGCCGAGACGATGGCATCGACCGCCACCTGCAGGTCGCCGTCGGTGCGATTCTTGAAGCCGACCGGCATCGACAGGCCGGAGGCGAGTTCGCGATGAATCTGGCTCTCGGTGGTGCGCGCGCCGATCGCGGCCCACGAGACGAGGTCGGCGTAGTACTGCCCGAGGGTCGTGTCGAGGAATTCGGTGGCGATCGGCAGGCCGGTGGCGGTGACGTCGAGCATCAGCCGGCGGGCGAGCCGAAGACCGGTGTTGACCTGGAAGCTGCCGTCAAGGTGCGGGTCGTTGATCAGGCCCTTCCAGCCGACCGTGGTGCGCGGCTTTTCGAAATAGACGCGCATCACCACGAGCAGGTCGCGGGCGAAACGGTCGGCCACGGGCTTGAGCCGCCCGGCGTATTCGCGGGCCGCCGCCGGATCATGGATCGAACAGGGTCCGACGATCGCCAGCAGGCGCGAATCGCGGCCGTGCAGGATCTCACCGATGGCCCGGCGCGAGTCGTCGACCAGCGCGGCGCCGCTTTCCGTCAACGGCAGATCCTCTTCGAGGATCGCCGGCGACAGGAGCGGGCGGGCGGTGCGAATGCGAAGGTCGGCGGTCGGCTGGCGCATGGGGGGCGTCCAGTCAACGCACCCCGCCGGAAAAGGCACGCGGAATTTCGGCGACCCCGCCGGGCCGCCGGTATTTTCGCCTCGGCGCGCGCCCGGCGGGCGTTAGTGCTGCGGGATGCTGTTTCTCGGCCAGTCCGGCTTTGAAGACCTGCTCGCGCGCGAGCTGGCGGAGGCCGGCGCCGTGGTGGCGGAACGGGGGCCGGGCTGGTGCCGCACCGGCGGGCCGGTTGCCGATCCGGCCGCGCTGGCCTTTCCGCACCAGGCCCTGGTCTCCCCGCAGGAGATCACGGGCGAGTCGGTCAACCTGC
Source organism: Lacunisphaera sp. (assembly GCA_035496355.1). Taxonomy (GTDB): domain Bacteria; phylum Verrucomicrobiota; class Verrucomicrobiia; order Opitutales; family Opitutaceae; genus Lacunisphaera. Next base: position 60,668 of record DATJES010000023.1, on the reverse strand, counting down.
TGGCGCAGCGGCTGGCGGAGTTCTTTCTCGGCGCCCTGCGCGGCGAACGCGTGGACGCCGCCTGGCCGAGCCTTTGGCGATTCCCGGCCGAAGTGACGGGCCTCGGCCGGCGCGCCGGCGCCGTGGAGAAGGCGTTTGCCGAGCTGCTGAAGAAGAAGCTGGCGCGCGTCGCCAAGCTCGCGACCGGCGAGGCCCCCCGCGGCGCCGGATCGGCGCGCGGACTCTTTGTGTTCTTCGCGGATTTCGGGCGGGTCTTCGTCGCGCGTGAGGCCGTCCTGGGCGGACAACGCCGGATGGCGGACGACGATGCGGCGCCTTCGCGCTCGTACCTGAAGGTCGAGGAGGCGTACCTCGTGCTTGGCGCCGAACCGCAGCCCGGCGAGTCGGTCTGCGACCTGGGCGCGGCCCCGGGCGGCTGGAGCTACAGCGCGGCGAAGCGCGGCGCGCGGGTCGCGGCCGTCGACAATGGCCCGCTCAAGGGCGGGGCGCTGAATCACCCGGGCATCGCGCACCGGATGGAGGACGCCTTTCGCTTCCGGCCGGCCGAAGGCGAGACCTTCGACTGGCTGTTCTGCGACCTGGTCGAGCAACCAAACCACGTCGTGCAGGACCTCGTGGCGCCCTGGCTGGCGCGACGCTGGTGCCGGCGGTTCGTCGTCAACCTGAAGTTCGGCCACGTCGACCCGCTGGCACTGCTGCGCGAGCTGCGGGCGCCGGACTCGCCTTTCGGGCGCCACGCGGCCGGGTGGCGCATCCGTCACTTGTATCATGACCGGGAAGAGTTCACGGTCGTCGGCACTTTGAGCGCATGAAACCCGCGGGGAACAGCCGGACCAGGGAATTGAGCGTCTGCGGCTGGCAGGCGGTCTCGGCGCTGTTCGCCCGGCACCCGGAGGAGGTGCGGCGGTTGTTTTTCGACGCGGCCACGGGACGCCGGGCCGGCGAGTTCTGTGCCCGGCTCGCGAGCCGGAAGCTCGTCTACCGCCAGGTCGGCGCCGAGGAGCTGGAGAAGATCGCCGGCACGAAGCTGCACGGCGGGATCGTGGCGGTCATCGCGGAGCGCCCGCTGGGCCGGGTCACGCGGGAGGTGATCGCGGGCTGGGCGGAGAGCCGGGCGCCATTGCTGCTGCTCGACCGCGTGGGCAATGCCAACAACGTGGGCGCGATCGTGCGCACCGCGGCTTTTTTCGGCGTCCGGACGATTGTCGTGCCCGACCACCCGGCGCAGGCGCTCCCGGGCGAGGCGGCATGGCGCGTGGCCGAGGGCGGCATGGAATACGTCGAATTCTTCCGCGTGCCGTCGCTACCGGCGCTGTGCGATGAACTCAAGCGCAGCCACTTCCTGGTCGGCACCAGCCTGCGCGGCAACCAGCTCTCGCCGGCGGCGGCGCGCGCCCGCGGGCTGCCGCGCCCCCCGGCGCTGGTCCTGGGCAACGAGGAGAAGGGCATGGCGCCGGAGGTCGCGGCCAAGTGCGACCGGCTCGTGCGGATTCCCGGCGCCGGCGCGATCGAATCGCTCAACGTCTCCGCGGCCGCCGCGATCCTCTGCTGGGAGTTCTTCGGGAGGGGCCCGTGAAGTGGTTCTTCGCGCTGAACGACTCCAGCCCGGCGTTCGATTACTACGCCGGGATGGTGCAGGTCGCGGTGCGCACCGCCCGCCAGCACACGCGGCTCGAGCCGGTGTTCCTCCACGACGGCACCGACAACCGGTTGACGGACTGGCTGGCGGACGAGGGTGTCCGCGTGGTCCGCCGCCGGAGCTTCCTGGCGGAGGAACTCGAGCGGCTGCCTGCCCTGGCCGGCAACCCGACGGCCCGCGCGATCGCCGCCGGCGCCTACCTGCGGCTGGAAGTGCCGGAACTGGTGCGCGAGCTGGGCGGGCCAGACCGGCACGTGCTCTACACGGATTGCGACGTGATGTTCACCGCCGCCTTCGACGGCGCGCTGGCCGCCTGCGCGCCGGCCTGGTTTGCGGTGGCGCCGGAGCACGACCCCGCGGACCCGTTGGCTATGAACACGGGCGTGATGGTGATGAACGTCGACGCGCTCCGCGGTGACGCGCCCGCCTTCCGCCAGACGGTGCGGGAGCGCCTGGCCGAGAGCGTGCGGAGCTCGTTCGACCAGCACGCCTATCGGTTGCATTACCGCGGCCGGTGGGAAAACCTGCCGCCGGTGATGAACTGGAAACCGTACTGGGGCCGCAACCCGGCGGCGCAGATCATCCACTTCCACGGCCCTAAGCCGTTTCAAAAATACGCCGTCGCGGCCGGCGTCGTGCCGCCCGGGCTCGCGCGGCTGGCGACCGGCGCGTATGGCGAGTACGCGGCGGAATACGACCGCTTCCTGGCGGACGCGACCGCGGAGTCGCCGGAACCCGCCGAGGCCTTCGGCGGCTGGGCCGAAACCGCGGGGCTGCTGCCGGCGGAGGGACCGTATCCCGCGCAGGACCTGCCGCGAGTGCGCTGGGGCTTGGGCCCGCAGGTCGTCTTGCGGCCGGTGTCCGCGAGCGGGACCCGCCTCCTGCGGATCGCGGCGCTGAGCCAGCTCGAAGGCCAGGTGCTCTCGATCCGGGTCGGCGGCGCGGAGGTGCGGCGCCACGTTTTTCGCTCCACGGGCGGATTCGAGCGGATTCGGGTGGAAATCCCGGCGGGGCCGGGTGACGCCACGATCGCCTTGGTCCCGGCCCAATGGCGCGACGATCCGGATGGCCGGGCGCGGGCGGTGCTGTTTCGCGCGCTCCGGATGGAGCCGAAGCCAAATTGACTGGCCGGGGTGCGATCGCCCCGCACAATCGCGCGCCATGAACCAGCCCCTCTGGGACGACCAGCCGTGGCCGCCGTTGCCACGGCTCGTCGGCACGGTGCGCGCCGACGTGTGTGTGGTCGGCCTCGGCGGCTCGGGGCTCGCCGCGCTCGACGAGCTGGCCGCCCTCGGCGTGAACGCGATCGGCCTCGACGCGGGACCGGTCGGTGGCGGCGCCGCGGGGCGCAACGGCGGCTTCGTGCTCGCGGGCCTGGCGGAGTTCTTCCATCGGACGGTCGCCCGCTGCGGGCGCGACACGGCCGCAGCGCTCTATCGCCTGACGCTCGACGAGATCGAGCGACAGGCGCGGGAATTCCCGGGGATGCTCCGCCGCCCCGGCTCGCTGCGGCTCGCGGCGGACGCCGCGGAGCGCGACGATTGCCGCGCGCACCTGGCGGCGCTCGGTGCATGCGGTTTTCCGGCCGAGCCCTACGCCGGCCCGGAAGGCGAGGGGATCCTGCTGCCGACCGACGGCGTGATGCAGCCGCTCCGGCGCGTGCGCGCGCTGGCGCAGCGGCTGCGCGAACGCCGCGTGTTGCTCTACGAGCATTCGCCGGTGCGAAAGATGGTGCCGGGCACGGTGGCCACGGACGGCGGCGTGGTCCTGTGCGGCGCCGTGCTCGTCGCGGTGGACGGGAAACTCGAGGTACTCTTCCCGGAACTGCAGCCGCGCGCGCGCACGGCCCGGCTGCAGATGCTGGGGACGGCCCCCGCGCCGGAGGTGCATTTTCCGCGGCCCTGCTACTGGCGATACGGCTACGAATACTGGCAGCAGCAACCCGACGGTTCCATCGCGCTGGGCGGGTTCCGCGACCATGCGCTCGAGGAGGAATGGACCCGGCAGACCGAGCCGACGGATTTGATCCAGGGGCTGCTGGAGAAATTTCTCCGCGAAAAGCTCGGCGTGCGGGCACCGGTGACGCACCGCTGGGCGGCCGCGGTGGCCTACACGCCCGACGCGCTGCCGGTGATCGAGCAGGTGCGTGCGAACGTCTGGGCCGTCGGCGCCTACAACGGCACCGGCAATGTCGTCGGCGCCCTGTCCGCCCGCGCGGCGGCGCGGCGGCTCTGCGGCGAGCCGGCGCCGTGGGCCGATCTCGTCGCGCGTGCCCGCCGGGGCGGGTCATAAGGCCGGCTCCGGAATTGACACCGGCCGGGCGGGGCGGCACGAATGGCGCCCGATGAAGACCTTCGCGACCGCCTATTACTTTGCCTTCGGCTTTTTTAGCCCGAAGCACGGGGGCGGCTGCGCATAAACTGACCAACCAGATTTAAGCACCAGAGCCGCCCCCGCCGGGCGGCTCTTTTGTTTTTCCCACTCCGCCCATGATCCTCCCCAAAGCCAACCGCCTTGCCCCGGCCGAAGTCGACGAATTGACCGCGATCGTCGCCGAGTTCGGCTGCCGCATCCAGCCGATCGTCGGCGACGTGCGCACCATTTACGCCATCGTCGGCGACGAACGCCACGAGCTGATGATCAGCCGGCTGGAGGGCCTGCCGTTCGTCGACCGGGTCGACACCATCCAGTCGCCGCACAAGCTGATGGACATCCGGTCGGAGCTCGCGCGGCACCGCGTGCGCGTCGGCCGCGTCACGCTCGGCGACGAGCTGCTGGTCATGGCCGGGCCGTGCACGATCGACCCGAAGAATCCGCAGTACTTCTACGAGACCGCCGCGGCGCTCAAGGAGGCCGGCGCCGACGCACTGCGCGGCGGCGTGTGGAAGCCGCGGACCAACCCGTATGCCTTCCAGGGCGACACCAAGTCGCTCGAGATCCTGATGGAGGGCGCGCGGCGCACCGGGTTGCCGGTGGATACCGAGGTGATGGACGAGGAGCAGCTGCGCCTGGCGCTCGACGCCGGCGTGCAGGTGCTGCAGATCGGCGCCCGCAACGCCCTCAACTACTCCCTGCTCCGGCAGGTGGGTCGCGCCATCGCCGGCCGCGACACGGTGGTGCTGCTCAAGCGCGGGATGCACCTCGGCACGCTCAACGAGTTCATCTCGGCGGCGGAGTACATCGTCAATTTCGGCAACCCCAATGTCATCCTCTGCCCGCGCGGCACGCAGCCGGGCCTCGACGGCTACCGCAACCACCCGGACGAATCGATCACGCCGCTCCTGCGGGAACGCACGTGGGCGCCGGTGGTCGTCGACCCGTCGCACTCCGTGGGCAAGGCGGCCTACGTGCCCGACTGCGCGCTGGCCGCCGTCGCCTACGGTTGCGACGGCCTGTGCATCGAGGCGCACGTCAGCCCGAGCCACGGGCTGGGCGACGACCCGAAGCAGGCGGTCACGCCGGCGGTGCTTGCGGGGTTGATCAAGGAGGCCCGCGCCCTCCATGCTCTGCGCCGCTCCCATCGCCCGTCCACTCCCAGGTCATGAAAAAGCATCTCACCCGCATCCGGAACAACATCGACATGATCGACCAGCGCCTCGTGGCGCTGATCAACCGGCGGCTGCAGCTGGCGGCCCGGATCGGCGAGCTGAAGCGCTCGGCGCGCAGCCGCATCTACGTGGCCGAGCGCGAAGCCGAGGTGCTGGCCCGCCTGAAGAAGATCAACGACGGCCCGCTCAAGGAGACGGCGCTGCACGCGATCTACCGCGAGATCATGTCCGCCGCCCTTGCGCTCGAGAAGCCGCTGCGCATCGCCTACCTCGGGCCGGAGGCGACGAACACGCACCAGGCGGCGCTGAAGAAGTTCGGCGCCAGCGTCGAGTACCACGCGCTCACGACCATCGGCGACGTGTTCACGGCGGTGGAGAAGGGCGAGGCCGATTACGGCGTCGTCCCGCTGGAGAACTCCACCCAGGGCGCCGTGCGCGACGCCCACGACCTTTTCGCCGAGTCGAACGTGCTGATCGTCGCCGAGGTCTACCTCGACATCCAGCACGCGCTGCTCTCCAACTCGCCGCTGGGCAGGATCACCCGGGTCTACTCGAAGGACCAGGCCCTGGCGCAGTGCCGCCAATGGCTGGAGCGCAACCTGCCCCACGCACGGATGATCGACGTGGACAGCACGGCGCACGGCGTGCAGCTCGCCAAGCAGGAGAAGGGCGCGGCCGCGGTCGCGGCGCGCCTCGCGGGCGAGCGGTACGGCGTCGCCGTCGTGGCCGACAAGATCCAGGACCAGAAGAACAATGTCTCGCGCTTCGCCATCATCGGGCGCGAGCCCTCCGGCGCGCTGGGCTTCGGCCGCGACAAGACCAGCCTGATCGTGTCGCTGCACGACCAGCCGGGCGCGCTCCTGCGGATGTTGAAGCCGTTCAGCCGGCGCGGGCTCAACATGACCCGGATCGAATCGCGCCCGAGCCGCACCCGCCAGTGGGACTACTATTTCTTCATCGACGTCACCGGCCATCACGACGAGCCCGCCATGCAGGCCGCCCTGCAGGAGCTGCGCAAGATGTGCCCCGTCGTCAAGTGGATCGGCAGTTACCCGGCGGCGAAGCGGTAACTTGACCCGGTTGGAGGCGGGACCATCAGTCCCGCGGGATGACTGAACGCCCGGGCTGGGCGGGGCTGATGGCCCCGCCTCCACCGGTTTTTCCGGCCCACCGCGCGCTGATTTTGACTCGGCAGCCGGGGCGGCTACGGTACTGTCCCGGTCCCGCATGAAGATACTATTCGTCACGCCCGAAGTTGAGCCGTTCGTGAAAGTGGGCGGGCTGGCCGACATGGTGGGCGCGCTGCCGAAGGAACTGGCGAAGCTCGGCCACGACGTGCGGGTCGTCTGCCCGGCCTACGGTTCCATCAAGCAGATGGGCGCGTGGCGGGCCCGGCCCGACCCGCTGGGCGTCGATGTCGGCGCGGCGGCGCATTGGGCGCGCACCTGGGAGACCGTCCTGCCGGGCACCGCGGTGCCGGTGTATTTTCTCGAGAACAACGATTTCTTCTCCCGCCCGGAGGTCTACACGAGCCCGTGGGGCGCCTGCGCCGACAACGACCTGCGGTTCGCCTTCCTGTCGCGGGCCGCGCTGACGCTCTGCCAGCAGCTGGGCTGGCTGCCGGACGTGATCCATGGCCACGACTGGACGACGGGCCTGGTGCCGGTGTTCCTCAACACGATCCTGCGCGAGACGCCGCTGGGCGCGGCGGCGACGGTGTTCACGATCCACAATCTCGAGCACCAGGGCTACTGCGACCGGCGCGTGCTGGAGTTCGCGCGGCTCCCGGCGAGCGAGTTCCGCGCCGACAGCCTCGAGTCGGTTGGCGCGGTGAACCTGATGAAGGCCGGCCTCTATCACGCGACGAAAATCACGACGGTCAGCCCGACGTATGCGGAGGAAATCAAGACTCCCGGCGGCGGCTTCGGCCTGGATGGCGTCCTGCGCTTTCGCGGGGCCGACCTCGTCGGCATCGTCAACGGGATCGACGACGAGTCCTGGGACCCGGCGCGCGACCCGGCCCTGCCGGCAAACTATTCGGCGGGCGACCTCGCCGGCAAGGCCACCTGCAAGGCGCGCCTGCAGGAGCGCTTTGGCCTCGAGGTCGATCCACGCGTCCCGCTTTTCGGCGTGGTCTCGCGCCTCGCCGCGCAGAAGGGCCTCGACCTGCTGGCCTCCGCGCTGCCGGGCATCATGGACGGAATGCGGGTGCAATTCGTGCTCCTCGGCAGCGGCGACTGGCGGCTGGAAAACATCTTTCGCCAGGCCACGCAGGCCTGGCGCGGACGCGTTGGCGTGCACATCGGCTTCGACGACCGGCTGGCGCGATGGATCCAGGCGGGGTCCGATTTCTTCGTCATGCCCAGCCGGACCGAGCCCTGCGGGCTGACCCAAATGTATGCGATGCGTTATGGCACGCTGCCGGTGGTGCGGGCGACCGGTGGCCTGGTCGACACGGTCGAGAACTACGTCGAAGGGCAGCCCCGGGGCACGGGTTTTGTCTTTCAGGATGCCGTGGCCGCCGCCCTGGCCAACACCGTGGGCTGGGCGTGCGCGACCTATTACGACCGGCCCGCCGAAATGGCTGCCCTGCAACAACGCGCGATGGCGCGGGATTTTTCATGGCGCAACAACGCCGGGCATTATGTCGACGTCTATCGCTGGGCCATCGCGGCGCGGACCGGCGTGACGCCGGCCTGAGACGGTAACTCGGAGGAAATCGACTCGTCTTGTGAACTCATCCGACTAGTTTGGGTCTGGAGTCCAGATGCCTGTCCACATTCACCAGCGTTGCCCCATCCGCCAGGCCGGCTTCCGGCCGCTTGGCGCCAGCTTGGCGCTCCTGCTGGGCCTGCCACTGGCCGGACTCGCCAACGATTGGCAGTCCCTGCTCGACAACACTCCCTTTGGCCAGGCGGCGGCGACTCCCACGAGCGGCAACACCGGCGAGCCTGAGTTTCGCGGGGTGGTGCAGGAGGACGGCGTCTACCTGATCAATCTCTACGATCCCGCCACGAAGAAGGCCCAGTGGATCCCGGTCAGCGGCAAGGCGGCCGGTTTCGAGGTCAAGGCCTACGACGCCAGCTCGGACAAAGTGCAGGTCAGCCAGGGCGGCCACCCGCTCACGCTGGCCCTCAAGCAGGCGCACGTGACCCTCGCGGCGGTGCCAATGCTGGCCGCCACCGCCCCGGCCGCCGAAAACCCGGCCGACCAAGGCCCGCCGACGAAGGAGGAAATGGAGGCCCGCCGCGAACAGATCCGGGAGATGATCCGCGCCCGCCGCGAAGCGCGCCAGGACGGGCAGACGCCGCCGTTCATGCGCAACATTCCGCCCGAGGCGCAGGCGATGATCGAGGAATTCCGCCGCCGCCGCGCCGAGGCGTCGGCCAACCGCAATTTCAACCCGCAGGGGCAGCCCGCCGCGCCCCGCCCGTGACTTCCATGTCCTCCTCCTTTTCCTCCCGCCGCGGGCGGTCGCGCTCGCGCGGCTTCACGCTCGTCGAGATCCTCACGGTGCTGGCCATCGTCGGCCTGCTGATCGGGGTCGTGGTCTCCAACACCGACAAGATCTTCGGCCAGAGCCAGGAGTCGGTCGCCCGCATCTTCGTGCGCGATTCGCTCAAGACTTCGCTGGTCCGTTACCGGATGGACCTGGGCGATTATCCGACGACCGCCGAGGGCCTCAATGCGCTCGTGGCCCCCACCGCCAGCAACTCCGACCGCTGGAAGGGTCCCTACATGGACGCCACCGGCGGAAAGGTGCCGCTCGATCCATGGGGCCAGCCCTACGAATACCGCTATCCCGGCGTGAAGAACGTCGGCGGCTACGACCTGTTCTCGAAGGGCCCGGACAAGATCGCCGACACCGCCGACGACATCGGGAATTGGTGATGGTCCGGCCGGGTTCCAGCGGGGGCCGGCGAAGCCCCGACCGCCGCCGGCCGGCCCGGCGGGCCGCGGGTTTTTCGCTCGTCGAAATCATCGCGGTGCTCGCGATCCTCGCCCTGGTCTCGGCGCTGCTGCTCGGTTCCGGCGGCGAATACCTCCGGCACCTCACCCGCGATGACGTCGAGACCGTCGCGCTCGATGCCATCGCCAATGCCCGGCACAGCGCGGTCCTGACCGGTCAGCCGCTCGAGCTGCGCTACGATGAAAAGAACCGCCGGCTCGACTGGCAGCAGGGCCAGGCCGCCATCGTGGGCGAGGGCGAAGTCCGGCTGCTGCCGCCGGCCCGCGTCGCGGCCATGCTCATCGGCGGCCGCGCGGTCGAGCAGCCGCTCGAACGGGTGAGGTTCTACCCGGACGGCACGTGCCAGCCGTTCCGCGTCGAGATCGTGCGCGGACAGGCCAGCGAGATCCTGGCGATCGACCCGTGGACCTGCAGCGTCCTCGCCAGCGACCCCAACGCGGAGAAGCGCTGACATGAACCCATGGCCCTGCGATCCGAATCTTTCGACCCGGTCGGGGTGGAACGCGCTGGCCCCTGCGCGTCGGGAGGCTCCGGCGGTGCCTCGGGGTCGAGGCGCTCCGCCTGGACGTTCGGTCCGGCGGGCCTTCACGCTCATCGAGGTGCTCGTGGCACTCGCGATCTTCGCCCTGTCGGGCATCGTCCTGGCGTCAGCCTATGTGAATGTCCTCAACGCCCACGCGGCCGTGCTGCACCGCGACGACTACGCGGCCGACCGGAAACTGGTCCGGGAGGCGCTCATGGCGGAACCGTCGCTCGACAAGGTCACCGCCTGGAACGAGCTGGCGCTGCCGGATGACCGCTCCGCGCGCTGGCGGGCCACCCTCACGCCGACGCCCGTGGCCGACCTGTTCGATGTCGTCGTCGAGGTTGAGTTCACCGACGCGAACGGCCGGCGGGCGCCGACGATCACCGAAAGCTGCCGGCTGCTGCGTCCCACCTGGTCGCAACCGGCCGACCGCGACACGCTGCGCGCCGCCGCCCGGAGCAAGCTCGCGCACCGCACGTTCCAATGAACCGGCGCGCGCCAACCTCCATCGCCCGCTGCGCCCGCGGCTTCACGCTGGTCGAGGTGCTCCTGGCGCTCGTGTTGCTCGCCGCCCTGCTGACCTCGATCAACCAGTTCGTGTTCTCGATCACCGAGGTGTGGACCTCGCACCGCGACGAATTTGTTTTCGTCCAGCACACCCGCGCCGTGGCGCGGCACCTCGATGAGATGCTGCAGACCGCCGCGAACAGCTCGCACGCGAGCATCCCGAGCGGCGGCGCCCCCGCGGTGGAGGAGATCCGCCTGCCGGAGGGCGGTACGGAGGAGTTGGTGGCCTTCGACCTCCCGGAGGGCGACCGGCTGCTGGTCTGGCCGGGCCGGCCGCTGCCGGAGGTGCAGTGCGCCCTCGGCTGGCGGAAGGAGGACGGCCTGGTCCTCTACTGGAAGTCGCGCCTCGAGACCGATTTTGGCGATGCCCCGCCGCGCCTGGCCGTCATCTCCACCTTCGTGACCTCGTTGGCCTACGATTATTACGATCGCGCCAACAACACCTGGACGACCGAGCCGGAACTCCAGCGGGATGAGGCCGGCAATTACGAGCTGCCGCGACGCCTGCGCCTGCATTTCCGGCGCAAGGGTCACGACTACGAGGAAGTCATCGAGGTGCCGGCGATCACGGAGGGCCTGCCGGCGTACTGATGCCATGCGATCATGAACGAATGCCACCGACACACCCCGGCGCTGTGCGCCACCCCTCTTGATCGAGGGGAGTTCGGGCTGCGCGTGTTTGGGTCCCCTCTCGGGAGGGGTGCCCGCAGGGCGGGGTGGGTTGCCTCCCGCCGCGGCTCGGTCATCGTGGTCGTGCTGATCACGCTCCTGTTCGCCTCGTTCCTCCTCACGCGGCTGATCGAGTCCAGCAGCACCGACCTGCTGATCGCCGTGCGCCGCGCGGACCGCGAGCATCTGCGGGCCGATGCGCACGCGGCGTTCGAGACGACACTGGCCGCGCTGGTCGATTTCCGGATCATCGATGGCGGCCTCTACGCCCCCACCCAGGGCTGGGACGACCCGCTGGGCTACGCCGGTTACGTGCCGCGCGAGGGCGTCAGCGTGGAGGTCGGCTTCGAGGACGAAAGCGCCAAGCTCTCGCTGCCGCGCATCAACCTCGACACGCTGAATGCCCTGCTGGTCCAGCTCGGGCTGGCGCCGCACGATGCCGCCCGGGTGGCCGATGCGCTGTTCGGGTGGATGCGCAACGGCCACGTGGCCGCCGAGTCCGCCACCAGCGCGACCGCCTACGAGCAGGGTGACCCGCCGGCCCGGCCGCCGTACCGTTCGCTGCGCTCCTTCGACGAATTGGCCGACATCGCCGTGGCGCGGGATTTCTTCTACGATGCCAACGGCCGGCCGACGCAGTTGTGGAACGACTTCAGGAATGCGGTTTCGCTGTACCAGTTCAACACCACCAACCTGAACGCGGCCTCGCCGACCGTGCTCGCCGCCACCGGGTGGGACACGAGCCAGGTTTCCACGTTGCACCGATACCTCGAGACGCCCGTCAGCGCGACCAAGTCGCGACCATACATCCGTTCGCTCGCCGAGGCGCGCAGGCAGGTCGGCAACGTCGGGGGCCGCGATCTCGGCGCGATCATCCAGTGCCTGCGTGTCAACGTCACGGTTCACCAGGGCGCGGCGCAGCTCAAGCTCTCGGCCTTGGTCACCTGGGCAAACCAGGCATCGATGCCGCCTGCGGTGGTGGCGACGCCGGGCAACTCGACCGCTGCAACCGGGCCGTCGCGCGCGACGTCTACGGCCGTGCAAGCCCAGAACCAGGCCGCCGCCGCGAACACGCTGCGGTATCCCTTTACGATTCTGGAACTTTCTGAAACGACTATTCCCGACTCACCGCCTCCCGCCGCCTGATGCGCCTGTTGCCCCGTTTCAAACTGAGCTCGCCCGTCGCCGCCGCCTTTGCCCCGGCCGACCGGTTCTTCCTTCGGCTCGTGCCCCTGGCGCCGGACCTGCCGGTGGCCGGCCAGGTGGAACTCGCGTTGGAGGGCCTCGCGCCGTTCCCCGTCACCCAACTCTACTGGGGCGCCTGCGTGGCGCCGGACCGGAAGACCGCGCTGGTCTACGCCGCCCATCGTCGCCGCTTCTCCGCCGAGGAAATCGCGGCGTGGGAGCGCGCCGAGGTGGTCGTGCCGGACATCGTGGCGCTGGCCGGGTGCAAGCCGGACGGGATTGCCGTCATGTTGCACGCCGACGGCGACCGGGTGAATGGCGCGGCTTGGAACGGCCAGGCGGCGTGGCCGGTCGCCGTGCACGCGCGCGCTTTTCCCGCCGCCCCGACCGAGGACGAGCGCCGGCACTTTGCGCATGAGCTCGCGGGTCGCGCCGGCTTGGGCGCGCCGGCCGTCCGGCTCGTCGGAGGCACGCCGCGGGCGCGCCGGGAGGGGGACGGTCTGGCCATCGAGTTGGTGGATGTCGCAGGCAGCGTGGTGGCCGGCCTGGTCATCGCGCGCGCCGACGAGGAGTTGCTGGATATCCGCGACCGGGCCTTCCTCGAGCGGCGCCGGCGCAACCGCCAGCATGGCGAGCTGGTCTGGCGCGTCCTGCTCGGCGGCCTGGCCGCGGCTGGCCTGGGCGCGGGGCTCGACCTGGCGGCGCTGGGCCTGCGCCTGACCACCCACGCCGAGCAGCTTCGCGTCGCGGCGCAGGCGCCCTATGTCGCGAAATTGGAGACGGCGAACGGCCTGACCAGCCGCGTCGACGAGCTCACGCACCGGCGGCTGCGGTTCTTCGAGATGCTCGCCGCGATCAACGAGGCGCGGCCGCGCTCGATCCAGTTCAACCGCACCGGCACGAGCGGGCATCACGCCCTCGAGATCGAGGCCCAGACGAACAGCGCCGACGACGTCGGCACCTACGAGGCCGCACTGCGCCGGCTGCCCGCGCTCGAGAAGGTGGAGATCCGCGACCTGCGGGCGCGCGACGGCGTGACCACCTTCGGGCTGTCCGTCGCGTTCAAGACGGAGGGCGGCGGGGCCGCCCCGGGGGGTGCGCCGTGAAGCATTGGTTCCAGCGCGGCCGGCGCCGCGAACAGATCCTGGTGACGACTTTCATCGTGCTCGGCGCCCTTGTCTGGCTCACCAGCGCGCTGGGGCGCGTGCGGGCGCAATGGCTCGAGTGGCGGCTGGCGCGCGCCGACCTCGCCACCCAGCAGCTCTGGCTCGGCCGCCAGAAGGAAATCGAGGCGGCCGCCGGCGCGGCCGTCCGCAATCTCGACCCCGCGCGCACCTACGATGCCACCCGGCTGGTTTCGACGGTGACCTCCCTGGCCACGGGCGCGAGCCTGACGCCGTCGATCGACTCGCCGGTGACCCAGCGCACGCCGCAGTTCGCGTACCACACGGTCAAGGTGTCGTTCCGCCGCGCCACGCTGGGCGCGCTCTTGAATTTCTACGACGAGCTGAACAAGCAGAGTCCTTACCTTAATCTCGAGCAGGTCGCGATGCAGACGGAACGTTCCGCCCCCGGGCTGCTGAACGTGACCCTCCAGATCTCGGCCACGCAGATCACGCGGTAGGGCGGCGGGGCGATCGGTGGTGGGCCGGCGGCCCCGGCGTTGTTCGTGGTTCGCCCCGCTGATCCTTCCCTGGGCCCAGGATGACAGCGTCGATGGTCGAAATCCGAGAGGGGTCATTCCGAGCGAAGCGAAGAATCCCGGGCATGGGGCGGAGACTTCCTGGCCCGTGCCCGCGGGCGCCGGCATTGCAGTTTTGGTTTGGCGCCCGGCAACGGAGTGTTTTTTTCTCGCCCGCATGAGCCGTCGGGGAGTCGCCGCCATCGTTCTCTTCTGGTCCGCCTGCGTCTTCGGGTGGCTGGCGCTGTTGTGGACGCCGCGGCGCACGGTGCTCGACCTGGACGAGGTGTATTGGATCGGCTCGTCCTACTACTACCAGCTGGCCTTCGTCCTGCGCGATTGGCGGAGCCCACACTGGGACCTGCTGCCGGCGCGGGAGAATCCACCCGTGGCGAAATATTGCCTCGGGCTCGGCCTTTCGCTCGCGGGCCATCCCGTCCGGACGATCGAACCGCTCGCGTACTTCTACGACTACTGGGCCCGCCAGCCGGGCCAGTGGGGCGACGGGCAGTATGCGGCCAAGCGCGACGCGGCGATCGCCGCCGGCTCGGGCGCGGTCCTGCGAGCCGCGCACGAATCCCGGGTCGTGCCCTTGACCCTGGCCGCGATCCACGTGGCGCGCGGCGTCACCGTGCTGGCGGTCGTGCTGGCCGCCGCGGCGACACTGGCCCTGGGGACGATCACTTCGGATTGGATCGCCGGCTGGCTGGCCGGGCAGCTGCTCTTGCTCCATCCGGTGCTGGTGTCGGTCTACAACCACGCGATGTCCGACGCCTTCGCGCTGCTCTTTTCCATGGCCGCGGCGCTGGCCGGATATCATTGGTTCGCGCGGGCCGGCGGGCCATGGACATGGCGGCGCGGACTCGGGGTGAGCATGTTCACCGGCGCGCTGCTCGGCCTGGCCTGCGGCGCGAAGATGAATTCCCTCGTGCTCGTCCTGCTGATGGGCTGGGCGACGGTGGCGGCGGCCTGGTCGGCCTGGCGGCGCCCGGCGGCGGGCGGGATCGCCCCCGTCGGTATCCTCGGCCTCGGTTTGGCGATCCTCGCGTCCGCACTCGCGGTCTTCGTTGGCCTCAACCCGGCCATCCTGCACGACCCGGTCGGCGGCCTGCTGGCCACGGCCAGCGAGCATTTCAACACCGAGCAGGCGCAGGCGGTTTTCCTGGGCGGGCACCTGACCACGCTCGCGGCGAAAACGAGGACGCTGGCCGAACTGGCCTTTGGCGACTGGCCGGCCTTCGTGCTGGTGGCGGCCATCGTGATCGTCGGGCTGGTCCGCCATGGACGCGAGCCGGGCTTCCGTTTCCTGTTCGCCTGGTGGCTGATCGCGCTGGCGTGCGTGACCGTGTGGCTGCCCTTCGGCTGGTCGCGCTACGTGCTGCCGGTGCTGCCGCCGACGTTCCTGCTGGTCGGCCGGGTGTTTGCCGGCGCGGTGCGGGCGGTGCCGGCGGGCGGCGGACTGGTTACAGTCGGAAGCTCGCGCTGACCTGGAACAGCGCCGTCACGATCGCGTAGGCGAGGAAGGCGACGAAGCTGAACGTGACAAACAGCACGGCGCCGGAGAGCAGGCGCGTGGTGGCCTGGAGCCGGCGCGTGAGGTCGACCTGGTAGGACTGCGCGATCTGGCGGAGACTCGGCGCGAGCTTGCCGGTCTGTTCGCCGACGGCGAGCCGGTCGAGGAAAAGCGGGGGAATCAGCCCGGTGCGGGCGAGCGCGGCGCCGAGACTCGAGCCCTCGATGACGCGATCGGTGGCTTCGCGCAGGATCTCCTGCACCCGGACATTGCCGATGGCGCGCTCGGTCAGCCGCAGCGCCTCGGCGGTCGTCACGCCGTTCTCAATCAGCACGGCGAGCGTATGGGTGAAATTGAGCACGGACGACTGAATGACAAAGTCCCGCACGAACGGCAGGCGGAGCAGCCAGGCGTCGGACTGCCGCAGTCCTTCCGCGGTTTGCCGCCAGCGCAGGAACGCATACAGCCCGATGCCGATGGCGAGCGCGAGAAAGGGGCCGGCATAGAGCACAAAATGCGAGCCATTCACCAGCAGCCGCGTCGCGAAGGGCAGGTGGCCGCCCAGCGAACCGAGCAGCGTCTGCAGCCGCGGCACGAGGAAGAAGAGCAGGAACAGCACGACGCCGCCGCCGAGCGCGCAGATGAACGCGGGGTAGGCGAGGGTCGCGAGGAATTTGTCGCGGAGCTCCTTCTGTTCGCGGAAATGCTGGATCAGCCGCGCCAGCACCTCGCGCAGGTTGCCGGTGGCCTCGCCCGCGGCGATCAGGTTCACGGTCTGCCGGTCGAACACCGCGGGGTACTCGGCCATCGCGGCAGACAGCGTGCTGCCCTCGCCGAGGCGGGCCCACAGCGCGGCGCAGAGGCTCTTGAGCCGCGGCTCCGACAGGCGCACGGCCAGCAGGCGCACGGCCTCGCCGGCCGACATGCCGGAGTTGACGAGGTCGACCAGAGATTCGAGGAACGGCAGCCGCAGCTTGACCGTGAAAGGCCGGCCGGGCGCCGCGGCGCGACGATCCTCGACCGCTCCCGCCAGGGCGGCACCCTCCTCGTCCAGCCGCACCACCTGCAGCCCGCGGGCGTTGAGCAGGTGCAGCGCCTCGCGTCGCGTAAAGGCATCGACCGTTCCGTTGGAAGCGGCGGGCTGGCCGGCGGCGCGGGCGGTGTAGGTGAAACGGGGCACGGGTGGCGGAAGTCAGGGACCAGAGGTCAGCAGGCAGGGGACGGAGAACCAGGAACGATAAACAGGAAACGGTGAACGCTCAACTTGAGAGCAGGTGGGGGCGAGGCGAAGGCCGGTCCACTTGAAGCGATGCAGTTAAGTCCGCCCGGACCCGTCGCGGTTCCAGCTCGCCGGGGGTTTTTCACGAGTCGCTCGTGCTGATGGTGCGGAGCAGCTCATCGAGCGAAGTCTGGCCGGCCTTGACCCGTTCCCAGCCGGATTGGGCGAGCGTGCGCATGCCGTTCTGCCGCGCCAGGGCGGCCAGGGCCTTGCTGGACTCGCGCCGGACGATGAGGTCGTGCAGCGGCTTGGGCTGGAGGATTTCGAAGATGCCGATGCGGCCGCGAAAGCCGGTCTGGCGGCAGGCGCGGCAGCCGGTGTGGGTGGCGAGCGTGCGGACGGCGTCGGCCTCGCTCGCGGGGACCTGAAGCGACTCGAGTGTGAGCCGCAGGGCCGCGCGATCGACGGGTTCCGGGCGCGCGCATTCCGGGCAGAGCCGGCGCACCAGGCGCTGCGCGATGACGAGCTCGACCGCGGATGCGACGAGGAACGGCTCGACGCCCATGTCGGTCAGGCGCGTCAGCGCGCCGGGCGCGTCGTTGGTGTGCAAAGTGGAGAAGACGAGGTGGCCGGTCAGCGAGGCGCGGATGGCGATCTCGGCGGTCTCGAGGTCGCGGATTTCGCCGACCATGATGATGTCGGGGTCCTGGCGCAGCACGTGGCGCAACGCGCTGGCGAAGGTGAGCCCGATCTCGGCATGCGTCTGCATCTGGTTCGCGCCGGGCACCTCGTACTCGATCGGGTCCTCGATCGTGACGATGCGCAGGTCGGGCGAGTTGATCTTGCGCAAAAAGGCGTTCAACGAAGTCGACTTGCCCGAGCCGGTCGGGCCGGTGACCAGCACGATGCCGTGCGGGAAATCGAGGACCTTGTCGATGACGGCGCGTTCATCCGGCGTCAGGCCGATGCCTTCCATCGTGTAGGCCTGCTTGCGCTGCGTGAGGAGGCGGAGGCTGACGCTCTCGGCGTAGATGGTCGGGATCGTCGACACGCGGATGTCGAGCGAGGTGCCGTTGCTGCGGAAGTCGATGCGTCCGTCCTGCGGCAGGCGGCGCTCGGAGATGTTCATCCGGGCCATGATCTTCAGGCGCGAGATGATCGCGTCCTGGAACCGCAGCAGGTTCTCCGGCACCGGCACGGGCACGAGCAGGCCGTCGACGCGGTAGCGGATGCAAAGCTCGCCCTCCTGCGGCTCGAAATGGATGTCGGTGGCGTTCTCCGCCACGGCCTGGGCGATGACTTCGGTGACGAAGCGAACGACGGCGGCGTCGGCATCGGCCTCGATGTCGGTCGTCACCGCGGCCGCGGCGAGGCCGGACTCGTCGGCATCATCGAGGCTGCCGGAGCCGACGCCGTAATTCTCATTGAGCAAGGCCTGCACGCGCTCGGGCGGGGCGAGGTGCCAGACCAGCGGCCGGGGCGTGAACGTGGCGATCCAGTCGGTGATGGTCGCGTTCGGCGGCCAGGAGGTGGCGAGATGGAGGGAGCTGGGAGGTGGGAGGAGGGAGGTGGGAGGAGGGAGGTTGGAAGCGGGAGGCGGAGCCGGTGGGAGGACGGGCACGACCTGGAATTCGTGGGCGAGGCGCGCAGGCAGGAGGACGAGCGCCTCCGGGTCGACCTGCGGGGACTCGAGCACGGGCAGGCCGGTGGCGCGCGCCAGGGCGTCGAGCGTGCCGGACTCGTTCAACGCCAGGCCGGCGGCGAGCAGGGCGAGGCGCTTCTCCCGCACGCTTTCCTGGAGCGATTTCTGCGCCGCCTCGGCGAGGCGGTCGGCCAGGGCGGCAGGCAGGGTGTCGTCCATCGTCGGCAAACCCGCGGGTTACTTCCGGCCCGGCAGCGTGCCCTTCAGGGCGGACTGCACGTCGTCGTGCTGGGGACTGTGCTTGAGGCGCTCCAAGGCCTCGGTGTTGTCGGCCGCGGTGTTGGTGAGGATGTAGGGGCGCAGGAAGAAGACGAGGTCGGTGCGGGTCTCGGTGCGGCTGCGCTTGCCGAGGAGGTCGCCGAGCAGCGGGATGCCGGCCAGCCGGCTGGTCGAGCGGTTGTAGGATTTGCGCTGCAGGCCGCCGAGCACGGCGATCTCGCCGCTCTTGACGCTGATGAACGACTCGGTCTTGCGGCTGCCGATGACGGGCTGCGAATTGCCGTCGATGACGACCTCGTCGAGGATGTCGTTCACGTCCTGCTTGATGTCGAGCTGGACGGAGCCGTCGTTGCCGATGAGCGGCTTCACCGTCAGGCTCACGCCGATGTCCTTGTACGTGACATTGCTGGTGTAACCGGCGCCGACGTTGCCCGACAGCGTGCCGGTGTTCTGGTAGCTGGTGATGACCGGCCGCGATTCGCCGACGAAGATCGTCGCCTCCTTGTTGTGGGTCGTGACGATGTTCGGGACGGACAGGATGTTGGTGTTGGATTTGCGGGGAATGACGCCGAGATTGAGGGTGGCGGCCAGGTCGCGCGCGCCGGTCGCATCGTAGAGGGTGGCGAACGGCGTGGTCGCGCCGGTGGTGGCGTTGGGCGCGCCGGTGACGGTGACCCCGGGGGCGGAACCGTTGAACGCGACCAGCTTGTTCCCGGAAAGCACCAGGCCGAGCGCTTCGATGCCGGTGGACGAGGCGTCGGTGAGGGTGATCTCGGCGATGACGACCTCGATGCGGACCTGCGCGAGCAGGATGTCGAGCTGGCTGACGATGTCCTTGATCAGCCGGAGGTCGTCGACCGTGCCGGAGACGACGAGCGAATTGCTGCGCTCGTCGGGCACGACGGTCAGGATCTGGCTGAACTGCTGCGAGGCCCCGGCGGCGCCGAGCGCGCCGAAATTGGGCAGGACGATCGTGCCGTTGGGCGTGTTGATCGTCTGCATGCCGGCGCGGGCGGCCTGGGCCTGCGCGGCCTGCTGGGCGGCGCGGGCCGCGGGATTGTTTGCGGGGGTTGGCAGCGGCAGGTTGCGATTGGCGCCGCCGGCAAAGGAGGCATTGCGGGTGACCGCCTGGTTCGAGGTGGCGCTGTGCGCCGCGGAGTTCTGTCCCGTGACGAGCGAGGTGATGACGGTCGCGACGTCGCTGGCGGTGGCATGCTTGAGCTGGATGACCTCCTGGCGCGTGCTGGACTCGCCGGGCGTGTCGAGCTTCGCGATGAGATCGTCGAAGAACGGGAACTGGCGCGGGTCGGAGAGGAGGATGACCTGGTTGGTGCGGTCGTCCGCCTGGATCGACGTCGTGGTGCCGAGCTGGGTGGCGGCGGCGCCCGAGACGATGGTCTGGATCTTGGTGACCAGCTCGCTGGCGGTGGTGTTGACGACCTTGTAGAACTTGGGCGTCAGGCCCTGGAGCGCCGGCTGGTCGAGCTTGGCGACGAGCGCCTCGATGCGCTGCAGGTTGCTCACGGAATCGGTGACCAGTGCGGCGTTGGCCTTTTCAAACAAGACCGGCGGCGCCGCGGCCGCGGGATTGAGGATGCCGGCGATTTGGGGCATGAACTCCGCCACGCGCAGGAATTCGAGCTGGAAGAGCTTGGCGGCAATGCGGCCGCTCGGTGGCAGGCCGAGCGTCGAACCCTCAATGAAATCGGGCGCCTCGGTGCGCGCCATGTTCAGCGGGGTGACCTTCAGGAATTTCGTGCCGAGCGGCGAGACGGCGATGCCGTTGAGCGTGAGGAGGGTTTCGAGCGCCTCCATCGCCTCCTCCTTGGTCACCTTCTGGTTGAGCGAGAACGACAGCGAGGTGGCCGGCAGGCCGGCGGGGCGCAGGACGGCTCGGCCCGACCAGCGCTCGAGCATTTCCAAGGCGGAGTCGACGGTGATGTCGCCGAACTTGATCGGTCCAACCATGCCGTCCGCCGAGGCGGCCGGCGCGACCACGCGGTTGGCGGCCGCGGCGGCAGGACGAGGAGTCGGACCGCCCGGCTGGGCCGGGACACTGACCGGCATGGGCGGCGCGCCGACCGGGGTGTTGCCAGGCGCCGGCTGGGCGCAAACAGCGACCGCGAGCAGGGCCGCAAGCGGGGCAAACCAGAGGAGCGAACGGGGCCGGCGGGAACGAAGGTTGGGCATTGACGGGTACTCGTGAATCAAGGGACGCAGGCTACCGCGCACCGGGCAAACTGCCAGCGTTTCTTGCACCGTTTTCAAGACGCCGCTTGGGCGCAGGGGTTTCCGCAATCGTCGGCCTCAGTAGTCGTCCATCACGAACCACATGACCCACGTGAGGCCGAGGGTGACGACAACGAGACCGGCCAGGCCGTAGACGAGAACGACGGGGTTGCTGCGGGCCTGCCAGACCAGCCAGCCCAGCAGCAGATCGCTGGGGACGAGCAAGAGCCAGAAGTCGCGCCGGCGCTTCGAACTGACCTTGCGGATGATGAGCTCGTTGAACCGGTGTTTCTCCGCCATCGCGCGGTTGTGCTGGAGGACCTTGAAGACATCGTTGGGGTCGCCGGTCTTCGGCCCGGTGGCGCCCCGGCCAGTCGGCATCGGGCCGCCGGCCATTTTGGCGAGCTCCTCCGCCGTGGGCAGCGGAGCTTCGTGCGGTGCGCGCACGTTGTCCCGCTGGAAGGTCCGCTCCTTGAAGTCGTAGTTCTTCCGCGGCGGTTCCTCGGGCTCCATGGATGGGCAGCTTGGTCCGGGCCGCATCGTTTGCAGCCCCAAAAACGACGCTTGGCGCCCGGCTTAGGACGCGCAGACGCGGCGGTAGAGGGCCTCGTACTTGGGGACGATGGCGGCGGCGGAGAAATGTTCGCGGGCGCGTTTCCGGCCGGCGGCGCCGAGGGTGGCGCGCCGGGCCGGGTCGGCGAGGAGCGAGCGCACGGCTTCGGCCAGGGCGGCGGTGTCGCCGAATGGTACGAGGACGCCCGTCTGGCCATCGAGCGTGACCTCGGGAATCCCGCCGACGGCAAACGCCGCGCTGGGCCGGTCGAGACTCATCAGCTCGAGAATGCTCAGGCAGAAGCTTTCCATCTCGGAGGTGAACAGCCCGAGGTCGGCGGCCTGCAGGTAGTCCTCGATCTCGGTCACGCGCTCGCGGACGACCAGGCGGTCGGCGACGCCGCGGGCTTGCGCAGCCGCCCGGAGGGCGGACGGGTCGGCGCCGGCCAGGACCACGAGCTTGAACCTCGCCACCGGCTTCAACCGCGCGACCGTGTCGAGCAGGAGGTCGATGCGCTTGAGCGGGCGCAAATTTGAAAGGTGCAGCAGCATGGCCTCGCCGTCGACCAGGCCGAGTTCGCGCCGGACATCGGCGCCGGCGTGCGGCGCGCGGTGCGGCTCGAAAAAATTGTGGATGACCTCGATCGGGCGCTGGACGCCGAGCAGACGCACCGTCTCGCGCCGCATGAACTCCGAGACGGTCGTGACCGCATCCGACTGCTCCAGCGCGTGGCGGATCGCCGGGCCGTAGCCAGGGTCGCGGCCGAGCAGGGTGGTGTCGGTGCCGTGCAGCGTGGTGATGATGCGCAGCCGGTGCTCCTCGTGCAGCATCGAACGGGCGAGGAACGCGGCGGTGGCGTGCGGCACGGCGTAATGGACGTGCAGCACGTCGAGCGCGTGCGCGCGGCAGACCTCCGCCATCTTCACCGACAGCGGCAGCGTGTAGTCGGGATACTTGAAGAGGTCATAGCTGTTCACCTCGACCGGATGAAAGAAGACGCGCGGGCCGGACGGCAGCCGGAAGGGCGGCTCGTAGCTGATGAAGTGGATCTCGTGTCCGCGGCCCGCGAGCTCCTCGCCGAGTTCGGACGCGAGGATGCCGCTGCCCCCGACGGACGGGTAGCACGTGATGGCGATCTTCAGCGGGCGGTCAGGCATGGGGATAAAACTCCAGCCATTGTGGGCCGGGTGCCCTCACCCGGCGAGGCTTCGTTCCCGCGGGGTGGGGGCACCCCGCCTACAACTCGAAGTGCGACCGGCATTCAAAATCTCCGGGCGGCGCGGGTGAGGGGCGCGAGCGAGTCAAACAGCGGCGGGTCATTGGGGAAGAGCGGGATCGCCGCCGCCACGCCGCAGCGGGCGCCGTTGACCCGCGCGCGGGCGAGCTGCAGCTCGACATAGTTGCGGGTCTTGAGCTGCGAGGCGTGAGCTTCCATGGACTTCGACCAGGCGGCGAGCACGGCCGGCGGCGAGACGTCGATGAGGAGCGGCACCGCGCCGGCGGGTTCGGCGTCGGGCGACACGGCATAGTAGAGGAGCTGGCCGATGGCGTGCGGCGCGCCCTTCAGGTCCTTGAGCCCGCCGTAGCGGGCCAGCCGGGCCGCGTCGCGCACGAGGTGGCCAAGCCGCCAATGGTCCGGGTGCTGGTTGGTCACGATGGTCGGGGCCAGCACGAGGCCGGGCCGCACCCGCCGCAGGATCGCGGCCAGCCGGCGGGCGTGGGCGGAGGACACCTCGAGGCGGGCGTCGCCATCGAGTTGGACGAACTCGAGCGTGGCGCCCAGAATTTTCGCGGCGCGCTTCGCCTCGGCGGCGCGGCCCGCTGGTGTGCCATGCGTGCCGGCCTCGCCGCGCGAACAAACGACAAAGTGGGCCGGCCGGCCGGCGGTGGTCTCGCGGGCGATGACGCCCCCGCAGCCGAACTCGATGTCGTCCGGGTGCGCGCCGAAGGCGAGCAGCGGAGCAGGGGTGGAGGCGGGAGGCATGGGAGAATGAGGGGACGACCGGAAATTGGTGATGGATTAGGTTACATATTTCCGGGTTCGATCAGGCGTCGGTATAGGCTTCGTCAGAACGGTCGATTGGATCGCGAGGCACGTAGGTTATCTCGGGTGCATCGGCGGTGTTCAAGTAGCCTTGTTCGCCGGCGCCGCAGACATAGTGGGTGCAATGAACCACGGATTGCATCCAGCGCAAACGCGTGTCGCGCGTCGGGCTGACCTGTTCCTTCGTGAACGCCCCGAGCGGCAGCGTCGTGTGATGGTCGCCGCCCTCGTGCAACTTCAGCGCGCCGTCGACGAGCCGGGCGCGGACAATCTCGCCCTCGTGCGGCACGTCGACGAAGCAGTCGGGAATGTCGCAGGCCGCGCGGCGCACGGTGGGATCGCCGGAGCGGACGACGCGCACGCCGTCGAGCAGGCCCATGCGGCGGTACATCTCCAGGCAGAAATCGGCGGCGTTGGTCGCGGTCGTCTGCTTGAACGCCTCGACCCAGCGCGGGTCGACGAAATTGGGCAGCTGGCGCGCGGTATTCGCCTGCCAGCCCGCCGGGATGCGCTTGAGGAACAGCGGCGAGTATTTCCGCTGGAGCTTGTTCTCGAAGGTGAAGTTGAACGCCTGCGGCTCACCCGTCTTGCGGTGGCGCAGCACGGTGTGCGTCTCGCGGCAGTCGTGGTCGCTGTCATGGCAGAAATACACGATCTCGCCGCCCATCTCGGCCTGCAGCCGGCGGGCCGTGACGATCTTGGCATAGAGGAACCGCCGCGGGAAGAAGCCGCAGGGCTGCTGGCCGAAACAGATGACTGGCGAGGGCATCAGGCGGGGTGAGACACGAATGGCACGAAGGGAGGCGATGGAATCCCGGCCAACGATGAATTCCCGCGGCTGGTCATCCTGAGCGCAGCGCAGGCTCGAGCGTGGGCCCGGCGGGCGAAGGAGAAGCGGGATTCTTCGCTGCGCTCAGCATGACACGGCGCGGGAATTCGCGAGTTCATCGATGGGCGTTGCTGTCGATCTGAGGTTGGTTGAGCTTGGGCAGGAAGGCCTGCAGGAGGAAACCCAGGATCATGCAGGCGGCGCAGCCGATGACGTTATACCACAGGTAGGAAATGCTGAGGCTGAAATAGAGGACCAGCACGAGCGCCTGGCTGACGATCGCCGCCCAGAACACGGCAGTGCCCCCGACGCGCTTGAAGAAGAACGCCAGCAGGAAGAGCCCGAGCACGACGCCGTAGAAGACCGAGCCAATGATGTTCGTGGCCTGGATGAGATTTTCCGCGAGCGAGGCGAACAGCGCGAAGCCGATCGCGACGAGGCCCCAGAGCGTGGTGAACCATTTGGAGGCGGTCACATAATGGGCGTCGGCGGCGTCGCGCTTCACGACATGGCGATAGATGTCGACGGTCGTGGTCGAGCCGAGCGCGTTGAGTTCGCCGGCCTTGGAGGAGAACGCGGCGGCGAAGAAGACGGCGACGAGGAGCCCGATGAGTCCGTGCGGGAGATGGTCGAGGATGAAGGTGATGAAGACATAGTCGGCGTCGTTGACGGTGGTGCGCGGGTCGGCGGCGCGCAGGGTTTCCTTGGTCGCGGTGCGGGCGGCCTCGACGCGCGCCTGGGCCGCGAGCGCGGCGGTGCGGCTGGCTGACGCGGCGGCAACGTCGCCCGCGTGGCGGGCGGTCATCCAGGCTTGGATCGCCCGCTCCTTGTCGGTGAAGGCGGCTTCGAAGTCGTGCTCCAGTACCTGCAGCCGCTCGCCGGCGCCATGGTCGGCCGCATAATGCCAGGCGGCCTGGTTGAAGAAGACCGGCGGACGCTCGAACTGGTAGAAGACAAATACCAGCGCCCCGAGCAGCAGGATGAAGAACTGCATCGGGATCTTGAAGATGGCGTTGAACATCAAGCCGAGGCGGCTCTCGCGCAGCGAGGCGCCCGTGAGGTACCGCTGCACCTGCGACTGGTCGGTGCCGAAATAGGACAGGGCGAGAAACATGCCGCCGAGCACGCCCGTCCAGATCGTGTAGCGGCGATCGGGGTTGAGCGAGAAGTCGACCGCCTCGAGCTTGTGGAAGCCGCCGGCCACCGCCAGGGCGTCGCCGAACGACAGCCCGGCCGGCAACCGCGCCAGCAGCACGAAGAACGCCGTGACCATCCCGACGAAGATGACGCCGATCTGGTATTTCTGCGTGAGGTTCACGGCATCGCTGCCGCCAGCGACCGTGTAGATGACGACGAGCAGGCCGGTGCCGATGATGGTGACGTCGAGCCGCCAGCCCATGACGGTCGAGAGCACGATGGCCGGCGCGTAGATGGTGATGCCGGCCCCGAGCCCGCGTTGCAGCAGGAAGAGCGCGGCGCCGAGCAGGCGCGTCTTCGAGTCAAAGCGTTTCCCGAGGTACTCGTAGGCGGTGTAGACGTTCAGTTTCCGGTAGATCGGCAGGAAGACCGCGGCGATGACGATGAGCGCCAGAGGCGCGCCGAAATAGTTTTGCACGAACCCGAGCCCGCTTTCGTAACCCTGGCCGGGGGTCGAAAGAAACGTGATGGCGCTGGCCTGCGTGGCCATGACGGACAGGCCGATCGTGAACCACTTCGTCTCGCGGGAGCCCCGGAGGTAGGTGCGCAGGTTCTGGTGGCCGCGCGTGCGCCAGATGCCGTAGGCGGCGATGCCGACCAGCACGCCGAGCGTGACGAGGTAGTCGAGCGCGTTCACGAATACAGTTTCGTCAACAGCGCGAGCAGTCCGACCCACAGCACGAACACGCCGAGCACGAACCAGTACACGCCGCGCCAGGTACGGAAGCCCGGCAAGCCGGTGGAGGCATCGTCGGGTATTTCAGGCGGGTGATGTACCATGGATTGGCGAGGGCTTCATTTAACCACGGATTTCGCGGAGGGCACGGATGAATACAGAGCCAGCAGTGTCATTCTGAGCGCGGCGAAGATTTCAGTCCGAGAGGCATCGGAGGCTATTCTGCTGGATGCTTCGCTTCGCTCAGCATGACCGGGAGGGGGAGTGGGTTTCTTTCCGTGATTATCCGTGCCATCCGTGGTCACGAAACCTTCGTCACTTGCCGAGCGCGAGCAGGTTGGCGAAGAGCCGGTACGCGCCCGGCACGCCGGCCGGCAGCTGCCGGAAGAACGCCAGCCCGGTGTAGACATAGTGGCCTTTGCCGTAGTGGGCCACCAGCACGCTGCTGCGCAGCGGCGCCTCGCCCGGATCGCTCATGGCGAGCAGCGCGGTGTAATGCTCCTCGTCCCATTTGCTCGGGAAGTACGCGCCGCGCTCCTGGACCCAGCCGTCGAAATCGGACGGGGCGATCTTGTTCGGCGCATTGAGCGCGGGACTGTCGGCGGCGATGAACGTGACCGGCGCGCGCTCGTCGGTGACGCGGAGCTGCGGCGCCGGGCCTTGGATCGAGATGGGATAGGGTCCGAGTTGCTCGGCGTTCAGCTTGCGGTCGGGACGATTGTACTGGGCGATGACCGTGCCGCCCGCCTCGACCCACGCGAAGAGCCCTGGCAACGCATCCTTCAGGTCGGCGCGCTCGTTGAACGCGCGCACGCCGAGCACGACGGCATCCAGGCCCTTGAGTTTTTCCGGCGTCAGGTCGGCGCCGGTCAGGCGATGCACGACATAGCCCATCTGCTCCATGCACTCGGCGACCGCGTCGCCCGCGCCGGGCAGGTAGCCGACGGTGAAGCCGCGCGTGGCGAGCGGAAAGCTGGCGACCCGCGCGCGCGCCGGCGGCTGGAGCAGCTGCACCGGGATGTGGCTGTAGCGAATCTCGTAACGCTCGTTCGAATATTCGCGGCCCTCGATCTTCGCCACGGCCATGATCCGGCCGGAGGAAGTGTCCGCCGGGCTGCCGACCTTGAACTCGAAGCGCGCCTTGTCGCCGACCTGGGCCAGGTGGAACGGCACGGTCGCGGGCTCGACGGTCCAGCCGTCGGGTTTCTCGAGGCGGAGCGACCCGTGCGTGTCTGCCCGCGCGGCGGTGAGCTCGACGCTGACGACCTTGGTGGTGCCCGGTGCAATGAGGTAAAGCTCGGAGCCGAACTGCATCGAGAGGGGCGGGATCACGACGAGCGGGCGGCGCGCCTGCGCCGCGGACGCGCCGGCCAGCAGCTGCACCGGCTGGTCGGTGACCACGAGCGTCTGGCCTTCGACCGAGAAGGTATGCCGAACCGGAATGGCGGGGCCGTTTTCCGGGGTGCCGATGGCGTGGGGATCGTCGACGCGATAGACGCCGGTCGAGCCATCGGCCCGCAGCCAATACGGCTGGCTGACGGCGGTCGTGTCGGGCAGAATGCCGGTGGCTTTCCCCGTGAGCGGCGCCCCGGCGACGACATCGGCCGGCTGGCCATCCACCAGCTGGAGCGCCGGGCTGGTCGTTTCGAGGTGGCGCACGGCGACATTGGGCGCGGCGAGGTGGACCGAATAATTGAAGGTGATCGTTTCGCCCGGCACGACCTCGGCCCGGTCCACCGTGGTCTCGACCGTCAAGCCGAGGCAGTCCTGCAGGATCCGGTCGAGCTGGGCGCGCTTGCTCGCGACGAGCGGGTCGTCGGGCAATGCCGCCAGCTTCGTGCGGAGCGCCAGGATGGCGGGCACGGAGGCGGAGGCGTTGGCTGGACTGAATTGGGCGATCGCCTCGTCGGCCAGGCGCGCGATGTCGGCCCCGCCGGGCACGCGATTCCAGGTGGTGTCGATGCCGTCGAAGAGGTCGGCGTCGGGCGACGACGGCGGGTCTCCGGCGAGCAGCATGAAGCTCTGCACGTTCGGTCCGCCGCCGCTGCGGTTCGAGAACCCGCCGAGGCCTTGCGTCTTGTGCATGCCGCGACTGCGGTTGGCGATCGTGCCGAAGGGTTCGCCCGTGACCGGATCGTCGCCGCCGATGTCGAGCTTGAAGACCGGGCCCTTCAGTCCGCTGCGGCTCGGATCGGCCCAGGAGTTCCAGAAGAGGCGACGCGGCTGCCAGGGCTGGAGACCCTCGGCGATCTGGTCGGGGAAGGCGGTCGGATCGCCGGCGAGCTTGAAGGCCTCGACGGCGAGGATGGCCGAGGCGGTGTGCTGGCCATGGCCGCCGCTGCCGGGCGGGATCGGGAAGCGCGTGACGATGACGTCGGGCCGGAAGCGGCGGATGACGCGGACGACATCGGAGAGGATTTCCTGGTGGTTCCAGAACTGGAACGTTTCCTCGGGCGACTTGGTGAAGCCGAAATCGATGGCGCGCGTGAAGAACTGGCGCCCGCCGTCGACCCGGCGCGCCGCGAGCAATTCCTGCGTGCGCGCCACGCCGAGCTTCTCGTCGAACTCGGGCCCGAGTTCGTTCTGCCCGCCGTCGCCGCGCGTGACGGAGAGATATCCCGTGCGATAGCCGCGGCCGCGGGAGAAGTAGGCGATGAGCTGGGTGTTCTCGTCGTCCGGGTGCGCGCCGACGTGGAGGATTGTCGCGGTGGTGCGGAAGGATTTGAGTTCGCCGAGAATCGCCTGGCCGGTGGTGTTTGCCGGCGGCGCATCCGCGGCGCGGGCGGGAAGGGCGAGGAGCGCCAATCCGGCAAGCGCCGTCCATCCCAGTTTCCGTAGGTCGGGCTTTATGCCCGACGTGTCGGGGATAAGCCCCGACCGACGGGAAAACAAAAGGGCGCAGACGGACTGCGCCCTGGCGGTCAAACGGGAGAGCAAACCCATGACGCGGTTACTTTTTGACGGTGTAGCCGACGGAATACTGCGTGTCCTCCCAGGCGAGCTTCAGCACGCCGCCGCCCGCGGGGTTCTTTTCGAGCGCCATGACGAACTGGTCGACCGGCGTCGCGAGGGTGTCCTTTTTCAGGGCGATGCGGGCGAACTCGTGACTGGCGTCGTAGGGATCCGCGCCCCACTGGCCGACGAGCTTGTTGACGAGCAGCTGCGCGGAGCCGTCCTCCGCCGGGAGCGTGTAGAGCGAGTAGGTGCCGGCGGGCAGCATCGTGCCGCCGAGGTCGAGCGGCTGCTGCGTGATGAGGGTGGTGGCCTCGTCGGCGCCGGTGCGCCAGACCTTGCCGTAGGGAACCAGGCCGCCCCAGATCTTGCGGGGCTGGCCGGATTTCGGATCCTTCGTGTACGGCCGTCCGTAGGTGATGGTGACGCGGTTGCCGTCGATGCGGGCGCTGATGGTTTCGTGCGGGCTGATGCGGGCGCGGGGCGTGGCGGGGGCCGGGACGGTGTCGGCGAGCAGGGCGCTCGCGCCGGCGAGGGTGGCGAGGGCGAAGGAGGTGCGGAAGAGTTTCATGTCAGCGGTGGGTTGGGTTGAGGGCAGGCTGGGGCACATTCTTGCTGCGCCCCGGCCTGATCATTGGGCGGCGACTATTTCAAGCTCTCGATAAGCGTGTCGTTCAAGTGGATGTACTCGTCGCGGAGGGCGGGATTGGGATCCTTGGCGGCGGCTTCCTTGGAAGCGGTGGCCGTGGCGATCGCACCGGCCTTGTCGCCGGCCTTGGCCTGGATCAGGGCCTTGCGGTAGACGAGATAGAAGGCGTCGGGTTGGGCGGCGATGGCGGCGTCCATCCACCGGATCGCCTTGGGTAGGTCGATGTTGTTGTCGAGGTAGAACATCGCGGCCGGAACGTAGGGCTTCTTGGGGTCGTCCGAGGCCATGACCGCCTCGATCTGGGGCCGGAGCATGCCGACGGTGTCGACCTCGACCTTGATCGGGACGCGGGTGCGGTCCCAGACGAAGTAGAGGGTGCCGGAGGTGTCGCGCAGGTCGCCGGTGCCGATGGTGAAGGTCTCCACGGTGTAGGGATTGACGACGGGCGTGGCCTTGAAGCGGGCGACATCGTTCTTCTCATCATAGCTATAGGCGCCCCACTGCGACATATGCTTGTGAATGATGACGGTCCACTCGGTCTTGCCGGGAATGGTGAAGAGCTCGTAGGTGCCGGCCGGGACGGCCGTGCCGTTGAGCTTCACGGGGGTGCTGAACGAGATCTCGGTCGCGGTGTTCGCCCCGGTGCGCCACACCTTGTCATAAGGCACCAGGTTGCCGAAGATCTCGCGGCCCTTCTTGCCGGGCCGGGAATAGTTGATCTCGATGTCGGTGATGCCGACGCGTTGCTTGACGGTGCCGGCCGGGCTGGCGTTGGGCAGGACGAGCACGGCGGGGGCTTGGGCAAAAAGGCCGGTCGCACAGACCAGGGCCGCAATGACGGACACGACGGGGTGAAGGCGGGGAGTCATGGAAGGGGTAAGAGAAACCAGACGGCCAACAGATTCCACCAAAATATCGGGCGGCGATTCTGTGCCGAGCGCGGGCGCCTGGCGGGATGCCCGTAGGGCCTCACCTCGGTGAGGCCGCGGCTCGACCAAGGTCGAGCCCTACGCCAATCGTGATGGGTTCCCTGTAACCTTTCCGCCGGCGGCGGGTTCTTGAGGGAGACCATGAACCACAACCTGCGCCTGGCCTGGCGTTCGCTCGCGCGTTCCCGGGGTTTCGCCTTCGTTGCGGTGCTGACGCTGGCGGTTGGCATCGGCAGCACCACCGCCATCTTCAGCGCGCTGCAGGCGCTGGTGATCTCGCCCTACAATTACCCGCGCTCCGACCGCCTCGTCCACATCTGGTCCGGCAACGGCTGGCCGCTGTCCCCGGCCGACGCCTTCGACCTGATCAAGGACACCGCGAGCTACTCCGCGTTCGGCATCTACCAGCCCTCGACCTACAACGTCGGCGCGGAAAACGCCCAGTCGGTGTCCGGTGTCACCTGCACCTCGGCTGTCCTGCGCGCCTTCGGGGTGGCCCCGATGCTCGGCCGTTTTTTTGAACCGTCCGACGACGTGCCGAAAGCGCCGCCGGTCGTCATCCTCAGCCATGCGCTCTGGCAGCAGCTGTTCGCCTCCGACCCGCACGCGATCGGGCGCAAGCTGCGCCTCAACGGCACCGACGCCGAGGTTGTCGGCGTGATGCCCGCCACCTTCGAATTCGTCTGCCCCTGGATGCGCACCGAAGCCTGCCAGCTCTGGACGCCGCGTTCGTTCGACGAGAAGGAAATCAAGCAGCGCGACAGCCATTACCTGCTCGGCATCGCCCGGCTCAAGGACGGCGTGACGGTCAAGGCCGCCGACGCCGAGATCAAGACGATCGGCCGGCGCCTGACGAAGCTCTATCCCGACTCGAACACCCGGAAGGAATTCCTCGTGCGCTCGCTGCACGAGGAGATGACGCGCGACATCGCGGGCAAGGTCTGGCTGCTGTTCGGCTCGGTCGCGCTCGTGCTCCTCGTCGCCTGCGGCAATGTCGCGAGCATGCTGCTGGCGCGCGGGGCGCGCCGCCAGGGCGAGTTCGGCGTGCGGGTGGCGCTCGGCGCCTCGCGGCGCGACCTCCTGATGATGGGCCTGGCCGAGAGCCTCGTGCTGGCGCTCGCGGGCGCCGCCCTCGGCATCGTGTTCGCCTACGGCGGCATCGACGTCCTGCGGCTGATCTCGCCGGTCAGCGCCGCGCGCAAGGCCGCCATGGCGCTGCACGCGCCGGCGTTGCTGTTCGCACTGGGCGCGACGCTCCTGACGGCGCTGCTGGCCGGGCTCCCGCCGGCGCTGGCGGCGCTGCGCACCTCCGTGGCCAGCATCCTGCGCTGCGATGCCCGCGGCGCCGCGGGTTCGCGTTCGCGCCACCACATGCTGCGCGCGCTGGTCATCGCCCAGGTGGCCGTGGCCTTCGTGCTGGCCAACGGCGCGGTGCTGTTCTCCACGGCGTACTTGAAGGTGCTGAAGGAAAACCAGGTGCTGTCGAGCGACGAGGTTATCACGGCGCGGATCGCGCTGCAGGGACCGCGCTACGAGAAGAACGAGCAGCGGGTGCAGTTCTGGAACCTCTTCGTCGATCGCGTCAAGGCCCTGCCGGGCGTGCAGCGCGCCGCCATCACCTCGAAGCTGCCGCTCGAGGGCGGCAGCAACACCAACGCGCTGGTGAACGACGAGGTCTACGACCCGACGATCCGCCGCATGAGCGTCGAGCGTTCGTCGGTGACGGAGGAGTATTTCGCGGCCATGGGCCTGCGGTTGCTGAAGGGCCGCAACCTCACGAGCGAGGATCGCACCGGCGACATCCGCGGCGTCGTGGTGAACCAGGCCTGCGTTGACAAGGCCTGGCCCAACAAGGAGCCGCTGGGCGAGCTCCTGCGCGGCAACAACCCGGGCAAGCCGTGGTACACCGCGCGCGTGGTCGGCGTCGTTGAGAACGTGAAGCAGTGGGGCGCCACCGCCGAGGTGCAGCCGGAGATGTATACGACCCCCGAGGGACACTGGGGTGACACGGCTTACCTCGTGATCCGATCGCCGCTGACGCTGGGGCAGCTTGCCCCGCAATTGCGGAAGGAGCTGGCCGCCCTCGACAGCGAACTGGCGTTGAAGGATCTCCGCACGATGCGCCAGGTCGTCAACCAGGCGGCCCAGGGCGAGGCCGCGGTCGCCGGGTTGGTGAATTTCTTCATGGCGGCGGCGCTCGGGCTCGTGGCGGTCGGCCTCTACGGCACCCTGTCGTACCACGTGCAGCAGCGCACGCGCGAGATCGGCGTGCGCGTCGCGATCGGCGCGTTGCGCGGCGACATCCTCAAGCTGGTCTTCGGGCAGGGCAGCCGCTGGGTCGGCCTCGGCCTCGCGATCGGGCTGGCGGGCAGCTTCGCCCTGGCCTCGACCCTGAAGTCACTCGTGTACCACATGGACGGATTGACCGCCGCGCCGCTGCTGCTCGCGGCCGTGGCCGTGGGCCTGGCGGCCATCGTGGCATGCTGGCTGCCGGCGTTCCGCGCCGCCCGGCTTGATCCGCTCGTGGCGCTGCGGGCGGATTGAGCGCAGGGCTGGACCTTGGTCCAGCCGCGACGGACACTGGGAAAGCACGGCGGAGAAGGCTGCACCAAGGTGCAGCCCTACGGGCTCAGCCGAAACGATCATCTGTAGGGCTGGACCTTGGTCCAGCCGCAACGGACACGGGGGAAAGCACGGCGGAGAAGGCTGCACCAAGTTGCAGCCCTACGGGCTCAGCCGTAACGACCATCTGTAGGGCTGGACCTTGGCCCAGCCGCAATCGGCGGCGGGAGCCGCCGGCTTAAACGTTGCCCTCGGGCGGTGGCGTGCGGCATTTTTCGGGGATGGCCGACGAACCCGTCATCCCCCGCGGCTGCGAGATCCTCCTGCTCGAGGACGACGCCGCGCTGCGCAAGCGGGTGGCCGCGTTCCTGGCGCGCGCCGGCGCCGCCGTGACGGAATGCGCCAACCTGGCGGAGGCCCGCCGGCTGCTCGCGGCCATGCGCTTCGAGTTTGCGGTGGTGGACCTGCACCTGCCGGACGGGAACGTGCTCGAGCTGCTGCGCGAGGGAGCGTTTTCGGAGAACACCGGCGTCGTGGTCGTGACCGCCTTCGGCGGGATCCGGGAGGCCGTCGATGCGATCCGACTGGGCGCCCGGGACTATCTCACGAAGCCCTTCGAGCTCGAGCAACTGCCGCTGGCGATCCAGCGCTGTGACACGGCCCGGCGCGGCGCGCGCCGCGAGGAACATGCGGTGCGCCAAGGAGCGGCGGGCGCCGCGGCGATGTTTTTCGGCGCGGGCCTCGATGCGGTCCGGAAGCAGGCGGAAGCCATCCTCGCCACGGATCGCCGCCTGGAACGCGGATTGCCGCCGGTGCTGCTCGAGGGCGAGACCGGCACCGGCAAGAGCGTCCTGGCGCGCTGGCTCCATCACGAGGGACCGCGCGCGGACCGGCCGTTGGTGGCGGTGAATTGCGCGGCGCTGTCCGAGACGCTGGTTGAGTCGGAGCTGTTCGGCCACGAACGCGGCGCCTTTACCGATGCGAAGACCGCGCGCCTCGGGTTGTTCGAGGCGGCCGACGGGGGCACGCTGTTCCTCGACGAGGTCGGCCTGCTTTCGCGGTCCACGCAAGCCAAGCTGCTGACGGCGATCGAGGAGGGCGTCATTCGCCGGCTCGGCGGCACGCGCGAGATCAAGGTCGACGTCAAGCTGATCGCCGCGAGCAACCGCCCGCTGCGCGAACTGGTCGCGAGCGGCGCGTTTCGCGAGGACCTGTTCCACCGGCTCAACCTGCTGGCGCTCACCCTGCCACCGCTGCGCGAGCGCGCCGGCGACATCCTGCCGCTGGCGCGGCATCTCCTGGCGCGCATCGCGGCGCACCACCGGCGGAAAGACCTGGCGATTACGCCGCTCGGCGAGGCGCGCCTGCAGGCTCAGCCCTGGCGCGGCAATGTCCGTGAGCTGGCGCACGTGATCGAGAGCGCGGTGATCTTCGGCGGCGGGGCGCCGCTCGAATTCTCCAGCCTCGGCGATCCGCCCCCGGCCGGGCCGCGCGCGTGGCGCAATCCCGCCTGGCGGGTACCGGCAACGGGCTTCTCGCTGGAGGCGATGACCGACGAACTCATCGCCGATGTCCTGCGCGAGGAGGAGGGCAATGTTTCCGCGACCGCACGGCGGCTGGGCGTCACGCGGGACTTCCTGCGTTATCGCCTCGAAGGGTCCAAGCCCGGCGAGGAGCCGAAGGCGTGATGGGGCGCTGGGCCCAAACCGGGACGCGAAAGTTGAGTTTTATTGGGCACAGGCACCCAGCGGAAGGCGGCGGCCGGAAATGCGTCGCGGCGCCATGCGATGCAAGCTGGCGCGAGCGAGCCACTTGGCGTCCAGGCGCGGGGTTGGCACGGCACGCGCAAAGCAAAGGGGCACTTCACCCCCCCATGACCATGTATCGCAGCAGCCCATTCACCGCGGTTTCGCATTTCGGCTTCCTGGCGGTCGCCGCCTTCCTCCTGACGCTTGACGCCCCCGGCCAGGACAACACCGACCCGTTCGTGTACCTCCGCGGCGGCGCGGGCGACCAGATGATGGCCCGCCCCTACGACCGCGGCATTTCACCAGGGCCGGACAACTGGAATTTCATTACGGGCAATTCAAACTGGCCCGACTTGTTCTTCCCGTTGGAGACATTGCGTCCGGGCCTCGAGCCGCCGATCCTCGGCGAGGCCTGGCCGGGAAATGAAGGAGCCAATTTCGGCAACGGCTCCGCCACCGGCCTCGATGGCCAAACGTTCTTTGTCGGCTTCGCACTCCTGGGCAGCCGGGACGACCTGACCGGGGAGGAGACCGGTCGGATCATCGCCTACCAGCAGGCGCAGCAAAAGCTGCTCGACGAACTCCGGGCCGAGATTGCGTCCTTGGCCGGCGCAGCGCCGAAGGTCCGGGCCGAGGGATTGTCGGTCCTCGCCGCGAAACAGGACGCGCGTTTCCAGGAACTGGAGCGCGAGGAGGAAGCCATCCGGAGCGATGTCGCCTGGGTGGGCCCGAAGCTGGGTCGCAGCCTGGCCTTCGGCTTCGACGGGGAGCCGGCGGCCGACACCCCGCGGCTGTTGTTTGCCGCCAATTTCTACGCCGGCTTGTCAATTGACCAGCGCATGTTGCTGGCCGAAATCGCCCACGAAACCGACGCGGCCTCCTTCGCGGCCGGCCAGGGTCCGATCGGGCGCCCGGTGGTCACGGTTCGGTCGTCCGAGCCGCTACCGCTGGAAATGAAGGCGAAGATCCAGCGAATGATCAAAGAGAAGGAGGCGCAGCTGGAGAAGACGAGCCTGCCGATCAGCCCGCCCCCGGCCGATCCCGCGGTCATCTATTTCCTGCCGGCCACCGCCCGCTTGCATTTGCCCGCGGCGTTGCCGCCCGAGCTGGACGCAAAAGTCCGTCGCTTTCTCGAGAAGAAGAAGGACCTCAAGGACGAACTTCGCGCCATGGTGTTGCGCGAAGACTACATCCTGAGCTCGACCCGTACGCGCCGCTTCGAAGCCCTGGCGGCCGCGCAGGCACCGCGCTTTGCCGAGCTCGGAGCCCTGGCGGAGGAGATCCGGGTGGGACTCGCGCAGATCGGCTTTCGCGATCGGCCGGACGGGTTGGAGCTGCCGGCTGAACTGACGAAGCGCGTGGGCAGTTTTTATGCGCGCAAGGTGCAGGTGCGGCGCGAATTGTTGGCCGAGCTGCGGAAGCTGCGGAGCGAGTATCCGGGCGCCTCATTTTCCTTCAATATCACGGAGCACGGCGACGGCCTGGCGATCGTGCAGACCGGCGCGGACGGCAAGGCGGCGGCGGCGGTCGCCGAATTCAACGCGAGCCAGGCGGGGCAATATTCCCAGTTCGTCCAGGAAAGCGAAAGCCTCCGCCGGGAGATCGAGCAATACCTCCGGCGCAACCCCAGCCAGGCGAACCGGTCGGTCGACCAGCTCGCCGCCGATTTTGTCCGCGCCTATGAGGGTCAGGGGCAAATGGAACGCTACCGCGAATATAGCCGCGCGGTGCTCGAGCCCGGTCTGTCGCCAGCCCAACGGCGTCTCTTGTTCAATGCCGCGCTCTGGCCGGCGAAACCGGCGGCCGCCAAGCCGCAACCCTGACGCGTGCCTCCCCTCGCCGAACGCCGGCCCGCGACGATCGCCCTGATCCTGGGGGCGGTCATGAGCGTGGTCTTTGTGGGGTTGGTGTTGCGTTATGACCACGACCTCCGCGGCGCCATCCATGAGAAGATGATCCGGCGGGATGCCGCGGTCCTTACCTCGGTGGCGCAGCAGGAGATCGAGTCGGCGGACCTCACCCCGGACCGGACCAATTCCGGGCGGTGGCTGGCGGCGCTCCTGCCGGCGGCGCACCGCGAAGGCCTGCTGGCGATGGCGATTTTCGATGCGGACGGCGTGGTGCTCGAGAAGATCCCGGCGGGGCAGCTCCTGGTCGAAATCCCGCCGGACGATTTTGTCAGCCTGCAGGATGGCCGGCCGATCACGCGCTTTTGGCCGGCCTTTTCGCTGGCGACGATCCTGCCGGGCAGCGCGACCGCGCCGACGCCGGTGCTCGAGGTCGTCCTGCCGCTGCACGGGCGCGCAGCGCCGGCGGCGGGCTTGTCCGCATCCGAGCCGATCGGATTCGTCCGTTACGACCTCGATGGCCGGCGCCTGGCGGCCGAGCTGGCCGAACTCGACGCAGGGGTGCGCCGGCAGACGGCGGTGACACTGGCGGTGGGCCTGGCGGCCCTCGGGCTGCTCGTGGCAGCGGCGTACGCGCTGCTCGGGCGGGCGCAGCGGACCATCGCCGAACGCACCGCGCGGCTGCAGCGCGCCAACGCCGAACTCACGCTGGCGGCCAAGACGTCGGCCCTCGGCCAGATCACCTCGCACTTGGTCCATGGGCTGCAGGGTTCGGTGGCCGGACTGCGCTCGGTCGTGGCGGCGCCGGCGGGCCTGTCGGAGCGCGACCTGAAGGCGGCGGCGGGCTACGCCGAGCAGATGCAGGCGATCATCCAGGAAATCGTGGCGCTGTTGGGTGATCGCTCGACCGGCACCACCTACGAGCTAACGGGAACGGAGCTCGCCGAACTCATCCGGCGGCGCAATGCGGCGGCGGCGGCGGACAAGAACGTGGCCCTCGAAGTGGGCGACGGTTTCGCCGCGAGTGTCGACAGCCATCGCGGTGGCCTGCTGTGCCTGATCGTCAGCAACCTGGTGCAGAATGCCATCGGCGCGGTGGGGTCGGCGGGACGGGTGAAGGTCACGCTCCAGCGCGACGCCGCCAGCATCAGGCTGCTGGTGTCAGACAACGGCCCGGGCATTCCGGAGGAAATTCGCTCACATCTTTTCGAACCCGGGCGCACGAGCCGCGCGGGCGGCACGGGCCTGGGGCTCGTCATCAGCCAGCTGCTGGCCCGACAGATCGGCGCCCTGGTGGTGCTCAAGGCCAGTGGGCCCGACGGCACGACCTTTGGGGTGACGCTGCCGTTGGAATCCGGCCCGGCCTAGGTGAGATCAAGGCGTTTAGTAGCCGCGCTTGAGCCGGAGGCGAAAGCGTGGCCAGACAGAAACCACGCTGTCGCTACGCTCCAGCGTGGCTACGGTTTATCGATTCCGGTGTGATGCACGCCGGTTGCCACTTGTTCCCGGTCACTTCGTCCTTAGCTTCTCCGCATGCCTGTCTTCCAGACGACGCTGACGGTCCGCACCCGCGGGCAGGGGACCCATGAGATCACGGACGAGGTGGCCCAGGCGTTGCGGAAGAGCGGCATCGCGGTGGGGCTCGCCACCGTCTTCTGCCAGCACACGAGCTGCAGCCTCGTCCTGATGGAGAACGCCGATCCCTCGGCGCGGCGCGACCTCGAAGGCTGGCTTGACCGGCTGGTGCCCGAGAACGACCCGCACTTCACGCACACCCTCGAGGGCGGCGACGACATGCCGAGCCACATCAAGATGGCGCTGACGCGCTCCAGCGAGACGATCCCGGTGGCCGGCGGGGAACTCCAGCTCGGCACGTGGCAGGGCATCTTCCTGTGGGAACACCGCCGGGCCCCCCACACCCGGAGCGTGATCGTGACGATCGTCGGGTAGGGCGCGCTCGCACGGGATGCAGTACGCTACGGCGAACCGGCCGCGTCGGGATGCAGCAGCGCCGCGGACTCCAGCTCGATCTTGATCACCTTGGACGGCCAGCGCGGTTCCTCGACGGCCTCGAGCTTGCCATAAACGCTGAGCGTCGTGCCCTTGATCGTCTGCGGGTTCAGCGCCGCCTCGTCGAGGACGTCCGGCGACAGCATGGCCCCGACTCGAAAGCGGGCCAGGTCGCTCTTATCCTCGGCAAACTCGACGAGCCCCTTCTTGGGGTCGTAGGTCGCTACGGTGCCGGTGAAGCGGTAGGACTTGTGCTGCCAGTTTTCGTAAAGCCGCTTCCGGTTCACATTCTTGACGACGCCGTTGCGCGGCGCAAAAACCCCGGACGAGTCAAAGCTCGGCGAGAGGCGATCCGGATCGGTCGGGACCCACACCGCCTGCAGCAGTGCGGCGGGGTCAAGCTGGGGAAACCCGGACCCGAGTTCGCGCCAGACCTTCACGTCGGAGTTGTCCTCGACCGTGGCAGTCACCGTCAGGGCGGGAAACTCCCTGGCCTGGAGCGCGAACGTCTTCGGTCCGGGTGGGAGCGGGCCGATCGTGAGCGGCGTCTGGCCGAGGTTTTGCCTGCCCCACACGATTGTCGCGCCGGTGGGCACGGACTCCACGCGCAGCCGGCCCTGCGGGAAACGCACCGTTCCCCCGGCCTCGGTGTTTTCCGCGATGGTGACCTTGTACGTCTGGGCGGGCCAGCCGGGCAGCTCCAGCGTCAAATCGCATTCGCCCGGCGGCATCTGGGCCACGGCGAGCGGAGTCTTGCCCAGGATCGTGGAGCCTTTCTTCACCGTGGCGCCGCTCGGGTCCGAAGTGAGCTTGAGCGATCCGACCTTGAAGGTGAGCGCGGCTTCCGCGGTCTTCGTCGCCTCGACCTTCACCTTTTCGTTGAGGTCGGGCCAGCCATCGGCCCGGGCGGTGACGGCATAGATGCCAGGGGCAAGTCCCAGCGCGGCCTCGCCGGTTGTCAGCCTGATCGCCGGGGCGGCCGTTTCGCCGGCCGCCGCAGCGCGAGTGGCCTCCAGCGTGGCGTCCGCGAGATTGGTTTTGACCAGCAGGCCGCCGGTCTTTTGCGGGTCGGGCGGCGGCGGCGTGACCGCAGCCGACGCCTTCGTGGACTTGCTCCCGGAGCTCCGCGTCAGGCTGATCACGCCGAGGGCGAGCAAAGCCAGGACGCCGAGCGCGGCGGGCATGAACCATTTCTTGCCCAGCAAGGGGTGCACGGGCGGGGCCGATTTGGCCGCGGGGGCGGGCGGCCGCGATGCGGTTTTGGGACGTTCCGGATCAGGCATGGGAATGAGTGGGCCCGCGCACCGTTCTTGCGGTACCGGTCCATCGGGGCAACGCGTTTTTCGTCACAACGTCGTTAATCGCGCGCCGCGGCCGGATCGCGACGGCGCCACCACAGGCCGGCCAGCAGCATCGCGGTGACGACGGAGACCAGCGTCCCGGCGAGCAGGCCGTTTTGCCGGTAGCGCAGGGTCACGAGCGAGCGACCGGCGGCCACCGGCACGCCGCGCATCCAGCCGTTGACCGGCAGGCAGGCGACTTCGCGTCCGGCAATGGTCGCGCGCCATCCGGGATGCCACGCCTCGGCCACGACGAGCAGCGCGGGCCCGGGGCTGTCGACGGCGACGTCGAGCGAGTTCATGGCGAAGCGCTCGATGTGCGCGGTGCCTCCGGAAGAGTTCGCCGGCAAAGTTCCAGCTGCGGCGGCAAAGGCGGGTTCGACCAGCGCTACCTGACGCAGATCGGCGCCGGCGGCGATTTGTTGCGCGGCGGCGTCGGCGTCGGCCACCGGCGTGACCTTGGCCACGAGCCAGGCGCGCGGCGCCGGTTTCACCTGCAGGGTGCTGCCACCATTCG
Organism: Lacunisphaera sp.; assembly: GCA_035496355.1. Classification (GTDB taxonomy): domain Bacteria; phylum Verrucomicrobiota; class Verrucomicrobiia; order Opitutales; family Opitutaceae; genus Lacunisphaera. Next base: position 20,148 of record DATJES010000023.1, on the reverse strand, counting down.
GCAGCGTAACATTCAGGCCCGTGGCGGCGAGTCGGTCGCCGGCTTCATAGACGTGGCCGTCGGGAGTGGTGTTGTACGCGTGGTACGGATTCACGCCGGCGACGCGGTGCAGGTAAACCCAGACTCGCCCGAGCGAAAGCGACTCGAAACCGGTCAGCGTGGCGTAACGGTGAATCATGCCGCTGTTGTCGCGCACGAGGTCCGGCGGCAGGTTGACCCGCGCCGGCGCCGCTTCGCGGTCGAGACCATGCGCACGCACCGCGGCCGGCACGAGATTTTCCACGGGAAACTCGGCCGGATAGCCCGGCTGGAGTTTCCACGTGAAGAGCGCGAGCGTGACCTGAGCCACGGCCAACAAGGGCAACGCCCAGCGGCGCGCCCCGGATCCCGATTCGGCGGGGACGGCCGGTGCCTTCAGCCCCAGCCACCACGCGCCGACGGATGCACCGAGCCACGCGGACTGGCCCACGAGCCAACTCGCGGCGCCCGGCCACGCGGCGAGGCGCACGGCAAAATAGACGGCGAGGGCGGCGGCGATCAAACCGCCGGCGAATGCAACGGGCAGCCACGGATGCCGGCCGGCGGGCTTCGTGCCGGCGAGGAGCGATGTCCCCGCGCACAGGCCGAGCACCACCAGCACGCCCGCGCGGGCGGGCACCCGAAAGCTCGAGAAGCCGGGCAGCACGTGGTAGAAAACGCCGAAGAACGGCGTGGCCTCGCCGACCATGATGAGGGCAGCCACCGCGATCATCAGCAGCAGGCCGCGCACGACCGGGTCGCGCCAGCGGAACAGGGCGGCGAGCCCGCCGACGCCCACGGCGACGCCGAGGTGCAGGTTGTATTCCCAGTTGATGGCCATGGCCCGGCTGGCGGTGGTGAGCAGCGACATGGCCTGATCGAGGTTCATCGCGAATGCCGCCGAGAACGCCTCCGACGCCGCGGCGCGGTTGCTTTGGCCCACGAGTTCGGCGAACGGCACGAGCACGAAGCCGAGCAAGGCCATGCCGGCGACGCACGCCAGCAACAGGCCCACGGCGGCGCGAAGCCACGCCCGGATCGCCGCCCCCCACGGCGGCTGCAGCGTCAGCCCGGTGACGAACAAGCCGGCGGCGAGCGCCGACAGCCAGAACACCTGCGGATGACAGCTGAGAAGCTGCCACGACCACACCACCGCCAGCGCCACCCAACGGCGCCGCGTCGGCGCGAGCGCGAACCGCGAGGCGAGCAGGAGGACGAGCGGTAGGTAGCAGAGTGAGAACACGTAGTTCAGCTGGCCCGCCTGCAGGCGCGTCACGAGCGGGCCGCTGAACAAATAGGCCAGCGCGCCGCCCCACGCGGCGAGGCGCGAGACGTTCCACGACCGGGCGAGCCGGACGAAGCCGACCAGCGCGAGGATGCCGTGGAGCCAGAGCTCGAGGCTGGTGCCCGCTTCGACGCCAAACAGCACCGTGAGCCAAGTCGGCGGATAGAAGGCGGCGGTCTGGAGATCGGCCAGGAACGGCCGGCCCAGGCTGGCATATGGATTCCACCACGGGAGCGACCCGAGCCGCAGGCTGTCGCCCAGGTAGCGCTGGTAGGGCTCCACGATGCGCACGAAATCGAGCCCGACAAAGAGCGTCGGCTTGATCGCGGCCAGCACCACGACCCAAAACGCGGCGCCGGCGGCGGCCCACCACCATTCGGCACACGGCTGGTCCGGCTGGGCGACCGACTGGGAATCGTCAGGCGATGACATGCGAGGCGGAGGCATCCTGCCGTCCGCCCCGGCGTGGAAAAGCAAAAACCAGACCGGGCCGGCCCGGGACAATCCACGCGCAGCAATGCCGCTGGCCACCTCGGGCGACGGGTGCTAAGTTGGCCCACCGGGAGCGAACGCTCCACCCATGAACCTGCTCCTCGTCAGCCCGAAAACACCCGACACCTTCTGGAGCTTCCAGCACGTCCTGAAGTTCGTGGCCAAGAAGGCTGCGTTTCCGCCGCTGGGCCTGCTGACGGTGGCGGCGCTGCTCCCGCGCGAATGGCGGCTCAAGGTCGTCGACCTGAACGTGGCGCGGCTGGAGGATGCGGACATCCTCGCGGCCGACTATGTGCTGCTGAGCGCGATGATCGTGCATCAGAAGTCGGTGCATGAGATTGCCGGCCGTTGCGCCGCCCTGGGCCGCAAGATCATCGCCGGCGGCCCGCTCTTCACGACCGGACACGAGGCCTTTCCGGAGATCCCGCATTTCGTCCTCGGCGAGGCGGAGGAAATCGTTCCGCGGCTGGTCGCGGACCTGGAGCGCGGGCAGGTGCAGCCGGTCTATCATGCGCCCGGGTTTCCGCCGCTCGACCTCGCGCCGGTGCCGCGCTACGACCTCATCGACCTCCGGCACTACGTGACGATGGCGGCGCAGTTCTCGCGCGGGTGCCCGTTCGACTGCGAATTCTGCGACATCATTGTGATGAACGGGCGGGTGCCGCGCACCAAGGCGCCGGAGCGGTTCATCGCGGAGCTCGACGAACTGCGGCGGCTCGGCTGGCGCGACATGGTCTTCGTCGTCGACGACAACTTCATCGGCAACAAGGTCCGCACCCGCGCGCTGCTCCACGCGATGATCGCGTGGCGCCGCCGGACCGGCGCGGCCATGGGTTTCCTCACCGAAGCCTCCATCAACCTGGCGGACGACGCGGAGCTGCGCGCGCTGATGGTCGAGGCGGGCTTCCGCAAGGTCTTTGTCGGGCTGGAAACGCCCTCGGCCGCCTCGCTCGACGAATGCCGCAAGCTGCAGAACACGGGGCGCGACCTGGTCGCGGCCGTGCGGACGATCCAGTCATCCGGGCTCGAGGTGATGGGCGGCTTCATTGTCGGCTTCGACCACGACACCGGCGACATTTTCAAGCAGCAGTTCGAATTCATCCAGCGTTCCGGCGTCGCCACGGCGATGGTCGGCCTGCTGACGGCGCTGCCGAAGACTCGGCTGTACCAGCGGCTGCAACGCGAAGGCCGGTTGCTTGCGGAGACGACCGGCAACAACACGGCGGCGGTGCTGAATTTCCGGCCGACGCTCAACCGCGAGTTTCTCGAGGGCGGTTATCGCGAATTGATGCGCCGGCTCTACGAGCCGCGGAACTACTACCGGCGCATCCGGGTGTTCCTCCGGCACCACCGCCCCGAAACCGCGTGGCTGCGGATTTCCCGCGCGGACGTGGGCGCGTTCTTGCAGTCGTTCTGGCTCCTCGGAGTGTGGCACCGCGGCCGGCTGGCCTACTGGTGGTTTTTCCTCGGCACGCTGGTGCGCCGGCCGCGCCAGTTCCGGCTGGCGATCGAGCTGGCGATCATCGGGCACCATTTCCGCCGCGTCGCGGCGGCGCTGTAAGGCGGTGGGCCTTGGGGTGGTGCCCGCACTCCGTGCGGGCGGGAACGGGGCGGGCAGGCAACGGCCCCTGCCGGTAGGGAACGGCGCAGGTAGGGCGGCGACTCCGCTCGCCGCCGCGACGGCGCGGAACGGAGTCCGCGCCCTACCGAAGGGACTCGAACGCGGCTTGCGCCTGCGCGAGGCCGCGCTGGTAGGCCGCGATAAGCTTGTCCCAGCGCGCATTCATCTCGGCATCGACCTGCTGGCGCGGCGGATCGGCGTCGAACCAGGTAATCGTCCGGCGGATGCCCTCGGCAAAGCGTGTTTTGGCCGCGAAGCCCGGGACGAGCCGCTTGAGCTTGGAGTTGTCGAAGACGGCGGAGACCGCCTTGTCGCCCAGGAGCGTGCCTTCAACGGCTGGCACGCAGGCGATGATGAAATCCGACGCGATGTGGACGAAGGACGGCGCCGTCACGCCGGCGGCCTCGGCGGCAATTTCGAAGAACCGATTCCATGGCAGGGCTTCGTCGGAGGTGATGTGGAACGCCTCGCCGATCGCCTGCGGGTGGCCGAACAGCCCGACCAGCCCGGCGGCGAGGTCGCTGTTGTGGGTGATGGTCCAGAGCGAGGAGCCGTCGCCCGGAATGATCAGCGGGGCGCCGCGGCGCAGCCGGTCGATGGCGGTCCAGGGCTTCGTCCATGAATTGAGCACGAGCGGGATCTGGTCGTCGCCGTAGGTGAGCGACGGGCGGATGATGGTGTACGGGAAGCGGGTTTCGCGGCGCGCGGCCTCGAGTTCGAGTTCGCAGGCGATCTTGTTGCGGGAGTAATCCCAGTGCGGGTTCTCGCGCGGCGTCGACTCGGTGATGAGGTACGGCGGGCGCGGCGGCTTCTGGTAGATGCTCGCCGAGCTGATGAAGATGTATTGCCGGGTCCGGTCGCGAAACAGTTCAAGATCGCGCCGGATGTCAGCGGGCACGAACGCGATCCATTGCACAACGACATCCCACTCGTGCCCGGACAAGGCGGCGCGGGCGGCGACGGGGTCGTTGATGTCGGCGGTGAGCGTGCGGGCGCCGGCGACGGGCCGGTGCTGGCCGCGGTTGAGCAGCCAGAGCTCGTGCCCGGCGGCGAGGGTTTGCTGCGCGACGGCGCGGCTGATGATGCCGGAGCCGCCGATGAAGAGGATTTTCATGGACCTGGTTGTAGGAACGGCTTTATGCCGCGACCCTGTTGTGAATCGCGGCGTAAAGCCGCTCCTACAAAGGGAAACCGCTGCGCGACGGTCACGGCGGGTGGTTCGTCCCGCCGAGCGACCAGGCGCCGACCGGGATGCTGCGGAGCTTGCCGACCGTCGCGACGTTCGCGCGCTGGCAGCGAGACGGCGGCCGACCGGCCAGGATGGCCTCGAGGTCTTCGACGACATAACGGCCGATGAGCGTCTGGATTTCGGGCACGCTGCCGAGGCGGTGCGCCTGCAGGAGCGTGTTCGGCGTGGTGCGGCCGGGTTCGTCCTTCGGGATCGGCTCCTCCGGCCAGACGTCGATGCCGGCGCGGATCTGACCGCTGCGGGCGGCGGCGAGGAGCTCCGGAAAATTCACGAGGGCGGCGCGGCTGCCGAGGATGACGACGCTGCCCGGCTGCATGGCCGCGAACTGGCGGGCGCCGATCGCGCCGGTGTTTTCGGTGGTGTTGGCGGCCACGATGAAGACGACGCGGGCGCGGGCAAAGCATTCGTCGAGCGTCGCGGGCGTTACGCCCGCAGCTCGCAAAGCGGCGGGTTCGAACCAAGGATCGTGGACGAGGATCTCACCGCCGAAAGGCCGGAGCAGGGGCAGCAGCGCGCGACCGAGATTGCCGAAGCCGAGGATCGCGAGCGTCTTCCCGTGGAGGAGAAAGGAGTCGTGATTGTCGCCCTTGAACTCCCGGCCTACGCGCACGGCGGCGTCGGCCTCGTGCATGCGGCGCGCAAGCGAGATCGCCATGGCCAGCGCCAACTCGGCGACCGGCTGCGCGTAGACCGGCGCGGTGGACAGCACCGGGATGCCGCGCCGCTCGCACTCGGCATAATCGACGTTGGGGAGGAAGTTGCTCTCGACGTTGAAGACGGCGCGCAGGTGCGGCGCGCGATCGAGGCGGGCCCGGTCGAGTGGCGACTGGCCGACGAGGGCGATCGCCTGGTGCAGATGCTGGTCGATGTGTTCCGCCGCGGCTGGCGAACCGTCATGCCAAAGCGCGCGGCCGAGTTGCTCGAGCCGGCGTTTGGTTTCCGCATCGAAGATCCGGTCGATCCGGCGCGGGTGCGGGTCGAGCAGGATGACGGGATCGGCGGGCGGCGGCATGGGCATCGTGAAATCCCAAGGGAATAATTTCCCGGGATGGAGGCGAGAGGATATCGGGTGCATCGAGAGGGAAGGCGGATTGTTCGTAGGGCTGCACCTCGGTGCAGCCTGCCTCGATTTCACGGACGTTCGCGTCGCTCGCGGCTGGACCCAGGTCCAGCCCTACAGACGACAATTTGCCGCTTCTTTCCTAACGTGCCGCAGCGCGTGCGAAATGGTGATTCCGGTGTCGCGCGCGGGCGCGGGATTTGGCAAAGCATCGGGCACATGAAACGTTACCTGACCCCGCTGCTTGCCCTCGCCGCCGTTCCCGGCTTGTTTGCCGCGATGCCCGCCGGCCCCAATCCTCTCGTTCTCCCGCTCTGGGAAGGCACGCCGCCCAACGCCCAGCCTGCGGGCAAGCCGTTCGAGCGCGTTCAGGAAGGAAAGATCGTCTGGGTGCGCCACGTTTCTAATCCCTCCATCGAGGTGCGGCTGCCGGCGCGCGGCAATGCCACCGGCCAGGCCGTGGTGGTGTGCCCGGGCGGCGGCTACGGCGGGCTGGCCTATGATTGGGAGGGATCGGATTTTGCCGGCTGGCTCAACAGCCACGGCATCGCGGCCGTGGTCCTGACCTACCGGCTGCCGGTCGATGGCGACGTGGCCCACCAGAAATGGCTGGTGCCGCTGCTGGACGCCCAGCGCGCCATCCGGCTGACGCGCGCCCATGCCGCCGAGTGGGGCATCAATCCCGCGAAGGTCGGCATCATGGGCTTCTCCGCCGGCGGCCACCTCGCCTCGACCGCGGGCACGCGCTTCGACGCCGGCGACGCGAACGCCGCCGACCCGGTTGACCGGCTCAGCTCGCGTCCGGATTTCCTCATTCTCGTCTACCCGGTGATCAGCATGCAGAAGGGCGTGACGCATGGCGGCTCACGGAACAATCTGCTCGGGGAAAATCCGCCCGACGAACTCGTCACCCGCTACTCGAACGAGCTGCAGGTCACGGACCAGACGCCGCCGACGTTTCTCGTCCACGCCGGCGACGACCCGGCCGTGCCGGTGCAGAACACGCTGCTATTCTACGATGCGCTCCTGAAGCACAAGGTGCCGGCGGAACTCCACATTTACCCGCACGGCGGCCACGGCTTCTCGTTCGGCTTCGAGCACGGCCACCTGCGCGATTGGACGGACGCCTGTGCACACTGGCTTTCTGAGCTCTAGGCGATAGGCTCTAAGCGATAAGCGCTAAATTCCGGCAGCCGGAGTCGGTGGCGAATGGAGGATTTGCTTAAAGCCTGACGCTTACGGCTTACCGCTCCTCGTCACTTCTGATCGCTGACGGCGGTTTGGGGCGAGGCGGGGCGGGACGTCCGCCCGAGCGAGTTGGTGCGCAGGTGGAGACCGTCGGATTGCTTCTTCACCATCGCCGCCGTGGCCTCGTCAATCAGTTTCAGGCGCGAGGCAAAATCCTGCAGCTCCTCGTACTCGCGCCGCCGGAGATCGTCGTGAAAGGCCTCTTTTGCCCGGTCCTCGTTGGTCGTCGCGTCGAATAGTGCGATCGAAACAAAGCCGGCGCCGAAGTTCAGCGTCACGCGATTGAGGAACCCGCGGTCGAGTCCGTCCTTCGGGCCGAGGAAACGGTCCATCTTGCCCAGCGTGGAGAGCACCTCATCCTGGTCCAGCGGGCGCGGGCCTTTGACCACGACCTTGGGCAGGTGCAGGATGTCGTCGCCGGTTTCGATTTTCTGTTGGAACGCCTCATCGACCCCTGTGGCCGGCGCCGGCGCGGTCGGCACGAAGGTCGGCCCCTGCTCACCCAGCGCGGCCTTGAGGTGGGTTGAGAGCTGGCCGGTGTCGCCGGGTTTTTCCTCCGGTGCGGCTGCGTCCTCGGCGGAGAAGCCGATCCCGGCGAGCATGAAGCCGCCAACGAGGCCCAGCCTGGAGAGGACGGGGTTCACATGCGAGTGGGTGCGTGGGAAGCATGGTTAGGCACCCGGCCCGTGGCAATGTTCCGTCGATGCCTGGACTGTGCGGACAGTCTGGGCCGATTCGTCAACGCCAGGATTGGCGCTACACGGTCGGCCGGGAGGCCGACGCTCCAAGAGTTGGGAATTGAGTATTTCGCTGGTGGCGGGCCGGTCTCCCGGCCTGCCGGCGCGACTGAAAGCGCGGGTTTCGCATGCCGGGGTCGTCACCGATTGGAATCGCCGCCGGCGGGATGTCACGTATCGGCTCCGGATCGAGCGAACGAGGCGCGGCGGGAGAAAAACCAGTGGCTCACGGAGATGGGCAGGCCAACCAGCAGAGTGGTGAGAAGGATGCCAAGCCGCAGGTCCTGGACCTTGAAGGGACCAACGGGGAACGGCACGGCCGAGAGCGGCAGGACGACGAGGTTCATGGTCAGGAACACCGCGATGCCGCACATCAAGCCGCCGACGAGGAATCGGTCGCTGCGGAGGCCGAGCGCCCGGCTGAAAAAGCAATACGCTGCGGCCGAGCCGCCCGCGATCAGGAAGTGCAGCGCGACGCCGAGCGTCCAGATGGCCGGGCCCCCGCCGCCCGCGGCGGGATTCGCCTTCGAGCCGAGCAGGCCGCTGGCGATGCCGTAGAACATGCCCCAGCCGAAATGATGAATGGCGGACGCGGCATCGATCACGCCGGCGAGGAGGCCGCCGACGAGGATGGCCGGAAGCAGGGAGGGGGTCGGAGTGGTTTCGGGGAGAGAGTTCATCGGCCGGTACGCTGCCCTCCGCGCGGCGAAGAGAAACATCCATGCGACCAAATCCGCGCCGGCGGCGGCGAAGGCCGAATGGTCGCGACGAACCTTGAAAAGAAAACCACCGCGGGTTTGGGGTCAGTGGACGGACGGATTGGCGCGGGCCGGCGTCGCGGAACGTGCGCCCTCGGGGGCGGACGGACGGGCCGGCTGGAAGTTGGAGAGGAAATGAGCCAGCGCCAGATAGTGCAGCCGGCGAGCCGACACTTCAGTTTCCATGGTCAGAATCGGGTCGGGTTCAGCGGCGCCGACCGGCGGAGTCGTCGCCAGCGGTCCGGGAGGCAATTCGGTCGTGGGCATGACCCGCAGCGTGGCGCGCCGGCGCCCGGGCGAAACGGATTTGCGGTGGAGCCCGCAGGCGGCCCGGCGAAGGCCGCAATGGCGCGCCCGGTTCCGCCCGCTAGTTCGCGGCGAGATGCGATTCCTGGATCTCCCTCAGGCAGGCATAGCTCGCCTCGAGCCGGACCCCGTTCTTCAACATCACCACCGACGTGCCGCGCGAGAGCGGGCGAAATTCCTTCACGCGCGCCAGGTTGACCAGGCGGGAGCGGTGGATGCGCACGAATCCGACGGACGCCAGGCGCTGTTGGGCGTCCGCGAGCTTCATCCGAGTGAAGTGCGTCTCGGCGCCCGCGTGGATGCGCACGTAATCCCCATCGGCCTCGATCCAGTCGATGTCCGCCGGCTGCAGCACAAGCACGCGGTCGTCGCGCCGGACCAGCAGGCAGCCGGGGCCCGGCCGGCGGTCGCCCGCGGCGAGGAGTTCGGTGAGGCGCGCGAGGTGTTCGTCGCGCGCGGCGTCGCCGCGGATACAGGTGCGGGCGCGGGCGAGGGCCTGCTCCACCCGCGCCTCGCCGAAGGGCTTGAGCAGGTAGTCGAGGGCCTGGGCGTCGAAGGCGCGGAGAGCGAACTCGTCATAGGCCGTGACAAAGATCACGACCGGCATCCGCTCGCCCCGGAGGGCCTGCAGGACCTCGAAGCCGTTCATCCCGGGCATCTGCACGTCGAGGAAGAGAACGTCGGGGCGATGCTGGCGGACGGCCTGCACGGCGGCGGGTCCATCGGCGCACGCCGCGATCAGTTCGACATTGCCGGCCCGCTGCAGCAGGCGCGTCAGCCGGCGCAAGGCGACCGGTTCGTCGTCGACCGTGATCGTCCGCAGTTTCATCGTGGATTCGGGAAGGGGAGCCGCGGGTCTCAGGCCAGCCACGGCAGGGACATCGACACGACCAGCCCATCGTCGTTGGTCAAACGGAAACTGGCGCGATCGCCGTAGAGGCGCTCGAGCCGCGCGCGCGTGTTGGCGAGGCCGATGCCGGCTCCGTTGTTGCCGGCGTCGGCGTCCAAGCCCGGGCCGTTGTCGCGCACCTCGAGCCGGAGTTCGCCGTCGGCGCGAGCGGCGGAGATCGCGAGCCGGCTGGGACCCGCGGTGGCGGCGGTGCCGTGCCGGACGGCGTTCTCGACGAGCGGCTGAAGGATAAGGCTCGGCACCCGGGCGGCGAGGACCGCGGGATCGACGCTCCAGACCAGTTCCAGGCGCGGGCCGAGGCGCATCTGCTCGATGGCCAGGTAGCTGCGAATGAAGTCGATTTCCTCGCCCAACGGCACCTCGAGCGACTGGGTCTTGAGCGACTTGCGGAGCAGCTCGCCCAGCTGCAGGAGCATCTGCTCGGCGAGGCGGGGATTCTCATGGATCAGCTCGGCGATCGAGTGGAGCGTATTGAAGAGGAAATGGGGATTGAGCTGGCTGCGGAGGGCCTGGAGCTGCGCCTGCTGGAGCAGGGCGCCCAGTTCGGCCGCCTCGAGGCGGCGTTCCCGGGCCTCGCGATAGTGCGTCACGGCCTGCCACGCGACGACGGCGCAGGCATACATGACGACCGAGGCGGTGATCAGGTGTGGGAAGAGGCCGCGGTAGGCCGTCGCGAACCCGGTCGGCGCGCCATCCGCGAAGTATCGCGGCGCGACCAGCCACAATCCGAAGCGGAGCGCTTGGAAGATCAACGGGAAGACGGCGACCGCAAACACGGCGCCCAAGCCCAGGCCGGCCGCATAGCGTGGCCAGCGCGGCGGTCCCTCGTGGAGCCAGCGGCAGAGGCGGAAGGTCGGCACGAACAGGACCACGCAGGCCGCCCAATACAATCCCTCGCGCCGGAGCGCCTCGCCCCAGCCAGGCACGGAACCGTTCACCAACGACTCCACGCCGCCGACGAGGGAAAAGATCGTCGGCAGGGCGGCATAGACCAGGGCCAGGGTAACGCGCGGCCAGCGCGCGAACAGGTTCACGGGCACGCAGTGTAAGGGAGGTGTCAAGCGAACCGGGTCCCCGCGCGGGGGTGGCGCGACGGCAGATTCAGGCTTCGTCGCGACGGGAGCGGGTTTCGTTCCCCCGGAATCAACCTTGGTCGCAATGCCGTTGAGCCGGGCGGCGCGGGGCAGCTTCGTGGCGGTCATGAAAACGCGATTGTACTCCGGCGGCTTGCTCGTGCTGGCGGGCCTGGCGGTCGTGCTGGCCGCAGACGACGGCGTGTCCGCCGCGCCCGAGGTGCCGTACCCGGAAGGCTACCGCAGCTGGCGGCACGTCTGCAGTGCGGTGCTGCCACCCAAGGAAGGGGCATCGACGAGCCAGCCTGACGACAGAAAGTTCGCGGCGCCCCACGGCCTGATCCACCACGTCTACGCCAACGAGGCGGCACTCGAAGGCTATCGGACGGGACATTTTCCCGAGGGTGCGGTGCTGATTGCGGACTGGTTCGTGCTCGAGGTGCGGGGACCGGAGCTGATCCAGGGGCCGCGCAAATCCATCAACGTGATGGTTCGGGACGTGCGTTTCACGGCGACGGGCGGCTGGGGCTTCGAGGATTTCGATCGTGACAGCCACACCGTGCGCAACATCGGGCCGAAGGCCGTGACGGCTTGCTTCGAATGCCATCGCCGCGCGGAGGAGCACGAGTTCGTGTTCAGCCGGCTCGCACCCTGAGCCCCGCGCCCGGCGTTCGCGCGGAGGATTCGCCGCGGAAGGCCGCCGGATTCTGCGCTGGATTCGCGCCGGTTTCGCCGCTCCGATGGCAGGATTCCAACCGGAGAATCCACGATGAAAGAAGCGAAGACAAAAAAGGCGGTGAAGGGCGACGACGCGGGCCTGCTCGCGGCGTTGCAGGCCAGGTTCGAGCAGAACATGCGGCGCCATGAGGGGCTCGATTGGTCGAAGGTGAAGGCCCGGCTCGAGGCCAACCCGGCCCGGCTGCGGTCGCTGCAGGAAATGGAGGCGACGGGCGGCGAGCCGGACGTCATCGGCCAGGACAAGAAGACCGGCGAGGTCATCTTCGCCGATTGTTCACCGCAGAGTCCCGAGGGCCGCGTAAGCCTGTGCTACGACGGCGAAGCGCTGGCGGCCCGGAAGAAATTCCCGCCGAAGGGCAGCGCGATGGACCTGGCGCAGGCGATGGGTGTCGAGATGCTGACGGAGGAGCAGTACCAGGAGCTGCAGAAGCTCGGCGAGTTCGACACGAAATCTTCGACCTGGTTGAAGACGCCGTCGGAGATCCGGAAACTCGGCGGCGCGATCTTCGGCGACCGGCGCTTCGGCCGCGTGTTCATCTACCACAACGGCGCCGACTCCTACTACAGCGGCCGCGGTTTCCGGGCCCGGCTCCGGGTGTAGGCGCGGCATTATGCCGCGACCACCACACACCCCGTCGCTTCGCGCCACCCCTCTTTTAAGAGGGGATTGAGGCCATTCCCGGCGAAGTTCCCCTCCAGCCAGAGGGGTGCCCGGCGGGGCGAGGTGTGGCGATATCGCGGCGTGAAGCCGCTCCTACACGGGAAGTCTCCGCCAAGAGCTGGCGGCTGATGTTCGTAATACGAACATCAGCATGGCGCCGCTCGCCCCCCTTGACCGGGCGGTTGCACCGGCTAGGGTCCGGCCAAAGGAGTTCGATTATGACCACACGCAGGACTTTTCTGACACAGATGGCGGGCGCGGCCGGCCTGGCGTTGGCGCCGCGATCCTGGGCGGCGACAGTCGGGCCGAAGAAGAAGGAGCGCCTCGGCGTGGCGCTCGTGGGACTCGGTTATTACAGCACGGACCTGCTCGCGCCGGCGCTGCAGCTCACGCAGCGCTGTCGGCTGGCCGGCGTCGTGTCCGGCACGCCGTCGAAGCTGGCCGAATGGCAGAAGCAATACCGGCTGCCGGCGGGCAACCTGTACGATTACCGGAATTTCGATTCGATCGCGAACAACCCGGAGATCGATGTCGTCTACGTCGTGCTGCCGCCGTCGATGCACGCCGAGTACACGATCCGCGCCGCGCGGGCGGGCAAGCACGTGTGGTGCGAGAAGCCGATGGCGCCGTCGGTGCGCAACTGCGAGGCGATGATCAAGGCCTGCCGCGACAACGGCGTGTCGCTCGCGATCGGCTACCGGATGCATCACGAGCCGAACACGCGGCGGATCATGCAATTTCGCCGCGAGCAGCGGTACGGCCCGGCGGTGCGCGCGACGGCCGAGGCCGGTTATTTCGAATCGCGGACGGACCACTGGAAGCAGAAGAAGGCGATGGGCGGCGGCGTCATGGGCGACATGGGCGTGTATCCGCTCAATGCGCTCCGCTACGGCGTCGGCCTCGAGCCGGTGGCGGTAACGGCGAAGGCGTCGACGACGCGGCCGGAGATCTACACCGAGGTGGAGGAGACGATGCAGTTCGAACTGGAATTTCCCGGCGGCATCACGGGCCGGGGCGAGGCGAGCTTTGGCCGCGGCATGAACCGGCTGCACGTGGACAACGAGCGCGGTTGGTACGAGCTGGCTCCGTTCCAGTCGTACAGCGGCATCCGGGGCCGGACCAGCGATGGCCTCGCCCTGGACGCCACCGTGCCGAACCAGCAGGCGAGGCAGATGGACGACGATGCCGCGGCGATTCTTGACGGTGCTCCGCTGCTCGCGCCCGGCGAGGAAGGGCTGAAAGACACCCTCGTGGTCGAGGCGATCTACCGCGCCGCCGTGTCGGGCGGTAAGGAGAAGGTGGGGTAGAGAGCCTGTAGGAGGGGCTTTATGCCCCGATCGACGAGCTAAGACATCGGGGCATAAAGCCCCTCCTGCAGTTTGGACCGGTAGGGCGGCGCCTCACTCCGCCCGCAAGGCCTCGGTGGGATTCACTTGGGTGGCGCGGCGGGCCGGAAGGATGCAGGCGACGAGTGCGGCGAGGACGAGGAGCGCGGCGCTGATCGAATACGTCGGCAGGTCGGCGCCGCTGACGCCGAAGAGCTGGGATTGCAGCGCGCGGCTGCCGGCCCAGGCGGCGGCCAGCCCGGCGAGCGCGCCGGGCAGCGCGACCAGGAGGCCGCGGCCGATGACATTGCGCAGGACATCGCCCGGTTGCGCGCCCAGGGCCATGCGCACGCCGAACTCGCGCGTGCGCTGGCCGACGAGGCAGGCGAGCACGCCGTAGATGCCGAGGCTCGCGAGCAGCAAGGCGGTGGCCGCGAAGAAAGCGAACAGCCCCATGTTGAAACGGCGGTCCGACGAGAAGCCGGCAATGCGATCGGTCATCAGCTCGACATCGAAGATCGGTTCGTCCGGCGCCGCTTCATGCAAGGTGCGCCGCAACGTCGCGACCAGGGCGCGCGGGTCGTTCGCCGTGCGCACGACGAGGTGCAACATGATCGTCGCCGGCCACTGCGAAAGGAGCGTGTAGTACTCGACCTTCTCGCCGTCCTCGGCGCCGGTCTGCGTCGTGTTGCCCACGACACCGATGATCCGCATCTTCGCCAGCTTCATGTCCGCGTTGCCGAGCTGGAACGTTTTGCCGATGGGATCCTCGCCGGGCCAGTGCTGCTCGGCCATCTTGCGGCTGATGACGACGTCGACGGTGAAGTTCGTATAAAGCTGCTCCACCAATTGGAGGGTGATTGGTTTGTCCGGCAGCGGCGCGCGCGGCTCGTGGCCGTCGAAGAGCGAGCCGCGCAGGAGCGGAATGCCCATCGCGCGGAAATAATCGGGCGTGACCACGTGCAGGTTGGAGTTCGGGAACTTGCCCGGCTCCGGCAGCGGCCGGTCGGCGCGGAAGAAGGAATTGCTGGACGTGTTCCAGGTGTAGGGTAGCGACGAGCAGAAGGCGGCCGACTCAACCCCGGGCACCGCGCGAACCTGGTCGAGCAGCGCCTCATGATGCCGGACGAAGAGGTCGGCGTTGCGGGTGATCGAAGCGTCAGGCGGGTTGGCAATGCGCAGCGTCAGCACGTGGTCCGGCTGCAGGCCGGTGGGCACGGCGTTGAGCCGTTCGAGGCTGCGGATGAGGAGGCCGGCACCGACCAGCAACATGACCGCGAGCGCGACCTGCACGAAGACGAGCACGTCCGCCAAATGAAAGCGGCCAAACAGCGTGCGCACGACCGGGCGAGTGTTCTTCAGGGCGTCGTTGGGATTCGTATGCGAAAGCTGCCACGCCGGCGCCAGGCCGAAGGCGACGCCGGCGACCATCGTGATGCCCGCGACGAAGAACCAGACGCCGTAGTCGAAGCCGCCGTCGCGCAGCAGCTCGCGCATTTCCCACGGGGCCAGGCGGGAGACGAAATCATAGCCCCAGCGCCCGGCCAGCAGGCCGAGCAGGCCGCCGGCGAACGCGAGCAGAAGGCTCTCGGTGAGCAACTGGCGCAGGAGTTCGCCGCGCGTTGCGCCGAGGGCGGTCCGGATCGCCATCTCCCGGCTGCGGCCAAAGGACCGGGCGAGGAGCATGTTGGCAACGTTGACGCAGGCGATCAGCAGGACCATGCCGACGGCGCCCATGAGGAGGTAAAGGCGGGTGGTCGATTCGCCTTGGAGACGTTCGCGCAGCGGTTGCACCTTCACGCCGACGCCGGCGTTCGATTGCGTGTATTGCTGCGCGAGGCGCTGCGCGATGGCCCCGAGCTGCGAGCGGGCGGCCTCGATGGTGGCGCCGGGCTTGAGCCGGCCGACGACATTCGTGCCATTGTGGTTGGCCCGTTCGCGCATGAACTGGGCGTCGGCGATCGGCTCGATGGGAACGATGGCGTCGACGGCCCGATAAAACCTGAATGCCGGGGGCAGGATGCCGGCCACGGTGGCGGCGTTTCCGTCGAGGATGACGGTGCGGCCGGCAAGGTCGGGCTGGCCGTGGAAGAAACGCTGCCAGGCCGCGTTCGTCAGCCATACCACCGGGGCGGCGCCCACGCGGTCGTCGTCGGCCCGCAGGTCGCGGCCGACGGCCGCGTGCACGCCGAGCACCGCAAAGAAATCCTGCGAGACCTGCGCGACGGTGATCTGCTCGCTGGCGTCGGGGGTCTTCAGCTTGGCGCCATCGGTGCGGTAGATCGCCAGCCCGGTGAAGAGATCCTGGCCCGCCCGCCAGTCGAGGAAGTTGGGATAGGACACGCTCATGTCCGAGTACTGGCCCGAGTGCTCGGTGACGTGCACGAGCCGGTCGGCCTCGGGATAGGGCAGGGCGCGCAGGCAGGTGTTGTCGACCAGGCTGAAGATGGCGGTATTGGCGCCGATCCCCAGGGCCAGCACGAGAGTGACGAGCGCGGTAAACCCGGGCGACTTGCCGAGCAACCGCAGGGCGAGGCGGAGATGATCCATCGTGGGAGTATAACCCCGCCGGCTACGCAGGAGTTGCAGGGGGTTTTGACCACGGATCGCACGGATGACACCCATGACAGGATCAACCTCCGGGCCACGTCGGGTTTAACGGTTCGTAAACGGAACTTCGGCTCCATTGACAGACTCCAAGGTTGGCATCGTCATTAACTCATGAGCCTCAAGACCCATGTCCCCACGTCGTGGCGTTTTATCTGCATCATTCTGGTGATGGCGGGCCTCGCCGCCCTTCCGGTCTTGGCCGACAACCCGCCGGCGCCGGGCGCGGCCGAGACGATCGTCGGGACGAAACCGCAGCGGGTCACCGCGGAGGGCGAGGGCGTGCACGGCCAGCTCGCGGTCGCGCAGGAGCTCATCAGCCCGGACACGAGCGGCGACCTGGTCTACACGATCACCGTCGAACCGCTCTTCGGCCAGGTGGGCCTCGCCGGCGGCAACGAGGAGGATTTCTTCCAGAACAAGAGCGGCTCGTTCGGCTACTTCGCCTACAAGCCGCGCGAGGGCTACGTGGGCGAGGACTCGTTCACCTACACCGTGCGCAACGTGAACTCCGGCCTGGTTTTCCAGAACAAAGTGGTGATCGACGTGAAGCCGCCACCGCCGGTCGTCCTGGACAAGTTTGTCATCACCAAGACCCGGCAGCACGACGTGGTGGAGCACACCATCGCGCTGAACACGAAGCCGAACCTGCCCGTCACGCAGAAGCTCCCGAGCCACGAGGACTACATGAAGCCGGCGGAACGCGCGGCGGTGGCCGAACCGAAGGTGACTTATGCCCTGGACGAAAAGGCGAAGGCGGCGCACGGCACGGCCCAACTCGACCGCGCCACCGGCCAGCTCAACTACGCACCCGATCCCGGGTTCATCGGCGAGGACCGCTTCAACTATTACACGGTCGACGAAAACAACCCGCAGCTCGGGGTGGAGAACGCCGTGGTGGTCAGCGTCGAGCCGATTCGCGACATGAAGCACATCGTGGCGGATCGCTCGAAGAGCCGGCAGGTCGACCTGGTCTTTGTCATCAACAACTCGCACTCGATGGCGCCGCACCAGGCCCGCATCGCCGAGAATCTCCGCCGCTTCCGGCAGCTGTTCGATGAGAAGAAACTCGACTACCGCATCGGCGTGCTGACGACCGATTTCGTCGACGCCGAGGCTGGCGGCCGTCCGGGCGACCAGCATTTCTACAAGGAAGTCCGCGGCGCGGAACTCGACGCCGCGGGGAAACCCGTGCTCGACCGGCGCGGCCGGCCGAAGCAGATCACGAAGCAGGTCGCGAGCAACGGCGGGCTCGTCACGCTGCCGGAGCTGCCGCAGCCGTGGGTGACGCCGGCGACTCCGGACAGCATCTTTGCCGAACTCGTGAAGGTCGGCACGAACGGCGACAGCAACCGGACCGCGTTCACGGCGGTGTACAACCTCGTGGCGAATTACCAGCACGGCGAGAATGCGCTGTTCCGTCCCGACGCCACCACCATCGTGGTCTTCTTCATGGATGAGGAGGAGACCCGCATGGCGACGTGGAAGGACGTGCCTGGTGGAGGGCGCGAGGCCGAGTGGATCGAGGATGGCAAGCTGCCCGCCCTATTGCAGGAATACAATGCGCGGCACCCGCAGAAGCGAGAGACGCTGGACAGCTACATCAACTACTGGGTGCTGCGCCCGTTCATCATCATCAAGGGCAACAAGCGCGGGAAGATCGAGATGGACGCGGTGGTGGCGCCGGCGAACGTCTCGCACCGCCGCGCGGCCGAGCTCACGGGCGGCACGGTGCTGAACATCGAGAGCGACTTCTCCGCGCCGTTGGCAGCGCTGGGCGATCGCATCGCCGACACCGTGGCGGTCGCGCTCGACCCGGTCGCGCCCGGCGCGACGCTCTATCGCAAGAGCCTGCGCGTGCTGGTCGACGGGCAGGAAGTGAAGCCGGACCCGGCGAACGGCTGGGTGTACGACGAACTCACCCACAGCATCCGTTTCAACGGCGCCGCCAAGAAGCAGGCTTTCGAGGCGAAGATCGACATCACGTACGAGGAGCACCGATAGGAAGGAAGTACCAAGTAACAAGGAGCAAGGATCAGGGACGGATATCCGGCCTCTGATGTAGGAGCGGCTTTACTCGTCGCGCCGTAGTCTACAGCATTTTCAAAAAGCTCTTAGCCGCGCTTGAGCCGATGGCAAAAGCGCGGTGCCGGGAACTACCAAATTGTCGCTGCGCTCCAACGCGGCTACAGTTCGTCTTAATCTGCTCTAGCCGCAATATTCCACAGGCGGGATGAGCGCAGCGAAATGTAGGAGCCTGCTTGCAGGTGATAGGAACTCGGCGCCACCCGCGAATCGCCTGCAAGCAGGCTCCTACACCATGAACCCGACTACCGAAGCAGTGTGAAATCTTCAGGCTGGCGAAGGCGGACGCCGCGATGATTAGGGCGCAGACTCCGTCCGCCGCTCACTCGCTTCCTGGGCTCGGTAGCACTACAAACTACAACGCCCGACCCTGTCGGATCGCTCTGTCGGGTCGCGCTGCCTATTGCAGAGAGACACTGATATTTCTTGGCCCTTTTTTCAGGAAAGACAGGCGGGTTTTCAGGTCAGGTCCCGAGCCGTTCTTGGCTGTGATCTCATATTCCCCGTAGAATGCCTGAACCTTGGCCAGGCCGGCTTCGTCCGTCTGCACCACCACGTCGGTGGACCATTTCCGGTGAAATGCATCCATGAGCCAGGCATAGAGGGGCTTCGGACTCATGTCCTTTCGCAGCAGGCCGGCGGGTGCTCCCGCCCAGCTCTGCAGGTCCGAAAAGTCCCACCAGGTGATGGCTTCGACGGCGGGATGACTGAAAAGCAGCGTGTAGAGTTTCCGGCCGTATTCGAGCTGCCGTTGTTCGCCCTCCGGGGTGGAGTTCCAGTCCTTCCGCACGGTGTGCCAGTCGTTGTCGTCCTTGTCCTTGAACTTTCCCGAGAGGATCGTGAGCTCCGTGAAATGGAGGGGCAGGCCGAAACGCGCGTAGGTTTCGCAGACGGTCCAGACCTTTTCCATCGGCCACAATTCCTTGTGCATGTGACTCTGAATCCCGAGGACATCAACCGGGGCCTTCATCCTCTGCAGGTCCGCCACGAGGTTTTCGTAGTCCGTGGAAACATTGAAGTCATTATACAGCAGCGTCGCCTGCGGATTGGCCTGGTGGGCGATGTTCAGGACCTCGTCGACCACGTTGGCGGCCCCGCGGGATTTCACCCAGCGTCCGATGGCATTGTCGAAATTGGCGCTGACGGTCGCTTCATTGATGGCATCGAAGATGTCGATCGAGCCCCGGAAGGTCCGGACGATTTCAGCGATGCGCTCCTTCTGAAGCTGCAGCACCTCGGCATCGGGCAGGACCTTGGCCCACGTCGGGAAAACCTCATGCCAGGCGAGCGGGTGGCCCTTGACCGCAATGTCGTGCGCCCGGCACCAAGCGGCCATTTCTTTCACCTCGCTGGCCTTCGTCTGGCCCTTTTCCGCCTCATACATGCCCCAGTAGAGGGGCAGGGTGGCATAGTTAAGGAGCGCGGCGAAACGCTCTTCGTAGGCCCGCTGCAGCGCCGGAGCGAGCGCGGTGCGGGTCACGTTGCCGAGGCCAAACGCGTTGCAGCCCAGCTTGAATTCATGGGAGACCAGCCGCACCCGTACCGCGGTGTGCTTGAGCGGTTGTCCGTTCCGATCCAGCACCCGGATTTCTGCGAGACCCGTCCGGTATTGTTGAATCCGCGTCTCGGCGGTTTCGAGCATCGCCTTTTCGTCCCAAGTCTTGTCACCGGCCGGTTTGACCTTGGAAAGATCGGCGGCGTTCTCCTCCGCCAGGGCGCACAGCGGAAGGGCCAGCAGGCAGGACAGCGATTTCCAGAAAGAGGCGGAGCGCGAGGTCGGGGAAGGGCTCATCACGGCCCGAGGATGTCACGGCATCCGCCCGGGGCAAGAAGCGTTGCGTGCTGGCGCAACGGCAGCATTATTCGATGTGAGCAACCCCGGGGTTAATTATGTTTTCGTCTTTCTGCACCGGCAGAACGAGTCAGCCGGGCTATTACCTCCTCAGGGCCGGCAAATGTTTCCGAGCGTCACTTC
>DATJES010000022.1:0-10655 GCA_035496355.1 Lacunisphaera sp. | reverse complement strand
TTCGCTCGAATCTTCGCGCGCCCTTGGAACGGGAAAGGTTTCGACGTCGCGGGGCGATTGGGCTTTGCTCCCGGGATGGCCGGCCGAGTGAAACCGAGCATGGGATGCGCCCACTTCCTCGTGGTGGTCTTCCTCGGGATCGGCCTGACGCTCCTCTACGGCGCGGCCACCCGCTACCGCCACCTGGGCGAGCAGATGACGCCGGAGGTCGCGGTCCTCGGCGTGGCGGGCCTGGCCGCGGTGATCGGTTCGGGCGTTTACCTGCGGATCGCCCGGCGCCTCGTGCGCGACGCTGAGGCGGAGGAAGCGCGCCGGACGGCGCATCCCGACGAGCCCTGGCGGTGGAAGAAAAAGTGGATGGACGGGGTGATCGAGGCCGACGGCCGCGCCGGGGTCGTGATGTTGTGGGTCATGACGGTCTTCTGGAACGGCATTTCCTGGACCGCGGTGCTGGCCGCCTTCGGGAAGGCGCACCACGACAACGGCGTCTTTTTCGTTTTGTTGTTTCCTTTGGTCGGCCTGGGACTGCTGGCCGGGGCCGTCTACCAGACGATCCGGTGGAAAAAATTCGGCCGCCCGCGCTTCCTGATGTCGCGGCTGCCCGGCGCGATCGGCGGCTATGTCGGCGGCATGATCGAGGTGCCGGCGCGCGTGACACCGGAATCGGACTTGCGGCTGGTGTTGCGCAACATCCGGCGCGAGGTTTCGGGCAGCGGCAAGAACCGCAGCGTGCGGGAAAACGTCCTGTGGGAGCATGAGGAACGCATCGCGCCCGAAAAGCTCGTGAGCGGCCCGGGGCGCACGGAAGCGCCGGTGCTTTTCTATGTGCCGGACACGGGCCAGCCGAGCGACGATGCGGACGCCAACAACGAGGTGTTGTGGCGGCTCGAGGCGCGGGCGGCGGTGCCCGGCGTGGATTTTGCCGCCACGTTCACCGTGCCGGTCTTCCGGACGGGCGAAACCGCGGCGCCGCCCGAGCCGGACCAACCCCTGCTCGAGGACTACCGCGCGGGCCCACCCGATGTCGCGATGCTGCGCGAAGCCGGGGTGGAGCACAACGCCGGCGCATGGATTTTCACGGCCTCGCACCTGCAGGGCACGCGGCTGGTCTTCACGCTGATCTGTGCCGGCTTTGCGGGGCTCGCCGGGTTCCTGCTGGGCCGGCACGTGCCTTTCGTGGTCTGGCTGGTGATGGGGTTGTTCGGCGGAATATTCTTTCTCTTCGCCGCCGACCTGTGGCTGGCGCGGTTTGAACTGCGGTTGCAGGGCGACGAGGTGGTGGTCCGGCACCGCAGCTGGTCAGGAACCAAGGAAAGGCGCGTCGCGCGGCGCGACGTGGTGCGCGTCGATACGGCGACGTCGATGACCATGGGCACGACGCAGTACTACCGGCTGGAACTGGCCGGGGCGGACGGACCCGGCGGCGGCAAGGACGCGCCGTTCCGCGCGCGCAAGCTGGAATTCCAGATCCGGCAGGCTTTGGCGCGCGGCGCCCAGGACAACAGTCCCGAAATGCTGGCATTGCGCGAACAGCTGAGCCACCAGCCGAAGTTCACCGTCCCATTCGCCAAACACGTGCCCGGTCCCGACCTGGCCCAGCGAATCGCGGCGCTGGTGATGGCGGAAATCCGGGTAAAGCAGTGACCAGTGGGCGGCACCCAGTGAGCGGCGTGCGGCGTCTGCCGGCACGCCAGCTCGCCCGCCCGCAAGTGACCGTGAACAATGAACCTTGAACCGTAGTCGGCGGGCACCGTTGCGGCCTGCTGGCCGCCCGGCGTTTGTCCACGGTTCTCGGGCGCTACCGTGTCCCGAAACCGAGGCCAATCAGACCGTCATCAGCTCCTTCTCTTTGTTCGCGAGGGCGGTCTCGATGTCCTTGATCGTCTTGTCGGTGGAGACCTGGACATCCTTCTCGAGGCGCTTCTCGTCGTCCTCGGAAAGCTTGCCGTCCTTCTTGAGCTTCTTGGCGTTCTCCATCGCGTCGCGGCGGATGTTGCGGATCGACACGCGGCCTTCCTCGGCGAGGCGGTGGGCGGTCTTGACGAACTCCTGCCGGCGCTCCTTCGACAATTCGGGAAAGGGCAGCCGCACGACCTGCCCGTCGACGATCGGGTTGATGCCGATGTTGGCGATCTGCAGCGCCTTTTCGATCGCCCGCAGCAGGCTCTTGTCCCACGGCTGGACGACGATCATGCGCGGATCGGGCGTGCTGATGGCGGCGCAGCCCTTGAGGGGCATCGTCGAGCCATACGCCTCGACCATGACGGACTCGACCATGGCGGGTGAGGCCTTGCCGGTGTGGAGCGTGCTGAATTCGTGGATCGTGTGCTCGTAGGCCTTCTTCATGCGGGCCTGGGCTTCGGTGAGGGCGGGATGGGACATGGGCGGTAAGCGGTTGAGTGCGGCCGGAAATCCTACGATTGCTCCGCGGGAATGCAATCCGACAGCGGGAGCATAAGCTGATGGCTTACCGCTGAGGGCTTATGGCTAATTGTGCACCAGCGTGCCGATCTTGTCGCCGAGGACGGCCTTGCGGATGGCGTGGGCATCGTCGAGGTTGAAGACAAGGATCGGCACATTGTTGTCGAGGCAGAGGGAAAACGCCGTCGAGTCCATCACGTTGAGCCGCTGGCGCAGGGCATCGACGAAGGTGATTTCCTCGTATCGGACCGCATCGTTGAATTTCTTCGGGTCCTTGTCGTAGATGCCGTCGACCTTGGTGGCCTTGATGATGATGTCGGCGTGCAGTTCGGAGGCGCGGAGCGCGGCGGTGGTGTCGGTCGAGAAATAGGGGTTGCCCGTGCCGGCGACGAAGATGACGACCCGGCCCTTCTCGAGGTGGCGCATCGCCCGGCGCATGATGAACGGCTCGGCGATCTGGTTCATCGGGATGGCCGACTGGACGCGCGTGTTGACGCCCATCTTCTCGAGACAGTCCATGATCGCGAGGCCGTTGATGACGGTGGCGAGCATGCCCATGTAGTCGCCCGTCGTGCGGTCGACGCCCCGCTTCGAACCCTGCAGGCCCCGGAAGATGTTGCCGCCGCCGATGACGACGCACACCTGCACGCCGAGGTCGTGGATTTCCTTCACCTGTTCGCACATCCGCTCGAGCGTGGCCGCATCGATCGGGTCGGCGCCCTTGCCGCGAAGGACCTCTCCACTGAGTTTCAGGACAATGCGCTTGTACTTGACCGGCGGAGGGACGGATTTGGTCGGCATGAAGCCGAATGAAACCGGCCGCAAAAAGCCGCGTCAATGCCCGAGATTTTCGGGCGCATGCGACCTCCGCGAGACCAGCGCGACCACACCTCTCCGCAGCTTGGGGGCGCCCTTGTTCCTGGTTGAGCCCTCCTTCGTGGAACTCTTCCATGGACGTATAGCCGGCGGGGACTCGAGTTACGGCGATTCGGCCCTATCCGCATAGAACTTGCGGAAACGGCTTGTTTTGACATTCATATCTTCAATGCCGTTGGGGCCGACGGCAGGCTATGCTGACAACCACGAATGTCAGGAAAGACCCCGCCACGGGCCATTGCGGCAAGAGCATTGCTTTTGTCTTGGCAACGATTGCATCCGCGTTGGCCGTTGCGCCGGTGGGAGCCGCCGACGCCGGTGCCACGCCTTCCGTCAAGGCACTGAAGAGCATGAGCCTGGAGGAGCTGATGGACATCGAGGTCACCTCGGTATCCAAACGCCCCGAAAAGCTCGCCGAAGCTGCCGCCGCCATCCAGGTCATCACGCAGGACGACATCCGCCACGCCGGGGCGGCGAGCCTGCCGGAGGCACTGCGGCTGGCCGGAAACCTGGACGTCGCGCAAAAGAACCCGCACGATTGGGGTATCAGCGCCCGGGGCTTCAACACGGCCCTGGCCAACAAGCTGCTCGTCATGATCGATGGGCGGTCGGTTTACACCCCGCTGTTCTCGGGGGTGTTTTGGGATGCGCAGGATTACCTCCTGGAGGATATCGATCGGATCGAGGTCATCAGCGGGCCGGGCGGCACCTTGTGGGGCGCGAATGCGGTCAACGGCGTGATCAACGTCATCACCAAGAGCGCCCGGGACACGCAGGGTGTCTATAGCGAGGCGGGCGTCGGCACCGAGCTGCGCGATTTTGCCGCGGTGCGTTACGGGATGGCGTTGGCGCCCGCGGTGCATCTGCGCGTGTACGGAAAGATGTCGGATATGGGCAAAGGCAGCTTTGCCAACGACACCGCGGCGCCGGATGCCTGGACCTCGCGCCGCGCCGGATTCCGGCTCGATGCCGACCTGCCCGGGGATGCCACCGGCACGGTGCAGGGAGACATCTATCACAGCGCGGAATATGTCGTGACCGGGGGAATTCAGCGCATCGGTGGCGGCAACCTTCTGGGCCGCTGGACGCGCGAGCTGTCGTCCGGCTCGAGCATGAGCCTGCAGCTTTATTTCGATCGCACCCATCTCGTCGACCCGATCACGAACCGGTTCGGTGCAAGCCAGAACCTGACCGACGATCTTGATACCTACGATGTGGACTTCCAGCACCGGTTTCCGCTCGGGGCGCGCCAGTCACTGCTCTGGGGCTCGGGCTATCGGTTGACTCACGACGTGGTTCACAACGCTCCGAATACGGCGTTTCTGCCCGCGCGGGCGGACCACCAGTTGTTCAGCGTGTTCGTCCAGGACGAGGTGACGCTGAACGCCCGCCTCCTGCTCACGCTGGGCACCAAGGTGGAACACAATGACTATACGGGCATGGAGGGGGAACCCAGCGCCCGCTTGCGCTGGAGCCTCGCGCCCGACCAGACGCTCTGGACGGCGGTTTCGCGGGCGGTGCGGATGCCGGCGCGCTACGATCGTGACATCTTCCAGCCCAACCCGCCGCCGGTGGTCGCACACGGAGACAAGGAATTCAGGTCCGAGACCGTGGTCGCCTACGAAGCGGGTTATCGGGCGCAGCTCTCCCCGAAAGTTTCCGGCACGGTCTCGGTCTTTTATAACGACTACGACCACCTGCGCAGCTTCGGCCCGACGGCGGGCGCGCCCGGCCAGGCGGGTTTCGGCAATAATCTCGCCGGGGAGACCCGCGGGCTCGAATTCACCGTGCAACACCAGGTCAGCGACGGGTGGCGCCTGCGCGGCAGCTACGATCTGCTGCGCGAGCACCTGCACGTCAAACCGGGGCAGGTCGATCTTTTCGGCGGCCGCAACGAGGCTTCGGACCCCCGGCAGCAGGCCGCGCTGGGTTCGTCGTGGGACCTGTCGAGCCAGTTGGACCTTGATGCAAACCTGCGCTGGGTCGATACGCGGCCGACGACGAGCGGCGTGGTGCCAAGCTATGGCGAACTCGACGTGCGCCTGGCGTGGCGGCCGAACAACCAGCTGGAGTTCTCGGTCGTCGGGCAGAACCTCCTTCACGCCCACCACCCGGAATTTGGGATCGCCGTTCCGCGGCGCGAGGAGATCCAACGCAACATCTACGGCAAGGTCACATGCCGCTTCTAATTGCAGCGCGACGCGGGCCCTGGTTCTCCGGGGCCCGCCGGGGCCGGTGCCTCCGCCTGGGGCTCCTGCTGGTCATGGTCCTGGCGACGGGAAGGGCGGCGGATTACGACACGAGCCGCGAGTACCAGCTCAAGGCGGTTTTTCTGTACAACTTCGGGCGATTCGTGACGTGGCCGCCCGCGGCCTTTCCGGCCCCGACCAGCCCGTTCATCATCGGCGTGCTTGGCCAGGACCCGTTTGGCGCCGCGCTCGATCAGGCGGTGCAGGGCGAGGCCATCGAAGGGCATCCTTTGGCGGTGCAGCGGTATCGCCGGGTCGCGGACGCCCGGGATAGCCACATCCTCTTCATCAGTGCCTCGGAAGCCGGCCGGATCGAAGAGGTCGTCGCGGCCCTCGCCGCCCGGCCGGTGCTCACGGTGTGCGATGGCGACCGGCCGGGCTGGCGCGGCGTCATGATCCACTTTCGGACCGAGAACCGCCGCATCCATCTGCAGATCAACCTCGCGGCCACGAAGGTGGCGGGTCTGACGGTCAGTTCCAAGCTGCTCCGGCCGGCGGAGATTGTCGCCGCGGAGGGTCCGCCATGACGCTGCAAGACATGCCCATCCGCCGGAAGTTGATGACGATCATCCTGCTGATCAGCGGGGTGGTGTCGGTGCTAACCTGCGGGGCCTTTTTTGCCTACGATTTCCTGACGTTTCGGGAGTCGCTGCTCGCCGGTTTCACGCTTCGCGGTCGCATGATCGCAGCCAACAGCACGGCGGCGCTGGCATTCGAGAATGTCGATGATGCCACCGAGGTGTTGTCTGCGCTCGCCGCCGACCCGCACGTCACGGCCGCCGGGCTGTACGACCGGCACGGCCGGCTGTTCGCGCGCTACCCGGCGGGCCTGGCGGACGCGGCTTTGCCACCGCGGCCGAACGGGACGGGCTTTCACTTCGACCGGTCGCACCTGGTGGTCCTCACCCCGGTGGCGCAGGGCGATCAACCCCTCGGCACCCTTTACCTGGAATCCGACCTGCAGGCGATCAACGAGCGCTTCGCCCGTTATGGCCTGATCGTCGTCCTGGTCATGGCCGTTTCCTTTGCGGTCGCCTACCTCCTGTCGCGCCTGCTGGAGAAGCAGGTGTCCCAGCCCATCCGGGCACTGGCCGACACCGCGCGAGCCGTGGCCGCCCGTCGCGACTACTCGGTGCGCGCGCCGCGCCACGGCGCCGACGAACTCGGGCTGTTGACGGATGCCTTCAACCAGATGCTGGAGGAGATCCAGGCCCTGCATGCCGATCTCGAACGGCGAGTGGGGGAGCGCACAGCGGAGCTGGCGGAGGCGAACAAGGAGCTCCAGCGCCGCCGGGCCGAACTGCAGAGCCTGTTCGAGTCCTTGCCCGGCTTGTACCTGATCCTGACGCCGGACCACCGCATTGTCACCGCCAGCGACGCCTACCTGCAGGCCACGTTGACACGGCGGGAGGATATCATCGGTCGCGGCCTGTTCGAGGTGTTTCCGGACAACCCCGGCGATCCCGCTGCCGACGGCGTGCGCAACCTCCGCGCCTCGCTGGAGCGGGTGGCGGCGCAGCGGGCGTCGGACACGATGGCGATCCAGAAATACGACGTCCGCCGTCCCGACGGCACCTGGGAGGAACGTTTCTGGAGCCCGGTGAACTCGCCGCTCCTCGACGCGGATCAGCGGCTGCTCTACCTCATTCACCGCGTCGAGGACGTGACGGAATTCGTGCGCCGGAAGGCGCGCGACGCCGCGGGCGGCGAGAACCTCCGCGTCCGGCTGGAACAGATGGAAGCGGAAAGTTTTCGGAATTCCCAACAGGTGCAGGCGGCCAATCGGCAGCTCGAGGCGGCCAACGCCGAGCTGGAGGCCTTTTCCTATTCGGTCTCCCACGACCTGCGGGCGCCGCTCCGGCACGTGCAGGGCTACATCCAGATGCTGAATCGCGAGGTGCAGGGCCAGCTCGGCGACAAGGCCCGGCGCTACCTGCAGACGATCGGGGATGCCGCGCGCGAGATGGGCATGCTGATCGACGACCTGCTGGCCTTCTCCCGCATGGGGCGCACCGAGCTGCGCGAAACCGAGGTGGACCTGGTGCGGCTGGCCGGCGAGGTCCGCTCCGCCCTGGCGGAATCCACCACCGGCCGTGAGATCACTTGGCGGTTCGCGGCCCTCCCGCGGGTGCGCGGCGACGCGTCGATGCTCCGGCAGGCTCTCGCCAACCTGCTGGGCAACGCCGTGAAGTACTCCCGGAATTGCGCCGCGGCGGAGATCGAGCTCGGCTGCGACGGCGAAGAGGACGGCCGGCGCGTCTTTTTCGTGCGCGACAACGGCGCGGGGTTCGACATGCGCTATGCGCACAAGCTCTTCGGCGTCTTCCAGCGCCTGCACCGCGCCGACCAGTTCGAGGGCACCGGCATCGGCCTGGCGATCGTGCGCCGCATCGTCACCCGCCATGGCGGGCGCACCTGGGCCGAGGGGCAGCCGGGCGCCGGCGCCACCTTCTACTTCACGCTCACCCCCGTCCCGAACGACGCTCCATGAAACCACGTGGCATCCTGCTGGTAGACGACAACCCCCGCGACGCCGAGATGACCCTCGACGCGCTCCAACAATACAACCTCGCCAACGAGGTCACCGTGTTGCACGACGGCGCGGAGGCCCTCGACTACATGTTCCGCCGCGGCGAATTTGTCGACCGGGGGCTCGCCGAGCCCGCGGTCATCCTGCTGGACCTGAAGATGCCGAAGGTCGACGGCCTGGAGGTGCTGCGCCAGCTCAAGGCCGACCCGCGGCTGCACGTCATTCCCATCGTCGTCATGACTTCTTCGCGGGAGGACCAGGACCTGAAGGCCTGCTACAAGCTCGGGGTGAACGCCTACGTGGTGAAGCCGGTCAGCTTCCATGAATTCATCGAGGCGGTGCGGGCGCTCGGCGCCTTTTGGGTGGTGCTCAACGAGGCGCCGCCGCCCGGTTCCCATCCGCCCATGGCGGCCCCATGAAAATCCTGCACCTCGAGGACAACCTGCGCGACGCCGAACTGGTGCGGGAGCTCCTGCACCGGGACTGGCCGGTGTGCGACATCACCCTGGTCGCAACAAGGGCGGAATTCATCCGCGCGCTCGAGGAGGGCGGCTACGACCTCGTGCTGTCCGATTTCCAGCTGCCGTCGTTCAGCGGCCTCGAGGCGCTCGAGCTCGTGCGCGAGCGCGCGCCGCATCTGCCGTTCATCTTCTTTTCCGGCACGATCGGGGAGGAGCGCGCGATCGAGGCGGTGCGCGCCGGCGCCGCCGATTATGTCATCAAGGACCGCATGCAGCGGCTGCCGGTTTCGATCCAGCGCATCATGCGCGAGGCGGAGGAGCAGCGGGAGCGCCGGCGGATCGAGGACGCCCTGGCGGAGCAGCAATACTACCTGCTCATGCTCATGGAGAACCTGCCCGACCACGTGTATTTCAAGGACCTCGAGTCCCGCTTCATTTCGTCGAGCCGGTCCTTCCTGCAGCGGCACGGACTCACGCCCGTCGAGCTGCGCGGCAAGACCGATTTCGATCTCTACGGGGCCGAGCACGCGCAGCGGGCCCGCGCCGACGAACTGGAGATCATCCGCACCGGCCGCCCGCTGATCAATTACGAGGAGCGCGAGGTCGGGCAGGACGGCGCCGTGACCTGGGTGCTCAGTTCCAAGCTGCCGATGCGCGACGCGGCCGGCAAGATCATCGGCACTTTCGGAATCTCGCGCGACATCACCGCCCGCAAACTCGACGAGGAGCGTATTCGCGAGCAGACGGAGATCATCGACCAGGCGCCCATCACGATCCTGCTCACGAACCTGGAAAACCGCGTGACCTACTGCAACATGGGCGCGGCCCAGCTTTTCGGTCTGCCCCGCGAGCAGCTCCTCGGCACCACCGCGGAGGAGCTGTTGCACCCGGAAACGATGGAACAGCTCAAGGCCGCCCGCGAGGCGACGCTGGCCCGTGGCTCCTGGACCGGCGAGATGAAGCTCGTGACGAAGAACGGCCGGCAGGTCCAGGTCGAGCTGCACATGTCGGTGATTCGCGACCCGGCCGGCCGGCCGAAGGGCCGCCTCACGATCGCCATGGACATCTCCGAAAAGAAGAAGCTCGAGGAGCAGTTCCTGCGCGCGCAGCGGCTGGAAAGCCTGGGCATGCTCTCCGCCGGCATCGCGCACGACTTGAACAACGTCCTCGCGCCGGTGCTGATGGGCGCCCCGCTGCTGCGCCTGCGCTCGACCAACCCGGCCGACATCCGCGTCCTCGAGACGATCGAAAACAGCGCCAACCGCGGCGCGGCGCTGGTGAAACAGATCCTCTCGTTCGCCCACGGCGCGAGCGGCGAGAAGACCCTGATCCAGCCGAAGCATCTCCTGCGCGATGTCGCCCACCTCGTCGAGGAGACCTTCCCGCGGAACATCCAGCTCGAGGACCACGTGCCGAACGACCTGTGGACCTTCCGGGGCAATCCCACGCAGATCCACCAGGTCCTGCTCAACCTCTGCGTCAACGCGCGCGATGCGATGCCCGACGGCGGCAAGCTGACCTTGCGGGCGGAAAACCGGATGCTCGACGCGGTCGCCCTGCGCGAGCTCCCCGCCGGCAGCCCGGGCCCCTACGTCCTGCTCGAGGTGGCCGACACCGGCACCGGCATCGCGCCGGAGGTCATGCAGCACATCTGGGAGCCGTTTTTCACCACGAAGGGGGAGGACCGTGGCACCGGCCTCGGCCTCGCCACCGTGCGCGGCATCGCGACGAACCATGGCGGGTTCGTGGCGGTGCAATCCGTGCCGGGCCGCGGTACCCGCTTCACCGTGTTCCTGCCCGCGGCCGAGCAGTCCGCCGCCGGGGCCGACCCGGCGACCGCCAACCCGCAGCGCGCGCGCGGACGGGGCGAACTCGTGCTCGTGGTCGACGACGAGCTCAGTGTGCGCGAACTCATCACCGCGATCCTCAGCCGCTTCGGCTACCGGGTGCTCACGGCCACGAATGGCGTGGAGGCGATGATGATCTATCCGCCGCGCGTGGGCGAGATTGCGCTCGTGATCACCGACCTGAGCATGCCGCTGATGGGCGGGCGCGACATGGCGCTGGCCCTCTCGCAGCTCAATCCGAATGTGCGCGTGCTCTATATCAGCGGCGCCG
>DATJES010000021.1:0-77815 GCA_035496355.1 Lacunisphaera sp. | reverse complement strand
CCGGCGAGCGACTCGGTGCGCTGAACGACATAGGTCACGGCCTCGGTCTGCAGCGGATGCAGCAGCCAGATGCCCGCGACTGCGGCGGCCAGCGGCAGGGCGGCATCGCCGCAGCGCGCCCGCAGGCTCGGCAGCTCCAGGGTGCGACGCACGAGCCCGAACAACGTGCACGCGGCGAGCAGGTGCACGAGGAGGTTGAGGGCGTGGTAGCTCCAAACCTTCTCGCCGCTGATCGCGTAATTGAGGGCGAAGGTGAGGTTCACCAGGGGGCGGCCGGTGACGGAACTGCCCGGCGGTGGCGTCAGCGCGGTTGCGAACGAACGAATCGACGGATTCTCGGCGATGACGCCGCTGTCATCGAAAACGAACGGCGCCGCGAAGCTGTTCCAGTACGCGGCGATGCCCGCGAGAGCGAGCGCGCCGGCGACGAGCCACACCTGGCGCCGCGAAGCGGGCGAGGGCGGGGCGACTGGCGCGACGGTCTGCACCACCCGGATAGTGCACGAAACGGCGAGGGCGAAAACCCAAATTGCCAGCCGCGGTGGACGCCAAGGTCGCCAAATGTGGAGGCGGGGTGCCCTCACCCCGCGAGCGGCAGGCGCGATTGGCAACCCGCGTGACGGGGTCGTCCCGCCTCCACCAAGGCAGCGGCGTGGTGGAGCCTCGGCGAATCGTGCAAGTCTGCCGAATTTGGAGGCGGGGTGCCCTCACCCCGCGAGGGCGAAGCGCAAATGGCAACCCGCGTGACGGGGTCGTCCCGCCTCCACCAAGGCCGCGGCGAAGGCGTGGCGTCCCCGGCGTGACTCGAACACGCGACCGGCGGTTTAGAAAACCGCTGCTCTATCCAGCTGAGCTACGGGGACGAAATTTGCCCGGTTTACTGGAGGCACTTCGCCCGATTTGCAGCATTTTTCGCGGGCGACCGGCGGGTCGGGGCAGATCAAATCGGCGCCGGGTTTGACTGTCGCCCCGCTGTCGGGCGGGGTCTCCGCACCCCGACTGGGTTTGGCGGGATTCGGCGATCCCGCCCTGACACATCGCGGTCTTTTGGGATTGCCGGCTT
Source organism: Lacunisphaera sp. (assembly GCA_035496355.1). GTDB lineage: Bacteria > Verrucomicrobiota > Verrucomicrobiia > Opitutales > Opitutaceae > Lacunisphaera. Next base: position 76,752 of record DATJES010000021.1, on the reverse strand, counting down.
GGGACGGGAAGCTTGGTTCCGAGTCTGTTGTCCGCGACTTCACAACGGCGCTTCCGGCCCCTACCGCTGCTCGGCTTCATGCTGATCAATGTCATCGTCCCGGTGGGGCTGGCCGTGGCGGGTGCGTTGACCCTCCATCACCGGATATATGCCGGCGATATCAGGGAGACCGAGGAGCATCGAAACGCCTTCGGGGCCGTGCGGGTGCGGATCAAGCTCCCGGGCCTCAGCGCCAACGTGGACGAACCGATCTTGATCTGCGGCCGCGTCGGGTCGGCGTCGCTGATCTTCATCCGGCTCGTCAGCCCCACGCGGGCGCGCGTGGGCGTCGAATTCTGGGGCCGGGAGCTCAGCCAGGGAGATGAGTTTCCGCTGGCCGCGCCCGATGCGGTGCTGGAGCTGAAATGCTACGTGCCCGCATTTTTCCCGGAGCCCGGCGCCAGGGCGTGGAAACGGACGGATCCTGCGACGCAGAAGAAGCGGACCAGTTCCTATGAGATTTGGGTAAATGGCCAGTTGCGCCTGGCGGGCGCGACGGATTACCGGCAGCCGCCGCATTCAGGCTTCTACCTCGGGGTGAATCCGCTCGGTGGTTCCTTCGTTTCCGCGCGGTTCTCCGGGACGATCCTGGATTTCGCCCAGGAAAAGCTGGGGGCATCACCATGAGCGCCGCCCGACCCGGCCGCCCGGGCTACCTTGCGCACGTGGACGGCCTGCGCGCGGTGGCGGTGGCGGCGGTCCTGATCTACCACGCTTTTCCAGACGCGGGTCACAGCGGGTTTGTCGGCGTCGACATCTTCTTCGTCATTTCCGGCTTCCTGATCACCGGGATTCTCCTCGGCGAACTGGACACCGGCGGCCTCGCCGGGCTGCGTGCCGTGGCCCGCTTCTACGGTCGTCGGATCAAGCGCATCTTTCCCGCCCTCATCTGCGTGCTGCTGGCCTGTTATCTCCTGGGGTATTGGTTTCTATTGCCCGGCGAATTCGCGCGGCTGTCGCAGCAGATCCTCTCGAGTGCCGGTTTCTTCATCAACTTCGCCCTGGCCCGCCACAACGACTATTTCGACAACGGGGCCACCAGCAACCCGCTGCTGCACCTCTGGTCGCTGGCCATCGAGGAACAATTCTATCTGGTATGGCCGTGCCTGCTGTGGCTGCTGTTCCGCGGCCGCATTCGGGCGTTGCCCATCATGTTGTTCGTGTGCGCGGCGTCGTTCACCTGGAACTTCCGGACTTTCGACTCGGAACTGGCGGCGTCCTTTTTTCTCCCGCATATGCGGATCTGGGAACTCGGCCTCGGCGGGGTGGCCGCGGCGTTCCTCGCGCCCGGGCGAACGACCTGGTTCTCGAGCGCCGCGGGCGCCGCCCCCGCACCCGCACCGGCCTGGCGGTGGCTGGCCGCGCCGCTCGGCGCCAATTTCGTGGCGGGCCTCGGTCTCGCCCTGCTGGTCGCGGGTTTCGTGTACGTCGACAGCGGCCTGCCGCACCTCAATGCGTGGATGCTGTTGCCCGGGCTGGGCACCGCCTTCCTGATCTGTGCCGGAGACCGGGCGTGGATCAACCGCCGCATGCTGTCGCAGCCGGCGCTCGTCGGCCTGGGATTGATCAGCTATCCGCTGTATCTGTGGCACTGGCCGCTGCTGTTTTTCGCCCGGGTGACAAGCGACCACGTCCTTTCCGTGCCGGTGCTGCTGTCGTTGCTCGGCTGCGCCGTCGCGCTCGCCTACGTCACCTACCGGTGGGTGGAACAGCCCCTGCGGCGCGCGGCGCGCCCGGGATGGGTGGTGACCGGCGCCGTCGCGACGCTGGCGGCGGTGGCCCTCGTGGCCTATGGCACGGAACGCGCGGCGGGATTTCCCGGCCGCCTGCCCCCGCTGCTGAACCAAATCGCGGCCTTCAGCTACAATCCGGCGGCGGCCGTGCGGCAGGGCACCTATTTCATCATGGGCGACGTCGACGAGACGGCCTTCAAGATCGATCCGCACGAGCTCGATCCCGCGAAGCCGACCATTTATTTATGGGGCGACTCCCACGCCGCCACGCTCTATGCCGGCTTGGAGCGGGTGCTTGGGCAGAAGTTCAACATCGCCGAGCGGGCGGCGGCCACCACGGCGCCGTTCCCGCCGGAGGATTTCAACCCGGGAAACGCACGGCGCATCAACGCATTTATCCTCGCCTCGATCGCGCGGGACCGGCCCGAGGTCGTCATCCTCCACGCCGACTGGCAACGCTACGACTGGCGGCAGGTGGCCGGCACGGTCGCGGCATTGCGGCGGATCGGGACGCCGCACATCGTTCTCGTGGGACCCGTGCCGCATTGGCTGGATGGCCTGCCGCAACAGCTGTTCAACTTTGCCCGGCGGCATCATGACGCGGCCGTTCCCCAGCGGATGGATTCCGGGTTGGATCCCGCGACGGCGCGGACCGATGCGCTCATGGCAGAGCTCGCGGCGCAGCTCCAGGTGACCTACCTTTCGCCGCTGCATCTCCTGCGGAATGGCGACGGGATGCTGGTGCGGGTGGGCGATACGCCCGATGCGCTGCTCACCTTCGATACCAGTCATCTCACCGCCAAGGCGGCCGAATACCTGGTGCGACAATTTCCGCCGTTGACCGCGTCGGCCCCGCAGCCCGCCCGATAGTCTGCGCGGTAGCCAGGGTGGCGGCCACCGCTCCACGCTGTAGCGGCGGTCTATGACCGTCGCCCGTCAGCCGGCGCAACCGGGTGTCGCGATCCGTCTGCTTTCCTCCGGAATGCCCAATATCCCCCGAGCGCCAGCGCAGAGCCGGTCGCATCGATCGCCACGTCGACCGGCGAAGGCGTTCGTCCGGGCACAAAGGTCTGGTGGAACTCGTCCGTCGCCGCGTAGCCAGCGCAGATTGCGACTGCAATGACGGCGACCCGGATCGCGCTTGCGGCGGGCCCAAGCGAGGCGACCAGGGCGCGGCGCACGAGGAGCGCGAGCACGGCGTACTCGGAAAGGTGGCCCAGCTTGCGCATGACGAAATGCCCGCGGGCGATGAGTTCGTCAGTCGCGTGCGGCAACAACCAGCGCAGGAGCGGCTCGATGACCCGCGACGTGTGTTCGGCGGTGCCGAAGTCCGTCGACATGCAGAAAATGAACGCCATCCACGCGACGACCGGCCACCAATGCTTGTGCTGCGAAAACATGGCGCCGACGTTGCGGGCAAGTGTTGGGTCAGGTCAATCCGCACCTGTAGGTCGGGCTTCATACCCGGCTTCGACGTGTCGCGTCCTCGCGCCCCACGGCATGGCCCCGGATGTCTTAGTGGCGGGATTCGGCGATCCCGCCCTACAAGTTCGGCGGCTTCCGTCACTACCAGGCGATGCCGTAGTCCTCGCCGTAGTCCGCGGCGGCGCCCTCGAGGGTCTGGTGCTCGCGGTCGATATGGATTGCCGTGATCGGGCCGGATGACCGCGACTTTGTCTCGGGCTTGTAGCCCATGGTCCGCAGCTGCCGCAGGACCCACTCCGGCAGATCGCTGCGGACCACGATGCGGCCGGGCTCGGCGCGATGGTCGCCGAACGAGGACTGCATCTGGAAGCTCTCGAAGTTCGCCGCCTCGGCCGCCTCCTGCACATTCATGCCGAACTCGACGTAGTTGAGGAAAAACTGGAGGAGGTTCTGGTCCTGCGAATCGCCGCCCTGCACGGAAAACGCCAGGAACGGCTGGCCGTCCTTCAGCGCGAGCGTCGGCGTCAGCGTGACGCGCGGACGTTTCCCGGGGGCGACGACATTGAACGGGTCCATCGCGCGATCGAGGACGAAACTCTGCATGCGCTGCGACAGGCCGATGCCGGAGGTGCCCGCGATCACGGCGGGAATCCAGCCGCCGCTCGGCGTCACGGAGATCACCCAGCCGCTGGCGTCGGCCGCCTGGATCGAGGTCGTGCCGGCGTGAAATGCTTCGTCGGGCGTCATGAGCATCGACGTCTGGAAACCGGCGGGCGCGGTGGCCGCGGTGGGTGGGATCGGCTTCCACTGGCGCAGAAGGTCGGGGAAGGGATTGGTCTCGCCCTGGTAGGGATACGGGTCACCCGGGTGGGCGCCGGCGTCGTTGTGGGTCCAGTTGATCGTGTCGAAGCGCGCCTTGGCGTACTCCTTCGACAGCAACCCGCGGAGCGGCGAGGCCGGCGGGAACGCGGGATCGCCGTAATAGAAGTCGCGATCCGCGTAGGCGAGGTTCATCGTCTGGTAGAGCGTGTGGATGTAATTCGCGCTGTTGTAGCCCAGCGTGCGGAGGTCGGCGTGCTCGAGGAGGTTCAGCGTTTGCAGCATCACGGGCCCCTGCGTCCAGGTGGTGAGCTTGCAGACCTCGATGCCCTTGTAGGTCGTGGTGACGGGCGCCTCCAGCTTCACCTGCCAGTGGTCGAGGTCCTCCAGCGTGAAGAGGCCGCCCTGTTCGCGCGTGCTGCGCACGATTTCCTGCGCGATGTCGCCGCGGTAGAACCGGTCGTAGGCGGCCATGATGGCGGCCTTGCGGTCCTTGCCGGCGGCCCGGGCCGCGCGCTCGGTCTCGACGAGCTTGCGGAGGGTGGCGGCGAGGTCGGGCTGGCGGAACATTTCGCCGACGGCCGGCGTGCCGAGCGTCGCGGGATGCGCGGGGTCGCGGTGCGGCAGGAAGACCTTGGTCGAATACGGCCACTTCTCGATTTCGCCGTGGAAACGCGTGATGGAGCGGATGGCCTCCTCCTCGATCGGATAGCCGTCGGCCATCTCGATGGCGGGCGCCAGGACCTGTTCGAGCGACATCGTGCCGAACTCGGCCAGCATGGTCATCAGGCCGCCGGGCGTGCCGGGTGTGACCGCGGCGAGCGGCCCGAACTCCGGCGGGTAGGCCATGCCGTGCCCGCGGAAGAATTCGGGCGTCGCGCCCGTCGGGGCGACGCCGAGGGCGTTGACGCCGATGACCTGCTTCGTGTGGGGATTGTAGATCAGCGCCTGGGTCTCGCCGCCCCAGCTGAGCGTGTCCCACATGGTGCAGCCGGCCGCGAGCATGGCGCACGCCGCGTCGATGGCATTGCCGCCCTGCATGAAGATGCGCGCACCGGCGGTGGCGGAGAGGGGCTTGCCGGTGACGGCGACCCAGTGCGCGCCGTGGAGCACGGGCTTGTGGGTGGAGATCTCCTGGGCGCGGATGGCGGGCGCGAAGAGGACGACCGAAAGGAGCACGGACAGCAGGCGGCGGGAAGTCATAGCGGGGAGGAGTGGAACGGCGATCGGTGGACCGAGGACGGAGGTACAAGGCCGCGACGAACGCGGAGCTTGTATGGCTCCGGCGACCGCCGGAGGCAAGGCTCGCGCGGTGGACCGTCTCACCGGAATCCGGGCCGGCTCGGGTTTCTCCGACGCCGTTTTGCTGCTCGTGATCGAGTCAGCGAATGCAATATGCAGCGGGCTGACCCTGTCCGGCTGCGCCCTTCGGGGTGCTCAGCGAAGCGGAGAAAATTCGGCGCCTAGGTTGGCGGGAACCAGAAATTCGACTCACTGAGGTTTGTGGGGCCTTCAATGCGCACGCCAGCCATCCAAGTATCGTATTCAGTCTGGTCACCTATGAGACGTGTCGCGCTCGCGAACACATAATATGGAAAGAGTCCGTCGGCCTTTGGCACGGTGAACTCGAAATGCCCGTCGCCGTCGCTAGTAGTCATTTCGCCGTGCCGCACCATGTCAACGAGCAGCTCACTCCAAGCCTTGTAGATCGAAAACTCGTCGCGCCTCCCCTGTAGTTTCGCTATGGCCGCGTTGATGAAGTTGTGCGCGATCTGGCGCGGCAGAAGTATCACCGTGACGCCGGAGAACCTGTAGGCCCCATTGCCACGGGTCGTGACGTAGATACTGCCATAAATCTTCCTTGTAGTCTTTGCCTTGCTGTCGGTCGCGCTAACGGAACAGATCATAAGAGCGGAGCACAGTAGGGCGGAGAGCAATCGCTTCATTTGGAATCAGTAGCTCTGGTCTGCGAGGCCGGCAACTTGATTTCTTCTCGAACGCCTCCCACTTTATTAGTACGTCTCGGGCGCAATAGCGCGATGGAGATCGGCATTGAGCTGCGTCGCTCGGCCCTGAAAGATTTCACTTGTCGAAGCGGACTTGTGCGCGGGTGTTGAAGGAGACTGGGCTCCTTTCCAGCCGGTGTTTCCGCACGGGCTGCCGAATTATCGGACGTTCAGGAAGGACCTACTCAGGGCGGAAATTCCGGTGTTTTCCCCGAGCCATCGGATACGATCCAAAAGCTGTTCGATGAGAAAGGCTCCGAAGCGGCCGATTGGTAACTCCGAATTTTAACCACGCCTTCAAATTTCTTAGGTATATTGTCTGTTGGGAATTTCATTCAAGCGTAGGACCGAACGCGGAATTCAAAGGGGTCGAGGAATCCGATCTTCGGAAGCTTAAGACCAACACAGACGATGGGCTGTCGACCTATTTTCTGGAGCATCCGAAGAAAGCGAACCGGATAGAGATAATCAAACTCCGTGAATTTCTTGCCCAAAAATTGGGGCTAGAATTCAGAGCACAGTCGTGATCCAACCTGCACACAGAATGCACACAAACTCGGGTCATTTCCTTTCGTACTCTGACTTTTCCTGTCGTGGCGTGTCGCACTCGCAAAATCATGCAAGTTCTCTGATACGTCGCCACTAGTCGCAAAGAAACGCACACCGTCGCCAGTGTGCGTCTCGGGGAAATTGGTCGGGCTGGTGAGATTCGAACTCACGACCTCTTGCACCCCATGCAAGCGCGCTACCAGGCTACGCTACAGCCCGATGTTCCATCGGAAAGGGCAAGAAGCCCCATGGCCCGGCGCTAGGCAAGACCTTTCTTGGGGAGGAATGGAAGGCGTTAATTGCGCCACGGATTGCACTGACGGGCATGGATTCGGACCGAAGCGGTTGCACAGGAGGCCGCGGAGTGAACGGAGCAGATTGGTCCGATCGCCTTCGCGCGCAGTCACCAAGCACCTGGGGTCACTTTGCGTGCTTGGGGTGGATAGCCCTGACACGGTCGGTCAGGAGACCGACCCTCCACCGATCAGCGCTCCTTCGCCAGGATTTGCTTTTGCGGCACGCCGCCGGGATGGCAGTCGAGGCAGGCGACGGTGTGGACGTTGTGCCGGCTGTCCAACGAACGGAAGGTGGTGTCCATTTTCTCGACGTCGATTCCGCAGTGCGAGTCGGCCGGGTGGCACGCGGCGCACGAGGCCCTGGCCGAGTTGTCATGGCCCCAGTGACAGTCGCGGCAGCTGAGGCCCTCGTGCACGCCGGCCGGCGTGCGGTCGTCCGCGGTGGCGAGTTGGTGCGTGGCGTCGGGCGCGTGGCACTGCAGGCAAAGCCGCTGGCGCGGATCGCGCGACACGCGGACCGCGCGCCCACCCTGGAAGATCGCTGGGACGGGCAGCAGGCTGGCGGGAAAATGCGCCCGCTCGCGATGGTCGTAGAAACTCGCGATCGGCGAGACGCCGGCGGGCGCATGGACCTGATGGCAGGCGAGGCAGGGGACCGCCGGCTCGGCGGCCTTGGCGAGATCCGTGAGCGACCACTTGGCATCGCGCGCGACGACCAGCTCGCCGATGTCGCCCTGGAAAAACATGCCATGACAGCGGAAACAGTCGTTGGCGGGCGGAGCCTTGGCGTTGTGCTCGGGATCGAGGAAAATCCGGCCGTACGTCGTGGAGTGGCGGCTCGCCTGCCAGTCGGCGAAGGCCTGCGGGTGACAGCGACGGCAGGACTCGTGGAGTGCGGCGACGTGTTTTTCGAGCAGGCGGACCGGCTGGTTCGGATCGCCGGTGAAGTGGCGGACCACGCGGTGGACGTGCGACGCGAGCGCGTGGACGTCGAGGCTCAGCGCGCCGCCGTGGCAGTTGCGGCAGTGCAGCGTGCGGTGCGACGATGCCGACCAGTCGGAATGAACGCCGGTCATTTCGTGGCACGACGCACAGGTGTTCTGCGGGTTGCCGAAATGAAAATAGCCGAGGCTGCCGACGGCCGCGAGGACCAGGAACACGCCGCCGTAGAGGGCAAGGCCGAGAAGAAGCCGGCGCGAGGTCATGGGCGACAGCTGAATGACGGACCGGAGATGGATGCGGCCAACACACCCCGTCGCTTCGCGCTACCCCTCTTGATAGAGGGGAGCCCGATCCGCCTGTAGGAGGCTGCTTGCAGGCGAGGCAAGTCCTCGCGAGCAAGCTCGCTCCCACAATGATCGCCTGCGAGCAGGCTCCTGCGACTATCGCCTGCCAGCAGGCTCCTACAGGTGAGGGGAGCCGCAATACTCATGTCAGCTTTCCCTTCCAGTCGGATTTGATGTGGTGGCTCACCCAATAGCCGAGAGCCATGATCGTCAGGACCGGATTGAACCCTCCGTTGGTGACGTGCAGGCCGCCGTCGGCGACATAGACGTTGTCGATTTCGTGGACCCGCCCGTAGCGATCGGTCACGGATGTCGTCGGATCGTTGCCCATGCGGCAGGTGCCGGCCTGGTGTTGGCCGCTGCGCTGGATTAGGCCCGGCAGGGAGATCCACGTCTGCACCGCGCCGGCTTCCTTGAGCCATTGCTCCGCCTTGGACGCGAGGAACCGGCCGTGCACGACGTCATCCGGATGCCGGTTGCCGGAGAGGCGCACGACGGGAATGCCCCAGTGGTCCTTGACTACCGGATCGACCTGCACGCGCGCGGTGAACATCGGCATTTCCTGCACGGGTCCCTGGACGCCGACTGAGCGCTTGTAGAAATGACGCTGGAATTCCTTGTGCGCCTTGCCCCAGCGCGCGGCGCCCGGCGGACGGATGCCGGTGAAACCGTAGGGCGGGCGGATGAACTCGTTGCAGAGCACGGCGCCGCCGCGAACGCCCGGGTTGCCGTGGTTGAAATCGCTGATCGCGATCGTCGCGCCCGGGCCGACGTCGTCGTAGATCTCGTCCTCGAACAGGCCCCAGGCGCCGGAGTAGGCGTGGTCCTGGAGATTGCGGCCGACCCAGTCGTGGCGGTTGCCGATGCCATTGGGGAAGAGGCGCGACTTGGAGTTGAGCAGCAGGCGTGCGCTCTCGTTGGCGCCGCCGGACAGCACGACCAGGTCGGCGGTCTGGTACTGGGCGCGGTCGTCGGCGTCGAAATAACGCACGCCGCGAGCCCGGCCATGGTCGTCGACCACGATCTCCGCGACGATGGCCTGGGTGCGGAGCTCGCAATGGCCGGTGGCGAGGGCGCGCGGGATGACGGTGTTCTGCGTGCCGTTCTTCGCATTGATCGGGCAGGCGTAACCGCAGCAGAGTCGGTTGTGGATGCAGGCGCCGCGGCCGCCGTAGGGCACGGAATTGCGCAGCATCGGGATCGGGAACGGGTGGAAGCCGAGCCGCCGCGCCGCGGCCTCGAGCAGGCGGCCCTCGCGGTAGTGGGGAAATGCCGGCATCGGGTACGGCCGGCGCCGCGGCGCGATGAAGGGGTTGCCGCTCATGTCGCCGGAGACGCCGACTTCCCACTCGGCCTTCTCGTAGAAAGGCTCGAGATCCTCGTAGGCGATCGGCCAGTCCTCGAGGGTGGAGCCGGCCGGCGCGCCGTAGGTGGAGCGCATCCGGAAATCCTTTTCGAGAAAGCGCCACGCCATCGCGCCGTAGCTCACGGTGCCGGACCCGACGCACGCGGCGTTGTTGCCGTAGCCCCATTCGTTGGGCTGCACGGTGCTCCACTGGCCCGGGCTGCTCTCGTGGACGCGCGGATGCCGGTCGTCGGGCCCGTAGGCGTTGCCCAGGACGGTGGTGCGCTGGTTCAGCAGCTCGTCCTGGCCGTGCTCCTCGAAGCTCACCCAGCCGCCGCGTTCGAACAGCACGACCGAAAAGCCCGCCTCGCTCAGCTCCTTGGCCACGACGCCGCCGCCGGCGCCGGCGCCGATCACCACCGCGTTCACGTGCGGGAGGGCCATGGTCAAGCCTTGGGCGGACGGTTGCGCCCGGTGACGGGCGGGTAGTCGAGCCCGAGCATCCGGTAGCTCGCGTAGCCGCGGTTGCCGCCGTGGCGCGGGCTGCCGTAGAAGCCCTGCATCGTGTGCGCGAGGACGAGGTTGAAGAAGGCTTGCGGCGACGGCTTGCCCCAGAGCTCCGGCGGGACGCGCCCGGCCTCGAGCGCACGCAACGCCTCGAGCTTCCGCGCGACGGGCAGTTCGGCGAACGCGGCGCCATGTTGCTGCCGGCAGGTTTGCGCGAAGGCTGCGAGCCCGCGGCGGTAGGTCGATTGGTGGCGCCGGTAGACGCCCGACAACTGAAGGTCGATGTAATGCACGACGCCGGCGTCGGTCGCACCGGGCGTGTCGTCGCCCGGGATCAGCTGCTCGCACATGTCGGCGAGGAGCGCGGCTTCATCTGCGGTGAGGAAGATGCACCGCGGAAGGGCGGGCCGGCCCAGGCGGGCGATCACGCCGGGAGTGCTTGCGCCGACGGCGACGCCGACGAGGCCGGTCAGGCCGAGCTTCAGCGCGGTGCGGCGCGAAAGCGGCCGGTGCGAAGGGGAGGGGGGCTGCTCCACGGATCGCGATATTACCCCCGCGACCATCGTGCCACGCCCCATCTATTGCCCAGAACGCCGCATGGGTTGACCCGCGCGATGGCCCGCGAGGCATGACCTGCGGATCGTCGTCGCACCCGCGCGCGGTCACGGCGCCGTCATCTTGGCGTGCGCAGAGCCCGATTTCGCCCGGGCAGGGCCAATTGGCAGGAGCAAGGGATGCACGGGTTTTATCAAACCACGCGGAGCTGTCGGGCCGGGTGCGGCGTTACCTTCCGAGGTATCTATGTTGGCGCAGCCCGAGCAACCGGTCCGCGTCGATACAACTGCAGAGACCCAAATAACATATAGAGCCCCATCATGAAGAAAATGACGTGTTTGGTATTGATCGGCATCGGACTGGCGCTGCTGCAAGGCTGTGCATCCGGTCCTGCTTCCTCGGAAGTCAAAGGCACGGTTCCCGCGCTGGCCGCCGGCAAAGGGCGGATCTACTTCTATCGGACGTCGATGACAGCCCTGGATGCACAGCCGGTGGTCAAGTTCGACGGCCAGGAAGTCGGCAAGGCGGCGGCCGGTGGCTTCTTCTACGTCGACGCGCCGGCGGGCGATCACAAAATCGTGACCGGCACGGCACCCGACCAGCAGCTCACCATCCAGGTCGAACCCGGCCAGACCCGCTATGTGCGGCTGCTCATCACGTTGAAGTTTACCGTCGCGCACATCGATCCCGAGCTGGCAGACAACGCCGCGGGCGAGAAGGAAATGGCCGGCTGCAAGCTGATCAACAGCTAGGCTGGGGCGTCCTCGCCATTCGCGAGCAATCGCTGCTGAATCCGGGCCGGGAGCAATCCCGGCCCGATTTTTTTGGCCCCGGGTGGTGGCACCGCCAAAGGCGCGGGTTGAAATCTCCCCGGAACCCGTGCCTAATTTGCCGCCGATGACCCCGCCCGAGGCCCAGCAACGCATCGCCCGCCTGCGCGAACAGGTCGCGCACCACGACGAGCTCTACTACCGGCAGGCCCGGCCGGAGATCACCGACTTCGACTACGACGCCTTGAAGCGCGAACTGGCGGACCTGGAGGCGAAGTTTCCGGAATTCGCGCGCGCCGACTCGCCGACGCAGCAGGTCGGCGACGACCGCGTGCAGGGCTTCAAGGAGGTGGCGCACCGGCAGAAGATGCTCAGCCTCGACAACACCTACAACGAGGAGGAGTTCCGCGCCTTCCACGCCCGGCTGGTGCGACTGCTCGAAACCGAGGACCTTCGCTACACCGTCGAGCCCAAGATCGACGGCCTGGCCGTCAGCCTGACCTACGAGGACGGCAAATTCGTCCGTGCCGTCACCCGCGGCAAGGGCGACCGCGGCGACGACATCACGGCCAACGTGAGGACGATTGCGATGCTCCCGCGCACGCTGCAGGGCGCGGCGCCGAAGCTGGTCGAGATCCGCGGCGAGATCTACATGACGCAGGCGGAGTTCGAGCGGCTCAACGCCGAGCGCGCCGCCGCGGGCGAGGAACTTTACGCCAACCCGCGCAACACCGCCGCCGGCACGATCAAGCAGCTCGACACGGCGGAAGTGGCGAAGAGGAAGCTGTCGATCGTCCTGTACGGGCTCGGGCACTGCGAGCCGGCGGTCGTGCATTCGCAGACCGGCTTGCAGGAACAGTTGCGCGCGTGGGGGCTGCCGGTGGTCGAGAAATACAGGACGGTGCGCGGCATCGACGAAGCCTGGGCGGCGATCGGCGAACTCGACCGGATCCGCCGCGGGTTCGCCTACGGCACCGACGGTGCGGTCGTGAAGCTCGATTCGTTCGAGCAGCAGCGCGCCGCGGGCGCGACGGACAAGTCGCCGCGCTGGGCCATCGCGTACAAGTACAAACCGGACACCGCCCGCACGCGCCTAAAGGGCATCACGATCCAGGTCGGCAAGACCGGCATCCTCAGCCCGGTGGCCGAGCTCGAGCCCGTGTTCCTGTCGCTCAGCACGATCGCGCGGGCGACGCTCCACAACGAGGACGAGATCCGCCGCAAGGACATCCGGATCGGCGACCTCGTCGAGATCGAGCGCGCCGGGGAAGTGATCCCGGCCGTGCTGCGGTCGTTCCCGGACGAGCGCCCGGCGGGCGCGGCGGAGTTCGACCTGTTCCAGGCGGTCGGCGGGAAATGCCCGGTGTGCGGCGGGCGCATCGCCCGGGTCGAGGTGGACACCGACACCGGGGTCGGCGCGGCGTGGAAATGCCAGAACTACGACTGCCGCGCGCAGCGGGCCGGGCGGCTGGGCTTCTTTGGCAGCCGGCGCGCCCTGGCGATCGACGGGCTCGGCGAGATCGTGGCGGCGAAGCTGGTCGAACTCGACCTCGTGCGCGACCCGCCGGACCTCTACGACGTGCCGCTCGCGACGCTGGCGACGCTGAATCTCGGCACGGAGGCGGAACCGCGCGTGTTTGGCGAGAAGAACGCGACGAAGCTCGTGGCCGCGCGCGAGGCGGCGCGGACGCTGCCGCTCGAGCGCTGGCTGTATGCGCTCAGCGTGCCCGACGTGGGCGAGAGCACGGCGCGCGAGCTGGCACGGCGCCATCGAAATTTCGCGGAGCTCGCCGATTCAAAGCTGCTGCGCGCGGTGTTGCGCAAGGCGGCACTCGAGGAGGAGAAGGAGCGCGACAGCCCGAATTCGAAGAAGAACCCGGCGAAGGACGAAGCCGAGAAGGAGCGGCGGAAGGCCCGGCGCGGCGAGATCGACCGCGAGTTGGCGGCGCTGAACGCCGGCATCCTGCTCGGCGTGCCGTCGGACATCGGCCCGGCGGTGGCGGCGAGCACCCTGGAATTCCTGGCGAGCGAGCCGGGCCGGCGGTTGCTCGCCAAGCTGGCGAAGCTCGGCATCGACCCGCAGGGCACGGTGGTGGAAGCGGGCAAGTTCACCGGGAAGACCTTCGTGCTCACCGGCACGCTGCCGACGATGAAGCGCGACGAGGCGGAACAGAAGATCCTCGCTGCCGGCGGAAAGGTGTCGGGCAGCGTCAGCAAGAAGACCGCCTACGTCCTTGCCGGCGCCGAGGCGGGCTCGAAGCTCGACAAGGCCCGCGAACTCGGCGTGCCGATCATCGACGAGGCGGAATTCCGGCGGCTGGTGGGCGGATGAGCTCACCATTTGTAGGAGCGGGTTTATCCCGCGAAATGCAGCCAGATCGCGGCGTAAAGCCGCTCCTACAGCTGAATAAATGAGCTCTCCAAAGGCAGACGCCGGTTCATCCCGCGAAATGCGGGAAAATCGCGGCGTAAAGCCGCTCCTGCAGCTGGCTCTCGTCGTCGCGGCGCTCGCCGCGTACGCGAACACGTTTCACGCGCCGTTTCTCTACGATGACGAGCCCGCGATCCTCGACAACACGACGCTCCGCCACCTGTGGCCGCTGAGCGGGCCGCTGTCGCCGCCGAACGAGGGCGGGCCGGCCGTCGCGGGCCGGCCGCTCGTGAACCTGAGCCTCGCGGTCAATTACGCGATCAGCGGCACGGACCCGTGGAGCTACCACCTTTTCAATCTCGCCTTCCATGTGATCGGCGGGCTGGCGCTGTTCGGCCTGGTGCGACGGACGCTCGCGCGGCCGGCGGCCGGGACGCGGCTCAATGAGCTGGCGTTGCCGACCGCCTTCGCGACGGCGCTGCTGTGGCTGGTGCACCCGCTCCAGACCGAGGCGGTGACGTTCGTCATCCAGCGCACCGAGTCGCTGATGGGGATGTTTTTTCTGCTGACGCTGCATGGGTTCGCGCGGGCGACCGGGAATGTAGGGCGGGGTCTCCGAACCCCGCCATCTACTGACGCCCCGGACGTCCGAGGCGCGACGCAGCAATCCCGCCCAGCAGGGAATGGATGGCTTGCTTTCACCTGGGTCGCGTGCCTGGCCGGCATGTTCTGCAAGGAGGTCATGGTGACGGCGCCCGCCGTAGTGTTGCTGTACGACCGCTGCTTTGTCGCCGGTAGCTTCGGCGAAGCTTGGCGCCAACGCCGTAGGTTCTATTTGGCGCTGGCCGCGACGTGGCTGCCGCTGCTGTGGCTCGTGCCCGGCACCGGGATGCGCGGCGGGACGTTTGCGCTGACGCCGGGCGCGGCGGTCGCCTACTGGCTCACGCAATTCTGGACGCTCACGCACTACCTGTGGCTGGCGTTCCGGGGCGCGCCGTTGGTGCTCGAATACGGTTTCACCAAGGTGGCGAGCATCGCCGCGATCACGCCCTACATCGCCGTGGTGGTCGGGCTGCTGACGGCCACCTGGTGGGCGCTGTGGCGTCGGCCGGCGGCGGGCTTCTGCGGCGCATGCTTCTTCCTCGTGCTGGCACCGACGAGTCTCGTGCCGGGCACGCTGCAGATGACGGTCGAGCACCGGATGTATGTGCCGCTCGCCGCGGTGATCGCCGTGGTGGCGGGCGGGCTGGTCGCGAAGTTCGGACGCGGCGGGCTGGCGCTGCTGCTGGCGCTGGCGGTACCGGCGGGCATCGCGACCTTCGCGCGCAACGCGCTGTATGGCGACCCGGTTGCGCTTTACCAGGATTCGGTGGCCAAGTGGCCGGAGAGCGCCATCGCGCAGGCCAACGTCGGCCAGGCGCTTTATCGCCGCGGCGACTATGCGGCCGCATGCGAGCGCTTCCGGACGGCGGTGCGGATGAACCCGACGATCCTGTCGTGTCGTTTCAACCTCGCGCTGGCGCTGGACAAGTTGGGAAAGCCGGAGGAAGCGCTGGCGGAATACCGGGAGGCGATCCGGATCCAGCCGAAGTTCTTCCGGGCGAGAATCGAGGCCGGCCGCATCCTCAACCGGCTGGGGCGGCCCGAAGAGGCGGTGCCGCTGCTGGAGGATGCCGCGGAGGCCATGGTCAAGCCCGCCGAGGCGCTGGTCTTGCTGGGACAGGCGCAGGCCGCGTTGCGCCACTGGGAGAAGGCGGCGGTGTGCTACGAGAAGGCGCTCGTCGATCGGCCCGGCGACGCGGAAGCGCTGTCGAATCTCGGCGCCGCGCTGCTCCAACTCGGTCGCGTCCCCGAGGCACTGTCGCGGCTGGAGGAGGCCGTCCGCCTGCAGCCCGGGTTGGCGCCGGCGCATTTCAACCTAGGGCAGGCGCAGCGCGAGTTGGGCCGGCTCGACCTGGCCCGCGCGAGCTACGCCGAGGCGGTGCGGCTCGATCCCAATTACGCCGACGCGCAGCTCAATCTCGGCGTGGCGCTGGCGACGCACGACGAGCTCGAGGCGGCGCGCGGGCACCTGGAAGCGGCGGTGCGGCTCGCGCCGGGCTCCGCCGAAGCGCAAGCGAACCTCGGCAATGTGTTGCTTGAGCAGGGGCAGCTCGACGCGGCCGCGCGTCACTACGAAGTGGCGATCAAGTTGCGCCCGGATTATTTCCTGGCGCAGCTGAACCTGGCGACGACGCTGGCGCGGCTGGGTCGCTGGGCGGAGGCGCGGGCACACGCGGACGCGGCCGTGCGCCTGGCGCCCGCGGATGAGTCGGCGCGCCGGCTGCTCGAGGGGTTGAAAGCGATGCCGTAGGCCGGGATTGTAGGGCGGGGTCGCCGAACCCCGCCGGAATTGGCGTGAGTGGCGGGATCAGCGTTCCGGTCCTTCAACGCTCGCGATTCGCGTTCCTCGAACGGTCCGGTTGGAATCGCTTTGCGCGTGGTGGCGGGGCCGGGCAACCTGCGGCTGCTTTCCCATGCACCCAACCCGTTGTGCGCTGAGCGCGCTGTGCGTCCTGTTGCTCGGTTCGGGGCTGGCCGTCGAACGGCTGCCCCTCGAGGATTTCTACCGCGAGGCTTCCACCTCCGGCGCCAAGCTCTCACCCGACGGCAAGCGCCTGGCGTTCCTCCGCGAGTACAACGATCACCGCTCGCTGCACATCGCCGACGTGGACGGCGGCAAGTTGTCGCGCCTCGACCTCGGGGAGGCGACCATCGCCAACAATGCCACCAAAGAAGTGATGAGTTTCAGTTGGATCGGCAACGAGCGGTTGCTGGTCATGACGACGGTCTGGGATACCTTCTACGGCGCCATGGCCGTGGACTGGAACGGCGCGGGCATGATTCCGGTCAGCGGCTATGAAGACAACAAGGTGCAGATAAATTCCTTCAAGCCGCTCTATCACGAGCTGGCCTATGCGGCGCTCAACAAGGACTGCGATATCCTGATGCTCGACCGCCACGAGGGCGGGGTGGGAAATCCCAACCGGCCGGACATTGTTCGCGTCAACACGCAGACCGGCCTGGCCAGCCTCGAAGAAAAGAACCCGGGCGAGGTGGCGGATTGGGGGCTCGACTTCGACGGGGTGGCCCGGCTCGGCATCCTGTCGCACGGGGAGGAGTCGGGTGCCATCTACCGGGACGGACCGAAGGATCCGTGGCGAACCATCCTGCCGTTGGAGAAGCGGGCCGGCCAGATGCAGGCGGTGGGCTTCGATCGTTCCACCGGCCGGGTGTTGGTGGCCGCCCTGACCCCGCAGCGTCGCTGGACGGTGTTCCCCATGAACCCGGCCAACGGCGAATTGGGGGAGCCGCTGCTCTCCGACCCGGAATACGACGTGGCCTTGAACCGCCCGGGCTTGTTCGACCGCGTGGCGCTGGCCGCCGTCTGGTTCTCCCGCGCCAAGCAGTCGCTGGCGGGCATACGTTATTACGCCGAGTCCGTGAGGGTGAAGTGGTTCGACCGGGAGTTCGCGGGCTACCAGGCGGCCATCGACCGCATGATGCCCGACACCGTCAACCTGTTGGTCGGCACCTCGCAGGACGACAAGCGCGTGTTATGGCTGTGTTTTTCGGATCGCGATCCCGGTGCCTATATGTTGCTGGACGCCACCAAGCACAAGATCACCCGCCTGGCTTCGCGCGCGCCGTGGATCAAGCCCGCCAGGATGGCGCAGACGCTGCTGGTGAAATACACGACGCGGGACGGGCTGTTGATCCATGGCTACCTGACGGTGCCGGTCGGGCACGAGCCCAAGAACCTGCCGCTGGTCATGTACGTTCACGGCGGCCCCTGGACGCGCGATGTCTGGGGCTACGAACCGATGGTGCAGATGCTGGCCAACCGCGGCTATGCCGTCCTGCAAGTCAACTACCGCGGGTCACCCGGTTACGGTGAGGACCTGTTTCGCAGCGCCCGGCGGCAGATCGGCCGGGCCATCCAGGACGACATCGAGGACGGTGTGCGCTGGGCGATCTCGGCCGGCGTGGCCGACGCGCAGCATATCGCGATCATGGGCGGAAGCTACGGCGGTTATTCCGCCCTGTTCGGCGCGGGGCGAAATCCGGAGCTGTACCGCTGCGCCGTCTCGATCGCCGGCGTGACCGACTGGCCGGCGATCATCGATGACCGAAAGGGGGACTCGGCCTACCGGGATGCCTACAAGTACTGGAAGCGCGAGATCGGCGACCCGGCCAACGACGCCGCGTTCCTGGCCGGGATCTCCCCCGTGAACTTCGCGGACAAGATCACCGCCCCGGTGCTGATCATCCAGGGCAAGGATGACCGGAACGTGCCGCAGGACCAGGCGAAGCGAATGATCGCGGCCCTGGACAAGGCGGGCCGGAAACCGACGAGCCTGTTCATTTCGAACCTGGGCCACAGCTTCGGCAACGAGAAGCAGCGGAAGCAGATCTTCGAGGCCGTGGACAAGTTCCTGGCCGCGAACCTGGGCCCCGGCGTGCAGTGAGTGGGTAGGGCTGCACCTTGGTGCAGCCGTCTTGATGCGCCGGCTGCTGCCTGCGGAGATGCTTTTGCGCGTTGCGCCGCCAGAGCGGCTGGACCGAGGTCCAGCCCTACGATCACCTCAATACCCGTGGCGCTGGAGTTGCTGCTGGAGCAGCTTCTGGAAGGCCAGCACGTCGGCCTGCGACGGCTGATATCCCTTTTGTGACGAATCGAGCATCAGGCGACCGTACTGGTCGAGGGCCCATTTGGCGGTCACGCCATCGCTGAAGGTCACGCTGCCGCTGACCACGGCGCCCGGACGGACGATGCGGTCCATATCGAGGGAGACGCCACCGGGCTCGCCCGGGGTGGGCTCGCCGGGGAGCGTTTCGTCCATTTCGTCGGAAGGAAGTTCGTCTTCGTCGTCGGTCGCGCCGAGACCGACCTTTTCCTTCATCTTGTCGAGGAAGCCCTTCTTGTCGGCCGCGGTGCGGGGTGGGGCCACTCCGGCGCCACCAGCCGGGGCGGCTTTGGTGACATCGGAGGCGTCGGCCTTGGGCGCGGCGTTCTTCAACTCGAGGCCGAGGTCGTCGACCAGGAAGCGGACGTCCATGTAGGTCATCGAGAGCTTGAACTGTTCGGACAGCTTCTTCTGGACGACGGAGAGATTGTCGCCCGCGGCGATCCAGCTGGCGACGGCCTGCTTTTGTTCGGGGGAAAGGGTCATGACGAAGTTAACGGTTCACCGTTCAATGTTCACGGTTCGCCGGATGGCAAATCCATAGCAGGTCCGGTGGAGAACGCCAAATCCCAATGCTCCAAACGCCGAAGATGGAGCAGCCCAACGCCACCTGGGCTCCAGCCAGCCGTCAGCGGACGGTGAACCGTAAACGTTGAACGTCCAACTTACTTGCTCAGCTGCGCCTTCAGGAAGTCGACGCTGCCTTTCACCGAGTCGTCCTGCTCCATCATGTTCTCGACGGTCTTGACGGCGTGGATGACGGTGCCGTGGTCGCGGCCGCCGAAGGCGTCGCCGATTTCCTGCAGGGAATGGCGGGTGAGCTGCCGGCAAAGGTACATGGCGATCTGCCGCGGGAAGGCGATGGCGTTGGGCCGGCGCTTGCTCGTCATGTCCGAGTGGCGGATCTGGTAGTGTTCGGCAACGCGCTTCTGGATGCCCTCGATGCTGAGCCGGTTCTGCGCCTCCTCCATGAGGACGTCCTTCAGCAGGTGCTCCGTGGTGGCGAGGTCGAGCGGCTTGCCGGTGAGCGCGGCGTAGCTGGAAATCTTGATGAGCGCGCCCTCGAGCCGGCGGATGTTCTTCGAGATGTGCTGCGCCATGAACTCGATGACGGGCATGGGCAGGTCGACCTTGAGGGTGGCGGCCTTGGTCTTGAGGATGGCGACGCGCGTCTCGAAGTCGGGCGACTGGACGTCGGCGGAAAGGCCCCACTGGAAACGGGAGACCAGGCGGGCCTCGAGCGTCGCGATCTCCGTGACCGGCCGGTCGCTGGAGAGGACGATCTGCTTCTGGGACTCGAACAGGTCGTTGAAGGTGTGGAAGAACTCCTCCTGGATGCCTTCCTTGCCGGCGAGGAACTGGATGTCGTCGATCAGGAGCACGTCGACGTTGCGATAGCGCTGGCGGAACTTCGTCAACGCGTTCTCCTTCAACGCCTGGATGAACTCGTTCGTGAACTTCTCGGTAGACAGGTAGGCGATCTTGGCCTCGGGGTTCCGCTGGAGGATGCTGTGCCCGACGGCATGCATCAGGTGGGTCTTGCCGAGGCCCGTGGCGCCGTGGATGAAGAGCGGATTGTAGGCCTGCGCGGGGGCCTGCGCGACGGCGAGCGAAGCGGCGTGCGCCAGCTGGTTGTTCTGGCCCACGACAAAAGTCTCAAAAGTGTTGCGCGGGTTGAGCGAGCCGGCGGCGGCCTGGCGCTCATCGTAGCGCGGGGCCCGGCGGGTCGAGGGGCGGGCCTTGGTCTCGGGCGGCGGCGTCACGGCGTTCGCGCCGTTGTGCTCGGTGTTCTTCAACGTCACGTGCACCATGCGCCCGGCCGCGAGCCGCAGCCGTTGCGAGATCAGGTCGAGGTAGTTGTCCTGGATCCAGATCGCGGCGAAGTCACTCTGCACGCCGAGCGTGATCGCGTCCTCGGTGGTCTCCAGGCACCGCATCGGCTCGAACCACATCTGGAAGACGTCTTCCGGGAACAGCCCCTTCAAGTCGCATTTGACGGTTTCCCAGAGACTGGTCTGGAGCACGGAGGGGGGCATGAGGGGACGGTTGGTGACAGGTGAATCGCGCTTCAACAACTGTGATTGCCGAAGCTTCCGTCACGTTCGTCGTGGCCGCAGCGCGCAAGGGGAAAGTGGATCAGGCCATCATCCGCCGCCGGTGGGGAGCTGCGGATACGAGGAGATGATGGACCGCGTGTGGTAAGACCTTGGCGATTCGGAACACGAACTGCGCGGGGGAAGCGGGCAAAGAACAATCGAGAGCGAAACTTAAAGAATACTTTGCAGTTAACGTGAATCAAAAAATGCGTTTCAAGTGCAACTTTCCGACATGTTGTTCACACGCGGTGGGCGCGCAGGCATGAGCAGTTTGTTGTTGCGAAATTTTCGCTGAGTGCTGGCCACGGTTTTCCCTCGGAAGAGTGGGGCGCGCATGGATTGCGGCATGGAAGATTGCGGTCACGGCACGCGACCTGCATGCCTCCCTGGTTCAGGGATGAATTATAATTCTTTCATCCGCGCGGCGCCGGAGACGGCGATGCGGAGGGCGACACGCCGTCGATTCTGTGGTGGCGCACATTGGACGCCGCTACAGCTGGTGCTCGTTTACACGGCTTGCGCCTTCGCTACGCGGGCGAAAGCTGGTGCGGCTCGGGATCGGTCCATTTGCCATGTTCGCGGATGAGCGCGATCAGGCGCGCATCGGCCTCGGCCTGCGGGATGTTGTACTGCACGCAGTTCTTGCCGACGTAGAGATTGATTTTCCCGGGCGCGCCGCCCACGTAGCCGAAGTCAGCGTCCGCCATCTCGCCGGGACCGTTCACGATGCAGCCCATGATGGCGATCTTCACCCCCTTGAGGTGTCCGGTTTGCGTGCGGATCCGCTGGGTCGTGCTCTGCAGGTCGAACAAGGTGCGGCCGCAGCTCGGGCACGCGACGAATTCGGTCTTGGATATGCGCGCGCCCGCGCCCTGCAGGATGTTGTACACGAGTGTCGTGGCGCGGGCGGCGTCGCCCTCGGTCTCAATGCTGACGAAATCGCCCATTCCGTCGCAAAGGAGGCTGCCGGTCAGGAAACTCGCCTCAAGCAGCCGGGAAAGAAAGGTGTTGTCGCCGGCAATCGCCGTGGCGGTGGTGTTGCGGATCCAGAGGGGAGCCTTCGACCCGGCCTGCTTCAGCTTTTCGGCGAGCCGGCGGTAGGCGCCGATGGCGTGGGCCGACGGGGCGAGCCGCGGGGTCGACAGGGTAAAGACCAGTCCCGCATCGCCCAGCCGGGTCACGTTGGCGGCGTGAGCGTCGAAATCCTCGGGCGTGATGTCGACGGCGAGCAGTTGGCGGTGTTGGCGGACAAGGTCGGCGAACCGGACCAACGTTTCGCCTTCACCCGCGCCGAAACGCCGCACGAGCATGACGCGGCCCCGGCTCAGTGCCAGGAGCGGCTGCAGGAGGTCGGGTGAAAGGGCGGGATTGACCTCCAAGGCCAGGAACTCGACCGGCAAGCGGCCGGGGTCTGGAGGCCGGGTGCCCTCACCCGGCGGAGCTTCGTTCTCGCGGGGTGAGGGCATCCCGCCTCCAGAAAGGAATTCGCACAGCGTCGCCAGGTCGCCGGGCGTGCCAACGGGGACCAGCAGGCCCTCGGCGGGCGTGTCCTTGAGCCTGGGCGCGGCCAGGGCGGCCGCCGTCTCCGCCAGCTTCCCGAGGGGCGCGCGCACGATGACCCGCGGCGGCTGTTCCGGCCCGACGGCGCAGTGTTCGGTCAGCGGCAGGACGGCGGTCTCGCGCCGGGTGAATTGGTAGGGATCGATGGAGTCGGAGCTGAGCGCAGAGGGCTGAAGGCCGAGGGCCGGAACCCGTGCGCCGAAATTGTCTGGCGTTTGGCCTTTGGCACTTGGTTTTTTCCACAACGACATCGCCTTGGCCGCGATCGCCTGCGCGACGGGAATCTCGTAGACGGAATCCTCGGTCAAGGAGACGCGAATGGTATCGCCCAGGCCGTCGAGCAGGAGGCTGCCGATGCCGATGGCGCCCTTGATCCGGCCATCCTCGCCGTCGCCGGCCTCCGTTACGCCGAGGTGGAGCGGATAATGCATGTCCTCCCGCGCCATGCGTTCCACGAGCAGGCGATAGGCCTGGATCATCACCTTCGGGTTGCTCGCCTTCATCGAGAGGATGATGGCATGGTAATCGTGCGACCGCGCGATGCGGAGGAACTCGAGGGCGCTCTCCACCATGCCCAGCGGCGTGTCGCCGTAGCGGTTCATGATGCGGTCGGAGAGCGAGCCGTGGTTGGTGCCGATGCGCATGGCGCGTCCAAGCTCCCGGGCGCGCCTCACCAGAGGCGAAAAGGCGTCGTGCAGCCGCTGCAACTCGCGGTCGTAGTCGGCGTCGGTGTATTCCTTGACGGCGAATTTCTTCTTGTCGGCGTAGTTGCCGGGGTTGACCCGGACCTTCTCGACGTGCTCGACCGCCTCCATCGCGGCCGACGGCAGGAAATGGATGTCGGCCACGAGCGGGACGTGGCCGAAGCCCGCCGCGGTGAACTGCGCGCGGATGTCCTTGAGGCATTTCGCCGCGGCCACATTCGGGGCGGTGATGCGGACGATTTCGCAGCCCACCTCGGCGAGCGCAATCGACTGGCGAACGGTCGCCGCGACGTCCTGGGTGTCGCTGGTCGTCATGGACTGCACCCGGATGGGGTTCGTCCCGCCGACCCCCACGGCGCCGACTTTCACCTCGACGGTGCGGCGGCGGATGGTTTCGACGCGGGAGACGCAGTAGGGCATGGCCAAAGTCAGAAGTAACAAGTATCAGGTAACAAGTGGCAAGCGTGTGAAACCTGGAGGCGGGGTGCCCACACCCCGAGGGATGAGATAATCGTGGTTCCTGGCTCGCGGGGTGTGGGCACCCCGCCTCCAAGGATCACTTCCCCGCTTCGGCCGGGGCGGATTCCTTGGCCGGAGCCTCGGTCCGGTTGTCGCGGACGATGCGGCGCAGGTCACCAAAGATGGTCACGTAGGCCATCATCGACATCAGCAGGACGAGAAAGATGCCCTGCGTCGTGGCGACGAAGTTGGTCGGCAACGCGCGGCCGCGAATCCGGCCGATCGTGGCGAACAGCATGTGGCCGCCGTCGAGGACCGGGATGGGCAGGAGATTGAAGATGGCCAGGTTGATATTGACGAGGATCGCGATCCAGACGACGTAGCGCAGGCCGGCCTTGGAGGCGTCCCAGTAGATGCGCCCAATGCCGACCGGGCCGCTCAGCTTCGACAGGCCCATGTCGGAGTGCGGGTGGAGCAGGCTGACGAACACCCGCATCGTCATGCGCACCTGGCTGTAGACCTGCTCGAACGGGTTGACGTGCACGAGGCCGTAGTTGGTGCGAAAGGCGGCGCCGAGGAAAGCGGAGGTGTCTGCCGGCCGGTCCGCGGGCACCTTGATGCTGACCATCCGGTCACCGCGCAGCACGCCCAGCGTAAAGGCGGAGGCGGGCTTTTCCTGCATGCGGTCCATCAGGGTGACGAGGTTGAGCAGCGGCGTGCCGTCGATCGTCTTCAACTGGTCGTCGGCCTGCAGTCCGATCTTTTGCGCGAAGGAACCGGCCGGAACGCTGTGCACGATCGGGGTGTAGGCGGGCATGATGCCGACCTTGCGGTTCTGGTCCTCGCCGGAAAGCCGGGGAAACACCTTCACGTCCAGGGCGCGGCCGCCGCGGTCGATCGTGAAAACCGCCTCGCGCTGACCGTCGGCCGTGAAGCCCGAGCTCGTCACGAGCGTCTGCAGCAGCTCGGACCAGTCATTCACCGCGGTGCCGTCGATGGCGCGGATGGTGTCGCCCACCTGGAGGCCGGCCTGCAGCGCCGGACTCGGCACCGTGGTGTTGTCGACGAGCGTGATGGTCTTGGCGACGTAGCCGATGCGCGTCGTGGAAAGATCCTCGCTGGTGGGCTGGCCGACCCACCACAGGGCGCAGGCGAGCAGGAACGCAAAGAGCACGTTGAAGAGGGCGCCGGCGACGAAGACGATCATGCGGGAAGCATAATCGACGGGCGGCAGGGTCTCGGCGCCGTCGGTCTCGCCTTCGATCATGGGCATGTCGGCGAGCTGCGGCAGCGCCACGTAGCCGCCGAGGGGCAGCCAGGCGATGCGGTATTCGACGCCATCCTTGCCGACCCATTGCCAGAGGGCGCGGCCGAAACCGATGGAGAATCGCGCCACCTTCACGCCGCGGCGCCGGGCCGCGAGGAAGTGCCCGAGTTCGTGCACAAAGATCGAGCCGCCGAAAAACAGGACGATGAGGAAGATCGACCAGACGTTGCTGAAGATGCCGGCGAGGATTTCCATGTCAGGATCGGCTCAGGCCCGTGCACCGGTCGCGGGCCGGCGCTCGGGCCGGCCCCGCAGGAGGGGCGGGGAGGAGGCTAGGTTGGTTGGACAAATTGTTGGGCGGTGCGCCGGGCTTCGGCATCGATGAGCAGGACCTCGTCGAGGGTGGCCGGTTCCCGGGCGCCGATCACCCCCAGAGTCTGTTCAATAACCCGCGGAATCGCAAGAAACGGCGCTTGGTTCTTCAGGAAAGCAGCCACCGCCACTTCGTTGGCCGCGTTAAACACCGCCGGAGCGGTGCCGCCGGCGGCCATGGCCTCGCGGGCCAGCCGCAGGCAAGGGTACCGCGCCTCGTCCACCGGACGAAAATCGAGGCGGAGGAGTTGGTCGAGCGGCAGCACCGTGTCGGTGGGCGTCGGCGCGCGATCCGGATGCAGCAGGACGTGCTGGATCGGAAACGTCATGGAGGGTGGGCACAGCTGCGCCAGCATCGAACCGTCGGTGAATTCCACGAGGCAATGAACGATGCTCTGCGCATGGAGGACCGTCTGGCACTGGCCGGGCCGCAGCCCGAACAGCCACTGCGCCTCGATCAGTTCGAGGCCCTTGTTGGCCAGGGTGGCCGAATCCACCGTGATCTTCGGTCCCATGGCCCAATTGGGGTGTTTCAGCGCATCGGCGGGCGTCGCCGCCCCGAGTCGGTCGAGCGGCCAGTCGCGGAAGGCGCCGCCTGACGCGGTCAGGACGAGTCGCCGGACATCGCTCGCGCGGTGGCCGGCGAGGCACTGGAAAACGGCATTGTGCTCGCTATCCACCGGCAGCAACGCGCTGCCGCTCGCCTGGGCCGCCGCCATCACGAACTTGCCCGCCAGCACCAGGATTTCCTTCGACGCGAGGGCGATGGCCTTGCGGGCCTTGATGGCGGCGAGGACCGGCTGCAAGGCCGCGGTGCCGACAACCGCCACGAGCACGAGGTCGGCCTCGGGCAGCGTGGCGAGTTGCGTCAGGCCCTCGGTGCCGCCGTAGAACTTTGTTCCGGCGGGAAAACCGCCGCCGGCGCGCGCCGCCTGCAGCGCCGCCGGGTCCCCGAGGCCGACGTGAGGCACGCCGAACCGGCGGGCGATAGCGGCCAGCTGCTCATGCCGCCCGTGGGCGGCGACGGCCAGCAGCTCGAGCCGGTCGGAATGCGCGGCGATCACCCGCAGCGTGCTTTCGCCGATGGACCCGGTGGCCCCGAGGAGAACGACGCGCTTTTTGATGCCTGTTTCGGACACTGTAGGAGCGGCTTTACGCCGCGATGGTGGGGAAGGGCGCAAGGGCATCGCGGCGTAAAGCCGCTCCTACAGTTCTGAAGACTGCATTCATCACTCCACGAACATGAAGATGAAATACGCCACCGGGGCCGTCAGGATCAGGCTGTCGGTCAGGTCGAAGGCGCCCCCGATGCCGGGAATGAGTCGGCCGGTGTCCTTGAGGTCGGCGCGGCGCTTCAACGCGGACTCCATCAGGTCGGACACAATGGTGACGACGGCCAGGGGCGCGGCGATCGCGGCGGCCAGCCAGGGAGTCAAGGATTCCGGCAGGCGCGCGGAGAGGAGGAAGGCCAGCCCGGCGCCGACGCCGGAGGAAACCAGGACGCCGCCGACCGCGCCCTCCCAGGTTTTCTTCGGGCTGATGACCGGCGCCATCTTGTGCCGCCCCAGCGCCAGCCCGGTCAGCAGCGCGCCCACGTCGCAGAATTTCGAGACCGCGACCACCCACAGGCAGAGGGCGAGATTGTCGCCGCTGTCCGACTCGCGCATGAGGATCCGGACCAGGAACTGCAGCATGAACGGGACGTAGAGCACGCCGGCGACGGTGGCGGCGATCGTTTCCATGCGATTACCGGTGTCGCGTTCCTTCAAGACCCGGGCGCAGCACACGATCAGCACCAGCACGAGCAGGCCCGGCGCGAGGTTGTCGACGACCTCCGTCGCCTCGGTGAACCAGGCCAGGTAATAGGGGCCGGCGGTGATGAGGACGCTGCTGGCGACGCCCATCCACCGAAACGGCCGGTGACCCATCTTTTCGACCAGGAGATAGAACTCGTGCAAGGTGAGGGCGGACAGGATCGTGACGAGCGCCACCGCCGCGTGGGCGCCGAAGAACCACAGGCTCGCCAGGAGGACGGTCCAGAGGACGATGGTGCTCAGGATGCGGGAGGCCACGCGAGTCAGGAGGGTGGGTTCAACTTACGCCGGCCCGGACCTGTTCGGTCGTCTGGCCATAGCGGCGTTCGCGTTTGCGGAACTCATCGATCGCAGCCTGCAGGTCGGCCTTGCCGAAGTCGGGCCAGAGCACCGGGGTGAAAACCATTTCCGCGTAGGCGAGCTGCAGCATGAGGAAATTTGATATCCGGAGTTCGCCCGACGTACGGATGAGCAGATCCGGGTCGGGCAGGTCGGCGGTGTAGAAATACCGGCGGAAGCGCTCCCATGTGGCGTCGGCCGGCTGCTCGCGGCCGGCGACAACGGCTTCGGCATAAGCGCGGGCGGCATCGGCCGCTTCGGTCTGGGCGCCATAGTTGAGCGCCAGCACGAGGTTCCAGTCCTGGAAGTGCTTCGTGGCCTCCTTCACCCGATCGAGCTCGCGCCGGACGTTGGCCGGCAGCGCCTCGGTGCGGCCGATCGTATGCAGCCGGACCTTCTCCTTGATGAGGTTGTTCAACTCGCGCTTGAGGAAGTAGTCGAGCAGGCCCATGAGCCCCGAGACCTCCTCGGCCGGGCGCCGCCAGTTCTCGACCGAGAAGGCGTAGAGCGTGATGTAACGGATGCCGAGGTCGCGGGCGGCGTCGACCACGGTCCGGACGGTTTCCACGCCGCGCCGGTGGCCTTCAAGGCGCGGGAGGCCGCGCTGCTTCGCCCACCGGCCGTTGCCGTCCATGATGATGGCGACATGCTGAGGAACTGGTTCAGGCCCGGATTGGCTCATGCGGTAAGGAGCGATTTAGGTCGGCGGCCGCAAATTTGACAAGCCGCCTTGTCAAAAAGGTTTGCCGCGCCCGAACGCCCCTCGGGCGGCAGCCAGGTGGGCGCGGCGGAGCGCCGCACTTGCACTCGGCCGCGGCGTGGCTATCGGTCGCAGCATGGCCAAGCCGCTGCCCAAAGCTGAAATCGATGTCGCGCTCGCCGGTCTCCCCGGCTGGGCGTGGGAGAAGGATGCCCTCGCGAAGACCTTTCAGTTCGACACCTTTCGCTCGGCGATGTCCTTCATGGTCCGCGTGGGCTTCGAGGCCGAAGCGATGAACCATCACCCGGAGTGGACGAATGTCTACAATCGCGTCGCCATCCGGCTCAACACCCACGACGCCGGCGGCAAGGTGACCGCGAAGGATGTCGATCTCGCCCGCCGCATCCAGGCGCTCAGCTGGGTCGGGTGAGCGGTGGGCGCGGTGCCGCCGACCGGCGGCACGGAGGAAACGTAAATTTCGGCCGAACGCAGACGGGAATCCGTTTGCCCCGGTTCGCCGGCTGCATTGAATGACGGCATGAGTGATTTTGCACCCGCAGCGGAGGTCGCGGCCACCCGCGACGCCATCGCCCGCCTGAAGGCCAACATGCGCCTGACCATCCGGGGCAAGGACGACGTGATCGACCAGACGCTGGTCTGCCTGCTGGCCGGCGGCCACCTGCTCATCGAGGACCTGCCAGGCGTCGGCAAGACCACGCTGGCGTACTCGCTCGCCCGGTCGATGGACTGCGGCTTCTCGCGCATCCAGTTCACCAGCGACCTGCTGCCGACGGACGTCACCGGCGTCTCGATCTACGACGAGAACGTCAAGGAGTTCATCTTCAAGCCGGGCCCGGTGTTCGCGAGCATCGTGCTGGCCGACGAAATCAACCGCGCCACCCCGAAGACTCAGTCCGCCTTGTTGGAAGTGATGGATCGCGGCAAGGTCACGGTCGACGGCGAGGCGCACGCGGTCGGGTCGCCGTTCATGGTCGTGGCCACGCAAAACCCGGTCGACTACGAGGGCACGTTTCCGCTCCCGGAAAGCCAGATGGACCGCTTCCTGATGCGGCTCCAGATGGGCTATCCGCAGCCCGGCGACGAACTCGAGATCCTGCGCACGCCGCGGCTCGGCTACGACGCCATCAGCATCAACCCGGTCGTCACCCGCTCGGACATCCTGAAGATGCAGGCGCTGGCGGGGAAGGTTTTCGTCGAGGACAGCGTGCTCGACTACATCCTGCAGATTGTGACCGCGACGCGCACCGAGGTGGAGTTCAAGGCGGGCGTCAGCGTGCGCGGCGGCCTCTCGCTGCGCGTGGCGGCGCAGGCCCGGGCCCTCGTGCTCGGCCGGGATTTCATCGTGCCCGATGACGTCCAGGCGACCGCGGGAGCGGTGCTCGCCCACCGGCTCACGCTCGCCCGCCAGACGTCCGACGCGCTCGAGGAGCGCCGCACCGTGCTCGCCGCCCTGCGCCGGATCATCGCGGCCGTGCCGGTGCCGGAGTAGAAGTAACAAGTATCATGGACCAAGTACCAAGTGAGGAGATGCGCCCTCAGTGAGAGTTGGCTGGTTTCTGCCCCTGGGACTTGCTCCTTGAAACCTGATCCTTGTCGAAGCGAGCCATGAATTCCACGAATGTTGGCGCCGCCTCGCCGAACTTCGACTGGCATGGCCCCGGCGCCTCCGATCGGCGCCGGCGGGTCTTCAGCTGGAAGACATTCCTGTGGTCGCTCGTCTTCCCGCCCAAGCGGCATCGCATCGCGCCGACGATCACGGGCCTCTTTCTGATCGGGCTCGCGATGGGCATCGGCACCGCGGCCTACAACACCGCGAGCAACATCCTGTTCATCACGCTGTCGCTGCTCCTCGCCTGCCTGCTGCTCAGCGGGCTGATGTCGTGGTTCAATTTCACCGGCGTGAGCTGGCGGCTGCGGCCCTCCGGGCCGTGGCGCGCCGGGCACGAGACCTTCGCCTCGGTCGAGGTCCGCAACGGCAAGGAATGGCTGCCGACCTACGGGCTGTGGTTCGAGCTGCTCACCCAGCCGCGACTTGACCTGCCGGACGAGGCCTCCGGCAAAGACCTGCGGGTGCGCGAGATCCTCGCCGCCGCGGAGAGGCTCGTGACGCGGGGAATGTTGTTCATGCGGGAGCGGCTCGAGCCGGGCGGGAGCGCGGAACTGGACTGGGTGGTGAAACCGGATCGGCGTGGCGAAGCTTTCATCGAGTTGGTGGCGGTCGGGTCGCTGTTTCCCTTTGGTTTTCTGAAGAAGAGCATCGGCACCGGGCTGCGGCAACCGGTGTTGGTCTGGCCGGCGCAGGTCGAGTACCGCTGGTCCGGCGCCATGGCCGCGCACGGCGGCTCGCAGGGCCGGCGCACGGCGCGGCTGGGCACGGGCGACGACCTGCTGGCGCTGCGGAAATACGCAGTGGGCGACTCGCACCGCCTGATCCACTGGAAGGCCAGCGCCCGCCTCGGGCAGTTGATGATCCGGCAATTTGCCGCCGAAAGCCACGATGGGTTCATGCTGAGCCTCGACACGCGCGCGGAGACCTGGCCGCACCCGGAGCAGTTCGAGCTCCTGTGCAGTTTCGCCGGCACGATGGCGGAGGACCTCTTTGCGGCGGGGCGGCTGCGCGGGGTGGTGCTGAACGGCGGCACGCCGCTCGAGACGCGCCGGCTGCGCGACGTCGAGATCTTCCTGGACGACCTGGCCCGCCTGCAACCGGCCAGGCCGGGCGGCGGGGTGCCCTCACCCCGCGAGGCATGGTTCCCGCGGGGCGAGGGCGCCCCGCCAGTGGACGGAAACCTGGTCACCTTCGCTCCCGCCGGCGCGCGCGGAGTCGTGGCCCTAGTCGATGGACGCGAAATTGCATCAGCTTAGCCTCGACGAGTTGCGCCGGCTCAAATGGCTGCTCGGCGGAGCCCTGGCCATCGTGTCGGTGTGGACGGTGTTCTTCCTCGACATCGAGGCGCTGGGCTTGGTCGGCGCCGCCTGCGCGCTGATCCTCGCGGGCATGGCCTGGCCGCAATTGCCGGGGCGCGTACCGGCGATGGTCTGGCGCCTGGCCGTGCCGGCGATCATCGCCGCCATGGCGCTGGATTTCTATTTCAGCCCGGACACGCTGCCGGTGCTGATCCGGCTCGGCATCCTGCTCGTGCTGTACCGCGCGGTGTCGTACCGCCGCAAGCGCGAGGACCTGCAGCTCCTGGTGCTCGGGCTTTTCCTGATCGTCGTGGCCGGCGTGCTGACGGTGTCGCTGGGCTTCGCCTTCCTGCTGCTGCTGTTCACGGCCTGCGCCCTCGGCTTCCTGTTCGTCGTGACGCTGATCGACCTCACCGAGAACGCGCACACGGCGCTGACCTATGAGGAGATGAGCCAGTGCCCGCCCTGGGCGCGCGGCGGGTGGCGGCGATTCTTCGCGCGGATGCGGCTGGTGGCCGACTGGCGCCTGCTCGGTTTCGCCGGCGGGCTCTTTTTCGTCGTGGTGGCGTTCTCGGCGGCGCTGTTCGTCGTCATCCCGCGCTTCGAGGTGGCGAGCGGGTTCTTCCTCGACAAATACATCACACGGCACAGCCGCACGGGGTTCAGCGACACGGTGCGGTTCGGCGACGTGACCGAGTTGACCCGGGATGACACCGTGGCGATGCGCGTCGACCTCACGGACGCCGCGGGGGTGCGCGAGGCGCCCTACTGGCGGCTGGTCGTGCTGGACGAATACACGCCGGAAGGATTCCGGGTGTCGTCCGGGTTGAAGGGAGAGCTGCTGCGCAATCAGCGCCTGTCGCAGATCTTTCGGGGGCGCGCGCTCGGGCGGACGGTGGCCACCGTGGGCGGCGTGTGGACCTTCTACGTCGAACCGGGCGTCAGCCGGTTCCTGCCGCTGCCCGGCACCTACGGCGTCCTGCGCATGCGCGACCTGGTGCCGGTGCAGATGAGCGTGCGCCAGCGCATTGTGGCGCTCCGGACCGAACCGTTGAGCATGACGGCGTTCCAGCTCGAGGACGTGGAGATGGCCGCGCGGTTGACGGACGCGAATTTTCCGCAGCAGCTCGCGTTCGCCCGGGAGCACCCGCCGGCCGAGGGACAGCGCTTCCGTTACGACCCGCTGGTCACGCTGCGCGGACCGGCGGGCCCGCAAAACGAGGCCGTGTTGGCGCGGATCGTGGGCGAGATCACGGGCGGGGCGAAGCTCGACGCGGACGAATTTGCGCGGCGGGCCACGGCGTGGCTGCAGAAACGGCATGCGTATGCACTGTCGGTCCGGCTGCCGAAGGGCGAAGGCGAGGACGACATCGTGCGCTGGCTCGACTCGAATGAGCCTGGTTTCTGCGAGTATTTTGCCGCCGGCCTGGCCGTGCTGGCGCGGGCCGCGGGCCATCCGGCGCGCGTCATCGCCGGCTTCCACGGCGGCGTGTTGAACGGCTTCCAGAATTATTTCATGGTCCGCAACTCGGACGCGCACGCCTGGGCGGAGATCCACGACGGGCGCTCGGCCTGGGTGCGGTACGACCCGACGCCCGGCGCGGTGGCGGGGGGCGCGGAGGCGGCGGCGCAGGCCCAGCAGGTCCAGGACAGCAGCTGGTCGGCGCGTTTCGACAGCCTGCGGGTGCTCTGGTACCGGCGCATCGTGAATTTCGATTCGCGGACTCAGGTGCAGATGATCGAGCAGGTTAAGTCCTTCACGGCGGATTCGGGCCAGGCATTGCGCGCTTGGCTCGAGGACGCATCCAAGCGCATGCGGGCGTGGCTGGCGCGGCCGTGGAATGCCGCGCGGGTTGGGCGGGTGGCCGGCGCGTTCGCGGCCGGCGGAGCGGCGCTGTGGGCGCTGGTCGGCCTGCTCCGGCTAGGATGGGAGCGCTGGCTGGGCTGGCGGCGGCCGCAGGAATTCGACCCGGTGCGCCGCCGCGCCGGCCGGTGGCTGGCCTTGGTGCGCCCGCTGCCGCAGGCCGGCGAGGTTGTCGCCGACCTGCAGCGATTGCGCTACGGGCGCCGCGAAACCTGGCCCGAGCCGGCCGGGGTCTTTCGGCGGGCGCGTGCGGCGAGACGGGGCCGGTGAGGGCACGAGAGGCGGGTAGGGCGCGGACTCCGTCCGCGCCAATGGCCCGGCGGCGAGCGGAGTCGCCACCCTACCGTTCCGGCTCCCAGACGTAAGGCCAGTCCTCGGGTTTAGCGACCAGGCCCGCGCGCACCGGATTGTTGCGGATGTAGTTCACCTTTGCCTCATGGCTCTCGTCATTTCTTAGCCGATGGTCGAAATAGTCGCGTTGCCAGGCAACGCGGTGCTGAGTCGCCAAGTAGTGTTTCCACGAGCGCACGACCAGGTCCATCGATCCAGCCTTGGGGAAGCTGACGAGAGCATGCAAATGGTCGGGCATCAATAGAAACACCAGGGCGTGCCAGCGGCCTAGCTTGTGATAGCGCCGCGCCGCACCCAGGATGACCGAGGCCATCGTAGGTTGGCAGAATTGATTTATTTGCCGGCGGGTCGCGCAGATCGTGATGAAGAAGATGGGCGCGCCTTTCACCCATGGCGGCAGGGTGTGGTCGAGAAGTCTTCGTCGGGGTAAGTCCACGACAAACAATCTTCCGGCGCGGAGCGGAGTCCGCGCCCTACCGATTTACCCAACTTCAGGTACTCACTGCACCCGAAAGGTCACCGGTTTCGTGGCCGGTTCGGACTTCTTGGCGAAATATTTCTGGAGCACGGCGCTGGCGACGGGCGCGGCGATGAGGCCGCCGCCGTAGCTTTCACCGATTGTCTGCCCCTCGACCATCACGCACACGGCGATCTCCGGGTTCTCGAGCGGTGCAAAGCACAGGAACCAGGCATAATTGATCGTGCCGACCTTGTCGCCCTGGCGGACGCGCTTCTGCGCCGTGCCGGTCTTGCCCGCGATCCGGACGCCGGGCACCTGGAAGGCCGCCACGGTGGTCAGCGGATAGGCGGTGCCGGTGGTCGTCACCTCCTCCATGCCCTGGAGCAGGGCGGCGCGCTGGGCCGGCGAGAGGCCGATGGCCGGGGCGTGCTGCGTGGGCGCGTTCGGGTGGTGCAGCAGGGTGGGCTTCGTGTAGAGTTCGTTCCGGGCCAGCGAAGCGGCGAAGCACGCCATCTGCAGCGGCGTGACCAGGACGTAGCCCTGGCCGATCGACATGTTGGCCGTGTCGCCCGGGAACCACGGCTCCTGCTGGGTGCGTTGTTTCCACGCGGGATCCGGCACGACCATCCGGTGCGTCTCGTTGGGCAGCTCGATGCCGGTCGGCTGGTCGAGGCGGAACCGCCGCGCCTCGGCGGCGATGACCTCGGGGGACGTGCGCAGGCCGGCGGTGTAGAAATAGATGTCGCAGCTTTTGGCGACGGCTCCGGGGAACAGCAGCTCGCCGTGGTGCGCCTCGCCATTGTCGCAATAAAAGCGCTTGTTGCCCACCATCATGACGCCCTCGCAATCCGCGATGGGCTGGTCGGGACGGATGGCCCCGCTGCGCAAGGCGGCGATGCCCGTGACGAGCTTGAACATCGACCCGGGCGGATACGCGCCGCTGATCGCCTGGTTGTACCACGCCCCGGCCGCCTCGATCTCCTGCGCCTGCTCGTGCGAGAGGCGCGGCACGAAGTCGTTGAGATCGTAGTCGGGCTTGGACGCGAGCACGAGCACCTCGCCGGTGCGGACGTCCACGGCGGCCGCGGCGCCCACGCGGTCGCCGATCGCCTCCTCGGCGGCGAGTTGCAGGTCGATGTCCAGGCTGGTGGTCAGGTTGTGGCCCTGCACCGGCAGGCGGCTCGGCAGGTCGTCGGTTTTCACCTTGTAGCCGGCCGGGTCGACCAGGTAGATCGCGCCGCCGGTCTCGCCCTGCAGCTGCTCATCATAGACTTTCTCGAGCCCGTCGCGGCCGAACGATCCCTTCATCTTGAAGGTCATCAGGTCCTCGCCGGCGAAGTTGTCGACCTCCGGGTCGCTGTTGATGCCCGTGTAGCCGAGGACGTGGGCGGCGGCCGACTTGTACGGGTAGTAGCGGGTGCTGGAGGTATAAACCTGGAGCGGCGAATCCACCGGCAGGTGTTCGATGAGCTTGGCGTACTCCTCCGGCGTCAGGTCGTCGAGCAACACATAGGGGAGGAGCAGCGACTGGTCGATGTGCCGGGTCAGGTCGGCGCTGCGGACGACCTCGTTGCGGTTGAGGATGAAGTTGATCTGGTCGAGGTAGCGCTGCGCGACGGCGGCGCGGGCGATGCGCGCCATCTGGTCGGGGTCGGGGCGCTCGCTGCGCGGGAGCTGGGCATAGTTGGCCTTGACCACCTGGTACTCGGTGCGGAATTCCCCGCGCAGCTCGGCCAGGCCGAGCACGACGGAGAAGCGCGGCCGGTTGCCGACGAGCACCCGGCCCTCGCGGTCATAGATGTTGCCGCGCGGCCCGGGCACGACGACGCGGCGCAGGCTCTGCATCCGCTCGCGTTCGCTGTAGAGGTGGGTGCGGAAGAGCTGCCGGTAGGCGAGACCGAACACGACGACCGCCGTCAACCCGATCAACACCGCGTGGAAGAAGACCAGGCGGGGCTTGCGGGCGGTGCGGGATTCGATGAGCCGGCTCATGGGCTGAAAATCTCAAACACCAACGAGCAAAAGCCAAACCACGAGTTCACCCGTGGCGGCCGACAGGATAGCGAGCTTTCCCAGCCACTCATGTTTGGAGCGTGGAATTTGGCGCTGGGAGTTTTTCGGTGCTAGATCTGCACCGTTCTTCCGGTTTCGGGATGGATGCGGACCAGCTCCATGGCGCGATCCTGCAGCGCAAAAAACCACGGCCCGAGGAGCAGGATGCAACCCTGGGACACGAGCAGGTCGACGAAGACCCGCAGCCACGCCTCGCCCGGGCGCGGGTTGGCGCCGATCAGCAGGAAGGAAAGCGCGATGAAGAGGAACAAGTTCGCCAGGAGCGCGACCACGAGACCGAACACCGCGCCTTCGCGCGGAAACTGCTGCCGGCCGTAGAGCACGGTGGCGTGGATGAGGCCGAAGAGGAGCACGCTGGTGCCGAAGGGAACGGGCTCGGCCGCATCGACCAGGAGCCCCGTCAGGATCACCGCGATGGTGCCGTGCCGGCGGTCGAGCCGCAGGGCGGCATAGGTGACAAGCAACCCGCCGGCATAGACGTGCACCGCCGAGTCCGCCAGGCGATCGTTGAGAATGCCGAGGAGCCACCAAAGAAGCAGGTTGGCGGCGGTGACGATGAGCCAGCGCGGGTCGTACCTACGCATGGCGGGAAGAATCGTCGGGCCGGCGCCGGTGACGCGCCACTGCATCGTGTCGGGCCGTCGCTCGCGACGCGCCGGGGCTGCACCAAGGTGCAGCCCGACAAGGGAAGCCTGCCGAGGGCACCATCAGAATTCCTCCGGGTTGAGGGGCACGAGCACCGTCACCTCGGCCAGCGTGCCGAGGCGTTCGTCGAGCTCGACCTCGCCGACTTTGAACAGGCCGTCCGGGCTCGACTCAAGGCTGGTGATCTGGCCGAGGGTCAGGCCGCCGGGGAACACGCCGCCCAGGCCGGAGGTGACCAGGCGTTGCGGGGCCGCCTTGGTCGCAAAGATGTCGAGCGGCACGAACGCGACCGTGCCGCGGGGCGCGCGGAACGGGTCGTTGAGGCCGCCCTGGTAGCTGAGCGGGCGGGTGTCGCCCACGGCGGAGGCCGCGACCCGGAACGTGGGACTGGACACGAGGTCGACGACGGCGGTGTAGCGGTGGACCTCGGTGATGCGGCCGACGACGCCGCCGGAGAAGATGACCGGGTTGCCGACGGTGAGGCCGTAGTTCGAGCCCTTGCGGATGACCATCCGCTGCCACCAGGCCGAGAAATCACGGCGCGCCACGCGCGCGGCCTCGAAGCGAAACGCGGGCATCGGCGGCAGGTTGAGCAGGTTCTCGAGCCGCAGGATGTCGGCCTGGAGTTCCTGGTTCTGCTGCACGGCGAATTCGTTGTTGCGCATAGCGCCCGCCAGTTCGCGACCCGCCCGGACCAGTTCGCGTTTCGAGTGCGCCTCGCTGGCGATGAAGTTCTGGAGGTCCTGCACGGCGGAATCGGTGACGACCAGCGGCGCCTGCATCTCGAAGAACGAGGCGCGCGTGAACACCTTCAGCCCCAGCGGCAGCAGGCCCCAGAGGACCAGCAGGAGGCCGAGCGTGAGGAACGGGCGGGCCTGGTCGAAGCGATTCGGCGACACGGCGGGGACGGTTCAACCGGCGGGGTGCGCGGCCCGACTCCCGCTCAAAGATCCGCGGCGATCCGGCGGTAGTCTTCGATGTTGTTGATGAAGACGCCGGTGCCGTTGGCGACGGCGGACAGCGGGTCGTCGGCCACGGTGACCGCGAGGCCGGTCTTTTCCGACAGGAGCTTGTCGACGCCGCGGATCAGCGAGCCGCCGCCGGCCATGACGAAACCGCGGTCGACGAGGTCGGCCGAGAGTTCCGGCGGGCAGCGCTCGAGGGCGGAACGCACGGCCTCGACAATGGCGCCGACGGTGTCCGCCATGGCCTCGCGGATTTCCTGCGAGGTGATGTGGATGGTCTTGGGCAGGCCGGCGACCGAGTCGCGGCCCTTGACCTCCATCGCCAGCTCGGTCTCGAGCGGGTAGGCCGAGCCGATGGTGAACTTGATTTCCTCCGCCGTGCGCTCGCCGATCAGCAGGTTGTAGGCGCGCTTCATGTAGTTGATGATGGCGAGGTCGATCTCGTCGCCCGCCACGCGGATGGACTTGGAAAAGACGATGCCGTTGAGAGAGATGATGGCGATCTCGGTGGTGCCGCCGCCGATGTCGACGATCATGTTGCCGGCCGGCTCGTCCACCGGCAGGCCGACGCCGAGCGCGGCGGCGAAGGGCTCGGGAATGGTGTGGACCTCGCGCGCCCCGGCGTGCGTGGCCGATTCCATGACGGCGCGCTTCTCGACCTCGGTGATGCCGCTCGGGATCGCGATGCACACGCTCGGCTGCGGGAAGGTCTTTCCGCCATTGGCCTTGCGGATGAAATAACGGAGCATGGCCTCGGTGATGTCGAAGTCGGCGATGACGCCATCCTTCATCGGGCGGATCGCGGTGATGCTGCCGGGGGTGCGGCCGAGCATGATCTTCGCCTCGTCACCCACCGCGCGCACGCGCCGGGAGTTGGTGTAAACCGCCACCACGCTGGGCTCGCGAAGCACGATCCCCTTGTCCTTCACATAGACCAGGGTGTTGGCCGTGCCCAGATCGATGCCGATGTCGTTCGAGAAAAGTCCCAGCAATTGATTGAACATTTTGGCGGTGGCAGGGGGTTTCCGAATCAAAGCCGGGGTCGAGCGAAATTGTCAAAAGCAAACTCATTGGCCCAAAGAGTTTAAAGCGGGCGGCGAACCGGTCAGAACGGACTGGCCCCGGGCCCGAAACCGGCTTCGCTGTCGACATGTTTGTCGTCCATACCACCGCCGGCGCCAGCAAGGCCGATCGTTACCGTGAGTTGAATGCGCAGCTCGCCTCCTTGCTCGCCGGCGAGCGCGACGGTCTGGCCAACGCGGCGAACACCGCGGCCCTGCTCTGGCAGGGACTGCCCGAGCTCAACTGGGCCGGCTTTTACTTCCGGCGCGGCGGCGAACTTGTGCTCGGTCCGTTCCAGGGCAAGGTCGCGTGTGTGCGCATCGCGGTCGGCCGCGGCGTGTGCGGCACCGCGGCGCAGCGGCGTGAAACGATCGTCGTGCCCGACGTGGCGGCGTTTCCCGGGCACATCGCCTGCGACCATGCGTCGCGCTCGGAGATCGTCGTGCCGCTCGTCCAGGACGGAAGGCTGATCGGCGTGCTCGACCTCGACAGCCCGCAACCGGCGCGCTTCGACGACGAGGACGCCCGCGGGCTCGGCGAGGCGGCGGCGATCTTCCTGCGGCAATCGGACCTGGCGCGCCTGGCCGGCTGAGCGGCCGCGGCCGCACGCGGGCTTGACCATGGCGTCCGCCCGGCGAGCTTCGTGGTCGCGACGCCATGCACGGAATCGACTTCATCCAGGATCTGGCGGTGGTGATGCTGGTGGCCGGCTTGGTCGGCTGGGCCTGCCAGCGGATGGGTCTGTCGTCGGTCGTCGGGTACCTGCTGGCCGGAACCATCATCGGCCCGCATACGCCGCCGTTTTCGCTGGTCACGGACATCGAGCGCATCGACACGCTGGCGCAGGTGGGCCTGGTGTTCCTGATGTTCTCAGTCGGGATGAAGCTCAGCCTGCGCAAACTGCGGAAGCTCGGTTTCGCGCTGGTGCTGGCCACCGGCATCGAGGCGGTGCTCATCTACACGTTCACGCGGGCGGCGGGCGGGGCCACGTCGCTGGACAGCACCGAGACGGTGTTTCTCGCGGCGATGCTGATGATCTCCAGCTCGGCGGTGATCAGCAAGGTGCTGGCCGACATCGGCGCGAGCCACGAGAAGACCGGGCAGATGGCGATGGGCGTGTTTGTCGTCGAGGATTTGATCGCGGTGCTGCTGCTCACCGGCCTCGGCTCCTATGCCAGCCTGGCCGGGGCGCAGGCCCACGCGGTCCCGCTCGGACGGACGCTGATGCTGTTGACCGCGTTCGTGGTGCTCGTGGCGATCGTCGGCGTGCTCTTCCTGCCGTGGCTGCTCAAGAAGCTCAGCCTGACGGGTGGCGCCGAGCTGCCGACGCTGGTGCAGGCCGGCCTGCTGTTCGTCCTCGCGACGATGGCCCACAAGGCCGGTTTTTCGCTCGCGCTGGGCGCGTTCCTGCTCGGGGCGATCGTGGCCGACACGCCGCAGCGGACCCAGATCGACCGGACATTCGAGGGACTGCGCGATGTGTTCAGCGCGGTGTTTTTCGTGGCCATCGGCATGATGATCCAGCCGAAGGCGCTCCGGGAAACGTGGCCGCTGGTCTTGCTGGTGTCGGGCCTCGCCCTGGTCGGGCGCGCGGTGGCCTGCTCGGCGGGCCTGTTCATCACCGGCTCGCCGACCCGCGTTGCCGTACGGGTCGGCCTCCTGGTCGTGCCGCTGGGCGAATTCACGTTCATCATCGCGCAGCTCGGCATCGACGGCGGGGTGCTGCCCGCCAATTTCCAGGTCGTGGCGGTCGGGGCGGCGTTGTTGACCGCGCTGGTCGCGCCGCCCCTCGCCCGGCGCTCCGCCGGCATCGCCGCGTGGTGCGAGGACCACCAGCCGCCGTGGCTGTCGGCCTGGCTGCAATCCTACCGTGGCTGGCTCGACCGGCTGCACCAGCGCAGCGTGCGGAACACGATCTGGCAGCTCAGCCGGCGCCGGCTCCTGCAGATCGGTCTCGAATTGCTGCTTGTCACCGGCCTGCTGGCCTTCTCGGGCCCGCTGCTCCGCCTGCTGCAGACGATCATGCCGGCCGACTGGCCGTTCCCGCGCGGCCCGCAGGTGATCTTCTGGAGCGCGGTGGCCCTCGCCGTCCTGGCCCCGGTCGTCGCGATCTGGCGCAACCTTTCCGCGCTCGCCATGCTCGTGGCGGAAGTCGCGTTTTCCGGGCTGCCGGGCAAGGGGGCGCGCCTCGGCCCGATGCTCGAGCTGGCGCTCAAGCTCTTCGGGGGCGTGGTTCTGTTTCTCTGGCTGAGCGCGTTCCTGCCCGTGGGCGGTTCGGCGCGCTGGGTGCCGGTGGCGGTCATCGCGATCGTCGCCATCGCCGTCGGCTTCTTCCGCCACAAGCTCATCTACTGGCACAGCGTCCTCGAGGTGGAGCTGCAGGAGCGGCTGGCCGCGCCGGCCGGCGGCACGACGCCGGCGTGGCTGGTGCCACCCGCCGACTGGAAAATGACGCTGACGGAATGCGTACTGCCGGACCTAGCCGACGCCCGCGGCCGGACGCTCGGCGAACTCGAATTGCGGGCGCGCACCGGCTGCACGGTGGCGGGCGTCGAGCGGCAGGGCGTCATGGTGCAGAACCCGCCGGCGCACTTCGCCCTTTATCCGCGCGACCGCGTGCTGCTGATGGGCGAGCTGGCCCAGACCGTGGCGGCGAAGGGGCTGCTGACCCGCGTCTCGGGCACGATGCCATCGGGCGGCATCGAGGACGTCCGCCTCGAGATCGTCACCCTGCCCGCGAAAGAGAAGGCGGAGGCGGAGCGGCCCACGCTGGCCGAGTTGGCGCCGGGCCGGCGCGCTGGCGTCCAGGTCGTGGCGATCAACCGCGGGGGTCACCGGTTGCTGAACCCAGGCGGCGACGAGAGGCTGTTTGCCAGCGACGAACTCCTGGTGTTCGGCAGCGCGGAGCAGATCGCGGCGTTTCGCGCCAGCCTGCTCGAATAGTGGTTGTCCGGTGCGCCCCACGGGTCGGGCCACTGCGCGGTTGCATCGGGTGCGCCACCGAGCTTCAATGCCGGTGGCGCAGAGCCGGCGCTCGCCGGGCCGCCCAGCCCTGGTGGGAGACCGCACCGTGCACTTTCCCCATCCGCTTCCCGGTCGAATCACCCGCCGCGGCACCGCGGCGGCCGCCGGGTTGCTGGCATTCGTGGCGGCCCCGGCGGGCTACTTGCCGGAGCCGGCCGGCGATGCGGTGACCGTCGAAACGGCGGCCGATCGCGGATACTGGCCGCCCGAGGACTGGCGCCAGCTGCTGGCGCTGGATGAGCCCATGAGGAATTTTTTCGCCGGTCGGGTCCATCCCGTGGGCACCGACGGCGCGCGCTTGATGGAAATCGTCGACGCGATCATCAAGCCGGACGGCCTGAACTTCGCCTACGAGGCCGAGGGCACGTACGATGCCCGCGAGGCTTTCCGGCGGCGACGCGGGAACTGCGCGTCGTTCGCGTTCCTGGTGGTGGCGGCGGCGCGCGAGCAAGGCCTGGCGGTGCAGTTCCAGGACATCGAGACCTCCCAGCAATGGGACCGGTTCGGTCGGTTCATCGCGTCCGTCCGCCACACGAACGTACGCATGCCGGTCGACAACGCGACCTATGTGGTGGACCTTCGGCCCGACCAGGGCCCGACGCCGGCGGCCGACACGCGCTACGTCGTGCGGGATGAACGGGCCTTCGCGCATTTCTACAGCACGAACGGGTTCTTTCACCTGGTGCGCGGAGACGTCGCGGGCGCGCTGCACCTGATGGAACTCGCGACAGCCACGGATCCGCGCAGCCCGGTGGTGTGGTCGAACCTGGGCAACGTGCACGCGCAACGGGGCGACCTGGCCGCGGCGAGAAGCTGTTTCGAACGGACGCTGCGGTTGAACCGGTATGACATGGCCGCCCTCGTCGGCCTCGTGGGCGTGCTCCAGCGGCAGGGCCGGCCCGAGGACGCGGGCCTGCTGGCCAAGTATGGACGCCGGGTGGAATCCTATCGCGCCCGCAATCCCTATTACCATTACCAGCTGGCGACGGCGGCCGCGACCGGTGGGGATTGGTTGGCGGCCGAGCAGAGCTTGCGCCGGGCGATCCGGCTCAAGGATGACGAGGAACTGTTCCAGGAGCAACTCGCGGAGGCCTTGCGCCATCTCGGCCGGCCGAGCGAGGCCGCGAAGGTGGACAAGCGCCTGGCCGAGCTCCGAGACAGGATCAAGACACCCGCGTCACGGGTGGAGCGATAGGATCGTCGGGCTGCGGGCTGGTCAGGCCTGACGATTCCGCGGCCGGGGCCCGAATCTTGTAGGGCCGGCGCTCGTCGCCGGGCCGGTCAGGAACGGCGATTCAGCGGTAGGGATCCGAGTATTGTAGGGCCGGCGCTCGTCGCCGGGCCGGTCAGGTTCCAACGCGGATCCTCTGTGCCACGGAATCTACTATGTGGAACCACTCGATGGGTAGAACGCCATCGGGCGGCAATTTGCCGGTGAACTGGAATAGAAACGGATTAGGACAGAGCCAAGAGTGCCAGCGACTGTTTGGCCCGACAAGGTTCGCCCGGTAGGGGTTCATGAAAATGTAGAATGCATAGTCCTCGATCGACTCGATGTCCCGAACCCGGTGCTCGAATCCATCGTCTTGCCATTTCCAGGCGGCTCGACCTTGTTCACGCGCCAGCGCCTTGAACTTACCGATTGTTTGCCCAATGCTCAGCCTCTGGCCGAGGGTCAGGAGCAGATGCACGTGATCGGGCATTACCGTAGCGGCGAGAATTTCTGCATCACCGGCCGCCTGCAGCTCCAGCATTGCAGTTATGACGACACGGGCCGTTGCCGGATGGACAAGTATTTTGGCGCGGCGCTTGGTGCAAAGGGTGACAAAATAATTCTCGCCTGGGACCGAGAATCGCCCAAAGCGCAGTCGTGGAGTCTTGCGTTTCGATCCAGGCATGGCGCCACGCTGGACCCAGGCGGCCCGGCGACGAGCGCCGGCCCTACCCAATTCAGGATGCCTTGCAGCCCGGCGACAAGCGCCGGCTCTACCGGCGGCCGCGGGTCAACCTGAAACGAAAAAGGCGCATCCCGGGGAGGCGCCGTGTCGAACGGGGAGGGGACGAACCTCAGTTGTTGCGCAGCTTGCTGGCGTCGTTGCCCGCCTCGGCCTTTTTGTCGGCCTTGGCCTCGGGCTCGTCCTTGGCCGCTTTCTTGAACTCGCGGATGGATTCGCCGAGGCCCTTGGCGAGGGCGGGCAGCTTGGCGCCGCCAAAGAGGAGCAGCAGGATCGCCATGATCAGGAGGAGCTCCGGACCACCGAGTCCGAAGATACCGGCGAGAGGAAGGAAGGCGAGGGACATGGGAATGAGGTTAGATTGCGGGACAGGTGAGTAAAGGACCAAAGCGGCGTCAGTCCTGCGGGAAGCCGAGCTTGGCCAGCGGGCCGCCCTGTTTGATGAACTGCGGTGGAATGACCGGCGGCTTCTTGAGCAGGTTCTGCGGGTTGTCGATCTGCTCGGCATCGAAGAAGCCGTGGAGCTGGCGGATGCGCGTCGGGTGGCGCATCTTGCGCAGCGCCTTGGCCTCGATCTGGCGGATGCGTTCGCGGGTGACCTTGAACTGCTTGCCCACCTCCTCGAGCGTGCGGCTGTAGCCGTCGACGAGGCCGAAGCGCAACGTGAGCACGCGCCGCTCGCGCTCGGTGAGCGAATCCAGGACGTCCATGATCTTTTCCCGCAGGAGCGAGAACGCGGTCATGTCGTAGGGATTGTCCGCGGACTTGTCCTCGATGAAGTCGCCGAAGCTGGTGTCGTCGCCGTCGCCGACGGGCGACT
The DNA here is from genome assembly GCA_035496355.1 of Lacunisphaera sp. GTDB lineage: Bacteria > Verrucomicrobiota > Verrucomicrobiia > Opitutales > Opitutaceae > Lacunisphaera. The sequence goes on along the minus strand of DATJES010000021.1, from coordinate 32,866 downwards.
GGAGCGAGATGGGCTGCTGCGCCATCTTCATGATCTGCTGCACGCGCTCGACGGGCAGGTTCATCTCCTCGGCGACCTCCTCGGGCGTCGGCTCATGGCCGAACTCCTGCAGGAGCTGTTTCTGCACCTGCATCACCTTGTTCAGCGTCTCGATCATGTGGACCGGGATGCGGATGGTGCGGGCCTGGTCGGCGATGGAGCGGGTGATGGCCTGGCGAATCCACCACGTGGCGTAAGTGGAGAATTTGTAGCCGCGGCGGTACTCGAACTTCTCGACCGCCTTCATCAGGCCCATGTTGCCCTCCTGGATGAGGTCGAGGAAGGAGAGGCCGCGGTTCGTGTATTTCTTGGCGATGGAGATGACGAGGCGGAGGTTGGCCTCGACCATCTCGGTCTTGGCCTTGTGGGCCTCGCGGATGTGGCCGCGCGCGACCTTCAGGGTGTCCATCAGGTTCTGCGGCGTGATGCGCAGATCGCCCTCGAGCTGCTTGAGGCGGTTGTTCACCACGCGGACGTCGATGCCGGCGTCCTTCTTCGATTTCGGGTGCTTCGCGCGATGGAGGTCGTGGAAGCATTTCTCGACGTCGTGGATCTTCGGGCGCAGTTCGAGCAGGAAGTCCTCGAAGACCTTCAGCTTGAAGAAATATTTCACGTAGCAGCCGCGCAGGACGTTGTCGCGCTTCTTGAAGCGGACCATGGCGTTCTTGCGGGTCTTGTCGTCGCGCGCCTTCTGGGCGTCGCTCCACGCCTCGGTGGCGGCGGCGTCATTGGCCCGGGTGACCTCGACGAGCTTCTGCAGGTTCTTGAAGTACGCCTCGCGGCTCTCGATCTTCTTGTCGATGACGAGGCGATCGAAGCGTTCCGTGCGGAGCAGCAGCTTCTCGCCGAGGTCGGCGAGGTGCTTGCCGACCGGCCCGAGCGCGAAGAGCGCCGCCAGGGCGTTCGTCTCGGCCGTCTCGATGCGCTTGGAGATCTCGACCTCCTGCTCGCGGGTGAGCAGCGGGACCTGGCCCATCTGCTTGAGGTACATCCGGACGGGGTCGTCGAGGATGTCGTTGTTCGACGTGCGCGACTCCTCCTCCTCGGCCTCTTCCTGGCGCTGCTTGTAGTTGTCGACCTCGTCGGGATCGAGGATGTCGATCTCGAGGTTCTGCAGGATGGAGATGACGTTCTCGATGTCCTCGGGATTGTCGACGGACTCGGGCAGGGCCTCGTTGATGTCGGCGTAGGTGAGGTAGCCCTGCTCCTTCGAAAGGCGAATCAGGTAGCGGATCTTCTCGTTCAGGTCGCCGGAGAGATTTTCCAACGCCTTCTCCTTGAACTCGCGCGTCGCATCGGCTGCGGCGGAAAGCGGCGACGGTTCGCGGGCCGCCTCGCCCGGCCGCCCGTGGTTGGCCGCCGCACCTTCCGCCCCCTTTTCCGGCGCCGCGCTCGCGTGCTTGTCCTGCGCCCTCGCCTTGGCTTCGACGGGTGTTTTTCCCGGGGCCTTTTCAGCGGTGGGCTTGGAATGGGACTTGGCGGACTTCGGATGGCTCGGCATAGCGTAAAGAATGGCTCCCCCGGCGGGTTACAGGATCACAGCGCGTTCGCTTGGGCTTCAGGATTCGAGCGAGAGCTTGGGCGGATGTTGTAGCTGTCGTGTGAGTTCGGCGCGCTGTTTCAAGAGTGAAAATAAGTCAGCGTCACCATTCGTGCCTTTGGAGGCTATTTCAAGTTCTATTTGGCGCAGCCGCGGCTCGAGAAAACGCCGCTGCATTGCGCGCAAACCTTCGTGGCCGATCTTGGCCAAATCCTCCTCGCCGACCTCCTCGAAAAGCAGGGAGGCCACGAGCGCCTTTTCCTCCTGATTCTCAAGCAGTTGATCGAGCTGATCACGGCCGCTCCAACCGTTGTGCGCCGCCTCGGCCAGGATGCGGTCCAGCAGCCGTCCGGCCACGTGAGCGGAGTCGATCCACTCATGCGGCAACTGGGCCGCGAGCGCGTGCAAAAACCGCTCGTGATGCAGGCACAAAAAAAGCAGGTGAGCCTCGGTCGATTTCGCGCCGGCCTCGGCGGCGGTCTCCGTCCGTTTCGGCGCCGCGGTCGCGGCGCCGGCGCTGCGTCCGCCGGTCCGACCCAGGAACGCGCGCAGGTCGCGTTCGAGTGCGCCAGGAGCGACGCGCAGGTGCAGGGCGATTTCGTGCAGGAAGGATGCGCGCGCCACGTCCGACTCGCTTTGGGCGATGATTTCGAACAGCGCGCCGGCCGCGCGGGCCTTTTGCTCAGCCGAGGCCGTGGCGGCGTCGGGCAGCACGGAACGGCAGGCGAAGGTCATCGCCGACAACGCCCCCTTCCGCACCTCGTCGTAGGCGGCCAACCCGCGCTCGAGAAAGAGCAGGTCCGGGTCGAGTTTTTCCGCGCCGGCGGGCATCAGGAAGCGCACCTCGAGCCCCGCCTTCAATGCCATGGGCAGGAAACGCAGCGCGGCCTTCTGGCCGGCGGCATCGCTGTCAAAGAAGCATTCCACCTGCGGCTGGTAGCGCCGCATCAGGGCGAGCTGGTTCTCGGTGATCGAGGTGCCCTGCGGGGCGACCGCGGTCTTGAGGCCGACGCTCCAGCAGCGCAGCGCGTCGAGCTGCCCCTCGACCAGCACGAAGGGCCGGCCGTCGCCGACCTGGGTGCGCGCGCGGTCGAGATTGAACAGCAGGTTGCTCTTGGTAAAGATCGGCGTCTCGGGGGAGTTGACGTACTTCGCCTCGCGCGCCGGGTCGTCGGCCGGCGTGAGTTCGAGCTGGCGGGCGGTGAACGCCACGACGCGTCCCTGGTGGTCGCGGATGGGGATCATCAGCCGTCCGCGGAACCGCGGCCGCAGCGCGCCGAGCGTCGGCACGGCGCCATCACGGATGAAAAACAGGCCGCACTGGCGCAAGGCCTCCTCCGTGAACTTGCGCTTGAGCAGCCCCGCGGCGAGGCCGGCGTCCTCCGGCGCGGCGAAGCCGATCTTGAACTCGTCCGCCAGTTCGGGCGCAAACCGGCGGTTCTTCGTCCAGTAGTCCCGGATGAACGCCCCGTGCGGCGTGGCGGCGAGGAACGCCTGCCGGTAGTGCTCGGTGGCGAGGTCGTGGATTTCGAAGATCTCCTGGCGGAGCGAGCGCGACTCGCGGGTCGGCCCGCCCGAGCCCTCCTCGTATTCGACCGGCACCCCGAAACGCTGGGCGATCGCCTCCACCGCCTCGGTGAATTGCAGGCCCTCGGTCTCCATGACGAAGTTGATCACGTCGCCGGCCTTCCCGCAGCCGAAGCACTTGAAGAAGCCCTTGTCCGTCGACACGTTGAACGAGGGCGTCTTCTCGGCGTGGAACGGGCACAGGCCCTTGAAGCGGTTGCCGCCGGCCTTCTTCAGGGCGACCACCCGCACCACGACGTCGTGGATGTTGACCCGGTTTTTCAGGTCACGGATGCTGCTGGCTTTGATGACGGGCACGGGAGGGCGGGGCCGGGCGCGGGCGGCTGCGGCCGGACAACGTGGATTGCTGCTTCGCCGGCCGCGCGGCAACGCCAAACTGTGCCGCGCCTTTGGGCGCCGGAAAATCCGGCGCCCAAAATAAACTTTTACCCGAAAGTGCGGTCTGTCAGCTTGCGCCGCCGGCCCCGGCCGCCTCCCGCCTCCCTCATTTCATGCGTTTCTTCCTGCTGCCCTGCGTCCTTTCGCTCGTCCTCGCCCGCGGCGTCGTCGCCTGCGCGGCCCCGCCCGCGCCGCCGGCCGCGCCGGTCTGGGAGCATCGCCTCGCCGATTTCAGCGACGCCGACTACCGGTACGCCGTCGAGCAGATGTTCCAGGACTACGAGCAGTCCACGGGACGGAAGCTCGTCCCCGGCGCGAAGAAAAAGGTCGGCCTGAAGATCTACGCCGATTCCGGCCCGGGTCTCGCGACGCCGTTCGGGCTGGTCCGCGGCGTGATCGCCGCGCTGGAGAAGCGCGGGTTCGCCACCGAGAACATCTTCCTCGTCGGGCTCAACCCGCTGCGCCTCCGCCTCACCGGGTACCTGCCGTCGTTCTCCAGCGGCCAGGTGCCGTTCCCCGGCCACCCTGTCTACGTGCTCGAGTCGGGCAAGTTCTACGACCCGACCTGGTTCTACGACAGCCCGCTGCCGTCGCGCTTCGACCCGGTCACCAACGACCGCGCGGTCGAGGCGGCGGCCGCCGGCCGCGCCACGACGACCACCGAGGAGGACCGCAAGAGCTTTCTCGCGACGCCGCTGTTCCTCGATGCCGATTTCTGGATCAACCTGCCGGTTTACACCGACCACCCGGTGCTCGGTATCAACGGCGCGCTGGTGAACGCCACGCTGTGGAACGCCAGCAACACCTTCCGCTTCTTCAAGAGCCCCGCGACCGCGCCGGCCGCCGTGGCGGAGATGGCCGCCATCCCCGAGCTGCGCGAAAGCTGGCTGCTGAACATCGTCAGCCTGCAGCTCTACCAATTCATCGGCGGACCGTACTTCAATTCCCTCTACACGGTGTCCGAGCACAAGCTGTGGATGAGCTCCGACCCGGTGATCCTCGACTCCCTGATGTTCGAGAAGCTCAACGCCGCCCGCAAGAAGAACGGCTTCGAGCCGATCTCCGACGACGACGCGCGCATGCTCGACTTCGCCCAACAACTCGGGGTCGGGTCGACCGACACGGCCCACGTCACGTGGCGCCGCTCGGGCCAGCCCTGAGCCGCCGCGCCGCCGCGGCGGCGCAAGATTCCACTTGCTGCACCACGCGCGTTGGCGACACTTTCGACGCATGTCGTACGCGGCCTACCTGCCCATCTTTGTCCAAGTCGTGCTCGCCGGCACGATTACGCTCGGCGTGATCGCGCTGAGCACGTTCCTCGGCCAGCGGTTCAGGAAGAACGCCATCAAGGACACCCCGTACGAGTGCGGCGTGCCCAGCGACGGCAGCACCCACACGCGGTTCTCGGTCAAGTTCTATGTCACCGCGATGCTGTTCATCCTCTTCGACATCGAGGTGGTCTTCCTCATCCCGTGGACGTTCGTCTACCGCGATTTCCTGGCGCATCACATCGCGATCCTCTCGCCGATGCTCTTTTTCCTCGGCGTGCTTGTGCTCGGCCTCTTTTACGAGGTGCGGAAGGGCGCGCTCGAGTGGGAAAAATAGCCGGCGCCATTTCCGGCCACCCCTGCCGCCCCGACCCCTGCGCCGTCGACGCCCGCACTCCTGGCCGCCACCCGGTTTGGCGTTTGGACCCTTGTGATTTGGAACCACTTCTTGCGCCATGAGGCTCGACCGCTACATCTCCCGCAACCGCATCCTTGACCTCGGCAGCGCGGACATGGAGGGCGCGCTGACGGAGCTGCTCGAGCAGAGCGTCGCGCGCCTGCCCGATCTCAACCGCGACCAGCTGCTCAAGGGGCTGCTGCGGCGCGAGAGCACGATGACCACGTATCTCGGCCTCGGCGTCGCCATGCCGCATGTGCGGGTGAAGATGGGCCGCCGCTACGTGCTTGCCGTCGGCCGCAGCCACTACGGCATCCGCTACGACGGAGCGCTGGAAAACGAGCCCGTCCGCCTCGTCATCATGCTCATCGCGGACGAGAAGGCCCGCGACTACCTGCAGGTGCTCGCGGCGCTGGCCCGGCTGCTGAAGGAAAAGGATTTCGTCGACAGCCTGGTCCAGGCGCCGGACCTCGACGCGCTGCACGATCGCCTGACCGCCGGCTTCGGCGGCATCGCGGCCAAGCCCGTGCCGGTGGCGCAGAACCGCGTCAACCGCGTGATCCTCGCCGAGGCCGAGAAAATCGCCCGCGGCGGCGGGTGCTCCGCGCTGCTCGTGTTCGGTGACACCTTTGCGGGCGGCTTCGAGTCGCCGAAATGGCGCACCACCCTCAAGACGATCCTGGTCACCCGCAACCTGACCGACGCGGAGGATCACCCGGCGGGCTTCAGCGAGACGATCCAGGTCCGCTCGTTCTCGAACCAGCGCCTCGCGCAGCTGCGCAGCGCCGTGCTGGTCGGACTCACGCGCGGCATCATCCTGTTCACCGACCGCATCTGCTGCATCAGCGGCATGGCGGGCAGCAATCGTTTCGACACGATCGTCGTCATCGACGTGGAAAAGGAGTTCCAGTCGATGCTCACCAGCCACGGCGAACTCCTGCCGGCGGACGTGAAGCCGGAGGTGCTCGAGCGCGTGATCGCGGTCGCCACCGAGCTCGCGGTCGAGGGCCGCGAGGGCCGGCCGGTGGGCTGCCTGTTCGTGATCGGGGACAGCGCCAAGGTTGGCGAGCTGAGCAAGCCGCTCGTGCTCAATCCGTTTTTTGGGTACAAGGAGGAGGACCGCAACATCCTCAATCCCTTCATGGACGAAACCATCAAGGAGTTCTCGTCGATCGACGGTGCGTTCGTCATCCGCGGCGACGGGGTGGTGGAGTCGTCGGGTTCGCTGATCCAGGCCGGCGAGCACAACTACACGCTGCCCAGCGGCCTGGGCACGCGGCACGCGGCCGCCGCGGCGATCTCGGTCGCCGCCGATTGCATCGCCCTCGTGGTGTCGTCGAGTTCGGGCCAGGTGACGCTCTTTCGGCGGGGAGTGATGATGGCCCTGACGGAGAAGAAACTCAGCGCCTGAAAAAGCGCGGGCCGCGAACCAGGCGCGGCGCGCCCTCGGTGGTGGAACGCGCTGGCGCCAGCACGTTTCGGGGAATCCCGACGACCGGCGCAACGAGGTTGACCCGCCCCACCGGTGCGCCGGCCACTTTTTCATTGCGCGGGGAAGAGCCGCCGCCTTTCTTCGACCCTTCAAACCCATTTAAGCCATGCAAGAAACCGTCACCCTGGAATGCACCGAAGCCCGCAAGGAGGGCAAACCGCCGTCGCGCTATCTCACGAAGCGCAACAAGAAGACCGTCACCGAGCGCATCGAGAAGAAGAAGTACAATCCCTTCCTGAAGCGCCACACGCTCCACAAGGAGATCAAGTAAGTTCCAGGCGGCGGCGGTCGCAGCTTGCCGCACGGAGCCTTTCCGGCCGGTCCCCCTCGGACCGGCTTTTTGTTGGCGAGATTCCACGGCTGGGCGCTTTGCCCCCAAGCGCCTGGGATTTTCGGGCCATTCGGGCAACGGCTTCCACCGGCGTCGGACGCCGGGACCCGACCGAGATGCCGGCCTGCCGACGAGCGGCAGCCCTACGACTTCTTAGGGACATCGGGCGCCTTGGGCGCCTCCGGCGAGCCCGGCTGCTGGCTCGCGGCCATCTGCGCCCGGCGGGCGGCCCGCCAGCTGTCGCGATGCTTGCGGATCCAATCGAGGAGGGCGCGTTCGAAGCCGATGTCGTATCCGAGGCGCTCCGACTCGATCCACTTGTGCTTCAGGATCTCCTCCCGCTCGGCGAGGAACTCCTGGTAAAGGCTCGATTGCTTGACGAACTCGCGGCTGCCGCCGTTGGGCTCCTGGGTGATGGACGTCATGGCAGGCTCGCGCGCCGGGTCACGGGCAGGATGTAAATGGTGCGACGAAGGTCGTCGGCTCATGGAGGCCCGGCTGCTGGATCATGCGGAATTCACCCTAGATAACTCGCCGCGCGCCTGTCAACCAGCCGATCATTCCTTGAGGCGTGCAAGCAGCTCGGCCGCGATGCGGCGGAAGACCTGCGCAGGTTTGCCGTCGGGCGCGCTGACCACGACGGGCACGCCGCTGTCGCCGCCGGCGCGGATTTCGGGATAGAGCGGCACCTGGCCCAGCAACGTCGTGCCGAGCGCCGCCGCGGTGATGGCGCCCCCGCCTTCGCCGAAGAGCGCCTGCTTGTGGCCGGCCGCATCCTCGAACCAGCTCATGTTCTCCGCCACGCCGAGCAGGGGTACGTTCACCTTTTGGAACATCAGGCCGCCCTTGCGCGCGATGTTGGTGGCCGCGGTCTGCGGCGTCGTGACCAGCAGCGCGCCGGCCAACGGCAGCGTCTGGACGAGCGAAAGCTGCGCGTCGCCCGTGCCCGGGGGCAGATCGACGAGGAGGACGTCGAGCTCGCCCCAGCGGACGTTTTGGACGAACTGCTGGATGGTCTTCATGATCATCGGCCCGCGCCAGATGACCGGGGTGTTGTCGTCCACCAGTAAGCCCATGGACATCACCTTGACGCCGTGCCGCTCGAGCGGCAGCAGCGCGTCGCCCTCGATCTCGGGCCGGCCGGAAAGGCCCATCATGAGCGGAACCGACGGGCCGTAGATGTCGCAGTCCATCAGACCGACGCGACCGGGGCGGCCGCGGCTGGCGAGCACCTGCGCCAGCGCGCAGGCGAGGTTGACCGCGAAAGTCGACTTGCCGACGCCGCCCTTGCCCGAGGCGATCGCGACGGCGTGCTTGAGCCCGGCGGGGGTCTGGCCCGCGCCGGGGGCGGACTGGCCGGCGGCGGGAGGCGTTTTGGCGGCCGAGACCGCGAGCTCGACGATGACATCCTTCACGCCCGGCCGGGCGAGCAGACACTTTTCCACGTCGGCCTTCAGCTGCAGCGGCACCTTCGGGTCGGAAGTCGTGATTGCGAGCCCGACTTTCGCCGTGCCGGCGTCGAACGCCGCCGTGCGCACCAGGCCGAACGACACGATGTCGCGGCTGAAGCCGGGATATTTCACCTGCTTGAGGGCTTCCTTGATGTCATCGGCGGTCATGGCGCGGAGAAAAGGGCTTGGAAAACGAAAGGCTTTGACCTTGTGAGTAGCCTGCCGGGAGTAAACAAAATTAGCCCCGGTCACTTCCCTTAGCAAATTTCGACTCCCGCTCATGCAGAACGCCTTTCGCCTCCTCTTCGCTTTCACCCTGGCTGTGCCGCTGTTCGCCGCGCGCGATATCGGCGTCGTCGACGTGCAAGGCGACACCACCGTCATCCCGATCACCGTCACGTCCTCGTCGCCCGAGCTGCAAAACCTCGCGCTGACGGCCTTCAACGTGCACGGGCGCTACCACCTCGTCGCCGGCGGCGGCGCGTTCGCGGCGAACTTCACGCCGGTGGGCGGCAATCAAGTCTCGGTGACGATCACCAAGGGCAGCCTGGGCTCGCCGGTCGCCAGCGAAACGGTCACCGGCACCAGCCTGCGCAACGCGCTGTTGCGCGCGGCCGACTTGGTCGTGGCCAAGACCAGCGGGATGCGCGGCTTCTTCGCGGGCAAGCTGGCGTTCGTCTCGGAGCGGACGGGCCGGAGCGAAATCTACACGTCGGATCTCTTCTTCGGCGATCTCCTCAAGTGGACCTCCGACGGAAAGCAGATCGTCGGCCCGCGCTGGTCGCCCGATGGCACCAAGGTGGTCTTCACCAGCTATCGCACCAGTTTTCCCGACATCTACGTGATCGACCTGCCCAGCCGGCGCATTTCGCTGCTCGCGAGTTTCAAGGGCACGAACAGCGGCGGCCGCTACAGCCCGGACGGCACGCGACTGGCCATGGTGCTCTCCGGCGAGGGCAATCCCGAGGTCTACGTCGGCAACGCGCAGGGGCGGCAGATTCATCGCCTGACGAACAACCAGTCGGTCGAGGCGACGCCGGTGTGGTCGCCGGACGGCTCGCGCCTGCTGTTCGTTTCCGACGCCGCGGGCGGGCCGCAGCTCTACCTGATGCCGGCAACGGGCGGCGGCATGTCCCGCGTGCCCACGAACATTTCCGGCTATTGCGCCGAACCTGACTGGAACGCCGGTGATCCCAACAAGATCGCCTTCACCGCCAAGGTCGGCAGCGGCTACCAGATCGCCGTCTTCGATTTCGCCACGCGCGCCAGCAAGATCGTCACCCGGGCGCCGACCGACGCGATCGAAGCGACGTGGCTCGGCGATGGCCGGCACCTCATCTGCACCTTTCGCGCCGCGCACACCAGCAGCCTCTATGTGATCGACACCGAGTCCGGCAAGGCGACACGCCTCAGCCCCGCCTCGCTCGGCAACGCCTCGGGCGCGAACTACCTGGCCCCGTGAGGGCGATGCCCAACTGTAGGGCCGGCGCGCGCCGCCGGGCCACGGCGGTAACCCGCCGCGCACTGCCGGCCAGCGGCAGCCCTACGATCAGGGCCGTATGAAACTCCTCTTCATCGGCGACATCGTCGGCCGGCCGGGACGCGAGGCCGTCGCGGCGCTGGCCCCGCGGCTGCGCGCCGAGCGCGGGCTCGATTTCGTCATTGCCAACGGAGAGAACGCCGCGGCGGGCGCGGGCATCACTGGCGCCATCTGCCGGTCGCTGCTCGAGGCGGGCGTCGACGCCATCACCCTCGGCGACCACGTGTGGGATCAAAAGGGGTTTGAGGGCGAGATCGCCGCGCTCGACCGGGTCTGCCGTCCCGCGAATTTGCCGGCGGCGTGCCCGGGGCGCGACCACCTGATCCTCGCGAAGGACGGATTCCGGCTGCTCGTGTTCACGGTGCTGGGCCGGAGCTTCATGAACCTGAAGGCCGAGTGCCCGTTCCTCTGCGCCGACGCCATGCTGCAACGCCACGCGGGCAAGTTTGACGGGGCCCTGGTCGAAGTGCATGGGGAAGCGACGTCCGAAAAACAGGCGCTCGGCTGGCACCTCGCGGGCCGGGCCACGGCCGTGCTGGGCACGCACACGCACGTCGCCACCGCGGATGCCTCGCTCCTGCGCGGGCACACGGCGTTCCAATGCGATGTGGGCATGTCCGGTCCGCACGAATCCGTGCTCGGGCGCGAGATCGAACCGGTCGTCGGCCGGTTCCTCGACGGCCTGCCGCGGCGTTTCGAGGTGGCCACCGGTGACGTCCGGATGTCGGCCGCGCTGGTGGAGATCGGTGCGAACGGCTGCGCCACGAAGATCGATTGGCTCAGCCAGGGAATCTGATGGCCGCAAAAAGGCACGAAAACCCACGATATGAGGGATCGATCGCAGGTCCTGTTCTTGGGTGTCTTTTTGCGCCTTTTCGTGGCTAACTCCCGTCCATGCGTTTCTCGCAGCCCGCCGCCGATACCTACGTTCCGGACGGTCGTCCGCTCGCCGCGGCGCTCGCGCGCACGACGCACCTCTGCATCGCCGCGCACCAGGACGACATCGAGATCATGGCTTATCACGGCATTGCCGCGTGCGGCGCCTCAGCGCGCCGCGGCTTCACCGGCGTGGTGGTGACGGATGGCGCCGGGAGCCCGCGCACGGGACGTTTCGCCAATTACACGGACGAGAAGATGAAGCGGGTGCGATGCGCCGAACAACGTCGCGCCGCCCGGATCGGCGGCTACGCGGCGATGATCCAGCTGGCGCATCCGAGTGCCGTGGTGAAGGACGCGCGCTCGCCAGTGGTCGCGGCGGAGCTTGCGGCCTTGCTGCGCGCGATGCCGCGCCTGCAGACCGTCTATCTCCACAACCCGGCGGACAAGCACGACACCCACGTGGCGGTGTTCCTGCGCAGCCTGGCGGCCTTGCGCGCGCTGCCGAAGTCGCGCCGGCCGAAGCAGGTGTTGGGCTGCGAGGTCTGGCGCGACCTCGACTGGCTGGTCGATGCCGACAAGCGCCTGCTCGACAACTCCGCCGATCCCCGCCTGGCGGCGCGACTGGTTGGCGTGTTTCAGTCGCAGATTGGCGGCGGCAAGCGCTACGACCTCGCGGCGGCCGGCCGGCGCCTCGCGCATGCCACTTTCCACACCTCGCATGCGACCGACGCGGTGTCGGCGATCACCTGGGCGATGGACCTGACGCCGCTCGTGCATGACAAGAAGCTTTCCGTGCGGCAGTTCGCCCTCGCCCACGTCGACCGACTGCGCGCCGACATCGCCGCGCGGCTGAAACGAGTTAGCTGAAACGAGGTAGGGCGCGCAGTCCCTGCGCGCCGTGGCTGCTGGCTCCGCCAGGAACCGTGATCACGGCGCGTTTCGGCGCGTAATTTATGGTGTCCTTCGGCGCCTTTCCGTGGCCCAATCGCATCCATGGTCAAAAGCACCGGAGTCTATCAGGGCGAACTCAACTGCCAGCTCACCCACGGGCCGTCGGGCCAGGTCTTGGACACGGACGCGCCCAAGGACAACCACGGGCGCGGCCAGGCGTTCTCGCCGACCGACCTGACGACCGCCTCGTTTGCGGCCTGCATGGTCACAACGATGGCGATCGCGGCGCGGACCAAGCTCGGCTTCGACATTCCCGGCGTGCGTTGGGAGGTGACGAAGGAGATGTCGCTCGATGCGCCGCGACGAATCGAGCGGATCGTCACGCAGATCTGGCTGCCGATCCCGAAGTCCAAGGACCCGCACGGCGTGCTCGAAAAGGCCGCGCTCAACTGTCCCGTGCACCACAGCCTGCACCCCTCGATCGCGCGCCCGGTGACTTTTCATTGGGCGGAGTAGGCGTTCGAGAATTCCGTAGCGGCGCTCTATGAGCGTCGCCAAGAACTGCCCCGGCGGTCGCAGACCGCCGCTGCAAATTCATCACTTCACCACCTGGGGGAATCGATAGGTGCCGTTGAAGACCAGCTCGATCCCGTCCGCCTCGATGCGCACCTTGATCTTGCCGTTGGCGGCGTCGATGCGGTCGGCCTGGCCGGTGACGCGGCGCGGTTTGTTCCGGTGATTGGTGGCCTGGCCGGTGAACGTGACGCGCTCGCCCTGCGCGAGCTTCACCAGCTCCGCCGGCGGCAACGTGATGGTGATCCGGCCGGTTTCACTCCAGAAGAACCAGGGCCGGACCTTCGCCTCGTAGGTGGTGGCGAACGTGTCGCCCTCGCGCTGAAACACGCCGGTGCTCAGCGTGACGCTGCCGATGTAGATCGACGTCTTCATCGGCGCGACCGTCACGGCGTCCCAGTCGCCGGCAGCCCGGGTGGTGTCGGCGCGCAGGACGGCGGCAGCGGCGAGCGCGGACAGCAGGCACAGTTTCAAGCGGGACCCCATGGGTGAGTCACGATGCGCCGCCCGAAGTGGCAGGCAAACTGGAAGTGGTCCGCTCGACCGTCGTCCCAGCGGGACAACCTCCATCCGCGCCGGGCGGGCCGGTCCATTTCCTCGTTGCCAACCTTGGCGGCGGCTCGTTGCTTGGCCGCCATGGCAAAGCAGGCGCAGGCCACGTGGGGTGGGCGATTCTCGGCGGGACCCGCCGGGTTGATGCTTCGTTTCAGCGAGTCGGTGTCGTTCGATCACCGGCTGGCCCCGTTCGACATCATCGGCAGCAAGGCGCACGCCGCCATGCTGGCCAGGGTCGGGCTCATTTCGCGCCGCGAGCGCGACGCCATCCTGCGCGGTCTCGACGCGATCGGCCGCGAGATCGCGGCCGGCCGCTTCCGCTGGCGGACGGATCTCGAGGACGTCCACATGAACATCGAGCAGGCGCTGACGAAGCGCGTGCCGGCCGCGGCGAAGCTGCACACGGCCCGCAGCCGCAATGACCAGGTCGCGACGGACATGCGCCTCTACCTCAAGGCCGCGGCGACGGAGATCGGCGCCCAACTCGCGACGGCGCAGCGGGCGCTTTACCGTGTCGCGGCCCGGAACCGCGCCGTGCTCGTGCCGGGCTACACCCACCTGCAGCGCGCGCAGCCGGTCTTCCTGGCCCACCACCTTTTCGCGTACCTCGAGATGTTCCAGCGCGATGCCGAGCGTTTCGCGACCGTCGTCGACCGGGCCAATTGGTGCCCGCTGGGCTCGGGGGCGATCGCCGGCACGACGCTGCCGATCGACCGCGAGTTCACGGCGAAGCAGCTTGGATTCACCGACGCGGCCGGCCGGCCGCGCGTGACGCAAAACAGCATGGACGCGGTGAGCGACCGCGACGTGCACCTGGAATTTGCCGCGGCCTGCGCGATCGTCGGCCTGCATTGCTCGCGCCTGGCCGAAGACCTGATTCTCTGGGCGAGCCAGGAATTCAAGTTCATCGAGTTGCCCGACGCGTTCTGCACGGGCTCGAGCCTGATGCCGCAGAAGAAGAATCCCGATTCGCTCGAGCTGTTGCGCGGCAAGTCGGCGCGGCTCCAGGGCAACCTGCACACGCTGCTGGCCTTGGTGAAGGGACTCCCGCTGACCTACAACCGCGACCTGCAGGAGGACAAGCCGCCGGTGTTCGACAGCCACGACCAGGTCGGGCTCTGCCTGCAGGTGCTCGCCGGGACGGTGGCGGGCCTGAAGGTGAACCGCGCCCGCTGCGCCGCGGCGGTCGCCGACCCGGCGCTGCTGGCGACCGACCTCGCCGATTACCTCGTGCGGCGGGGCGTGGCGTTCCGCACGGCGCACCACGCGGTCGGTGCGGTGGTCCGGCTCGCCGAGGAAAAGGGCGTGGCGCTCGACCGGCTGACGACGGCCGACGTGAAGTCCGTCCATCCGGCCTTTGGCCGCGATTGGGGAAAGGTTTTCCAGCTCGAGCGCGCGATGGCGAAGCGCACCGGCACCGGCATGCCCGGCCCGGCCCAGCTCACGCGGCAGTTCCGGCGCTGGGAGAAGGCGCTCGGGTAGGGCCGGCGCTTGTCGCCGGGCCGTGACAGCGATGCTGAAGGTAATCCGGCACGCCGGCAAGCGGCGGCCCTACGCCCGACCGCGGGCGCAAGTTTTGTGTTCATTCGCGTGAATTAGTGGTTACGTCTGCTTCCGATTCATGGCGTCCATCCGCATCCTTTCCGACCGCGTTGCCAACCAGATCGCCGCCGGCGAGGTGATCGAACGGCCGGCCGCGGTGGTGAAGGAGCTGGTGGAAAACAGCCTCGACGCCGGCGCCACCCGCATCGAGATCGAGTTCCGCAGCGGCGGGCGCGCGTACATTCGCGTCGAGGACAACGGCACGGGCATGACGCGCGAGGACGCGGAACTCTCGCTGGCGCGCCACGCCACGAGCAAGCTGGTGGAGACCGCCGACCTCGACCGCCTCGGCACGTTCGGCTTCCGCGGCGAGGCGGTGCCGTCGATCGCGAGCGTGTCGCATTTCCTGCTGCAGACGCGCCGGGCCGATGCGCCCGCGGGCACCGAGATCCTGGTCAACGGCGGCAAGCCCGTCCACGTGCGCGACTGCGGCCTGGCGCCCGGCACGCGCATCACGGTGTCGCACCTGTTCAACTCGGTCCCGGCCCGGCGGAAGTTCCTGAAGTCCGACGCGACCGAGTCGGCGCACATCATCCAGACGGTGAGGCTCTACGCGCTCGCCTGCCCGGGCACGGCGTTCACGCTCATCGAGGACGGGCGGGTGCTGTTTCGTTCGCCGGTGTGCACGACGCTGGGCGAGCGGGTGGGGGAGATCTTCGGGCGACAGCTCGCCGCCGACCTGCTGCCCTTGGAGTGCGGGGAGCCCGGCCTCCGGCTGCACGGCCTGGTGGGGCGTCCGGGCGTGCACCGCGCCACGCGGCACGAGATGCTGATGTTCGTGAATCGCCGGCCGGTGGACAGCCGCACGCTGAACTACGCCGTGATCGAGTCCTACGCGACCTCGCTGGCCAAGGGGCGTTTCCCGGTCGCGGTGCTCTTCCTCGAACTCGAACCGGCGGCGGTCGACGTGAACGTGCACCCGGCGAAGCGCGAAGTGCGGTTCCGGCAGGAGGGAATCGTCCGCGGGTTTGTCATTCGCGCCGTGCTCCAGCGCCTGCGCGAATTTGGCGCCCTGGCCGGGACGCCTCGCGCCGAGCCGGCGCCGGTGGTGGAGACCGTGCCTCCCGCCGAGGTCATGCCGGGCGACCCGGTGCCGCCGCCGGCGACCACGGCGGGCATCATGGCGCAACCGTTCCGGCATTTCGCCTCGCTGCCTTCGCGGATCGAGCCGCCGGGTTTGGGTGCGGTCGCGCCACTCGCACCGGCGCCGGCGTCCAGCCCCGCCGCGCGGCCCGGCGCCAACCTGGCCGGCTGGCGGTTTCTCGGGACGGCGCATGGTGATTACGCCTTGTTCGAGTCGCCGGGCGGGGTCGTCGTGCTCGACCGCCGCGCGGCGCACGAACGCGTCTGGTTCGAGCGGCTCCAGGGCCAGTTCAAGCGCGGCGAATTTGCCAGCCAGCGGCTGCTCTTTGCGCAAGCGGTGGAACTTGACGCCATCGCGAGCGCGTTGCTACTCGACCGGCTGAAATTTCTCCTCAGCCACGGTTTCGAGGTGGCGGAGTTTGGCCGGCACTTCTTCCGCATCGAGGCCGTGCCGGCCTGGCTCGATCCGTCCGACGCGGAGATGTTCCTGCGCGACATCATCGGGCTCATCCGCGAGGGCCGGCTCGACGGCCGCAAGGCCGACCTGGCCGAGGAGGAGCTCGCGCGCCTGGCCGCCCAGAAAGCCGTCCGGCTGCCGCCGACGGTGACGGAGGCCGACGCGCTGGCGCTGGTGGCGCAGCTGTTCGGCTGCACGCAGCCGCACACGAGTCCTTCCGGCCGGCCGACGCATTTCGAGCTCAGCCGGGGAGAGTTGAGCCGGCGATTCCAGCGGTAGGGCGCCGGAGAGGGCGGCCGGCCGGCCAGCGGCAGCCCTCAAGGTCGTTTGATGGAGGCGGGACGCCCTCGTCCCGTGGGATGCAGTTCGCGCGCACACGTGCAACGCCGGGACGGAAATGAAATTCAGCCCGAACTTTTTTCGCGGGGCGGGTTCGATAAGGTGCCCGCGCTCCCGCCGGTCGTCGCGGGCCTCGCCGGGGACATTTTTCACCAAAGTTCCAGGCGGGTGAACTAGGTTTTTTCCGGGTAATCCCTACTTGCCTGACCGACAGGCACGCCATCTGATGCAAACTCCCACCATGCCACCGAAAGTCAAAGCCCAGCCGGCGAAACCGGCGAAGAAATCCGTTCCCGCCACGCCGCCGGTGAGCCCCGGGCGCCCGCATACCGACGCGCCCGAAGTTGTCCTGCGTTCGTTGATCGAGCGCCACCTGGTTTCGACGCTTGCGCGGCACACCGGTTCGGCCACGCCGCGGGACTGGTGGGTCGCCACGGCGCTGGCGGTGCGCGACACGATCCACGAGCGGATGATCGAGACCCAGGGCGTGCACAACGACAACAACGTGCGCCGGCTCTACTATTTCTCGCTCGAGTACCTCATGGGCCGGATGTTTGGCAACAACCTGCTCGCGACCGGGCTGCTGCACACCGCCCAGCAGGCGCTCCAGGCGCTGGGGCAGGACTTCGAATTGATCCGCGAGTCGGAGACGGACATGGGCCTCGGCAACGGCGGTCTCGGCCGCCTCGCCGCGTGCTTCCTGGATTCGCTCGCGACGATGGACTACCCGGCGCTCGGGTACGGCATCTACTACGAATTCGGGCTGTTCAAGCAGGCCTTCGACAACGGCGCGCAGATGGAGCACCCCGACAGCTGGATCATCTTCGGCAGCCCGTGGGAGGTGATGCGCCCCGAATACATCCAGGAAATCCAGATCTTCGGCCGGGTGGAGAACGTGTTCGACGACCGCGGCAACTACCGCCCGAGGTGGGTCGACACCAAAACCATCCTCGGCGTCCCGCACGACATTCCCATCGCGGGCTACGGCACCAAGACGGTCAACCTGCTCCGGCTCTGGGCCTCCAAGTCCACCGAGGACTTCGACCTCGAGGCGTTCAACCGCGGCGGCTACGTCGAGGCGGTGCGCGAGAAGGCCATCGGCGAGACCATCTCAAAGGTCCTTTACCCGAACGACAAGACGGAGAACGGCAAGGAGCTGCGGCTGATGCAGCAGTATTTCTTCGTCGCGTGCTCGCTGCGCGACATCATCCGTCGGCACCTGCGCAACCCGGCCAACTCCTGGGCGAACTTCCCGGACAAGGTCGCCATCCAGCTCAACGACACGCACCCGGCCATCGCGGTCGTCGAGCTCATGCGCGTCCTGCTCGACGAGGAGAACATGGAGTGGGACGACGCCTGGTCGATCGTCAGCCGCACCTTCGCCTACACCAACCACACGCTGCTGCCCGAGGCGCTCGAGCGCTGGACCGTGGGCCTGTTCGAAAAGGTCCTGCCGCGCCACCTGCAGATCATCTACGGCATCAACGACCGGCTCATGCAGCTGGTCGAGCAGAAGTGGCCCGGCGACAACGGCAAGAAATCCGTCTGTTCGCTGATCGAGGAGAACGGCCACAAGCAGGTGCGCATGGCCAACCTCTCCGTCATCGCCTCGCACGCTGTCAATGGCGTGGCCGCGTTGCACACGGCGCTGCTCAAACAGAACCTTTTTCCGGAATTCGACGCGCTCTACCCGGGCCGCTTCCAGAACAAGACCAACGGCATCACGCCGCGCCGCTGGCTCCTGAAGGCCAACCCGCGCCTCTCCGCGCTCATCACGCGCCAGCTCGGCAGCGAAGCCTGGGTGCGCGACCTCGACCAATTGCGCGGCCTCGAGAAGGTCGCCGGCAACGCCGCGTTCCAGGAGGAATTCATGGCCATCAAGCGCGCCAACAAGGTGGACCTCGCCGCGGTCATCAAGGCGGAGTGCGGGGTGGAGGTGTCGCCCGACGCGTTGTTCGACGTGCAGATCAAGCGCCTGCATGAATACAAGCGCCAGCACCTGAACCTGCTTCACGTCATCGCGCTCTACCGCCGGCTCCTGCAGAACCCGAACCTCGACGTCGTGCCGCGCGTTTTCATCTTCGGCGCGAAGGCCGCGCCGGGGTACGACCTCGCAAAGAACATCATCCGCGCGATCAACGTCATCGGCGCCCGCATCAACGGCGACACCCGCATCAACGGGAAGCTCAAGGTCGCGTTCCTGCCCAATTACCGGGTCTCGCTCGCCGAGAAGATCATCCCGGCGGCCGACCTCTCCGAGCAGATCTCCACCGCCGGCAAGGAGGCCTCGGGGACGGGCAACATGAAGCTGTCGCTCAACGGCGCGCTGACGATCGGCACGCTCGACGGCGCCAACGTCGAGATTCGCGAGGAGGTGGGCGAGGAGAACATCTTCATCTTCGGCCTGACCGTGGAGGAAGTCGCCGCGCTCTGGGCCAAAGGCTACCATCCGCACGCCTACTACCAGGCGGATCCGGAGCTCCGCGCCGTGGTGGAATGGCTGGGCAGCGATTTCTTCACGCCCGGCCAGCACGGGGTCTTCAGCCTCCTGCACGACAGCCTCCTCAATGGCGGCGATCCCTACCTCGTGCTCGCGGATTTCCGGAGCTATTCCGACGCCCAGTTGCGGGTCGACGCGACTTATCGCGACCGGGCCCAGTGGGCGTCGATGGCGATCCTCAACACCGCGCGCATGGGCAAGTTCTCGAGCGATCGCACCATCCGCGAATACGCGAAGGATATCTGGAATTTGAAGCCGGCGCGCGTGTAGGGCCGGCGCTCGCCGCCGGGCCGAGATGCGGCCTGCCGACCAGCGGCAGCCCTACAGGGTAGCTTCGAGCCATCCCGCTTTTGTGATGGCGATGCCGTCGACGCCGCCTTGGTATCGCCCGAACGGTCGCCCCGCCGTGCCTGTCCTGAAGCCCGCATTAACCCCCGCAAAGCCTCCGGTCGCGATCCGCCGCCGGTGGCCGCTGGTTGCCGGGGCGCTGACGCTCCTGCTGCTCACCGCTTTTCTGGTGCGTCGACCGCTGGCTGGTGTCGCAGTCCGCAGCCTGCTTCACCTCCTCGGCGCCGAGCCGGCCGGTTTCGAGGTGGTGCGTGCCTCGCCCTGGCACTTGGAACTGGCGGAGGTGGAATTCCGGGTGCGCACGCAGGATTTTGCCGCGGGCCGCGTGACCATCGACCGGCAGCATTGGTGGAGTCCGACGCTCGGTCTGGTGCGAGCCACGGCGGCGCGGGTCGCGGTCAACCTCGACGGCTCCGGCGTGGACCCATGGCACTGGGCTTCGTACCGCAATGGCGAGGTCAGGATCCAGCCGTTCAAGCTGCCCTTCGAGGAATTCTCCGCCGATGGCACGCTGGTGGTGCGAACGACGGGAGCTCCGGAGGCGGAAATCGCGGCTCACTTTGCCCTGCGGCGTGCCACTGGCCGGCAGTGGTCGGGCCCCTACGGACTCCACGCCGACGGCCTCGCCGCCGCGGGCGCATTGGAGGTCGACGGCAGCGGCGGCGTTTCTTTCACGGTGGATCGGCTTCAGCTCGAGGTCGGGACCTGGCAGGAGATTCTCCAGCATCTCGTGCTGCCGCCCGGAGGTCCGGCGCAGATCGCCGGCGAAGTGACCGGACACGCCCGCGGGCGCGTCGGCGGTGGCAGGGTACAGGTCGGGGGCGAGCTGCACTTGCGCGACGGGAGCTACCGCCATCCGACCCGCGCTATTTCCGCCGCGGGCGTGGAATTCGACCTCGAACTGCTGGCGCAGCGGCATTTCGCCACTAAACCCGGCGCGCTGCGGGCGCGGGAACTGCGGATCGGGCGCCTGGTCCTGCGCGATCTCACCTCGACCTTCGGCCTGGAGAGTTCCAGCCGGCTGGCGGTGACGCAGGCCTCGTTTTCCGCCCTCGGCGGACGGGCCGGCGTCGAACCATTCCAATATCGCATCGGTGGCCCGGGCGACGTGAATGTCGTCGTCGTGGCCCATGGAATCAGGCTGGAGGAAATGTTGCCGCTCGCGCCGGGGGTGCCGGTGAAAGGGTGGGGCCGGATCGACGGCCGGCTGCCGTTGCGCATCGACCCGGGCGGCGCGCGCTTCGGGACGGGCGAACTGGCGCTGGCCGCGGGCACGCGGTCGGAATTGGAAATTCATGCACCCAACCTGCTGACACACGGGATGGGCGAAGCTGACGCCAGCTACCTCGTGCGCAAACAGCTGGAGCACGGGCTGCGGCGAATCATCGCCAGTGACCTTCGGCTCGACCTCCATCCGCCGGAGGCGCCCCGGGGCGTGTCCTCGCGTTTGCACCTGGCCGGCGAGCCGAGCGGTGGCGGGGCGCCGTTCGTGGTCGATCTGGAGGTGAACCAGCCGCTGGAGGGCCTGGTCGATCTCGACCTCGACGCCCGGGGCGGGCCTTAGCGTCAGACGCGGCGCTGCTGCAGGCCGTCAAATCGACAACCCGACGTCGCCTTCCAGCACCGAGGTTTTCAGCCGCGGTCGCTCTCCGCTTTTCCATTGCGACGCCGTATGCGCCACCCGGTACCGGAGGGGACCGCCGTCCGGGCTTTCGCTGCGCGTGATCGGACGCGGGATGCAGACAAACTCGGTGCGCATCTCTTCAGCCGTCAATCGGACCTTCGCATAACCGTGTCCGCCCAGGTCGACGAACTCGAGATGCGGCGCCAACTCCGGGTTGGACAGCGCCCGGGCGCGCTCGAGGTCGAAACTCTTCACATATTCAAGGCACGCCCGGACGCCATGCCGCAGCAGCAGGTTGAAGGTCCAGTCCGGTTTCTCTCCCGCTCTGTCCACCAGGAACAGCGGCCGGAGTGGAGCGTTCTTCGGGAGATTGTGCTCCAGGGCCTCCATGGTGTTGGGGCTGACGAGTGACGCTCCGACGAAACTCAGGCCGACTGGATCGAATTTGCCAGGCGGAAGCTCTGAAGTTGCATAGCCGGCCCAGAAGCTGTGGCGGTCGCCCGAGACGATGGCGAAGCCGGTGATCTTCGCATCGCGCACGAGCTGGTAGATCTCGGCGCGCTCGGCGTACGCCGTGCCATAGTCGCCCCCACCCAACGACGCGTAACCACCGTCTTGGGGCCAGGATTCCTTGGTGAGGCCCGGGGGCAGGTTCTGCGGGTCGGCCCGCTTGTCCAGCGCGCCCAGCGAATTCGCCCAGATCTTCCACGTCGCGGTTGAACTCTTGAGCCGGTCCTTGAACCACGCCTTCTGCTCCGCCCCGAGGATCGTTTGCGGCGGCGCGTCCCGTTGTGGGTTGGGCACGTGCGCAGCGTTGAAGCGGATTTCCGCCGGCGGATTGCCGCCGTTGAAGGCGCGGCCGCAGTCGAGCATCTGCATCCCAGCCTCAGGAAACATGTCCATGAACTCCTCGCCGCCGAGCTTTGCGAGCGACGGATCGCTGAAGGGATCCGCGCTCCGATAGCTGTGTTGGTCGGTGAGGATCACGTCCAGGTGCCGGCCATATTGCAGCGCCCGGTAGCCCTTGAGGCTGTTGATCGCCGTCAGGTTGTTCGGCTCCAGCCCCAGCCCGTTGCGGTCGAATTCCGTGATCGGAACGTTTTTCACCGCGGGCGGATCGAAGCGCTCGAGGGTCCCGCTCGGGGGCGCGACGCGGGCGGGAAGGTATTCGAACCAGGCCTGGTTCGCCGCGACCTTGACGGTCTGGCCCGGCTGCTCGAACGAGGGCGTTTTGACGATGCTCTGCCAGCCCTGCCACGAGAATTCATGGTTGTCCCAGATCGCGACGAACGGCCAGCGCGCGCGCGCGTCCTGGAGATCGGGATCGGCGAGATACCCTTTGTAGATGGACCGGTAGCCCTCGAGGGTCAGCGGAATGTGGAAGTTGCCGACCTTGCGGCCGTCCGAGAAGCGCGCGACCTCGTAGATCGTGCGATCGTAGCGGGTCTTCACCTCGTCGGGATACTGCACCACCTCGTAGATGAAGTCGCCCAGGTGCAGGATGAAACCCAGCTGCTCGGGGGCCGGAGCGCGCTCGTCTTCGTAGATCATCCGGCGAAAGGCGTTGAGCTTGCCCTCGTTGACATCCTGGCAGCTCACGAAAGCGAAGTTCACGGGGCGCGGATCGTCGGGCAACGGCGCGGTGATCGTGCGCCCGACCCGGCTGCCGTTGCCGTCGGTGTCGGTGAACCGATACCAGTAAATGCGCGCCGGCTTGAGTCCGCCGATCAGTACGCGCGCGGTCCAGTCCGTGGCGCTGGAAACCGGGGTCCGCGCGTGCGCAACGACGTGGTTGAAGGCGTCGTCCTCCGCCACCTCGACCGTCAGGAACTGGTCCCTGCCGTCGGCGTAGGGACGCCTCGTCCACAGGATGACGCTGTGCGGATCGGGATCGCCCGAGGCGACCCCTTCGGGATAAAGATTACGCCGTTCCTGCCAGCGGACGCGCGAACCTCGCGCCGGTCCCACCCAGGCGAGCGACGCACCGATGGTGGCGGCGGCTTTGAGAAATTCTCGGCGGCTGAACTTCATCGTCTCACTCGGTCGGGGTGGCGGGTGGAACCGGCGCGGGATTCAGACGCGATGGCCGGCTGACACAAGTACTTTTCCCCTGCGGCCCCTTTTTCAAGTCCGCGGTTCATTCTGGAGCCATGTTCGCGTGACGGTTGGCGGCGCCGGCGCCAGCGCCTGGGCCCGCTGGGATGGCGTTACGTCGCCAAAAGATAGATGAATTCCTCCGTGCGGGCCCCGCTCGGCAAGGAGAAGGCCTCTTCGCCGACGCGAGTGAACCCCGCTTTCTGCAGCACGCGGATCGAGCCGAGATTGTGCTTGGCGACATGGGCGCGGAGCGGCCGCGTCACCTCGATGCGCCGGCGGCCGCGTCACCTCGATGCGCCGGCGACCTGGTCGCCCGCGAGGGCATTGGTGGTCCAATGGGTGAAGAACGCATCCCGCGCCCGCGCAGGAAGCCCGGCGAGCCTCGTGGCCGCGAGATCGAGCTGATGCAGGAAGAAGATCGGGAGATCATCGGTCTCGATCGGACGGAGCGACACGGACGGCGCCGGCGGCTGCTCAGGTCTCTTTCTGCTCGTGGGTCTCGTCTGGTGACGGTTCGTCCAGATGGAATTTGTGCAGAATCCGGTGAAAGACGGGAGCCAGCACGAACCCGATTGAGCTGAGAAAAACCACTCCGCTAAACAAGGCATAGCACGAGGCGAAGATCTTCGCCGCGGTCGTGGTCATGGAATCCACCGGCCCCATTCCGGTCAGAATCATCGACGCGTTCAACAGCGCATCGATCCATCGGAGTCCGGCCACTTCGTGATATCCGATTACGCCGATTCCCAGGGCAACGAGCAGCACCGCCAGCGTCAGAAGCATCGAGAGCACCACCCGGCGCACGAAGCGGGGAAACGGGACCAGCTTGTCATGTCTTCGTTCAAACATGCGCTCTTTGGCCTTACGTTAGGGATGGGCCGCCCGCGGGCGAGCGTGGAGTGGGCCTGCTGAACTAACGCCAAACATGAGCCACGGTCAGGGCTGGCGCCGCTCCTGCTTCGCAGGAGGCGTGATAGGCATAACCGGTGCCTCTGGCGGCTGGTTCGGCTTTCTCTTCGTCAAGAAACTGCCCAGCGCCGCGATCAGGGCCAAGGCAAAGAGCGTCCACATCAACGGCGCAAGCCAAGGGCTGGCGGGATTCCTCAGCCAGTAATTCAGCACAAAGCAAAGGAGGAATGACTGGATCAGAATCTCGGGCAGGCCGACGAGATGAAGTCGCAACGGAAGCTTCGTAAAGATGATGCCCTCGATCGAGGTCGTGGTCGGACCGAACGAGGAGAGAATGCTCAAGAGGATCAATAAGCTCCACATCGTGAGCCAACCATGGTCCGCAAAAAACGTCGGGCGGAGAATTACGAACGCCAGGCCGAAGATCGCGCCACGGAGCGGCTGGAAAAGCAGCCCAAGCCTCACCAACGGGTCCGTGGTTGGGCGCATGATGTGACGAAGCGCGGTCTCGGCGAACAAGCGTGGGTAATTGAAGAGCGTGTAGGACAGTGAGCCGACAATGAAATAGGTCACCGTGTGAACCACGGCGGCCTTGGCTATGATACTAAGCGCTGTCGCTTCCATTCTCTTGCCGAACGTCTACGGTGAGCCACGGCCGGGCACCAGCCCGGACGTTGGCTCGGGCAATTGGTTGGGTTCTTTGGTGAAATCTCGGAGGTTCGCGGGGTGAGGGCACCCCGCCTCCAAGGGAAGAATATGCGGTCAGGTCTTCGGCGGCCAGGCGGCACCCTTGAGCTCGGGCGGCAGGGTGGTGGGATCGACGGGATAGAACAGCTTCATGTTGCCCTTCTCGTTCGGCTCGAGCTCCCGCTCGGGTGCGCCCACGATCAACCAGAGCGATTCGCCGTCGGTGTCGTTGAAGATCTGCCGCAGCATTCCCGGGCCGACCAGCACGCCGCCATGCTTCGGCACGGTGATGGTTTCCTCGCCGACGCGCATGCGTCCCGTGCCCTCGAGGACGAAGTAGAATTCCTCGGCGCGGACATGCCGGTGCAGCGTATTGGCGCTCCGCGGCGGGAGCCGCCACAAGCGCGCGCCGAGGATCTCGGAGCCGGTGCGCTCGAGATAGTCGGCGTTCGGGATGCGCATCAGGTTGGACGGACGCCAGGCGAGCTCGCCGGGCGTGATCAATCGGTAGCCTTCGATCGGTTTCATGGAGGAGGAAGGTGGTCGATAGGTGGTAGATGTTGGGCGGTGTGGGAGTGGGTGGGCACACGATTGTCGCGATCAAGGTCGCTCCCACAGGTCCGGGAGATGCGGTGTGTCCGTGAAATCCGTGCGATCCGTGGTTAATAAAGATTCAGCACGGCCGGCGGGGACGCCGGCCCTCCGTCGGCGACGGTATTTTGGCCAATGGCGGAATGGGGAATCGCGGCGTAAAGCCGCTCCTACAGTTGGTGGCGAGGTTCGCAGCGGACCTCGGTGCGCACCGAATTGGCGATGAAACATTCCTCGTGGGCGGCGTGGTGGAGGGCCGCGAGCTGGGCCGCGTCCGGCCTGGCGGCGCCGCTGAAGGTTACCAGCGGGCGCAGCGTGACCCGGGTCATGGCGAGTTTGCCGTCGGCATCCTTTTCCATGACGCCCTCGGCGGCGTCCTCGTAGGCGTCGACCACGAACCGGCGCTTGGCGGCGATCGAAAGGAACCAGAGCATGTGGCAGCTCGACAGGCTGGCCACGAACGCCTCTTCGGGATCGACAGCGTCGGCGCGCGACATCGGCAGCGGCACGACCGACGGGGACGACGAGGCCGGCACCTCGACGCCGCCGTCAAAGCGCCAGACGTGCGCGCGGGTGTAGCGGTTGTCGAGGAACGGCTGGGTTCCGCGTTCCCAGCGGACGAGCGAGGTATAGTGCGACATGGCGCGAGGCTAAGGGACGGCGGCGTTCCGACAAACCTTTCGCGCGGGCGGACAAGGCAGGCGACGATTCGGACGATCGGCACAGAAGAAAATTCACCACGAAGGACGCGAAGGCCACGAAGCGACACGAACCAAGGCATTGGCCACAAAAAGCACAAAAGGCGCAAAAATTGAACCCGGGAGAGCGGTTTCTGCGGAGGGTTGGTCTCCTGACCAACCGGATTGGCGGACGACGGTCGGCCGAGAGGCCGACCCTCCACCTTTTGCGTTTTTTGTGCTTTTGTGGCCCAACAATTTTATCGGCTCACCCGTACAGCATGATCGGCGGCATGCCGGGCTTCAGCTCGACCATCCGCTCATAACGCAAGCCAAGCTTTTCGAGTATGCGAATGGAGCCCGTGTTGCCGGGCACGGTCACGGCCACGATCTTCTTCAAGCCCAGTACGTCGCGCGCGTGGGCCATCGTCGCGACCGCCGCCTCCGAGCCGTAACCCTGGCCTTGGTACCGCTCGAGAAAGGCGAAGCCGATGTCGACGTCGGGCAACGTGTCGCGCTTGAGCAGACCGCAAATGCCGATGGGCACTCCATCCTGGCGGCGCTCCACCAGCCACAGGCCAAATCCATGCTGCGCGTA
Organism: Lacunisphaera sp.; assembly: GCA_035496355.1. Lineage (GTDB taxonomy): Bacteria > Verrucomicrobiota > Verrucomicrobiia > Opitutales > Opitutaceae > Lacunisphaera. Next base: position 6,433 of record DATJES010000021.1, on the reverse strand, counting down.
GCTGGCCGCGGGCCCGCCGGTGATGTAGGCGCGGGCGCTGTCGAGGTCGCGCACCCCACGGTCGCCGATGAACCGCAGCCAGGTGGGATCATTGAGCAGCTCGAGGATGAATGGCGCGTCGCCCAGTGTGAGCTCGCGGAGAGTCAGGCGGCGGGTCTGAAGGACGACCATGAGCACATGAATTCATACCCAGGGCGCAAAGGCAGCGAAGAAATGCGAAGCCGGAACTTGGCGAACCTTGCCCGCCCGGTGTAGTCTCACCTTCGCGTCTGGCACCGCCCAAACGCTTCCTCCCATGTCCCAGTCTTCCCTGACCCGCCGATTTCTCCTGGCTGGCGCGGTGTTGGCCGCATCGGTGCTTCTCGGGCTGGTCATCATGCGAACCGCCCTGGTGGGCCTGGCCGCCGGCTCGATCATGCGCGGCCTGGGAGCGAACGGCGTGTCCTTCCAAGTGACGCAGGTCACCCCGTGGCAGGTGGCGATCGAGGGCGTGAAGTTCCGGATCGGTTCGCAGCCATGGACCATCCATCGGATCGAACTCCAGCGGACGCATTGGTGGTCGCTTTCGCTCGGCACGCTGCGTGTCGAGGGCTTCGAGACTCCGGTAAAGGTGGCGGAACTGATCCCGCCAACCCCGCCTGCCGCCGAAGTGGGACCGGTGCCCGCCGCGCGCGCGGGACCGAACCCGCAGGTGCCGTTGGATGGCTTGTCGATCGATGGACGCCTGTTGCTGCAGGTCACCGGTCAACCCGACCAACCGCTGGCGGTGACCTTCGAGGCGCGGCCACAGACCGCCACGAAATGGCGTGGCCAGGCCCGCGTGCTGGCACCCGGCCTTGATGTCAAAGGCGAGATCGGCGGCGATTTCGCGACGAGTTCGGTTCATTTCAAGTTGGCGGAGATTCGCGCCGACCTGGAGGCTTGGCCCGGTCTCGTTCGCCAACTGGCGCCGGCCGGCTGGGACCTTGCCGGACATGTCGAGGCTCAAGCCGAAGGCGACTGGTTTGACGGCAAGCTCTCGGGTCGGGGCAGCGTCAAGCTGCGCGGCGGCAAGGCGGTGGGCACGAAACCGGCGCTGACGGCCGAGGGCGTCGAGGCCGGACTGGAGGTCACCGACCTGGCGAACCTCGGCAACGCCTCGGGCACCCTGCAGGTCGCCAGCGTGCGGGTGGGCGAACTCGACCTGCGCGACGTCGACGTCGGGTTCGCCGGCAAAAGCCCCGGGCGCATCGAGGTGACGCGGGCGTCATTCGTGGCGTTGGGCGGCAAGTTGTCCGCGGATCCCTTCGTGTTCCAGCCGGCCCGAGCCGAACTCGATGCGGTGCTGAACGTGGACGGTGTCGACGTCGAACAGGTGCTCGCCCTGACGAAGGACCTGCCGGCGAGCGCCACGGGGCGGGTCAGTGGACGGTTCCCGGTGCGCATCGCCGCCGACGGATTCCAATTCGGCACAGGCTGGCTGGGCCTCAAGGCGGGCGTGTCGGCCGAAATTCGATTCAAGGCGAGCGGATTGTTGACCAGCGGGCTCTCCGACAAAAGCCCGGCTTATGGCGTCCTGCAGCAGGTCGAGACCGGCTTGCTCAAACTCAAGGTCAACGAGCTGCGGCTCGATATCCATCCGCCCGGGGCGCCGCCGGAGCGCTCGGCCCAGCTTCACCTCGCGGGCGAGCCCATGGACCCGACCGTGAAGGCGCCCGTGACCCTGGATCTCAACGTCAATGGCCCGCTCGAGCGGCTCCTCAACTTGGGCATGGATTCGCGGTTGAGCTTCGGGGCCAAGAAGTGAGGTGAAGCAAGTCTAACCACGGATGAACACGGATCGACACAGATCTGGAGCGCCCAAGTTCAGCGAGAGGTGGAACGTGGTGACCTCAGCGCGTTGAGCGGAACCCCAAAAAAAGGCGCCTTGGGGTCAAGTCGTTCCACCGACCGGTTCTGGAGGGTCGGCCTCCCGGCCGACCGTAATCCGTCAATCTGGTCGGTCAGGAGACCGACCCTCCGCAAGAGGCACAACGTTGGGCTCCACTTATTGCGCCGGCTGTGTATTTTGTGGCCAACCTTTATCGCGAGGCAACTTTCACCGCTTCCAGCTGACTAACTATCACCCCCATGAACCGCCGCATTCTCCTCGTTTTTGCCCTCGCGCCGTTGGCCTGGAGCGGCTGCCTCAATGTCAAGACCGCTCCCATCGAGGTGAAGCCGATCCACATCACCGTCGACGTGAACGTCCGCGTCGAGAAGGCCCTCGACGATTTCTTCGGCGATCTCGACCGGAAGTCCGCCACCATCGAAGCGCCCAAACCTCCTTCGCCATGAAGACACGATTCCTGCTTGTCCTGGTCACGCTTGGCCTTTTTGCCACCGCCGCGTTCGCCCAATCCGCCGCCGAAATCAGGCAGCGGATGGAAGCGCGGCTGCCCGACATCGACCGCCTCAAGGCCGCCGAGGCGGTCGGCGAGAACAACCGCGGGCTGCTCGAGCTGCGGCCGGCGGCGCAAGCCGACGCCGCGAGCGTGGTGACGGCCGAGAACAACGACCGCGAGGCGGTCTACGCCATCATCGCGAAGCAGACCGGCGCCACGCCCGATTCGGTGGCCAAGGCCCGGGCGCGCCAGATCGCCGCCGGCAGCCGCCCTGGCGTCTGGGTGCAGGACGAAAGCGGCGCCTGGCACAAGAAGTAGGGGCGGGGAATCTGGCGGAAGTGTAGGAGCGGCTTTACGCCGCGAGCTGTAGGGCGGGGTCTCCGAACCCCGCCTTTTGCTGCTGTAGCGGCGCTCTATGAGCGTCGCATGCTTGGTGCCTCGCGGGGTGAGGGCACCCCGCCTCCATTTCGAGACGAATGCGATTGGCGGCGTTTCGGAGATGCCGCCCTACAACCTCAATACCGGTCCATCACGCCGTACAGCGACCAGAGCAGGCCGAAGGTGAAAAGCCCGCAGCCGGCGAAGCCGAAGACAAAACTGGCGGTGTTGGGCGCGATCATCGGCACGCCGAGGAAGATGCCGTTGCCGATGATGAGCATGATCCAGAAATCCCGGCTGCGGCGCGAGATCTTGAAACGGTTCTCCTTCACGAAATCGTGGCCCGATTCGATCTCCGCCTGGCGGATGTCGTCGAGGATCTCCATCACGTCAACCTTGGGCAGGTGCCGGGTCTTGGCGTTTACGTTATCGAACTCCGCCTCGGTCATCTGGTAGCGTTTGCGCTGGATATAGGCCGGGTCGTTCTCGCGGCCCGGCGGCGCCCAGGCCCCGGGCGTCTGGCTGTCGTGAATCCGCTTGAAGAGCACGGGCGCGAGCGGCGTCGCGCGGATGGCCTCGAATTCGGCCGAACCCTCGAGCGCGATCAAGGTGTCGGGCGTGATCCGCTCCAGGTAGACGAGCGACTCGAGTCCTTCGAGGGTGTACGGGCCGCCGACTTGGTCGCCCGTCTTGGTGACGTAGCGGACGGATTTGTCCTCCGTTAGTTTCATGGGATGCGGCCAGGGCGCGGAACACGCGCTACCTGTCGGAGAAAGCGCGAAGGTCGACCAGGGGCAATCCTGGAATGGGGGAAGCCAGGCTGTAGCGGCGCTCTATGGGTGCCGCGCGGATGGCAACCCGCGGGACGGGGCGTCCCGCCTCCAACGTGGATGAGCGGCTCGGGTTTGGAGGCGGGCTGCCCTCAGGCCGCGAGGCGTGCCCTGTAGGGCGGGGTCTCCGAACCCCGCCGGTGCCGCGGTCGGCCGGGAGGCCGACCCTCCGGCAAACCGGTGGGCGCGGACCCGCGGATTGCGCGCGCGATCACGGCCGCCGCCAAGGCTATGGCGGGCACGGAGGGCTCCCCGGCTCCATTCGGGATCGTTCGCGATTGGCGGCATTCGGAGATGCCGCCCTACAACGAGCAACCGTCACACCAGCATCTTGCCGTTCTGATAGACGAGGCGGCCGGAGACGATCGTGGCCTTGACCCGGCCGGTGAGGTCCTGGCCGGACCAGGGCGAGTTGATCGACTTGCTGAAGGCCTTGTACGTGTCGTAGTGCCAGGTCTCGTCGGGATCGAAGAGGCAAACATCGGCCGCGGCGCCGGGCGCGAGCGTGCCGGCGGGCAGGCCGAGGATGGCGGCGCCCTTGCGCGTCATGAGGTCGATCACCTGCGGCAGCTTGAAGCGGTTCCGGCGAACGAGCACGTCGAGGCAGACCGGCAGGGCGGTCTCGAGGCCGATGATGCCGTTGGGAGCGTAGTCGAACTCCTTGTCCTTTTCCTCGGGCGCGTGCGGCGCGTGGTCCGTGCCGATGCAGTCGAGCGTGCCGTCGCGCAGGCCCCCAATGATCGCCTTGCGATCGGCCTCGGTGCGCAGCGGCGGGTTCATCTTGAAATTCGTGTCGTACGTGCCGAGCGCCTCATCCGTCAGGGCGATGTGGTGCGGCGTGGCCTCGGCGGTGATGCGGACACCGTCGCGCTTGGCCTGGCGGACGAGTTCGACCGAGTGCGCCGAGCTGATGTGCTGCAGGTGGATGTGGGCGCCGGTGTAGCGCGAGAGGATGATGTTGCGGGCGACGATGATGTCCTCGGCGACGTGCGGCCAGCCGGTGAGCCCGAGGCGGGTGGAGACGACGCCCTCGTTCATGACGGCCTTCTGGGTCATCGACTCGTCCTGGCAGTGGTCGAGGATGCAGAGGTCGAACATCTTCGCGTACTCGACGGCGCGGCGCATGATCTCGTTGGATTGCACGCAGAGGCCGTCGTCGGTGATGGCGACGATGCCGGCTTTCTTGAGCGAGCCGTGCGGGGCCAGTTGCTCGCCCTTCATGCCGACGGTAATGCAGCCGGTCGGGTAGACGTGCACCGGCGCCGCGCGGGCGGCGTTCTTGATCAACTCGACCGTGCCGGTGTTGTCGGCCGGCGGCGAGGTGTTCGGCATGCAGACGACGGTGGTGAACCCGCCGGCGGCGGCGGCCTGCGAGCCGGTGAGGATGGTTTCCTTGTGGGTCTGGCCCGGCTCGCGGAAATGCACGTGGATGTCGACCAGGCCCGGGCAGACCACGAGCCCCCGGGCGTCGATGACCTGCGCGGACTTCTTCTGCGCGGGGGTGAGGGACTTGACGAACCGGCCGTCGGCGATGAAGACGTCACCGGGTTTGTCCCGCTTCGAAGCGGGGTCGATCACGCGGCCGTTTTTGATGATCAGGAAACTCATGAGGGAAGTATTAAGTAACAAGTGGCAAGTGACAGGAGAAGTGGTGACTCATGGCATCGTTTCTTGATACTTGGTGACTTGAAACTTGTTCCTTCACTCCACGGGGGTGCTCACATGTTCGGGCTGGCCGCCGGCGCAGAGGTAGAGGGCGGCCATGCGGACAGCGATGCCGTTGGTCACCTGCTGGAGGATGACGCTGCGCGGCGAGTCGGCCAGGTCGCTGTCGATCTCGACGCCGCGGTTGATCGGGCCCGGGTGCATGATGATGGCGTCGGGCTTGAGCCACTCGGCGCGCGTGTAGTTGAGGCCGAACATGCTCGTGTATTCGCCGATCGACGGGAAATGCGTCGTGCCCTGGCGCTCGTGCTGGATGCGGAGGAGCATGACGACGTCCGCATCGGCCAGGGCCGAGCGGAGATCGTGCGACACCTCGACCCCGAGCGACTCGAACCAGTGGGGCACGAGCGTCGACGGCCCGACGATGGTGACGTTCGCCCCGAGCTTGTTCAACGCATGGATGTTGGAGCGGGCGACGCGGCTGAACAGGATGTCGCCGAGGATGACGATCTTCCGGCCCTTGAGGTCACCGAGCTTCTGCCGCATGGTGAAGACGTCGAGCAGGGCCTGGGTCGGGTGCTCGTGGGCGCCGTCGCCCGCGTTGACGACCGGGATGCCCAGGACGCGGCTCAGGTAGAGCGGGGAACCGCTGGCGGAGTGGCGCAGCACGATCATGTCGGCGTTGAGCGCCTGGATGTTCTGGGCGGTGTCACGGAGGGTCTCGCCTTTGGTCGTGCTGGAGGCGGCGGAGTCGAAGGAAATGACGTCGGCACTGAGAAGCTTGGCGGCCATCTCGAAGGAGATGCGGGTGCGCGTGCTGGGCTCGAGGAAGAGGTTGACGATGGTCTTGCCGCGCAGGGCCGGGACCTTCTTGACCTTGCGGTCGAGGATGCGGCGGAACGCACCGGCGGTGGCGAGCACCTGCTCGATCTCGGCGCGCTTGAGTTCCTCGATGGTCAGGAGATGTTTACGATGCCAGGGCACGGCGGAAATTTACGATTTATGATTTACGACTTACGATTTGAAACGGCGGCTAACACCGCGATGGAGTCTTGGGCGGCGTTGGCGTCGAGATTGACGACGACCTTTTCGTTGTCGCCGGCGGTGATCGTGAGACCGGTATAGTCCGCGGCCACGGGCAGGCGTCGGCCGCCGCGGTCGACAAGGACGGCGAGCTCCACGCGGGTGGGGCGGCCA
>DATJES010000020.1:0-13432 GCA_035496355.1 Lacunisphaera sp. | reverse complement strand
AGGGTGTCGGTCAGGGGTGTGCCGCGTCCGAAAATCTTCACGCGCCCTTCGGGGGTCAGCTTCAAATCCGCCGTGGAATCGAGTGGTGCGACGAGCAGCGGCACGCCCGAGGCAAACACGGCCTGCGACGCCTTGGGGTTGCACTTGATGTTCCATTCCGGCTCCGGTTTCGAACCCGGCGCGTAGCCCCGCCGGACCGAGCCGCCCATCAGGGCGATCGCCTTGATCTTGGCGCCGATGCCGGGCTCCGACTCGAGCAACGCGGCAATGTTGGTCAGCTCCCCCACGACGATGAGCATGATCTGGCCCGGCTGGGCGTCGATCTGGCCGCGGAGGAATTCCACGGCACCGCTGGGATGCAGCGCGGGCGAGGTGAAGTCCCGGGCCCAGACGGTATGACCCAGGTAGTCCATCGCGTGGAACTCCCCGCCGTAAACCGGGACCTCGGTCCGCCCGGCCACCGCCAGCATTTTGGCCGCAAGCCGGGCCCGGGCCACGGTGTCGCCCGACGACGTGGTGACACCGAGCAGCTTCAGCTCCGGGCTGCGGAGAATCTGGACGAGCGCATAGGCATCGTCGATGTCGCCCCCGATGTCCGTGTCGAAAATCACCGGCACCGGCTCGGCCCAACCGACAATCGCGAACAAGGAAGAAACAGCGGCAAGTCGGGCGAGGGTTTTCATGGGAAGAAAATCAGTAGACCTGTTCCTCGAGGAGTGCGAACAGTTCCGCTTCGGTGATCCGCTTCTGTTGCATCGAGTCGCGTTCGCGGAGCGTGAAGGTGTCGCCGGGTTTCTCGATCGTCTCGAAGTCGATCGTCACGCACCAGGGCGTGCCGGCCTCGTCCTGGCGCCGGTAGCGTTTGCCGATGGCGCCGCCGTCGTCGTATTGCACGGCGTATTTCCGCTTCAGCTTCGTGTAGAGGGCGCGGGCGCGGCCCACGAGCGCCTCCTTGTTCTTGATCAGCGGGAGCACCGCGACCTTCACGGGCGCGATGCGCGGGGAGAACCGCAGCACCGTGCGCTTCTCGGTGTTGCCCTTCTCGTCGGTGACATCCTCCTCGGCGTAGCCGGCGCAGAGCACGGCGAGCAGGATGCGGTCGACGCCGACCGCGGGCTCGATGACGTGCGGGGTGAATTTCTTCTTCGTCGCCTCGTCGAACAGCTCCTGCGGCTTGCCGCTGGCGTTGGCGTGCTGCGTCAGGTCGTAGTTGCCGCGGGCGGCGATGCCCCAGAGCTCCTGCACGCCGAAGGGATACTTGAACATGATGTCCACCGTGCCGCGCGAATAGAACGCGAGCTTCTCCTTCGGGTGGCTGTAGCGCGAGAGGTGGCTGTCGGGCAGGCCGATGCTCTTCAGCCAGGCCTCGCACCACGCGATCCATTCCTCGTGGCACTTCGCCCAGTCGGCGTCCTCGTGGATGAAATATTCCATCTCCATCTGCTCGAACTCGCGCGAGCGGAAGATGAAGTTGCGCGGCGTGATCTCGTTGCGGAAGGACTTCCCGATTTGCGCGATGCCGAAGGGCAGCTTCACGCGCGTGGTGTCGATGACGTTGCGGAAGTCGGCGAACATGCCCTGCGCCGTCTCGGGCCGCAGGTAGGCGACGGACGAGGCATCGGTCAGCGCGCCGACGTTCGTCTGGAACATCATGTTGAACGAACGCGGCGGCGTCAGGCTGCCGGGCTCGCCGGTGGCGGGCGAGGGGATGAACTCGATCTCCTCAGGCCGGGCCTCCGTGAACTCCTTCGGCGCGACCGGCGCGAGCGCCCCCTGGATGGCCTTCTTGCGCTTGAAGGCCTCGGCCGCGGCCTGCAGCTCCGCGGCGGTGTTCTCGCTCTCGAGCGCCGACACGTAGCCGACGGTTTTTCCGTCCACGACCACGGCGGCGAAGAACAGCTGGTCGGCCCGGTAGCGCTGCTTGCTCACCTTGCAGTCGACGAGCGGGTCGGTGAAGCCGGCGACGTGGCCCGAGGCCTCCCAGACCTTCGGATGCATGATGATCGACGACTCGAGCCCGACGATGTCATCGCGACGCCGGACCATGTCGTTCCACCAGCAGTCGCGGATGTTCTTTTTCAGCTCGGCGCCGAGCGGGCCGTAGTCGAAGAAACCATTGAACCCGCCGTAGATCTCGGACGACAAATAGATGAAGCCGCGCCGCTTCGCGAGCGACACGATGGCTTCCATGAGGTTGGCGGGTTCGGCGGGACTGGACATGGGAGGGACACCGTTGCCATGGGGCGGGGATGGGGTCAAGGCCGCGTCGCGAACCGGCGCCCAGCCGGCAAAACCGGCGGCCCACGGAACCATTTCCCGGGAGGACGGGTCTGTGCCCCCTCTCGCGAGCCGCCGGCCGGACCGGCCGCCGCGGATCTGTTCATTCTCCGCCTTATGAATACACCGAAGTCCCTGCGCACCCTCCTCTGGAGCACGACGCTGGCGGCCACCGTCGCCGCCGGCCTGGCCCTGTGGGCCGCCGACAAGCCGCCCGCCCGCCCGCCCTTGAAGCTCCAGGTGGACAAACAGGCCGTCAACCGCAGCGACGCGCTGCGGGTCAGCTACGCGGCCGTCGTGAAGAAGGCCTCGCCCAGCGTCGTCTACGTCTTCTCGAGCAAGAAGGTCCGGCACTCGCCCATGGACAATCCGTTCTTCAACGACCCGATGTTCCGCCGCTATTTCGGGATTCCCGACCAGGGCCAGCTCCCGCGCGAGTCGGTGCAGCAGAGCCTCGGCTCGGGCGTCATCATCTCGTCCGACGGGTACATCCTGACCAACAACCACGTGGTCGACGGCGCCGACGAGGTGAAGGTGTCCTTCGGCGAACCGCGCAAGGAACACGTCGCCACCATCGTCGGCCGCGACGAGAAGGCCGACGTGGCCGTGCTCAAGATCGAGGCCAGCGGCCTCCCGGCCATCACGGTCGGTGACAGCGACCAGCTCGAGGTTGGTGACACCGTGCTCGCCATCGGCAACCCGTTTGGCGTGGGCATGACCGTCACGCACGGAATCGTCAGCGCGCTCGGCCGCGGCGGCCTCGGGATCGAGGATTACGAGGATTTTATCCAGACCGACGCGCCGATCAACCCGGGCAACTCCGGCGGCGCGCTGCTCGACGGCGAGGGCCGGTTGATCGGCATCAACACCGCCATTCTCAGCCGCACCGGCGGCTCGAACGGCATCGGCTTCGCCATCCCGATCAACCTCGCCCGCGCCATTGCGGAACAGTTGATCCGCACCGGGCACGTTGACCGCGGGTTCCTCGGGGTGACGACGCAGGCCTTGACCGAGGACCTGGCCAAGCAGTTCGGCGTCGACCACGGCGCGCTGATCACCGACATCTCGCCCGGCAGCGGCGCGGAAAAGGCCGGCTTGAAGCGCGGCGACATCATCACGGCGATCGACGAGAAGAAGCTCGAGGATCCGCGCGCGCTGGCGCTCGCCGTCAGCCGCCTGACGCCGGACACCGAGGTGACGATCCACTACGTGCGCGACGGCAAGCCGGCCGAGGTCAAGGCGAAGCTCGGCCACCAGAGTTCGCAGTCGCTGGCCGGCGGCAATACCCCGGGCGGCGGCAGCGACGAGGGCGTGCTCAACGGCGTCGGCGTGTCGGACCTCACCGCCGAAGCCCGCGCGCAGCTCCACGTGCCGGCCGGCCTCGAGGGTGCGCTCGTAACCCAGGTCGATCCCGACAGCGCCTCCGCCCGCGCCGGCCTGCGCGAGGGCGACCTCATCCTCGAACTCGACCGCAAGAAGACCGCCAACGCGGCCGACGCCGTGAAGCTCAGCACCGACATCAAGGGCCCCAAGGTCCTCGTGTTGCTCTGGCGCGACGGGGTGCGGCGGTACCTCGTCGTCGATGAGTCGAAGTGATTCGCGGCGGCGACGGAATCTCAGGTGCCTCCCACGCACCTTGTGGGCGGCACCGGCACTCGGGTGGGGGCGCTTGTCCACAAGCGCCCCATCTTCAAGGGCCGTTGAGGGCAAAGGCCCCTGACCAGCCCACGAGCGCCGGAGGTTTGCCCTCCCGATGACGAACATTCCAATTGCTTCAACCGGCGCTGGCTGTTTCAGCTGTCGGCCCACCCCTGCCATGAATCTCCGCCTTCCCTTGGTCGCCCTTGTCCTCCTTGCCGGTGCCAGCCAGCCCGCGCTCCGCGCTGCCGACGTTCCCCCCGCGCTGGCCGCGCGCCGGGCCGGCTATCAAGTCGTGCTCGACATCACCATGAATGAACAGGGCGAGGCCGAGGACGCCCGGGTGGTCCGCAGCGACGATCCGACGAAGGATGCACTGCTCGAGCGCGTCGCCCTTGCGCTGGCCCACAAATACAAGCGGGAACCGCGGGTGATCGACGGCAAGCCGGTGAAGTACACGGTGCAGGCGCCGTTTGATTTCCCGGTGCCCGGGGACAAGGGCCCCGAGGCCAACCACTGGCCCATGCCGCACCCGACGGGCAAAAGCGGCGAGTTTCCGAAATACCCCGAGAGTCTCGCGGCCAAAGATGTCGTTGGCGGCGTTGTCCTCGAGCTGCATGTCGACAAGGACGGCAAGCTGACCGCCGTGAACGTCCTGCGCGCTTCGCACCAGGAATTCGCCGACTCGGCCAAGGCCGCGGTCAACACCTGGAGCTTTGTCCCGGCCATGAAAGATGGCGTGCCGGTCGACTCGGTCTGCAACACCGTCTTCGCCTATTCGGTCGACGGCAAGGATGTGGACTGGCAGTGGCGCGTCGCGCCGCGGCCCAGCATCGGCAGCTCGATCGTCATCCGCCCGCCGGCGAACCTGGTGCCGATCAACCCGCCGCCTTCCGGCGCCCCCGCTCCTGCGCCGGCCGAACCGGACCGGCCTGCCGCGCCGGGCAAATAGCCGGCCACTTCGCGCTTGCCCGCCGGACAGGCGGGACAACCTTGGGCGGTTATGAAAGTCACGTTCACGCCGAAGGAATTTCGCCAGCTCCTCGAACTCGTGCACCTGGGCATGTGGGCCGTCACCGGTTACCAGGGCGAGGAGACCGCCGCGGCGAAACGCTATTTCGCCTTTGACCAGAAGCTGCTGGGCCTCGCCCGCGAATTCGGCTGTGCCGACTTGGTGGAGGAGCGCGACGACGGCTCCCTCCAGCCGGCCGAGAAGCTGTCGGAGGATGAGCGGCTCCGCGACATCCAGAACGAATTCCAGAACGACGTCTTCTGGCACGAGCTCGTGGCCCGGCTGGCCGATCGCGAGCTGGCCAGCGACGACACGAAGCGGACGATGGAAACGCCGGGCCTTGAGCCACCCCCGACCAGCGACGAGCGGCTGAAGAAGATCGAGGACCGTTACTGGAAGGAGTTCGAGAAAAACGACCTCGCCCACGTGGTCGTGCTGCGCGGCGGCCACGGGTGAGGTGCGGCGACGAAAAACGGGCGCCGCCCGACCGGGGCGTTACGGATGTGGAGTGGACAACGAAGGGGTTGCCGCCTTGAGTGAAACCCGCCTGGCCCCGCCCGGGCACCCGGCCGCGATTCCGCGGTCTCAAGCCTGTTCCACCGACGCCTCCGCCATGAAGCTCCTCCCCCTGCTGACCGTCGCCCTGCTCGGCCCCCTCGCCCTCGCCGCCGAGCGGCCCCTCAAGATCGACCGCGACGCGACCTTCCTCGATGTCGACGTCGACGCCACGATCAATTTCACCGCGCACCTCGACGCCTACGATGCGCGCGTGATGGTCGACGACGCCGGCAAGATCAAGAGCGCGGTCTTCAGCTTTCGCTTTGCCGATCTCAAGAGCGACAAGCCCGAACGCGACGCCGACATGATCAAATGGCTGGGCGGCGGCGACCCCGAGGGCCGCTTCGAGATGGGCAACCTCGCCCTGACGCCCGACGGCCAGGGCCAGGTTTCCGGCCGGCTGACCTTTCACGGGGTGGCCGAGCGCGTGGAGTTTCCCATCAACGTGACCCGGTCCGGCGACGCCTACACCGTCACCGGGGAGACGACGCTGGACTATCGTACCTGGAACCTGAAGGTGATCCGGAAGGCCTTTCTTTTCACGGTCTCGCCGCACGTGAAAGTGCGCTTCAAGCTCACCGGCACGCCCGTCGCCGAGCCGCCGAAGCCTGGGTCCTGACGACCTTCCGCCGGCCGCGTCGGGCTGGACCTCGGTCCAGCCGCGCCGGCCGGCTCACTTCGACCCGTCGAAGAGGCCGACAAAGGCCTTCGGGACGATCGCGTCGGTGCGGCAGTTCGCTGCCGGCAGCACTTTCGCCGCCCAGCCGTTGACCTCGGCGAGCGTCAGCTGGTCCACGAGCCCGTCGCGCAGCGCGACGATGTCCTTGATCCGGTCGGGATGCTCCTGCACGCGCTTGAGCACCGTGGTGAGGAAATTGTTGTCACGGAAGGAGCGATGGAGCAGGCGCCGGATGATGCCGCGGGCGCCCTCCAGCTCCTCGGCGGTGGCGCCCCCGGTCGCGAGTTTATCGGCAGCGGCCGTGACGGCCTTCGCCACCTCGCCGGCATCGGCCGGCGTGCAGTCGACGTTGGCCTGCAGGAGGGCGAAATCCTCGAAGCCGCCGAAGGGCTTGAACGAGGCTGAGGGCGCGTAGGACAACCCGAGGTCCTCGCGGACCGACTCGCGCACGCGCAGCTCGACGATCTTGGTCAGCACCTGCAGCGCCGCCTGGGCGCGGGCGTCGAGCCGGCCCTCGACCGGCCAGTTGCCCACCACCTGGCCCACGTTGAGCTCGCCGACGAATTCGAACCGCCGGTAGCCGGGCGGCGCGCTCAGCTTCACCGGCTTGGGCGGCTCCGGCAGCACCTTCTCGGCGGCGCGCATCGGCAGCGAGCCCAGCGTGCGGCCCAGGATGGCGGTGGCGTCCGCCTCCGCCACGTCGCCGATGATGGTCACCTCGATGTAGCCCTTGGTCAGCGGCTCTTCCATCCAGCGGCGGACGTCGGCCACGCCGAGGGAAATGTAGTCCAGCGGCGTGCCGGACATGAACCGCGGGTCGCCGCGGAACAGGTCATCCATCATCTCGCGCATGCCCTGGCCCATGCCGATGGCCCCGGACGCGCGGCTCATGTACGCCCGCGCGCGCTCGTCCTCGTGGGCGTAGCTGTTGAACTTCGGGTCGCGCAGGATCTCGGTCGTCAGCCCGAGGAAGGTCTCCAGTTTCGCGGTTCCGACCGTGCCGCGGAAGGTGAAGGCGTCGTGGTCGGCCACGTCGAAGCTGAAATCGAGGAAGTCCTGGTCGATGATCTGCAGTATCTGGTCGGTCTGGTAATAGATCGTGCCGCTGCCGATCAGCGTGTTCAGGCCAAACTCCTTGAGGGCGGGCGAGCTCCCGGGCAGGTTGAGCAGACCGGAGCCGACGCGCACGGTGGCATGCACGATCCCGGGCTCCTGCTTGTTCGGGACGAGGTTCAGGCGGACATTGTTGCCGAAACGGAAGAGCGTGGCGCCCAGTTCCGGCACCGGCTCGCGCGCGACCACCGGCGTCGGCGACCCCGGATGGCGGAGCTGGAAGTCGATGTCCTTCGGCGGCGTGGGCAGCAGGAAGGCGAGTTCGCCGCGCCGGTGCTTTTGCACCGCCTGGAGGATCTTGCCGGCGTCGAGGTCGAGCGCGACGTCGCCGCTCTCATAGAACGTAAACTCCTCCGGGTTCCACAGGCTGCGGAAGGTCTGGTTCACCTCGGCCACCGTGAGCGACTGCAGCCATTCGCGCATCCAGGCATATTCGGTCTCCGGCCCGACGAAGACCTGGTGGTCGGTGATCGAGTCGAGCAGTTCGTCGCACAAGTCGACCGGGTCGTTCACCGGCAGCTGCTCCGCCATGTGCGCGACGACATCGAGATAGCGGCGGCGCAGCGGCTCGATCTCGCTCGCCTCGAACCCGCGCCGCAGGGTCTCGCGCACCGCGAGGTCGACGCCCAGGAGGCTCTTGGACCACTGGCGGCCGTCGCCTCGCACGGAGGCGCTGACGGCGTCGTAGCCGAGCAGGGATTTGAAATCCGCCTGGTGGTCGCCGGCGCCGGGCAGGATGAACTTCAGCCGGTCGTTGAAGAGTTCCATGACAAACTTTCGCCGCTGGGTCTCGATCGTCGCGCGGCGCACGTCGTTTGGCGGCAGCTGGGGCGTGACACACGCCACCATGGATTCCGCCGAACCGATGCCGGGAATGCGGAAGACGCCGGCGCGCAGGTCGCGCAGCGCGGGCCGGCCCTCGCGGCGCGGCGGGACCGGGGTGATCCGCCGCGGGATCTGGCCAAACTGCGTGCGCACGAGCTGCTCCACGGCCGCCGGATCGATGTCGCCCGCGACGACGAACACCATCAGGTCCGGCCGGTAGCCCCGCTGGTAGAAATCGAGAAATTGCGGCCGCTGCAGGGCGCGGAGGGTCGACGCGGTCCCGATCGGGATGTGGTCGGCGAAGGCGGCGCCGCGAAACACGACCGGGAAGGCCGCCTGCATCTGCTGGTCGGAGAGCCCTTCGCGGTTGCGCTTCTCGGCGAAGATCACGCGCCGCTCGCGATCGATGTCCGCCTGGTTGAAGGTCACGCCGTCGGCGACGCCCTCAAACCAGCGGACACCCTCGGCCAGCAGCGCGGGGCTCGGGTCGCTGAAATCGAGGCTGTAAGCGGTGTGGTCGAAGGTGGTCACGGCGTTCACGTCGCTGCCGTACTCGAGGCCGGCGCGACGGAAGAGCGACAGCATGGCGGCCTCGTCCATCACGCGCGTGCCATGGAAGGACATGTGCTCGATGAAGTGCGCGATCCCCAGCTCGTCCGGGCGCTCGTCCATCGACCCCGTGAGCACGAGGAGCTTCATGGCGACGCGTCCCGGCGCCCCATGGTGCGGCAGGAGGGCGTAACGGAAGCCGTTGTCGAGCCGGCCCCAAATGACGCGCGGATCGGGCTTCTGGCCGAATTCCTCGTGCGCCCAGCGCCCCCCGCGCGGACCGGTCTCCTTGGATGCGGCCAGCCCGGACAGGGCGGCCAGCAAGCCAGCCAGGGCAAGAAAGGGGCGGAGCGTGGGCGTCACGGACGAATTCCGGCCCAAGGTGCTCAAAGGCCCCGCGGTTTCAACTCCCGTGTTCGGGGCGAGGCTCCGATGGGAGGCGGGGGCGCCCCGCCTCCATCGCTATTTCGCGTGGCGTTTCTCGAGCACGGTGATGGCGTCCGCGAGCGAGAGTTTCCGGACGCGCAGCAGCACGATGAGGTGGTAAAGCAGGTCGGCGGCCTCGCCGGCGAACTCGGCCGGGCCGGCGTGCAGCGCCGCCAGCGCCGTCTCGACGCCCTCCTCGCCGACTTTTTGGGCGACCCGGGCCACGCCCTCACGGGCCAGCCGCACGGTATAGCTCTGCCGGTCGCCTTTCTTGAGCCGGGACGCCACCACCTGGTCGAGATGCGCCAGGAAACCGGGGCCGCGCGCGCCGGCGGTGCCGAAGCAGCTCGGGGTGCCGCGATGGCACGTCGGGCCGTCCGGCCGCGCCTGGACCAGCAGCGTGTCCTGGTCGCAATCGATTTGGAGGCTGACCAAGTGTAGGAAGTTCTTCGAGGTCTCGCCCTTCACCCAGAGGCGGCCTTTGCTGCGGCTGAAGAACGTGACCTTCTTCGTCCGCAGCGTCTGGCGCAGGGCCGCCGCATCCATGTAGCCGAGCATGAGCACCTGCTGCGTGGCGGCGTCCTGCACGATGGCGGGCACGAGGCCCTGGTTCTTCTTCCAGTCGATTTTCGGGGTTTTCATGGTGAGGAGTTGGTCTTGGGTAGGGCGCGGATTCCACTCCGCGCCGCGGCGGTGAACGGAGTCACCGCCCTACCAGGAAGGGTTCACGTGCGAATCGGCACGCCCTCGGCGGCGAGGTATTGCTTGAGCGCGGGAATCTTGATCGTCCCCTTGTGGAAGACCGAAGCGGCCAGGGCGCCGTCGACGCCGGCCTCGCGAAAGGCATCGCGAAAATGTTCCGGGGCGCCCGCGCCGCCGGAAGCGACGAGCGGGATCGTCAGCCCGGCGCGCACGAGCTTGAGTTGGACGAGGTCGTAGCCGCGGCGCATGCCGTCCTGGTTCATGCAGTTGAGCACGACCTCCCCGGCGCCGAGCCGCTGCGCCTCGCGCACCCAGTCGAGCGTGCGCCAGCGCGTCGCCTGCATCTTGTCCGGGTTGCCGGTGTACTGCTTGACGAAGTAGTCGCCGCCTTCCTGGCGGCTGTCCACGCCGACGACCACGCATTGCGAGCCGAACTCGGCGGCGAGTTCGCCGATGAGCGCCGGGTTCTCCAGCGCCGGCGAGTTGATGGAGATCTTGTCGGCCCCGGAATGCAGGATCCGGCGGGCGTCGTCGAGCCGGCGGATGCCGCCGGCGACGCAGAAGGGGATGTCGAGCACCCGGGCGACGCGCGTCACCCAGTCGGCCGAGACCGTCCGGCCGTCGCTGCTGGCGGTGATGTCGTAGAACACCAACTCGTCGGCGCCTTCGTCGCGGTACCGCTGGGCGAGCGCGAGGATGTCGCCGACGATCTCGTGGTCGCGGAACTGCGTGCCCTTGACGACCTGGCCGTCGCGGACATCGAGGCAGGGAATGATGCGGCGAGCTAACATGGGGGAAAATTCCAAATTCCAAGCGCCAATCGCCAAAGAAATTCCAGTTTAGGAAGGCGAAATGGCGGCCGGTTTCTCATTGGAGAATTGGTTGGAGTTTGGCGCTTTGGCGTTGGGGATTTCTCAACCGGCCAGCGCCTGTTGGAGCGTAAATTTCCCCTCGTAGAGCGCCCGGCCGACGATGGCGCCGGCGGCGCCGGCCGCCCGCAGGGCGCGGAGGTCGTCGAGCGACGACACGCCGCCCGAGGCTTGGAGCCGCAGGGCGGGAAACTTCGCCCCGAGCCCGGCGTAGAGCCCGGTGTTGGGGCCGGTCAGCTTGCCGTCGCGGCTGATGTCGGTGCACAGGATGTGGACCAGCCCGGCATCCGCATAGCCGCCGAGGAAGTCGTCGAGCGCGACGCCGGTGCTCTCTTGCCAGCCGGCGGCGGCCACGCGCGGAATACCGGTGGCGTCGAGCCGCACGTCCGGGGCCAGCACGATCCGCTCGCCGCCAAAGCGCGCGAGCCAGCCGCGGACGAGCACCGGATCCCGGGCCGCGAGGCTGCCGACGATGACGCGTTGGGCGCCGCCGGCCAGGAGCGCCGCCACCTGCGTTTCGTCCCGAATGCCGCCGCCCGTTTGCACCTGCAGGCCGCTGTCGCGCGCCAGGCGCAGCACGAGTGCGGTCTGGCGGCGGGCGGGATCCTTGGCGCCATCGAGGTCGACGACGTGCAGCCAGGCGGCGCCCGCCGCGGCGAACCCGCGGGCCACCGCCAACGGGTCGTCTCCATAGGCCGTCTCCTGATCGAAACGGCCCTCGGTCAGGCGGACGACGCGGCCGCCGCGCAGGTCGATGGCGGGATAGATGATCATGACACGACAAATTCGTAACGTATCACGTTACTGAAATTCGGGGAGCTCATGTCCGCCCCTCCACGAAATTCCGCAGCAGCCGCGCCCCGGCGGGGCCGGAGCGTTCCGGGTGGAACTGCACGCCGGAGAAATTGGCGCGCTGCACGATCGCGGCGAAGGCGGTGCCGTGCGCGCAACGCGCCAGGGTGAATTCGTTCACCGGGGCGGCGAAGCTGTGCACAAAATAGAATCTCGCCTCCGGCCCGATGCCATCGAGCAGCCCGGTGCGGCGATCCGCGTCGACCGTGTTCCAGCCCATGTGCGGCACCTGGATGCCGGGCGAACCGGGCAGCAGCGCCACCCGCCCCGGGATCAGCCCGAGCGTCGGCGTCGGGCCCTCCTCCGAGGCCTCGAAGAGCAGCTGCAGGCCGAGGCACACGCCGAGCACGGGCTGGGTGAGATGGCGCACGCAATCGACCAGCCCGCGCGCCTGCAGCCGCTTCATGCCTTCCGCGGCGGAGCCGACGCCCGGCAGGATCACGCGATCCGCCGCGCGAATGACCGCCGGATCGGTCGTGAGTTCACTGTGGACGCCGAGCCGCTCGAGCGCAAAGCGCACCGAGGCGATGTTGGCGCCGCCGCTGTCGACCATGGCTAGCATTGGCCGGCTCCTCCGGCCAAATTCCAAACGACAAACGCCAAACGCCAAACAAAGATTGAATCGCGCAATTTGGTCCTTTGGTCGATGTTCTGCATTGGCGGTCTATTGGCCCTTTGGCATCTGTGATTTACGCGCCGAAAGGCGCGTCAGAGAACTCCCTTGGTGGAAGGAATTTCGCTGCCACGGCCCCGCGCGATCGCCGGCCGCAGCGCGCGGCCGAAGCCCTTGAAGAGCGCTTCCACCATGTGGTGCGTGTTCTCGCCGCGGACGCTCATCTGCAGCGTCGCCGCCAGGGCGTCGCTCAGCGAACGGAAGAAGTGGGGCACGAGCTCGGTCGGCAGTTCGCCAACTGTGTCGCGGGGGAACTTGCCGTCGAAGGTGAAGAAAGCGCGGCCGCTCAGGTCGAGGGCCACCTGGGCCTGGGCCTCGTCCATGGGCAGCACAAACCCGTAGCGACCGACGCCGCGCTTGTCGCCCAGCGCCTGCTTGAGCGCGGCCCCGAGCGCGAGGCCGACGTCCTCGACGGTGTGGTGCTCGTCGACCTCAAGGTCGCCGTCGCACGCGATCGCCAGGCTGATGCCGGCGTTCTTGGCGATCTGTTCGACCATGTGGTCGAAGAAGCCGATCCCGGTGTCGAGCTTCGCCGGCGCCGCCTGGTCGAGGTCGACCGCCACGGTGATCTTCGTTTCCTTGGTTTGGCGCGTGAGTGTGGCGCGGCGGGGCGCGTCGACGAGCTGGCGGGCGATCTCGGGCCAGCCCTGGACCTTGCGGTCGTAGCGGAAGCCGCGGATGCCGAGGTTGGCCGCCAGCTGCACGTCGGTCTCGCGGTCGCCGATGACCGCGGATTGCGCGCGCGACCAGTCGGTGACCTTGAGGTAGTCGGCCAGCAGGCCGGTCTTGGGCTTGCGGCAGTCGCAGCGATCGGCCGCGGTGTGCGGGCAAACGCGCACGGCCTCGAACGCGATGCCCTGCGACGCGAGGATGTCGAGCAGCAGCTTCTGCGGCGGCCGGAACTCCTGCTCGCGGAAGCTTGGCGTGCCGAGGCCATCCTGGTTGGTGACCATCACGAAGGCGAAGCCGGCATCGCGCAGCCGGAGGAGCGCGGGGATGCAGTCGGGTTCGAGCGCGAACTTGTCGAGGTGGTCGACCTGCTGGTCGAAGGGCTCGGCGATCAGCGTGCCGTCACGGTCAATGAAGAGGATTTTTTTCATGGCAGGTGCAGGGCGGGAGGGGATCGTTCAGGCCCGGGAAAGGACCTCAAGCGTGGCGTCGTTTTCCGCCGCGGTGCCGACGGTGATCCGGAGGCAGTTCGGCACGTCCTTGCTGCGGTCGCGCCACACGACGCCGGCGGCGCGGCCGGCGGCCATGGC
>DATJES010000019.1:0-130944 GCA_035496355.1 Lacunisphaera sp. | reverse complement strand
AGCACGCGGCCGAGGTCGACGGCGGACGAGGGCTTCTCGTAGGCGCCCTGCCCGGAGATGAGATGGATGTGCTGCTTGGCGCGGAGCTGGTTGAGGATGGCCTCGTCGGTCAGGTTGGGCAGGTAATCCAGCGGCGAGTTGAAGTAGACGTCCTCGTCCCAGTAGCCCTTGGTGTAGTCCTTGAGATCGTAGGAGCCGCTCATGGCGATGCAGCCGTCGAAGAGGTCGGGGCGCCGGAACAGGTTGTTGGCCGCGTGGAGCGCGCCGAAGGAGGCGCCGCTGGTGATGATCGGCACGCGGCCGGCGCACAGGTGATGGATGAACGGCACGACCTCGCTGCACACGTAGGCGTTGTACTGCTGGTGGCGGATCGACTTGTGCGGCGGGTACATCGACTCGTTCAGCCAGCTCTCGCTGTTGATCGAGTTGATCGAAACGACCTTCACCTTGCCCGCGTCGATGAAGGGGGCGATGGCGTCGATCAGGCCGAATCGCTCGTACTCCAGGTAATCCGCCGCCGCGGTGGGAAACAGCAGAAGCACGAAGCCGTAGTGCCCATAGACGGCGACCTCCATCTCCTTGTCGAGGCGGGGACTTTGCCAGTGATGGATCTCGCGGCGCATGGGGAAAAGCGGGGAGCCGGAAGCCGTGAGCTTGCAGCGCGAGGGCCGGGCCGGCGAGCCAGAAGGTGGGTCCGCTGGCGGGGAGCGGGCTGAACCCTTCCCACTGGAGGTGGGACGCCCGCGTCCCGCGGGTTGCGATTCGAGCTACATTGCGCGGGGTGAGGGCACCCCGCCTCCAAGTGCAGCCAAACCGCCTCGCCTCAGGCGTGCTTGCCCATGTCGGGCATGATGATCACGCCACACCGGGCTTCCTTGATCACCCCGCTGGCGGTGCTGCCGACGAGCAGGTCGTAGATCCGCCCGTGGCCATGCGAGCCCATGATGATGTAATCGGCGGCGTTGCGCCGCGCGGCCTCGAGGATTTCGAACACCGGCGGCCCGTGGCGCACGGCAATCACGACCTCGACGCCATTCGCTTTGATCGTCTCCTCGAAGGCGGCCAGCTTGGCCAGGGCATTCTTCTCGCTGGTGGACATCGCCTCCTGGACGGCGTCGACCGGGAGGGCGTATTCGCTCGTGATGATCGGGGGCTGGATCACATGCAGGAGAACCACCTTGCCCGCGAAAGCGCGGGCGAAGCTGACAGCGGTATCAACGATCTCGCCGGATACCGCGGAAAAATCGACCGGTACGAGGAACGTTTTCATGCACCAGTATACACCCGCCGTCCGGGAGCGATGCCGCAAATCTTGCCGGATGGTGGTCTAAATTTGACCCGGACCCGGAGGCGGGACCCGGCCGCCGCGGTTCACTTCGCGAGGTAGAACGGATTCGGCAGCTTGAACGTCCGGTCGGCGTAGCCGTTGACGAGGTCGCTGGCCTGGTCGCCGATGTTGGCGATGATGACGTAGCCTTCCGCGGTCAGGCGCTTGCGGGCTTCCGTCTTGAAGCGGGCCATGGTGGGCGGTGTATCGCCGGGCGGGAGGTAGATGATTCTCGTCCAGGTGTCGTAGCCGACCTCGCGAAGGTTGCGCTCGGTCGCCGCGCGTTGGGCCTCGCTCCGGCCGGTGATGAAAAAGACGTCCACCTTGGCGCGGACCGCGGTCTCGTACACGGTCTGGATCGGCACGATGGCGCGCGCCTGGCCCTCGGCCACCCAGGCGTCCCACAAGCGGGGGATGTAGCCGAAGTCATCGGCGAGGATGTGCGGGAGGTTGGACAGCGCGGTCTCATCGATGTCGAACACGACGGCGAGCTTCTGGCCCGGCTTGGCGCCGCGGTGAATGCGTTTCACCAGGTACTTGTTGGCGCTGAGGGCGACGTCGGCGACGCTCCGCGCATACTCGCCCGATTCCACGTAGGCGCGGAGTTCCTGTTTGTGCGGATACAGGTTCGATGGCTCGAGGGCCGGAAGGGGCGAGGCGGCGGCCAGCCACAGCAGGGCGGGCACCAGCGCGAGGCGGAGCGGCAGCTTGGACATGGCGGCGATTAGAGCCGCGCCGGCGCGAAAACTCAATGCGGCGTTGGCGGCGGACGACCCGCCGCCGTCCGACGGGTTCCCCGGGTTGGCGGCCCGGGGCTCCGCCCGGGAGGTGATCACCCGCGCCGCGGAAGCGGAACCGCGCCGGCCCGGGCGTTTCCATGCAGGCAGGATTTTCCCCCGCAACTCGAACCATAAACCCAACATGAATACACCCAGGACCCAGTTGAAGTCATTGCTCTGCGTCGCCGGCGGCCTTGCGCTGCTCGCCGCCCCGTCGCTTTTCGCGGCGGACAACATGCCGGCCTCGAAGTTCAAGGAATACGATACCGACCACGACGGCCGGATCTCCCAGGCCGAGTTCATCGCGGGCTGCCAGAAGGACAGCACCCGGAAGCTCGACGCAAACAACGATGGCACGGTGAGCGCGGACGAGAAGGCCGCGGCGACGCCCGAGAAGAAGCACTGGTGGAGCCGCAGCGAAAACGCGGCTGGCGACGACGCGAAAGCCGACGCGAAGCGCTTCAAGAAACTCGACACGAACAATGACGGCTACCTGAGCGAGGCCGAGTTCTCGGCCGCGAACGACATGGAGAAGTGATCCGATCCGGGCTCGCGGCGGCGTCGGCCGCCGCGGGTGCGCCGGGATCGATCGCTCGCCCTCGCGGCGGGCTGGCCTGGTATCCTGGAGGCGGGATCACCATTCCCGCGGGGAGCCTGGCTTTTGCCCCGCGGGGCTGATGGCCCCGCCTCCCAAGCCGGGGCGGCCGTCACGGCGCCGCGGCTCGCGGCGCGAGTTCGACGAACCAGCGCAGCGCCTGCTCGACGTGGTCGTCGTGCAGCTCGTGCCCGCCGGTGAACCGCTCCAGGCGCACGTGCCGGAAGCCCGCGCCGCGCAGGTCGGACGCCACGTCCTCGACCTGCTCGCGGGGGGCAATCCGGTCGTCGCTGCCGCTGCTGAGGAAGACCGGCACGCCGAGGAACTGCGCCTTGTCGGGGTGATAGAGGTCGATGATGCGGCTCATGACCGGCTCATTGCAGCCGCCCTGGAACACGCCGATCGGCCGGCGGCCGAGGATCGTGGACATGGCGGCCAGCGACGCCGACCGCTTGGCGCCGCCGGAAAAGCCGCCGAAGGCCCGCGGCCAGCGCGGCAAATCCGGCCAGTCGAGGCGGAGGCGTTCGAGGGCGGCAACCAGCAGGGCATAGCGCAGGTTGTTCGTATCCTCGTCGCGCTCGCTGGTGGCATCCGCCGCGATGACAATCCAGCCGGCCCGGAGCGCGGGCGCCATGAACCGGCGGAGCAGCCGGCGGCTGGAGTTGTAGCCCGGATCGGAGGTGGCGCTGACCAGAAGGACGGGCCAGGTCCGGTCCGGCGTGAATCCAACCGGCACGGCGACGGCGGCATGGGCCCCGGTGGAGGCGCAGGGATGGCTGGGGCGGCCGGCAAATTCCCGCACCGCGGGCGAGAACGGCGCCTCGAATTCGGTGTAGACCCCGGCGACGATTCCCAGCGGCTCGCCCGGCGCGGCGGTCACGCCGGCGAGCAGGAGCACGGGAAACAGGCGCGGGAGGAAGCGCATACCGGGGAGGGTGGGGCGCAGGATCAAGGTCCGCGCCACCGGCGGCGAACAGGAAAGGGCATCAATCAATCCCAACACCGCCCAACCCGCATTCCCTTCGGGCGGCGGGGGCGGCCGGCCGGGCTTATTTCAGCGAAGCCATGTCGATCACGAAGCGATACTTCACGTCGCTCTTGAGCATGCGCTCGTAGGCTTCGTTGATCTGGTCCATGCGGATCATCTCGATGTCGCACGTGATGTTGTGGGTGCCGCAGAAATCCAGCATCTCCTGGGTCTCGGGCAGCCCGCCGATGAGCGAGCCGGAGAACGATCGCCGGCGGAAGATGAGCGGGAAGGGCGCGACGGGCAGCGGGTGCTGCGGGGCGCCGACGAGCGTGAGGTTGCCGTCGCGCTTCAGCAGTTCGAGATAGGCGTTGATGTCGTGCTGGGCCGAGACGCAGTCGAGGATGAAGTCGAAGCTGCCGGCCTGCGCCTGCATCTGCGCCGCGTCCGTCGAGACGACGACCTCATGGGCGCCGAGCCGGCGCGCGTCGGCGGCCTTGCCGGGCGAGGTGGTGAAGAGCACGACGTGCGCGCCGAACGCGCGGGCGAACTTGACGCCCATGTGGCCGAGGCCGCCGAGGCCGACGACTCCGACCTTCTTGCCGGGGCCGGCGCCCCAGTGGCGCAACGGCGAGTAAGTGGTGATGCCGGCGCACAGCAGCGGCGCCGCCGCCGCCAGATCCAGGTTGGACGGCATCCGCAGCACGAACTCCTCGGTGACCACGATGCTCTGCGCGTAACCGCCCAGCGTGCCGCCGCCGAGCACGGGGTCGGTGCTGCCGTAGGTCATGACCATCTGGTTGCAGTACTGCTCGTAGCCGGCGCGGCACTCGGGGCACGTGCGGCAGGAGTTGACGAGGCAGCCCACGCCGACGGTGTCGCCGACCTTGAATTTGGTCACCCCCGCGTCGACCTCCGTCACGCGGCCGACGATCTCGTGGCCCGGCACGGCCGGATACTGGGTGAAGCCCCATTCGTTGCGGGCATAGTGCAGGTCGGAATGGCAGACGCCGCAATATTGGATCTGGACGCGGAGGTCGCGGGGGCCGGGCTGCCGGCGCTCGATCGTGGCGGCGCGCAGCGGGGTCGCCGCTGCCGGGGTGGAGTAGGCCTTGACGGAGAAACACGCGGGTTTGGTCATGGGAGGAAAGGAACCGCGGGCAACCTGGCGCGTTCCGGCGCAAACCGCAACCTGTGAAAATTTTGGGAGCGGACCGGCGCGGTCAGAAGGCCGCGTCCGCTCCTGGTCCGGCGCCGGCCGGATCAAAACCGCTCGCGGCCGAGGACGACCTTGCCGTGCGGCTGGGCTGGTGCCGGTTCAAGGGTTCTGTCTTCCACCGTGACGAAAAGTTCCGGGCGGTCGGAAAGCGGGCTGTCATCGGAACCGAGCGCGAAGGAAAACAGGCCGCGGTTCATTTCCCCGAGGGGCAGCACGCCGGCATTGAGGATGCGATTCGTGGCGGGGTCGCGGAGCCAGAGGTGGTAGCGCTGGGTCGCGGCGACGACGGGCAGGTGGTCGACGGCGATGAAGCCCTGGCGGCTGCCGGGATCGAAGAGCGCGTAGCCGGTGCTGCCGGCGGCGTCGGGCTCGGGCTTGAGCGGCAGCGCGGAGGGATGTTCCCAGAACTTCTGCGCCAGCGAGGCCAGCTGGATGAACCGCGCATCGGGATCCGGCGCGATCGAGCGTACCGGGAGGTCGGCGAAGTGGTTCTGGTCCTGGTCCAGCCCGACGACGACGATGGACGGGGCTGACGCGGGCCGGCGCACACTTTGCACGGCGAGCGTCGCGAGGCTGACCGCGATCACCGCGGCGATGCCCCAGCGGGCCCACGCCATCCACGGCACGCGGGGCGTGGCGGCGCCCGCGGGACCGGGGCCGGCGTGCAAGGCATCGAGCCGGCGTTCGATCCGGGCGAGCGTCCCGGCGGAAATGGCATCGAGCCGCTGCTCGATCCGGTCGCAGGCGCCGGCGGGGACGTCGCGGCGGGGCAGGGCGCGCACGCCGTGTTCGAGGCCGGTCTCGAACTGTTGCACCAGCGTGGCGAGCGCGGGCTCGCGCAGCAGGCGGGCCTCGAAGGCGGCGCGCTCCGCGGCCTCGAGCTGGTCGAGGACATACAGGGCGGCAAGTTCCTCAGTGGATTCGTTCATGGCGGGGGAGTGTCGTGGTTGAGGCGCAGCTCCTGCAGGCCGCGGCGGATCCACGATTTGATCGTGCCGACGGGCTGCGACAGGTGCGCGGCGATTTCGGAATGGGTGAGGGTGGAGAACAGCGCGAGCTCGAGGGCGGCGCGCTGGTGCGGGGCAAAGGAGGCGAGGCCGGCGCGCAGCAGCTCGGCCGCCTCCTGGACATCGGCCGAGCGGCGGGCGCTCTCGGGCTGCGAGAATTCGCGGGGCGCAAATTCATCCGGCGGCAGGGGCACGGCCTCCGGCTGCCGGCGCCGGCGGCGCAGCTGGTCGATGCAGGTCCGGCGCAGGATGGTGACAGCCCACGTGAACGGCCGGGCCTTGCGGGCGTCGTAGTCGCCGGCGTGCAGCCAGATTTTCACGAAGGCATCCTGCAGCGCCTCCTCGGCGGCGCCGGTGTCGCCCAGCAACTGGAGCGCGAGCGAGAACAGCGCCGCGCTGTAGCGGGCGTAGAGCTGGCGGAAGGCCGGCCGGTCGCCGGCGGCCATGGCGGCCATCCAGCCGACCTCCTCCCGGATCTCGCTTTCGGTCGACGCCATGGACTCAGGGTTTCGCCGGCGCGGTACGGGGGAAAAGCACCGGCTCGACCTTGTCGGCGATCGCCAGGGCCGCGCGCCGGAAGGCCTTCTCAATGGCGGTGTCGGTCGATTCGCCCGCGTAGGGATAGTACGTGGCGGTGACGATGCCGAAGTCGTGCTTGATGCCCTGGACCGTCAGGATGACCCACCCGCGGAAAGTCAGGTCGAGGCGGAATTCCTCGCGCAGCCGGCGCGGAAAGATGCGGAGCTCCGTTTCGCGCGTCGCGGTGTTGGACGCAAATCGCTCGGCCGCAATCGTGACGGGCCAGTGCCGTTCCTGGGCGACCTCCTTGAGCGCCAGTTCGAGGCGGTCGAAGTCGGTGATCGCGCCATTGGAATACTGCAGGTATTCGACCACGACGACCGGCAGGACAGGCAGGGGTGGCGGGGCCGGCGCCGGCCCGGCGGCCCGCGCCGCGCCGGCGGACAGGATCAGGCCGGCGAACAACAGCGGAAGGAAAACACGTTTCATGGACGGAGGTGATGATGACCGGGCATTTCTACGCAGCCTTGTCTTCGCCGGATGCAAGGCGAGCCTGCAAAAGCCGGTGCGGAAGCGAGGCTTGCGTGGCGCGCGGGAAAGGATGGAGTGGCGGGGTTGTTCCCCGCCCCATGTCGCCCGCCAAATTCGCCCTGCGCCTTGCCTGCATGTCCTTCGCCACGGCCCTGACCGTTGCGGCGGCTGAGTCCGCCGCGCCCAAACGCGTGGCCATCGTCATCGACGACGGCCCGGTTCCCGAGCACAACGCCGCCTACCGCGAGCTGTTCGCCCGCGAGGGCATCCACGTGACCTTCGCCAACGTCGGCAAGAACGTCGTCGCGCATCCGGAGCTGACCCGCGCGGTCGTCGCGGCGGGCCACGAGGTGATCAATCATTCCTTCACCCACCCGCACCTCACGAAGCTCAGCGACGCGGAGGTCGAGAAGGAGCTGGCGGACACGTCGGCGGCGATCAAGGAGGCCTCCGGCCGGGCGCCCGCGTGGTTCTGGTCGCCCTCCCTGGAGCACGACGCGCGCGTGGATGCGCTCGCGCGGCGCGCGACCGGGCTCGAGCATTTTCCCTTCACCCAATATCACTTCATCGGCTCGCTTGACTGGGAAGCCGGCACCACGGCGGAAAAATACCGCGAACTCTCGACCACCGGCATCGTCGACGGGACGGTCATCCTCATGCACGAGTGGCCGAAGGTGACGTTCGAGAACCTCGAGTGCGTGATACACGAGCTGAAAAAGCAGGGCGTGGAGTTTGTCACCTTCAGCGAGCTGGCCGGGAAGCATTGAGGCTGCGTCCGGGGGGCCGTCTTGCGGGAGCGCGGGCCCTCCGGTGTAGGAGCCTGCTTGCAGGCGATGCCTCGGCTGGTTGTCGCGTATCCCTGTCGCCTGTAAACAGGCTCCTACAAGGCGCCGCCAGTTCCGCAGGCGCATGACACCATTAAGGCGTGCCGTCGCGCCCCTGGCTGGCATGCTGGGCGGCATCATGCCCCGCCTTTTTTCCGCGCTCCTGGCGCTCGGCGTCGCCTCCGCGGCGCTCGCGCGCGACCACCTGGTCCTGCTCGGCACCTACACCGACACCACCAGCCGCGGCATCTACGCCGTGCGGCTCAATGGCGAAACCGGCGCGCTTTCGACCCCGGAACTCGTCGCGACGCTGCCCGATCCCGAGTTTCTCGCCTGGGGACCCGACGCGCACACGCTCTACGCCCTCACGCGCGTGAAGGAGACCGGCGGGCGCCCGGTGGCGGCGATCGCGTCCTTTCGGGCCGGGGGCGACGGCCGGTTCACGCCGCTCAACTCCCAGGCGACGGGGCGGGCGTCACTCACGCACCTGGCCGTCGACGCCACGGGCCGCATGGTGGTCGCGGCCAGCTATGGCGGCGGCTACGTGGTCTCGTTTCCGCTCGACGCCGACGGCCGGATCGGCGCGCCGGCGACGATCATCGACCAGACCGGCCCGTTGGGCCCGGTGAAGGATCGACAGAACGCACCGCACCCGCATTCGGTGACGCTCTCGCCCGACAACCGCTTCGCCTGGGTCGCCGATCTGGGGCTCGATCGCGTCTTCTCCTATCGGCTCGATCCGGCGCATGGCACCATCGCCCCGACCGAGCCCGGAGCACTTGACCTACAGGCCGGCACCGGGCCGCGGCATACAAAATTCTCCCCCGACGGCAGGTTCTTCTATGTGCTGGGCGAACTCGACGCCACCATCACGGCCGGCCGCTACGACGCTGATCGCGGCCGGGTCGAACCTTTCCAGCGCATCTCGCTGCTGCCGGACGGCGACACCGGACGCCGGTCGGGCGCGGAGATCCGCGTTCATCCGAATGGCCGGTTCGTTTATGCGACCAATCGCTTTCACAACGTCATCGCCGTGTTTGCGCGCGACGCGGACACCGGTGCCTTGAGGCGCGTCGAGGTGGTTCCGTCGGGAGGTAAGATCCCGCGCAACTTCAACCTTTCGCCCGACGGCGCCTGGCTCGTCTGCGCGCACCAGGAGTCCGGCAACGTCACCGTGTTCAAGGTCGACCCCACGACGGGCCGGCTCACCGCCACGCCCCACACCGCCCAGGTGGCGCGTGCGGTCTGCGTGCTTTTCTCGCCGTGAACCACCGCGTTTTCGCTCTGGGCATCGCCCTGGCCATCCTGCCGGCGGTCGCAGCCGCGGAACCGGCCAAGGTTGCGTCGACCCTGGAGATGGTCGCGGTCGCCGCCGGTGCGCGGACGGTCGTGCGCCGCGCCGACGCGGCTCTGGAGTCGCCGCATTTTTCGGCCGACGGCCAGGCGTTGTTCTTCAACTCCGGCGGCCGCCTCTACCGGCTGGCGCTCGCGGGCGCGGCGGCGCCCGAGGCGGTCGACACCGGCTTCGCCCGGCGTTGCGTCAACGACCATGGCCTTTCACCCGACGGCACCGAACTGGTGATCAGCGACCTCTCGGAAACCGGCAAACCGCTCATGTACCTGGTTCCGGTGAGTGGCGGGGTGCCGCGACGGGTGGCGGCCGCGGCGCCGGCTCTGTGGCACGGCTGGTCGCCGGACGGCAGGACGCTGGCCTACGGCGCCGAGCGGGACGGCAATTACGACGTGTACACCATCCCGGTCGACGGTGGCCCGGAGACGCGCCTCACAAGTTCCCCGGGGAACGACAACGGTCCCGATTATTCCCCTGACGGGCGCTGGATCTATTTCCATTCCGTGCGTGACGATGGCGTCCAGGTCTGGCGAATGCGGCCCGATGGCAGCGGTGTGGAGCAGGTGACGCACGATGGCTTCTACAACTGGTTCCCGCATCCCTCGCCGGACGGCCGATGGATCCTGGTGCTCTCGAGCCACACCGTGCCGGAGACCGGTCATCCGCCGCCTGGCGAATACATCTTGCGCCTCCTGCCGGTGACGGGCGGCGAGCCGCGCGAGCTGGCGCGTTTCACCGGCGGCAATGGTTCGCTCAACGTGCCCTGCTGGTCGCGCGACAGCGCGCGCATTGCCTTCGCCACCTACACCTACGCAAAATGAAAAGAGCAAGAAGCGTGGAGCGTGGAGCAGGGAGGCCTTGGTGGAGGGTTGGGCTCCTGCCCAACCGGTCGGGCCGGAGCCCGACCCTCCAGCTATTGGTTGCGGGTTGGTGTTGGTGCGGCGGCGCGATCCTGTCCGCCCAGGACGTCGACGTCGCGCCGGCCGCCGCCGGCGGCTACCCGCACACCCCGGCGCTGCTGGAGTCCGGCCGGACCATTTTCCAACAGCAATGTCTCCCGTGCCACACGCTGGCGGCGGAAGGTTTCGGCCCGCCGCTCGGTGGCGTCACGACCGTGCTGCCCGAGGCGCGGCTGGTCGATTGGGTCCGCGACCCCGCAAAGATCATCGCGTCCGGCGATGTCCGGGCCAACGCCCTCCTGCGCCGCTACAAGCTGGCGATGCCATCGTTCGCCCATCTCGCGCCGGAGCAAGTGCACGCGGTGCTGGCCTATCTCGACGCCGAGTCGGCGGCGCGGGGCTTGCGGCCGTTCACGGTCGACCTGACTGCGCCGCGAACGACGCCGCGGCTGGTGCCGCCGGTGCAGACGACCGGCCTGACGATCGAGCTCGAGGATTATGTGAAGATGCCGCTGCTGCCCGGGCGCACGGCCTACCAGGGGATCACGCTGTTGCGTCCCGACCCGCGCGAGGCCGGGGCGCTGTTCGTGGACGACCTGATGGGCGTGCTCTATCGCGTGCAGGACCGGCAACCGGCGGTGTTCCTCGACCTCCGCGGACTGTTTCCCGATTTCTTCCCACAACCCGGCGTGGCGAGCGGGTTCGGCAGCTTCGCGCTGCATCCGGATTTCGTCCACAACGGCATTTTCTACACGACGCACTCGGAAAGCCGCCGCGGTCGGCCCGTGATCAACGCCGGCGACATCCCGGCGGACGTGCCGCCCTACGAGACGCCGCCCATCGAATGGGTGCTCACCGAATGGCGGCTCGCCGATCCTGGTGCCACGGTGTTCGCCGGCACGCATCGCGAGGTCCTGCGCTTCGTGACGCCGACCACCGGGCATGGCGCGCAGGAGATCGCATTTGCGCCGGTCTCCGAACCGCACGATCCGGATTACGCGAAACTCTACCTCGGCGTCGGCGACGGCGGCTCGATCAATCTCAAGCGCCACGACATGGCCGGGCACCCGCGCACCCTGCTCGGCTCGATCCTGCGGATCGACCCAGCCGGTCACGACGGCGCCAGCGGGCAATACGGCATCCCGCCCGACAATCCCTTCGCGACGAGCACCGATCCCGGCGTGCACCGCGAGATCTGGGCCTATGGCTTCCGCAACCCGCATCGGCTGACCTGGGATTCGGCCCACGGCCGGCAGTTGATCGCCGTCGACATCGGCGAGTCCAATCTCGAGGAGGTCAACCTCGTCCGCCGCGGCGGCGCCTATGGCTGGGGCGTCGGCCACCTCGAGGGCATCGCGCACATCGACGCCACGGTTGACCCGAAGGTCGTGCACCCGGCCACGGCGGAACAACTCGCCCCGTACATCGCGCCGTTCGCGCTCTACGAGCACGACGACGGCACGGCGGTGACCGGCGGCTACGTTTACCACGGGCCGCTGGAGGCGTTGCGCGACAAGTATGTGTTCGGCGACATCGTCAACGGGCGGGTCTTTTATCTCGACGTCCACGCCGGATTCACGGACCACACGGTCTACGAGATCAGCGTGGCGCGCGGGGGCGAGCCGACGACCGTGAAGCAGCTCGGCCACCTGGACCGCGCGCATCTCCGCCTCGGTTATGATGAACGCACCGGCGACCTGTTCCTGCTCACCAAGGGCGACGGCATGATCCGGCGGGTGGTGAAGGCGTATCTGAAGGGTGAGCGGTGACCAGTGAGCAATGAGCGGTGACCAGTGAGCAGTTAGCAGTGAGCAGTAAGTGTTAGGACGGGGGACGAGCAGCGATGCGGCTTGACGGTGCCCGGGCGCGAGGTGCGCCCCTGCCTGCGTGCCTCGCCTTCAGGTTTCTTCGTCGGGTGTCCCGCCCGAGGCGGTGATGTCCTCGGGCTTGATCCGATCGACGTTGAAGCGCTCGACCTTGCCGCGGATGGTGTTGATGAGGTCGACGAGTTCCGGCGGCTCCTTCATGAAGCGCAGCGGGTTCGAGCGCGCGACGACGAAAGTCTTCAGATAGGGGCTGACGAAGCCCTTCGCCTTCAGCTTCGCCACGACCTCCGCCACCTTGGTGTCGAGTTCCAGCAGCATCGTGGCGATGCGCTCGCGGCCCTTGAGCGATTTGGCGAGGGGTTCATCGCTGAACTCCGACAGGCGCCGGACAAATGAGTGGTAGATGCCGCCGCTGAAGCGGGCATTCTGCTCGTAGCAGAGGCCCATGATGATCAGCGACGCCTCGTCGAAGTAGTACGCGAACTCCTTCTCCGGTTTCGCCGCTGAGTCCTCCAGCAGGTTGCGGAAAATGCGGATGACCTCGAGCGACTTGTCCTTGAGGTTGTGCGCCTTCTCGGTGTTGAGGGCGAGGATCTGCCAGGCCACCTCCCGCTTCGGCACGACGAGCGCGGTGATGGACTTCGCGCCGAGCCGCTTCATCGCCGCGAGCCGATGGCCGCCGTTGGGCGTCCAGAAGCTGTCGCCCGGCGCCGTGATGGCGATGATCGGGTCGAGGAACATGCCCGTGCGGTCGATGACGTCGGCCAGCTTCTTGTGGTGCATGTCGGATACGTCGCGCTGAAATGGCGTCGGCTCGACCCGGGCGACGGGCAGGACGGCGAGGAGCAGCGGCAGGCGGCCGATGGGATCGGCATACTGGCCGACGACCACGCCGCCGGCGCGTTCGACGGCGGCCTTGGTCTCGAGGGCCGCGCCGGTCAATTCGGGCAGGAGGGCTTCGGCGGTCTCGGCCCCGCGGGTGCCGGCCTTGGCCTTGCGCGGACGTTTCTTGGGCGGCAGGCGTTTAAGCGTGGATTTGGGCATGGGGAAGGGCGGTTGGCGGTAAGCAGTAAGCGATAAGCGGCCCGCCGCAAGCGGGGAGGGGAAACAGGGCGCTTACGGCTGCAAGCTTGTAGCTTATCGCGGCGGGCCGCCGGCCCGCCTAGTCCCGGTCGGTCTTGAGCCCGAGGCGGGCAATGCGGTCGATGAGCTGCGGGTAGGTCAGGCCGGCCCGCATCGCCGACTGGGCGAAATCCTCGTCGGGCGCGAGGATCGGATTGGGATTCGCCTCGATGAAGTAGACCTCGTTTTGCGGGGTGAGCCGGAGGTCGAGGCGGGCATAGCCGTCGATGGTCAGGAGGTGGTAGATGCGCCGGCAGGCCGACTCGATCCTTCGCACCACCGCGGGGTCGAGGTCCGCGGCAAAGCGGTTTTCCAGGCCCCAGCGCCGGCGGTATTCCTCGTCCCACTTCGCCGTGTACGTCGCGATCTTGGGTTCGTCGGGCGGCACCTCGCGAAACACCAGTTCACGGAGCGGGAACACCTGCAGGCGCCCGTTGCCCAGGAGGCTGGCGTAGAGCTCGCGGCCATCGATGTATTCCTCCGCGATCGCATCCTGGTTCATCTTCTCGTGGATGAACTGCACGCGTTCGGTGAAGGCCGCGTCGTTCTCCACGAACGAGGCGCGCGCGATCCCGTACGAGGCCTCCTCCTTCACGGGTTTGATCAGGAGCGGAAACTTCAGCCGGCGGGGACGCGCCACCTTGCGACCCTGCGGCATGACCACGAAGTCGGCGGTGTGGATGCGGTGGTAGCCCAGGATTTTTTTGGCGATGCCCTTGTGCTTGCACAGGGTCAGGCCGCTCGGGCCGCAGCCGGTGAAGGGGATGCCATGCAGGGCGAGGAAGGAGACGATGTGCTGGTCGAACGCCGGGTTGTTGCGGAACGTGTCCGCCAGGTTGAAGATCACATCCGGGGCGTACTCGACGAGCTTGCGCTGCAGCGGCGCGAGGTCATCGAAGATCACGAGGTGCTCGTGCGCGTGGCCGAGATCGTCGAGCGCGGCGAGCACGCCGGCCTCCGTCTTCCAGTCCTCGGTCCGGAGCAGGGCGCTGAGGTCCGCGTCGGGCGCCAGGGGTTCGCCGACGTCGAACAAGGCGAGGATCTTCAGTTTGCGGGGCATGGGTGAACGGAGGGGGGTGCGTGGAGCCGGGATGCGGAAGGGGGCGGGAGTGTGGCGGCGGCCGCGCGATCAAGGGGTGCGCTTGAACTTGCCGGTGTAGCGGTGGTTCATGACGAGCATGGTGACAAAGGCGGCCACGGCGAGGTCGGGCGGGTGACCGCCGGCCGGAAGGTGCAGGCCGAGCCGGTCGCATCGGTCGATCAGCCGCGACAGCAGCTCGTGCACGCGGTACCGGCGTTCCTTCGTCTGGGCGCACACGGCGGCCAGCAGGGCGCGGCGGCGGTCGCGCAGGTAGCGCGAGGCGCGGGGCCCGGCGCCGGCCGGCTCGGGAAAGAGTTCGCGCAGGTCGCGGTCGTAGAAATCGGGATAGGTGTCTTCGTACTGCTTCCGTTTCCGCGCATAGTACGTCTTCAGCTTGAGATTGAGGCAATCGAAGTCCCGCACGCGGTAACCCGGCTGGTGTGGCGGCGGCTGGCCGGCGAGCGAACGCATCAGCTCGTCGACATAGGCGAGTTTGTCGAGGGCCTTCCAGCCCTGGTAGCGCGCGCGCCAGTCGAGGCCGGGTGTCAGCCAGACGGCGAAGGTCTCGGCGAAGTCCTCGTCGGGATGGCTCTGGGCGTACCAGTCGTCGAGGTGCAGGACGTACGAGCGGCTGTACGGCCGGGGCCGGTAGACCTCGGGCGTCGTGTCGGGCGAGCTGAGGCCGAAGGTGCGCTGCCACTTTCTCCGCCGCGGCAGCTGGTAGGCGTACGCATAGGCGTGCGCCGCCTCGTGGCGGATGAGCCGCATGAACCACTCGGGCTCCTCGCCCTCGACCTCCAGCATCATCGTGCGCTCCAGCCGGCGCAGGCGGTCGTGGGTGAGGAAGAACGGCACGAAGATCGCGGGGATGCCCACCGGCACGAACCACTCGTCGCCCACATGACAAGGCGGGAGAAAGGCCAGGCCGCGGGCGGCGAGCTCGTCGTGGAGCCGCTGCACCAGCGCCTGCAGGGGCGTGTCGGCGAGCGTCAGCCCGAGCTGCGAGATGCGGAGATTCAGCAAGGCTTCGTCGTCCAGTTCGGCCCACGCAGAGATCTCCATGGAGCGAGCGTAGCCGAGGTGGCGCGGGTCGACAAGCCGGCACGCGCGCGGCGGCGGGGCGCGACCCGACCGGGCGGGGGCCGGGGGCCGGGGCGGGACATCGACCGGTGAGCGGGGCCGGGCGGGGCCGGGTGGTGGCGGCGACGGCCGCGGGTTACTGTAGCAGCGAAACAACAACCACCCACAATCCACCCTCCCATGAATAGTTCCCATAACCAGATTTCCCTCGCGCTGTTGTGCGGCCTGGCGCTGATCGCCCTGCCGCTGGCTCGCGCCCAGTCCAGTGGCAGTTCCAGCAGCAGCCCGAGCAGCAGCAGCACGGTGCCGAACACGCCGAACAACGGCGTCAACTCACCCAGCACGATCACGCCCGCCACGCCCAGCACAACGACGCCGGGCGCGAGCGCCACAACCGCGCCTGGTGCCAGCGCCACGAACCCCGACACCACCGCCTCCGGGGCCACCAACGCCAACGGTGCCAACCAAGGCCCGCAGTTCGCGATCCTCGACACCAACAGCGACGGCAAGGTGGCCGAGTCGGAATACGAAACCTGGGGCACGCAGAATTTTGCGGCGCTGGACACGAACCAGGACGGCTCGTTGTCGCGCGATGAGGCCCTCGGCACGAGCGGCATGACCGGGCGCACGGACGCGGGCGCCAGCGCCAGCAGCTCCAGCGCCGCGAGCGCGAACACGACGGGCATTGGCATGAGCCCGAGTGAATTCGAGGCCGCCGACACCGACCATGACGGCAAGCTCTCGCGCGCCGAGGAACAGGCCGCCGCGCGGCTGAAGTTCCAGCAGGCGGACACCGACCACGACGGCAACCTCTCGCAGTCGGAACTCGCCGCGGCCAACAGCCAGGGCGTGAAGAAGAGCGGCAATTATTGATGATCCCGGCCAGTCCGGGTTCGAATTAGGTCCGGCCCGCGGCCTCACGGTCGCGGGCCGGCCATGTCCGGGGGCCAACACCGACGGGTGGGACGCAACCCCCCAACCGCCGGCACCTGACTCCCCGCCTGTAGGCGGTTTCCAGACAGACGCACGTGGCCAAACCGGTCTCCGCTGCGGAACTCATGGCCGTCGTGCGCAGCCTCGCGAACCTGCACCCGCGCGCAGCATAAAGCCCGACCTACGCGATTTCAGGACCGGCCCCTAGATCACCGGCGGTGGCGGCGCGCCGGCTTCCGTCTCGAGCGCCTTCTCGACAAATCGGGCGGTGAGTTTGCTGATACCGGACGCGATGAAGTTCGGCAGGGGCCAGGCGATGCCGAAGTGTCGCAGGAGGTCTTTCACTTTGTCGGCCACGCGCGAGCCGAGGTCCTGGCCGGCGCCGGGCGCGCAGTCCCGCAGGGCCAGCGTGGCGCGCGTGCGGTCGGCGGAGAGATTGACGGGCTCGAATTGGTAGCCGGCAAGGTCCAGGCGCAGCTTGTTCTGCGGGTCGCGGAGCCAGCGCTGGGTCTTGTCGCGGCCGACCTCGTAATCATGGTGTCGCACCTCCTGGCAGGTGAATCCGCCGAAGTGCGCGAGCGGGTCGCCCAGCAGCTCATCCTCGGAGGCACAGATGGTGAACAGGGTCATCGTGTCCTTGTGCTGCAGCGTGGCGGTCCGCTCGAACGCCGCGAGCAGCCGCGCCCAGGCGTCGCGCGTGGCATCGCCGGACAGGGCGGCCTGGAACCAGGTTTCGTTCGAGTACTCGCCGACGAGCCGTTGCACCGCCTGCTCGAGCGTCTCCTCGCCCTCCGGGAGATTGGCGAAGGCCGCGGCCGCCAGCCGGGGCGCGGTCTGGAGGAACCCGGTGGTGAAGGCATGGTCGCCCCCGCCGAGCAGCTGCGCCAGGCCGCGCGCGGTGGCATCGAAGGCGGCGATGCGGCGGTTGGTTTTGAGCAACGCGGAAAGATCCTGGTATTGCGCCTGGCCGATCATGGCCTGCATCAGGTGTCCGCCCACGTCGAGGAGCGGCACGTCGGGCGGCGTGAGATCCTTGGCGCGCGCGGACAGCTTCGGGCTGGGCGAGACATACAGGTAATAGCGGCTGTCGTTGTCGCGATGCTGGTCGTTCTCGTCGACCAGGCTCTTGGCGAGGCCGAGCGGCTCGTTGTTGAACACGCCGCCGTCGACGTAAGGGAGGTCACGCACCGCCTGCGACGGCGGCCAATCGACTGGGGAGAGAAAATCCTCGTTGTATTCGTTGCGCCGGCGGGACAGGAACCGGACGGGAAAGGCGCCGGGAAACGCGCCGCTGGTGATCGCGGCGGCGCGGATGCCGGCCCAGTCGGCGGCGGCCGGTGCTGCGGGATCGACGGCGCCGCACCACTCATCTTGGAATTTCGTGCACGGGAAGTTGAACTCCCGCGTGATGTCGTAATCGAGGCCGCGGAGCCCCGAAAGGGCGAAGGCAAGGCGCAGCTGCCCGGCGGTGGGACGGGCGGAGTGGGGCGTGCCGGCGGGCGGCGTGCCGAGGTGCTTCTCGGCCAGTTCGGTGATGAACCGTCCCGAGAGCAGGGAGCCGCCGGCATATTCGCCGGAACGGTAGCGGAGCAATTCGGCGAGGCTCACATCGACCACCCACGCCTGGTAGAATGGATTCTGGCGGGCGTCGACGAGACGGTCGAGGCCGCCGAGCAACACCTGCGACGTGATGGCCGCGGTCATCGACCCGGCCGACGCGCCGGAGAGGACATCGATGCTGATGCGCCGCGCATCGCCGGCGGGCAGGCGCTGGTTGTGGTGTTCGAGGGCGCGGAGCAGCTCGTAAAGGACGCCGCCTTCGTAGCTGCCGAGGGAGACCGCGCCGCGGATGACAAGGGCCAGTCGTTTCATGGGCATGGGAGATTGCTCCTGGTGGGATGGCGGCGAAGGGCCCGCGCTTCGCCGTCAGTCAGCGTGGGAAAACCCCCGGCCAGGGCAAGGCCGGAGGCGTAAGGAAAAGCTGAATCGCACGCAGGAGCGGCTGGGCGCCTCCATGTCGGAGACGAACCCCGAGGATTCAAATCAGGTGGAGGGTCGGTCTCCTGACCGACCGGTATGAGGAGGCGGTCGGCCGGGAGGCCGACCCTCCGGGTGGAGGCGGGACGCCCCCGTCCCGCGGGATGCCATGGGCGCGCTTGCCTCACGGGGTGAGGGCACCCCGCCTCCATGTCGGAGATGAACCCCGAAGATTCGAATCGGGTGGAGGGTCGGTCTCCTGACCGACCGGTATGAGGAGGCGGTCGGCCGGGAGGCCGACCCTCCATCACCCTCAGCGATGCCGCAGCTGCACGGCGGCGCGCTTGACGTGGGCGAGGCGGCCCAGCGGCAGCCAGCTCGCCACCGTGCGGGTGAAGGCGGGTTCGCCCTCGAAGCGGAGGCGGCCCTCGCGCACAGCCGTGGCCAGGGGCGCGTCGCCGGTCCAGATCTCGACCATGGTGCGGACGTCGGTCTGCACCTGCAGGTGGGCGGTCCGGGCCGGCGGATAGTCGCAGAGTTCGGCGGGCCGGCCGGGGTCGGCCACGATCCACCACCGGCCGAATTTCGCCAGCCGGGAAAAACTGAAGGCGATGACGGCGGGACGGGCCGGCAGCGCCGCGCGGTCGAGGCGGCGGCACACGTCGAGCATCAGCGCCTGGACGTCCAGGTCCTCGTCGCGCATCTCGCCGCGCGCCCACCGCATGCCCCATTTGCCGAGGCCGTCCACGACGGGCCGCAGTTCGCGGCCCGCCGCCGTGAGGTGATACTCGGCGTGCGCGCGCCCGGAGGCGGGACGGCGCTCGATCAACCCGCAGGCCGTGAGCTGGCCGAGTCGTTTCGTGAGCAGGGTGGGCGACATCTGGGCGAGGCCGCGTTGGAGATCGCGATAGCGCGTCGCCCCGGAGAGAAATTCGCGGATGATGAGGATGGTCCAGCGCTCGCCAAGGACCTCGGAAGCCTTGGCCACCGGGCAGAACTGGCCGTAACGCGTGGGCATCAGGGCGGGGAGCCAACGGGAAAAGCGGGCGCCTTGCTACATTTAATGTCGTGGCCGGCACTGCGGCGTCCCGCTAGAGTGCGCGACCCGTCGGGCGTCAGGCCCGCGGCCAACCATCCATATGCTACAGAACACCACGATCCATCCAAACAAGGCCCTTTGGGAAAAGGGCGATTTTACCCGCATCGCCGCCAGCGTGCGCGAGAGCGAGCGCGACATCGTCGAGGCGCTCGGCATCCGCCCGGGCCTCCGCGTGCTCGACCTCGGCTGCGGCGACGGCACCACGGCGCTGCCCGCCGCCATCCGCGGGGCGGAGGTGCTCGGCGTCGACATCGCCGCCAACCTCGTTGCGGCCGGCCGGCGCCGTGCCGAGGCGGCCGGGCTGACCAACCTCCGCTTCCAGGAAGGCGACGCCGCCCGGTTGCACGACCTGCCGGACGCGCAGTTCGACCTCGTCATGACGATCTTCGGCGCCATGTTCGCCGCGCAGCCGGACGAAGTCGCCCGCGAAATGGTGCGCGTCACGAAACCCGGTGGCCGGATCGTGATGGCCAACTGGATTCCCGGGGATCCCACGCTGGTGGCGCAGATCCTGCGCCTTTGCTCCGCCCACCTGCCGCCGCCGCCCCCGGGTGCGGTCAGCCCGATGGCCTGGGGCGAGGAAGCGCAGGTGCTGAATCGTTTCGCCGCCGCCGGCATCCCGGCAAGCCGGGTCACGTTCCAGCGCGAGACACTCTGGTTCCGGCTGCAGGTGTCGCCCGCCAGGTTCGTCGAACTTTTCCGGAACTACTACGGTCCGGTGATGAACGCTTTCGCCGCCGCGGAAAAGGCCGGCAAGGCCGGCCGGTTGCAGGAGGAGCTCGAGCGGTTGTTCACGGTCCAGAACCGCAGCGGCCGGGACGACGCCGTGTCGATCCCCGCCAACTACCTGCGCGTGACAGTGCAGGTTTGAATGAGGAAGCGGCGGCGGCAAACCCGCCGTCGCCCGGCAAGCGCCGGGGAAACGTAGGCCCCGGCGCTTGTCTTGTCCGCTAGGACGCATTCGCGGCTGGCGGGCGGCGCGGATTCATCCTTCATGGGCGATGCTTTCGCCCGCCCCATGAAAACAAGATCCACGCTGCTCGCCACGTTCATGGTTCTATCGCTCCCGGCGCTCGCCGGTGCCGCCGAGGCGCCGCCCGCCCGGCCCACGCCGCCGGTCCGCGCCCCGGACGGCCCGGGCGCGCCGGTGTTTCACGTCGCGGGCGCGAAACCGGGTGATACCGCCCTGCGCGCCGCGCCCGGCGCCGTGCCGCCGGTCGAGGCCGAGGGCGACTGGCTCGTCGGTCCCGACTACGTGCCCGCACCCGAGACGAAGGTCGTGCCCGGCGTGCCGTCGGGGCGCATCGAGCAATTCGAACTCGATTCGGCCGAAAGCAGATTCTACCCCGGAATCGCCCGCGACAAGTTCGGCACGGTCGACCCGGCCAACCCGCTCACGCTGGTGGTCGCGACGCACCCGCAGCCGTACAAGCGCATGATCACCGTCTTTGTGCCGGCGCAATATGTGCCCGGCACGCCGGCGCCGTTCCTCGTCTCGCACGACGGGCCGAAGGACAAGGGCAAGGTCGACACGCTGCTGGTGCACACGCTCGACAATCTCATCGCCCAGGGCCGCGTGCCGGCGCTCATCGCCATCATGATCGCCAACGGCGGCGGCGATGCGCAGGGTAGTGAGCGCGGGCTCGAGTACGACACGATGTCCGGCAAGTTCGCCGAGTTCATCCAGGCGGAGGTGCTGCCCGCGGTCGAGGCGCACTGCCACGTCAAGCTGACCGACGATCCCGACGGCCGGGCGGCGATGGGCGGCAGTTCGGGCGCGGCCGCGGCGTTCACCATGGCCTGGTATCATCCCGAGTGGTACCGCCGCATCGTCTCCTATTCCGGCACCTACATCAACCAGCAGTGGCCCTACGATCCCGTCACGCCCGGCGGCGCGTGGGAGTACCACAACCGGCTCATCGCCGCGGCGGACCCGAAGCCGATCCGCATCTGGATGCACGTGAGCGACCGCGATCTCTTCAACCCGAACGTCCTGCGCGACGGCATGCACGACTGGGTGACGGCCAACCACCGCATGGCCGCGGTGCTCCGGCTCAAGGGCTACCATTGCCAGTACGTCTTCTCGCTCAACTCCGGGCATGTCGATTACCGGGTGAAGCAGCAGACTCTGCCCGAGGCGCTCGAGTGGGTGTGGCGCGGGTACGCGCCGACGAAATAGCGCGGGAGGAATCAAGCCGTAGTCGCGTTGGAGCACGGCGACAACGTGGCCGCTCCTTCGCCACGCTTTCGCTCACGGCTCAAGCGCAGCTACACTTCAATTGAATTGGCATTGTGCCGGCAAGCGGGCTCCTGCCGGATTGGGATCGCGTGGAGGCTCGGTTTTCCGACTGACCGGATTGAGGGCATACAGTCGGCCGGGAGTCCGACCCTCCAAATTGGAGGCGGGACCATCAGTCCCGCGGGATGCGATTCGCGCATTCATTTCGCGGGGTGAGGGCACCCCGCCTCCATTTCTACTTCGAGAAATAGAAAGGATTCGGCAGCTTGAACGTCTTCTCGGCGAAGCCGCCGGCGAGATCGCTCTGCTGATCGCCGATGTTGGCGATGATGACGTAACCGGCCGCGGTAAGCCGCTGGCGTTCGGCGGTCTTGAATTTCTCCGCGGTTTCCTTCCATTCGGCCGGCTTGAGGATGAACTCCGCATAATCACCGCAGCCGACGGCCTCGAGGTTGCGTTGGGTGGCGGCGCGGTAGCGCTCCGGGCGGCCGGTGATGTAGATGACCTGGACGCCGAGCTGGCGGGCATGGCGGTACAGCTCCCGCACCGGTTCGATCGCGGGACAGCTCGCGGTTTCGAACCATTCGCCCATCGCTTTGCGTTCGCCTCCGAAGTTGAGCTGGCTCAGTTCCGGCCAGTTGGAGAGCAGGGTTTCGTCGAGATCAAAGACGATCGCGAGTTTGCCCCCGCCCTGCGGCGCGCGGGTGTCGAGCCACGCGGCCGCCTGGTGCGCGACGCCGGCGATGTCCGCGTTGTATTCGCCGGACGCGACGTACGCATTGATCTCGTCCTTGAGGAACGCGAGGTTCGCCGGCTCCTTGGCAAGCAACGCGGGTGCGAGGCAGGTGAGGGCGAGCGGCAAGAGCCAGGGGCGGAATGTCATGACGCGAAATTTGGCGGAGCCCGGCCGGTTTGACAACGGCCGTGTGCGCACAATGAACCGCACGCAGGCTCCTCCAGGATTCGAATCGGGTGGAGGGTCGGTCTCCTGACCGACCGGCATGAGGAGGCGGTCGGCCGGAGGCCGACCCTCCAAGTGGAGGCGGGACGCCCCCGTCCCGCGGGTTGCCATCGACGCTGCAGGCTGGCGGGGTGAGGGCACCCCGCCTCCATGTCGGAGATGAACCCAGAGGATTCGAATCGGTTGGAGCGTCGGTCTCCTGACCGACCGGCATGAGAAGGCGGTCGGCCGGGAGGCCGACCCTCCCGAAGGCGGAGATGGTGCCCAGCCCACAGCGCATGCGGTCTCCACCCGATGGCCAAGCGGCCCCGGGCGGCGGCCCGACCTCCGTCTCCGGGGCAAATACCGGAACCAGGAAGCTGCGCCAGGCATCGACAAGTGAATAGAGCCCATCGCTCGTTCGTCCCACCTCCAACCCACTTCATCATGAAAGCCCCACTCATCCGCCTGCTCGCGGCCGCCGCTGTTGCCGGCCTGCTCATTGTCGTGCCGCGGCTGTCCGCCCAGGAGATCGGCGCCGAGCCGATCGGCGCCGGTCCCGGAGTCGTCAGCGCAGGCGGCGGCGAAGTCCTGACGCGCGGGCCGGTCCACGAGGCCTTCGCGGCGGTGGTAAACTACGAGCCGCGGCCAGGCCTCGTCGTCAACCGCCAGCCGCCCGAACCGATCGAGGAAGTTCCGCCGGACGAAAGGCCGGTGGGCGCGGACGTGGCCTGGATTCCCGGCTACTGGGGCTGGGATGACGACCGCAACGACTTCATCTGGGTCAGCGGCACGTGGCGCGTGCTCCCGCCGGGGCGCGCCTGGATCTCGGGTTATTGGGGGGACACGGGCCGCGGCTGGCAATGGACCTCGGGATATTGGGCGGACGCCGCGCAGTCGGAGGTCACGTACCTGCCGCCGCCGCCCGAGACGCTCGAGCGCGGCCCGAGCATTCCGCGTCCGGCGGACAACTTTGAATGGGCGCCCGGCTCGTGGGAATGGCGCGACCGCGGATACGCCTGGCGTCCGGGTTACTGGATCGAGGCGCAACAGGACTGGGTTTGGACGCCCTCCTACTATGTCTGGACCCCGCGCGGGTACGTGTATGTCTCGGGCTACTGGGACTACGCGCCGCAGGACCGCGGGCTCTTGTTCGCCCCGGTGTATTACCGGGATTATGGACGGCGGCGCTACGAATACACGCCGAGCGTTGTGCTGAACCTCGCGATCCTGGCGGACTTCCTTTTCCTGCGGCCGGACTACTGCCACTACTATTTCGGCGACTATTACGACGCGCGCTATGAGAACCGCGGTTTCTTCGCGGAGTTCTCGTTCCAGTCGTCGCGACGCGGCTACGATCCG
The DNA here is from genome assembly GCA_035496355.1 of Lacunisphaera sp. Lineage (GTDB taxonomy): Bacteria > Verrucomicrobiota > Verrucomicrobiia > Opitutales > Opitutaceae > Lacunisphaera. The sequence goes on along the minus strand of DATJES010000019.1, from coordinate 107,267 downwards.
TTCTACAGCTACGAACGCTGGCAGCACCGCGACGACCGCAACTGGGAGCAGCAACGGCGCGATGCGTTTGACTATCGGCGGCGCCACGAGGACGCCCGCCCGCCGCGGACCTGGTCGGGCTCGACCATGGTGGTCAATGTGAACGATTACCGCAGTGGCGGCTCAAGGGATGGCGGCGGTCGCCGCGTCACCTACGCCGAGTCGGTGCAGCAGTATGCCCGCTCGAACAACACGCCGGTGCGCATCGAGCGCACCGCGGCCAATGACCGCCAGCGGGACGTCCAGGTTGCCCGCGAGATGCAGCGGCAGCGCACCCAGCGCCGCGAGATCGAGGCCCAACCGGCGCAGCGGACGGCGGAGATCGGAGGCGCTCCGGCGCCCTATTCGCGCGAGGCTTCCGGGTCGCGCTCGGGCCAGGCTGAAACCCGCCGCGAGCCGTCGCGCGTGGAGCGGCCGCAGTCGCCCATCGTCGCGCGCAGCCAGGCCAGCGGGCGGCCGCCGCCGCCGAAGCAGCCCGCGCCGCAACGCCGCGAGGAAGCTGAACGCGATTCCCGGTCGCGGCCCGGTTCGGCGCCGCTGGCGAACCAGCCGCCCCCGGAACGGCAGAGGGCCGTCGGGCAGGAGCAACCGTCACGAGAGGGCGTCATTGGCCAGGACGAGTCGGCGCGGCGAAAAGCCATTCAACAGCAGGAGCAATCGCGTCAACAAGCCGCGGCCCAATCGGAGCAGGCGCGGCAGCGGGCCACGCAGCAGTCGGAGATCGGGCGTGAGCAGGCGTCGCGTCAACCACAGCTGGCCCGCGACCAAGCGGCGCGGCAACAGGAGCAGGACCGCCAGCGGGCGATCGGCCAGGCGGACCAAAAGCGAGCCGTCCAGTCGCAGGAGATCGGACGTGAGCCTTCGCGCCAGCAGGAACTGGCGCGCGACCAGGCGGCGCAAAAGCAGCGCGATGCTGCTGACGCTCAGGCTCGAGCCCAAGAGCAGCAGAAACAATCGGAGCGGCTTCGCGAGGAGCGGCCGGGCCAGGATCGCCAGGCCCTGGCCCAACAGCAGCGGGACCAAGCGAAGCAACAGGCCCAAGCCCGGCAGGAGCAGGCGCGCAACGAACAGCAGCGGCGTGTCGGCGAGAACGCACGCGCGCAGCAGGAATTGGCGGCCGCCCAGCAGAAGCGCCAGCAGGAACAGGCGGCGCAGCAGGAAAAGGAACAGCAAAGTCGCGTGGCCGAACAGGCGCGCCAGCGGCAGCAGCAGGCGGCGGAACAGGCCGCGCAGCGGGAGCAAGAGAAGCAGAGTCGCGTGGCCGAACAGGCCCGACAGCAGCAGCAACAAGCGCAGGAGCAAAAGGCCCGCGCCGCGGAGCTGGCGCAGCAGGAGCAGGAGAAGGCGAGAAAGCAGGCCGAGTCCGTCCGGCCGCAGCAGCAGAACCTCGCGCCGACCGGACGGGTTCCCGCGCCGCAGCCGCAGAAGAAGGCCCCGCCACCGAAGAAGAATGACCAGTCCGACGACGACAAGCGCAAGAAGAAGGACCAGGACGGCGGCTGAGGCGAATCGCTGAAACCCTGGGATGCGGAAACGCGCAGGGTGGGGGCGGGGCCATCAGCCCCGCGCGTCAAGCGTTGACGACATTCCGCGGGACTGATGGTCCCGCCGCCATCGGGGCGGCCTGAACAATGTAGCGGCGCTCGATGAGCGTCGCCGCGACTGGTGGAACGCGCTGACCTCAGCGCGTTGATGGCCCGCGGGAATCGAGAAAGCGCCTTGGGGTCAAGGCGCTCCACCTTCAGCGAGCCTGGCGGAGCCCCGACGCGTCGGGTTGTAGGAGCGCCTTTACGCCGCGATCATAAAAAAGGCGCGGCCGGAGCCGCGCCTCTTCAATTGACCCGGCGGCGAATCAGTCGCCGCGGGCCCGCTGGCGGTTGCCAACGGCGCGCTGGATGCGGCCGCCGACTTCCTGGGCGACGCCCTTGGCGCGCATGCCCGGGCTGCGGATGGCCTGGCCAACGGCGCGGCGGGTTTTGCCGCCGGCGATGTTGCCGGCGCCACGGGTCTTGTTGATCGTACTGGCTTTCATGTGGGTGGGATTGAGGGTTGCGATGCGACTGACCCTTAAGCGACCGTCCGCGCGGCGCTGCGGTTCCCGCCGAGTGTTCTCAGACGCAAAGGCGCAGAAGCGCGGAGTGAGGCGCGACGATTGCGGCGGGCAGGGAGACGAACTCGGCGCGAACGCGCCGGTTGCTAATTGGCGGCGGCTGAAGTACCGTCGGCGATGGATATCAAACTACCGCACATGCCCTTCAAGTTCGATTCGCCCGAAGGGCGGATGGAAGTCACGGTGCGGCCGAGCCCGTCCCATGCCGACGGCATGCCCGATCCGACCTATGCCGCGGCCGTCACCTTCCACCAACCGGGGCTGCGCGCGCTGGAGCGGATTCCGCTCGCGACCAAGTCCGCCACGTACAGCGGCGCGTTGCAGGTGCTGACGGAAGGCTTCAAGGTCAACCCCGCCGCGCATGAGGCGCACACGGTCGAGTTCCGCGTGCTGACGGCGCTGTGCCACGCCGAGGGCGTGGTCGACCTCAACGCATGACGAAGGCCGGAGGTAGGAGGCCGGAGGTGGGAGGAGGAAGGTTGGAGGCGGGAGACGGGTCTTGGTGTGACGAATGACCGGTGAGGTGCGGGTCAGTCGGGGCCGGCGCGGTTGTTGGCTGGCGCTTCGGGCGCCAGTCGCTAGGGAATGGGCGCCGAGCATGGGCCTGCCGATTCCAGTTCCACCCAGCATCCGCCGCGAGGTGGCGGCGGACCGCGTGATCATCCGCCGGATCTGGCGCGAGGGTGGCGGCGCGATCGCGTGGGTGTGCATCGCCGTGATCTGGAATTTTGCGCTGTATGCGATGTATCGCGCCGGGAAGTTCGGGCCGGGGGAAGCCTGGGCGTACCCTTGGATTCCATGGGTGCTGCTGGCCATCGGCATCTACGCGGCCTATCGCTGCATGGCGGCGTTGTTGAACACGACGGTGATGGAGATCAGCCCGGACTTGCTGCGGGTCGCGACCGGGCCGCTGCCCTGGCATGGCGTGATCCGCCTGGCGCCGGCGGAGATCGGGGATGTCGTCTTCCACGAACGGGTCGAGCGCGGTTATGCCTCGACCTTCGACGTCGCGGTGGTGCTCGCCTCGGGCCGGGAAAGGCGCCTGGTCAGGGGTCTCAACCGCTACGAGGTGGCGGCGTACTACGTGCGGGAGATCCGGTCGCTCCTCGGCCGGCCGGAGGTCGCGATGGCGCGGAAGGCGGGGCGGACGAAGGACTGAGAACAGAGGAACCGGATCTCACGCCAAGACGCCAAGGCGCGATGAGGCCGAAGGTGGGAGGAGGGAGGCCGGAGGCGGGAGGAGGAAATCCAAGGGTGAATTTTGAGTTGTCTCACGCGAAGCCGCCATGGCGCGTAGAGGGTAAGCGCCTGAGGGGCGATTGGCCGCAAGACGGCGCAAGAGGCACAAAGGAGTGCCGCAGAAGGTATGCCGGCACGCTCAGAAATTCGACGCGACCGACGTTGCGGACTTACTACGATGGCCGCCGCATCGTCGTGTGGAAGCCCATGGATTTTTCGGGCGGAGATGGCGTTGGTAGCGGATCGAGCAACTCCATGATTCGACGGAGGACGTCGACGATGGCGCTTTCGTGAATGTCGAGGCGCGCCGTAAGTTGACGCTCGAGTTTCTTGAGTTCCGCCGCGAGTTCTTTGGAGCCGCCCAGCATCTCGCGCATCCGGATGAATGCGCGGACCACGAACACGCTCATGCGCACCGCCTGTTCGCTGTTCAACACGTTCGCGGCCATGATTGCACCGTTCTCGGTGAAGGCGACGGGCAAGACGGGGGAAAACTTCAAGTCGCGAAGGTGGTCGCAAATTGCGACCACCTCTTTCCTTTCACTTGGTGTCAAACGGAATGCAAAATCTAGCGGGAACCGTCGGCGGTTGCGTTTGACCTGTTCATTCAGGCGTTTGGTGCTGACGCCGTAGATGGCGGCGAGATCGACATCCAGGATTATTTTCTGACCGCGAATGGTAAGAATGCAGGATTCGGCCGCTTTGGTCGGGACAGCAGGGCGGGGCATCTTCACGAGATTGGGGGTCCTACAGTCTCATGGACGGTGTAGCTTGATGGCCCGCCTTTCGGCTCTCCAATCTCGGGGAATATTCAGGGTTGTCTCACGCAAAGTAGCAGAGGCGCAAAGGTGCGATTTTATGGGCAGCGCGCACATTGCGTCGGGCCTCATGCGCAGGCGGAACTTGAGGTCGCAATTTGCGACCTCAGGTTTGCAGGCGATTCCTGCCCAACGGACTGCGACCGGCGCTGGTTTCATTCAAGGTCGCAAATTGCGTCCTTGAAGCTATCAGAACTCCGGCTTCATCGCTGCTCAGTTGCGGTCAGGGGAAGTCGAGAGATCGAGGAGCAGCGCGAATTCGCGCTCGAACCGCAGTTCGAGGATGGCGGTTGACGAGTCTGGTGAAACGGCCCAGCGGCCGGCGGCGGCCCGGCCGAGGCAGATGCCTTCTTCGCCGGCGAAATTCCCGGCCAGGATCAGGACGCGGTGACCCTCGAGGGAACCGGCGGGTTCTGGAATTGGATTGCTCATGTCCCAAGCCTAACAGGTTTCGGCCTGGAAAGTGTTCCAGTTTGGAACAGGTGCGTCACGCAAAGGCGCCGAGGTGCGAAGGGACACGGGAAACGGATTGGCCACACGGAGCCGAGAGGCGGAGATGGTCACGCGAACGCGTGGCCCGAGCAGAATGCGAGGGTGATCGCGGCGAGTGCCCACGGGGCGGCCGCGATCACAATAAGCACAAAAGGTCGCAAAAGGATTTCCGTTGTAGGAGGGGCTTTACGCCCCGATGGCTGGGAGATCGATTTGGGCCTCACGCAAAGACGCGAAGGCGCGAAGGCACAATTCTGTGGGCAGCGCGCGCGCCGCTCAGGCTTGGAGCACCCGACTCAAACGGCGGAGCAGCTTGGGCTCGTCGCGACGCTTCAGCTCATGCTCCCAAATCCTGACGACTTTCCACCCACGCTTGCGGAGCTCGCGGTTGACGCGGCGATCCCGGGCCTTGTTGGTGGCGATCTTGTTCTTCCAGAAAGTAGCCCGGGTCTTCGGCCAGGTCGCGTGTCTGGGGCAGCCGTGCCAGAAGCAGCCGTCGTATGCCGTGATGTTCAAAGTGACCTGCGGTCGAAGGTCACGACTCCTGCGGTATTGCAGAAATGAAGCTCCGCCGAACGCCAGCCTTGGTCGTCCTCTTCTATGGAGGCTAACCAAAAACAAGGTAGACGGCATGAACAGGTGTGTCCGTGATCGTCAGTGTCATGCGGAACTACAAATAGGTCGTCGCAAGTTTTGCAGTGAACATGGAAATACCCGCACTTATCGCACTTTCCGACATGGAAGATGATCTGGGTGGACTCGACAGAGGTTTCCTCTGGGTGCGCAAGTCGCTTGCTGAATGACGGGGAATAATTCCAGAATATCCTTCCACTGCAGCCCTTCTGCTTGCACATAGGCCACGTAGATGGATCAAAGTCGTCAAGATGGTGTAGGGGAACTAGTCGAATCTTCACGTTTTTCTGTGCTCTCATTTCTGCGGCCTCTGTGTAGCCAGATGGACAAACCAAATATCCATGGCTAGCGCCGACATCAGCCATTACACCAAGGAGCGATTCGACATGAGTGATATCTATTTTTCGATTTCGCTTCTTTGCATCTACAATAATTCGGACCGAATTGTCGGTGTCGTGGCGTGATTCAATTAATACATCTATCTGACGTGGTATTTTGCTGATTCGTCCTATGATCTGTGCGTTAGGCGTTACGCAAAGATTTGCGGGAGTCTGGTCGGCAATTAAACGCGCGATCATGCGCTCGTAGAGTTCCCAGCTATGCTGTTGCTTCGCGTTCATCTAGGGTCGCCAATGGCCAGATACTTGACGCAGGCTCACTCGATTGGAAGGATGAAGCCCATGGAGCGAGCTAGCACGGTATCAAAGGTAAGGGTATCTAGTCGCGGACGTGTCAATCTTCCGAAGAAGCTTCTGGAAAAGTTTAAGATTGAGGACGGCGCTCGGTATCAAGTCACGCGCGTTGCTGATGGCTACGGCCTTTTGATCAAGCTTCCGGCGGCGAAAGCGTAAGGATCATGGCCGATATCTCGGACAGAACGCCGTGGTCGCAGGTGGAGGTCCAGGCGATTGCCGCGGTGTATTTCAACATGCTTCAGCGGCACCTAGCCGGTGAGCATGTAAGTAAAGCAGACGAGAACAGAAAGCTGAGACAGATCATCAAACGGTCGCAGAGTTCTATTGAGCGCAAGCACAGCAATATTTCCGCAGTCTTGGTTGAATTGGGCTACGTCTATCTGTCGGGCTACAAGCCGCTCCCTCACTATCAGAAATTACTCAAAACTGAGATTGAGGATTGGTTGGTCGATCAAACTGGACTTGATTCAGTGGCGACAGCTTTTGTGGAAAAACCTGCTGTTTTGACGGAAATTGAAGGAGTATTACCAGTTCAGGTCCCTCCTCCAAAAGCCAAGAAACCTAAACCATATGATGCTAGGGCTAAGGAACCGCGTGCAGTGTTTCGTAAGAACTTTTTAGAGCAGGAAGCGCGAAATGCTTCGTTGGGTCTAGCAGGAGAGGAACTCATGCTTAAATTTGAGCATAGAAAGCTGTGGGAAGCAGGACAGCACAAGTTGGCCGACCGCATTGAGCATGTTTCAAAAACAAAGGGTGACGGACTCGGCTTCGATATTTTGTCCTTCGATCTCAATGGTAGAGAACGATTGATCGAAGTGAAAACAACACGTTTGGGACCGTTCACCCCTTTTTATGTATCAAGAAACGAGGTGACCATGTCGTCGCGGAGGAAAGAAGAATATCAACTTTTTCGTGTCTTTGATTTCGGCGAGAAACCACGCTTTTTCGCTCTCGACGGCTCTATTAGGGACACGTGCCTTTTGGAGCCGCTTAGCTTTTCTGCATTGCCGGGTTGACTCGTATGGAGTGCGGTTAGGATTCGCTCAATAGAGCTTTCGAAATCTGCTTTGAGTTGATGCTGCCAAAGTCGAACCACGCGCCATCCTCTGTTTCTCAGGCGGCGAAAATTCCGAGCATCGCGTGCACGATTCGTCCGTAATTTATCACGCCAATATGGCTTCAACTTGTGCTCCCAACTGGGAAGACGCCATCCATGCCAGAAGTCACCATCTACGAAGACAGCCAGTTTTTTGTTCGAAAAAGAGATATCTGGGCTACCTGGCAAAGTCCTATCATGACGTCCAAATCGTAAGCCCCGTGCGCGCAGCGCAAGCTGGACGCTTAGCTCTAGTGATCCATTCTTGAGCCTTACCTGCTTCATCGCTCGAGAGCGTTGCGCTGGAGTCAGGTGATCGGGCACGTTAATTGTTGAAAAAGAAATTAACGCGCTCTGAGCGCAACGAGTGTTTCGAGGTGGGCTTTGTTCGCGGCACGCGGTTTCTTCTTATACCCGAGCTTGTCGCATACTGCTTCAATCTTCTGGCAGAAGATGTCGGCATCCAATGGGGTCATCCAGAGTTCTTGCTTTTTGTTCCGGTTGGTTGATTGCCACTGGGCTTCGTCGTCCAACGGATGTTCGGGCCGGAAGGGGCGAATATTGAAAATCTTGTGGTCGATCTGCGTTATCCAAGCAGCTCCTACTTCGGTAATCGCCCCCCAGGAAGCCTTCGTGTTCTCGCTTGTGATGAAAAGAGCGAAAATCTTCTGGTCCGAATAGCTTTCTATGAAAAACTCCCGCAGGTATTCAAAGACGCGCCGCTCTTCCGGAATTCGGCAGATCTCGTCGTCGCAATTGGTGTAGAGGATGTCCTCAGCGGGCACATTATTGAATACGAGCATCTGATACACTATATCCGCGAAAGGCTTATCTGCCGATGTCTGGCTGATCAGGATTCTCTTTTTCTGGGAATCGACCAGGCGCTTCAAACCGAGGTTCGGAGTATTCCGATTGATCGCGTCCAGGACGATCTTCTTGATCGACTCCAGCGGCAACTTAACGCCGAGCTTCGAGAGCTTGCTCGCGGCTCCTTTGCTCGCCTTGTCTCGAAAATCGTCGAAGGCGATCTTCAGATTCTCTTCGTCTTGCTTCTGTTTTTCTTCCTTTTTCAGCTTCTTCGCGGCGTTTCGCAAGTCAGTGAAAGTATCCCTTCGTCTTAGTATGTCCGCCAAAAGCTTACCTCTTACGTATGCTATGACCGCAATGTATCGTGGATCATCGGATTTGTAGCCTTGCCTGTTACTCAGCGCCATATCCGGCAATTCCGTAAGTTCAAACAGATCGACGTGGAGCTGACCGACCACGTAAACTTCGTTTAGTTTGTTTTGGCCGACAACGGGGAGAATGTTGAATTCACCCATTTTCCCATTGGCGAACAGCGAGATAAAATTGTCCGGGAAGTCGGTCACTATGGCTTTTCGACCCTTTGTCGTTCCGTAGGTCCCAATCCAGCCGTTTATTTCAAGAGAGTATGTATGCTCGGCTCCGCGGGTATTGCGCATTCGGAGTGGAATCTTCTTCGTCGGGAAGGCGTCCACCAGTTCTTTCCTTCTCTTGGGGTATTCTTTCGGCACAAGGCGGCACAGCGAAGAATAGTCATGACCTAGAGTGATGAGCGTGACCAATTGCTTCATGATGTTGCGGTCGAAGTCATCAATCACTTCCGATTCATTTCCGCGAATAATATGAATCCTAAAATCCTTGCTCACTAGCGGAAATATTTTCAGCAAATTGCGCTTAACGGCCCCCAATGATTTGTGTAGCTCGTATTGCGGAGATTTCATCACAATTGCCGTGCCATGCTTCTTGATGCGCTCGAACTTGATGTCTTGTCCCGAAATCGGGCGAAGCTTGTGACTTTTTTCAATCCTTCGTGAGAGGACGAAGCCCGACTTGTCGCCCCCAGCGACGGTCATTACATCCACATTCTCAGACACAGAAAGGGCTGCCAGCTTGCCGACGCCCTTGCGCCCCATCTTTCGACGATTGCCTGACTTGGTCAGAGACTCCTTTCTTGTCGTTCGTGATTCGGCCGCGACATCCAGATACTTGGTAACATCACCTTTCTTATACGACATACCATGCCCGTCATCTTCGACTCGGATGTCGTTCTTATTCGAAATGACGTAAACGTTCTTTGCATCGGCGTCATAGGCATTCGCGATAAGCTCTGCTAAGACATAGTAGATGTTAGTGTAGAGGTTGGGGCCCAGGAGTTCCAAAATGCGCGGATCAATGCTGATTTTGTATTCCTTGCTCATGCGTCGCGGGCGTTGGCGTTAGACGGTTCTGTGTTCCGCGACGTGCTTGAGTATCGATCTACCTACAACCTCCCCGAGCCGAACGGGCACTGCATTCCCAATGAGTCGCCCGATCGTCTTGAGGCAATATTCCGCGCCCGGCTTCACGAACTGATAAGTAGACGGGAATGACTGCAAAATAGCTCCTTCACGGAGGGAGATAGCACGGTCTTGCTCTGGATGTCCAAAGCGACCGTTCCCAAAGCCAAAGAACTGAGTCGTAATGGTAGGCGATGGTTTATCCCATTCCATCCGGCCATACACACCTGGATAGGATTTGCCGCTTTTCTGCTTATGGCATGTCGCCACCAGATCTTGTGGCCAGTCGCGCCACGTTCCGCCGGGTTTAGAGTGTTTGATGCGCTTTAGGTTTGTTGCGGAGAGACTGCTGGTCCGATGAAGCGGGTCTTTCGAGGAGATTTCACCAGCCTTAAGAATCGGAAGCTTCTTTAGGGCCTTACGGACAGTCCTGTGCTTCGCGAAAGTATGCGTTGATTTAATCCGCTCAATTGGGCCCAGCCGGGAGGCGATCAATACCAACCTTCGTCGGTGTTGCGCCAGCCCATAGTCCGGACAATAGATGATCTGGTCTGAAGGCTCGGTGGCAAAATGGAATCCTTCGGCTTTCAGCGTTTGTAGGAAGCGCCTAAAGATAGGATAACGCTGTAGCTCTGGCACATTTTCCATCGACACGAGTTCAGGCTTCAGTTCGCGAACTAGACGTGCGAACTGGTTCAATAGCACCCACTTTGGATCGTCATCATTCTCGAGGCCTTGCGTATACTTAGAGAAAGTTTGGCACGGCGCACATCCCGCTAGCAGCCGCAGATGCCCAGGGGGATAATGTTTGGCAAGCTCGGTCCCGGTCAGCTCGGTAACGCTTTTCTTAATGAATTTCGCACCAGCGTTGTTGTGCTCGTATGGATATTCGCAGGCGGGATCTATATCATATCCCGCGGCAACTGAAATCCCCGCATCAAGCAGTCCTCGCGTCAGTCCGCCTGCGCCACAGAATAGATCAACGGCCGTAATTGTTTTTGGGAGGAATGTTTTCTTCTTGCTCATATATCCTAAATACAAAATCCGAGCCCACTTGATCCGCCTTCTTGAGGGAGAAAGAGTGAGGCTCGGTTGGTAAGGGCGGCCCGTCGACGGCAATGCAAGAGAAATCTTGCGAGCTTAGCAAAAGCAAAAAGTAGGCTTGACTGCCTATATTGAGGAAAGGTCGCTACCCTTCAATTCCTTAACTGCCCATTTTGTCACCGTGAGTCGTTTTGAGGTGCGCGCGGAAACGGGAATGCCGGAGAGGTTCCGCCGCCGCCCGAGGCTATGGCGGACAGGCTCCGTCTTACTTGAGCTCGAGATCGTTGGGTTTGACCTCTTTCACCGCCCACTTCGTTACTGTGAGGCCTTTCGAAGTCCTGGTGCTTACCGAGATTCCGGACAGATCGAAATCAATCTCTCTGACTCTTGCGCCGGAACGGCCGTCGAGGGAGAGATGGATGGTCTTCGGCATGTCCTTCTCCTTCTCGGCGACGTGGAGCCAGAGCCGCCTTCGCACATGGCTACGGCGCGCCAAGCGAGCTTTACTTCAGTTCCAGTTCGTTGGTTCGGACTTCTTTCACGGCCCATTTCGTGACCGTAAGTCCTTTGGATGTGCGCGTGCTGACGGGAATCGGGGTTAAGTCGAAGTCGATTTCTCTGATTCTAGCGCCGGACCTCCCGTCCAAAGACAGGTGGATTGATTTCGGCATGTCCTTCTCCTTCTCGGCGACGTGGAGCCAGACGAGCTTGGAGCCGTCGGCCTTGGCGAGGGGGTAGAGCCGGTCGCGGGAGAGGCCGCCGATCTGGAATTTCTTGGCGAAGGTTTTTCCGTCGGGGCCGAGGCGGTAGACCATCGTGTAGAACCTCGTGTCGCCGTCCTTGGGCCAGACGGCGACGTGCCGGATGTCGAGGCCCATGAAAACCTTGTCGGCGACCTTCGAGACCTTAAGCGAACAGTCGCCCATGATCGTGAGCACGGAGTCGAGGATCGTGCACTCGGTGACGAATTCGTGCTGGCGCCAGTTGAGGCCGATGAAGCCGTCCGCGCGATTGACGTAGAGGCGCTGGTTGGCGGTGACGACATCCGAGGCCTTGATCTCCTCGAGCTCGTCGTAGCTGGTCTTCCGCTTGATGCCCTTGCCGTATTTCTCGGCGAGCGACTCGAACCAGGCGACAGCGTACTCGGTCAGCTTCCGGAGGTTCGCCTTCGTCTCCTTGATGCCCTCCTCGATCTTCGTGATGGCCTCGTCGGCTTGGAAACGGTTGTAGGCGGAGATGCGCTTGATCCGGATTTCGGTGAGCCGGGTGATGTCGTCGTCGGTTACCTCACGGCGGAGCTGCTTGAGGAACGGCTTCAGGCCGGCGCGGATCTCGGCGAGAACGCTTTCCCAGGTCTTCGATTTCTCGATGTTCCGGTAGATGCGCTCCTCGATGAAGATCCGCTCGAGCGAATCCCAGTGCCACTGCTGCTCGAGTTCGCCGAGCTTGATCTCGAGCTCGCGCTTGAGGAGTTCCCTCGTGGCCTCGGCCGACCGCTTGAGCAGCTCGCGGACGCCGAGGAACTCCGGCTTCTCGTGGCCGGTCTTCGGGTCGGTGACGATGACGCACGCCGCGGGGTTGAGCTGCACCTGGCAGCTCGTGAAGACGTAGAGCTGCTGGATGACCTTGTCCGGCTCGGAGCCCTGCGGGAGGTGGATGAGAATCTCGACCTTGTCGGCGGTGTTGTCGTCGACGTGCTTGACCTTGATCTTGCCCTTGGCGTTGGCGGCGAGGACCGACTCGATGAGCGACTCGGTCGTGACCCCGTAGGGCAGCTCGGTGACCGCGAGCAGGTACTTGGAACGCTCCTCGATGCGGGCGCGGACCTTCACCTTGCCGCCGCGTTCGCCGTCGTTGTACTCGGAGAAATCGGCGGTGCCGCCCGTCGGGAAATCGGGGAGGATGCGGAAGGTTTTTCCCTGGAGGTGATTGATCGCGGCGCGGCAGAGATCGTTGAAATTGTGCGGGAGGATCTTGGTCGCGAGGCCGACCGCGATGCCGTCGGCGCCCTCGAGGAGGACGACCGGGAACTTGGCGGGGAGGGTGACGGGCTCCTTGGTGCGGCCGTCGTAGCTGGCCTGCCAGGTGGTGGTTTTCGGGTTGAAGAGGACGTCGCGGGCGAAGTTGGTCAGCCGCGCCTCGATGTAGCGCGGCGCGGCGGCCTCGTCGCCGGTGAGCATGTTGCCGAAGTTGCCCTGCGGCTCGATGAGCCAGCCGCGCTGGGCGATGCCGACGAGCGCGGCGCCGATGGAAGCGTCGCCGTGCGGGTGGAGCTTCATCGTGGCGCCGACGACGTTGGCCACCTTGTGGAAGCGGCCGTCGTCCATGTCCCAGAGCGTGTGGAGGACGCGGCGCTGGACGGGCTTCAAGCCGTCGTTGAGGTGCGGGACGGCGCGATCTAGGATGACGTAGGAGGCGTAATCGAGGAACCAGTTGCGGTAGCTCTGCGCGAGCGGGGCGGCCTCGTCCTGGACTTTTTCGCCCTTCTTGCGTTTGGGCGGGGGCCCGCCTTCGCCCGTTGGGCTTCGGCGCGGCTCGTCCTCAGCAAGCTGAGGCGAGGCGGCGGACGGGGATTTGGGATCGGGGGCGGCGGATTGCGGATTTGGGATCTCGGATTTCGGAGCGGAGATCAGCGGTTGGGAATCCGGGGCATCGGCCTTCGAATCCGGAATTTTGGATTTCGGCGCGGGAGACGACCGCCCGGATTTCGGCGAGGACTTGGACTTTGGCCCTTGGGCTTTGCTGCTGGCCGCCGGCGACGCGTCATCGCCGAGCGGCAGTTCGGCCTGGTCGGTTTTCTTCGTGGGTTTCTTTTTGGCCATTCTAAAGGGAGCGGTAAGCGATAAGCTCTAAGCAATAAGCGAAAGCAAGCTGCGATCCTGCAATCCTGATTCCGCGGAATTTGGTGTCACGCAAAGGCGTGGGGACGCCAAGGAAATTGCATGGGAAATTTCCCAAGGAGGGAGTGGTAGGCGATAAGCTTTAAGCAGCAAGCGATGGCATTCAAAATGGCAGCCATGCAAAGGAGGGAAGGACTTAGAAATCGCGAGCAAGCTCGCTTCCACAGGAGAGGCGTGCCGCGAGCGGCAGCCCTACGGGGAGGCATGCCGGCAAGCGGCAGCCCTACAGGGCATGTGGCGGCGGCTAGCGGGAGGCGCGGGAAAGTCCGGGGACGCGGCCGGCGAGCGACGTGCGGTGCAGGAGCTTCAAGGCGGCATCGAGATCGGCGTCGTTACCGACGCGTAGTTCGGCCAGCGAAGGCTGGGGCACCAGGACATCGGGCTGGACCGGATGGCCTTCGATCCGCTGGCCGTCGAGGCCGACGTAGTCGAGGACCGGGATCTGCAGGCTGCCGCCACCCGGGAGCGGCCAGGAGCGCGCGTAGATGACGGCGCCGGCGGTCGGCCGGCCGACGATGCGGGCGCGGTGGTGGTGCTGCAGGACGTGCGAGAAGATCTCGGCGGCGCTGCCGGTGTTGGGGCTGGTGAGGATGACGACGTCGCCTTGGTAATGGGCGGAGAACCAGGAGAAGCTGCTTTCGTCGCGCCCGGCGCCGTTGCGTTTGACAAGGTGGCCCTCGGGCACGCGGTGGTCGAAGAACTCGGCGACGGCGATGCTGAGGATGAAGGCGTTGCCGCCGGGGTTGGAGCGCAGGTCGATGATGGTGGCCGGGGCGTCGCGGTGGGCCTTGAGGTTCTCGCTCAGCCAGGCGAGCGACTCGCGGTCGAACACGTCGAAGCGCACGTAGAGCACGCCGTCGGCAAGAACCTGGGCGTCGCGCCGTACAAAGCTCAGGAGCTGCGGCGTGAAGGTGTAGGAGCGCGGCTGGTTCTGCCGGTCGAGAAAGCCGTAAGTGACGGCCTGGCCGACGTGCGCGATGTAGCGATCGTAATCGTCGATCGGCCGGCCATCGCGCGTCACGACGAACCAGCCCGGTTCCACGCCGGCTTGGGCGGCGGGGCCGCCGGGGAGGACCTCGCTGACGACGCGCCGGTTGTCGACCATGAGCCAGCGGAAACCGACCGCGGGCCGGTGCTCCGTCTCGAGCTCGTGGTGGCGGCGCGGCGCGAGGGCGGCGAGGTGGGACTCGCCGAGCTGCGCGTTCATCTGGTTCAAGACGTGGTAGAGCTCGGTCTCATCCCGCGCCGCGGCGGCCTCGGGGCGGAACTTCACGCGCATCGCGCGCCAGTCGACGCCGCGGAACTTCGCATCGAAATATTTCTCGTTCACGAGCGACCAGGCCCGGTCGAAGACGGCGAGGTTGTGGTCGCGGCGCGCGGCGGCGGTGAGGGGCGCCGGGTCATGGTATTCGGTCGGCGCCGTGGCGCAGCCCGCGAGTCCGAGCGCGACAAGCGCAAGAATAGAAACCCCGGCAGATTTCACGCAGAGTCGCGGAGGCGCAGAGAAATGGTCAGAATTCATTGACGATTCGTTTGATGCCGTCCTTCAGCAGTGGAGCTCCGAAATTGATCAGCAAGCCCAGACGGAAATTGAGAAGCCTAAGATACGTCAGCACTTGTTTGCCATGAACGGGCGCCAGGGTCTCGACGGACTTGAGCTCCACGACCACGGATCTTTCGACAATCAGGTCGGCTCGAAATCCTTCTTCAAATCGCAACTGGCCGTAGACAATCGGCACCGGCACCTGCCGTTCCGCGGCCAGGCCCCTTTGTTCCAGCTCATGCGCCAAAATGCGTTCGTAGACGGATTCGAGCAACCCCGGACCCAAACGGGTATGAACATGAATCGCCGCATCCACGATTCTGCCCGAGATATCGTTCAAGCTTCTTCGCGCCTCTGCGTCTTGGCGTGAGTCCGTCATTTTGCTTCAACGAGATCTTTTTCGATGCGGAGGTTGTCGATGATGAAGTCCTGGCGCTCGGGCGTGTTCTTGCCCATGAAGAAGGCGAGGAGCTCGTCGGAGCTGTAGAGGTGGTGCAGGTTGACGGGGTCGAGGCGGATGCCGTCGCCGATGAAGTCCTTGAACTCGCCCGCGGAAATTTCGCCGAGGCCCTTGAAGCGAGTGATCTCATGGCTGGCGCCGAGCTTTTCGGCGGCGGCCTGCTTCTCGCGCTCGTCGTAGCAGTAGATCGTCTCCTTCTTGTTGCGGACGCGGAAGAGCGGCGTCTGCAGGATGAAGAGGTGGCCGTTGCGGATGAGGTCGGGAAAGAACTGCAGGAAAAACGAGATCAGGAGGAGCCGGATGTGCATGCCGTCGACGTCGGCATCGGTCGCGATGACGATCTTGTTGTAGCGGAGGCCGTCCATGCCCTCCTCGATGTTGAGGGCGGACTGGAGGAGGTGGAATTCCTCGTTCTCGTAGATGACCTTCTTCGAGAGGCCGTAGGTATTGAGTGGCTTGCCCTTCAGGGCAAAGACGGCCTGCGTCTGGACATCGCGCGTGGCGGTGAGCGAGCCGGCGGCGGAGTCGCCCTCGACGATGAAGAGCGTCGACTCCTCGGCGCGCTCGTTGCGGTCGCCGAGGTGGAGGCGGCAGTCGCGGAGCTTGCGGTTGTGGAGCGAGGCCTTCTTCGCGCGCTCGCGGGCGATGTTGCGGATGCCGGCGAGTTCCTTGCGCTCGTGCTCGTTCTCCTCGATCTTGCGCTTGATGGTCTCGGCGACCTCGCGGTTCTTGTGCAGGTAGGTGTCGAGCGACTGCTGGAGGAAGGTGCCGATGAAGTCCTTGATCGAGGGTCCCTTGGGGCCGACGTCGGCCGAGCCGAGCTTGGTCTTGGTCTGCGACTCGAAGACGGGCTCCTGGACGCGGATGGCGACGGCGGCGTCGATCGACTGGCGGACGTCGGCGGCATCGAAGTCCTTCTTGAAATGGTTGCGGATCGTGGTGACGAGCGCCTCGCGGAAGGCCGCCAGGTGGGTGCCGCCCATGGTGGTGTGCTGGCCGTTGACGAAGGACCAGTATTCCTCGCCGTAGTGGTTGCCGTGGGTGAAGGCGACCTCGATGTCCTCGCCCTCGAGGTGGATGATGGGGTAGAGCGGCTCGCCGGAGAGTTCCTTGGTCAGGAGGTCCTTGAGGCCGTGCTCGGACTTGAACGGCTTGCCGTTGAGCGTGAGCGTCAGGCCCCGGTTGAGGAAGGCGTAGTTCCAGAGCATGTCCTCGATGAACTCGGTGCGGAAACGGAAATCGGCGCCGAAGAGCGAGGCGTCGGGCGTGAATTCGATCAGCGTGCCGTTGCGCTCATCGGTCTTCGCGTTGCGCGATTCCTTCTTTAATTTTCCCTTCTCGAACTCGGCGAAGCGCGTTTCCCCGTCGCGAAACGCCTGGGCGCGGTAGGTGAGGGCGAGGGCGTTGACGGCCTTCTGGCCGACGCCGTTCAGGCCGACGGCCTTCTGGAAGGTCTCGGAGTCGTACTTGGCGCCGGTGTTGATGATGGAGACGCAGTCGACCAGCTTGCCCAGTGGGATGCCCCGGCCGTAGTCGCGCACGCGGACGGTGCGCTCGTTGAGCTCGATCTCGATCTTGCGGCCGGCGCCCATGGTGAATTCGTCGATGGAGTTGTCGATCGTCTCCTTGATCAGCACGTAGATGCCATCCTCGGCGTGCGCGCCGTTGCCGAGCCGGCCGATGTACATGCCGGGGCGGAGGCGGATGTGCTCGAGCGAACTGAGGGTCTTGATGCTGGCTTCGGTGTAGTTCGTGGCCATGGAGAAAAATAACAGGGACGAAGCCGCGAGTGACAAGTGGCAAGTGACGATCGCCGCCCGCCAAAGCGGCCACGGGGCAAAAATCCACCGCAAGCCGGGCCGAATCTTCCGAAACGAAGAGAACTTGTAGGACAAACGCCGACAACGCGGGAACGCCACGGAGCCGGGGACGTCTGCCCGCGGTGAGCGCGCGGCCGCCGGCCCGACCCCGCCCCCGGGTTCCGTGAAGTGCGCCCGGGTGGCCCATGGCTGTGCTTGCGCGCGCTGCCATCCGGCGTACATTCGGCGCTAATCTATTCCGCGCATGAAAAAACTCGCGATCGTCGTCCTCGTCCTGCTCGTGGTGGCTTATGTCGGGCTCGCCTATTTCCTCGGTTCGATCGTGAAGGTCGGCGTGAACAGCTTTGGGCCGAAGCTGACGCAGACGAAGGTGGAGCTGACCTCGGCCAGCCTCTCGCCGCTGACCGGTTCCGGCACGCTGTCCGGGCTGGTGGTGGGAAACCCGAAAGGCTGGAGCGACGGCAACGCGTTCGCGCTGGGTAAGGTCCACATCGACATGCAGCCCTGGTCGGTCTTCGGCGACCACATCGTCATCAACGAGATCGTCATCGACCAGCCGGAGTTCAACTACGAGACGAAGATCGTCTCCAGCAACATCAAGGACCTCCTGAACAACATCGAGAGCTTCTCCGGCAAGGGTGAGAAGACGGCGACGACGAAATCCGGGAAGCCGATCAAATTTGTCGTGAAGAAATTCCGCGTGACCAACGCCAAGGCCACGCTCGGCACGGGCGTGGCGGCGCTGCCGGTGCCGTTGCCGCCGATCAGCCTCGACAACCTCGGCGTGGCGGAGGGCGGCATCACGGCCGACCAGCTCGCCGGCGCGCTGATGCAGAACGTACTGGGCGAAATCGTGCAGGGCACGGCGCAAGCGCTCACGCAGGTGGGCGGTACGGCTGGCGCCGCCAGCCTGGAGAAGACGAAGGAAGCGGCGAAGAAGGCGAGCGACGCGGTCAAGAAGCTCTTCGGCGGCAAGCCGTGAGGCGTGGGGAAGTGAGCAGGGAGCAGTGAGCAGTGAGCCGTAAGCGGTGAGCGGTGGGCGCGTGGCCGGGTATGGGGTAGGGCGGCGAGTCCCTTCGCCGCCGGACGGATCGCGGCATAAAGCCGCTCCTACAGCCAAGACTGGTCGGCGCTGTGCCGGGCATCGGGCGCGGGCGTTGTGACGTCGCCGGCCGGCTTCGCAGGTTGACGCGTTCGGCATCGGCGTCGACGCTCCGGGGCCATGAAAGTCACCTACTACCTCGAGGTCATTTCATCGTGGTGCTATTGGGTCGAGCCGACCTGGGCCGAGCTGAAGCGCCGTTATGCGGGGCGGGTCGATTTCGACTGGAAGATCGCGCTGATGCGGAAGGAGGACTACCCGGTGTCGCGGGCGCAGTGCGACTGGTTCTACCGGCGCAGCGGGATGGTGATGCGTTCGCCGTTCATGCTGAATTCCGCCTGGCTCGAGGCCTGGCGCGAGGGTCCGTTCCCGGCGGCGAGCTACGTGGCGGAGGCCGGGCGGGACTTCGGCATCACGGGCGACGAGCTGCGCCTGGCGCTGTCGCACGCGGCGGACCGCGAGGGCCTCAAGGTGGCGTCGATGGAACCCGCGATCGAGGTGGCGGTGAAAGCCGCCGCGACGGGCGCGCTCGGCGCGGTGCGGCTCGACGCCGCCAAACTCCGTGCGCGGGCGGAATCAGCCGAGGTGCGGGAGCGGATCGCGGCGAGCACGCGCGAGTTCTTTGCGCACCAGATCGACCAGCGGCCGGCCTTCGTGCTAACCAGCGGGATCGGCGACAAGGCCGTGTTCTCGGGCGTGGTGCGCCTCGAGCCGCTCGCGGCGGCGATCGAGGCGATGCTGGCGGACCAGGCGGCCTACGCGGCGCATCAAGCGCACTTCGGTGGGCCGCCGCCGCAGTAGCCAGGATTCAGGAAACGCGGCGGTATTTTTCCGCCGGGATCTTGACGCGGTGACCCGAGTCGAGATCCGTGAAAATATGCCAGTGGGGGTCGGTGGTGTCGTGGACAAAGACGTCCATTTTGTGGCCCATCTCGTAGGAGTATTCCTCCATGGCGAACCCGTGATCCTCGTGCTTGATCGCCTCGCCCAGTTCGCCGCTATGCGGCTCGGTGATCTCAATCTTCCAGTTCATGGTCGGAAGGGGGTTGGAGTTGCTAAGCTGACCGACCACGAAAATGGGCAGGAGTGCCGCCGGGTCAAGCGTGGCGCAGCCGCAATCGTTGCCAAAAGCTGCGCATGAGTTATTCGCCCCGCCGGGCGGGCGATATCCCCGGCGGCCAGCCGGGCAATCACCCGGCGGCCAGCCGGGCCGCCTCGCGCTGGCGATCCCGGCGGAAGGTCTGGGCGGCGAGGGCCAGGGCGAGGAACGTGAGCGCCGCGCCGATGAAGAACGGGGTGCCCACCAGCCATTCGGCGCGGCCGGCCTCCACGGCCCAGCCGAAGCTCCACCCCCCCAGCAGCGGCCCGGGGATGCTGGCCAGGCTCTGCAGGCCCGAGTAGACCCCCTGGACGGAGCCCTGCTCGTTGGGCGGCACATGTTTGGTGATGTAGGCCTGCAGGGCGGGGCCGGCGATGCCGGCAAAGACGCCATAGATCATGACCGCGTAGAGCATCCAGCCGTGCCGCGCCAGGCCGTAGCCAATGAAGGCGAGCACCGAAATCGACATGCCGGTGAGGACGGCGCGGGCTTCGCCGATGCGGGGGACGACGCGCTTGACGACGGTGGACTGGACGACGCCGACCATCACGCCCAGCACCAGGAAGGAGATGCCGATGGAGCGCGGGCCCCAGTTGTAACGCCGTTCGCAGTAAAGCGCCCAGGTCACCTGCAGCATCGACTGCCCGAGTGACATGATGAAGAACGTCTCCGCCAGGCCGAAGACGGCGGGCAGGCGTTTCAGCGTCAGGAGCGCGCCCACCGGGTTGGCGCGCCGCCAGGAAAATTCGCGGCGGTGTTCCGGCTTGAGCGATTCGGGCAGGGCGAAATAGCCGTAGATCCAATTGGCCGCGGAACAGCAGCCCGCGACATAGAACGGCAGGCGGATGTCGTACTGCCCGAGAAACCCGCCGAGCACCGGGCCGATGGTGAAGCCGATCCCGAAGGCCGCGCCGAGCAGCCCGAACGAGTGGGCGCGCTTTTCCGGCGGCGTGACGTCGGCAATGTAGGCGTTGGCGGTGGAGAGCACGCCGGCGGTGCTGCCGGCGATCAGACGGGCGACGAAGAACCAGGCCAGCGTCGGGGCGTTGGCCATGATGAAGTAGTCGCACGCGGAGCCGGCGGTCGCGATCAGGATGATGCGGCGGCGCCCGTAACGGTCCGACAGCGACCCGAGGATCGGGGCGCAGATGAACTGCATGAACGCATAACCGCCCATGATCAGGCCGTAATAATGCGAGCCGGTGGTCATCTGGCCGCCCTCGAGCTGCACGATCAGGCCGGGCAGCACCGGGATGAGGAGCCCAAAGCCGACCACGGCGAGGACCAAGGTAACGAAGATGAACCCGACACCGGGCTGGCGTGGCGAAGTCGTTTCCATGGAGGGGAGCGAACATCACAGTCCCGGCGGCCCTTGGCGAGCCCGCAGATATTTTGGCCCGGCCGCGGCGAGCGAAACTGGAACAAGATGACGCGGCGGTGGTCGCACGCGGCGCCGCGGGGGCATGCGAGAACGCGATTCGTAGGGCCGGCGCTTGTCGCCGGGCCGTTGCAGAAACGGGGGTGGCCTGCCGGCGAGCGGCAGCCCTACAATTTGCGTTCAGGGCTGCGAGATCACCGGTGACAGGCGGTACAGGCCGGCGCCGTGCCAGGGGATCATCGGGGCAAAGGTGTCGCGGTGCTCGCCGAGATCGGCGTGGGTCCAGAGGTCGCGGATGCGCACCGGGCCGGGCAGGCCGAGGTCGCCGAGTTGCACGGCGACGGGCAGGCCGGGTCCGGCGGACTCGGTCGCCGGCGTCGCCACGACGACGAGGAATTGGGCCGGCCCGGGGGGATGACCGCGGCCATTGCTCTCGACGACCGCGGTGGCCTTGAGGCGCGCCGCGCCGGGCGGCAGCGCAAATTCGACGACGGCGGGAATCTCGGCGGCGATCCCGGCTTTGCCCTCGGCATCTTTTTTGACCTTGGTGCTGTCCCAAGCCGCGTCGGCATGCGTCCACGCGACGTCGGCCAGCGGTTTTTCGCTGCCGTCGGCCATCACCAGGCGCGGATCGCGCCAGACGATGCGATTCCACTCGCCGGTTTCATCCAAAGGCGTGACGCGGAGAAACAGCCGGTTGCCGCCGCTGATGTCGGCATCGACGGCGGCGAAAGTCGCGCGGTCGCCGGTGACGGGCGCGCTGGCGAAGCGGGCGTTGGCGGGCGTGAGCCGGACCTGGTCGCGGGTGTTGAAGACGGCGAGGTATTTGTCCGGCGAGCCCGGGACGTCGGCCGCCCAGGCGATCAGCTCGTCGTGGTCGAACAGCGGGCGGTTGTTGGCGCTGTGCTGGTCGACCGCGAGCACCTCGTCGTTGGTGAGGAGGGCGAGGGTGGCGTCGTCAGTGCGCGTCATGTCGCCGCCGTGCATGAGCGGCGAGCGGGCGATGGACCAAAGCGTCAGCATGGTGCGCTGCTCCTCGGGGGTGAAACGGGTGGAGCGCTGGCCGAGGTTGAGCACGCCGAGCGGGAGCATGTCGGCATCGGGCCAGGCGCCGGGGCGACGGTGCGGGTTCCATTTGCGCAGGCGGGCGAACTGGTCGCGCAGGGCCAGCCAGCGGTCCCAGAAATCGTCGCTGATCCGCCACAGGTTCGCGTGCGCGGCCGCGTGGTCGGCGGCGGCGAGGGCCGTTTCGCCGGGCGAGAGACTGAGCACGATGGGTCGGCCGCAATGGTCGATGGCGCGACGGATCGCCTCGATCTCGCCCTGGTGCTTGAGGTAGGGCCGGCTGATGTCGTCGACCTTCACGTAGTCGATGCCCCACGCGGCGAACTGGGCGAAGACCGAATCGTAGTAGGCCTGGGCGCCGGGCTTGGTCACGTCCACGCCGAACATGTCGGGATTCCACGGGCACGTGTCCGTGCGGTTGGCGATGTCGGCCGCGTGCACGCCGGCGCCGAGCACGGGCAGGTTGGCCTCGACCGCCTGGCGCGGGATGCCGCGCATGAGGTGCAGGCCGAGCTTCAGGCCGAGCGCATGGACATAATCCGCCAGCGGCTTGAAGCCGGCGCCATCGACGGCGGAGGGGAATCGATTCGGCGCCGGCAGGAGGCGGCCGTAGCCGTCCATGGTCAGCTTCGCGCCCGCGCGGTACTCATGGCTCTGGGCGCCGGGCTCGTACCACTGGATGTCGACCACGAGGTATTGCCAGCCGTGGGCCTTCAGTTTCGCCGCCATGAAATCCGCCTGCGCCTTGGCCTGTGGTTCGGTGACGGTCGTGCCGAAGCAGTCCCAGCTGTTCCAGCCCATCGGCGGTGTCGGCGCCCACGCGTGGAAGTCGGTTTCCGTCGCGAGCAGGGCGGCGGGGGCGAGGAGGGCGAAGGCGAGCAGGCGAGACAGCGGGGCGGGGCGGCTCATGCGCGGTATTCGATGAGGCGGAACGAAGGACGCAAACCCCAAGCCGCTGGTCCGTTCGATGGGGCGAAGTTCGGGCGCGGGCGAGAGCAAGCGCGCGAAACTATTGAACTCGCGGGTAAGCTCGCGCCCCCAAGACGGCCTGCCGGCGAGCGGCAGCCCTACAGCGGCAGGGGGAGCTGGATTCCGGCATGACGGTAGGGCCGGCGCTCGTCGCCGGGCCGATTGAACCAGCGGGCGAGGCCTGCCGCAAGCGGCAGCCCTACACCGGATTCGAGATCGCGAGCAAGCTCGCTTCCACAGGGGGCAGGGGCGGCGTCGGTCGACAATGGAGGCGGGGTGCCCTCACCCCGCGAGGCGACATCGCGAATGGCAACCCGCGGGACGAGGGCGTCCCGCCTCCAACGATGGAGCCTTTAGTCCGCCTTCCCGCGGTATTTCTTTTCGCCGGCGGTGACGCGGATGTTCATCCGGTTTTCCTTGGGCGGCAGCGGGCAGGTGGCGAAGGGCGTGAAGGCGCACGGGGGGTTGTAGGCCTGGTTGAAGTCGAGGACGAGCTTTCCGTCCTTCGGCCGATCGGCATAGACGAAGCGGCTGGCCTCGTAGGTTTCCTCGCCGGCCGTGAGGTCGGTGATCACGAAGAACAGTGGTTCCCCGGCGCCTTCATCGATCGCGAGCAGCTCGAAGGTCCGGCCCGCGCGGGTAAAGACGGCCTTGCCGGGCACCGCCGCCGGTTCGGACTGGCCGAGCACGTTGGCGATGTTGACCTGGCGCGGCGGGTCGAAGGGCACCCACTGCGCCTCGATGCGCCAGGTCGGGTCGATCGGAAAATAATCGAGGCCGGCGAAATTCGCGCGCCGGGCGGAAGCGCGGTCCTTGACGCGCAGGTAGAGGCGGTCGCCGCGCGGGATCACGTAGAAGCTGGCGGTGCCAAAGGTGACGGTCGTCGGCCGATCGCCCTGGTACACGAGCTCGGCCTTCTGCGCCGGACTGCCGTCGATTTCAAACAGGGCGGCGGCCGCCGGGTTGAGCAGGACACGGCCGTTGTCGACCAACAGCGAGCACAGGTACGGCGGACCGGCGGCGAGCCGGATGGAATTGTCCTCGGCGGTGCCGACGGTGTTCAGGCCCGGCGCGAGCTGGTGGAGGCCGACGAGGCTGAGCCAGCCGTCAGGCTTGGTGAGGCGGGCGACGCGCGCGGCGCGCCAGTCCTCGATGGATTTCACGTACGCCGCGTCGGCGACCGGTGCGGCGCCGGCCAGGCCGGCGAGCAGGGACTCGCGCGTGATGATCCGCGGGTCCTGGTAGAACTCGCGCGCAAACTTGTTCTCCGCCGGGTTCCATTTTGCGTTCCAGCTCATGAAGAACCGGGCGGCGGGAAAATTCCGCGCCAGCCCGTCGACCAACCGGCGGTAATCGAAATCGCCGGGCGGATGGTCGGCGCCATGCGGGCCGAATTCGGCCAGGCCGACGGGCTTGTCGATCGCCGCGAGGGCGGGGAAGCCATGGATGTGTTCCGGGTCGACGAAATCCGTGTACGCATCGAGGCCGACGATGTCGACGTAGGCGTCGCCCGGGTAATAGCCGGCCGCGTTCGGACCATGGTTGGGCCCATAAACCCAGAGGAGGTTGTGGAGTCCCTTCACCCGGGTGAAGTAGTCGAACATCTGCCGCCAGACCGCGACGAAGTCCGCGGGTTTTTGCGCGCCCCACCAGAACCAGCCGCCGTTCATTTCATGGAGCGGCCGCCACAGCACGACGACGCCGTCGCGCTGCAACTCCGCCAGGCCGGCCGCGATCCGGTCGAGGCCGGCGATCCAGCGCTGGTGGGTCGGCGTGCCTTCCGCCAGCAGGCCGGCGATGTCGACCCCCTTGTCGCGCAGCCCGCCGCCGGCGGGGTTGGCGGGGTTGAAGGCGTGCCAGGAGATCGTGACCAGGCCGCCGGCGTTCCAGTAGGCGCGGGCGAGGTCGTTGGGCGCGTCGACGCCGATGTCAGCCTCGTCGTGATTCCAGCGGCAGTAGTCGAGGCCGATCAAGGCCGGCCAGCGGCCCGTGGCCTGTTGGATCCGGCCGAGCTCCTCGAGTTTTGCCTGGCCGCTCCAGCCGGCAAACTGACCCGACAGCAGCTTGAAGTCGGGGCTGGCGCGCAGGGCCTGGAAATAGGCGAGGACGGCGCGGCCGCGCTCGTTGAGGCCCGGGTCGGCGGGCGGTTGGGCCGACGCCATGAGCGTGGCGCCCGGCAGCAACAGCGCGGCGGCGGCGACGAGGGATCGGGGAATCATCGCCCGCACAATGGGCGCCCGGCGGGAGCGCGCAAGTGCGGGTTGGCGAGGGCACCGAATGCGACGGTCACATACCGCCGCGACGGGATGTCCGGCGGGTCGGGTCTGCGCGAGGAAGAATGTTAGGACATCACAGCGCGGTGGTTTAACTTGCGCGCACGGTTACGCCGGGTTTGGTTGCGGAACCCTGCGCCCGCTCCGGCGCGCCCTCGTCCTCGGAAAACTTCCCCCATGCGCTCACTCCTTGCCACCGGTCTCCTTTTGCTCGCCGTCCTGTCCGCCTCCGCCGAGCCCCACCCGCCGGTCCTGGCGATCGGGTCGCCGCTGCCGGACTTCAAGCTGCCCGGGGTCGACGGGAAGACGTACACGCCGGCGGATTTCGCCGCGGCGAAATTCCTGGTGGTCGTCTTCACGTGCAACCATTGCCCGACGGCGCAGGCGTACGAGGAGCGCATCAAGGCGCTCACGACCGATTATGCGCCGAAGGGCGTCGCGCTCGTCGCCATCAACCCGAACAGCGCCGAGGCGGTGCGCTTTGACGAGATGGCCTATGGCGACCTGGGCGACAGCTTCGACGAGATGAAAATCCGCGCGGAGCACCACAAGTTCAACTTCCCTTACCTGTACGACGGCGACAAACAGGAGGTCGTGGCCAAGTTCGGCGCCGTGGCCACGCCGCACGTGTTCATCTTCGACCAGGACCGCAAGCTGCGCTTCGCCGGCCGGATCGACAACTCGGAGCGCACCGATCTCGTGACCAAGCACGACACCCGCAACGCCCTCGACGCGCTGCTGGCCGGCCACGAGCCGCCGGTGACGACGACGCGCGTGTTCGGCTGTTCGATCAAATGGAAGGACAAGATCGGCGAGAATCAGCGCTGGCTGGCGCGCGTGGCGAAGGAGCCGGTCGCCGTCGAGCACGTGGACGCGGCCGGCCTGGCGGCGCTGCGGGCGAACGCAGCCGGCGGCAAGCTGCGGCTGGTGAATTTCTGGGCGACGTGGTGCGGCCCGTGCGTGTCGGAATTTGACGAATTGATCGAACAGAACCTGCGCTTCCGCCTGCGCGGCTTCGAGCTGGTGACGGTGGCGGCGCAGTTTCCCGACGAGGAGCCGAAGGTGCTGCAGTTCCTGAAGGACCACCATGCCTCCACGAAGAACCTGATCTTTGGCGAGACCGACAAGTACAAGATGATCGAGGCCTTCGACAAGGACTGGAACGGCGAGCTGCCCTACACGCTGCTCATCGCGCCGGGCGGCAAGGTGCTTTATCGCACGAGCGGCTCGATCGACTTCATCGAGCTGCGCCGCGCCATCGTGCCGGCCCTCGACGAGCTCAAGCCCTGGCAGAATCGCGACAAGGTGTATTGAGGCGAGGCCGGGACCGTCGCCCCCGCCGGGCGCCGGCGCCGATCACGGCGCCGCCCGCAGGTTTTGGTCGAGGAAGGCGAGGATGCGGTCGTACAGGTCCACCTGGTCCTTCAGGTAGGCCATCCCATGGCCCTCGCCGCCGACAAAAAATTTCTCATAGGGCACCTTGTTGTCGTCGAACGCGGCAAGGAGCCGGCGCGACTGGGAGATCTCGACGACGAAGTCGTCCTTGCCGGCGGCGACGAAGACGGGCACGTGGATGTTCTTCACAAAACGGATGGGTGACATGGCGTCGTACTTGGCGGTTTCCTTCCGCGGGTCGCCGAGCTTTTTCACCATGCGGCCGTAGACGGGCGAAGCGAACCGGTCGAATTTTTCGGACTGCACGAGCATGGCCCAGTCGAAGACGCCGGCGTTGGTGACGGCGCAGCGGTAGAGGTCGGGTTCGTGCGCGACGCCGGAGACGGCGAGATAGCCGCCGAACGAACCGCCCATGATCGCCACGCGGCCCTTGTCAATCAGGTCGAGGTGGAGGACGGCGTGGGCGGCGTCGGTGACGTCCTGGTGCATCTTGACGAAATCATACTGGTCGCCATCCGGGAAACGCCCGGTCGAACCGGTGGAGCCGCGGTAGTTGGGTTGCAGGACCGCATAGCCGTGGTACGCGAGGAACTGGGCCTCCCCGTCGAAGCCCCATTCGTCGCGGGCCCACGGGCCGCCGTGGCACAGGACGACCAGCGGCGCCGGATGGCCCTTGGCGGCGCCGGCCGGCAGCGTGAGATAGGCGTCGAGCTTGTATCCGTCGCGCGTCTTGAACTGGAGGATTTGCATCGGCCGCATCCGCTGCGGATCGATCCACGGGGCGGAACTCTTGAACAGGCCGGCCTTGCGGGTCTCGAGGTTGACCCAGTGGTACGCAACGGGCTGCCGGTCGGAAAAGGTGGCGAGCAGGAAGATCCGGTGCTGGACATCGCTGCCCACGATTTGCACGACGGTGCCGGGGAACATGCCATCGAAGATTTTTTGGAGTTCCCGGTACTGCTCGTTGAACCAGAACGTCCGCGGGCCTCCCAGGTGGAAGATCGCTCCGAGGACGTCGCCATTGGCGGGGTTGTGGTACAGCCCGCCGTTGAAGTCGTAGCTGGGGTCCTGCAGGACGATGTCGCCGAGCCGGCCGCTGGCGGCGTCCATGAACTGGAGGGGCTGCGGCTTGCCGCCGACGGCGGGACCGCGCACGAACAAGCGGCCCGGCTCGTTGGCGTTGCCGATGATGTCAATGGTCTCGAGATCCACGGGGCAGGGCAGCCATTGCTTGTCGACCCGCCGGAACATGGCGGGGTTGCCATCGGCGACCCGGATGGCGTAGGCCAGCTCGCCCTCCTTGTCCGCGAGGTAGGCGGTGGTCAGGCCCGGTCCCGTCGGCTGGGTGTAATTGGCCAGGATGCAATGGGCGTTCTGCTCACGGATCTGCGCGACCTGCGCCATGTTGGCGGTGGCGGCGGTCAGGTCGATGATGCTGCCGGACTGGACGTCCGAGTTAAGCGCCGACACGCCCTCGTCGTGCCCAGTCTCGAAATCGAACCGGTTCCAGACGAGGGGATGGCCGGGATTCTTCAGCGGGACGGACACGAGGCTGGAACCCGACTGCTGCAACGCGTAGGCGTGGGAGAGCCGGCCGACATCGGCGGCCATGAGGCCCAGCGAATACATCTTGCGCGACACGAGCTGGAACAACACCCGCGAATTCGTCAGCCAGTGGATGTTGTAGATATCCTGGTCATTGTGGCTGCCCACCGTCTCGATCTTGCCGTCGGCGATCGCGTATACCAGCAGGAGGTGCTTGTCCTCGTCGCCGGTGACGAGCGCGGCGATGTGCGTGCCGGACCGGTTGATGATCGGACGCGCCAGGGCGGGAGCCCGGAAGAAATCCTGCGTCGGGATCGGCTGGTCGGCGGGTACCGGGGCGACGCGGACGAGGTCAATCTTCTCGGCGCCGGGCAGGGCGACGCAGGCGAGCAAGGCAAGGACAGCGGGAGTGGGGAGCCGGGGGCAAGTGATCATGGCGATGACGAGGAGGTGTGACAAAGACCGGCCCGCGGCCACTCCAGCGGAAGCCCGCCGGGCGCGCAAGTTCCGAACCGCGCTGGTCATGGCTGCGGGACTGATGGTCCCACCTCCATGGAATCAAAAATCCGTAGATGGAGGCGGGGCCATCAGCCCCGCAGGCTGCCGCTGACGGACTCAGCCGCTACGCTTGTCGGGTACCCATCCTCAGTTCGTGAATGACGCCGGCGAACGGCCATTGCGCGGGTGCGGGGGCCAGCCCTTTCCTCACTGGATTGGCCAAAACGTATTCCCATTTATGCCGATAGTCGTCGGTCGATCGAAGGTACCGATCAAAGTAATCAGACTGCCATAACGGCTCGCAGCGGGCGAAATGTCGATTGATGCGGGTCGCGGAAATTGACTTCCAAATCCTCACCCAATCGGCAAGCGCGCAAGCTTCCCTCGTCACTTGGGCAAAAAGGTGAACATGATCCGGCATCAGAACATAGCGGCCGACAAACCAGCCGTTCCGAACGGCCGATTGCCGCCAAACGTCCCGCAGGATCGAGTGGGGAACTTCATCGGCCAGCAGGCAGACCCGCAATCGAGTGCAGACCGTAAGAAAAACGATGGGTGTTTTCTGGAGCGAAACAAGGTGGGGCAAATGCATCGGCTTCGGAAGGGAACAGGCTTGGGTCTTCGCGACGGGAGACTCGCGGGGCTGATGGCCCCGCCTCCACCCCGCAGAACACCCAAAAATTGAGGAGGGGGCGTCAGCCCCGCACCGAGGGGAAGCCGTGCGCCATGGCTCGCAGGACGAATGGCCCCGCCTCCACCCCGGAGAACACCCAAAAATTGAAGAGGGGGCGTCAGCCCCGCACCGAGGGGAAGCCGTGCGCCATGGCTCGCAGGACGAATGGCCCCGCCTCCAGTCCGGAGGGCACCAAAATTTGGAGGCGGGGCCATCAGCCCCGCGGGAGGGTTTGTGGCGCGCCAAGCGACGCAGGACTGATGGTCCTGCCTCCATGTTCGCACGTCGGGCGGCAACCCGACCGCGTCGCTCAGCGCAGATTTTGCGCGAGGAACGACTCGAGCCGGCTGTAGACCTCCACGCGGTTCTTCACGTAATACATGCTGCGGCCGACGCCGCTCAGGGTAACCAGGTCGTGCGGAACGTGGTTCTTATCGAGCTCGGAATTGAGGCTGCTGGTCTGGGCGCGAATGGGTTCGCTGTCCTCGCGGCCGATGGCCAGGAAGACCGCACCGTGCAGCCGGTTGACATGGCGGAGGGGCGAGATGGCCTCGAACCTGGCCTTGTCGCGACCCGGATCGCCGAGCTTGCGCACCCAACGGCCATATTGCGGGTTCGTGTAGCGGTTGTAGGCGTTGTCGTTGATCAGCTCCTCCCAGTCGAAAATGCCGGTGATGGCGGCGGAGCACTTGAAGAGATCGGGCTCGCTCGTGGCGCACTGCAACGCCAGGTAACCACCAAAGGACGTGCCGAGAATGCCGACGCGCTTGCCATCGACCAGGCCGGCGCGGACGAGCATCTGGGTGGCGTCGGTGACGTCCTCCGCCATCTTGACGTAATCCCAATCCTCCGATTCGGGGAACATCCACCCGTAGCCGGTCGAGCCGCGGTAATTGGGCTGGAGCACCGCATAGCCGCGGCTGGCGAGGAATTGCACCTCCTCGTTGAAGCCCCAGACGTCGCGGGCGAGCGGGCCGTCATGTGGGAGCACGACGAGCGGCGGCGGATGCTGCTTGGTGGCGCCCGCGGGCATGGTCACGTAGGCATCGAGCCGCTGGCCATCGCGCGTCTTGTATTTGATCACGCTCATTGGGAGCATGCGCTTGGCATCGATCCACGGGGCGGAGCTCTGGATGATCCCGACCTGCTTGGTCGCCAGGTTGACCCACTGGTAGACCGGCGGCTGCCGGTCGGACCAGGTGCTGACGAGCACAAGCTCGCCCTTTTCATCGTTGCCGAGGATGCGGACAATTAAGCCCGGGAAGAAGCCGTTGAGCGCCTGCTGGAGCTTCGCGTAGGCCTCGTGAAACCACACGGTGGTGGGGCCGGAGCGGTTGAACACGGCCCCGACGATGACATGGGAGCCGGGGTCGCGATACAGATAGCCATTGAAGTCGTATTCCTTGTCCTGGATCAGCGCGTCGCCCAGCTTGCCGCTGGCGACATCGAGGAGTTGGAGCGGCCGGGGCTGGCCCGTGCCGCGCGGGCCGACGACGGCCAGTTCGCCGAACTTCGTCCCCGGACCGACGATGGCGATCTGGTCGAGGTCGACGGGGCATTTCTGCCACGAGTCGCCCGAGAGGAACTGGAGGGTGTTGACGCCATCCTGGGCCGTGACGGCGCACTCGAGCGCGCCGACCTGGTCGGCGTAGTAGTTGGTGGCCCAGCCGCCCTCGGCCTGCGGGTAGCGTTTGAGAATGTGGCGGTTGTTGTTCTCCTTGGCGATCAGCGGATCCATCGAACCGGCATTGATCACCGAGAGGTCGACGAACTGTCCCGAGCTCAGGGTCGTATCGAGCTGGAACACACCCATCTGTTTGTTGGTTTCGAGCTGGTCATAGCTGCCCCAGACCAGGGGATGGGTCTTGTCGTCCTTGGGCACGGCCACGAGCACCTCGCCATAGTATTGGCAAACCGGGTAGGCGCGGGTGATCTGGTCGAAGTCGACGGCCAGCAGACCGAGGTTGCCCCGGTTGTGCGCGCTCAGGTTGTAGATGAGCCGGCGGTCATTGAGCCATTCGAAGTCAGTGACGTCCAAGTCGGTGGGCGTGGAAATCACATTGGTCTTCTGGTCCTTCAGATCGACGACGAGCAACTGCACCTTGTCGCCCCCGCCGGTGATCATCGCGGCGATGTGCGAGCCGGCGAGATTGAGCTTCGGGTCCTGCATGATGCGGGGCCGGAAGAAATCGGCGACGGGGATGGCCTGGTCGGCCGGCACCGGCGTGGTGCGACTCAGGTCGACCGAGTCGGCGGCAAAGGCCGGCAGGGCGGCAAGGGACAAGGCAAGGAGGGGGAGCAGGCGGGGGCGGATCATGGGGGAAGGCCGGGGGTTGGACCGGCAGCATTTCAGGAAATCCCCGCCCGCCGGACGCGCAAGCCCGGATCAAGTCACGGTTGTGGGACGGTCACGTTCCCCGGGCGCAGCCGGTCAGTTGCCGGCTCCGATCCATCGATCCACGAGTTCACGCGCCGGGAATTCCCGGCGTGCCAGCCGGCCGTCGGGACCGAGGACGACCTTGTCCTCGGCCACCAGCCGGCCATCGGGTCCAAACACCTTGAATTGCGGGATGGAAATCAGGCCGAATTCCACGGCCACGGGCGACTGCCAATCGATGCCGTGAATCTCCGGCCGGTTGATGTCCACCTTCACCACGGCGACGTCGGGCCGCCGCTGGTGCAGCTTGAGCAGCGGATCGGCATAAGCGCGACACGGCGGGCAGTACTCGCTGGTGAAATCGAAGATCGTGTATTTGCCGGGGACGAGGAAGTCCTTCAGGTCGACCTCGCGGCCCTGGGCGATCGCGAGGGGTTTGTCATCCTTCACGTGCCGGCCGGCGGCGAGCGCGGTCGTGGCGAGGATGAACGCACAGGCCAGCAGGGTGAGTCGCTTCATGGGAGGGTGAGCCTGGCTGGAAAGGGGCGCAGCGCGAGGTGAAGTTTGGGTGCGGGCGGGCGATCAGTTGGCGTCCGCGGGACCGGCGTAGACCAGCTTCAGGCCCCAGTCGTTCCCATCCGGCGGAGCGGGCAGCGCCATGATGCCGATCTTGCTGGAACGCGTCGTACCCGGGCCGACATCGGACCAGGTGCCGTCGCGGGGATTGAACCATTGGGCGCGGTAGGTGCTGTTCAGTTTGGCGCCGCGGACCTGGAATTTCGGGCAGCCGCTCTCGAAGTAGGCCAGGAAGATCTCCTTGTCCGGCGTGCGCGCGCAGTACGCCCAGCCGTCGTAGCCGAGGATGACGGGCGTGCGGTTGGGCATGATGAGGTCGGGCAGGGGCTCGAGCTCGCGATAGCGGGTGCCGACGGAGAACACAAAATCGCGCAGGAAGTGCACCTCGGCGCCGGAGCGCCATTGGAACGCCTCCCACATCTTCGTCGGCGCAGCGGGCTCGATGTCGGCGCCCCAGATGCCCTCGGCGCCGTAGACATGGCCGGCGAGGCCGCCGGAGAGGAAGCAGCCGTAGAGCCCGGAACGGCAGAGCTGGTTGTCGCGTTCGGTGCCGCCGTCGGCGCCGAGCTTGTAGTTCACGCCGCCGGCGCCGCGGTTGTCCTTGAAGCCGGAGTAGTAGGGCTCGCCATTGAGCGCGGGGGTGGGCTGCGGCAAGTGGAAGATCTCCGTGAGGTACCAATAGTTCACATGTTCGCGCATGTTGCCGATCTGGTGCAGCGTGACCCACGAATGATCACCCCAGTTCTCGAGCGTGGAGGGATTGGCATTGGCCGAGAGGAGGGTCCCGAACGGCGGCGGCCCGTACTTCTCCTTCACCTGGTCGATGGCGGCCGTGTAATCATCGGGACTGACCGTCTCGGCGATGATGTCGAGGTGCACCGGGCTGAGCACGGTGATGTTCGCCTGGTAGCGCGACCAGACGTACTGGATGTAGCGCGCATAGGAGTCGGGCCAGGCGTGATACTTTTTCCAGAGCAGGCCGGAGTCCCGGCGCGAAGCCTCGATGAACGGCACGAAGCCGTGCGCGTTCAGGTAGTCGATCTTGCGGTCGACGTACTGGAAATACTCCGGGTTGATCCGATCCATGTCGGGGAAATAGTCGCCCCAACCCGGCACCTTGCCGGGGAACAGGAAGGGGCGGCCGCCCTCGTTGTCCATGTTCTTGGCCGAGCCGCGGCCGCCGTTGCTGGGCGCGGCGGTGCCAAACTCGACCCAGGCGGAGCGGACGGTCGTGTGGTCCGGGTCGTCGAGCTTCAGGGTCCAGGCCTTGTCGTCGGTCTTCCAGTTGGGAAACGCGGCGATGATGTTGACCCAGTTGAACCCCTGTGCCTGGCGAAAGCGCACGTAGTCCTTGAAGCCGGCCTCGGGCCCGATCGGGCGCTCGCGGTCGTCGTCGTACCATTTGAAGCGATTCGTGCCGGCGGCATACCACGTGTCACCGATCGCAAGATAGGGCGTGCCGTCGGCGTATTGCAGGGCGTGGCCGTTCGGCGTGGCGACGATCATGCCATGGCGAAGCGGGTTGGCGGCGAGCTCGGCCTCCGTCCAGGCGATGGCGGTGAACGTGCCGGACTTGCCGTTGAGCCCGGCGTCGCGCTGGTTCGAGCCGCTCTGCCAGGACCATGGGCCCGGCGCGGTCGCCATCAGCCGCAGGTGGAACACCGGCCCGCCATCCCAGAATCCATAAACGCGCTTGGCAAAGCCGGGACCCTTCAGGTCGACCCAGACGATGACGTCAGTGTAGGGGTTGGCATAGTTGTTCGCCGCGGTGAAGGTGAGTTCCTGTTTTTCCCACACGTGGACTGGCGCGGCGGTGGCGACACCGGCGAAAATTGACGAAGCCAGGAGGCAGGCGGACCAGAGGCGGTTCATGGGGGCGGGGGTGAGCGGTCAGCATGCACGACACACCGTGCTCCCGGCAAGCCCGCGCGTGCGACCGGCGCCAACTCCAGCCTCAGGGGGCCGGTGGCTGCGGCCAGTGGCGAATGATGGCGCGGGCAAGGCGGCCCGACGGCGACAGGTCCGCCTCGGACCAGCCGCCGCGCGAGGGCGCCGAGCGCCGGACGAGGGCGGCCGTTTCGGCCTTGTCGTACACGCCCCACGTGCAGTGGCTGAGTTGCCGTTCGCGGATAAAGTCCATCCACGCCCGCGTGGACGCTTCATCGATGCGGCCGGCGCCATCGGCCCGGCAGGAGCCCCACTCGGTGACGAAAAGCGGCGCGCCGCGGTCCAGCGCCCGCGCGGCTTTGTCGCGCAGCTCCTGCTTGTGCGTGGCAGCGTAGAAGTGCAGCGCGTAGGCCAGGTTCGGATCCTTGATCGGATCGGCCGCGGCAACTTCGACATCCTGCGAGTAGTTCGGCGTGCCGACGACGATGAGGTTGTCGGGGTCGATCGCGCGGATGGCTGCGACAACCTTTTCCGCATACGGCTTCACGTCGCGGGCCCAGGTGAGGCCGCGGATCGGCTCGTTGAAGATTTCGTAGATGAGGTTGGCGCGCGTCCCGTAGCGTCGGGCGATGTCCTGAAAAAAGGCCACCGCGAGGTCGGTGTGCTCGTTGGCCCGGTGATCATGCCAGTCGACCAGCACGTAGAGATCGGCGGCGATGGCGGCGTCGATCACCCGCGTGACGCGCCGGCGATTGCGCGCCGGGTGCTGGATGTAGCCGTCCTCCTCATGAATGCCGAGCGGGGCGCGCACGATCGCGGCATGCCAGTCGTCCTTCAGCCAGTCCACCGTGCCGGCATTGTAGAAACGCGCCGCCTCCCACTGGCTCCAGCCGAAGCTGACACCGGCGAGGCTCACGGGGCGGCCAGTGGCGTCCACGATGCGGTTGCCCGCGGCCCGGAGCAGGCCGTGCGCGGAGACCGGTCCGGGCGTCACCGGGGCATCACGGCGGTCAGCGGAGGCGGCGCAACCGGCGAGGACCAACAGCAACGCAAGGGCCGCGAACGGGCTCGATTTCATGGGGCGCAATGCTTGAACAACCATTCTCCCGCCGCGCCAATCCCAATCGAGCGGTGCGCCCCGCGCGAGCGCGCGCCGCGCGAATCAGGGCTCGACGATCACCGGCATGCCAACCCAGGCGAGGTCGAGCAGCGTGCGGGCGTCCCAGTTGGCGAGCCGGAAGCAGCCATGCGACTCGGTCCGGCCAACCTTTTCCGGGTCGGGCGTCCCATGGATGCCATAGCCGGTGCGATCGAGCCCGATCCAGGCGACCCCCACCGGGTTGTTCGGCCCGGGCGGGATCACGAGCTTGCGCCCGAGCTCCCGGCCTTCGGGCGACTCGGGAAACACCGCCGGGTCGAAGGTGTAGTTGGGATCCGGGATCACGACCACGACGTGCAGCTCCCCGACCGGCCGCTTGTCGACGCTGCGCGCGATGCTGACGGGAAAGTGCGCGATGACGGTCCCGTTGTCGTCGGTGGCCTCGAGCTCGTGGTCGCCGAGGCGCACATGCAGCCGGGCGGCGTGGCCGTTGACGCTGGCGCGCTCGACGGCCGGCACCTTGATGACCACGCCCGGGAGGAGGTCGTCCCAGTTGACGCCGGGGTTGAGGCGTTGCAGGAACCGCGGGCTGGCGTGGAACCGCTCGGCTTCGAGTTCGAGCACGGTGGCGAACGCCAGGCTGGCCTGCTCGGATTTGCCGAGCCAGGTGGCGGGCAACGGCCGCACGCTCGCTTTTTCCTCGGTCGAAATCGTGTGCTCAATCAGCGCCGGCGCGGTGAGCAGCAGGCTTTCGCGGGTCGGCTGGTCGAGCACGCCGGTGTCCTCGAGGCCGGCGGCCCGCTGGAAGGCGCGCAGGGCGGCGACCGATTGCGGGCCGCGCACGCCGTCGATGGATCCGCCCGAGAAACCGCGGCGGGCCAGCTCGACCTGCGCCTCCAGCCAAGTCTCCACCGGCCGGACCGGATCAGAAGCCGGCGAGGCGGGGGCGGTGGACGATGCCGGGCTGGTCGCCGGCTCGGCCGGGGCGTCCGCCGGGTTCGCCGCGGCCGGCGGTGGCGCCGCGTCCTGCGCGAGCGCGACGACGGCCAGAGGCAGGAGCGCGGCGAGGCGAAGGGGGCCGGTCAACGACATCGCGACAAGGATGGCGCGTACCCGCCAAAACAAAACGCGAAATTTGCCGCGGTCGGCCAGGCGCCGGCCGAGGGAGCGATGACACATTTCGCGCTCAAATCGGCTTGGCGGCGCCACGCCAGGCCCCAAGCTTGACCGGAGCGTATTCCATGCGGCGCCGGATGACATACTTGATCGTTCTGCTGGCATGCGGCGCGGCGGTGGCGACGACCTTCGCCACGATCGAGAAAGGCACGGCGCGCGTCAATGTGCTGCAGGAACTCGGGCGCCCGGCCTCGGCAGTCACGCGCGGCGACATCGAGACATTGAGTTACCGCAACGGCGTGCGCGTGAAACTCCAGGGGGGAAAGGTCGTTGAAGTCACGGGCTTGGAACAAACGCCACCGGCCGCGGCGGAAGCGGCCGCCGCCGTTCCGGCGGAATCCAAGCCAGCCGAAGTGAAGCCGGACCCAGCGCCGCCGGCGCCCACCAAGGAGCAGTTGGCCGAGCAGGAAAAACTCGAGAAGCAACAGGCCGATGCTGAGGCCAAGTCCAGGGCGGCTTTTGAAAAGTCGATCGCCGAGATGGAGAATCCACCGCCACCGCCGCCCATGCCCGGCATGGCGCCATTTTCCCCGGTCTCCTTTCTGCTGGAGATGGTCCTCAAATGGGCCCTGTCACTCGCCGCGCTGACACTGGCCTGCAAGTACTGGAACTCTGATGTTCCATGGAAGGGGCTGTTGCTCGTGTCCCTGGCCGACATCGTCATCCGCGCTGTGATGGGCTACGTGGGCCACCGGTTGCTGCACATGATGACGCTGTTCTATGCCGATGAGGCGGTCGGCGCGTTTGTGATGGTGCTGCTCTTGCGGAAGGTGAGCATCAACCAGCGCCTGAGCCTCGCGGTGCAGGTGATGTTCGCGACGAAGACCTTTTCCGTGGTCGTGGGCTCGTTCCTTGTGACGATCGCGCTGCGCATGCTGGCCTGACGACGCGCGGCCGACGCACTCAGCGCGAGGTCAGGTGCCACTGGCCGCAAAGCTGGCAGCGATACGCCTGGCGTTGCCGTTCGACCCCGGCGATCATCGCGGCATCGAGGGCGTCGCCTTGGGTTCGGTAGCGACGTTTCCCGGTGCACATCCGGCGGCGCGATTCGGGCGACGGTTTTTTCATGGTCGACCCTGCGAACTCAGGACGAAACGGCAGTTCGGGCAAAGCGATTCGTCATGGGCCTCGAGGTGGATTCCGGCCTTCCGCCTCAGTTCAGAAATGCATCTGTAAAAACGCTTCGGGGCCGCAGGGTATCCATCGACGTTGGCTTTCGATCCTGATCGCGGCGGGTTCCAAGGACTTCGTGTAAAATAATGGCACTAACCATTGGTTAACAACGTACATAAATTTACTTTTGGCCGGCTTGATTTCAGGCCGGGAAGGCACATCGTCCGTAGGCGATGGAAGGCGCTCGGAGCCTTCCAGTTGATTGAAAACCGCTCCGACCCCCTGGCCAAGGGAAGGGGCCCATACCGCCGCCCTAGTGCGGCAAAAAGGACGAGTCCCATGACAATCGCCCTGATAGTTGCGTGGAGTGCAGTCGCGATGGCGTACATTATCGCCGGCGCTGACGGCAAGCGACGCAACCTGTAAAAGAAAATAACGCCGCCCCGGGGGTTCGCCTCCGGGGCGGTTTTTCTTTTGGGCCACGAAGACGGAATCCCCTCGCTTCGGGCGAGGCGAACCCGCTAGGCGTGGGAGATGTCTTCAGCCGCTTCGCCCTCATCCCGACCCGAACGCAACGCGCCGTGCCCGTGCGGCAGCGGGAAACCGTTTGGCGAATGCTGCGAGCCGGTGTTGGCCGGGCGCCGTCCGGCGACGGATGCCGAACAATTGATGCGAGCGCGTTTCACCGCGCACGTGGTGCACGACTTCAAGTTCCTGCACGAGTCCCATCGCCCGACGGCGGGAAAACCGTACGTCGAGGAGGAAGGGACGCCGCCGATCACCTGGACGCGACTCGAGGTGCACGGCCACGAGACCACGGCCGATCCGGACAAGGCCCACGTGGATTTCTCGGCCTACGGCACGGAAGACGGGGTCGAGAAGGTGCTGCACGAGAAGGCCGAGTTCGTCCGGGTCAATGGCACCTGGCTCTACAACCGCGAGGCGCGGCTTGGCCCGGCGCCGTTCCGGTCAACCGCCCCGAAGGTCGGGCGCAACGACCCATGCCCGTGCGGCAGCGGGAAGAAATACAAGCATTGCTGCCTGCTGAAGGCCTAGCCGGGGCCTGGGTTATTCGGCGCGAGCCTCCCGCACAATTGTCCAGGTCGCCGCGTGGCCGCCGGGTGCGGTCAAAGTGAGGGTCACCGGCTTCGCCAGGTCGATGCGCGCGCCGGATCCGATCGCCCGGCCATTGAATTCGACCGCTGAATTCCGCGGGTAAATCTCCCACGAGGTGATCGTCGCGCCGGCGGCGAACGGCACCGCGACGGCGACGGTTCGATCCAACTGATTGATGCGCGCCGGCGCCATCTCGCCCTCCGCCGAGAATGCGATGACGTAGGGCGGGGGCACTGACAGGTTTTGCCCCGGCAGGAGATTGGCCATGTCCACGACGCGAAAATGCGTGCGGATGAACTCCGGCGTGAACACGGCCGCCAGCGTGTCACTCGCGAGCACGCCCTTCCAGGCCTGCACCGCCGCCGGCGAATTCTCGGCGTAGAGCACGTTGCCGTCGGCATAGTCGCCGCAATACGCGCCATATTCCTGGAGGGCGCGGGCGATGGCCTTGCCGGCCGGCGACAAGGCCGAGTGGGCGACGTCCCACGCCGGATCGAGCTGGATGCGACCGCCCATCGGGATGCCGCGCGTGTCGACGGCCTCCTGTTTGGCCGACTGCGACGTGCTGGCCGGCGGCACGAGGAAACCGCTGCGGCAGTGGTCGTAGGCGAACACCAGCGCGTGATCGACGCGTCCGGCGGTGATTTCGTCGCGAAGGATCAGTCCGGCGATCAGGGGAAACCCACTGGCCCGCGCCCGGTGCGAATCGAGCTGGCGGCGCGACGCGAACCAGGGCGGCGCCACGCCGGTGCCGGCGAGATCGGTCACCGCGCCAAGGCCGGTGAACCAGCGGCCCGCCGCATCCCGGCGCGCGGCCCACAGGCCCCACTCGAGCTGTTTCGCGCGGTCGACGATGCACAGGTGGTTGTCGCTGAATTCGCCGACCGGCGGCGACGCCACGGCATCGTCGGGAATCGGTATCCGGCGGGGAAACTCGAACCCGCGCCCGAAAACACCGGGCCGCGAGTCGCCGACGTCCCGGAGCGGAGTCCGGTCGGCATCCACG
Source organism: Lacunisphaera sp. (assembly GCA_035496355.1). GTDB lineage: Bacteria > Verrucomicrobiota > Verrucomicrobiia > Opitutales > Opitutaceae > Lacunisphaera. Next base: position 67,731 of record DATJES010000019.1, on the reverse strand, counting down.
AAGTAGACCGGGATCGACCACTCGGCGATGTTGAGGTGGAGCGCGCCGCGTGAGGCGAGGTCGTCGATCAGCGCCCTCGACGCCGGGTCGGTCTTGGCGCCGGCCGCCACGGGCTGGTTCCAGGGACTGTCGGCGGAGAATGGCCGCCAAACCTCCGTGGTCCCGGCGATGGCGGTGGTTCCACCGCAACCCAGTGCGACCAGCAGCGTGGAAGCGAGACCGGCATGGGACCAACGGCGCATGACACCCGGATTCAGCCACCGGGTGGGCGCCGGCACGAGAATTATTCGAAGGAGTCGCGCGGCGGGCGGTGTTATGCGGTCGTCGTGCCGCGAGGCGCGACAACATCCACGCCGCGAACCATGGAACGAATCGAAACCCTCGGGCGACGCCTGTTTGCAGTGGCGGCGATCGCGTCGGGATTGCGGCAGCTGTTCACGGGTTCGTTCGTTCGACTCGTGCCGGTGGTGCCGGCGTGGATGTCCTGGCCCGCCCCATGGCGGTGGATGGGAAGCCTCGTGCTGGTGGGCGCCGGGCTCGCAATTTTGTCCGGCTACCGGGTGCGCACGGCGGCCCTGGCGATCGCGACGTTGTTGTTGTTTGTCTTGGCGGCGATCCAGCTCCCGCCGGCGCTGGGCCAGCCGGGGACGGGCTACCTCTGGACGAATCCGTGCAAGGTGCTGGCCATGCTGGGCGGCGTGCTGGCGATCGCGGGCGCGCGCGGCGGAACGGCCTGGATTTTCCTGGCGATCTTTCTCGTCGTCTGCGGCGCGCAACATTTCGCGTATGCGGGATTCGTTGATACCCTGGTTCCCGCCTGGATTCCGCCAAGCCGGCGGTTCTGGACGATCGTTGCAGGCGTGGCGCTGGTGGCCGGCGGCCTCGGACTCGCCGTGCGCAGCATCGCGCGGCCGGTTGCGCTCCTGGTGGCGTTGATGATCTTCCTCTGGATCCTGCTCGTGCACGTGCCGCGGGCCGTGAGCATGCGCAGTGCCCTCGAACTCGACGGCGCGTTCGAGGCTCTCGCGCTGACCGGCGTCGCCCTGCTGGTGGCCGGCCTGTGCCGTGCTGACCGCGCCGTTGTGGCACCCCCTTGATGACAGAGACCGGCCAGACGCGGGGCACGAGATGTGCTATATTAAGCCAGGCCTTCACCGCCCGGCCTCGGCTCCCGATGGCCCCAAACTTCCACGCACATGAATGACGACCTGTCCCTGAGCCATGCTGGCGGCTATTTTGCGGCGCAGATGCACGGTTCGCGCCCGCCCTGGGTGAAACCGCCGGCGCCCTTTATCACGATCGCCCGGCAGTCCTGCGCCGGCGGCTCGGAACTCGCGCAGCTGATTGCCGCCCAGCTGAACGCCGGGACGCCGGCGGGAAAGCCGTGGACCATCTTCGGCGGCAACATCGTCAACCAGATGTTGAAATCCCACCACCTGCCCGAGGACCTGGCGCATTTTCTCCCCGAGGACCGGGTGTCCGAGGTGAACGCGACGATCGGCGAGATCGTCGGCCGCCATCCCAGCCTGTGGGACTTGATGGAGAAGACGAAGGAAACGATGCGCCAGCTGGCGACCGAGGGCCACGTGATCCTCGTCGGGCGCGGGGCCAACTTCGCGACGGCCGGCATCCCCGGCGGGGTGCACCTGCGGCTCGTGGCGCCGGTCGAGAACCGCGCAAAATATTACGCGCAGCGATTCGGAACCACCGAGGCCGAGGCGCGCGGGCGCAACGCCCGGTGCGACGCCGCCCGCCGGCGATTCGTATATGCGCATTACAATGCGCCGGTCGACGACTCCGCCGCCTACGATCTCGTGATCAACACCGCGCTCGTGCCGCTGCCCGAGGCGGCGCAGCTCGTGATCGCCCACGTGCGCGCGCGCGCCGCGCTCGCGGCCTGAGCGGCTTCAGTTCCGGCCGCAGGCTTCGGTCGCCGGCGTGGTTCGGCGCCGCGTCTCCCCGCCGGCGGGGAGCGCGGGAACGAGGGGAGGCAAACCGGGCCGGCGCCGCTGAGCGGCGCCGGCCGCGAAGATCAGGCCGCCGGGATGATCTCGATCCCGTTGATCTCGGGATTCTCGACGTTGCTCTTGAAGGTGATGTCGAGCTTGCCGTCGGTCACCTCAACTTCGACCGTCACGACGTAGGCGCGCTGCACGCCGCCGGCCTTCACGAAAACGTCGAAGTCCTTGTACTCATGGCCCTCGACGTCGAACGAGAACACGCGCTGGCCCGGGCCGTCGACGCCTTCGTAGGTCTCGGCAAAATGCAGCTTCACGGTATATTTCCCGTTCGCCACCTTGTGCGAGAAGCTGTCCATGCCGTAGTGCTCGGTGTGGTAGATCGACGGGATCGTGGTGTTGGCGATCTTCATGTCGCTGTCGCGCTCGATGACGTCGCCGCCGACGAAGCCCTGGTCGGCGAGCCAGAGGTTGCCCTCGGCATCCTTCAGGTCGGCGGACGCGCCGGCGTTGATGCGGATGGTCGACTTGGCGGCGGCGGGCTTGGCCTCGTCAGCGGGGGCGAGCGAAGCCGCGGTCGCGAAGAGCAGGGCGGCGATCAAGGGGAGGAACGGGCGGGGAACGGAACGATTCACGGGGGGCATGTTGGTTGGACGGGTTGACGCCGCGCAAAGGCGCGCGACGCCTGATTGCCTAGCCCGCGCCGAAGGTCGGCGCAATCGCAATTCTCGCCCTGACCGGGGCGGCGCCCACTGCGGCCGGGCCAGAAATCGCTTCCCAAGGTTCCGGTTCCGCGCATCATCGGGGCGCATGGCGCAGGAGAGCGTAATCTACCTTACCAATATCATCATTGGTGTTATCCTGGCCTGCCTGATGACCCATTACTGGCGCCAGGGTCGATCCCCGTTGATGCGCTACTGGATGATAGCCGCCTGGGTGATGACCTTCGCCGACGTGCTGTTCGCCGGCCGGCCGGCGCTGCCGCCCTGGATCGGGCGCGTGATCCCCACGCTGCTGGTCACGGTCGGCCAGGCGGCGCTGTTCATCGGGGCCGAGTGGATCGGCCGCGTGCCGCGCCGCTGGCGGCTCGTGGCGGCGGTGACGGCAGTCCACGGCGCCGGCCTGGTGGCGTTCCTGGTATGGAGCCCGCATTCCGAGTGGCGCATGGTTTTCAACGGCGTCATCTGGGCGGGACTTTCGCTCGGTTCGGCGCGGGTCCTGGAGGCGGCGCCGCGGTTTTTCTGGCAGCCCCTGGTGTCGCCGGCCAAGGCGTTCCTCATGCACGGCGTGTTCCACTGCCTGCGGGTGATCCTGGCGGTGTTCTTTGCGCTGCGCGACTGGCAGGAGGCCGCGGACGTGTTGCAGATCGTGGGCGACCTGGAGGTGAGCTTCTTCATGGTTGCGCTGTTCGTGAGCATCCTGATTGCGACGCTGCAGCAGCGCCATGAGGAGCTGACGAGCGCCCGGGCCGAGGTGCAGGCGCTTTCGGGGCTGCTGCCGATCTGCTCCTGGTGCAAGAAGGTCCGCGACGACGACGGCTACTGGCAGCAGGTGGAGGAATACTTCGCCTCCCGCAGCCAGATCCAGTTTACGCACGGGATGTGCGCCGAGTGTTTTCGCGAGCAGAAGCTGCGGCCAAAGCACTGACCGGCGTCAGGCGGCCGCGGGCGGCCCGGCCGAGGCGAAGATGGCGGGATCGAGCTTCAGGAAATTGCAGGCGGCTTCGCGGCTGGAAAAAACCTCGAAGGCGTGGCGCCGGCGCATGGCCTTGCGATAGACAAAGCTGCAAGCGATTGCCACGGGCAGGTCGGTCACCGCGGCCCAGGGAGCCCGGCTGGTGGCGGGTTCGCGCGCGAGGAAAGTCGTCAGGGTCCGCAGGTCGTTCATGTCGATCCGGAGCGAGGCATCGGTGATTTCGACCAGCCCGGCGAAATCGGGGGAATAGCGGGGATCGGCCCAGATGCGCCGGGGCGTGGAAAGCAGATCCTCCATCGTGAAGTTCCCCGCGCACCGCACGAGGATCGCGCGGTGCTCGGGGTAGATCTCGAATCCGAATTGCATTGCGCGAGTAAGGCGGGGCCCGGAATCCGGACAAAACAAAAAAGGCGGCCCAGGGCTCGCTCCCGGCCCTGAGCCGCCGCGCATGGCGCGGTCGCCACCTATTTGACATGACGATTCCGGCCGGGCGCACCGCCCGGCCTGCGGGCGTCGTCGTCGTCAATCGCCATCGTCTTCCTGGTCGGCGTGTTGCTCCGCGGCCTCCTGATCATCGTCACCCTGGTCGGTCAACGGCGTGATCGTGCCGAATAGTCCGTGCGATTCATCGTCAATGCCGGCGGTAAAGAACAAGGTGTTGGCCGGCCCGGCGTTGGCGTCATTGCCGAAGGCCAGCGCCCAGAGCCCATTTATTTCCAGGCGGCGGTGATCGGCGCCCCGGACATAGCCGCGAAACTCGCCGCGGGCCGGGTCGAACGCGGCGATCCGACCGCTGCCAAATTGGCCGACCAGGATCATGTTGCTGAACCGGCCGAAATTCGCCGGGGCCAAGGCGAGCCCCCACGGGGCATTGAACCAAGGGCCCCAGCGCAGGCGCAGGCGGAGCGAGCCGTCGGGGCCGTAGGCCGTGACGAAGCCGCGTCCGGGTCCCGCGACCTCGTCGACCTTGTCGGCGTCCTGCTTGGCATACGCGACGAAGATTCGGTCGCCGATGGCCTGCACGTTGAACGGCGCGTAGCCGGCCGGTACGCGCGGATCGCGGAACGTGGCCGGACCCAGGTTGACCGGATGGAAGTCCTTGTCGAAAACTTCGATTTTCCCGCCGTGAAAATCAGCGGCGTAGAGCAAATTGGCCCCGTTGAGCTGCGCGAGCGCCAGGCCCTTGTACACGGCGCCGGTCGTGCTGTTGACCATGGTGATGGCGGCGGTCGGATTGGCGGTTGGGTTCCAGCCGGCGATGGTGCCTTCTTCCGAGGCGAAAAGGAAGCGGGCCGGCTTCCCGGGTCCGACCTCAAAATCGGCCGAACCATTGAACACGGTGCCGGTGGGCGTGCCGTCCGCGTCCGACCCGTCCGCCGGCGGGATCCTGACGGTGAGGGCCTGTTTGACGCCGGCGCCGTTGTAGAGGGTGGAAAGCCCGGTGCCGTTGTCGGCCACCCACCACGGCGACGTGGCGCTGCGGGACAATCCCCAGGGATTCACCAGGCTGCTGTCGGTGGCGGCCGCCTGGCCGGGCACGTCCGAGACAAGATTGGTCTGTTGATAGCGGTGCTGCGCCAGCGCGGCGGGAACCGGGCCGAAGGCGACAGCGGCCATCAGCGCGCCGAGCGCCCCGATCGTGGGCCGGCCGCGCACGCGGCGAGTTGCTTCCCAGCCGGAGCCGGTTGGATTGTCTTGCGTCCGGGAGGCGCTGGAGGAGCGCGAATGGCTGCCGTCTGGCAACCGAGGCATGTGGTTCATGTTCTCTCCTTGGTTTGATTTCGTGGACGGGACTGGCGGTGACGGCTCGATCAGCCGGCATCGGTCCTCTTCCCGCGCCTCGACCGCGCGGCGATTCCGTGCGTTCCGCAAGACATTTGATTTTACGTAACAGACCCGTCAGCCAGACGTGACCGAGGCGCGACTGCCGGGCCGTACGGCTCCCCGCCCCGGGAAAAACGGACTCCGGTGAACTACTACTTTCCGCGCGGCGCTCCAGTTGCGCGGAGCACGTTACCTGCTGCACCATGCGCCTGATCCCGCCGGCTCGGCCTGCTCCGGCGGCGCCTTGCGTCCGGCGGCGCGTGCGGGCACAAGGCCACCATGCGCCACTGTCCCGCCAGCCTCGCCTTGGGCATCCTCGTGGTTCTCGGTCCGGCCGGAGCCGCACCGATCGAGACGCTGCGCGGCCTCGACTTCGGTTCGTTGGCGTCGCGCGAGATCACGATTCACCTGCCACCCGGAGGCGTGCACGCCACCACGCCGGTGATCATCGCATTGGACGGGCAGATGATGACAGCCTGGCGTCTCGACGAATCCCTCGCCGCGCTCACCGGTCGCGAGGCCCCGCTGGTCGTCGCAATTCCGGCGGGTGAGGCGCGGCTGGACGAGTACGGCCTCGTGGAACGGCTCGACTATGCCGGCCGCGGCAAACTCGCGGCGGCATTTCAACAAGCCGTGCTCAAGTCCGTCCTGCCGGCCGTGGTGAAACGCTATCACCTCGAGCTGGCGCCGGCGCGCACCGGCGTGATGGGAGCCTCGCTCGGCGGCCTGGCGGCTTTCGACCTCGCTTGGCGGCATCCGGAGATTTTCGGTTTCGTCGGTGTGTTTTCCGGCGCGCTCTGGTGGCGCGGCGACGACACCGGCCCGGCGGCAAAGCAGCAGTCGCGCCTCGTGCACCGCCTGGTGCGGGAGACGGTGTCGCCCCCGCGGCTGCGGTTGTGGTTCGAGGCGGGCACCAAGGACGAGACCGACGATCGCGACGGCAACGGCGTCATTGACGCCATCCAGGACACGACGGAATTGCTGACGGAACTGGAAAGACGCGGCTATCGCCGGGGCACGGATTTCACGTATGTGGAAATTAACGGGGGCAGGCACAACGAAGCGACGTGGGCGGGCGCGTTGCCGGCGTTCCTGGAGTGGGGGTTGCCGGCGAATCACTGACGCGGCCGCGCAAGCTCCTGCGCGCAGACGGGTTTGCGCGAAGGTGCGACACATCAGCGCAAACCGTGACAGCTTGCCGCGCACAACCGTTGCGCGATGAAATGCAATCTTTGCGGCGTGCCAGCGGGGCAACAGTCGTAGCTTGGTTGGCGTCGGCGACCGATGTTCGCCGACGCAAAAATCATAACATGAATACCAACGAAACTCCCGTTAACGTCCAATCTCCAGTTCCGGCCGCGGTGCCACCGGCCCCCGCCGCCATTCCGACCCCGCCCAACCCGATCGCGGCGGTGAATGTCGCGCCCGCGGCGGCTCCGGCCGCGCCGGTCGCGGGCAAACCGAAGAAAGCCCGGAAGGCCAAGGCGCCCGTGGCGACGGCCAAGAGCTGAACGGTGGTCGTGCGAGGATCCAGGCCGGCCCGGCGCGGGCCGGCCTTGTTTTTTTGCGCGCCGGGCAGCCGCTCAGTGCAGCGGCGCAAGAAACCGCACGAGGTTGGCGAGGTGCTCGTCGAGGGGGACACCGAGGTGATCGCAGCCGAGCTGGATGACGCTGCGGTCGATCTTAGCGGCGAAGGCGGGCTCCTTGAACTTCTTCCGGATCGAGGCGGGTTTCATCTGCCCGTACGGCACGGGGTTCATTTTCCGATAGGCATAGAAGATGCCGCTGATCTCATCGCACGCGAGCAAGGCGGCGGCGAGCCGGGTCCGCGGCAGCGTCTTGAAACCATGGTAACCGTAGGCATGGGCCTCGACGGCGTGAATCAGCTCCTCGGGATACCCCCAATCCTTGAACCACTGCAGCGAGGGGCCCGGATGGCTTTCAGGATGTTCCTGAAAATCGAGGTCGTGCAGCAGGCCGGTGACATACCAGAGGTGCGCGTCCTCGAGGGCGGCGCGGCGGACGCCCTCCGGCACGAACGCGGGATGCGAGTCCCGCATGTGCTGCAGGCCGGCGGCTTCGCCCGGCATGTTTTGCGCCGCCAGGGCGTTGAAGTGGTTGGCGTAGCCCTCCAGGGCGGTGGCCACCATCTGCGCGTGAAGCCGCTGGTAGTCGTCGGAGACATGTTGGTGCAGCAGCGCGGCCGCCGCTTCCTTGGTCGGCAATGGCATGGCGGGAAGACTTCGAGCCAGTGAATCGACGCCCGGGTCGGACGCACTCCTTTTCTGCGCCGGACGAGCGGGGCGGCGCTTGCGGGGAGTTTCGCCCGCGACTAAGGTGAGCCCATGTTGCTCTACATTATTCGCCACGCCCACGCCGAGGACGGCGAGGACGATTTCGCGCGCCCGTTGAGCGCCAAAGGCCGTCGCCAGGTGCGCCGGATGGCGGCGTTCCTGCGGCAGGCCGGATTGTTCGAGGCGAGGGAGATCAAGTACAGCCCGCTGCGGCGCGCCCGGGACACGGCGCGGCAGTTGGCGCGGGAACTGGGCGGGAAAGTCCGGCTGGCGGAAATGGGCGCGCTGAAGCCCTTGGTCGACCCGGCGGTCGCGGCTGGAAAGTTGCGGCGCGCGCGCGCTGCCGTGGCGGTCGTGGGCCACGAGCCGCACCTGAGTTCACTCGCGACCTTGCTGCTGGGCGGCGAGCGCGACAAGCCGCGCGTGATCTTGAAGAAATGCGCCGTGCTGGTGCTCGAGCGCACGGGCCGCACTTGGGCGGTGCGCTGGCTGGTTTCGCCCGCCGAGCTCGAGCGGCGTTGACCGCGCTTCCGGTGGGCCCGATTTCCGGCGGTCCGGCGCGGCGGGTTCGAGGATTGCCGGAGCGGGCGGGCGTGCTTGCATGGGCCGATGCTGCGCATCCTTTCCGACCTGCATCTTTTCGACGCGCGGACGCTCGTGCGCGACCTCGCGCAGCTCGAGCCGCTGTTGGCCGGGGTGGAAACGCTCGTGCTAAACGGCGACACTTGCGAAATGCGCCGGGGCGTCACCGCCGCGAACCTGGCGGCGATGCAGGCTTATTTTCGTGCCCGCGTGCCCCGCGTGGTGTTCGTGACCGGCAACCACGATCCCGATATCAGCGAGACGCACGAGCTCATGCTCGCGGATGACCGCATCTGGGTGACCCATGGCGACGTGTGCTTCGACGACCTGACGCCCTGGGCGCGGCAGCGGGACGTGCTTGCGCGGCAGGTCGCGGAGGTCATCGCCGAAATGCCTGGCGCCGACTATGCGAAACTGGATGTCCGGATCCGCGTGGCGCGCGAGGTGGCCCGGAGGGAATCGCATTTTCCCGACCGGACCACGCGCAGCTGGGCCGCGCACCTGGCCTGGACCTGGCACACATTTTTTCCGCCGCGTCAGCCGCTGGCGATGTTGCGGTCGTGGCGCGATCTGCCCGGCCGGGCGGCCGCACTGGCCGCGGGGCAACGTCCTTCGGTCCAGGTGGTGGTGATGGGCCACGTGCATTTCCCGGGGATCTGGCGCCTGCAACCGATCGTCATCAACACGGGCTCCTTCTTCAGTCCGCTCGGCGGCAACCTGGTGGACGTCGAGGAGGCCCGCGTATGCGTGCGGAAGATCGCGCGCCAGGGGCGCGATTTCGCGCCGGGCCGGACGGTCGGTGAAATCCAGCTGCGGTGATCTGGCGACGAGATGGGGCGATCGAACTGCGGGAGTAAGGCCAGCAAGAGATTCCGCGGGACGGATGGTCTCGCCTCGCTGCCGCCAAGGCGGCGGCGCCGACTTGCCCGCTTGCCAAGGCGGCGGGCATTGTCGATGGTGAAGGCTTGAGCGACAGTCCGACTCCTCCACGCCACGACGCGGCCGCCGACCGGGCGTTTCTCGGCCATCCCCGCGGACTTGGTTACCTCGGCTTCACCGAAGCCTGGGAGCGATTCTCCTATTACGGCATGCAGACGCTGCTGGTGCTCTACATGACCAGGCAGCTGCTGCTGCCGGGGCACGTCGAGAACATCGTCGGAATCGGCGTCTTCGGCCGTTTCCTCGAGTCGGTTTACGGTGGCGGCCAGCCGATGAGCATCGTGGCGCAGGCCTCCGCCATCTTCGGCCTCTACACCGGCCTCGTCTATCTGACGCCGATTGCGGGCGGATTCGTGGCCGACCGGTGGCTCGGCCGGACGAAGACGGTCACGCTGGGGGCCGTGCTGATGGCGGCGGGTCATTTCCTGATGGCGTTCGACTACTCGTTCTTGTTCGCCCTGCTGTGCCTGCTGACCGGGGTCGGTTGCTTCAAGGGCAACCTCGCGAGCCAGGTGGGCGACCTCTACGCGCCGGAAGACCTGCGCCGGGCCGACGCCTTCCAGATCTATTACCTGTTCATCAACGCCGCGGTGATCATCGCCCCGCTGGTAACCGGCACGCTGGGCGAAAAGGTGGGCTGGCACTGGGGTTTCGGCGCCGCGGGCGTCGGCATGGTGCTCGGCTTGATCATTTATCTCTCCGGCCGCAAGTGGCTGCCGCGCGAGGAAAGACGGTCGACGCCGACGCAGCGCGCGAAGGTCGCGGGGCTGACGCGCGACGAATTCAAGGCGATCGCCCTCCTCATCGTGCTGCTGCCGGTGCTCGCCATTGGCGCCGTGGGCAACCAGGAGATCTTCAACGCCTATTTGGTGTGGGTGCCGGACCACGTCAGCCTCGTGTTCTTCGGCCAGACCATGCCGACGTCATGGTTGATCACGCTGGACGCGGTGGTGAGCGTCTCGTGCCTCGTCGGGGCCGTGGCCTTCTGGCGGTTGTGGGCGAAGCGCTTCAAGGAACCCAGCGAGGTGATCAAGATCACGCTCGGCCTCGGGATCAGCGCCCTCGGGGCCGCCTGCCTCGCGATGGCGGCCATCGCGCACGCGCCCGGACAGAAGGCCGGCATCGGCTGGGTGCTGGGGTTCGAGCTCCTCAACAGCATCGGCTTCGCCAACGTGTTTCCAGTCGGCCTGGCGCTGTATGTCCGCGCCGCCCCGAAATCCGTCGCAGGCACGATCATGGGTATCTATTACCTTCATCTTTTCATGTGTAATTTCTTCGTCGGCTGGCTGGGCGGGCTGGTTGAGAAGATGTCGGGTTTCAACTTCTGGCTGCTGCACGCCGGGCTGGTCGGCGGCGCGGGCGTGATCATGCTGGTGGCGGCGCGCACGTCGGGGCACTTGCTCGATCCGGTCGCGGCGGACGATCCGGCGGCGCCCTGAACGCCATCCATCGGATCACATAGTTAGAACGCCGCCGGCGGGATGGCCGCTGGACGCAATCGGCACAATGATTACGATGGAGGCTGGCTCGCCTTGCGGCGATCGCCCGCCCGAAACCCTCCACGCCCCTTCCGTCATGCCCCGTAACCTGCGACTGCTTTTGCCCTTGTTGATTTGCGCCGCGCTGGCGCGCGCCCAGAGCCCGGCCGCCGCCGTGCCGGCCCCGGCCGCGCCGCCGAAGCTCGCCGCCGTGCTCGCGAAGAATTTCTTCCAGCTCACGCCAGAGGATCGCGCCTTTCTCGGCCAGCTGACGAACGAGGACCACGCCGACATGATGCGCCAGCTCGGCATCAAGACGCTGCGACCCGGGCGCAATGGCGACACGAAGCCGGGCACGCCGAACCAGGCCAATTACGACCAAGCGAAGGCCAACCCGTTTCCCGACTGGCCCGACCCGCTCATGTTGAAGAATGGCACCAAGGTCACGACGCCGGAGATGTGGTGGCATCAGCGCCGGCCCGAGATCGTCGAAGATTTCGAGCGCGAGGTGATCGGTCGTATCCCGGCGGGCGTCCCGGGCGTCACCTGGAAAGTGGAAGAGACGGTCAACACCAAGGTGGGCGATCATCCGGTGGTCGCACGCCGGCTCGTCGGGCATGTCGATAATTCCGCCGCCCCGGACATCACCGTGGATATCCGCGCGGTCTTGGTCCTGCCGGCCGACGCCAAGGGTCCCGTGCCGGTGCTGGAAATGTTCGGCTGGGGTGCGATGCCGGGCGAGGCGCCGCCGCGTTTTCCCGGTTTCACCCCGCCGGCCGGGCCGACCTCGGAGGAGAGGCTGATCGCGGACGGCTGGGGTTACGTTTCCATCAACACCGGTTCGATCCAGGCCGACAGCGGCGCCGGGCTGACGATGGGCATCATCGGGCTGACCAACCACGGCAAGCGGCGCACGCCGGAGCAGTGGGGTTCGTTGCGCGCCTGGTCGTGGGGCGCGGCGCGGATATTGGACTACCTCGAGACGCTGCCGGCGGTTGACGCCAAGCATGTCGGCATCGAGGGCGTGTCGCGGTACGGGAAGGCCGCGCTGGTCACGATGGCCTTCGAGCCGCGGTTCGCGTTCGTGTTGGTCGGGTCGTCAGGGGAGGGCGGCGCCAAGCCGCACCGGCGGGACTTCGGCGAGGCCGTCGAGAATCTCACCGGCACCTACAGTTATCACTGGATGGCGGGCAATTTCATCAAATACGGTGCAGCGGATGCGGTGTTCGGCAGCAAGAACGCCGGCGACATCCCCGTTGATGCGCACGAACTGATCGCGCTGTGCGCACCGCGGCCGACATTCATCAGCTACGGCGTGCCGGAAAAAGGCGATGCCAACTGGCTTGACCAGCAGGGCAGCTTCATGGCCACGGTGGCGGCCGGCCCGGTGTTCCGGCTGCTCGGTGCCCGCGACCTCGGCATCACCGAGGATTATCGCACAGTGCAAAAGCCGCCGCCTGAAACCAACCTGCTCGATGGCGACCTCGCCTGGCGGCAGCACACCGGCGGCCACGAGGACCGGTCGAACATGAAGTGGTTCATCCAATGGGCCGACCAGCGCATGGGCCGGCCGGCAACTCCACCGCTGGCGGACTGAATTCGCCGGCGGCGGGATGATGAAATCCCAGCCAGATGGCCGGACGAGATGGAGCTTTGGCGTGACGGCGGACGCGAACTGTCCGTAGCGGTATGATTGGTTTTCGCGGGGCGGTTGGCATTCCGTGCACGGCAATCATCCCTCCTGCCTCATGAAATCCACGATCGAGCTCCGCCGTCTGACGTTGCTGGCATGCGTAATCGCCCTCGGGCCCCTCGGATTGAGAGCGGCCGGACCCGGCCAGGCGGCGGAACCGCCGAAGTCCTGGATCGATCCCGACACCGGCCACCGCGTCATCCGGCTCACGAATGAGCCCGGCTCCATCAGCTTTTATTTCAACGTCAATGCCTATACGCCCGACGGCAAACGGATGGTCTACACGACGCCGGAGGGCATTTCGGTCCTCGATCTGGCCACGCACGAGGCCCACCAGGTGGTGCCGAAGCCGGCCCGGGCCATCGTCGTCGCGACGCACACCGCCACGCTCTACTATTCGCAACCGGGCGGACAGCCGCAGGTTTCCGCGCTGTGGCGCGTGAACCTTGACACGGGGGAAAGCAGCCACGTGGCCGACCTGCCCCCGCGGGCGAGCATCGTCACGATCAACGCCGACGAGACGCTCGGCGCCGGCACCTTCGTCGAAGGCGAGGCCCACGCCGGTGGCGCCTATGACGGAACGCCGCGGCAGGCGCCCGGGCGGATGTCGCCGACGAACCTCGGCGAGCCGGCCAACAAGGGCGAGATGATGACGCGCCGGCTGGCGGCGAAGCTGCCGATGACGCTGTTCACGCTCGACCTGAAGAAGGGGACGATCAACCCGCTGCTCCAGCACGACACGAACTGGTTGAATCACCTGCAGTTCTCGCCGACGGACCCGACGTTGCTGCTCTATTGCCACGAAGGCCATTGGTGGCTGGTGGATCGCATCTGGACGATCCGGACGGACGGCACGCACAACCAGCTGATGCACCAGCGGCACATGAAAATGGAAATCGCCGGGCACGAGTGGTGGGGGGCCGACGGCCAGACCGTGTATTATCAGCTGCACTATCCCTATCATGGCCGCGTGAGCTTCATCGCCAGCGTCAACGTCGCCACCGGCGCGCGCGAGTGGCTCTCCTATGCGCCGGATGAGTCGTCGATCCATGACAACTCCTCGCCCGATGGGAAGATGTTCTGTGGCGACGGCGACAACCATTCGCCGTGGATCTTCCTGTTCCGGCCGCATCGGGTTCCGGGGGACGACACTCTCGGCGCGAACCTGATCCAAGGCGGCTACCTCGAGTCCGAGAAGCTCGTCAACATGTCCAAACACAATTACCGGCTCGAACCCAACCCGACGTTCACGCCCGACCTGAAGTACGTGGTCTTCCGCTCGAACATGTTTGGTCCCGACTACGCCTTCGCCGTCGAGGTGGAGAAAGCGAAGTAGGGCCATCGGGAGGCGGATCCATCCATCCGCAGTCGCGGTTTGCCTCTTTCGCGCGGGTGGCTTGGCTGGAGGGCACAAACCCCTACACGCATGAAACGTACCGCTTCCGCCGTCTGGCAAGGCTCGCTCAAAACCGGCAAAGGCTCGCTCACCGCTCCCGGCGGTGCGCTCAAGAACACGGAATACTCCTTCGGCTCCCGTTTCGAATCGGGCGCCGGCACCAATCCCGAGGAACTCATCGCCGCGGCCCACGCGGGCTGTTTCGCGATGGCGCTCTCGGCCATGCTCGGCGAGGCGGGTTTCACGCCCGAGCGGCTCGACGTCACGGCCGAGGTCAGCCTCGACAACGTTCCACCGGCCGGCTGGACCGTCACGGCCTCGAACCTGACGCTCACGGCGAAAATTCCCGGCATCAGCCAGGCGAAGTTCGACGAGATCGCGGCCAAGGCCAAGGCCGGCTGCCCGATTTCGCGCCTCCTCAACGCTAAAATCTCGCTCGCGGCGAAGCTGGCGTGAGCAGCCCCGGAGGCGCCCCGGAACCGGCGCGCATGGGCTGGGGCTGAGTGCCCATGGAGGTGGGACCCTCAGTCCCGCGGCTTGCCGCTCGCTGGGAATATTCGCGGGGCCAATCGCCCCGCCTCCAGTCCGGGCGAGCACAAGACACGCCCTCTGCAAAGTGGGTCAATGGGAGGGGCGGGCGCCCCACGCCGCGAGCTGCTGGTCAGTGGCCGCGAGATCGCGATTCAGGCGTGCGAGGATCTCCTGCTCGTTCTGAATGTGCGTCTCCACGGCGGACGAGGGCGAGCGGCCCTTCGCGACGGCTTGGTCGCGGGCTTTGAGGTCGGAGGCGAGCAGCTCGGAGATTTGCTTCGTTTCGCCCTCGAGCCGGCGGTGGCGTGCCTGCCAGCCGGCGACGAGGGCCTGGCCGACGGTCCGGCCGTCGATGGCCCGAAGCATCGCGGTCTCACGGTCGGCGGCCGCCTTGATGCCATGACTCATGGCGTCGAGCTGCAATTCCTTGGTCGCGGTATCGAAGTCCTTGAGCTGGTCCGCAGTGAATCGGTTGCCGAGGTCGGCGCGAAACGCAGCGAGCTCGTCCGCGCTGCCGGCCTTGACCAACGTCTGGGACAGGTCCGGCGGCTTGGCGCAGCCGGCCACCAAGGCCAAAAGGAAGATCATCCTCGGGAGTCGCATGGGCGTCGTTCGCGGAGAAGTCTCACGCCAAGATGCGAAGCCGCCAAGAAAATCATAGGGGCCCGAAACGCCCCTAGTGTCCAAGGCTGCTCGGGCCGGAGTAGTAGAGCTTCTCGTATTCGTCCCGGATTTTTTTAATTTCCGCCGGGTCATGACCGAGGGCCTGGTCCCACTCGAGCGCATCGGCGACCTCGTTCATGGTCTTGGCCTTTTGTTCGCGCGCCTCGGCTTCCCGTACCTTGCCCAGGAGCCCGCCGCCGATCAGGGGAATGCGGTCGATGATCTGCTCGAGCTTCGAGGAATGTTTCTTGATCAGGCGGGCATCGCGACCGGCCCGGGACTCGAAGGGGTCGGCGGGGATGTCCTGGAGAGGTTTTTCCGCCCGGATACGCGGGACTGGTTTGAAGCGAGGATAGGTGGCATGGACTTCCATCTTGGGCAGCTCGATCGGTTTCTCATTGACCACGGCGGGTCCGCCCAGGGGCGGCGGAGGGATTCCGGCCTTGGGCGCCGCCGAGCTGGCCGGCGCCACGGCGGGCGAGGGCGGAGCTTGGGCGGACGCCAGTCGGGCTTCCCGCTGCGCCTGATCGGCGAGCGCTTTCTCGCGGATCGAGGGGTCGTAGTGCGGCAGGCCGGCCTTGATCGCTTCGTGGAGCTCGAATGGAGGCGCGTCGGCGCCCGCTGACACGGAGGCGAGGATGGCCAGGGCGGCGGCCGCGGACCGGAGCGAGGGTAGTGCGGATGCGCCGGTGGGGACGGCCATTCCCGAGGTGAGACTGGCGCGCGCGGCATTTGTTCAACCGGCGCCTCCGTTTGCCCGCCCGGGAGGCGCGGTCGCATCACTCGAGCGAATCGCGAATTTCGGCCGCGAGTTCGAACGAGCGCAGGCGGGCGGCATGGTCGTGGATTGCGGCCGTGATCATCAGTTCGTTCACCCGCGTCCGGGCGAGGAAGGCGCGCAGGCCGGCCCGCACCGTCGCGGGCGAGCCGACGACGGCTTCGCGAAAAGCGTGTTCGACGCCGGCCTGTTCCAGCGGCGTCCAGAGGCCATCCATGCGGTCGACCGGCGGCGGCAGCGGCACCGGCGTGCCGCGGCGAAGCAGGACGAAGCTTTGCTGGATCGAAGTGAAGAGGCGCGCGGCGGCTGCATCCGTCTCGGCCACGACCACCGCGATCGCCGCCATCGCATACGGCTGGCCGAGGGCGGACGAGGGCTGAAAGCCCTGGCGATAAAGGGTCAGCGCCTGCTCCAGGTGATCGGGCGCAAAATGCGAGGCGAAGGCAAAGGGCAACCCGAGGGCCGCGGCAAGTTGCGCGCCAAACAAACTCGAGCCCAGGATCCAGATCGGAACCTCAAGGCCGGCGCCAGGCACCGCCTGCACGACCTGACCCGGCACGGCGGGCTGGAAGTAGGATTGCAGCTCCATCACGTCCTGCGGAAAGGCATCGGACGCGTCGCGCGCGCCCCGGCGCAGCGCGCGGGCGGTCGGCTGGTCCGTGCCCGGCGCGCGGCCCAGCCCGAGATCGATCCGACCGGGAAACAGAGAAGCCAGCGTGCCGAACTGTTCCGCGATTACGAGGGGCGCATGGTTGGGCAGCATGATGCCGCCGGCTCCGAGGCGGATCGTCGCCGTGCCCGCCCCAACGTGCGCCAGGGCCACGGCGGTCGCGGCGCTGGCGATGCCGGGCATGTTGTGGTGTTCGGCCAGCCAGAACCGCTTGAAGCCAAGGCGCTCCACGTGCCGCGCGAGTTCGCGCGAGCGATTCAGGGCGTCGGCGGCCGTGCCGCCCTGGACAATGTTGGAAAGGTCGAGAACCGAGAACGGCACCATGGCAACGCACCGTGACCAGAAACCCGGGTTTAGCCAGTGCGGCGATCCGCTGGCCGATGGTCAGCGCGGCGTCACGCCAAAGACCGTGAACTCGGCGACCGCGGGTTGGATGCCAGGCGGATGGCCGAGGACGACGAGGCGCGCCCGCGTCGCGGTCGTCGGCGAACACTCGCGGTAATCGATGAGAAAATCATCGGTGCTCGCGCTGCGGTCGACAATGGTCGTCCAAACCCCGGGCTCGGTTTCGGCGTCGATCCGGTACCGGAAGGGTCCGGGATTCCGGCCCTGGGTGGTGTCGAGACCGACGTCGTGCCAGACGACACGCGCGGCATGGACGACGGCCGGCGCCGAAAAATGCGCGGTGAGTGTCGGCTGCGGATCGTTTTCGGCGGGGAGCCACCACGTGGTCAGGGAATTGTCGGCGGCGAAGCGTCCGGCCGAATTCGGTGCGCTGGAGCTGCCGAAGTTCGGTTCGCTTTCGTTGAGCGCGAGCCACGGAACGGTGTCGGCGGCGCCCGGAAGCGGTTGCGGGGTCGAGGTGGCGCCGGGGACAAAGAGATTGCCGTCCGCATCGATGGCGGCGCGGTCGAAGCCGACGCGACGCTCGAAGCCATGGACGGCGCAGGCATAGACGGTGTAGAATACCCAGAGCGAATTGTCGGGACCGTGCATGAACGAGCCGTGCGCCGTGCCCGTGATCAGTCCCGCGGTGGAACAGAAGATCGGATTGCGCTTTTGGGGCGTGAAGGGACCGAGGGGCGATGTGCCCACATAGCAGCCCATCGTGTAGGTGCGATACTGAGTGCCGCCGGCGGAATACGTCAGGTAGTAGCGACCGCCGTGCTTGATCATCCAGGAGCCCTCCATCCAACCCGTGCCTGGGTTCTGGTTGGAGCTGCCCACGTGCTCGAACGAAAATATGTCCGGCCGAAACGGGATCATTTCGCGCGGCTCACCGAGGAGGTGCGTCGGGTTGGCCGGATCGAGTTCAACCCCCCAGAGGCCCGAGTTCGGCGTGCAGCCCCAGTAGTAGAACAGGCGGCCATCGTCGTCGGAGAACAACATGGGATCGATCTGGGTCGGCAGGCCTTGG
This sequence comes from Lacunisphaera sp., assembly GCA_035496355.1. Classification (GTDB taxonomy): domain Bacteria; phylum Verrucomicrobiota; class Verrucomicrobiia; order Opitutales; family Opitutaceae; genus Lacunisphaera. The sequence goes on along the minus strand of DATJES010000019.1, from coordinate 49,813 downwards.
GTGGCCGGCATCTGGAGTTTGCCCAGCGATTCGAAAGGCCCGAGTGGTGACGGGCCGGCATAGATGTCGGAGTCGGACGCCATGAGCAGGAACCGGCCGCGATGGCGGACGACGGTCGGCGCATAACCGATGTCGCGGACATTCAGCGGATGGTGTTCCCAGGTGCGTCCGAGGTCGGCGCTGACCCAGGCCATGTCGACCGAGGGGTAAAGATACCATTTCCCCTCGAACCACAGGCCGGAGGGGTCGGCGAGCTCGCGATATTGCTGGGTGGTTTCGGAGAGCCATAGCCCGGCGATCTCGTTCGGCGCCCCCGGCGCGAGATCGCGCACGAGCCGTCCGACCGGGTAATCCGGCAAGGGCAGGGGATTGCAGTAACGTTGGGGCGACGCGGACGCGGCGAAGGCCGACACCGTCAGCAATGCCGCCGCGAGCAGGGCGAAGCAGGGAGGTTGATGGGGCATGGCGAAAGACAGCCGCAAGAAGGCGGCCGGGGCAAGCCGGGGTCGTGGCGAAGGAACTCCGCCAAAGCTCCCGCCCGGGATCGTTCCCCGGTGCGGCCATGCCCCTCCCTGGACTCGCAGTCGGAAGAGGGGGAAACGTCGGCCTATTTCGACGCCGGTGAAACCGAAGCGATTGACTCGCGCTGGATCGGCCGAGGGAAGGGATTGGCCGCGACCTCGGCCACCAAGGCGGCGAGCAGGTCGGAGCTGCGGTGGGCGGGAAGATTGGTTGCTGCCGCGTAGGCGTCATAGGCGGAGATTGGCGCGGAACCGAGGCGCGGAGGCGGCGGCGAATAAATTGACATCGCCTCGGGCTGGCGCGCGGTGGCACAGGACGACAACAATCCTATGCTGGCGACCAAGGCGGCCAGTCGGGACGTGAGCGGGAAAATCGGAAGGTGCGTCATGGGGTTTTGTGTACCTTGGCCGACAGGCGCCATCCGGTCGGGAGCCTGAATGTTTGCTCCGGGCGCAAAAACCGGAGAACGTCCGGTGGCGAAGATGGGTTGGTGACCAGCATGATAATGGGTTGATGCCGCCGGACCATCGGCCGCGCCCGCGGGGACCCACGAACCGGTCAGCGCCGGCGCGCCGGCCCCATCCGCGGATGACGAAATTGTCTGTTCGGGATGGGAGTCACCGGCTAAGCCGTGGGGTCCATGAAACGCCTTCTGCTGGTCCTGTTGGGGTGGACAACGATGGCGGCCGCCGCGGAGCACGCGGTGCCGTACGGCGACAATCCGGCGGCCGGAACCTACCACGAGATTCACGGCATCAAGCTGTACTGCGAGATCTACGGCCGCGGCCCGCCGGTGCTGATGATCCACGGCAACGGCGGCAGCATCGCGTCGTTCAAGGACAACATCGGCTACTTCGCCGCCAAGTATCGCGTGATCGCCGCGGACAGCCGCGCGCAGGGGAAATCGCGCGACGACGGCGCGGCCCTGACGTTCGAGATGATGGCGGATGATTTCGCCGCCCTGCTCGACGAGCTGCACATCGAGAAGGCCTATGTCATTGGCTTCAGCGACGGAGGGATCACGGCGCTGCTGCTGGCGATGCGTCATCCGGGGAAGGTCATCCGCCTGGCGGCCACCGGGGCCAACCTGCGGCCGGAGGCGAGTGCTTTTGCCGCGGGCGTCTGGCAGCAGGACCGCGAGGAATACGAGCGCGGCAAGGACAAAGTGGGGACGACGCCGAAGGAAAGGAACGACCGGAAACTCTTTCTACTCGATTGGCTCGAGCCCCACATCCCGGATGCGGCCCTGCAGGCGGTGACCTGTCCGGCGCTGATCATCTGCGGCGACCACGACCTGATCTCGCTCGATCACACCGTGGAAATCTATCGCAGCCTGCCCCACGCTGCGCTCTGGGTCGTGCCGAATTCCGGGCACGCGACGCTGCAGGAGCACGCCGACGACTTCAATCAAACCGTCGACAGGTTTTTCACCTCGGCGTACCCGACCGCTCGGTAGTTGGTCCGCCGCCGTGGCGGGCGGAGCATCCTAGAGGGACCCCTTCAACTCCTCGGCTTGCTCCACCATTTGCTTGTACTGCGAGACCCGACTCTGGGCGATCGCGCGCAATGCCGGATCCTTCGCATCGTCGGCGGCATCCTTGAGCGCTCCGAGCAGTTCCTCGTGGGCGTCGATCGCCCGGCCCAGGAATTTGCGATCGAATTCGGAGCCGCTTCGTTTGCGCAATTCATCCGACCATTTCCAGCGCGACGCCGCCGGTATGCCGGAGACGAAGTGATGGGCGTTCGCGAACCCGGTCAACTCCCGGTCGAGATCCTGGTCGCGGTCGGCCAGGCTGGCGGCGAACCGGCGGACCCGGGGATCGCCGGCGTCAGACTGGGCGACTTTGGCCGCGGCCAGGTTCTGCTCTGTCCGCTCGATCAAATCCCGCAGGAAGTGCTGGTCTCCACGGCGCAGTTCCGAGGATGCATCGGTTGCAGTCTGCGCGCGGACGGCCGGAATCCCGGCCAGGGCTGCGACCGAGAACCCGATGACGATGGCCAGTCGCGTGACTGACATCTTCGCGGTAACGAAAGGCGAGCGGGCGGGACGGATGTTCATGGCGGAACGATCACCCGATTGCGGGATCGCCACCATCGGGCATCGCTCCGAATATTGGCTAAGATGCCTTCCGACGGCAGCATGGGAAAATTTCGGGAAGCCAGCGGGCCCCAAGGCGAATTGCGGGTGCCGAACCCGGAATTCTTGAGAGCCTGCGGATTGGAGAGCTTGGACCGAAGCTCCAGCCAGCGCAGGCGGTCCAAAAGGTGGGCAATGATTGGCAAGGCGTGCGGAGTGACTTGGTGGAGTGAGGCTTAGAGTGTACCCATGGCCGCCTGCCCGAAAAGGATGGCAAAAGAATCTGAATCAAGTCGCACTTCGGTCACGGCTCGCAACGTCCGGTTGCTCTTTCCGGGAAAACATCATCGTATCCTTCCAGAATGAGTTCGAGTGAGACCAAGCCCAAGGACACCAAGCGAAAGCAGATGCGGTACGCCGTCAGCGATGACTGCCGCTTGCGGGCCTCGATCAGGATCAGGAGTTCCGATGAGGCCACGGGAAACAAGGAGTGGCATGGAACGCTGGTGGACATGTCCTCAGGCGGAGCCCACATCCAGATCAGCCTCGGGGCGGTGGCGTTCATTGGCGACAGTTGCGTGCTGACCCTGACGCACGGGGGCATCAAGACGGAGCTGCGCGGCAGTCTCGCCCATTACGTCTGTTCGGCGCGGCACTCGGTGTGCGGCGTGCGTTTCGATTACGCGTCCGAGGACAAGGCCTACCAGAAGATCTTCAAGACCATCGTCGCGAGCGCGGGTCTGGCCGCGGCCCAGGCGGGCACGGAGTCGGCGGGACGGTACCGGGAGGAATTCCGCGGACCGGAGCATGCGAAGCTGGTGGTATGGCGCGACAAGCTGGGCGGAAAGCTGATCGGCTTCGACTACACGATAGCGCGCTATGGGGCGACGCTTGAGACGGTCGGCGAGGACATGATCAAGAACAAGGAGCAGGTGCACTTCAAGACGGCGGAAGGCGCCGAATCTGGAATTGGACTCGCGAAGGCGCAGGAATGGGAGGCCCGCTGGGAATTCTCCATTGCGGCTTCGAATCTTCCTGCGGCGATCGCGCCCGACATTCGCCGGCTCCTGCGGCTGGTGAGCTGAGTCATCCGTGGCGACGGGGGCGGCATGATGCCGCGATGACACGGGGATGGCGGGCGATGCGGTTTTGCCCGGGCTCATCGGGAAGCACATATTGTCCGGGACGGAAGACATTCACCTTGCGTTACGGTGCGAACTGGCGATGGGTATGTATGTTCGCTGTCAGGTCAGATGCACGGATCAGGATCGTGATTTGAGTCAGGCGCGACAGGGCGAGGGACAGGTTCTGCGTTAGCGTAGGCTACGAGACAGTCAGCTCAGGCAGGTCCAGGATTGGAGCCAACAGTCAGGGTTCGTCGGCATTGGCCGGCGGGCGGCGCCGCTCGGGCACGGTTCGACCGTGGAGAACCATAAACCATCAACCCCAGCTACCATGAAATTCTCCGAACTGCTTCATCAACGCGATGTGCTTCTCCGCCAGGCCCGGCTGGCCAACCTGGCCTTTGCCTACGAATGGCTGCGCGACTTCGCCCGCCGCGCCCGCCGGGCCCGCGTGCGCGGCGTGCTCACGTTGCGCGACGGCGATCCGGTCGGAGGCGAGCCCTGGCCCGTGCTCGTGGCCGACGAGATGAATCCATCGGTGCTGGCCGAGCACTTTCTCGACGAAGACGTCGTGGAATTGGCCGACATCCTGGCCTACGTGCACGACGGGGTGCGGCCGGAGGAACGCCATTTTCGGCTCGATGAGCTCGAAGGCACGATCATCCCTGCCCTCCGGCGTGAGCTGGAGGGGGCGGGAGTCCCGCCGCAAGGGTCGGTCGCACCGGAAGGGAACGGCGTCGACGACTAGCGATCACTTGGTGGCCGCGCCGATGAGGCACTCCCCCGGGGCGGCAAAGCCCTGCGGCGACTCGTAGCTGCGCATGGCCTCGGCGATCTCGTTCCACACCGACTCACACTCCTGGGGTGGCAGGTGGGCCATCATCCCCTTGAATCCGCCGAAGGCTTCCCGGGCCACCCGCACGTAATCGAGGGCCGTGGGCGCCTGGTGGGGCGCGGGTACCGCCTCTATGACGGGGTGGGCAAACCCGGCCTGCTCGAAGACACCAGCGAGGACGCCGGGGCCGCCGAGGCTGAAGGGACCCGGCAGTCCCGGTGCGGGCGGCGGCAGTTGGGCGCGCCGGCGGATCACGGCCGCCGGGACGGAGCCCCAGTCGTTGCGCTCGGGCGTGGAAAAGACCGCCACGGCGACCCATCCGCCCGTTTTCAGGACACGGCGCCACTCGCGGAGTGCCGCCACTGGATGCGGCAGGTACATCAGGCCGAGCCGACAGAGCACGGCGTCAAAAGAGGCATCGGGAAGGTCCAGGGCTTCGCCGTCCATCGCGCGGGTCTCAATCTGCCGGAGTCCGCGCTCCCGGGCGACTTGGCGCGCGAGTTCGACTATCCCTTCGGAGATGTCGGTCGCCAGCACGTAGCCATCCGGGCCGACCCGCTCGGCGGCACTGACCGCGGGTTCACCGGCGCCGGCGGCGATGTCCAGGACGCGCTGCCCCGGCTGGATCCGGGCGAGGTCGAGCATGCGGCGCGTCGCGCCGCCATACCAGCGATCCAAGGTCGGCGTCCAACGCCGCCAGGCGGCGCCGTCTCGGTTCCATTGTTCCCGCTGCGCCTGCTTGTACTTGGCGGCGTCGAATGAAGTTTGCGGATCGGCCATGACAATCTTCCTCCCGAATAGGTCGGTCCGAGTCCCGTTATTCCGCCTTGAAACGCTCGGCGTCCGCCTTGTTCCAGGTGATGGTCGCCTCGCCCCAGATGAAATTGGTGTCGAGGTAGGGGCCGAACGACACCTTCTCCTCGCGGGCGGTGCCGGCTTTGATCGCGCCGATCAGCTGCTGCATGTCGAGGAGGTACTGCATGGTGAGTTTTTCCTTCTCGCGCTTCTGCCAATAGTGGCCGCCGTACACGACCAGCTTGCTTTCATCGACGCCATGAGCCGGCGTCCGGATGTAGGCGATCAGGCGGTCGACGCTGCGGCGGTAGTGCGCGAATCCCCCGGCCGAGAAGAGCCACACGCCATGGCCCGAGCCCACGCCGTCGCCACTGAAGAGGAGGTTCTTTCCCCGGAGAAAAAATGCGGTCGAATGGTCGGTGTGGCCGGGAATCTCCAGCGCGTCGACGACGAAGCCGCCGCCGAGGTCCAGCGCCGGATGGCCGGCGATCGGCGTCGTCCGGTCGGCGGGAAAGATTTCCCGCCCCTTGAACTCATCCGTCTGGATCCAGAAGGTGACCTTCGGGTTGTCCTTGAAGGCCGGCAGCATGCCGGTGTGGTCGCCGTGGTTGTGCGTGACGGTGACGAGCAGCTTTCGTCCGCCGATTTCCCCGCCGACGAGGGCTTGCAGCGAAGCGACCGCGGTGGAATCCCACGTGATCCAATTGGACAGGTCGATGAGCAGCGCCTGGTCGCGACCGACAATAAGGTACATGTCGGAGCAGTTGTTGAATCCCCGCGGTTTGCCTTCGACGGCGGGATGGATGCCGGCGGGATTGCTCCGGTTGGAATCCTCGATGCGCATCACGCCCGGAATGATCGGGTAGACGGTGTACGGGCCTATTTCCCGGGTCTGGGCCACACAGGTGGCGGCGAGCAAGAGGAAGGCGAACGAGCAGATTTTCATCGGACGGGGATCTTCGGCCCCAAAGCCTGCGGAGAGCGCTGCAGGACGCAAGCTGGGCCGCGCTCCGAACAATGGAACCTGGCTCTTTTCGGCTGCCCAAGCCCTGATTCAGCCTTTGGCTTGTCATTTTGTTGCTGAAACCACGGCGTCCGATATCCAGGAGGCCGATGAAAAAACTACCCCTGCTTATGCTGGCCGGAATTCTGGCCTTACCCGCGATCGGCGCCGATGAACCGGCCAAGACCTCCCCATCAGCCGACAAGGTCATGTCTGTGACCGAAGCCAAGCTCTCCGGGCCATTCGTGTTGAAGGATGGCGCGATCTCCCAGGCGTCGACAACCGACCTGAGCGACGGCGGCCGCGCGGTGTTCACCTTCCAGGTCGCGGTGGCGGGGGATTATCTCGTGCACGGGATTGTGAATGCACCGGATGAGAATTCGAATTCCTTCTTCCTGAACATCGACGGCGATCTGCAGGACCAGATGATTTGGGACCTCGAGCCCACCAATGGCTTCGAGGAGCGCATCAGCAACTGGCGCGGGAACGGCGATTCCGAATCCAACGGGGAATTCGTGCCCAAGGTCTTCAAGCTCAGCGCGGGCGAACACAAACTGATCATCGGTGGCCGCGAGCCGGCATCGCTGAAGAGCATCTCGATCCGGCCGGCCAAGTAATCCCGAACCACGGCCCGGGCGGCTCGCGGACGTCTTCCATTCGCCCCGAAACGCAACGTGCAACGGCCTGACCGGGTACGGCCGTTCGCACGTTGACGGCGGGTGCATCATCATGCTCGTTGGGAGCCGAACTTCGTTCCGATGGCACCTCCGCGTCGCAAGCACATCTTCCGTCTTCCGGCCCCGGCTCCGGCCACGATCTATGTCCGTGCGGGCTTCAACCGCGTGCTGAGCGAGGAGTTCGCGGCCCTGAAGGCGAAGCGCGCGGAGCTGGTGCAGGACAAGGTCGAGGCGCACAGCCAGGGCGACCTCCGGGAGAATTTCGGGTTCAAGGCCGCCAAGGACGCGATCCGGGCGGTGGACCGCAAGATGGACGAACTCGACCGGTTCTACCTCCGCAACACGTTCATCGAGGTCGACCCTGGAGCGTGGCTCACCAAGCCGACGGACACGCTGCAACTGGGCCACGTGGCCGTGGTCGAGAAGGAGGACGTGGGGACGCCGCAGAAGCACCGGTTCACGTTTCTCGTGGCAACGTATGGCGAGACCGGCACCGATCCGGAGACAGGCATCGAATGCCTGCCGCACAATTCTCCGCTGGCGGCCGCCCTGCTCGGGCTAAGGGTGGACACGCCGACCCAAGTGACGCTGCCCGCAGGCCCGGCGATCCTCACCGTGCGCTCCATTCGTAATCCGACGCAGTCGGAGCTCGATCGCCTGCTCGCGCCGATCAAGCCGCCGGAGTTGGCGGAAGACTAGGAAGGCGGGCGCGGTCACCCTGAAGACCTCACGTCTTGACCTTTCCTGCGCGTAGCGATTTGGCGATCATGCAGGCCACGGCGGCCAGCAGGAAGTTGACGATGGTCTCCGACCATTGGTTTTGCGGCGAACCCGCCCACTTGGGAATGGGGTGCGCGAAGTGGCTCGGGAGCCAAACCAAGAGACCAAAAAGGATGATCATAGTCGCCTCCAGCGTCGCCGCCAGTCGGGGTAGGATTCCGCTGATCAAGCCGACGCCCGCGGCGATGTGAAAAGCACCGGTCAGATATACCAGGGGCAGCCGCATGGGGAGCCAGGCCGGCACGAAAGGCAACGTATATGCCGAATACGCGAAATGCGCGAAACCGTAGACCAGGCACGCGCCTCCGAATAGAATCCGTCCGACCCTAAGCGCACGGTCGCCAATGAGCGCCGTGGCGGCGACCGCGTGATCGCGCCGCCGGGACAGCGCGTAGAGCGTCCACACGCCCACCAGCAGCGTCACCGCTTCGCTGAACCCGTACCACGAGCCGACACTCAGCGGCTGGTGAAAGATCGGCGGTGAACTCACCGCGGCCCAGGCCACGGCGCAGACGGCGATGGTGATGGCGCTCGCCGCCAGGGTGCGCGCAAAGAACAAGCCGGCGCACGCCGCCAGGACGATGGCGCCAAGGCCATAGGTCAAAATCTTCGGTCCGGGGAGCGGACCCAACAGCGGGGTGAAGTCGCCATAGACGAAGCTGAGCCCGGCAAGGCCGGCCAACGAGATGGCGAACATGGCCTCGCCGATGCCGAATTTTTTCATGGGGGTGGATCCGCCATCCAGGCGATTCCTCACGAGCGAACAATCGCCAGACGGTGAACACCGTCGGCAGGAATAACCCTTCAAACACCTGGATCCACACGAATTAATGGGAACCCAGACCGTCTGGCTGACGGCTGGCAGGCAAGTCGATGAACCGACAAAGCAAATGCAGCCGATTGAGGCTGCCTTGAGTTCAGTTCGGGGGCGCGTCCAAGAATGCACGCCTGGAACAGGGCCGCGGGTTCCGAACCGAACCGGTCGGCGCGGAAGCGAGCGGCGGCTGAAGGACTTGGAACCTGCTTCCATTTGCGTTTCATCGGCGCGGGATGGTGTTTGATGGCATGGCGCAGGAACGCCGATTTCGGCGACGCCCTTCTCGGTGCCGGGAGAATTGGTTCGTTTTCTGCCCGCGGGTTTGCCCGAATGTCCGGCCTATGAAATCCAGTGCATTGCTTACCCTCGCTGTTCTTTTCGTTGTTTCGTCGGCCGGAGCTTTCGCCGCCCAGTTCAAGGCCCTGCTCATCACCAATACCGCCGGCTGGCACCACGACTCGATCGAGGCCGCCGTTCCCGCCCTCCAGGGACTCGCCAAGCTCCACGACTTCGATCTCGTCTGGCCGAACATGACGAGCGCGGTTCTGACCGACAAGGGACTCGACGGCTACCAGGTCATCATCTTTGCGCTGACCACGGGCGACATACTCAACGACGACGAGCAGGCGGCCGTCGAGCGTTTCGTCAAGTCGGGCAAGGGCTTCGTCTCCCTCCACACGGGCACCGACACGGAATACGACTGGGCGTGGTACACGAAGATGGAGGGAACCACGTTCCTGATCCACCCGGCCGTGCAGACGGCGACCGTCGTGGTGCAGGATCCCAATTTCCCGGGCATGGACCGGTTCGCCCCGCGGTCGCTTCGCACCGAGGAGTGGTATCAGTTCAAGACCCCGCTTCTGGCTGACTGCCACATTCTGCTGACGGTGGATGAATCGACCTACAACCCCCATGCCGACTGGGGCACCAAGCAGGGTGACGGCATGGGCGAAGTCCATCCCGTCTCCTGGTATCACGAATACGACGGCGGGCGCTCATTCACCACGATCCTCGGTCACCTGCCGGCCACTTGGTCGGATCCGGTCTTCCTCCACCACGTCTACGGCGGCATCTACTGGGCCGCAACCGGCAAAGGCTTCAAGGCGAAGTAAGCGGCGGCACGGGAGTCGCGGAGGTCTTCGCCGCCGGCCTGGCCCCTTAAGGCCGGCCCAAGGCTGACCTGTTCGGATCGTCCTTTGGGCCGTTGTTATTCGTTCACCCGCGGACACAGCCATCCGTTTGCAGACAGCCAGTCAAAGATGACTCCCTGCCAGCGATCACGCGGCAGGAGGAACAAGCCATGCTGGCCTTTTTCAAACAGGTGGGCTTCGACGGAAACGCCGGCGTGCCGAAGGGCTTCAAAGAACACGACGCTGTTGTCCACATCGACCAACCGGTCGTCGGCGGCCTGGAGGATCAGCGTGGGCGGTGTGTCCTGGGTGACCTGCAGCTCATTGGAGAAGAACCGGATTTTCTCCTCCGAGGGGTGCTCGCCCAGCAGCGCGGTGCGCGAACCCATGTGGGTGATCTTTGCGTCCATGCTGATGACCGGGTAGACCACGACGAGGAAGTCCGGGCGCAAGCTGAGGTGATCAGGATTGTCGACATAGGCGTTGTTGAAATGCGTGGCCAGCGTCGCGGCCACGTGGCCTCCGGCGGAAAAGCCAATGGCGCCGATTCGGTGCGCATCGAGATTCCATCCGACCGCATGCTGACGGGCGAATCGCATCGCCTGCTGGGCGTCTTGCAGGGGACCGATCGATTTGTCGACCATCGTTTGGTCGCTCGGGAGGCGGTATTTGACCACGAACGCGGCAATGCCGTGATCAACAAAATAGTTGGCCTGTTGAATGCCTTCGAACTCATAGGTGAGGCCGGCGTAACCGCCGCCAGGAAAGATCACCACACTGGCTCCCGTGGCTTTGATCTTGGCGGGCAAATACACCTGAACCGTTGGCTGCGAGACTTTCTGGATCCATCCTTTGTCCGCTCCGGATTCTTCGTTCGGGCCGGGCTTTGCGTTCGGAACGGCCGCGTCACCATAAAGCGGGAAGCTCTGCATCTTCGGCGGAAAGAAGTTTGCCCGATCGTCCGCAGCGGGGGTTGCCTGCCGGGCCGGCGCGGCCGGTGCCGCCTGGGCCTGCGCGCAGGTCGTGATCGGCAAAGCGCCGGCTAAACCCAGCGCGAATAGTGCGGTCAGCTTTGTAGTCATTGGGCGCATTGAGGAAGGGGGCAGGGGTTGCATCTTGACGGCCATGGGATCATGGCGGTTGGGCTGGCTGGATCCCTCAGCCAACAAACCTCCGCCAATGGAGGCGGATATTCGATGCCGCATGGCCAAGGATAGCGTGTCGGTTGTGTTTTGACTAATAGAAAAGGCCGCGGGGACTTGCGTCACCAGCGGCCCGTCAGACTGGAGGTTGTTGGCTGGTTTATTGGCAGGCTTCACACTCTTCGCCGCGCTTCATCGCCTCGATGGAACAAACGCGCTTCTCCTCGGCGGTGAAGACGCGCTTCGGAGAAGCGGCGTCCTGTGACGAGTGCCCTGTGGCAAGTGATGCGTCGGTAGCGGTGACAAAGGGCGCCTGGGAAGCCTCGGAAACAGCGACAGCCGCGGCGGCGTCGCGGGCGGCTGTCTCAGCCTTGGACTCGCCGGTGATGCCGCGGACTTCCTTCTTCACGGAGAGGGTGGCTTTCTCGATGTTGGAGGCGCCGAGCGAGCGGAGGTAATAGGTCGTCTTGAGGCCCGCGTGCCAGGCGGAGCGGTACATGTGGCTGAGGACCTTCAGGTCCGGGGACTTGAGCCAGAGGTTGACGCTCTGCGACTGGTCAATCCACTTCTGCCGGCGGGCGGCGGCGGCGATGACCCATTTGAACTCGATGCCGAACGCCGTGAGGTACTTCTCCTTCAGGTCGGCGGGAATGGCCTCGATGTCGGTCAGCTCGCCATCGAAGTACTTGAGGGCGTCGCTCATCTCCTGGTTCCAGAGGCCGCGCGACTTGAGGTCGCGGACGAGGTACGGATTGAGCACGACGAACTCGCCGGAGAGATTGCTCTTCACGTAGAGGTTCTTGTACGTCGGCTCGATGCAGGGCGAGGTGTTGGTGATGTTCGAGATCGTCGCGGTCGGGGCGATGGCGAGGACATTCGAGTTGCGCATGCCCTGCTGGGCGATCTTGGCGCGGAGCGGCTCCCAATTCATGCGGGCGCCGCGCGGCACCTGGATCGGCACGCCGCGTTCCTGCTCGAGGAGGTCGACGGTGTCCTGCGGGAGCAGGCCGCGGTCCCATTTCGAGCCCTTGTAGGTCGAGTAGCTGCCGCGTTCGGCCGCGAGGTCGGAGGAGGCCTCGTAGGCGTAGAAGGCGATGGCCTCCATGAACTCGTCGTTGAACTCCACGGCGGCCTCGGATGCGAACGGGACGCCTTTCACGTAAAGGGCGTTGGCGAGGCCCATGACGCCGAGCCCGATCGGGCGGTGGCGGCTGTTGGAGCGCTTGGCGGCCTCGGTCGGGTAATAATTGATGTCGATGACATTGTCCAAGGCCCGGACGGCGACGCGGATGGTTTCGCGGAGCTTTTCGAGGTCGAGGGAGCCGTCGGCCTTCAGGTGCGAGTCGAGGATGACCGACCCGAGGTTGCAGACGGCGGTCTCGTCGTTGGACGTGTTGAGCGTGATCTCGGTGCAGAGATTGGACGAGTGGATGACGCCGGCGTGATCCTGCGGGGAGCGGACGTTGCACGGATCCTTGAAGGTGATCCACGGGTGGCCGGTCTCGAAGAGCATCGAGAGCATCTTCTTCCAGAGCTCGAGGGCCTCGATCTTGTGGCCGGTGATCTTGCCCTCCTCGGCGAGCTTCTCGTAGCGGAGATAGGCCTCCTCGAATTTGCGGCCAAAGAGGTGGTGGAGGTCGGGCGTCTCGTTGGCGCGGAAGAGCGTCCAGTGCTCGCGGGCCTCCATGCGCTTCATGAACAGGTCGGGGATCCAGTTGGCCGTGTTCATGTCGTGGGTGCGGCGGCGGTCGTCACCCGTGTTGCGGCGGAGCTCGAGGAACTCGAAGATGTCGTTGTGCCAGGACTCGAGGTAGGCGCAGCCGGAGCCCTTGCGCTTGCCGCCCTGGTTGACGGCGACGAGCTGGTCGTTGTGGAGCTTCAGGAAGGGGATGACGCCCTGGGACTCGCCGTTGGTGCCGTGGATGTGGGCGCCGGTGCCGCGGACGGAGGTCCAGGAGCCGCCGAGGCCGCCGGCCCACTTGGAGAGATAGGCGTTGTCGGCGATGCCGCGCTGGAAGATGCCCTCGATGGAATCGTCGACGTAGTACAGGTAGCAGGAACTCAGCTGCGAGTGCAGCGTGCCGGAGTTGAAAAGGGTCGGCGTGGAGCTGCAGAAGCGGCGCGACTTGTAGAGCTCGTAAAGGCGGATGGACCAGTCCTCGCGGGTGCGCTTCTTTTCGTCGAGAAAGAGGCCCATGGCGACGCGCATCCAGAAGAACTGCGGCGTCTCGATGCGGCGGGAGCGCTTGCCGGTCTTGTCGATGATCAGGTAGCGATCGTACAGGGTCTGGACGCCGAGGAAGTCGAGGTCGAGGTCCGCGGTTGGGTCGAGGGCCTCGGCCAGCTTGGCGAGGTCGTATTCCTTGAGGCGCGGGGCGAGGCGGCGGATGGCGATGCCGTGGTCGATGTACTTGGCGAAGGCCTGCTGGTGGGCGCGCTTGAGGGCGCCGATGCCGTCCTTGACGATGTCCCAGCCGAGGACCTCCTCGTAAATGTAGGTGAGCTGGATGCGACCGGCGAACTTGGCAAAGTCGGCATCCTTCTCGATCAGGGTCTTGGCGTTGAGGACGATGGTGTTGTTGAGGTCGCCGAGGCCGATGTTGTCGAAAAGGGCCCGGCGGAGCTCGCCCTCGATCTGTTCGGCGGAGAGGCAGAGGTCGAGGCCGATGGAGGCGAACTCGATGCGCTTCTTGAGGTCGAGGCCGTCCCAGAGGAAGGAGGTGCCGTCGGACTTCGTCACGACGACCATGGAGTTCTGCTGGCCGGCGGCGGGCGCGGGCGCGGCTTCCGTCGAGCTTTCCGGCGCGGCGGCATCGCGGGCGGCGGCGCGGGTGGCGCGGTAGAGGATGTAGTCGGCGGCGACCTTGTAGTGCCCGGCCTTCATCAACTCCTCCTCGACCATGTCCTGGACCTCCTCGATGTGGAGGAAGGCCTGCTTGAGCATCAGGGCGCGCTCGGTGACGGCCCGGGTGATGGCGGTGGCGGGCGAGGGATCCTTCTGAAGCGAGAGGAAGGCCTTGCGGACGGCGATCTCGATCTTGGCCTCGTTCCACGGCACGACCTGGTGGTTGCGGCGGATGAGTTTGACGGTGACGCCGTGGGTTTCCTGGGCGACGTTGAGCTTGGAGGCGCGCTTGAGGAGGAGGCTCTTGGCGACGTCGTGGGCGTTGTTGTCAACGAGCGTCTTTTCGATGAGCACGTAGAGGTCGTGGAGCGACACGCGGACGGGCCCGCGCATGAGGGCGCGCTTCGTGAGGTTGGACGCCACCTCACGGGTCACATCGGCGACGAAACGCTGGTTCTTTTCGTTGAAGATATCCTTCTCGCCGCGAGCGAGCATGAGGTTGGCGAGCGAGCGGCCCACGGTGTCGGCGACCTCGCTGAGATCGAAGCGCTCTTCGCCGTGCGGGCAAAGGACCTGCACCTCGGGCACGGGGACTTCCTCGTCGCGGAGGACGTCGCGCCAGTTGTAATTGGGCTTCTGGTCGTTGGGTGCGATTGTAAGTTTCTTAAGGGCAATATCTTGCGCGATGGACGGCGGGTTCATGGCAAAAGCTGGGGTGAAGGGTTGTCGGGGTTGCGACGGCTCTGGCTCAGAGCTCGTCGTCGCTCGCCACGGCGAGCGCGGAAGACTTCTGGTACTCGGTGACGCGACCCTCGAAGAAGTTCTGCTCCTTCTTGATGTCCATCATCTCCGCGAGCCACGGCAGGGGATTCTTGACGCCCGGGTACAGCGGATTCAGCCCGCAGCCTTCGAGACGGCGGTCGGCGATGTAATCGATGTAGGCCGTGAAATCCTCGATGGCGAGGCCCACGGAATTGACCGGCAGGCAGTCGCGGATGAAGTCCTTCTCCAGCGTGACGGCCTCGGCCATGGTCGAGCGAAGCTCCTCCTTGTAATCGGCCGTCCAGATCTCCGGGTTTTCGCTCACCAAGTCCATGAAAAGGTTTCGGAAGAGCTCGATGTGGTTCGACTCGTCGCGCAGCGTGTAACGGAACATCTGGCCGATGCCCGGGAATTTGTTCTGGCGGTAAAGCGATAGCACCATGCCGAACAGGCCATAGAACTGGGTGCCCTCCATGCACTGGCCGAAGACGAAGATGTTTTTTGCCAGCAGGCGCTTGTTCTCGGGGCGGGTGAGGTCGATGTCCCGGCGCAGGTCGCGGGAGACGCGGTTGACGAACTCGTTCTTCTTCTCGATCGACTTGATGTCCTCGAACATGGCCTCGCACTCGTGCGGGTTGATGCCGAGGGACGAAATCATGTACAGGAGCGAATCGGCGTGGATGTTCTCCTCATGGGCATGGCGGCCGAGGACGAGCTTCAGCTCCGGCGCGGTGACGAGTTCGCGGACGACATGCTGGATGTTGTCGCCCACGATGCCCTCGGCGGCCGAGAAATAGCCGATGCCCATGCGGATGATCCAGCGCTCGACATCGGTGACGAGGCGCGGGTCGCGCCACTGTTCGATGTCCTTGCCCATGGGGATGTCCTCCGGCTCCCAATGGTTCGCCTTCATCGTCTTGTAGAGGTCGTAGGCCCACTGGAATTTCAGCGGGAGGATGTTGAAGTAGGGAACCTGGCGGCCGTTGATGACCTTCTTGGCGGCGAACGCGGCTTCGGCTTTATCCTGGTCGAGAACGAAAGTCTTGGCGCCGACGGAAAACGATTTTTGCATGGCAGTACGAGGTGCTTTTTCTGGGAAAAAAGGTGTGTGTCCCGTGGTCTAGAGACGGACGAAAGCCGCTGGCGAACCTTAGTTGCCAAAACTTCCTGACACGTTGTCGACCACCACAGGATGTGGATGCCCGGAACCTTGACCACAACTAATGGGAATCGCCGAATACACCGTCAAACAGATTAAAGTGATATCTTGAAAATTTTCGGTCAACTTTTGTGTCGACAATGCCGGCGTCGGTTTTCCGCGCGGTTTTGCGCGAGAAATTTCGCCGCCGCGGCAGGTTTTCCCTCGGAGAATGCGGAAAATTTGCCGCGGTCATCACTGCACGAAAATATTCTTGACGAAGGACCGCGAGAATCGGCGCACGCGCGCCCGAGGAGAAAGCGAAGCGGGCGCGACGCGCTTCGTGCCGGCCCCAGGAAAATCTTCGGCCCGGGAACACGCGGCAGAAGCGTCGGCGCCCGGGGGCGGCCGCGCGACGCCCCGCGATCACCGTCATGGCGAAGCGCCAGGCGCCGGCTCCCTGCGTTCGCGTGGCGAAAGCTCGGGCGCGAACGGCGGTTCGCCGGATGAGCGTGTCTCGCCGCCGGGACGCGCCCGCGATTTTAGAACGGGCAAAGAAAAAGGCGGCTGCGTTGGCAGCCGCCTCGAAGAAGGGAATCGATCCCGGAGCTTTCGCTCAGAACCGGATGCGAGCGCCGCCCTCGATGCGCCAGCGGGCATCGCTGTTGCTCGGCAGGAACTGCGAGGCGGCCGGCAGCACGACGGAACCGTCGGGATTGAGCGAGATCGTGGGCACCAGCTTGCCGTCGGCGTTGTAAGTGGCGCTGCCCAGCACGCGGTTCTGGTTGCTGTTGCTCGGCGAGCCCAGCGTTTCCACATAGTTGAACAGGTGCTTGTTCATCCAGCTGCCGAAGTTGATGAAATCGGCGAACAGCTCGACCTCGACCGGGCCGGCCACCTTGACCTGCTGCGAGACATGCAGGTCGAGGCGATTCTGCCACGGGGCGAAGAAGGCGTTGCGCGGGGCATAGCGGCCGGCGTACTTGCTCAGGCCGCTGCTGTTGAGGAACGCGAAATAGGCGTTCTGCTGCGCCGACGACATCGACGAGAAGACGAACCGCGGGTCATTCGCGTCGGTCGGGACCGCCACCGTGTCCTGGCCCGAGCGGCCGTCGCCGTTCAGGTCGTTGCTGTAGACGTAGCTGAAGGGCAGGCCGGTGTGGCCCTCATAATAGAGGGTGACCGTGGTCTTGGCCCGCTTGAGGAAGTTGAATTCCTTGCTGATGGAGGCTTGGATGCGGTCGCGCACCTCATAATCGGAGCGGGTCTCTTCCACGCGGTTCTGGTTGAACACGACGTTGAAGTTCCACTGCGATCCGGCGGTCGAGCTGCCGGCCGGCTGGGCCTCGGTGGCGCTGCCGCGGGTATAGGTCAGGTTGTAGGCCCAGCCATTCTTGAACGGACGATCGAGGGAGAGCGCGACATAGTCCGAGCGCCCGGTGCTGACGTTGCTCAGGCGCAGGACGTCGCCCCAGCCGCTGACGAGGCGGGACGAACCCGAGTAGCGCAGGCGTCCGTCGGCACCATAGCTGCTGAGCGAGGGAGTGTTCTGCGCGTCGGCGTTGAGCACCTTGAGGTTCAAGTTGTCGTAGAACATCGCCTCGAGCACCTTGGTGTGGATCCACTCAACCGAGAAGACCGCGTCGAGCTTCGGCAGCCGGAAGTCGGCGGCGAGATTGCCGCGGAGGTTGGTCGGCAGCTGCAGTCCGGGCTGGATGAAGTTGACCGAAACCGAGCTGCTCGAGGTGGCGGGCAGGCTGGTGACGCCGAGTGGATTGGCCGGGTCGAACTTGAAGGCGGCATCGTTTTCCGTGAAGCTGCCGGCCAGGTATTGCCCGAGGGTCGGGGAGGTGGCCGACGGGCGGGCGAGCGTGAAGCGGCCAAAGCCGGCATTGCCGTACGAGTTGGAGATCCAGACCCACGGATTGCGGCCAAGGAAGATGCCGAGGCCGCCACGGACCTGGATCTTGCGTTCCGGATCCACGGCGTAGTTGAAGCTCACGCGCGGGGCCAGGCGGCTGGTGCCGTCGATGGTCCCGTTGTTGCGGATGCCCGGATAGAAGCTGTTGAAGGCGGTGCTGAAGGCCGAATTCAGCGGCGGGGCGATCGGGCTGCCCATGTCATCGAGGCGAAGGCCGAACGTGATGTTCAGGCGCTGGTCGCGCTCCCACTTCGCCTGGAGGTAATAGCCGGTCTGGTTGAGGCTGCTGATATCGGTTCCCGGATAACCGCTGCTGGCGACGCCGCGGACGAAGCCCAGCGGCTTGTCATTGGCCAGGTTCAGCGTTGGGCTGTAATTGTACATGAACACGCCGTAGGAACCGCTGCGGAACAGGTTCTCGAAGTCGGTCTTTTCGTAGTCGAGGCCGGCCTTGAAGGTGAAATCCCGCCACTCGTAGGTGGCGTTGCCGCCATAGCTGTATTCCTTGCTGACAACGCCGTTGCCCATGCTGCTGACATCGGTGCCGAGCACGAGCGCGTCATTCGTGCTGATCGCCGCACCGGTCGTCGAAGTGCCGGGCACCCCGAGGAGCACGATTTCCGGGAAGTTGACCGGAGTCGAGCGGAGCGAGGTGGTGTCATTCTTCGAGTAGGAGATTTCCGTCTTCAGGCTCGGGGTCCAGTTGCTGAACAACTGGGTGGCCCAGACCTTTTCGTCGACCGCGAGTGAATAGAAGTTGGAATTGTAGCTGGTGATGCCGTTGACGTAGCTCGGGGTGGGGCTGACGGACGGAAGCGGGGTGGAGAGGCCGGTGGTGCGGAAATTCGGCGAGAACGGCTGCGAACCCTCCGTGCGGCTGTAGCGGACGGTCAGGCGGTGATCCTTGGTGATCTGCCAGTCCACCTTGGCCAGCTTCTTTTCGTCGGTGACCAGGTTCGGCGCACCCTGGCCGAAGGTGCCGAGATTAGGACTGCCCGGGAGGCCCTTGACCTGGGCGTCGACATTGGAAAGGGCCCCGGAGTCCGGGTTGAAGCCCGCGTTGGTCGGGCCGGAACCCGGGCTCTTGTATTTCTCCCAGTTCAGGAAGAAGAACAGGTGGTTCTTCCAGATCGGGCCGCCGAGGGTGGCACCATAGGTCCGTTCGAAAAAGGTGCTGGAGCGCTTGCCGACAGTGGTCCCGGATACATCCGGACCCTGCCAGCGGCTGGAAGTGTAGATGTAGTAGGTCGAACCATGGAATTCGTTCGTGCCGCTCTTGCTGACCACGTTGATCGTGGCGCCGGCAAAGCCGCTCTGGGTGACATCGTACGGGGTCAGCGCGATGCTGAAATTCTCCACTGCATCCAGCGAGAAGGGGTTTTTCAGCGAGAACAGGCCGGAACTGGCGAGGCCGAACTGGTCATTCACGCGGGCGCCATCGAGCGAGATCGAATTGTAGCGGTTGTTCATGCCGAGGGCGGTCACCTGCGGGAAATTGCGGATCGTGACGAAGGGGTTGGTCTTCATCATGTCGGCGAACGAGCGGTTCGACGTCGGCTGGTTGAGGACGCCGCGGTTGCTGAGCACGCTGCCGGCGCCGGTGGCATTGCTGTCGAGATCGCTGCGGGAGGCGGTGGCGACGAATTTCTCCAGCACTACGACCTCGCTCTTCGCGCGCAGCGTCACGTCCACGTCTTCGCCCAGGGAAGTCGTGACATCCGTCACCGGGGCGACGGTGATACCGGAACCGGTGCCGGTGATGGAATACGGGCCGCCGGGCCGCAGGCCGCTGAAGCGGAACCGGCCATTGGTGCTGGTGACGGCCGTGGCCGTTGAATTGGTCGGCACGTGGGTGGCGGTCACGGTGACGCCGGCAACCGGGTTGCCGGCTTCGTCGAGCACCGTGCCGGTGATGCCGGACGATACGATGCCTTGAGCATGTGCCTCGGGAAGGAGCGCGACCGCCAGGGCCGAGACAATGGCGAGAGCTAACGTTTTTAAGAACGAACGGTGCATGGTGTTGATGCAGTTTAGGTGTGAACTTCAGGCGGGGACAAGTTGCCTGACCAAAGAACTGGCGAAGGGAACGCCCGTGTCATAGGCGAGTCAAGCCCACAACCCCCGGGGGCGGGCAATCACCAGAGGAAGTTGCGCGCCTGTAACTTTTCCTTCTGGGTCGCCAGGCCCTGGCCCGGCCTCGCGGCGGCTTTTGTTTGAAGCGCACGCCACGATTTCGCCGCGCGCGGTGACGAAGACCCCGGTCGCCGGGGCCGTCACGCCCGGGCGGGCAACGCGATCGCGCCCGAGGCCACCCGGTGCAGGAACAACGCGGCGACCTGCGCCCGCTCCACCAAGCTGGGCAGGTGGCAGAACTCCTCGGGACTGTGCAAATGGTCGCCGACGCAGCCGAGCCCGTCGAGGTTGGGCAGGCCGGCGGCCGCAAGGATGTTGCCGTCGGAACCTCCGCCCACGTGTTGCCAGCCGAAGTCGAGCCCGCACTCCCGTCCGCACTTTTGCCACTCGGCGAAAAGCGCCGCTTCGACCGGCGTTTCCACCTTGGGACCGCGATTGAATCCGCCGCCGATCTCGAGCCGGTAGCCCTCGCGCGCATGCAGGGGCGCGCAGATCTCGTGCAGTCGCTTCAGGAAGAGCGCGTCATCGCCGGCGCGGGTCACGCGGGCATTGACGACGGCCTCGGCGAAATCGGGCACGATATTGGCCGCACCGCCGCCGCGAATCGCCCCGACATTGACCATGACCCCCGGGAGCTCGTCGATCAGGTCGGCGATCGGCGGGAGAATTTCGCAGAGGGCCAGGATGGCATTGCGCCCCGCAGCGGGGTCCCGGCCGGCGTGGGCGGCGCGGCCATGGCAGGTCAGCGTGAAAATTCCCGTGCCCTTGCGCGAACGCACCAGGTCGCCGTTGGCGCGGGCCGGCTCGAAGACCAGCCCGAGCCGGTGTCGCCTCGCGGCCTCGACCAGCAGCGGCGCCGAGCCTTGCGACCCCGTTTCCTCGTCGGGCCCGAGCAGGATCTCATAGCCGAGCGCGGCCGCCTGCGGCGTTTTCTCGAACGCCTGCAGCGCGGCCAGCATGACCACGAGTCCTCCCTTCATGTCGGCGGTGCCCGGCCCGCGAAGACGGTCCGGCGCCGGCTGGTCGCATTTTTGGAAAGGGTGATCGGCGCCGTAGACGGTGTCGTAATGACCGGTAAGGAACAGCTGCTGCGGCGCCTGCGGCCGCACGCGCACCCGCAGGGCTTGCGCCCGGGTGCCCGCCAGGGGCAGGCGCTCGACGACCGCCTTGGGCAGCCGGGCGAATTCGCGGTGCAGCAGTTCCAGCATCGCCGCCAGGCCAGGCAGGTTGTCGCTGCCGGAATTCTGGTCGCACCACGCAGTCAAAAGCCGGCGCAATTCGGCGGCGCGTTCCGGGAGTCGGGCGATGGGTTCGGGCGAGGCCATGAGGAAGGCGGGCGGCGGGGACGGATGCCGCAAGGGAAACCGGCCGGGCCGATTGGGTCGAGCACTTCGTGGGCCATTCGGTCTCCCGTCCGTCGAGCGTAAACAAACCGGAAAAGGCGGTGCGAAGGGTTGCAATCGGTCCCGCAAGCGACAATCTGCCGGCCAATGAAAATCGCTATCATCGGCGCCGGCAACGTCGGCGGTGCGCTGGGGAAAGCCTGGGCGAAGGCGGGCCACATGATCCTTTTCGGCGTGCGCGATCCGGCGGGCGGCAAGACCAAGCCGCCGCTGGCCGAGATCGGCTCCGGGGCGGTCTCGCTCGTCATTCCCGATGCCGTCCGGCAGACGGAAATCATCGTGCTGGCCACCCCGTGGAACGCGGTCCCCGAGGTCATCAAAGTGATGGGCGACCTGAAGGGGAAGATCATCATCGACTGCACGAACCCGCTGTTTCTCAACGCCGAGGGCAGCCTCAGCCTGTCGCTTGGCTCGTCGACCTCGGGCGCGGAGGAGGTGGCCCGGCTGGCGGTCGGGGCGCGGGTGGTGAAGGCGTTCAACACCTACGGTTGGGAGAATTTCGCCGACTCGAGCTACCCAGGCTACGGCGACCTGAAGCCGATCATGTTTTTTTGCGGCGATGACGACGACGCCAAGGAGGTCGTCGACCGCCTCGCGCGCGACCTCGGCTTCGACCCCGTCGACACCGGCGGGCTGGGCATGGCGCGCAGCCTCGAGCCGCTCGCCCTTTTGTGGATCCGCCTGGCGGTGCGTCGAGGGCGCAATCCGAATTTCACCTGGGCGATGCTCAAGCGCTGAGCGTCCTGCGCGGTGCTCCTGGCGCTGCACAAGCCCTACGGGGTCCTGTCGCGATTCACCCCCGAGCCCGGTTCCCGCTGGCGGACGCTCGCGGACTTCGGGCTGCCCGCCAACGTCTACCCGTTGGGTCGACTCGACGCCGACTCCGAGGGCCTGCTGTTGCTGGCGGATGAACCGGGTCTGAACACGCGCCTGCTCGACCCGGCGGGCGCGCACCGGCGGGAATATTGGGTCCAGGTCGAGCGCATTCCCGACGAGGCGGCGCTGGCGCGCCTGGAGCGTGGGTTGCGGGTTGGCGGACATGCGACCCGGCCGTGCATGGTGCGGCGGCTGGAGCCGCCACCCGTGCTGCCGGCGCGGGTGCCGCCGATTCGGGTGCGAAAGTCCGTGCCGGATTGCTGGCTGGCGCTGGAACTGGTCGAGGGAAAGAACCGCCAGGTGCGCCGGATGACCGCCGCCGTCGGCCACCCGACGCTCCGGCTCGTGCGGGTGCGCATCGGGAAATTCGCGCTGGGCGAGCTGGCGCCGGGCCAATGGCGCGAATTGGACGCCTCGGACCGCGCGCGCGTGTTCGCCTAGGCGGGACGCCCTTGGTTCACTTGCCGGCCAACAGGCGATCGACCAGCCGACCGATCGTCGTGCCGAGTGCCTCGCGCGGCGGTATGCTCACGCTATACGTGATGCCGGTGACCGGGTCGCCTGAGAGCGCGTCGCGGATATTGATCGTGAGAGACATCAGGTGGTCGCCGAAGTCCCACGTCCATCGGTCCTGGTAGATGACGATCGCCTGGGTGTTGTCGGGCATCATCGTGCGCGGGCCGACCTCGACCGCAAAGCCGCGGGCCTTGAGGACCGTCGCGATGTTCTCGTCGAGGGCGTGGTTGTCGTTCTGGTTGGTGACGACGAAGAAACGGGTGATGCCCTTGAGGCTTTTCATCGACACGACCTGCGCGTCGTACGAGGCGCAGCCGGACAGCCACAGCAGCGAACCGAGAACGGCGAACAGGCGAAGGATGACGCGGGGGCGACTCACGGGGAATTCTCCTCCCAGACTTGGGCGAGGTGCACGAGCGTTTCAACCGCTTTCGCCATGTCCTGCAGGCTCACCCACTCGCGCTGGCTGTGCACCTCATGCATGCCGCAAAAGATGTTCGGCGTCGGCAGGCCGCGTTGCGTGAGGTTGGAGCCATCGGTGCCGCCGCGGATCGCGGTCGATTTCGGCACGAGACCGGCGCGGCGGACCGCCTCCTGCGCGTAAGCCACGGGCCGCATGTCCTGCTCCAGCCAGTAGCGCATGTTCCGATACTGTTCGGTGAACGTCAGCGTGACCGTGGCCTTGGGTTCCGCGGCGCGCAGGTCGGCCGCGAGCCGCTCGAGCAGCGCGCGTTTCGCGGCCAGGCCGTCCAATTCGAAATCGCGGACGATCATGCGCACCCTGGCCTGCTCGGCGGAGGCGGTGCATTCGACGGGGTGGATGAATCCGTCGCGATCCGCGGTGCGCTCGGGCGACAGCGTCGGTGGCAGCGCGGCGAGGAAGCGGCCGGCCAGCCGCGCGGCATTCACCATGACGTCTTTCGCCCAGCCGGGGTGCGAGGCCACGCCGCGGATCTCGAGCACCGCGGCGTCGGCACTGAAGGTTTCGAAATCGATCTCGCCGGGACCGGAACCGTCCAGCGTGTAACCGCAGCTGGCGCCGACCCGGGCCAGGTCCAGGCCGGCCATGCCCCGGGCGATTTCCTCGTCGGGATTGAAGCAGACGCGAATCGGCCCGTGTTTGATTTCAGGATGGAGCAGCAGATGGCGGACCGCCGCCAGCACGGTCGCAACGCCCGCCTTGTCGTCGGCCCCGAGCAGGGTCCGGCCGCTCGCGGTGATGACGTCATGCCCGATCGCGTCGCGCAGGAAGGGCGTGGTCTCCAGCGTGAGCTTTTGCGCGGGGTCGTCCGGCAGCACGATGGGACGGCCATCGTAGGCGCGGTGGACGATCGGGCGCGCCGCCCCGGGCAGGTTGGTGGCGGTGTCGACATGGGCGAACCAGGCGATCGTGGGCGCCGCGCGGCCAGAATTTCCCGGCAGCGTGCCGAGCGCGTAGCCTTGGTCCGTGAGGGTCACGTCCGCGAGTCCCAGTTCGGACATCTCGCGTTGGAGCAGCCGCAGGAGGTCCCATTGGCCGGGCGTGCTGGGGCAGGTGGGCGATTGGTCATCGCTGCGGGTATCGATCTGGACGTAGCGCAGGAAACGCGCGAGGAGGTCGGCGGCATCGATCTGCATGCCCCGAACGGATATTCGAAACCCGCGCCAGCGCCAATGCAGAAGTGCCCGCGTGGGGGGAGGTCATGCGATTGGGACCGGCGGTGAAACCGGTTCGCCGGCCGCGCGTCAATGGACACATGAACGCAAACTTTCCTTTTCCCGGATCGAGGAATCACCTTTCGCGGGCCGGCCTGACGGCGGCCGTGCTGGCGGCAATCGCCGTGGGCGCCGCCCCGGCGGCGCGGGCCGACGTGCACGTGGGCGTGTCGGTCGGCCTGGAGCTTCCCCACGGCTACGCCGAGGTGCGGGTCGGCCGGGACCATTACTACGAACACCGGGGCGTCTTCTATCGTCATGGTCCGCACGGGTACGTCGTCGTGCGCGCCCCGCGCGGCGCGGTCGTGCGGGCGCTGCCGCCGTACTACACGCGCATCTACGTCGGCAACGTGATGTATTACCGCTATGGCGACGTCTACTACCAGCCGGTGCGCGAAGGCTTCGTCGTGGTGGATCCGCCCGCCGCTCCGAACCTGCCGCCCGTGCGCCCGGTCGAAGAGTACAAGTCGGTTTACGTGGGCCGGGCGGAGTACCTGTTCAAGGACGGCCAGTTCTTCATCAAGACGCCGGACGGCATGGTCTGGGTGAAGGCGCCGATCGGCGCCGTCACTGCCGATCTCCCGCCGGATGCGAAAAGCGTCTGGTACCAGGATATCGAGTACTTCGACTGTGACGACGTCTACTTCCGCAAGACGCCCGAGGGATACAAGGTGGTCGAGGCGCCCTGGAAGAAGTGATCTGGCCGGGGCCGCCCCGGTGCGTGCGGCCCTGCGATCGCCCCGCGGAACATCGCCGGGCGGGCCGGCCGCTCACTCGCCCGGGAAGGCGTACAGCGAACCGTCGAGCCCCCCGATGACGAGCAGTCCGTCCGCCAGCGCCGGCGCCGCGGCGAATCCCGAGCAGAAGGTGCCCGGCGGATGTGGCAGCGGCCAGCGCCAGGCCAGGCGGCCGGTGGCGCGATCCAGAGCCACCACGCCGCCGACATGGCGGATCTCGTAGGGGGTGTAGTCGGCGGTGCCGACGTAGACGAACTTGTCGGTGAGGACCGGCCGGCCCCAGGGGGCACCGAAGACATCCGTGCGCCAGACAATGCGGCCGTCCTTCGGGTCGAAGCACGTGACGCGGCGCAGGTCGGAGGCCCCGATGTACCCGAGGCCGTCGTTGCCCTCGATCGCGGAGGACTCGACCCACGAGCCCCAGAAGAAGATGCGCCAGTCGCGCGCCCCCGTGGCGAGATTGATGCCATAAAGGACGCTGCCTCGGGTGCCGATGACCAGGCGACCGCCGACGATTTGCGGCGCGCCGGTTGCAGGATATTTGGCGTCGACCTGCCAGACTTCCTTGCCGGTGGCGCGTTCCACGAGCGAGATCAGGCCGCCGTCGGAACCGAGCGCGAGGTTGGGCCCGGCCACGGCCACGGTCGTGCGGAGCTTGCCGCGCGTCTCAATCCGCCAGACGCGCTGACCCGTGGCGGCATCGACGGCGTGCAGGCTGCCGTCGCCGGAGCCCACATAGAGCACGCCGTCGACGAGCACCGGGGTGGGCCCGGCAAAGTCGAAGGCGTCGTCCTCCCGCCGGTTCGGGTCGGGCAGCACGCGCGGCACCTGGGCATCGCCGAGTTCGTAGCGCCATACCTCCTTGCCGTCAGCGCGGTTGAGTTTGTACAGCCGGCCGTCGTCGCAGGGAAAGTAGACCGCGTCTTCGGTGGTCAGGGCGCCGCCAAGGATCGGGCGACCGGCGGCAAAAGTCCACGCGGCGGAGCCGTCGGCCAGTTTGACGGCCGTGAAGACTCCATTGGTGGCACCCACGTAGGCGAAGCCGTCGCGCAACGCCGCGGGCGCATAGATCGGCCCGCCCATCTTGCGCTGCCAGCGCGGGCCCGGGCCGCGCGACAGGGTTTCGGGCACGGGCGGATCCTCCGGCAGACGGTCGGCCCGGTGCAGGTCGACGGGCGAGTAGTTCCCGCTCGCCTCCCCCGCAAGGCGATCGCCGTCGAGGCGCAAATGCAGGCCCAGGGTGGCGTCGGTGTAGGTGCCGTCGCCCGCGGCCTTGAAGTTCTGGAGCGGCTGGTCGTAGTAGTTGATCTGGTCGATGCAGAACTTGGCTGCGAGCTCCCCGTGCGCATCGCGTTTGATGGCGAGTCCCAGCATGGCCTGGTTGGCGGCCGGACCCATGTGGCCGACCCAGATGCCTTCGACCGGGTCGGCGGCCGGGGTAGCGGCGACGTCGGCCCGGAGCGGGAGAAGCACAGCCAGCGCCGCCGGTATCACGGCGCGGCGCCAGCGGGAGGAGGCGAGGCGTTTCATGGCAGGGGATAGGAGAAGACTAATTCGCGGGGAAGGCGACGAGCTTGCCGTCAAAGCCGGCGGCGATGACCTTGTCTCCGGCGAGAGCCAGCGAGCCGGCATAACCGCCGAACTCGCCCTCGGCGGCGGGCGGGGACACAAGGCGCCAGACGACCGCGCCGGTCCGGCGGTCGAGGGCGACGATGCCGCCTGCGTGGGCGATGACAGTGCCCGGGAGATTTTGCGACGCCGTGCCGGTGAACACGCGATCCGCGGTGACGAGGGGCGAGCCCCAGTTCATCCCGTGCACCGGCGTGGACCAGTGCGCGTGGCCGGTCGCAGGATCGAACGCGGTCACGCGGCTGAAATCAGAAGCGCCGATGTAGGCCACGCCGTCGCGGAGGACGGGCGATGACTCGACCCACGAGAACCAATAGGAAAACCTCCAGGCGACCGAGCCATCGGTGAGGTGGAAACCATAGAGCATGTAATCCCGGCTGCCGGCCACGATGGTGCCGCCGGCCACGAGCGGAGTGGTGACGACGCCGCCCCCGGTTTTCGCGCGCAGGACTTCGTGCCGGTCGCGCCGGTCGAGCATCACGATGGATCCATCCATCGTGCCGAAGAGCAGCAGGTCGGCGCCCGGTCGCGCGATGCCGGAATAAACCGGCGCCTTCGCCTCATGGCGCCAGAGCTTCGCGCCCGTGGCCGCGTCGATCGCATAGAGACCGCCATCGCTCGAGCCGGCGTACAGGACGCCGTCGGCCAGCAGGGGCGTGGGCGCACGATGATTGAACGTGGGATTGTCGGGCGCGGGCTTGCCCGCGATCTTCTCGTCGTGGAGCGGGACGGACCACCGCAGCGTGCCGGCGCGGCGATCGAGGGCGACAAGGTTGAAGCCCGTGTCGATGAACCAAACAGTATCGGAGCCGACGAGGGCCGCGCCATCGATCGCGTGGGCTCCGGTCCAGACCCAGCGGCTCGAACCATCGGCGGCATCGACGGCATGGAATTTTCCCTCGCGGGTGCCGACATAAACGACGCCGCCCTCCGCCACCGGTGGCGCCCAGGTTCCGGCTCCAAGGTCATGCGTCCAGAGCGGCGTGGGCGCCGGCGGAAAGGTTGGCGGCGCCGGCCGGGGGGCGAACTCACCGCCGCGATGGAGCGCCAGCGGAAGCCGGCCGGGGCCGAATGTTCCTTCCAGGCGATCACCGGCGAGGTGCAGGCTGATGTTGAAGGCCGGGTCGATGCGATAGTTGCCCGGCCCATCGGCGGCGACCGGGATGCCGAACGGCACGTTGTAGGTGAACATCGCCGGGAAATTGAGCCGGAAAATCAGCTCGCCCTTTTTGGCGCGGAAGAACTCGAGAGCGAACTCGGCGACCGTTCCCTGCGGTGCGGTGATGGTGCCGGTCCAGCGGCCTTCAATCGGGTCAGCCGCGGGCGGGGGCGACGGTTGGGCGAGTGCGATTGCGGCACCGAGCAGGAACGCGGCGGCCAACAACGAAGCCGCGGCTTCGCGCCGCGCGCGCGGGCGAAAGGGCAGGGGATGCATGCCAGCCGGTCTAGGGACGGTCGCGGCCGGCTCAATGCTGTTTCGACCGCGCCCCAACCGGCATCGACCAGCCGGTCATCGTCCGCGCCGAAAGCCCCGGGTCAATTGCGCCAGCGGCTAAAACTCACCGAGCCCCAGGAATTGCCGAGGCTGACGCTCTCGCCGATGCCGCGGACGAAGTCGTCGCGCAGCACCAGCGGCCGGACTGACTCGATCCCGACCGGGAATCGACCGTAACCCGAATACGCCGGGTTAAAAACCGACGGATAGTAATTAAAGAGCGGGCTCCCCGAGTAGCGGCTGAGCCCGACGCCGAGGTGCAGGCCCAAGTCGGGCAGGCTGTAATCGAGCCACAGATCGGCCCCGCGCATCGTGCCGCCGCCGCCCCAGCCATAACTCAAGGACAGCGAGCCGTGCACTTCAGGCTTGCGGTGCGCGCTGACGACATCGTCCGACCGGAGGCGCGGACGCTCCCGCGGCTGGAGTCGCACGAGGGACGAAGCGGCGATGAGCTCGTTGAGGCTCGCCAACTCGTCGGGCTTGAGCCGGTCCAGCCCGGTGGCCTTCATTTCCGCGTCCGATCGCCGGCTCGCAAACGTGCCGGTGAGGACAACCCCGGCCTCGATGCGCGATTCATCCATTTCGGCGGCGACAATTCGATCGAGCGCGGCCCGCTCCTCAACCGAGAGCCGCGCCAGTCCGCTGGCGGCCAGTTGGCCCGGGGTGAGCGTCGTGCTGAACCCGCCCTCGGCGGCGACGACCTGCGAACCGGCTCCGAGCAACCCGAGGGCCAGCCCCAGTCGGAGAAGCCGGAAAAGGGTGGGCACGGGCTTCAACATGGCGCTGAGACCCTGCTTGCACCCGTCGGTTCCGGGCGTCAAGCCGGGCCCCGAAATTCCCGCGCCCGCCGGGCCGGCCGGCGCAGGGAACGAACGCGAACTCATCGGGTCATTGGTGCCGGGTGCGGGCCCTTGCGTTCCGGCCCGTACCGCCTAACTTTTTACTACCAAGCTGAACATGAACAACAAAGGCACATTGATCCTTTCGCTTTCAATTGCGCTGCTCGGCGCGGGCTGCGTCGACACCGGACCGAACACCCAGCAGGGAGCGGTGGCGGGCGGGCTGCTCGGCGCCATCGCCGGAGGCATCATCGGCAACAACACCGGCGGGGGCAATGGCACCCGCGGGGCGTTGCTCGGTGGCGCGGCCGGCGCGATAGCCGGCGGCACCCTCGGCAATGCCGAGGACCATGCCCGCGGCACGATCTACGGTTCCGAACGCGAGGCCACGACCCAAGTCCAGGTGGAATCGCCGCCGCCCATGCCACCCCCGCCCCCGCAGCGTGAGGTTGTCGTCGTCGAGCGGCCGGCGCGCGAAGCGGTCTGGATCGAAGGCCACTGGGAATTCGACGGTCGCCGGTATCTCTGGGTGGACGGCTATTGGGAGGTTCCGCCGCCGCACTATCGCACGTATGTGCCGCCGCATTGGGAGCGCCGGGGTCGCATGAACGTCTACATCCGCGGCTATTGGCGGCTCTGATCAACCACCGCACTTATCCAATTGCATCCCGCCCGGCACCCGGGCGGGATTTTTTTCGCCCCCGTCGGTGCAAGGCGAGGGCGGCCCGGAACAGCCGCGCCGCTCAAGGCGCGGTGAGTCCCCGCCGGACGAGCAGCGGGTGGATGTCCGGTTCGCCGCCGGTGAAGTCCCGGAACATCTGCAGGGGATCGCGGCTGCCGCCCCGTGAGAGCAGGAGCTCGCGGAAACGATCGCCGTTGGCGCGCTGCAGGCCGCCGTGGTTCTTGAACCATTCCACGGTATCGGCATCGAGCACCTCGCTCCAGAAGTAGGAGTAGTAACCGGCGGAGTAGCCGCTGGAGAAGATGTGGGAAAAATACGTGCTGCGGTAGCGCGGTGGCACGGGCGCGAAATCCACCCCGGCATTCCGCAGGGCCGCCGCCTCGAAGTCGACCACCCCGGCGGCGCCGGGCACCTGTTCGGGCGCGAGCTGGTGCCAGGCCTGGTCGATGACGTTGGCCTCGACCAGCTCGAGGGTGGCGTAGCCCTGGTTGAAGCGGGACGCCGCCTTGATCTTCGCCAGCAATTCGGCCGGGATCGGCGCGCCAGTCTGGTAGTGTCGCGCGTAATGTTCAAGCACCTCCGGCCATTCGGCCCACATCTCGTTCACTTGCGACGGATACTCGACAAAATCGCGCGGCACCGTGGTGCCGGCGAAGCGCGGGTACTTCACCGCGGAGAACATCCCGTGAAGCGCGTGACCGAACTCATGGAACATCGTCCGCACTTCATCGTGCGTCAGCAGGGTCGGCTCGCCGGCGGGCGGCTTGGGGATGTTGAGGTGATTGGCGACGACCGGCTTGCGGTCGAGCAAGGTGGATTGCGGCACATACGCATTCATCCACGCGCCGCCGCGCTTGTTCGGCCGCGCGTAGTAGTCGCCGAGAAAAAGCGCCAGGGGCGAGCCGTCCGCATTGAAGACTTCGAACACCAGCATGTCGGGACTGTAGCCCTTCAGGTCGGTGCGTTCCTTGAAGGTGATGCCGTAGAGGCGGGTGGCCGCGTAGAACACGCCGTCGACGAGCACACGGCGCAGCTCGTAGTACGGGCGCAGCTGGCTTTCATCGAAGGCATAGCGTGATTGGCGGACCTTTTCGGCGTAGTACTCCCAATCGGCGGCGCCGAGCGCGAACCCGCCGCCGGCCGCGTCGATCAGGGCCTGCATGTCGGCAGCCTCGCGCCGGGCATTCGCGACCGCGGGCGGCCCCAGCTGGGCCAGCAGCCGGTTGACGACGCCGACATTGCCGGCGGTTTGTTCTTCCAGCTGGTACGCCGCGTGGCTGGCAAAACCGAGCAGGCGGGCACGCTCGGCGCGCAACAGCGCGATGCGGGCGACCACGGCGCGATTGTCGTAGTCACCACCGCGGTTGCCGCGGGCGAGCGAGGCCGCCATCACCCGCTTGCGGACGGCGCGGTTCTCGAGCGACGCCAGCGGCGGCTGCCCCGTGGTGTTGGTGAGCTGGATCGCGAACTTGCCGGCCTGGCCGGCGCGGGTGGCTGCGTCCGCGGCGGCGGTCACGGCGGCCGCGGGCAGCCCGGCGAGGTCGTCGCGGGAATCGACGATCACGGCGGAGGCGTTGATTTCCTTCAGCGTGTTCTGGCTGAACTGGGTGGACAGCCGGGCCAGCTCGGCATTGATGGCCCGCAGCTTCGCCTTGTCCGGTTCGGCCAGCTTCGCCCCCGCCCGGACGAAATCCCGGTAATAGCGCTCGAGCAAACGGTCCGATTCGGCATCGAGGCCGAGTTTTTCCCGCTGGTCATGGAGCGAGGCGATGCGCGCGAACAATGCGGGATTCAGGTTGATGGCATCGCTGTGCGCCGCGAGCTTCGGGGCCATGTCCGCCTCGACCTGCTGCAGCGTGGGATCGGTCAACGACGCCGTGAGGATCGAGAAGTCGCGCTGGGTCCGGGCGAGCAGCTGACCGCTGCGCTCGAGCGCCACCACCGTGTTGTCGAACGTGGGCGCGTCGGGGTTTTGGGCGATGGCCTCGACCTCGCGCAGTTCGTCCGCCATGCCTTGGGCAAAGGCAGGCGCGAAATGCTCATCCCGGATCTGCTCGAACGGCGGCAGGTGATAGGGCAGCGAACTTTCGGTCAGGAGGGGATTGGCCGGCATGGGGGCGGGTGCGTCAGCGGCGCCGACGGGGGCGACCGCACTGAACAGGGCGAACAGCGTCGCGAGCGACGCCACGAGGCGAGGTGAGGCGATAAGCATGGGGATGGAACGGGCAGGAGATACGCCGGCCCCGTGCTTGGCAAGGCTGCCGGTCAAGCCCCATGGACCGCCGCGGGCGGAGCGCCGTCGCGTCAGGGCGGCGCGCGTTAGAATTCGGCCAGGAGATGCTTGAGCTCAGGCAGGACGATCGGCTTCGGAAGCACCATGTCGACCTTCAGGGTCAGGTAGACGGCGTTGACGTCCTCATCGATCTCCGAGCTGTAGATGTAGATCTTGCCGCGGAAATCGATTTTCCGCAATTCGCGCACGACCTCCAAGCCATTCATCTTGGGCATGTGATGGTCGCTGATGAAAAGGTCGAAGGCCTTCGGATCCTGCTTGATCCGCGCCAACGCCGAAACGCCGTCCGAAAAACTCTCCACGGTATGGCCGTCGCGCTCGAGGGACTGCTTCACGATCTCGCACAGCTGCTTCATGTCATCGACATGCAGGATTCTCAGCACCCGCCGGGGGGAGGGAGCCAGTTGTTCCTGCCTGTTCGACGGACCGTTCATGCAAATGGATGTATGTATGATTGCCGGGGAATTGCACGCACGGTTTTTGAGCTAAACCTCTAGTTGAAGGAGCGCTTATCTATCCGCCTCGGCCATCGAAGTTTTTTCGACAGGCCGGCATTCAGCTCGGCCGCAGTCGTGGTCAGGGGCTCGCGCTGCGGAGCCGCTCCACCCGCTCCCGCAAGCCCGGCAGCGTTGGGTCGATCCGCAACGCTTCGTCCCAGGCGGCGAGCGCCTCGGCTTGGCGGTTGGAGAAATATAGCACGAAACCAAGCGCCGCGCGCAGACCGGCATCGTCCGGGCGCAGGGCGATCGCGCGCTGGTAGTGCGGCACGGCCTCGGCAAACCGGCGTTGGCGGGCACAGGCCTCGGCCCAGGCATTCTCAACTCCCGGGTCGTCCGGCATGGCATCGCGCGCGCGTTGAAAGGCTGCGTCGGCCTCGGTCCACCGGCCAAGCTGCAGGCTGGCGCGGGCGAGACCGAGTTGGGCGACGCCGAACTCCGGATGGCGGGCGATGGCCGTCTGGAATTCCGGCACCGCCGCGGCGGCATCGCCTTGCTGCAGGAGGATCCGTCCGATTTCCGCATGCGCCGCGGCGTGATCCGGCTGCAGTCGCACGACGTCGCGGTACTGCGCCAGCGCCTCGTCGACGCGGCCCAACTCGACCAGTTCGAGGCCATACTCAAAATGTGCCGCGGCATCCTCGGGCCGGGCGGCGAGCGCCACGGAGAAATAGGCGGCCGCCAGGGCCGGGTCGCCATGACGCGATTCGGCGATGGCGATGTCCAGGTTGGACGCCCACAGGTTCTCCCGGCGTCGCACGGCGGCGATCATGTGCGGCATGCCGGCCTCCCGCTGCCCGGCCCGAAGCAGCAAGCGGCCGAGTCGGTATTCGCTTTCGGCGTCGGCCGCGTCGAGCTGCCAGGCGGCGCGATAACAGGCGATCGCGTCCTCCAGGCGTCCCTGTCGCTCGCGCACGCGGCCGAGGGCAAAAAGCGCGAGCCGGTTCCGCGGATTGAGCTCGACCGCGCGTTCCAGATGCGGCGCGGCCTCGTCCGGCTGGTTGTCCATGGCCAGCGTGTAACCAAGGAAACCCTCGGCCACGCTGTTGGCGCCCGTGACCGCGAGGGCATGGCGGAAAAGCGTCGTCGGGCTGCGCCACACGGCCTCCTGGTTCCACGTGCGGGCGGCGCACGCCGCCAGGACCGCAACGCCGATCCCTGCGGCCCACGCCGGCCGGGATGCCAGCGGGCGCCAGTCGCGCAGCGTCCAGAGCGCCGCGATTTCCACCCCGAGCATCGGCAGATAGGTATAGCGGTCGGCCATGGCCTGGAAACCCACCTGCACGAGGCCGATCACCGGCAGCAGCATGGTGAGGAACCACGCCCAGCCGGCCAACAGCCATGGCTGGCGTTCGCGCTGCACCCACGCGACCGTGGTGATGGCAAGTGCCAGCAGGACGGCGCCAGCGACGAACACAAATGGCCAGGAGCCCGGGTGCGGATAACACACCGCCAGATCGAAAGGCCACAGGAACTTCCCGAGATAGCGCGCGACCGACACGAACGCATTCGCAACGCGGTCGCCCGGGGACACATTCAGCACGAACGCCCCCACCTCCCGCTGCATGGCCAGCGTCATGAACGACGCGCCCAGCGAGAGCCCCAGAAACGGCAGCTTCTCCAGCAACAAGCCGCGCCATGCCGCCCCCGCCTTCGGCGCGATGGCAGCGCGCTGCAACGGCCAGAAATCGAGCACGAGCAGGATCGCGGGCAGGGTCACGATCATCGGCTTGCACATGAGGCCGAGGGCAAAGCAGCCCAGGGTGAGAAGGTAGATGGCCGCCGCGGGCCGCCCGGCCCGGCGGCGATTCGCGTAGGCCGCATACGCCCACAGCGTCAGCAGGAAGAAGCAGCCGCTCATGACGTCCTTGCGCTCGGTGATCCACACCACCGACTCGACGCGCAGCGCATGCCACGCAAAAAGCGCGGCGGCGAACGCACTCGTCCAGCCGGCTCCGGTCAGCCGCCGCAGCACGAGAAAAACCAGCACGGAGTTGAGGGCGTGCCAGAGCACGCTGGTCACGTGGTGGCCCCCGGCACTCGCGCCAAACAACTGCCAATCCAACATGTGCGAGAGCCAGGTCAGCGGGTGCCAGTAGTCGGCTTTCCCCGTGAAGGCCCACACCACGCCGAGCCACGCCAAGCCACCCTGGACCTGGGCGTTCTCCGTGATGTAGGCGGGATCGTCGTAGTTGGTGAAACCGTAATCGAACGCCCGTCCGAACAGGAGCACGGTACCGGCGAACAGCGCGACGCCCACCGCCCATGAGTGCAGCGGTCTTGGCCCGGGCTTGGCGGGGTCGGATGGCACGGGTTCTACCTGAAGACCGGCTCTCCGCTTGGCAAGAGCGGCCGGGATTGTTCAACTCAGCCCATGCGTCCACCCCTCCACGCCCTGCTTGCGCTTGTCCCCGCCGCCCTGGTCGCCTCCGCCGGACGCGACTGGCCCGTCTACCTCGGCGACAAGGCGGCCAGCCATTATTCGGAACTGCGGCAGATCTCCACGGCCAATGTCGGCCGGCTCGAGGTGGCCTGGACGTGGCACGCGGGCGACGCGCGCGGCGGCAGCACGCAGATCCAGTGCAACCCGCTCATCATCGACGGCGTGCTCTATGCGACGACGCCGCAGCTCCGCGTGGTGGCGCTCGATGCGGCGACCGGCCGCGAGCTCTGGCGGTTCGAACCGGTCGAGGCGAACGGCGTCAATCGCGGCCTCGCCTACTGGACCGACGGTAACGAACGCCGGCTGCTGTTCGGCTCGAGCCACTGGCTGAACGCGATCGATGCGCGCACCGGGAAGGCGATCGACAGCTTCGGGGACCACGGCCGGGTCGACCTCGCGGCGGGTCTCGGGCGCGACGTAACCGGCCTCGCGATCCAGGCCAACACCCCGGGCGTCATCTATCGCAACCTGATCATCATGGGCATGCGTCTCGGCGAGGGTCCGGCACCGGCGGCGCCCGGACACATCCGGGCGTACGATGTCCGCACCGGCCGGATGGTATGGCGCTTCAACACCATCCCGCAACCGGGCGAGTTCGGCTACGACACCTGGCCCGAGGACGCCTGGCAGCGCGTCGGCGGCGTCAACGTGTGGACCGGCATGACGGTGGACGAGGAACGCGGCCTCGTCTTCTGCCCCATCGGTTCGGCCACCTTCGATTTTTGGGGCGGCGACCGTCGCGGCGACAACCTGTTCGCCGATTGCCTCGTCGCGCTCGATGCCGCGACGGGCAAACGCGTGTGGCATTTCCAGTTCACCCATCATGACCTGTGGGACCGCGACCCGCCGTCCCCGCCGGTGCTGCTGACGGTCCATCGCGAGTGCAAGGCGATCCCGGCGGTGGCCCAGACAACGAAGTCCGGCCACGTGTGGGTCTTCAATCGCGCGACCGGCGAGCCGCTTTTCCCCGTGAAGGAAATCGCGGTGCCGACTTCCGACCTGGCGGGTGAAGTGACCGCCCCGACGCAGCCGCTGCCGGCCAAGCCCGCGCCGTTTGCGCGGCAGCTGTTCACGGCCGACGAGATCACCGATCGCACACCCGAGGCGCACCGCGCGGTGCTGGAGCGCTTCGTGCGGCTGCGCGCCCACGCCCAGTTCGCCCCGCCGAGCCGCGAGGGCACGATCATTTTCCCCGGGTTCGATGGCGGAGGCGAGTGGGGCGGCCCCGCCGCGGATCCCGCCGGCGTCCTCTATGTGAACGGCAACGAAATGGCGTGGGTTCTCAGCATGATCGAGACCAGCGGCGGCGCGACGCTCGGCCAGCAAGTGTACATGCAGAATTGCATCGGTTGTCACGGCCCCGAGCGGAAAGGCAACCCGGCCGCCAACATCCCGGCCCTCGTCGATCTCAAGCAGCGGCTGACGCGCGAGCAGGCGATGGAAGTCGTGACGAAGGGCCGCAATGTCATGCCGCCCTGGGGATTTCTCACCGCGGCGCAGCGCCAGGCGGTCGTGGGTTTTCTCCTGGGCGAATCCGAGACCCCGCCGGATCGCGGCGGCGCGTCCGAATGGACCACCTACGCTCCCGATACGCGCAAAGCTCCGCCTCCGCCCTACACCCACACCGGCTACAACCGCTGGTTCGATCCCGACGGCTACCCGGCGGTGAAGCCGCCCTGGGGCACGCTCAATGCCATCGACCTCAACACCGGTGAATTCCTGTGGCGCGTCCCGCTCGGGGAATATCCCGAGCTGATCGCGCAAGGCCGTCCGCCCACCGGCACGGAGAACTATGGCGGGCCGTTGGTGACGGCCGGCGACGTGATCTTCATCGGCGCGACCAAGGACCTCCTGTTCCGGGCCTTCGACCGCAAATCCGGGCACGAACTCTGGCGCGCTCCCTTGCCGGCCGGCGGGTTTGCCACGCCGGCGACGTACGAAGCGGGCGGCCGGCAGTTTGTCGTCATCGCCTGCGGTGGCGGCAAGATGGGCCTGCCCAGCGGCGACGCCTACGTGGCATTTGCCCTGCCGCGGCCGAAGAAGTAGCGCCGGCGGTTCAAGCCGTCGCGGCGGCCGACCGCGGCCGCCGGCGGCAAACGCGAATCACGGTGGGCTTGAACGCGAGGTGATAGAGCGCGAGCAGCACGAGCATCCCGGTCAGCGCGTAGACGAGCCCCTCCGGCGTCGTCGGCACGGCCGGTTTGAAGACATGCCACGTGGCCGCGGCGATGTCCGTGTCGACATGCCGGACAAAGACGAACGGCCGTTCCCACACGGCGGCGCGCGTGAGCGCCGCCTGGGCGGCCGCGAGCTCATCGACCCGCGCCGCCGCCTGGGTCATCACGCCCGAAAGTTTCGCCACCGCCGGGTCGTGGTTCGCCGCCGTCTGCGCGACGAAGCGGTCGAGCGTGAGGCCGGCCTGGCCGGCGGTGTCCTCGAACTGCCGCAGGTTGCGCCGCGCCTCGTCGAGATGACCGCCGAGGCGCTGCA
Source organism: Lacunisphaera sp. (assembly GCA_035496355.1). GTDB lineage: Bacteria > Verrucomicrobiota > Verrucomicrobiia > Opitutales > Opitutaceae > Lacunisphaera. Next base: position 12,517 of record DATJES010000019.1, on the reverse strand, counting down.
GGTATTGCTGCATGAATTCGGGCAGCTGGGAGAACAGGACGGCGCCGGCCGCGCACAGCACGCGATCCAGCAGGCCGTCGCCGGCGCCCAGCAATGCCCGGCCGGGGTTCATGGCCGGGTCACAGGCCGACCTCCTGGCGGACGAACTTGACCGCGGGGCTGCCGACCGAGAGCACGAGGTCGTGATAGGCCTTGAGGTTGAACGCGGCGCCGTACTTTTTCTCGGCCGCCGCGCGCATGTCGTCGTGTTCGGCCGCGCCGACGAAGTAGGTGGCGAGCTGCGTGTACGACAACTGCGCACGCTGCCATTTTGCCACCGCTTCGCCCTCCTCCTGGAAGCCGCGCCGCATCATGAGGTCGAGGCCCTGTTCCTTCGTCATGCCGGCCATGTGGATTTTCTGGTCCAGGATGGCGTTGCACACGACGCGGAGCCGCATCTTGAGCTGCTGCATCCGCGTCTCGGGCCCGCCGAACCCGGCCTCGGCCATCACGCGCTCGGCATAGACGGCCCAGCCCTCGATGAAGGAGCCGCTTTGGAAGACCGCGCGCACGAGCGTCGGCGCCTGGAACCGGTTCGAGTGCGCGAGCTGCAGGAAGTGCCCCGGCATGGCCTCGTGCACCAGCAGGTCGCGCATCATGTAATTGTTGTATTCGCGGAAGAAGGAGGTGACGCGCGCCTCCGGCCAATCGGACGGCGTCGGCTCGATGGCGACGAACGTCTGCCCGTTGGGTTCGAGCGCGCCGGGCGAATCGCAGTAGGCGATGCCGCGCCCGCGCTTGAACTCGGGCGTCACGATCAGCTCGATCGGCGTGTCGGGGACGGTCACGATGTCGTGCGCGCGGACAAAGTCGGTGCAGAGCTTCAGCGTCTGCCGGCCAAAGTCGACGACCGTGGCATTGTCGGGATGGACCTGGGCGAGGTGGTCGAGCACGGCCTTGATCACGGCGTGGCGGTCAGCCTCGGCGGCGGCGCCGGCCGAAGGGAAATAGTTCCGGTAGAGCGGCAGGGCGGTCGCGTAAAGCTGGTCGGTGACCGTGTCGAGTTCACGCTCGGCGCGCGCGAGGATCTCCTCGGGGGTGAGGTCGGAGGCGAGCGTGTAGTGGAGGGATTTCCGGTAGAGATCGGCGCCGATCCGGAAGTCGCCGTGCGAGCGCGGGAGCAGGTCCTTCTCGAGCCAGGCCTTGTAGGCGGTCAGGGCGGCGGCGGCCTTTTCCTGCAGCGGGGCAAGCTCGGCCTTGAGCGCCGGCGCCTGCGCCAGGAGCGGGTCGAGGCCTTCGCGCACGAGGCCGATGGCGCCGTTGACCTGCTTGATGGCGGTTTGCGTGTAGATTTCGGGCGGGTTCACCAGGTTGGCCTCGGCCTGTGCGATCACGGCCGGGATCGCCGCGAGGCGCTGCGCGGCGCTTTTCAGCCGGACCTCCGCCGGGGCAAAATCGCGGGCGGTGAGCAGGTAAATGGAATTGGCCAGGCTGGTGTTGTAGGACAGCGGGTCCCAGAACTGCGATTTGAGCTCGGTGACCCCGAAGATCTGCGCCTCGAGGTTCAGCTGGAGAATCTGGTAATCGACGCGGTTCGGGCCGGTGAGCTGCGAGGCGTTGATTCCGGCGAGCACGGCCAGGTGGTGCTTCATCGCGTCGACCTGTGCCTGCAGGCCGGCCGGGCTGTAGTCCGTCAAGGCGCCATCAAAGCGATGATCGCCGAGGCCGGTGGCGGTTTCCGGGTTGAAACGAAGATAATCGTCGAGGCAGGCCTTGGCCGCCGACTCGAACGCGGTGTCGGCGGCGGTTTTGGCTGCGGCGGGCACGACCAGGAGCAGGACGCCGACGCACAGCGCGGCGAAGGGGTGCGGGGATTTCATATGGGCCGGAATGTGATGGCGGCCCGGGTCCGGCTCAAGCGAAGACGCGCGCGGCGGGCACCGCCGGGAATGAGCATGCGGGGATGTCGCACCTTGGGAGGCGGGACGCCCTCGTCCCGCGGGTTGTCATTCGCGCTTGTCCCGCGCGGGGTGAGGGCACCCCGCCCCCAAAATCGCTCAAACCTGCGCGGAGCGCAGGTTCCACCGTCGATCCGGCTCAGTTGGTGATGTCGAAGGTCGTGCTTTGTTTCCGGATGGGCAGGTAGACCTTGTACCATTCCTTTTGCGCCGGGCTGTCGGTGTACGCCTTGAACGCGGCTTCGTCGGCGAACTCCATGACGAAGGCATGCGTCTTGGCGACCTCCGCGCCGGGAGCGTTCTGCACCTTGAGGGCGCGGGTCCAGACGTGCAGGAGGCCCGGGAAGCTGGCGGGCAGCGCCTGCACGCCGTCGAGCGCGGCCTTGACCTGTTCGGGAGTGGCATCGTCCTTGAACGCGACGGTGACCACGTGGATCACGGACTTGGGCGCGGTGTCGGCCGCGAACGTATTCAGGCCGAGAGCGAGGAGCCCGGCGAGGAGAGCGAGGATTTTCTTCATGGGGGTTGTTGGTTCGGGGGGTGGAAAGGCGATCCGCCGCGCTCAGCGATCCACGAGCGACATCATGCGCTCGGGATAGCGCGAGCCGGCGACGGCCTGGGCCGGGAACGCGGCCTCGATCTCGGCCAGCTCGGCGGCGCCCAGCTTCACGGCGAGCGCGCCAAGGTTCTCGTCGAGGTTCCGGATGCGACGCGTGCCGGGAATCGGGATGATGTCGTCGCCTTGCGCAAGGACCCAGGCGAGCGCGAGCTGCGCGGGCGTGCAGCCCTTGCGCCGGGCGACCTGCGCCACGCGGTCGACCAGGGCGAGGTTCTTGGCGAAGTTTTCGCCTTGGAACCGCGGCTGCGTGCGCCGCTGGTCGTCGGGCGCGAAATCCTCGAAACGTTTGATCTGGCCGGTGAGAAAGCCGCGGCCGAGCGGGCTGTACGGCACGAAGCCGATGCCCAACGCGCGGCACGCCGCCAGCGGGCCGCCCTCGGGGTCGCGCGTCCACAAGGAGTATTCGCTCTGCAACGCCGTGATGGGATGGACCCGCATGGCGCGCTGGAGGGTGGCGCCGCCGACCTCGGACAGCCCGAGGTAACGGACCTTCCCGGCTCGCACCAGGTCCGCCATGGCGCCGACCGTCTCCTCCACCGGCGTATCCGGCGCGAGGCGGTGTAGGTAGAAGAGATCGATCGCGTCCGTGCCGAGGCGGCGCAGGCAGGCGTCGCAGGCGGAACGCACGTACTCCGGTTTTCCGTTCACGATGCGCGCCTGGGGATTCGCCGGGTCGCGGACGAAGCCGAACTTGGTGGCGAGGAACACCTCCGGGCGCCGGGTCTTGAGCACCTTGGCCAGCAGCTCCTCGTTGTGGCCGCTGCCATACATGTCGGCGGTGTCGAGGAAGTTCACGCCGCGGTCGAGCGCGTGGTGAATCGTCGCGAGCGACTCCGCCTCGTCGCGCGGGCCATAGAATTCCGACATGCCCATGCAGCCCAGCCCGAGGGCGGAGACGCGCGGGCCATTCCGACCGAGTTTGCGTAGATCCATGGGACCGAGGCTAGCCATCCCCCGGCCAAAGTAAACCGGGACTGCACTCCAACTGTATCATCAGGCCGCCGCCGGCCCCGGGATTGACCCGCCCGCGGAATTGCCCCACGGGTTGGCCGCACATGGCCCGGAGCGTCGTCCTCGAATCCACGCTGCGCTGCCCGCGGTGCCGGTTCACGCCGCGCTGGTGCGTGTGCGCGGCCGAGCGCGCGGTGGCGGTGCCGCTGGCGGTCGACGTCTTGATCCATCGGCGCGAACTCCGCCGGCCGACCAGCACCGGCCGGCTCATCAACCGGATCGTGCCGGCGTCGCGCGCCCACCTCTACGAGCGGCTCGTCCGGCCGGAGCGGGACGCCATCGTCCGGCCCGGACGCGAACTCTGGATCCTGCATCCGCGCGGTGACCCGGCGCCCGCCGGCGTGCCGGCGGATGCCGTGCAGGTCCTGCTGCTCGACGGGAGCTGGACCGAGGCGGCCAGCATGCTGGCCGCGGTGGAAGGGTGGGGCCGCCGGGTTCGCGTGCCCGAGGCCGGCCCGAGCCGCTATTGGCTGCGCGGCGCCCGCGACGGCGCCCAGCGATCGACGATCGAGGCCCTCATCGCGCTGCTCGGTCATTTCGGCCTCGCCGCGGAGGCGGCCGCGCTGCACGCGCAGTTCGAGCTGCACGTCTACGCCGGCCTGCGGACCCGCGGGGCCAAGGCCCGGGCCGAGGAATTTCTCGCCACGAGTGCGCTGCCGCGCGAATTCCCCGACCTGATGCAGCAGCTGGCGGAACGCCGGCCGAACCCGGGCAGCTTCCGGCGCGCGGAAATTTCGGGGTGATTTTGCGCCGGGGTTGCGGCAACGTGTCGCCATGAACCGCGTCTTCCGGCTGCCCCTCGCGGGCTTGGTCCTGCTCCTCGCCGCGTGCGAACCGAAGCCGTCCGCGCCGCCCGAGCAGGACGAAGCCAATTACTGGCACGAGTTCTATTTCGGCAGCGCCATAGCCAAGGATCCGGCCATCACCTGGCGCTCGAGCGGGCTCGGAATACGAGTCATCACGCCCGGGGAAGGCCGGGCTCCGGGCATGACCGACCGCATCCGGGTCCATTACACGGGAAAATTGAAAGACGGCACGGTGTTTGCGGATTCGCATGCCGGCGCCGGCAAGCCCTCCGACTTCGTGGTCAACCGGCTGATTCCCGGCTGGGCCGCGGCGATGCCGTCGCTCAAGCCCGGCGGACACGCCGTGTTCTACATTCCGCCGCAGCTCGGCTACGGCGGCATGCAGAGCGGCAAGATCCCGCCGCATGCGGGGCTCATCTTCGATGTCGAGCTGATTGCGGTGAATCCGTCGCCATGACGCCCGTGGCCAGCGGGCTTGTCACGTCGCGCCCGGCGTGCCAGAGCAAGGCCATGCCACTTCACCCCGGTGCATCGTCCCGGTTGCGTTTCCTCCTTGGCCTCGGCCTCGCGCTCGCCGGGCTGGCGCCGGCGCCGGCCGCGAGTCCCGGCCTGGACCCGAGCGGCCTGCCGGCGACCAATCCGTCGCTGTTGAAATTCCGTTGGCCCGCGCGCTGGATCACCGCGCCGGCCGCGCCGAGATTCGATTACGGGGTCTATTTGTTCCGCCGGGTTCTCGAGCTGCGCGAGAAGCCGGCGCGGTTCGTCGTGCACGTCACTGGCGACGCGCGCTATCGTTTTTGGGTCAACGGCCGCTCGGTCTGCTATGGGCCGCAGCGCTGCGACCCGATGACGTGGCGCTACGAAAGCGTCGATCTGGCGCCGTGGCTCTTGGCCGGCCCCAATGTCCTGGCGGCGGAATTGATCGGTTACGGCGATGTCGCTCCCTACGCCAGCATGGGCCAGCGGACATCGTTCCTCCTGCAGGGCGACACCGACGCCGAACAGCCGGCCAACACGGGTTCCGGCTGGAAGGTCCTCGCGGCGACGGGCATTCGTCCCTTTGCCGCCGACCGCGAGAAGCTGCACACCTTCATGGTGGTCGCGCCGGGCGAACAGTTCGATGCCGCGCGGTTCCCATGGGGCTGGCAGAAGGCCGGCTTCGACGACCACGACTGGCCGGCGTCGCGCCCGCTCGACCCGGGCACGCCGCACGGCTGGGGCACGGACATCTCCAAATGGCTGGCGCCGCGAAGCATCCCGCTGATGGAGGAGACGCCCGAGCGGCTGGCGCGCGTCGTGCGGGCGGAAGGCGTGCAGGTGCCCGACGGATTCACCGCCGGCACAGCGCCGCTGAAGATTCCGGCTGGCGCGACGGCTTCGGTCCTGCTCGACAACGGGCGCGAGACAAACGCCTTTCCGCAATTGACGGTGAGCGGGGGCCGCGGCGCGCGCGTGCGTTTGCGCTACGCGGAGGCGCTGGTCGACGCCTCCGGCCACAAGGGCAATCGCGACGAGACGGAGGGCCGCCGGCTCCTCGGCACGGGCGATGAATTCAGCCCCGACGGCGGCGACCGGCGCACCTTTGCCCCGATCGATTTCCGGACCTATCGTTACCTGCAGCTGGACATCACGACCGGCGCCGAGCCGCTCGTGATCGACGACCTCCACGGCGTGTTCACCGGCTATCCGTTCCAGGAGAATGCGAGCTTCACCAGCGACGATCCCGAACTGGCCCGCATCTGGAGCGTCGGGTGGCGGACGGCGCGCCTGTGCGCACTCGAGACCTATGTGGACTGCCCCTATTACGAGCAACTCCAGTACCTGGGCGACACACGCATCCAGGCGCTGATCTCGCTCTATGTTTCGGGCGACGACCGGCTCATGCGCAACGCCATCGAGTTGTTCGACGCCTCGCGCATCCCCGAGGGGCTCACGCAAAGCCGGTATCCCTCCGCCAGCCCGCAAATCATCAACACGTTTTCGCTCTTCTGGGTCGACATGCTCCACGACTACTGGCGGCTCCGGGCGGACGACGAGTTCCTGCGCGCCCGGTTGGTCGGCGTCGACGCGGTGCTGGGCTGGTTCGAGCGGCACATCGACCCGTCGACCGGCCTGCTGGGCCCGCTGCCGTACTGGACCTTTGTCGACTGGGCGAACGAATGGGGCTGGAACGACGCGGTCGGCATCGGCGGCGAGCCCGCCGGCGCCCACACCGGCGGCTCGAGCATCGTCACGCTGCAATTCGCCGGCACGCTGCGGCGCGCCGCCGAGCTCAGTCGTGCGCTGGGCTCGCCCGCGACGGCCCTGCACTACGAACAACTCGCGGACAGCCTGTGCGATGCGGTGAACAAACTTTGTTGGGACCCGGGCCGGCGCCTTTACGCCGATACCCCCGCACGCAGGATTTTCAGCCAGCACGCGAACGCCATGGCCGTCCTGGCCGGCGCCACCAAGGGCGACGCCGCCCGCGAGCTGATGGCCCGCGCGGCGGACGACCCGTCGCTCATCCAGGCCACGACGTATTTCCGCTTCTACCTGTTGCGCGCGCTGAAGGTGGCCGGGCTCGGCGGGCAATACGTCGCGCGCCTCGGGCCCTGGCGCAAGATGCTCGCCCTCGGCCTGACGACCTTCGCCGAAAAGCCCGACCCGACGCGGTCCGACTGCCACGCGTGGAGCGCCTCGCCGGTTTACGAGTTGCTGGCGACGGTTTGCGGCATCGAGCCGGATTCACCGGGATTCGCCACAGTGCGAATCGAGCCTCACCTCGGCATCTTGAAGCGCGCGGCGGCCACGATGCCGCACCCGCGCGGGCCGATCACGGTAGCATTCGAGCGGAGCGGCACCGGCTTGAATGCCGAGATCACGTTGCCGGGCGACTTGAGCGGGACATTTGTCTGGGACGGCAGCGTGGTGGCGCTGCACGGCGGCGCGCAAACGATCACGCTGCCCTGAGCCCGCCTCGGCGGCGCCAGACAGGCCGCCCTGGGGGCAACGCTTCCCGCATAGGCCCAAACGGCGCTGGCAACGAATGCGCAGCATTCGGCAATCGGTGCGGTTCAGGTCCTGCTGGAAGGCGTAGGATGGAGCGAGCCACCTCCATTGCCGATGACGCGACACCGGAGAAGGCGCCCTGACGCCGCTCGGTTGGACGAACATTGGCTGGCTTCGGTCCAGCCACCGGAGGGAAGCCGCATATGCGGGCGAGGAAGGAGCGCGGCTTTGCCGGCGGCGTCAGCCCGCACCGTCGGAACCTGAAGGCATGAACCAACCCGGACATTCCCCGCCGACCCCAATCAGTGATCGCGCCACCCGTTGGATGGTGGCGGCGTGCGCGCTGGCCGTGGGAGCGATTGGGATGAGTTCCCTGTGGGGCTGGTTCGTGCTGGATGAATGGCAGCCGGTGATCGGCCGCGGCGTGCCGATGGCGCCGAGCACAGCGCTGGTGTCGTTGCTCCTCGGGCTCGTGGTGGGCGCCGGCTTGATGTGGGCGGGTCGTCCCCTCTTCCGGTACGTCGTCTTCGGCGTCGCGGCGGTGGCGGTTGTGGTGTCGCTGCTCGTGCTCGCCGGGAGTTTCGGGATTGTCAGCCTGGCTTGGGAGTACCGGCTCGCCGGGGTGGACGTCGCGGTGGCGGGACTGCCGTTCGGGCTCATGTCGCCGATAACGGCGGTGCTGTTCGTGCTTCTGGCCGCCGGGTTGATTGCGCTGTTTCCGCCCTTCGTGGCCAATCGGGCATTCCGGAGGACCACCGCGATCGTCATGCTGGCGGGCGCGATCTTCAGCGGTCTCACCGGCCTGGCTTACATAACCGGCGTGCCTCTTTTCTACGGCCCCGGCATCATTCCGATGGCATTTTCGACGGCGGTGGCGCTGACGGGGCTTTTCATGGGGGTCTTCCTGTCGGGCGGCGCCACGGAACTGTTCGGCCACCCCTGGCGCGAGGTGCAGGGCCGGCTGGTCCTGGGCTTGGGTGCGGTCGTTGGGCTGCTGATCCTAGTCGCTGCCATGGCCTACGTCGGGCTCTCGGGGATGCGGCGTTCGCAGCACGCGCTACTGGCCGGGCCCTTCACGAACGTCGTCGACCTGAAGAGCTTTCAGGTCAACGTGACCGCGGGACGGCTTGCGGTCGCGGTCATGCTGGAATTGCCGCCTGCCACCTGGGAGCCCCGGCTGGAAGAAGTCGACGCGCTGGCCCGGGCCAATGACGAGATTTTGCGCCGGGTAGGCGAGGGCCTGGCCGACAATCCCGCCGCCCGGAAGAAGCTCGAGGAGATTGTCGTGGCGCTGGCCGCGTACCGGCAGGGCCGGCACGCGCAGGTCCTTGACCTGCTCTCGGCAGGCCACGTGGCGGAGGCGAGGGCGATTTTCGTCGGACCGCAGTTGGAGCGCTTTCGGCGCTTGCAGGAGCTCGTGCAGCAGCTGGAATCGATCGAAATCGCCCGGGCCCGGGAGATCGTGGCCACGGCGGATCACCGGGCGCGCGCCTTTGTCGGACTGTTTGCCGGCGCCGGCAGCCTCTCGATCCTTGGCGCGATCATGCTGGGCTTCTTCCTGCGCCGCACGGTGGGAGGCTATGTGGCCGAACGCCAGCGAGCGGAGCACGCGCTGCTGCGGGCGAACCGGGCGCTGCGGATCGTCAGTAGCTGCAACCAGGCCCTGGTGCGGGCCCCGAGCGAATCGGCCCTGCTGCGCGACATATGTGAAACCATCGTCCGGGAGGGGGGCTACCGGATGGTTTGGATCGGATTCGCCGACAACGATCCCGCGAAGACGGTGCGCCCCGCGGCGCAGGCCGGCGCGGTCGGCGACTATCTCACCGCGGCCCGGATCACGTGGGCCGACACGCCCGCGGGGCGCGGTCCGACGGGCAACGCCATCCGGACCGGGCGGCCTTCGTTGTGTCGCGACATGCGCCATGACCCCGATTTCGCGCCATGGCGCGAACGGGCGCTGGCGCGCGGCTTTGCCTCGTCGGCGGTCCTGCCGCTGCTGGCCGAGGGCCGGGTGTTTGGCGCGTTGAGCATCTATGCGGCCGCGGCGGACGCGTTCGGCGACGACGACGTGAAGCTGCTGTCGGAGCTGGCCGATGACGTGGCCCACGGCATCCTCGTGCACCGCATTCGCGACGAGCGGCAGCAGGCGCAGTCCGCGTTGCGGGCGGCGGCGGCGTACAACCGCAGCCTGATCGAGGCCAGCCTGGACCCGCTGGTCACCATCGGCCCGGACGGGCGGATTTCCGACGTGAACGCAGCCACGGAAAAGGCCACGGGCCGGCGCCGGTCCGAGCTGGTGGGCACGGACTTTTCCACCTATTTCACCGCCCCGGAGAAAGCGCGCGCCGGCTACCAGCAGGTCTTCCGCGAGGGGTTGGTGCGCGACTACCCGTTGGAGCTGCGTCATGCCGACGGACGCGTCACCTCGGTGCTCTACAACGCTTCAGTCTACCGCAACGAGGCCGGTGAGATCGCCGGCGTCTTCGCCGCCGCGCGCGACCTGACGGAACTCCAGCGCGCGGAGGCGGAGGTGCGCGCCTTGAACGCCACCCTTGAGCAGCGGGTGCAGGCCCGCACCCGCGAGCTGCGTGAAAGCGAGGAGCGGCTGCGCGCAGTTCTGCGGGCCACGGCCACCGGGACCTTCGAGGTCGACCTTACGACCGGCGAGGGAAGATGGAACGACGTGGAGTACGAGCTCCTGGGCTTGAAGCCCGGGGAAGTGCCGCCCGGCCCGGAGTCGTTCTTCCGCCACGTCCACGCCGACGACCTCGGCCCGCTCAACGCCCAGTGGGAGGAGGCCATGCGGTCCGGCCGGCTGGAAGCCGAATTTCGCGTCGTGTACCCGGACGGGGAGGTGCGGTGGCTGGCGGGCAAAGGGCATTTCGTCGAAGGGCGGGCGGGTGGCGCGGGCGGGAAAGGACCGGCGATGTCGGCCCGGTTCCTGGGCGTGAACTATGACATCACCGCGCGCAAACACGCCGAGCAGGCGCTGCGCGAGAGCGAGCAGCGGCTCAACACCGCCATCCGGGCGGCGGCGGCCGGCGTGTGGGACTGGGACATCGCGACTGGCCGGCTCCAATGGTCGCAGGAAATGTTCCGGATGTTCGGGCTCGACCCGGCGACGACCCCGGCGACCTTCGAGACCTGGCGCCAATCCGTGCATCCGGCGGATCGCGCGGCGGCGGAGGCGCGCGTGCACGCGGCCCTGCGGAGCCACACGCGCCTCGAGAACGAATACCGCGTGCTGTTGCCGTCCGGGGAGACCCGCTGGATCGTCGCGATGGGCGACGCCACCGACGACTCCGCCGGCCAGCCGCGGCGCATGACCGGAGTCTGCATCGACATTACCGCGCGCAAAAAAGCGGAACTGGAACTGCGGCAGCTGGCCGCGGAGCTGAAGGCCGCCAACGCCGAGCTCGAGGCGTTCAGCTATTCCGTGTCGCACGACTTGCGCGCGCCCTTGCGCAGCATCGACGGGTTCAGCCGGATCGTGCTCGAGAACAGCACCGGCAAGCTGGATCCCGAGGACTGCGCGCACCTGCAGCGCGTGCGTGCCGCCAGCCAGCGGATGGGGGAACTCATTGATGCCCTGCTCAAGCTTTCCCGCGCGGTGCGGGCGGAGATGCGGTGCGTGACCCTCGACGTGAGCGCGCTGGCGCGGAACACGCTGGAGGAACTGCAGCGGGCCGAGCCGGGGCGGCAGGTGGAGTGCGTCGTGGCCCCGGGCCTGCGGGCGACCGCCGACCGGCCCCTGCTGCATCTCGTGCTGGAAAACCTCCTGGGCAACGCCTGGAAATTCACCGCCAACTGCCCCGCGGCGCGGATCGAGTTCGGCGGGCGGGAAGCCGGCGGCGAGCACGTCCTGTTCGTGCGGGACAACGGGGCCGGTTTCGACCCGGCCTACGCGGCCAAGCTGTTCGCGCCTTTCCAGCGCCTGCACACCCAGGACGAATTCCCCGGCCAGGGCATCGGGCTGGCCACGGTGCAGCGCATCATCCGCCGCCACGGCGGCCGCGTGTGGGCGGAAGGCGCGGTCAACTCCGGCGCGACGTTCTATTTCACCCTGCCGGTCCAGCCGGCGAAGCCATGAAAGCAAAAACCATCCTGTTGGTGGAGGACAACCCCGACGACGTTAAGCTCACGCTCCACGCCTTCGAGAACTGCGGCATCGTCAACCGCATCTTGGTCGTCAACGACGGCGTGTCCGCCCTGGATTACCTTTTGGGCACCGGCGCGCAGGCCGGGCGCAACCCGAATGACCAGCCCGCCGTCGTGCTGCTGGACCTCAAGCTGCCCAAGCTCGACGGGCTGGAGGTGCTGCGCCGGTTGCGAGCCGATCCCCGGACCCGGCGCCAGCCGGTCGTCGTGCTCACCAGTTCGAAGGAGGAACAGGACGTGATCGTCAGCTACGATCTCGGCGCCAACAGCTACATCCGCAAACCGGTGGACTTCGACCAGTTCACCGAAGCCGTGCGCCAGCTCGGCCTCTACTGGCTGCTGCTCAACGAGCCGCCACCGATCGGGAGGGCGGGAACTTGAGCAAGCCGTTGCACCTGCTGCTGGTCGAGGACTCCGAGGACGACGCGCTCTTGGTCGTCCGGGAGCTGACGAACGGCGGCTATGCGGTGACGAGGGAGCGGGTCGCGACCGCCGAGGCGATGCGGGCGGCGCTGGCGCGGGGCCAGTGGGACCTCGTGATCTGCGACTATCAAATGCCGCGCTTCAACGGGCCGGAGGCGATGAAGCTGTTCCGCGAGGCGGCCGTCGACATTCCGTTCATCGTCGTGTCCGGCACGATCGGCGAGGATGTCGCGGTCGCGATGCTGAAGGCGGGTGCCGACGACTACCTGATGAAAGGCCGCCTGGCGCGGCTCGTGCCCGCGGTCGAGCGCGAGTTGCGCGAAGCGGGCGAACGCCGCGTCCGGCGGCTGATGGAAGCGGAATTGATCGCCTCGGAGAGCCGCTACCGGCGCCTTTTCGAGGCCTCCCGCGACGGGATTCTCATTCTCAATGCCGACACGGGTGTCATCGTCGACGCGAATCCGTTTCTCATCGATCGGCTGGGGCTCGCGCGGGAGCACCTGGTGGGGCGCCGGCTGTGGGAGATCGCCAGCTTCCAATCCCTCGCCGCCGACCCGGCGGCGTTCGCGGAG
>DATJES010000018.1:0-12675 GCA_035496355.1 Lacunisphaera sp. | reverse complement strand
GCCGCCGCGAACTTCAGGTCCGGCGCCGCGTTCTCGAACTTCGAACCGTTATCGACAAACGATTTCTCAGTCAGCTCGCTCACGTCGCCTTCCGGTTTCTTGTGGCGCAACTTCACCGTGACCATTTCCGGCGAACCGTTCGTTTCGTTTTTCGCCGTCGTCGCCGGCGCACTTGGCGATTGATATTTCAACGGATCGACCGGTGGAACGCTGGCCGCCGGGTCCGTCGTGCCCGCGCCGGCCGGGACCACTTCGTAGAGAGCCGTCACCGTGTGGCCCGCGCCGATCTCGCCAGCGTCCACCTTGTCGTTGTTAAAATCTTCCTTCCGCAGGAGCCGCTTCTCGTAACCAATTAGCCGATACGACGAGACTTTGGCGGGGTTGAATTCCACCTGGATCTTCACGTCCTTGGCGAGCGTCATCAGCGTGCCGTTGATCTGTTGTACGAGGATTTTCCGGGCTTCCTCGACCGAATCGAGATAGGCGTAATTCCCATTCCCCTTGTCGGCCAGCTTCTGCATCGTCGAATCCTTGAGATTATCCGTCCCTACGCCGAGCACGCTCAGGAACACCCCGCTCTTCGCCTTCGCTTCGATCAGCCGGATCAGGTCGCCCTGGTTCGTCACGCCGATATTGAAATCGCCGTCGGTCGCCAGGATCACGCGGTTGACGCCGCCGGCGATGAAGTTGGCCTTCGCGATGTCGTACGCGAGCTGGATGCCCATGGCGCCGTTGGTCGAGCCGGCCGCGTTGAGTCGCTCGATCGCGTCCAGGATTTCGGCCTTGTGGGCGGCCGGCGTCGAGGGCAGCGCCAGCCCGGAAGCCCCGGCGTAAATCGCGATCGCGACGCGGTCGTCGGGCCGCAGCTTGTCCACGAGCAGGCGGAGCGATTGCTTCACCAAGGGCAGCTTGTTCGGCTCGTCCATCGAGCCGGACACGTCGAGGAGGAACACGAGGTTCGCGGGCGGACGCGCCGCCAGGGCGACATCCCGGCCCTTCAGCCCGATCCGCACCAGCCGGTGCGACGGGGCCCAGGGCGCGGAGGCCACTTCCAGGTGCGCCGCAAACGGGGTCGGGTCCGCCGGCGCCTCATAGTCATAAGGGAAATAGTTGACGAGTTCCTCGGTGCGCACCGCATCCGCGGGCGGCCGCTCGCCGTTCGTCAGGAAACGCCGGACGTTGGCGTACGAAGCCGTGTCGACGTCGACCGAAAAGGTCGAAAGCGGCTCGTCCTTGACGCGCTTGTAGTCGTTGTCCCGGCGGTAGGCATACGCCTCGGTGTTGCCGTCGTTCTGTCGGGTGACAGGTTGGCGGCCACCCAGGGTGCTCGCTAGAAACTCGCTGGTCGCGACGGTCACCGCGTTCCCTTTGTCACGCAGTTCAGAAGTCATCCTGTTGCCCGCCAGCGTGGAGGTTCCCGCATAGCCGGCGGATTGGGCCGGCGCCGAGACCTCGGCCTTGTCCAAGACTGTCTCGCTCTCGGCCTTCAACGTTCCGGCATTCGCCGCTGGCGGCCGCGCGGCCTGGATCCGCGCGGCCTGGATCCGCGCCGGCGCTGGGATCGCCGCCGTCGGCCGGCCGGCCCCGAATAGATCCGCCGCCGCGACCTTGGGCGCCGGCGCCGCCGCCGCCTTGAACGTCATCGCCGCGTCCTTGTTCGCCTCCGCCGCCTTGGCATCCCCGATCGCCTGGTGTCGTTCCGCATCGGTCGTTCGATCGGCTCGGCGCTGCGCCGCCGTGGTGTCGTATTCGATCCGGGTCGCTTCGTCGGGCGACTCCGCCGGGGCCGCGGCCTTCTTGGCCTCGTCCGTGGCCTTTGCCTCGGGCCCGGCCGGCGGGATGAGCGGCACCTCAATGTAGGTTTTCGCCGGCGCCAGCATTTCCTGCCGCTGCCAGTAGATGAAGAACAGGGCGAAGCACGCGGCGGCCAGGCTGGAGACCGTCCAATACGGGAACCGGACGATCCGGGCCAGCGGTTCGGGTTTCGGCGACGGCTTGGGCGCAACCTCGATGGGCTCGTGCTCCAGCGCCGCCGTCAACTGCGCGGCCGTGGCCCCGATCGCGGCGACCAACTCGCGCGCCGCGGGGTCCTGCTCGAGCAGCTTTTCAAATTCCGCGCGCTCCGCCGCCGGCATTTCATTGAGGGCGTAGGCGGTCAGCCGCGGGTCGTCGGGGGAAATCTTGTTCGCTTCCATGGGTCTTACTCCGTTTGCGCGGCCATGTGCTGGCGCAGCGTCTTGATGGCGGTGTGCAGGATGAAGCCGACATTCGTCACCGAGAGTGACGTGATCCGGCTGATTTCCTGGTAGCTGAACCCGTTTTGGAACTTGAGGCGCACGACCTCCTGCTGGTTCGGGGTCAGCTGGTTGATGAGCTTGAGCACGGCCGCATGCTGTTCGGCGCGCTCGAGCGCGCTGCCGGGCCGGGGTTCGGGGGCGGTCAGTTGTTCGACCTGCCCGTCGGCAAACGATTTCATGCGCCCCTCCTTGCGCATGACATCATGCGCACGGTTGCGACAAACTGTGAACAGCCATTCCGCCACGTGGCCGTCGACCCCCGCGGGCGGCTGCGCCATGAGCCGGACAAAGGTATCCTGCACGACGTCGCGCGCCCGGTCGGCATCGCCGCCGAGGAGGCGGGTGGCGTAGCGTTGGAGGGGTGCCTGGTGCCGTTCGACGGCGTCCCGCACCCAGGAGCTGGTATCATGGCTGGCATGGGGCTGATCCGGTTCGTTGTTCACGTTACCTGCTCCGATGACGGACGAATGCCGCGTTTATTAGGGATTGCCGACAGAATTCTTGCGCCCCCCCTTGCCAGCGCCGGCCAACACATTTAACTGCCCGCGATGAACTGGCGCCGCCTTATTCTCCTCCTGCCGGTGCTGGCCGTACTCGTCGCGTGCGGTCGCCGCGAAACCGCCGTGGAACAGGGCAACCGCGAGGGCATCCTGCACGTGGGCAATGGCGCCGAGCCCGGCACCCTCGACCCCCACATCGCCGATGCCTATACCGACCTGCGCCTCATCGCCGCGTTGTTCGAAGGCTTGACCGCCATCGATGAACGCACCTCCCGGGCCGTGCCGGCGGCGGCGGAGAGCTGGGCCTCGTCCGCCGATGGCCTGGTGTGGACCGTCCATCTTCGGCCCGGCCTGCGCTGGTCCAATGGCGAACCGCTCACCGCCGCCGACTTCGTCAACTCCTGGCGCCGCGCCTTGTCGCCCGAACTCGCCTCGCCCTACGCCTATTTCCTTTTCCCGATCAAGAATGGCGAGGCCTTCAACGGCGGACGCGTCACCCAGGCTTCCGCGCTCGGCCTCGCGGCGCCCGACGCGCGCACGCTCGTGATCACGCTGGAGCGCCCGACCCCCTACCTGCCGCTCTTGCTGGCCAACGCCGCTTACTACCCCGTCAATCCGCGCGTCCTCGCCCGGCTCGGCGGTCTGTCCAATCGCAACACTCCGTGGCTGACGCCGGCCAACTTCGTCGGCAACGGCCCGTTCGTCCTGAAGGAATGGATTCCGAACGCGCACCTGACCGTCGCCCGCAACCCGCTCTATTGGGACGCCGCCGCGGTGCGGCTGAATGCCATCGTCTTCCACCCCATCGAAAATCCGGACGTCGAGGAACGCGAGTTCCGCGCGGGCCAGCTCCACCTGACCAGCAATCTCCCGATCGCCAAGATCCCCGCCTACCGCCAGTCGGCGCCCGGCCAGCTGCGGATCGATCCCTTCATCCAGACGCTCTTCATTCGCTTCAACACGACCCGCGCGCCCTTCAATAATCCCAGGCTGCGGCGCGCCCTGGCGCTCGGGATCGATCGGACGGCGATCGCGCACAACCTGCTCCACGATTCGAACGCGCCCGCGCACGAGTTCGTCCCGCCCGGCCTGGGCGGTTACGAGTCCAGCGCCCATGTGGCCGATGACTTCGCCGAGGCGCGCCGGCTGCTCGCCGAAGCGGGCTACCCCGGCGGCCAGGGGCTGGCGCCGTTCGAGCTGCAGGTGCGAAATGACGAACTGCAGCCGAAGATCATCGAGGCCGTCCAGGCGATGTGGGAACGCGAACTCGGGGTGCATGCCACCATCGCGCAACTCGAGCAAAAGACCTCGATCCAGAACCAGCGCGCCATGGCCTTCACCGTCGGGGCCAACGGCTGGGTGGCCGACTATCCGGACCCGAATGCCTTTCTCGAACTTTTCGTCAGCGACGGCGGCAGCAACTGGACCGGCTGGGGCGATCCGGCCTACGACCTCCTGATCCAGCGCGCGGGACGCACCATCGACCCGTCCGCCCGCTTCGCCCTCCTGCAGAAGGCCGAGGAAATCCTGCTCGAACAGGCACCGGTTATCCCGCTTGTGTTCGGCGTCCGCACCTACCTCATTCAGCCTGCCGTTCAAGGCTGGGAACCTTCCGCCATCGGCATCTATCAATACAAGAAGGTCCACCTCCAGTAGGACCGGGCTTTGACCGGTCCCAGCCTAAACTCGATCTTGCCTGCCCATCCTCGCGAAGCGAAGAATCCCCCCGTGTCGACTCGTGCCCATCGTGGTCTGCTGCTCGTTTTGATCCTCGCCTGCGTCGCCGGGGCGCAGGAGGCCGCGAGCGTCTCGATCGTGCGCGTCTTTCCCGGCTGGCGTGAGACAGCGTCCTTCAAGCGCATCTCGGAGTATTTCACGGGCCAGGAAAACACCGGCGGCCAGGTGGTCCTCCGCACTCATCCCGACGAACGCAGTGGATATTATTTCCTCCTGCGCGTGAAGAACCCGGCCGCACCGCAGGCGGTGGCGGTGACCCTGGACATCGTGCGCGCCGGCCACGCCGGCGCCCAATCCTATTCGTTCCAGGCCGCGCTTGGCGCCGGCGACACGGTCCTCAACCTCGGCCTGACGGGCGCCGACTGGACCGACCCGAAGGCGGACCCACTCGCCTGGCGCGTGAGCATCCGCAGCGAAGACGGCCGCACGCTCGCCACCGATCGCAGCTATCTCTGGGAAAAGCCCGCCGGTTCCTGAGCCATGAAGCGGGCGCCCTGGTCCGGCTGGCAGGCGCTCGCGCCCAGCCTCGAACTCGATCCCGCCGTGCTCGCCGAGATCCTCGACGGCGGGCAGGCTTTTCGCTGGCGCGGCGCCGCCGGCGTATGGGCCGGTGTCTGGTCGGAGCATGTCGCGCAATTGCGACTGCACGGCGGCCGGCTCGAATGGCGCGCGCCGTCCGCGCGGACCGGGTCGACCGCGCCGGCCCTGGCGCGCCTGCTGGGCGTGGACCTCGACTGGCGGGGAGCGACCGATGCGCTGCCGTGGCGCAGCGATCCGCACCTCGCCAGGTGCCTCGCCGCGTTTCCCGGCCTGCGGCTGCTCCGGCAACCCTTCGGGGAAACGCTGCTCTGCTTCCTGTGCAGCGCGACGAAGCAGATCGTGCAGATCAAGCAGATGGTGGCGTTGCTGGCGGAGCGCCATGGCGGGGAGATCTGTAGGGCGGCATCTCCGAATGCCGCCAACGCGGAGTTAGGAGGCAGCGCCTTGCCGGTCCACCGCCTCCCGACCTGGACCGAACTCGCCGCGATCCCGGAAAAGGACCTGCGCGACTGCCTGCTCGGTTTTCGCGCCCGTTTCATTCACGAGACCGCCGTTTATCTGTCGACCCGGCCAGGCTGGCTCGACGCAACCGAAGGACTGCCTTACCCGGCGGCCAAGGCGCGCCTGCTCGAACTGCCGGGCGTGGGGGAAAAGGTGGCCGACTGCGTGCTGCTCTTCGGCGCCGGTCGGCTCGAGGCATTTCCCGTCGACACCTGGGTGCTCAAAGCGCTCGCACGCCGCTATGGCCTCGAAGGATGGCGCCCCGCGCAAGTCGCCCATTTTGGCCGGACACATTTCGGTCCGTTCGCCGGTCTGGCGCAGCAGTACCTCTTTGCGTGGGAGCGGCGCTTTGGAAGGGGGCCCGTGTGAGGTTTGAGGTGTGAGGTGTGAGGCCAAGGGCCTTAGGTCGAAACCCACTTTCGCCTCCTCTTCTTTCGCGCCTCATGCCTCGCGCCTCATGCCTTCCTGATTAGCCTCCACGGGAAAAAATACACGGCATAGACGACCGCATAGACCAGGAAGCCGTCGAGCTTCGCGAAATGGGCGAACGCGAAGAAGAATATCAGCAGGTGGAGCCGCACGACGTTGCGATACGGCGCCATCATTCCGCCGAAGCCGTTTCGTCCGGCCGCAAGCCGGCGGTTGACGTCCGCCGCCTTCACCGAGGTGTCGGCCGCCGCCGCCTCATCCGCCCGCGGCCAGCGAAATGCCTGGCGCTCCGCCACCGCCGCCACGAGGACAAACGGCCAGTAGGCGCTCAATACCGCCCAGTACAGGGCTGGACCCGGCCAGCCTTTCGTCCCCGGTTGCATGGGGAAGAAAGAGTTCAGGAACACCGAGTGGACGAAATGAAACATCCCGAAGTGAACCGTGAAGAATGCCAGCAGGAACAATCCGCCGACCAGCATGACCGCGCCGCCAGCGAGGTTCCCCGCCGCTGTGTCGCGCAACTGGTCGCGTTCCGCCCAAGCCTGCCAGGCAACTTGGATCCCAGGGCCAAAGATCGACCACACGATCATCGCATACCCGACGAGCAGGCTCGAGAGCCAGAGGCTCCAAACGAGGTCCTTCGTTTCCCAGTGGCCGAACCACGCCAGCGCCAGGCCGCCACCGAACGCCACGACATCCAGCCAGGCATCACTCCAGTCGATCCGGTGCTCCGTTTTTGGAGGCGGGGCGCCTTCACCCCGCGAGTTATGGTCAGGAATCACGTGATCGCGTCGCAATTGGCGTGGAGGGCTGGACTCCCGGCCAGCCGTGACCGGTCAGGAGACCGGCTTCCCGTATTCAAGCCAGGTCATTTCCCCTTCTGGATCAACTCGACCTCGTAGCCCTCGGGAGCATCGATGAACGCGATCACCGAGCCGCTGCCGGTCTTCGTGGGGCCGTCGCTGAGCGCGAATCCTTTCTTTTTGAGGCCGGCCGCGAACACCTCCAGGTCGTCGACCTCAAACGCAAGATGCATCAGGTCGGGCTGCACCTTGACCGGCTCCGCGCCGGGCGGCATCTGGCACAGCTCGATTTCCTCGTCGCTGTTCGGCGTCGTCAGGAACACCAACTGCGCGCCGCGCGGCGAGGTATGCCGGCGCGAGGCTTTCAGTCCCAGGGCCTGCTCGTAGAACTTCACGGAGCGCTCGATATCGTTCACCCGCATGCGGGTGTGGAGAAGTTTTTTGACGGTCATGGCGGCGAGTTTGGTCACCGCCAGAACGATTGCCAGTCCGGAACCTGTCATCCTACCCTCGCCGCAAACATCGGCGGCGGGGCGCCATCCCCCCGCGAGACGCGGCGTTCGTCGACGCCGTCCTCCTCACTAATCCGGCAAACCACTTGCCGACAGCTTCCTTCCCGCACGAGGCAATATCGTGCTCGATTCTTCCCCACGCCCGGAATCACATGGAGTCGATGTCCGCAACGCTGACCATCGAAGCCATCCGGGAGGCCCACGAGCGCATCCGCCCATTCGTCAAGCGGACGCCCGTGCTGACGAGCGATGCCCTCGACACGGCGGCCGGGGCCCGGCTTTTCTTCAAGTGCGAGAACCTCCAGGCCGCCGGGGCCTTCAAGTCGCGCGGCGCGTGCAACGCCGTGTTCTCGCTGACCGACGCCGAGGCGGCGCACGGCGTTGTCACGCATTCGTCGGGCAACCACGCCGCCGCCCTCGCCCGCGCCGCGCAATTGCGGGGCATCACCGCGCACATCGTGATGCCGGCGGGCGCGCCGGAGTCCAAGGTCCACAACGTCGGCAGCTACGGCGGCTGGATCACATTCTGCGAGCCCAACCTCGCCGCCCGCGAGAAGGCCTGTGCCGAAGTCGCCGCCCGCACCGGCGCCACGATCGTGCATCCGTTCGACGATCTTCGCGTCGCGGCCGGTCAGGGCACCGCCGCCCTTGAACTGCTCGAGGAACAGCCCGAGCTCGACCTCATCCTCTGCCCGGTCGGCGGCGGCGGGCTGCTGAGCGGCACCGCCGTGGCGGCCAAGGCCGTGCGGCCCGGCATCCGCGTCGTCGGCGTCGAGCCGGCGCTGGCCGACGATGTCGCCCAGTCCTTCCGGGCCGGCCGGCGCATCTCCATCCCGACGCCCGCCACCATCGCCGACGGCCTGCGGACCAATTGCACCGGCGAGAAAAATTTCCCCATCATTCGCGAATACGTCGATGACATCGTGACCGTCTCGGAGGAGGCGATCGTCGCCGCCATGCGCGAACTCTGGGAAAAGCTCCGCCTGATCATCGAGCCGTCGGCCGCCGTGCCTTTCGCCGCCGTGCGGGAAGGCAAGGTCGATGCAACCGGCCGGCGGATCGGCATCATCCTGACCGGCGGCAACGTCGACCTGGACAATGTCCCCTGGCTGAAAACGTAGGGCGGGCACTCCGTTGCCCGCCGCGCCGCGGAGCGGAGTCCGCGCCCGACCCGCCCTTACGGGCGCCGCGGCTCGAGGTCCGGCAGGAACGCCGTGAGCAGCCCAAGCAACGGGAAGAACGCGCACAGTTCGAAGACGAAACGAATGCTCGTGTGATCGGCCAGGTGCCCGAGCAGCGCCGACGCGATTCCGGCCGTGCCGAACGCGAGCCCGAAGAACAAGCCGGCGATCAAGCCGACGTTACCCGGCACCAGTTCCTGCGCATAGACGATGATGGCCGAAAAGGCCGACGCGAGAATCGTCCCGATGAACACCGTCAGGACGATGGTCCCGGCGAGGCCCACGTGCGGCAGGAGCAGCGAGAACGGCGCCACGCCGAGGATGGAAACCCAGATGACGCGCTTCCGCCCGATCCGGTCGCCCACCGGCCCGCCGATGAACGTGCCCGCCGCAACCGCGAAGAGAAACACGAACAGGCCGTATTGCGCCCCCTGGACCGTGAGATGAAAGCGGTCGATCAGGTAAAAGGTGTAATAGTTGCTGAGGCTGACGAGGTAGATGTACTTCGAAAAAACCAGGACGACGAGCACGCCCATCGCGAGCGCCACCCGGCCGCGCGACAACGGCGAATGCGGTGCGACGCGTTTCGCCGGGCTTCGCTTCTGCTCCTGCAGGTGGCTCCGGTACCAGGCGCCGACTCGCGCGAGCACGTAGATGCCCACCACGGCAATGCCCGAGAACCACACGATTGAGTGCTGCCCGTGTGGCACGACGACCAAGGCCGCGAGCAACGGGCCGAACGACGAGCCGAGATTGCCGCCCACCTGGAACAACGATTGGGCCAGGCCGTGCTGCCCGCCCGACGCCAGCCGCGCCACCCGCGAGGCCTCGGGATGAAATACTGACGAACCGATGCCGACCAGCGCCGCCGAGACGAGAATGAGATGAAAACTGGGCGCTTGGGAGAGCAACACCAGGCCGGCCAGCGTCGCGCCCATCCCGAGCGCCAGCGAGAACGGCTGCGGCCGGCGGTCGGTGTAGAAGCCCACGATCGGCTGCAGCAGCGACGCCGTGCACTGGAAGACAAACGTGATCGTGCCGATCTGCGCGAAACTCAGCAGGTATTTGTCCTTCAGCACAGGGTAGATCGCCGGCAGCAGTGACTGGATGGTGTCGTTGAGCAGGTGCGACAGACTCAGCGACCAGAGGATCGTCATCACGGTCGTCTCGGTCGCGCTGCGGGTGTCGGCGTGGTGCTCGGCGGCCTGGCTCATGCGCCGCCTAAGGTCGCCGCACGCCACTCCGAGTCAAGGGCCGCACCCCTGGTCCTGCCTGTTCAACCGGCACAGTTTCCCAAATTCGCGCGCAGGCGGATCCGTGTGGGAGCGACCTGGGGCGCAATTCGTAGCTGCAGGAGCGGGTTTTCCCGCGATTTCGATCCAATCGCGGCTTCAAGCCGCTGCCATGCCTCCACCGGGTTAGTGAATTGTGCGAAGTCCATCGGACCCGGGCTTGGTCAGGCTTAGGTACATAAGTCACCAATCACCGCCGCGCCGAACCTGCTCTTGCGGGGGTTAATACCTCCTTTGGGCGCCCATCGGGAACTCCCGAGGTAGGCAGGCCTCCTTCCTTTCATGACCCAATTGCTTCCGGCCGGAGCCTCGTTCCCATCCTTCAAGCGTTCATCCGTCCGCCTGCTTGTCTGTCTGGGCTTCCTGCTTGGCCTGGCGCGGCTCCCAGCGCAGGAGTTGTCGTTCATGGCCGGGGGCGGCACGCCGAATTGGCACACGTCGAGTTTTTCCTGGGACCTGGACTACAGCCAGCATTTCTCCAAATACCTGAGCGGCTCGATCGGCTGGGTCAACGAAGGGCACATCGCCGGCCATCACCGCGATGGCACGGTCGCCCAGCTCTGGTTGGACAGCCGCTGGTTGGATGACCGCCTCATCCTGGCCGTGGGCGCCGGCGAGTACTATTATTTCGATACGGTGCCGCTGGGCAACCATGACTCCGCCGACCTTCACGGCAACGGTCCGATCTACAGCTTCTCAGCCACGGCCTACGTCACGGATCGGATCTTTGCCCGGTTTCTGATCAACCGGATCAATCCTTCCAGCGACTTCCACTCGAACACCGCGTTGCTGGGCGTAGGCTATTGGTTCGGTCAGGACAAACGTCCGACCCCCGGCAAGCTGGGGGGAAGCCCGACCGAAGCCCGTTTCGTCACCGGCAATGAACTGACGTTCTACACCGGCCGGAGCGTGGTGAATACCTTCGAGAGCGAGCATGGCGAGGCGTATGCCGCGGAATATCGCCGCGGGTTATCGCGGCACCTGGACGGCACGGTCTCCTACATCTACGAAGGCGATCCCAAGATCACCCGGCGCAGCGGCCTCGGGGTACAAGTCTGGCCGGTGAACACCTTCTTCAACGGGCGCATCAGTGTCGGCCTTGGCCTCGGCGTCTACGTCTATATCGACAACAAGCATCCTACTCCTCGCCGGCAACTCGGCGTCGGCGCGTCGGTCAACACTCCGGCGTTGGCTCCGTTGGTCTCGCCGACCTTCGCCGTGCGGCTATCGGAGCAATGGATCGCCCGCTTCACCTGGCACCGGGTGGTGACAAACTACAACCGCGACTCCGACGTTTTCCTCCTCGGCTTCGGCTATCGCTGGCGTTGAGGTGAGCAAGTGGGGGCCAAGACAGGATAAACCATACCCGTCCTCCATCCCCACGCATCGCTTGGCGAAGCTTGTTTGCCCGCCTGCGCCCAGTGGGCTTCGGCGCGGCAGCCTTCGCCTGGCTTGCCGAGCCGTAGCTCGTCAGCGAGTGAAGGCTGGTGCTCGGGGTGGGACTCGAACCGTTACCGGCTCGCGAGGCCAAGTGGCGCACCGACGCGGACTTGGCTGAATTTCACTCTAGCGGAACGCGCAGACGAAAGCAGCGAGAGGCAGACAGAGGAAGCAAGAAACATCATTTCTGGCAACTTTGTGGCAACCCGAACTTGCCTGAAGACCGAGTCCGCGGAACATCGAAAGAACATAGCCGGACCGATTCGCGCAGCTCACCTGCTTTCCGATGAACTTGGCTCTTTGAATGTGTACGGAGGATTCGGGTTGGCAAGGGAAAGCTAATCAAGGTGGGGGACATTTGGTTCCCCGCGTTCGGACGGTAACTCGCGAGCCGCACCATGGTCATAGCGAAGAGGAGTTCTTTCTGTGTCTCATGCTTTCGTAGCGTTGGCATGCCTGGCATCCTCATTCGCTATAGTTGCTGCTAGTATACGTCTGCGAAAGAGAACCCGACGATAACACCGATGCCACCAAGAACGCTTATTATGACCGATACCACCAGGTATTTCCGGGTCTTTTTGAGACAGGAGTCTCCCTCGGGAAGTGTAATCCGACCAAACAATATTTGGTTGTGGACTCCCAGCGTGGACAGTTGCCTAAGTCGTTTTACTTCTTTCGGGGCCCAGAAAAATCCTATGGGCTTCCCGAGGTTCAGCCATAGTTGCCGATGCCCATGATACAGTCGTTTCAGAAGCGCATCGCTAAGTTGGATTGAAATGACCATGAAGCATATCCATAGAAACTGCGCGCAACCCAACGCACTTTGCCAAAGCATATCGTGGCCAAGTTTCCAGTATGGGAATATCAGTAGGGTTGCCACCGCTAAGCCAATGGGAATAGTACTAGCTGCTATCAGTTGCATCGTGTGTCGCCTTTGTTGTTATTTGTCCAAAGTGGCTTTGTATTAACAATCGAGGCTTGAGCCGCCGCCCCACTACTTCCAACCCCAATACCCCAATCAAAGCCGACATCGGTGTCACCTCCATTGTCGGTCTTTCCCTTGCCCGTGACTCCATTTACCTCAACGGCGACCCCATCAGCGCTGGCATAGACACCGCCGGTCTTCGTGATTCCGAACTGATCCTTAACTGATACGGCGTTTTGGAGCGACTGGGTTGTCGCTGCTCGCCCGACACGGGGACTAACGTCGTTGATTGTGAAACGATGGTTGAACGGCATGGCAGCCTGTTCGACTGCTCTCTGTGTCCCGAGCCCACGATGAGCCTTCCAACGATTTAGCTGGTGCTCGGGGTGGGACTCGAACCCACACGCCTTGCGGCACGGGCTTCTAAGACCCGCATGTCTGCCATTCCATCACCCGAGCGTCGGGCGGCAAAATCCCGCCACCCGCCCGTGCTGGCAACCGCAAACTACCCGCCGGCC
>DATJES010000017.1:0-43013 GCA_035496355.1 Lacunisphaera sp. | reverse complement strand
GGGCAGAAGCTAGTGTGGCAGCTCCCGCCGGGCCGCGCCCAAAACCCGTCCCGGCGTCCACCCATAACAGTATCCAATCCTCCCAACACATGAATGCATCCCGATTCCTCGCGATCGCCTGCCTCTGCGCCACGCTGCCCGTGGCGGCCCTGGCCCAAACCAACACCAATGCCACCGCCAATTCTTATGCCCAGTTCGCCGGCATGCGCGAACTCACCCTCGGGGCCGCCGGCGCCAGCAACCGGGAAATGAACGATTCCTTCGGTGCGCTCGACTTCTCCTACGGCATGTTCATGTCGCCGACCGCGGAGTGGCTGCTGCGGCAATCCGTCGACTACACGAATCCCCGCAACGCGGACAGCAGCTGGAACGGCTCCACGCGCCTCGCCTTCGATTACCACCTGGCGACCGACGTGATGACCCGCCCGTTCCTCGGCGCCAACGTCGGCTATGTGTACGGCGACACGGTCCACGACAGCTGGACCGCGGGCCTCGAGGCCGGGGCCAAGGTATTCATCAAGCCGCAGACCTTCCTCTACGCGATGGCGTCGTACGACTGGCGGTTCGATCGGGGCAACCAGATTGACGACCGCTTCAACTCCGGGCGCTACGGCTGGTCGGTCGGCCTCGGCTACGACTTCTAATCCACGCGGGAGCCCGGCGGGTGCCGGATTCCCTTTTCATCCAACCTCAACTCCCCGCCTGTCATGCTCAGCTACGCTCTATTCTTCCTCATCATCGCCCTGATTGCCGGTGGACTCGGCTTCTGGGGCATCTCCGGCCTCGCGGCCTCGATCGCGAAGATTCTCTTCTTCGTCTTCCTGATTTTCTTCGTCATCTCGCTCCTGATCCCGCGCCGGCCGCCGCCTCCGGCTTGAGTCCTTGCCCGGCGACCCGCGCTACCGTGGGTCGCCCACCGCGCGGATTGGGGTGCTCGCCCCATACGCCGCCGCGTCCGATTTCGTAAGATTTGGTTCCATTCAGAAACCGAAATCTCCGCGGCGCCGGCCGGAACCACCAACCGGCGCCGCCCCCAAAAACCACGCCCATGTTCCACCTTCGTTCCCCCTCACCTGAAGCGAGTTCCAACGCCAGTTACGAGGCGGCGCTGGTCCGGCGGTTCAACTCCGGCGACGAGTCCGCCTTCACGGAGATCATGGAGCGCTACCATTCGCACATCCTCGCGCTGGCCCGGCGGTGCCTCGACAACGAGCATGATGCGGAGGACATCGCGCAGGACACCTTCATCCGCGCCCATCGCGGCCTGAACAATTTCCGCGGCGATTCCAGCCTCTCGACCTGGCTCTGCCGCATCGCCGTCAACCTCGCCCGCAATCGCTATTGGTACTTCTTCCGCCGCGGGCGCCACGTGACCGTCTCGCTCAACCAACCGGTCGCGGAGAACCAGACGCTGCCCTTGGTCGAGGTCGTGCCCGCGGACGACCCGACGCCGCCGCGCATGGCCATGCAGAACGAGTTCGTCTCGCTCATTTCCAATTGCCTGGACCAGCTCGAGGCGCAACACCGCGACATCCTGCGGCGCCGGTACATCCTGCACGAGTCCTACGAGGAGATCGGCCGGTCGCTCAACATCAACATCGGCACCGTGAAAAGCCGGATCGCCCGCTCGCGCGAGAAACTGCGGCGCCTCGTCCACCACGCGGCGCCCGAGTTCGGCCACCACTGTTCGCTCGCCGATTTCTTCGAGAGTTCGCGCGACTACGCCCTGCCCTCGCCCGCCGCCTGACCTTCCCAGCTCATGAACAGACCCATTGCCATCGCCCTGCTGCTGGTCGGAGTGATCCTCCTCCTGTTCGGCATCAACGCCCATGATTCCGTGGCCTCGTCGGCCAAGGAAGCGCTCACCGGCACGCCCACCGACAAGAGCGTGTGGCTCATCGTCCTCGGCGTCGTGGGCATCGTCGTCGGCGGCTTCGGCACGCTCTCGGGCCGCCGCCCCTGAGCGCGTCGTTTTCTCCCTCAGCAACCCTCAACCCCCTCCAGCCATGGCCAGTTCATCCGCCCGCACCGAACCACAGATCACCGAGGAACTCCGCACCCTCATCCACGAGGCCGAGCAGGTCCTCGGCCGCTCCGCCCAGGACGCCGGCGGTCGCATCGATGACTTGCGCAACCGTCTTCGCGATGTCCTCCAGGATGGGCGCCACTCCCTCGAGCGCCTGCGCGGCCAGGCCATGCAGCGTGCGCGCCAGGCCGACCAGCTCGTGCGCGACAATCCTTATTATGCGATCGGAGTCGCCGCCGGTGTGGGCGCCCTGATCGGCGTGCTCGTTTCCCGCGCCTGCAACTCCTCGCGTTGAAGGTGCGCGTGTGGTCGCGCCGACCGGCAATTCCCCCGCCATGACCGCGTCGGGCTCCCCCCGGAGGCGCATCCCCGGACTGGCGGAGCTCGCCTCGCTGGCCCGGACCGCGGCGCGCCACCGGTTCGCCCTCGCCCGGGTCGAAGCCGACGAGGCCGGCGAACAGGTCTTTCGCTTCGCCGCGCTGGTGTGCGGCGTGCTCGCGCTCGCGGGCGCGGGCATGGTGTCGCTGACGCTCCTCGTCGCCGCCCTGGCGTGGGACAGCCCGTATCGCGCCTGGTGGATCGGCGCCATGGCGCTGGTCGAATTCGCCGCGGCGCTCGGCGGCGGCCTCTTCGCGCTCCACCGTTTCCGGGCGTGGCGTCCGTTTCCCGAGACCCGGCTGCAGCTGGATCTCGATCACCAGTGGCTGGATAACTTTTCGCCTGATTCCCGCCCGTGAATTTCGCCGCGCGCAAGGAGCCCCTGGTCCGGGCATGCGGGGCCGATCGGGCCGCGTGGGACTTCGCCTTTCGCCGCCTGTCCGCGGCGCCGCCCCGCGCCGAGTCGATCAACCAACTGCTGGATTTTGTCGAACCGCTGGCCGGGCTCCTGCCGCCGCGCTGGCGCACGTGGGTGCGCGGGGGAAGCATGTTGCTGCGGTTCTTCTTTCCGCGCGAGGCCGGGCCCGAACCGGCCCCGGCCGACCTCCGGCCCGCCGGCTCCTGAACCCCCCGATGGCCGCGCGCGCCGAGTCACGCTACGCTGCCGTCCACCATGAAATCGTCCGCCCTCAGAGTCTCTTCCACCCATCCCAACCGCGCCGCGGCCCGCGCGACGCTGGCGCCCTCGCCGGAGGAAATCTCCGCCCGCGCCTACCAGATCTGGGAACAGTCCGGCCGCCCCGACGGCCACGACACCGACCACTGGCTCGAAGCCGAAAGACAATTGCGCGGTGACGCCAGCGAACGCGAGCCGGGGCACGATCGCCACGAGGCGTTCGGCTGAACCGCGCCCCGCCGCCCGGCACCCGCCCGATGGCGCAATGGCCGGTCCGCCCGATGGCATCACCACGGCCACGACATTATCCTTTTCCGCCATGAAACTACCATACTCATCCCGCCTCACCCTCCTCGCAGCGTGCGCCGCCTTGCTCGGCGCGTCGTCCGCCGCCGCGCAAATGGGCTCCCGGCCCGATCCCGCGACACCGTCCCCGATCAGCAAGGACGGAACCGCGAAATCGGACCGGACGAGCGAAAAGTTCATCCGCCAGGTGTCGCAGCTGAGTTCCGAGGCCCTCCGCGTCTCCCAGGTTGCCTCCGAACGCGCGATCAACGAGCAGGTCAAGACCTTCGCCAACCAGGTCAGCAGCTCGAGCAAGAGCCTGCAGGAGGATCTCGACCAGCTCGCGCAAAAGCACAGCGTGCTCGTGCCCACCGGCAAGGACGCCAAGGACATGGCGGACGAGGAGCGCAAGTGGCAGGACAAGGACCCGAAGAAATTCGACGAAGATTACCTCGACCGCGTCGAAAAGAACTGCAAGGACGCGATCGACGAACTCGAAGACTACAGCAAGGGCAGTCATTCCGATCCCGACCTGGTCGCCTTCGCCGAAAAACATCTCTCGGTGCTACAAAACCAGCTGCAGCAGGCCAAGAGCCTGGAAAAACACCTGGACTGAGTCCGGCGTGCCCGGCCTCCGGCCTCAGGTCGACGCGGGTCCCCGTGCGGGGACCCGTTTTTTGTTGGGTCAGCTGGAGCCCGGCGCCGCCCGGGCGGCGAAGCCCGCGAGCAGCATCGCCCGCTGCACCTCCGGCGCGCACATGAAGGAGCGCCACACCAAGCCGCTGCGGAGATTCTCGGTCATGACCAGCGTGATGCCGACGTCGATGCCGATCACGTCCGGGCCGGTCCAGCCCGTGCTGGGATTGAATGCGTCGACAAACCCGTAGCGTCCCCACACGCCGGCGCCGCCGGCGTCGCGCATCGCCCGCAGGGCCGCCAGACACTCCTCGGGCGCAAACGGCAGCGAGCCGCCGGGCGCACAGGGCACGACGGTGCCGTCGAGCGGCTCGCGGTTGCCCGGCGTGCCCCACGCGCGATAGCCGGTCGCGCTGTCCGACGCCGTGAGGCCCCACATCGCGCCTTGCCATTGCGGATGGCTTGCGTTGTGCGCCGCAAACCAGGCGCGCTGCGCGAGCGTGGCGTCGACCGAATTCTGCCAGTAATCGGCGTAGGCGTCGCGCAGGCCGCGGAAGTCGAACCAGGCCTGGGCGTACTGGTGGGTGAAGAGTGGACCGCCCTTGAAGAACTCCCGGCCGTCGATCGTGCCGCGCGGGCCGCGATGCCAGGCCGTCCAACTGGAGGCTGGCAGCGCGTTCGCCGGCGCGCCGATGCCCAGCAGGTAAAGACCCATCAATTCGCTATACCGGCTCCACCGGTGAGGGATGAAACCGCTCTCCGGTCGCCAGCCGTGCGTCAGCGTCTGCCCGCCATCGAGGGCCCAGCGCCAGTCGACCCGCGAATAGATCCGGTCCACCAGCCGGGTGGTCTCGGGATCATGCAGGTACTCCCGCGCGAGGATTGCACCCTGGAGGAACAACGCGGTGTCGATCGTCGAGGCCTCGCTCGCGCCGGCACGACGACCGGTGCGCGGATCGACGAAATGATAGAACCAGCCGTGCTCGTGCTCCACCCGGTCCGCGGCAAAGCGCAGCGTGGTCCGCACGCGGTGCAGCGCCTCGCCGGGCGCGATCCAGTCACGGGCGTCGGCAATGCACCACGCCGTGAGCGCGAAGCCGGTGGCGGCGATGCTCGCCGACGCGCCCGACGGCGAGCCATCCTTCGGGGCGCGATCGCGCGTCAAGCCAGTGGCCGGATCCGAATGGTCGGTGAAGTAGCGCACCGCCCGCCGGCCGAGCGTCTCCAGCAGCGCCTCGTCGCCGGGCGTGGCCTGCCAGCCGGCGGACACCGGCGCCGACCGTAGCACCACGGGTGCGATTGTCGCGACGAGAGCGACGCGACCGAGGAATAGGAGAATACGAGGGAGAAGCGGTTCAAGGGACATGAATGGTTGCGGGCGGTTATTCGCCCATTCAACCGCATGCAGCGCGTCCCGTCTGTCCGACCGTGACTGATTAGCCTGTCGGTCTCCGGCCTACACGCGCGAACCGCCCCTAAATCTGCATGGCTAGGCGTAGGGCTGGACCTAGGTCCAGCCGCGATGGCCGCAACGCTCCGCGAATGCCCAGGCGGCTGCACCCAGGTGCAGCCCTACGAACCCGCATGTTCCGATCCGTGTGTCCAATCCGCGTGTCCGATCCGCATGCCCGATCCGTGTGTAGGGCTGGACCTTGGTCCAGCCGCGATGGCCGCAACGCGCCGCGAATGCCCAGGCGGCTGCACCCAGGTGCAGCCCTACGAACCCGCATGTCCGATCCGCATGTAGGGCTGGACCTTGGTCCAGCCGCGATGGCCGCAACGTTCCACGAATGCCGGGCCCCTTATTCCCCGACTCCCGGCGTGAACGGCTCCGCGTCCGGCACGAGGTCGTCGTCGACCGTGAAGTCGTAGGTGTCCTCGTGGTGGCTCGCGAGCAACCGGTCAATGCCGCCCGCATCGAGCAGGATCACGGAGTGCTTCGGCGGATGGCTGAACATCTGGGGATGGTCCAGCTCGATCCCGACGACGGGGTGGCCGCAGTCGTCGAACTTCGCCCGCACCGTGCCGCGCAACGCCGTCGGCGGATTGCGATCCTCGCGCGCCGATCGCACCAGCACGGTCGCCCCGTCCAGCCGCCGGACCTGTTCGATCGTGAGCGGCGCGATCATGGCGCGCCGCCTGGGAAGAAGGCGCGCAGCTCGGCCGGCGTCTGGTGCGTGATCACCTTCGGCACGATCGCGGCGACCCGCCCGCGCACGCCAGGGGACATCTGCTTGAGCACCGCGTGGTGCAGCTCCGGCCCGGCGGCGAAATCCCACGTGGCTTCCGCATGTTCGACCAGGAAGCGGTCGATCAGGCCGGCCAGGCTGGCCGCGAGCCGGCGCTCCTGCTCGTGCGGCATCGGCAGCCCCTCGTCGATCGCAGCGCCCGCCACGTTGGCGCTGGCGAATCGCCCGGCCTGGTCGGTTTCCCGGGCCGTGGCATGGTCCCGCCCGCCGGGCAGCTCAAAGGCCTCCGCCAGCTCGAAGCGCGCGCCGCCCGGCCCCCGGCGGTCGCGGGCGTCGTAAACGCGCAGGTGCGCATGGTCGATCACCACGATGAAATGTTCGTGCTCGCGCTCCGGCGTGTCGCCCGCGGCCGCCCGCAGCTCGTTCTCCGCGGCCAGCCAGAATTCCACCGCGCGGCCATGCGGACGGCCCGCCCGCTCCCACAGCTCGTGGGCGCGCCGGGAAACGGCATCCTGGCTGGGCGGGCTCATGCCGGGGCGGGCCCGCCCGGGGCCGGGCTGCCGGCCGCCGGCGGATGCTCGGGCCGGTAATGGATGAACGCCGAGTTCAAGCCGCGCAGCATACCGGCCGAGGCACTGAGCAGCATCTTCAGACGCGGCTCGTTCACTCGCGTCACGTCCGCCTCCATGTGTTCGATCAAGCCCGACAACTCGTGGCTCAGGTGGGCGGCGTGCTGCGCCGGGTCGGACGTGGCCTCGCCGCGGATCCGGGGCGGAGCGCGGCGCGACGGGGACGATTCCCTCCAGGGATTCATGCGGCTTCTTTAATGTTTTGATTCATCCACCACGACGTAACGCGACGTGCCCTCGCGCCAGATCCGGAGCATCACGCCCGGCCCCTTGACCTCCTCGCTGCGCTTCACTGCGTCGGCCGAGCTCTTTACGGGCCGGCCTTCGATCTCGAGGATCACATCACCCTCGCGGAGTCCCTGCTGCGCGGACGGGCTGTCGGGCGCGACCTGGGTGATGACGGCGCCCTGGATGTCCGCGGGAATCTGCAGCGACTGCCGGATATCGGGCGTCAGGTCCGACACCCCGACGCCATTGAGCACCCCGGTGTCCTTCTCGGCCGGGCCGGTGCCGCCGCCCTCGCCGCTCGCCGCCACCTGCCGCGGCCGCTCGGCAAGTTCGGCCCGCGCGGTCCGGCGTTTGCCGTCGCGCACATAGTCGATCCGCACCTCGGCGCCGGGCCGGGCCTGGCTGACCGCCAGCAGCAGCTGGCGCGGGTCGGTGACATCCACCGAGTTCACGCGGGTGATGACATCCCCGGGTTTGATCCCGGCCTTTTCCGCCGCGCTGCCGGGCGTGACCTCGGCCACCAGCGCGCCCTTGTCGGTGCCAAAGCGGGCCGCCAGCTCCGGCGTCAGGGCCTGCGGGGCCACGCCGAGGAAGCCGCGGCGCACCTGCCCCGTGGCGACGATCTGCTCGGCGACGCTGCGCGCCATGTTGATGGGGATGGCGAAACCGACGCCGGCGAACCCGCCGGTGCGCGAGAGGATGGCCGTGTTGATCGCCACCACCCGTCCCTTGCTGTCCACCAGCGCGCCGCCCGAGTTGCCCATGTTGATCGCGGCGTCGGTCTGGACGAAGTCCTCGATCTGCTCGATGCCGAGGTTGCCGCGGCCGACCGCGCTGACGATCCCGCGGCTGACCGAAAGCCCGAGCCCGAACGGGTCGCCGAGCGCGAGGACCACGTCGCCGACCTTGAGCTGGTCGCTGTCACCGAGCGTCGCCGGGTGCAGGCCACCGGCCTTGATGCGCAGGACGGCAATGTCCGCCAGGGCGTCGGTGCCCACGATGGTGGCGTCGTAGCGCTCCGGGGAGTCGCCGATGGCCACCTTCACGTCATCGGCGCCGTCAACCACGTGGTTGTTGGTCAAAACATAGCCGTCGGCGCTGATCACGACGCCCGAGCCGAGGCCGCGCTCCGTATGCTCCTGCGGGACCTCGCCCGGTCCGGGCAGGCCGAAGAAGCGCCGCATGACCGGGTCGTTCAGGAACGGCGCGACGTTTTGGGCGCGCACCTGGCGCGTGGAGTAGACAAACGCGATGCTGCCGGCGGTGCGGTCGACCACCGGGGCGTAGCTCACGTGCTCGGGTGCGTCGCGATCGATCGGGCTGCGGTCGATGGTGAGATGGAGGGGCGCGTTGGCCGGTTCCTTGGCGGCCAGGCCCGCCGGCAGGAATACCAGGGTGGCCAGCAACACGGGCGACAGGGATCGGCGGCAGTTCATCGGTGAGCTTGTGGTTCAGCGCCGG
Source organism: Lacunisphaera sp. (assembly GCA_035496355.1). Classification (GTDB taxonomy): domain Bacteria; phylum Verrucomicrobiota; class Verrucomicrobiia; order Opitutales; family Opitutaceae; genus Lacunisphaera. The sequence goes on along the minus strand of DATJES010000017.1, from coordinate 34,505 downwards.
GTCACACCCGGCAGGAGGTTGGTACGCTGCAGCGCACGGTAGAGGTTGCGAATGGCGTCGTCCGCCGCGCTCGTGAAAGTGTCGGCGAGGCCGAACCGTCCGGGACCGTTCATCCAGCGCAGCGCCATGCCCGAATAGAGGCCGAGATCCCGCTGGCCGCGCTCGGTTTGGAGCGAGGCCGCGAAGGTGCAATCGATGCCGCCGGTGTGGTTGACCCGCCATTCGGTGAGATTGATGGTCAGCAGCCGCGCACCGGCCGGCACCCGCTCGGTGCGCCAATCGACCGGCGTGATTGCTCCCGGGTAACCGAGTTGGTGAAAGGTCTCCCCGATGCGCGCGGCGAACGTCTCGGCGACGTCGCGTTCGAACCACGGGTCCCAGGAAGGCGGCACATTCACCTCGACCTGCAGTTCGCCCGGGCGCGCCGCGCGGGGCGTGCTGTCGACCGCCGGGGTGCCGGCACAGCCACCGAGGGCGGCCAGCAGGAGGCCGGCGACAACGAGGAAAAGTGGGGCACGATCGATCATGGCTGGACCGAGCTTAACTCCGTCGGCAAGGCGCTCCAATCGGGGCGACCGCGGAATCCGGCATGGGGACATCCCACGATTTCGACGGAACCGCGCCGGCCATGCCTCACCACACCGTGCTCGAGATCGGCCAGAAGAGCCATGACCGGCGAAAAGCCGCCCCACGCCGATGCTCGCCATACGAACATCGCCGCCCGGGTGTGCCGATTGAGAGCCTCGGCGTCGCCGCCGCGGCTACCGCGCCGGCAAGGACAGGCGGCGGCGGCCCCGGCTCAACCCGCCCGCTCCGCGCCGCGCTCGTGCTCGAGCGAACGCACGGCCCAAAGGTGGAGCTCGGCCTCGTACCGGCACGCGGCGGACGCGGACGGTGGCCGGTGCTCGTGGCGCCGAATGAGGCGGGCGTACCGCGAGACCTCGCGGCCACTGGGGCGCAGGGCCCCGTTCAAGTCTGGGATAACGTCAAGGGACATGGCTTTCGCTTTCATGGGGTAGGCAAGAAAGGGGAATTGCCGGCCGGATCATTTGATGGCGATTCTGAGCACACGCCTTGGCCCTGAAAACGACCCGGCCGGCAACTGCCGGCGAAACTACTCCGCGCCGGCGGCAGCGCCAATCGGGCCGACGCCCCCCCGAGGGGTAGGCATACAGCCCAGTGACAGGCCGGTCCGCACGCGTCCACTCGCCCCCGAGCGGTGCGTTTCTCCGGGCCGGCAAGGGCGAAAATGCGGCCGCCGAACCAGGGCCGGAGGAGCCCGTCTCGATCGGCGCAATCGTCAGGGAATGCCCTCGGCTTTCATCCACTGGATCGCGAAACGCACGAGGTCCTTGCCGGCCTCGAGCGGGAGCTTCAGCTTCAGGTGCTCGCGATAGGAGTCGATGGTCTTCACACTGAGGTTGAGCTTCGAGGCGATCTGGCGGGTGCTGAAGCCGTTGCCGATAAGCTGGAACACCTCCATCTCGCGGTCGCTCAGGCTGTCCATGCTGAAGCCGACCTTCTCCTTCCGGTTGTTGACGAAGCGGTGGAGCATCCGCTCCTTCATCCGGTCGCTGAGGTAGAGCTCGCCCGACAGCACCGTGCGGATGGCGGTGAGAATGCGGCTGCTGGCCTCCTGCTTCATGATGTAGCCGCGGGCCCCGGCGCGGATGGCGCGCTCGGTGTAGATGCTCTCGTCGTGCATCGACATCACCAGCACCGGCAGGTCGGGCGCGAGCGTGCGGATGTGCTTCATGAGCTCCACCCCGTTCGTGGTCTTCAGGGTGATGTCGATGATGGCGAGATTCACCGGCTGCTTCTGGAGGAAGGCGATCGCCGCGGGGGCGCTGTCGGCCTCGCCGATTACCTCGAGGTCGGGTTCCTGGTTGATCAATACGGCCACGCCCTGCCGGGTGATGGGGTGGTCGTCAACCAGCAGGATGCGATGCCGCACCGACGCCTTCAAGGGCTCCGGCGGGGATGGGGTGGTGGTGGGTTTTTTCAAGGTTTCCGTTTTCATGATGCGATGCGAAGGTGGTGAAACTACAAGTGATGCGGGTGCCGCGTCCGGGTTCCGATTCCACGGAAAAAATTCCGCCGAGCATGGCGGCGCGGTAACCCATGAGGCGGAGGCCGCCGGCGGCGCCGCGGGCGCGCGCGCCCGCGGGGAACCCGACGCCGTCGTCGGCGATCACGAGGCGGTGCCGGCGGCGCTGCGACGTGAGTTCGAGCGAGATCCGGCGCGCCCGGCCGTGGCGCACGGCGTTGGTGATCGCCTCCTGCGCGATCCGGTAGAGGTGCATGGCCGCCAGGTGGTCGCAGGACGGCAAGCCCTTGCGCGTGAAGCGGCATTCGACGCCGTGCAGCGTATGCGCCTGGCTGGCGAGTTCCTCGAGCGCCTCGACCAGGCCGGCGTTCTCCAGTTGCACGGGACAGAGCCCGCGGGCGAGCGCCCGCGCTTGCGCGATGGCGTCGTCGGCCAGACGCGAGATCGTGCGCGCGGTCGCCACGTCCTCGAGCCCGAGCTTCTCCAGCCGTTCCTGCAGCGCGGCCGCGAGGCAGGACAGGCCCGTCAGCTGCTGGCCCAGGCCGTCGTGGAGATCGGCGCCGATGCGCTGCTGCTCGGCGTCGCTGACCGTGAGCAGGCGATGCTCGAGCCAGCGCCGCGAGGTGACATCGCGCCCGAAGAAGGTGACGCCCGCGCCGTGCACGGAGTCGAACGTCAGGAAGAAATCGGCGTGCCAGTCCTGTTCGCCGCGGCGGCCCGAGAGCGTGAGGTTCGCCGCGCCGCCGCCGAGCGCCTCCCGCACCGCGTCCGCGGCCTGGGGAAAGAGGTCGGCGAATTTCCGCCGGGTGGCCGCCGCGGGCCGCAGCCCGAGGTGTTCGAGCCCGTGGCCGTGCGCCTCGACCACCGTGCCGTCGGCATCGAGCCGCCCCGCCACGGCGGGCAGCGTCTGCATGATCGTGTCGAGCAGGTGCGTGGCGCGGCGGCGTTCCGCATCGGCCTTGATCCGTTCGGTCACGTCCAGCGCCGCCGTGCCGCGGAGCTCGCCGTCGCCGTCCATGGCAAACGTGGTGACCATCCAGTGGCGGCCGCCGAAATGGCGGAGTTCCGGGGTGCCGTTTCGCCGCCCCCCCCGGCCGGTCGGCGCCCGGCCGTCGCCGGCCTCCGGCTGGAAGTGCGCGCGGTAGGCGTCGTTTTGGAACAGCGGCCTGCCGTCCGCGCCGTGGATCGCCACGGCGCAGGGCACGCTGCGCAGGAAAAGGTCGAGCTGCTGCTGGCTGCGCAGCAGGCTGGCCCGCATTTCCGCCTGGCTGAGCGCGTACCGCAGCGCGCGGTCAAGGCTCACCGGCTCGAGCTCCGCCTTCGAGAGGAAATCCACGGCGCCGGCCTCCAGCGCGGCCTCGTCGATCTCGGGACTGTCGTGGCCCGTGAGCACGAGGAGCGGCATCGTGCAGCCGGCGGCGCGCGCCGCGCGCAGGAGATCGATGCCGGTGGCACCGCCCAGGCTGTAGTCCACCAGCGCCACGTCGTGGCGCCCGCGCCGCACCGCCGCAAGGCCGTCGTCGTAGTTGTCGACCCAGTCGAGCTGGAAACGACGGCGCCGCGTGCGCGCGAAGACGTAGGTGAGGAAACGGAAGTCGTCGGGCTGGTCCTCGACCACGAGGACCTTGGTGACGGGTGATGATGGCGACGGAGGCATGAAGGATTCGCAACGGGCCGGCGTGGTGTTCTTCGATGCCTCGTCCCGCACGCGAAGAGTCTTTTGGCCCTCGCCGTAAGGACAGGCATTGCCCCCGGCGGAGCCGTGTGAATTTGCAGTTCGGCGAAATTATTTTTCTCCGCGGTGGAAGATCACTTGCGGGGCAAATGGGTCCGGTCCCGCCCGGCTGCAATTGGGGTGTCGCGGGGCCGATACTGCGGTGATCAACCCACTGGACCGCGGCGCGCCGCCCCGATGCCCCGTCCGGCCGTTGCCTCCATTGCCGCGGCTTCCCCGCCGCCCTATGCTGGGGCCGTGGCCGCGGATCAACCGCGCGCCCGCTCCAACATCCCACACCCATGAAAAAAATACTGATCGGACTCCTGTCCGCCGGCCTGCTCGGTGGACTCGCCTTCACCGCCGGGGGCTGCTCCGCCACCGCGACGCACCAAAGCACCGGCGAATACATCGATGACACCGCCATCACCACCAAGGTGAAGACGGCCTTCATCCGCGATCCCGTCGTCAAGGGCTTTGACGTGCAAGTGGAGACGTACCGCGGCACCGTCCAGCTGAGCGGCTTCGTCGACAGCCAGGCGCAGAAGGACCGCGCCGAACAGGTCGCCCGCGGCATCAACGGCGTCCAGAACGTCGTCAACAACCTGCGCCTCAAGCCCAGTCCCTGATCGCACCAGGTCCGCCGGCCCCCGCCCGCCATGACTGCCGTCCTTCCCGCCGACGTCGTCACCTCGTCGTTCGAGCAGATCGTGCGCCGCCGGCGGGCCACGCCACACTTCACGGGCGAGGAGGTGCCGGCCGAGGTCATCACCACGGCGCTCCGGCTCGCCGTCGAAGCGCCCTCGGGCTACAACCTCCAGTCCTGGCAGTTCGTGGTCGCGCGCAACAAGGAGGTGCGGCGCCGCCTCCAGCGCGCGGCCCAGGACCAGGAGAAGATCACCGAGGCATAGGACGACCGCGCCGGGCCACCCCTCGCCACTCCTTCCCCATGACGGAACGCCCCGAAAAAATCCTGTGGCATGGCCGCGGCACCGGCGACCTCACCGATGCCGAGGTCGAGCAGCGCGCCCGCGAGATCGCCGTCATCCGCGGCCGCGCGGCCCGCGACGTGACCGAAGAGGACCGCGCCGCCGCGTGGGCGGAGCTGCGCGGCGACACCCGACCGCCGACGTCCGAAACCGATGCGCCCGGCGGCCTGGCCGTCGGGCGCGACCCGAGCGAACCCGCCGGCGATTCGGGACACCAGGTGCCGGACCAGAAGCCGTCGGACGAAGGCACGGCGGCCGAGCATCTGGCAGTTGAGGGCGTGGAAGAGGCCCAGCACGACCAGATGCTCGCCGCGCGCGCCCGCGAACGGCGGGAGAACCGCCCCTAGGGCGGCGCCCGCCATGGCCGACCCTGCCGACCCCGCCACCGGCCTGTGGGGATCGCGGACCTTCCGCATCATCCGGCGCACCGTCCAGGCCTTTGTCGACGACAATGTGAGCCGGCTCGGCGCGGCGCTCGCCTTCTACACCACGATCGCCGTGGCGCCGCTGATGATGCTGTCGGTGGCGGTCGCCGGGGTCTTCTTCCAGGAAGGAGTGGCGCGCGAACGCGTGCTGCAGGAGATCCGCAGCGTCATCGGCCAGCCCGCCGCGAACGCCGTCGCCTCGATCGAGAGCCCGGTCAACCGGCCGGAGGGCACGCTCGCGACGGCCGTCGGCGGCATCACGCTGCTCTTCGGCGCGCTGGGCGTGTTCCGCCACCTCCATGACGCGCTCAATTCCATCTGGCGAACCATGCCGCCGAAGCTCGGCTTCTGGGCGGGGCTCTGGCGCCAGGTTTTCTCGCTGGCGGTGGTGCTGGCCACCGGCTTCCTCCTGCTCGTGTCACTGGTCCTCAGCGCCGGACTCAGCTGGCTCGCCGGCCGCGCGCTGCAACGGCTGGAGGTGCCGCTGGTCTATTTCCGCGCGATCAACCTGGTGCTGTCCTTTGGCGTGATCACGCTGCTCTTCGCGCTGATCTTCCGGCTCCTGCCGGACCGGCACGTCCCGTGGCGCCACGTCTGGCTGGGCGCCGTCGTCACCGCCGTCCTCTTCAGCATCGGCAAATCCGCCCTCGGCATCTACCTCGCGCACGCGAAGGTCGGGTCGGCCTACGGCGCCGCCGGTTCGGTGATCGCGCTGCTGCTCTGGTGCTACTATGCCGCGCAGATCGTCTTTCTCGGCGCGGAATTCACGCGCATCACGACGCTCAGCGATGGCGGCCGCGATTTCCGCCCCCTGGACCACCCGCTCGAGCGGGTGCGGCTGTCGCGGCCTGAACCCGGGGACCGGTTCAACGCCCGAATCGGAACAAGGCGGCGTCGGCGGCCGGCCGGCCCCGGCAAAGGTCGCGGATGATTCCCGCCGCGATGACCGCAAACAGTATCCCGTTGCCGCCGTAGCCCAGCGCGAACCAGGCGTGCGCGTAATCCGGGTGCGCCCCGATGAAGGGCAGTCCGTCCCGCGTGGTGGCGAACGTGCCGGACCAGGCGCACGCCGTCGTGAAACGAATCTCCGGAAACCAGCGCCGGAACTGCCGGCGCAACTGACGGCTTTTCTCCGGCAGCAGCGCGGCCTGCGCCGCGGCCGGGACAAAGGGCACGTCGCCGCCGCCGATGATGGCGCGCCCGTCCGCCGTCGTGCGCAGGTAATGGTAGGGCCGCGCCGTCTCCCAGATCAGACGCCGGCCCGGCCAGCCGGGAAAGCGGTCCAGGGGCTCGCTCGCGATCGCAAAGGTGGTCAGCAGGTCGGTCGCGCGCAGGCCGAGGAAGGCGTCGGCCTCGTAGCCGGCCGCGATCACGAGCCGGCGCGCGCGCACGACCGGGCCCTCCGCGGTGTGCAGCACGACGCCGCGCCGGGTCGCCGCGTAACGCAGCACGGTGGTGCGCGCGTGGATGCGGGCGCCGCGCTGCGCCGCGGCCTCGAGCAGATGCCGCGCCAGGCGGTGCGCGTCGATCTCCGCCGCCGGCCGGGTGACGATGGCGGCGTGAAACGGCAGCGTGCTCTCCGCGGCCACGCGGCGCCGGTCCCACCACGCCACGGCAAAGCCATGCCGGCGCTGCAGCTCGTACTCCGCCCGCAGGCCGGGCACGTCCCGCGGCCGCGTGGCGCCGCAGAGTCCCTGGCGCCGCCGATGGCCGCACCCACCGGGAAACCGCCGGGCGAGGACCGCGATGCGCTCGACCGCCTCCGCGCACAAGCGGTAGCAGCGCACCGCCGCCGCCTCGCCCACCCGACGCGCGAGGTCGGTCAGCGTCGTGTCGAGATCGTACTGCAGCAGGCCGGTGCTCGCCGCCGTGCTGCCGGTCCCGATCTCGCGGCGGTCGAGGACCATCACGTCGAGTCCCGCCGCCGCCAGGGCGTCGGCCGCGGCCGCGCCCGTGATGCCGCCGCCGATGACGGCCACGTCGCAGCGGGCGGAGCGCGCCAACGGCGGCCACGTCGGGCCGGGACCGTTTCGCACCACCCAAACCGGCGTGCCCGCGACCAGGTCCATGCGCGGCCCTCAGCGCGGCAGGTTCTTCCGGCTCCGGTAGTCCTGCACGAAGATGTTCAGGACGAGCCAGAAGGCCCCGGCGGCCGCGATGAGGAAGCAGATGATCGCGAGCCCGGGATAGCCGAACAGCCGGAAGCTCGTCTCCACCCGCATCATGAGCGCCGCGCCCACGATCAGCGCGGCCAGCACCAGGCCGGCGGTGATCCGGTTCGCGATCTTCTGCATGCCCTCGAGCATCACCTTCGCATCGACCGCCTTCACCTTCACCTCGAGTTCCGAGTTCGTGATCGCATCGAGGATGCGGTTGATGCGCTCGGGCAGCATGCGCGTGAAATCCTTCAGCTCGAGCAGCGTGCCGAAGATGTTCCCGCGCGTGAGGTCCTTGCGCACCCGCTGCGACATCAGCTCCGCGACCTGCCGGCGGATGACGGCATTCGGCTGGAAGCCGGGATCGAGCACGCGGCCGATCTCGTCGAGCTGCAGCAGCGTCTTCCCCAGCAGTGTAAGCTCTGACGGCACGAACAGGCCGCAATCCCGCGCCTGGCTGCTCATGGCGAAGAGCGAACGCCCGACGTTCATCTGCTCGAGGCCCTGGTCGCGCTGGGTGGCGACGAACTGCGTGACGCGCCGGCGGAATTCCACGGCGTCGAACTTCGCCGTGCGTTCGCTGGTGCGGATGACGATCTCGGCCGCTTCGTCGCCGTCGCCCTCGCTGATCGCGAGCAGCAGCTTGAGCAGCCGCTCCTGCATCACGGGCGCGGTGTGCCCGACCATGCCGAGGTCCAGCAGCGCGAGGCGGCCGTCCGGCGTGACGAGCACGTTGCCCGGGTGCGGGTCGGCATGGAACAGCCCGTCGACGAGCACCTGCTTGAGGTAGGCCTTGAACAGGTCCTCGACCAGCGGCTTGAGGTCCTGCTCGAGCGCGGCGAGCGGCCCGAGGGCGGTGATCTTGACGCCGTCGACGTATTCCATCGTCAGCACGCGGCGGCGACAGAAATCGGGAACGGGCCGCGGCACGATGAGGCGCGGGTAACGGGCGAGGTTGCGACGGATGGTCTCGAGGTTGTGGGCCTCGAGGTTGTAATCGAGTTCCTGGCGCAGCGTCGTGCGAAACTCGTCCACCACCCGGTTGAACCGGTTCCGCCGCCCGACGGGCGTGTGGGCGTCGAGCAGGGCGGCGATGCCGCCGAGCGCCTCGAAGTCCGCCATCACCTGGCGGAGCACGCCGGGCCGCTGGACCTTCACGACGACCGCCCGGCCGTCGCGCAGCTCCGCGTAATGAACCTGGCCCAGCGACGCCGACGCGATGGGCGTCGCGTCGAAGCGCGCGAAGGCCTTCGAGATCCGGACTTCCAGTTCCTCCTCGACGATCGCCATCGCCTCGGCCGAGGGAAAGGGCGCGACCTGGTCCTGGAGCCGGGACAGCGCGCGCAGGTACGCTTCGGGGAGGAGGTCCGGCCGGCTGGCGAGCACCTGGCCGAACTTCACGTAGGTCGGCCCCATGGCCTCGAGGTCGTTGGCCAGGTCCTCCGGGCCGGGCTGGGCGGAGGCCTCGCTCGCGGCCTCCTCCTCTGGGTCGGCGCCGGTGCCGTCGACCGAGCCCAGGTGCGTGTGCCGGTGTTTCCACAACAGCCGGCTGAGCGCGCCGTAGCGCTGGAAAAGCTTTCGGGTGAATTTCATGCGGGACCGCGCCGGAGGCCGGCCCATTCACTGACCCGCCGCCACCGGCGGGGTTCGGCCCGGCCGGCTAAATTCGCCCGTGCGCCCCCTGATCCGGGGGCCCGAGGCCGCCCCGGGAACCGCACCCAACGGCGGCCCCCGGGGCGGGACCTCAGGCGGTCAACTCAGGGTCCGACCGGCACGGCTATCGACACGTTGCGGTTGACGTCGGCCGCCCGGGCGCCGGCATTGACGCCGACGGTGCGGGCAAACGTGGTGACGATCAGGTCGAGGTAACTGGCCAGGCCGGCGTAGGGCGAGCGCGGGACGTAAACGATGTCGTTCGGCTCGAGCCGCACGTCCGGCGCCTGGCCACTGACAATGGCGCGGTAGTTGTAGACCGCGATCGTGGGCGCGGCCACACCCCCGCGCACGATGGCGACGTGCGAGAGGTAGGCGCCGTCGGCGGTGCCGCCGGCTGAGGCCACAGCCCCGATGAGCGTCATCTGACCCGGCATCCGCACCGCGCTCGCACGGGCCACGGAGCCGAGCACGTACACTTCGGGCGAATGCGGCGAAGGCAGATAGATCAGATCGTCCGGTTGCAGGTAGATGTTCTGCGACATGTCGCCGTTGCGCAGGAGGCCCTTGAGGTCCACCGGCAGTGGCTTGCCCTGGCGCACGACGAAGGCCTGCGAGAGGTCGCCGGCGTCCTGGCGCGGGTCGGCGATGGTCACCGTCGCGCCACCCGGCAGCTGGGCCACCGTCTCCGAAGCCCCGGGCCCGCCGGCCGCGGCGATGGCATCGAGCAGGGTCGTCGGCCCGTTGAGCGGATACAACCCGGGTGAGCCGAGCCGGCCGAGGATCCACACGTGCTTGCTGCCGATCTCGAGGAGCGTGAGGCTCACCGCGGGCGAATTCTGGTAATACTGCTTCAAGGCGTTCGCGAGCGCGGACCGCGCCTCGCCCAGCGTCTGGCCCCACACGTCGATGCCGGAAAGCATCTGGTAGTAGAGCTTGCCGTCGGGAGCGACGACGGTTTCGACGGCCGAGTCGGGCTCGCCGGCGATCGCGACGCGCACATGGTCGCCCGGCCCGAGGCGGAATTCGGTCGACGGCGGCTTCAACCAGGCGGCGTCGATCGTGCCGCGGGCCGGCTCGCCCGTCACCGGGGCCGGCGTGGCGGCGATCGGCTTGCGCGCGGGGCCGGCGCAGCCGACGAACAGGACCGCGGCGAGGGCGGCCAGGGCGGCCGGCCAGGCTCGCGCGAAAAGCGAGGATGGAGCGATCATTTGGTGGGAAGGGGAACGACGGGGATGACATGGTCGCTGGTCCAGTACACGACCAGGGCCTGGGTGAAGGCGCGCGCCGCTTCATTCAGCAGCTCGCCCACCTTCCAGAAGGGATGGGAGGAGACATAGATGATGTCCTGGGGCTCGAGCGTGACATCCGCCGCCTCGCCGCGCAGCACGGCCGCGAGATTGACCTGAATCGGCTTGGGGTCGTTCAACGAGCCGCGCACGATCAGCACCTGGTCGCGCCAGGCCCGGTCGGTGAAGCCGCCGCGGCTCGCGATGGCGCGCAGCGAAGTGGCTTGGTCGCCCACCACCGCGGGTCCCGGCGCGCGCACCTCGCCGAGGACATAGACCTGGTTCATGCTGGCCGGGGGAAAATAGAAATAGTCGTTCGGCTCGACCGGGATGTTCTGCGAAAGGTCGCCCGAGGCGAAGAGCCGCTGAAAGTTGATGTCCTGCCGCTTGCCGTCGCGGACGAGGAATGCGTGCTGCAGGTCCGCCATCTCGGTCACGTCGCCGGAGGCGGCGCTCGTGGCAAAGCCGCGCGCGCGCGCCACGGCCTCGACCACCGTCATGGGCCGGTCGAGGGTGAAGGCACCGCGCTGGGCGATCAGGCCGAGCATGTAGTACTTCTTGCTGCGAAACGCCACGGGGCTGATCATCGTGCGGGCGGCGCGACGGTAGCGGCCGAGCTCGTCGTCCAGCTTGCCGCGCAGCTCGTCGATCGTCAGCCCGTTGGCCACGACGTCGCGGGCCTCGAGGAAGCTGATGCGCCCGTCGGGCTGCACGGTGATTTCGGCGCGGGTGGCGGGCTCGCCGTACACCGCGACGCTGAGCACGTCGCCCGGGCCGAGCGTGAGGTGGCGCTGCCAGTCGGCGCGCTGCTCGGGCGACACGATGGAGAAGGACTCCGGGCTGGCGACCGCGGCCTGGGCCCGCGCGGGCGCGGGCAGCGCGACGGCCGCCAGCAGCACCGCGGCGAGGGCGGGCGCCGGGGCCCACCGCGCGAAGCGCTCGTTGAGCGCGGGGGCGCTGCTGTGGTTGGCGACGGCGCCGATGAGGTTGCAGCGGGCCTGCCGCAGGGTTTCGATCTGCTGGCGGGTGCGCAGCGCGTCGGCGCGCGTGCAGTCGGAGAGCCACACGACGTTGGGCAGGTTCTGGGCCAGCAGCACCGTCTCGGGCTCGGACGCTGGCGGAAGGTCGACGAGGATGACCACGTTCTCGTGGCGGCTCCAGCTGGTGAGCGAAGCGAGCCACGCCTTGCGGTGCTCGAGGCCCCAGACCCAGCCCGGGAGCGGGATGTGCACCACCGAGGCCCCGTCGGACGAAAGCATCTTTTCGACCGCCTCGTCGGGATTGTTCAGGAGCTCGCCCGAGAGCAGCGTCTCGCGCACGAGGACCGGGTCGGCCGACTTCGGCTCGCCCGCGGCCGTGCGGAAGCGCGTGCTGGCGACCGAGGCCGCCGCGGCCGGCCGGCCGGCGGCCGAGCCGCGCGAGTCGGCGGCGTCCTGGCCCGGCGCCCGCGTGGTGATCACCGCGACGCGGAAGCCGCACTTGCTGGCGGCATCCGCCACGAGCTTGATCCAGGCGGAGCGGCCCTCCCCCGCCGTCGAACTCGTGAAGCCGCAAACCAAACCCTGGTTGGGAGTGACGCTGAGGCGGCTCTGCAGCGTCGTCCAAGTGCGGAAGCCCCACCGCGCCTTCTCCTCGGCGGAGAGTTTGTCCAGCCGGTCGACGCGGGCGAGGACCGGGAGCTGGGTGACGCGGCGGATGTCGTCCGGCGTGCGGAGTTTCTGGTCAAAGGCTTCGTCGGTCACTGCCCCGACCACCCCGATGCCGGCGCCGCAGAGGCCCAAAAACACGGCGAGCAGCCCGATCTTCAGGCCGGTGTTGTTCGCCGTGGCGCGTTCCGGCTTGGCGGCGGAGAACACGCGGACCTCGCCGATCGGATGCTGCGCGAGGAGTTCGGTGATCTGCAGGCGGTTGGCCACGGTCCGGCGCTCCGCTTCGAGCGACCGGCTCTTTTCCATCAGGAGACCCATGCGGCCGCTGGCCTCGGCCATGGACATGCCGACCGGGCTGGCGAGGTTGGTGGCGGGGGCCACGGCGGCCAGCTGTTTTTCCATCGCGGCCACGCGTGCCAGCTGCATCTGCACGAGCGGGTGCTGGTCGGTGTAGCGAGCCTGCAGGTCGGACAACTCGAGGCGCGCGTCAGAGAGACGGGTCTGGAGCGGCGTCAGCGTCGCGGCCCCGGCCGCGGCCGGGGCGATCGCGCCGGCGCCGGCCACCTTCTCATAATCCTGGTTCACCTTGGTGAGTTCGGCCTCGACGCCGGTGAGCTGGCGGCGCAGGTAGCTGGCGGCATCGCGGGCGTCGTTGCCCTGCATCTCCTGCGTGAACCGGACCGCCTCCTCGGCGTAGCGGTTGGCCTGGGCCGCGGCGGTCGCCGCGTCGGGGGCGGAGACGGTGATGTTCACGAGGTCGCTGCTGGGCACCGGGGCGACTTGCACGCGCCGGGCCAGTTCGTCCGCGGTGAGGGCCGGGGTCAGGCCGGCGCCGACGCGGGAGCGCATCTCGGCCGAGTCCACGATGCCCACCAGCGTCGCCGAGTTGACTGGGCGCGGCTGGAAGAGCTGCGGGTCCGGCGTGTCATGCCGGACAATCTGCGCGGTCGCGCGGAAGGTGGCGGGCCAGAGGTGCCGCCCGAGCGCGACGCCGGCGACGGCGGCGGCCAGCCCGAGCAGGACGACCCACGCCCAGTGGCGGGCCGCGGCGGAAAGGAGTTGCCCCCACTGCCCGGCGGCATCGGGGTTGGCAGGAGCAGGCAAGACATGCGGGCGGGGACCGCCGGCATGGAGCCGCAGCGCTCCGTTGGTGACGAGCTCCCCGCGCATAGGCGCCACCGCGGAGGTGGCGCCGGGGGCAGCCGGATCGATTTCGACTTGTGATTTCATGCAGATGGTTTCGCGGATGGTGATTTGCCGCCGGACCGCTTCCCGACCGGGCGGCGGGGGATCACGGACGACCGGGCGCAGGACCCGGCACCGGCGAACCCTAGCGACTCTTCCCGGAGGCATTCAGTGGGTGAAGACCTCCAAACCACGCCTCCACCACCCCATTCTCACTCCACGAGCTTGTTCTGGATCGCGTAGTGCGTGAGCTCGGCATTGCTCGCCATCACCATCTTCTCGAGGATGCGCGTGCGGTAGGTGCTGATCGTCTTCACGCTCAGGTTCAGCTCCTCGGCGATCTGGCTGACGGTCTTGCCGGAGGCGATCAGCCGCAGGACGAGGAATTCGCGGTTGGACAGCCGCTCGTGGGGTGCGCGCTGGAAATCGGTGTCGAGGTACGCGGCCATCTTCTCGGCGAGGCCGGCGCTGACGTACCGGCCGCCGTTGACGACCTTCTTCACGGCGCCGACCAGCTCGGCCGGCGCGCTCTCCTTCGTCATGTAGCCCGAGGCGCCGCTCTTCAGGACGCGCATGGCGAACTGGTCCTCCGGGTGCATGCTGAGCACGAGCACGGGCAGGCGCGGGCGCGAGCGCCGGATGTCGCGCAACGCCTCGAGGCCGCTGCGGCCCGGCATGCTCACGTCGAGGATCACCACGTCCCAGTCCTCGGCCCAGACGCGGTCGAGGGCCTCCTGCGCAGTCGAGGCCTCCCCGAACGTGGCGCGCCGGTACTCGTCAGCCAGGATTTGTTTCAAGCCCTGCCGCACTACGGCGTGGTCGTCGGCGATTAGGATTTTCATGGAAGTGGGCGCTGCGGCGGCGGGGCCGCGCCAGCGGGATGCGGACTGTGACCGTCGTGCCTTGTCCGGGTTCACCGACAAATCGCACCTGCCCGCCCAGCAGGGCGGCGCGTTCCTCCATGCCGAGCAGCCCGATGGACCGGCGGTCGGAGATCTCCGCGGGCACGATGCCGCGGCCGTCGTCGTGCACCGTGAGCACCGCCTCGTCCTCCTCGCGGGTGAAGCCGACCTCCACCTTCCGCGCGTTGGCATGCCGCATGACGTTGGTCAGGGTCTCCTGGAAGATGCGGAAGAACGCGGTGTTCAGGTCGGCGTCGAACTGCACGTCGTGGAGCGTGCTGGTCACGTGGCACTGGATGCCCGTGCGGTTCTGGAACTCGTTGGCCTGCCACTCGAGCGCGGCGACCAGGCCGAGGTCGTCGAGGATCCCGGGCCGCAGCTCGGTGGCGATGCGGCGCACGGCCTGGATGGTGGCGTCGATGTGGCCCGACATGCTGGCGATCTTGTCGTGCAGCAGGCGCTGGCCCCGGGGCAGCCGCCCCGCCAGCCACGCCAGGTCGAGCTTCAGGCCGCTGAGCGCCTGGCCGAGCTCGTCATGCACCTCGCGGGCAATGCGGGTGCGCTCCTCCTCGCGCACGTACTGCAGGTAGATGGAGAGCGCCCGCAGCTGCTCGTGGGAGTCGCGGAGCTGGCCTTCCGCCCGCTTGCGGTCGATCCGTTCGCGCGCCTCGCGGAGCGCGCGGTGCACCGCGGGCACGAGATGCGGCAGCCGCGTCTTGAGCACGTAGTCGCTCGCCCCGCGCTTGAGGGTCTCGATGGCGCGCTCCTCGCCGAGGGTGCCGGTGACGAAGATGAACGGCGCGTCCGGGGCCAGCTCGCGCGCGAGCCCCAGGGCCTCGAGACCGTCGAAGCCGGGCATCCGGTAATCGGAGAGAATCAGGTCCGGCGCGCGCGCGCGCAGCCGGTTGACCAGCTCGTCGCGCGATTCGACCCGCTCCAGCGTGAAGGTCAGGCCCGACTGGCTGAGCGCGTACCGGATCAGCTCGGCGTCGGCGAGGTCGTCCTCGAGCAGCAGGATCTGCAGGGGCTCGTTCATGCGAGTTCGTTCCGCACGCGCGGCAGGCGGCGGCGGGGCGACGGCGGCGGTTCGCGCCGGCGCCCGGCGGCCGGCGGCGGCTGGTTGCACTCGAGCCAGAAGGCCTGCACGGCGGCGACCGTCCGGCGGAATTCCTGGAAATCGATCGGCTTCACCGCGTAGGCGTTGGCGCCGAACTCGTAGCAGGCGCGGACATCCGCCTCGCGGGCCGAGGACGAGAACACGACGATGGGCACGAGGCCCAGCGCCGCGTCGTGCTTCACCTGCCGCAGCACCTCCCACCCGTCGATGCGCGGCATGTTGAGGTCGAGGAGCACGAGGCCGGGCGGGCCGGGCGGCCGGTCCTGGTAGGCGCCGCGCCGGTGGAGAAAATCGAGCGCCTCGGCGCCGTCGCTCACATAGTAGCGTCGGGTGGCGTCGCCGGCGCGGTCGAGGACGTCGGCGATCATGCGGAGATCGTTCTGGTCGTCGTCCGCGACGAGGATAAGGGGTGCTTTATTCATGGTGCGATCTGCCGTGGGCCGGCAGGGAAAAGTGGAACGTGGCGCCGCCGCCCGGGCCGGACTCGGCCCACACGCGGCCGCCGTGGCGCTGGACAATGAGCCGCACCGTGGCCAGGCCGATGCCGGTGCCTTCGAATTCGGAGCTGCGGTGCAGGCGCTGGAAAACGCCGAAGAGTTTGTCCATGAAGCGGGGATCGAAGCCGACGCCGTTGTCGCGCACCGCGAACAAATGCTCGCCGGCCTCGCGGTGGCTCTCGACCCGGATCTCCGCCGGGTGGGCGCGGCGGGTATACTTGAGGGCGTTGGACAGCAGGTTCACGAAGACCTGCCGCAGCAGGTCGGCGTCCCCCTCGACCTCCGGCAGCCGGCCGATGTGCCAGTTCACCTGCCGCCCGTGGGCCTCGCCGCGGAGCTCATCCTGCACCGCGCGGACCAGCCGCGCCAACGGCACCCGCTGCTTGACCAGGTCCGCCCGGCCCGTGCGCGAGAGCGAAAGCAACGCCTCGATCAGGCGCGTCATCCGCTCGGCCGCGGCCGCGATGTTGCCCAGCATCTCGCGGCCCTCGGCATCCAGCTGCGTCTCCTTGCGCGACTGCAGCATGTCGACAAAACCGGTGATGTGGCGCAGCGGCGCGCGCAGGTCATGCGACACCGTGTAGCTGAAGGACTCGAGTTCCTGGTTGGCGGTTTCGAGCTGGGCCGTGCGGTGGCGCACCCGCTCCTCCAGCTCCGAGTTGAGCCGCGCGATCTCGGCCACGGCCGCGTTCTGCATGCTGACGTCGCGCAACACGGCGGCGTAGAGCGGCGGCACGGCGCCCCCCATCGGGGCGAGGCTGACCTCAACGGGAAATTCCGACCCGTCCGCCCGACGCGCCATCAGCTCGAGCGGGTGCTCCATGGCGCGCGCGTCGCCGCCGATCAGGTGGCGCATGACGCCGTCGGGGTAGCGCTCCTGCAGTGCCTTGGAGCCGATCAGCGCGTCGAAGCGCCGGCCGACGGCATCCTCGCGCGAATACTGGAAGAGGCGCCGGGCGGCGGCGTTCCACTCGCGGATGAAGCCCTCGTGGTCGATCGAGAGGATGGCGTCGTGCGCCGACTCGAGGATGGCGGTGTGCCGCGCCTCGCTGCGCCGCAGGTCCTCTTCCGCGCGCCGCCGTTCCGTTTCGTCGCGCAGGATCTCGGTGAAGCCGCGCAGGCCGCCGTCGGCGCCGTGCAAGGCGGTGATCACGCTCGAGGCGAGGAACCGTGAACCGTCCTGCCGCAGGCGCCAGCCGTGCAGTTCGATGTGCCCCTCGGCCTCCGCGGTCTGCAGCAGCCGCCCGGGCGTGCCGGCCGCGACTTCCTCCGGGGGATACAGGCAAAGATGGCTGCGCCCGAGGATTTC
Source organism: Lacunisphaera sp. (assembly GCA_035496355.1). Taxonomy (GTDB): domain Bacteria; phylum Verrucomicrobiota; class Verrucomicrobiia; order Opitutales; family Opitutaceae; genus Lacunisphaera. The sequence continues at coordinate 17,573 of DATJES010000017.1, read as the reverse complement.
CTCGGCCCGGTAGCCGAGGATGGCGCGCAAGCCGCTGTTCCACGTCGTGACGTGGCCGTCGGCGTCGAGCATGAAGATGGCGTAGTCCTTCACGCCCTGGATCAGGGCGCGAAACTGGTCCTCGCTCTCGACGAGCGCCTGCTCCGCCTCCCGCCGCCGCCGTTGCTCGCCGGCGAGTTTCAGCGCCCGCAGCACCGCGGGCACGAGGTTTTCGAGGCGCGATTTGAGGACGTAGTCGGTGGCGCCGCGCCGCAGGCTCTCGACCGCCACCTCCTCGCCCATCGAGCCGGTCACGAAAAGGAACGGCACCTCCGGGCAGTAGCGCCGCGCCATTTCCAGCGCGGAGAAGCCGTCGAACTCCGGCAGCCCGTGATCCGAGATGATGAGGTCGGGCTTCCCCTGGCGCAGGCTCCGCAGGAATTCGTCGGCGGTCGCGACGCGGCGCACCTTGAAGGCGAGGCCGCCCTTGCGCAGGTGGTGGTTGATCAGCACCACATCCGCGGGCATGTCCTCAACGATGATGATCTGGATTTCCTTCGTCATGGAACGGAACGAGGCAACGTGTCCTCGTCGCCATGCCGTAGGACAACATAGGCCCTTTCACCTGACGGGCTAAGTGGGTAAACACCCAAAACACCCCGCGGCGCGACCCCCAGGCCGTTCCGCCCGCCTCACCCGGCGCAGTGCCCGGCCGGCAGGCGGGCGCGCATGTCCCGGATCAGCTCCTGCACGCGTTCGCGCTGCCGCTGCCGGTGGAGCTCGAGCGTGCGGCGCACGGCGTCCGGCAGCGCGTCCAGTCGCTGTTTGCTCACGCAGGCGTCCGCCCCGCGCGCGAGCAGCGATGCCTCGGTGAATTCGTCGAGCCCGCCGCTCACGACAATGAATGGCAGCGAGGGTTCGAATTCGCGCACCTGGCCGAGGATCTGCAGGCTGTCCCACTTCGCCGATCCATGGTCGCACAGGACCAGGTCGGGGCACAGGCACAACAGCTCTTCTTCGAGTTCCTCCGGGCGGTCGATGCAGCGCGCGCCAAAGCGATAGCCCGCCTCCTTCAACGCCTGGGTGACGAGCACGTAATCCTGGAGGTTATCCTCGACTACCAGGACTTGATTGAGGTGATTCATCTCAGGGAGGCGTCGGTGAACCTACCGCCCGCGGCGGCCTTCGCCCAGTGGGTCTTCACCCACCGTGGCGGCCGGGGAACCCCCGGCCGCGTCCCCCGCCGGCGGCTACGGACTCGTGGTGGACCGGCCCGCGGCGTCCCACGTCACGCGCCCGTCGTAGAGTGAGAAACTCATCGAGTTGATGGTGGCACCCTCGAGGCCGACGGCGCTGGCCGGCACTTCGAGCCGCACCCACTGGCCTGTCGCGGGCAGCGCGCCCATGGACCAGCGGCTCGCGGTGCCGTTGTTGCCGTAGCTGATGAGATTTGCGCCCCAGTACGCGCGATGCTCCCAGTTGCCGGCAAACCACGAAACCATGATCTCCTGCGGCGGGTTGGCCGGATCGACGTAGACGTACAGGATCAGAGTGTCCCCGGCCGCGACGGTCATCGTCGCGCTCGCCGAATGGAAGGTGTGGTCATGATAGCCGGCCACGATCGCCGACTGGTGGGCCTTGGTCCCCGAATAAGGCGCCGGCGAAGCCGTGATCCAGTTCCAGACATCGCCGCCGGCGGTGCTGCCCCAGGCGCCCGCGGGCAGCGCGTCCTCGACCCAGATGACGTCGGTGCGCCCCGGAGCCCCGGACGCGGTCGTCACGGTCGCCGAGTTGGAGTAATTCGAGTAAACGGTGTCCTGCTGGGCCCGGACGCGATAGGTGTAGGTGGTGTTCGCCGTCAGGCCGGAATCCGTGAACGTGGTGACGTTGGCGCCCACCGTGCCGACAGCGGCAAAAGTCGTCGTGGTCCCCGGCGCGCGCTCGATGGAGAACCCGGTTTCCGTGGTGGAATTGTCCGTCCAGGAAAGCGTCACGCCCGTCGCCGTCGGGTTGGTCGCCTGGAGCATGGTCGGTGCGGCCGGCGGGGGCGGCGGCTGGCTCGCGGTGGTCACCGTCGAGGTGTTGGAGTAATCCGAATAAACGGTGTCCTGCTGGGCCCGGACGCGATAAGTGTAGGTGGTATTCGCCGTGAGGCCGGAATCGGTGAAGCTCGTGACATTGGCGCCCACCGTGCCGACGGCGGCAAAAGTCGTCGTGGTCCCCGGCGCGCGCTCGATGGAGAACCCGGTTTCCGTGCTGGAGTTGTCCGTCCAGGAAAGCGTCACGGTGGACGTCGTCCAGTTCGTCGCCTGCAGCATGGTCGGCGCGGCCGGCGGCGGGGGCGGCGGCGCGCTCGCGGTGGTCACCGTCGCCGTGTTCGAGTAGCTCGAATAGACGGCGTTCTGCTGGGCCCGGACGCGATAGGAGTAAGCCGTGTTCGCCGAGAGGCCGGAATCGGTGAAGGTCGTGACATTCGCGCCCACGGTGCCCACCGCGACAAAGTTCGTCGTGGTCCCCGGCGCACGCTCGATGGTGAAGCCGGTTTCCGTGGTGGCGTTGTCCGTCCAGCCAAGCGTCACGGACGTCGCTGTCGAGCTGGTCGCCTGCAGCGCGGTCGGCGCGCCCGGCGGGTTGCTCGGGATGGCGGCGAGCGCCAGCGCGAGGTTGAGACGTCCACCGCTCACGGTCTTGCCCGAATAATCCGGGCACGGGTCGGTGTGGTCCAGGATGAGCTGCTTCACCTGCAGGTAGGTGAGGCTCGGGCTCTGCGACCAAAGGATCGCGGCGGCGCCGGCGACCACCGGCGCGGCCATCGAGGTGCCGTCCATGTAGCGGTAGTCGCTGTCCGAGCCGTTCCAGGTGGAAAAGATCGGCGAGCCGGGCGCAGCGAGGTCGACCGTCGTGTGGCCCCAGTTGCTCCAGCTCGGCTTCGAGTCGGTGCGCGTCGTCGCCGCCACGGCGATGATGTTGTCATATTCGTAGCTGGCGGGGAAAAGCGGGTTCGCGTCGTTGTCCCCGCCGCTGTTGCCGCAAGCCGCGACGAACAGGATGCCGTCCGCGCCGAGGGTGGCGATTTCGTCCCGCAGCGCCTGCGAGGTGAAGGCATACGAGCCCCAGCTGGCGTTGATGATCCGCGCGCCCTTCGCGCGGGCATACTCCATGCACTCGATGGCGCCGGAGATCGTGCCGTTGCCCTGGTAGTCGAGAAATTTCAAGGCCATGATCCGCGCCTGCCACGCGACGCCGACGATGCCGACGGAGTTGTTGCCGACCGCGCCGACGATGCCGGCCACGTGGGTGCCATGACCGAAATCGTCCATCGGGTTGCCGGTATGGTTGAGGACGTTGATCCCGTGGACGTCGTCGACATAGCCGTCGCCGTCGTCGTCGATCCCGTTCGTGGCCTTGTCCATCCCGTTGGCGTCCAGGCCGGACTCACCCGGGTTGACCCACATGTTGGCGGCCAGGTCCTCGTGGGTGTAACGCACGCCGGTGTCGATGACCGCGACGACAGTGTCCGTCGCCGAGGTGCGCGTGTCCCAGGCGGTGGTCGCGTGGATGTCGGCGCCGACCGTGCCGCCGTAGATGCCCGTATTCTTCAGGTGCCAGGTGGAACCGTCCCAGAAGCGAAAATCATTCGGCTCGACGAGCGCCGACATCACGTAGTCGGGTTCCACGTAGTCGACGAGACCGCTCTTCTCGAGCGCCGCGCGGACCTTGGCGCCGAGGCCCGGCGGAAGCTTGACGGTCTCGAAGGTGCCGCCACGGAGATCGGCCTTGCGGCCGATCCGCCGGTGATCGGCCCCGAAGGCGCGCAGCACCGGGTCGAGGTCGCGGCCTTGCTTGAGGTGCACGATGAGATGATCCGGCGCGATGGGCGCCGGGCGCGCGGGGACGGTGACGTCACGGCCCGCGGCGCCCGCGGGCTGCGCGGGCAGCGACAGCGGCCAGGCGAGCACCAGGACCGCGAACAGGGACATGAGAAAGACCGGTCCGCGGGACCGGCCGGCAACGGGCGGGAATGAGCTGTACATGGAGAAAGTTCAGGTGGCGCGATGATCAGCGGGACCCGAGGGCGGGGCCTTGGTCCGCGCCCGGGAGACGGTCCCTGGCGACCTGCGTCGCGGCGACCGGCGCCGCCGCCAGCGCCGCCCCGGCCGCGCGGGTGCTGCGCTCGCCCTCCGCGCCGAGCGCGCTCCACTGGACGGCCAGCACGAGCAGGCCGGCGGTGAGGTAGGCGACGATTTGCGCGACCTGGTCGCGCCGCACGAGAAAGACGAAGAGTGTTTGCATGATGGTGATGACTCCGGGTGTGGTGGGGGAACTAAATCCTATCACGCGCAGCGGCGACCGTCCGCGGGGTGAAACCCGCGCGCAGGCGCAAAATCGGCCTCCCGGTCGCATCGGGCCGCTTCCCGGGGCGACGCGGCCGCGGCGTACGCCGCGAGCGTCTCCTCCGCGGCGCGGGCCCAGTCGAAATGGGCGGCCCGCTGCGCGCCCGCCGCGCGCAAGGTGGCGCGCCAGGCCGGATCGGTGGCGAGGCGGGTCATCTCCCACGCCATGCCGGCGATGTCCTCCGGGTCCACGAGGGCGGCCGCACCGCCCGTCGTCTCCGCGAGCGCCCCGCGGGGCGAGCACATCACGGGACAACCGCACGCCATCGCCTCCAGGGGCGGAAAGCCGAAGCCCTCGAACAGCGACGGGTACGCCAGCGCGCCCGCGGCGCGATACCAGTGCGGCACGTCGGCGGCCGGCACGAAGCCGAGCCGGCGAATGTCCCCCGCCCAGGGCGAACGGTCGACCCGCGCGTGGATCGCGGGCGCGCCATGCCAGTCGGCGCCGCCGAACACGAGCTGCCAGGGTGAACCCGTGGTGCGCTTGAATTGCTCGAAAGCCTCGATCAGCCGGACGTGGTTCTTGCCCGGGTGTTCCAGCCGGGCCAGGTAGAGGAAGAACGGTGCGGTGACGCCCTGCCGCGCGGCCCACGCCCGCGCGCGGTCGACGCTCCCGGGCCGGAATCGCGCGTGGTCGAGGCCGTTCAGGACGGTGTGCACGCGATCGGGAGCCACGCCGAAGCGGCGGACGATGTCCTCCGCGGTCGTGCGGCTCACCGCGATGATGCGGTCCTGGCGCCGCGCGAGGCGCCGCGCCACGACGCGGCCGTAGAACATCCGCGCCCAGTCGTATTTCCCGGCGAGGTGAAACGGCGCGAGATCGTGGATCGTCGCCACCCGCGCGCACGGCGCGGACCAGAGCATGCGGCGGTAGCTCGGCACGTGCAGCACGTCGAGCCCGTGCCGCCGCGCCAGCTCCGGCAGCACCCGTTGGTGCCACGCGATGTCCGCCAGCGGGCGGCGCTGCCGCTCGTCGACGCCCACGATTTCCATCCGGCTGGCGGCGAACTGGAACAGCGGGCGGTCTTCGGCCAGCACAAAGAGCGTGAAACGGTGCCGCGGCACGTGGGCCAGCAGCGCGCGCACGAGGGCAAACACGTATTGCGCCACGCCGCTGCGCCCGCGCTGGATGACCGAGGTCGAGAGGCCGACGTTCATGCCGCCAACGGCGCGAGGACGCCGGTCGCGAGGTCGGCGGGGCCGAAGGTAGCGAGCTGGCGCCCCACCCGGCCGCGCGCCCGCACGATCGTGAGCCGCCGGCCGCGGCGGCGCAGTTCCCGGCGCCATACGATCAACGCGGCGGCGCCGGTGCTGTCGATCACCTCCACGTCGGCCAGGTCGAGCTCGCAGTCGCCCCATCCCGCGCGGATGCGCCGCCAGGCCTCCGTCGCCGCCTCGACCGCCGCGCGGTCGAGCGCGCCCGCGGCGCGCAGCCGCAGCACGCCCCCGGCGGACGGGATCACCCGGACCGAGCCGCCGGCCCGGCCCATGCGGCGCCCGAGCGCCCACCATTGCGCGAACAGGGCGAAACCGAAAAGCCGCAGGTCGGTCGCATAGCGCCGGAACAGCCGCCGCGGCTCCTGCCACAACCGGTAGGTCCACTCGAGCCCGGCGCGGTGCATCCACCCCGGCGCGCGGCGGACGCGGCCCGCAAGAAAATCGATCGTGGCGCCCAGTCCGAGGCACACGGGCACCCCGAGTTCGCGATAATGCATCGCCATCCATTTCTCCTGCTTGGGGCAGCCGAAGCCGACCAGCAGCAGGTGCGGCTGCGCCGCGCGGACGCGGCGGATGATGTCGGCGTGGTCCATCTCCGCCAGCGGCCGGAACGGCGGCGCGAAGCTGCCGGCAATCACGAGGCGCGGATGGCGCAGGCGCAGCCGGGCCACGGCCGCCGCATTGGCCTCCGGCGCGGCGCCGAGCAGGAACACGCGGTGGCCGAGCCGTTCGGCCTGCGCCAGCAGGCGCGGCGCGAGGTCGGCGCCCGCCACGCGCTCCGGCAGCGGGTTGCCCAGCCAGCGCGAGGCCCACACCAGCGGCTGGCCGTCGCAGAGCACGAGGTCGGCCTCGCCGAGGATGCGGCGCAGCGCCGCGTCGCTGCGCGCCTGCACGAGGAAATCGACGTTCGGCGTCACGACGTAGTGCGGGCGCCCGGTGTCCACCATCGCCGCGATGCGCGCGAGCGTTTCGTCGACCGTGAGCGGGTCGAGCGGCACGCCGAGGATGGCGACGGGTGCACGGGCGGGCGCGCGCCGGACGTGGCTGGCAGGCAGGAGCGCGAGACGCCCTGCGGGCGCCGGACGGTCAGCAGCTACGAACGAAGGCATGGGCCAAGGCTAGGCGCACGACCGGCGGCCGGGCATGGGGCCAGCGCCTTCTTTGCCGGCTCTGCGCGGCGTAGAAACGCCACGGCATTCGCCCACGGAGAAACTCCCCTTGGGGTGATAATCCGCGAGTCGGAGGGTCTTCACCCACTTAATCCACCGGGGTCTTCCGATTAGTCTCGCTGGCGAAATCCCGATGCCTGCCGCGATCGCCACCCAGTCCTATCCACTTTCGCCGCTGCAGGAAGGCATGCTGGCGCACCATGCCGGCCGGGTTTCCGGCGGCATCGACCTCGTCCAGATCGTCGTGCACCTGCCGGAGCCGCTCGCGCCCGACGCCTGGGAGGAAAGTTGGCGGCGCGCCGCCAGCCGCCATGCCATCCTGCGCACCACCATCGCCACGGACGAACCGGCCGGAACACCCTGCCAGCGTGTAGCCGAGGCCGTCGCCATGGAATGGTCGTGGCTCGACTGGCGCCACCTCGAGCCCGTGGTGCGCGACCAATGGTGGGGCCGGCTGCTGGCCAACGACCGCCAGCGCGGCTTCGACCTGAAGGTCGCGCCGCTGTGGCGCGGCGCGGTGGTCCAGCTCGGGCCCAACGTGCACCGGATCCTCTTCACCTTTCACCACCTGCTCCTCGACGCCCGCGCCGTCTTCGTGCTGTTCAACGAGGTCTTCGCCGCATGCGATGCGCTCCAGGCCGGACACCGGCCGGTGGACGAGCCGGCGGTGCCGTACCGCAGCTACATTGACTGGCTGGGCCGCCAGGATACGGCCGCGGCCTCCGCCTACTGGCGCACGGAGCTCGCGGGTTTCCATCTGCCCACGCCCATGCCGGCGATCGGCGGCGCCGCCGACGCCCCCGCCGGGGCGCTCACGCGCCACCTCGCGTTGTCGCGCCGGCAGACCCTCGCGTTGCGCGCGTTCGCGCAGGCCGAGGGCGTCACGATCGGCACCCTGCTCCACGGCGCCTGGGCGCTGCTGCTCCACCGCTACACCGGCGAGGAGGACGTGGTCTTCGGCGCCGTGCGCACGTGCCGGCGCGGCGGCGTGCCGGACGCCGACCGGATCGTCGGCCTCATGATCAATACCGTGCCCCTCCGCGTGCCGGTGTCGCCCGAGGACCGGATCGGGCCCTGGCTCCGCGCGCTGCGCGCCAAGTGGGTGGCGCACCGCGCCCACGAGCACACGCCGCCCGGCGTCATCCGCGAGGCCAGCGAGGTCGCGCCTGGCAATCCCTTGTTCGACACCGTCGTCAGTTACCAGGAGCCCGGCTGGGACGCCGACCTCCGCGCCCAGGGCGGCGCCTGGGAGCACCGGGTGTTCGAGGTGCACAACCAACCCGGCCATCCCCTCGCCGTCGATGTCGCGGGCGGCGCCGCCCTCGACTTGCGGATCACCTACGACACGAGCGTCTACGGCGCCGCGGCGATCGACCGCATGCTCGGGCACCTCGCGGCGCTGCTCACGGGCCTGGCCACGCACGCGCCTGCGCCGCTGCGCGAACTCCCGCTGCTCTCATCTGCCGAGCAGCGCACGCTGCTGGTGGAGTGGAACGGCCAGGCGGTCGATTTCGACGACCAGCTCTGCCTCCACCATCGTTTCGAGCGGGAGGCCCGGCGCGACCCCGATGCGCTCGCCGTCGCGGACGAGCACGAGGCGCTCAGCTACGGCGAGCTCGACCGCCGCGCGGCCGCCCTCGCCCGCCGGTTGCTCCGCCATGGCGCCGGCCCGAATCGCTACGTCGGCGTCTGCCTCGATGCCTCCACCGACCTCGTGGTCGCGCTGCTCGGCATCTTGAAATCCGGCGCCGCCTACGTGCCGATGGATCCCGCCTATCCCGCCGCGCGCCTCGCCTTCATCGTGCGCGACTCGGGCATGCCGCTGCTGGTCACCGACCAGGCGCACGCCGCCCCGCTGGCGGCCGGCCCGGCCCGCCTCCTCCTGCTCGATGGGCCCGCGGATGACGAACGGAGCGCAATCCGCGAGCCGGACACGGTTTCCACTCCCGACCACCTCGCCTACCTCATCTATACCTCCGGTTCAACCGGGGTGCCGAAGGGCGTCCCGATCCGCCACCGGAGCGTCGCGAACCTCGTCGACTGGCACCAGCAGACCTATGAGGTCTCGCCGCGCGACCGCGCGACGCAGGTCGCCAGCCCGGCGTTCGACGCCTGCGTGTGGGAACTGTGGCCGTACCTGACCGCGGGGGCCAGCATCCATATTCCCGACGGGGAGACGCGCCAGTCGCCGGGACGGCTCGTCCGCTGGCTGGCGCACCACCGCATCACGCTTTGCTTCCTGCCCACGCCGCTCGCCGAGGCGACCTTTGACGAGGACTGGCCCGCCGGCATGCCGCTGCGCGCCATCCTCACCGGGGGTGACCGCCTCCGTCGGCGCCCGGCCGACCGCCTGCCGTGCGCGCTCGTCAACCACTATGGCCCGACGGAATGCACCGTCGTGGCGACCTGGGCGCCCGTGGCGCGCGAGGGTGACGGACATGCCCCGGCCATCGGGCGGCCCATTGCCAACACCGAGGCGTTCGTGCTCGACCGGCATGATCGCCTCGTCCCGATCGGCGTGCCCGGCGAACTGCACCTCGGCGGCGCCGGCATGGCCGACGGCTACCATGGCCGCCCCGAGCTGACGGCGCAGAAATTCGTGCCACATCCCTGCGCGCACGGGCCGTCGCGGCGGCTCTACCGCACGGGCGACCTCGTGCGCTGGCGCGAGGACGGACAACTCGACTACCTCGGACGGCTGGACCACCAGTTGAAGATCCGCGGCCATCGGATCGAACCCGGCGAAATCGAGTCGATTCTCAACGACCTGCCCGGCGTGCGCGAAAGCCTCGTCGTTCTCCGCGAGGACGAGGCGGGACAGCCGCAACTCGTCGCGTATTTCCTGCCCGCCGAGGGCGGCCCGGTGCCGGAGCCGGAACACCTGGTCGCGCAGCTGCACCGCCGGCTGCCCGTCGTGATGGTGCCGGCCGCGTGCGTGGGGCTCGAAGCGTGGCCGCTCACCCCGAACGGCAAGGTCGACCGCGCCGCCCTGCCGCCGCCGCCCGCACCGGTCCGCGAATTCATCGCGCCCCAGCCGGGGCTGGAGACCACGATCGCCCGCATCTGGAACGAGGTGCTCGGCCGCCGCGACCTCAGCGCCGACGACGATTTCTTCCTCTCGGGCGGCCACTCGCTCCGCGCCGCGCAGGTGATCTCGCGGCTCAATGCCGCCCTCGGGGCCACGCTCACCGTGCGGCAGCTTTTCGAACACTCCACCATCGCCGGCCTCGCGGCGTTCCTCGGCCAACGGTCCGAGCCAATTTCCACCCTGGCCCAACAATGCTGACCGGGTACGCCGCCCTCCCTCGCCCCGGTGCGGATGGCGTGACCGCCGTGCGCCCGGCAGGCGCCACCCGCCCGACTTCGTTCCTTTCCGTCGCTCCCGGCTGAATCGCCCGCCAACCCGCTCCGTCATGGATTCTCCCACCACCCTCCCCGTTCCCGACGGCAAAACCGCGCCGTCGCCCGCGTCCACGCCCGTACCCGCCTCGTCCGGCCAACGCCGCCTATGGTTCCTCGAGCAGGTTGAGTCCGGCACCCCCCTCTATAATATACCGTACCTGATCCGCCTGCACGGGGCGCTCGACGAGCCGGCCCTGCACCGGGCGCTCGCCACCATCGTCGGCCGGCACGAGTCGCTGCGCACCACTTTCACTGCCGTCAATGCCGAGCCGGTGCAGGTCGTGCACCAGGAGTGGGACCTGGCCCTGACCGTGGAGGACCTGACCGGCGTACCCGCCGCGGAGCAGGCCGCAGAACTCAAGCGCCTCACCGCGGCGGAAGCCCGCCGCCCGTTCGACCTCGCGCGGGACCTTCCGGTGCGCGTCCGCCTCTACCGCCTCGCGCCGACGAGCCACGCCCTGATGCTGGTGATGCACCACATCGCGTCCGACGGCTGGTCGATGGGTGTGTTTTATCGCGAGCTCGGCGCCTGCTACGCCGCCGCGCTCGCCGGACACCGGCCCGACCTCCCCGGGACGCCGGCGCAGTATCGCGATTTCGCCGCCTGGCAGCAGGAGCAACTCGCGGGCCCCGGCTTCCCCCGCCTCGTCGCCCACTGGCGAAAGAAGCTGGCCGGCGCCCCGGCCCTGCTCGAACTGCCGGCCGACCACGCGCGCCCGCCGCTGCAGTCGCATCGTGGCGAAACGGTGAGCAGCCTGGTGCCCGCCGCCCTCGTCACCCGCCTGCGCAGCCTCACCGCCCGCCACCGCGTCACGTTCTTCATGACGCTGCTGGCCGCGTTCAAGGTGGTCCTCCACCGGTACACCGGGCAGACCGACCTCGTCGTCGGCTCGCCCCTCGCCGGGCGCGACACGGCCGAGACGGAGGGCATCATCGGCTTTTTCGTCAACACCCTCCCGCTCCGGACCGACCTGGGCGGCGATCCCACGGTCGAGGAATTGCTCGGGCGCGTGCGCGACACGGCGCTGGAGGCGTTCGATCATCGCCACCTGCCCTTCGAGAAGCTCGTCGAGGAACTGCAGCCGCAGCGCAACCTGAGCTTCGATCCGGTGTGCCAGGTCTATTTCGCCCTGCAGAACATGCCGGGCGAGCCGCTCAAGCTCGGCGACCTCCAACTGGACATCGAGCCGGTCTACACCGGCACGGCCAAGTCCGACCTCACGGTGTGGGCGATCGAGCACGCCAACGGCTCGCTGGAGATCACGGCTGAATTCGCGCTCGACCTTTTCACCGCGCCCACGATCCGCCGCCTGCTGGGCCACTTCCAAACGATCCTCGAGGCCTTCGCCGAGAATCCCGCCCAGCGCCTTTCGGCCCTGCCGCTGCTCACCACCCGCGAACGCCGCCAGCTGCTCGCCGACTGGAACGCCACGCCGCGCGACTACCCGCGCGAGCGCTGCCTCCCCCAGCTCTTCGAGGAACAGGCGATGCGCACGCCGCATGCCACCGCGCTCGTGTTCGACGACACCCAGCTCTCATACGCCGCGCTCAACGAGCGCGCCGGGCGCCTGGCACGCCGCCTCCGCGCCCAGGGCATCGGCCCCAACATCCTCGTCGCCGTGTGCATGGAGCGCTCGCTCGAGATGATGATCGGCCTGCTCGCCATCCACAAGGCCGGCGGCGCCTACGTGCCGCTCGACCCGACCTACCCCGCCGAGCGCCTCGCCTTCATGCTCCAGGACTCGGCCGCGCCGGTCGTGCTGACGCAACTTCGGATGTTGTCGCGGCTGCCGGCGCACCGCGCGGTGACCATCTGCGTCGACGCGGAAGAGCCGGTCGCCACCGGCCCGGCCGTGGAGCCGCCCGCCCCGGCCCTCCAGCCATCGCACCTCGCTTACGTGCTCTACACCTCGGGATCCACCGGCAATCCGAAGGGCGTCATGGTCACCCATCGCAACGTGGTGAACTTCTTCACCGGCATGGACGAGGCCCTCGGCCACCAGCCCGGCGACACCCCCGGCGTCTGGCTGGCGGTGACGAGCATCTCCTTCGACATCTCCGTGCTGGAGCTCTTCTGGACGCTGACCCGCGGCTTCAAGGTCGTCATCCTGTCCGACGACGCCAAAGTCCCGGGCCGCGCGCCCGTGCGCCGCGCCGCGGAACCGGCCCGCCGCGCCCTCGACTTCAGCCTCTTCTATTTCGCCAGCGATGACGGTTGCGCGGAGGGCGACGCCTACCGCCTGCTCCTCGAAGGCGCCAAGTTCGCCGACCGCCATGGCTTCAAGGCCGTGTGGACGCCCGAGCGCCATTTCCATTCCTTCGGCGGCCTGTACCCGAACCCGTCGGTGATCAGCGCCGCCCTGGCCGCCGTCACCGAGCGCGTCCGGATTCGCGCGGGCAGCGTCGTTTCGCCGCTCCACCACCCTGCGCGTATCGCCGAGGAGTGGTCCGTGGTGGACAATCTCTCGCATGGCCGCGTCGGGATCTCGTTCGCCAACGGCTGGCACGACCGGGATTTCGTGCTGCAGCCCGGCAACTTCGCCCAGCGCCGCGAGATCATGCGCTCCCACCTCGACGTCGTCCGCCGCCTCTGGCGCGGCGAGGCCGTCGAATTTCCCGGCGGACGCGGCAACCCCGTCGCGGTGCGCATCCACCCGAAACCGATCCAGCCGGAGCTGCCGGTGTGGGTCACCGCCGCTGGCAACCCGGAGACCTTCCAGCTCGCTGGCGAGGCCGGCGCTGGCGTCCTCACGCATCTCCTCGGCCAGGAACTCGACGACCTCGGCCGCAAGATCCGCCTCTACCGCGAGGCGCGCAAGGCCCACGGCCACGACGAGGGCTGCGTCACCATCGCCCTCCACACTTTCGTCGGCGACGACCTCGCCGCCGTGAAGGAAAAGGTGCGCGGGCCGCTCTGCCGCTACCTCGCCGACTCCGCCGACCTGCTGAAGGGCCTCTCGCAGGCGCTCCACCCCGGCGCCGACATCAAGCACCTCTCCCCCGAGGAGACAAACGCGCTCGTCGAGTATTCTTTCAACCGCTACTTCGAACTCTGCGGCCTCCTTGGCACGCCCGGCACGTGCCGGCGCATCCTGCAGAAACTCGCCGCGCTCGGCGTCGACGAGGTCGCCTGCCTGATCGACTTCGGCGTGGCCACCGACGAGGTGCTCGAGAGCCTCACGCTGCTCGACCGCGTCCGCGCGGAATTCCAGCACTCGGCGTCGGCCGAAACCGTCTCCGTCCCGCGCTCCCTCGTCGAGCAGGTCGCGCGCCACGGCGTCACGCACCTGCAGTGCACGCCGTCATTCGCCCGGCTGCTGGCCGGTTCGCCCGAGACGCTGGCGGCGCTGAAGTCGCTGCGCCAACTGCTCGTCGGCGGCGAGGCGCTGCCCGTGGGGCTGGCGGAGCAGCTGGCCGCCGAACTGCCCGGCACCATCCTCAACATGTACGGCCCGACGGAAACCACGATCTGGTCCACCGTCAGCCGCGTCACCGGCGAGCCCAACCCGACCGGCGCCGTCGACATCGGCCGGCCGATCGCGAACACGCGCGTCTACGTCCTCGACGCGCACCGGCAGCCCCTGCCGATCGGCGTCCCCGGCGAACTCTGGATCGGCGGCGACGGCGTCGCGCGCGGCTACTGGCACCGGCCGGACCTGACCGCCGAGAAATTCGTGGCCGATCCCTTTGCCGCCGACCAGCGCATGTATCGCACCGGCGACCTGGTGCGCTGGCGCCCGGACGGCACCATCGATTTCCTCGGGCGCGTCGACCACCAGGTCAAGCTGCGCGGCCACCGCGTCGAACTCGGCGAGATCGAGGCCGCCCTCATGCAGCACCCCGCCGTGCGCCAGGCGGTGGTGGTGCTGCGCGCCGATGATCCCGCCGACGCGAAGCTGGCCGCCTACCTCGTCCCCGCCGGCGCCGAGGAGCCCGCCGCCGCCGCCCTCCGCGATTTCCTCGGGTCGAAGCTGCCCGAACACATGGTGCCGACGCTCTTCGTCTGCCTGCCGGAGCTGCCCCTCACCCCCAACGGCAAGGTGGACCGCAAGCGCCTGCCCGCCCCGCAGGGCGCGCGGCCGGCGCCCGGCGGGTTCACCGCGCCCGACAGCGACCTCGAACAATCCATCGCCGCCATCTGGAAGGACATCCTCCGGACCGACCCGATCGGCGTCGACGACAACTTCTTCGACTTCGGCGGCCACTCGCTCCAGGTCGTGCAGGTCCAGAACCGGCTCCGGGAGTCGCTCCAGGTCGACGTCCCCGTGATCAAGCTCTTCCAATTCCCGACCATCCGCACGCTGGCGAAGTTCATTCGCGAGCAGTCCGCCGGCGGCGGCGACAACTTCCATGCGGCGATTGCCGAACGCAACCGCCTCCGCCGCGACGCCGAGCAGCGGCGCCGCACCCTGCTCCCTTCCCGCGCATGACGACCCCCGAAACCCCCGAAGCCATCGCTATCATCGGTCTGGCGGGACGATTCCCCCAGGCTGCCAATGCCGCGGAATTCTGGCGCAACCTGCGCGCCGGCCGCGAATCCATCTCGTTTTTCCGCGAGGACGAGATCCAGTGGCTCCCGCTCGATCGCGTGCCGCGCGCCTCCGATCCGCGCTATGTGCGGGCCCGGGCCGTGCTGGAAAAGGCCGAGTGGTTCGACGCCGGCTTCTTCGGCATGAATCCGCGCGAAGCCTCCCTGATGGACCCGCAGCATCGCGTGTTCCTCGAATGCGCCTGGGAGGCGCTGGAGGACGCCGGGTGCGATCCGGCGCGCTTCCCCGGGTCGATCGGCCTCTTCGCCGGCGCGAGCATGAACTCCTACCTGCTGTCGAACCTGTTCACCAACCCCGGGCTGGTCGAGAACATGGGTTTGTTCCCGACGATGCTGCTGAACGACAACGATTTCATCCCCACGCGCGTCTCCTACAAGCTCAACCTGCGCGGCCCGAGCATCAATGTGCAGACCGCGTGCTCGACCTCGCTCGTCGCCGTGTGCCTCGCCGCCCAGCAACTCCTCTCCTATCGCTGCGACGCGGCGCTGGCTGGTGGCGTCTCGCTGACCTTTCCCCAGCGCCGCGGCCAGTACCACATCGAAGGCGGCATCATGTCGCACGACGGCCATTGCCGGGCATTTTCCGCCGGCGCCACCGGCACCGTCGTCGGCGACGGCGTCGGCATCGTCGTCCTCAAGCGCCTGAGCGACGCGCTCGCCGCGGGCGACCATATCCGCGCGGTGATCAAGGGCACGGCGCTCAACAATGACGGCTCGGTCAAGATCGGCTACACGGCGCCGAGCAGCACCGGCCAGGCCGAGGTCATCGCCCTCGCCCACGCCGAGGCCGGGTTCGCGCCCGAGACGGTTTCCTACATCGAGGCGCATGGCACCGCCACGCCGCTCGGCGACCCGATCGAGGTGGACGGACTCACGAAGGCCTTCGGCCTCGGGGGCGAGCGCGGACAGTTCTGCGGTCTCGGTTCGGTGAAGACCAACATCGGGCACCTCGACATCACCGCCGGCGTGGCCGGCCTGATCAAGACGGTCCTGGCGCTCGAAGCGCGCGAACTGCCGCCCAGCCTGCATTTCGAGCGGCCCAATCCCAAGATTGATTTCACGCAGACCCCCTTCCGCGTCATCAGCCGGCTCGAGCCCTGGCCGCGCGGCGCCACGCCCCGGCGCGCCGGCGTCAGTTCGTTCGGCATCGGGGGGACCAACGCGCACGTCGCGCTCGAGGAGGCGCCCGAGCTCCCGGCCGCCGCTCCCGCCCGGCCCTGCCAGCTGTTGACGCTTTCCGCCCGGAGCCCGGCCACGCTCGCCTCCGCCTGCACCCGGCTGGCCGACGCCCTCGCGTCGCAGCCCGCCCTGAACCTTGCGGATGTCGGCTGGACCCTCCAGACCGGCCGGCGCGCCTTTGCCCACCGGCGTGCCATTGTCGCCGGCGACATCGACAATGCCATCCGGCAGCTCCGCGCGTCGATTGCGCCGCCGGTCGCCGCACCCGAGGCCACACCCGCGGTGGCATTCCTCCTGCCCGGCCAGGGCGCGCAGCGCGTCGACATGGGCCGCGGCCTCTACGATTCCGAACCGGCGTTCCGCGCCACCGTCGACACCTGCTGCCGTCACCTCGAGCCGCACCTCAAGCTCGACCTCCGTACGATCCTGTTTCCATCCGCCGGGGAACGCGCCGCCGCGACCGCGCGCCTCGATGAGACCGCCATCACCCAACCCGCCTTGTTCGTGATCGAGTACGCCCTCGCGTGCCTGTGGATGAGCTGGGGAGTCCAGCCGCGCGCCTTGCTCGGCCACAGCCTCGGCGAGTACGTGGCCGCGTGCCTCGCCGGGGTCTTCTCGCTCGAGGATGCGCTGGCCGTCGTGGCCGCGCGCGCCCGGATGATGCAGGCCCGCCCGCGCGGTGCCATGCTTGCCGTGCGCCTCGACGAAGCCGCCGCCAGCGCCCTCGTGTCAGGCGACGTTGCCCTCGCCGCGGTCAATGCCCCGGGGCTGTGCGTGCTGGCCGGCCCCGTCGAGCGCATCGATGAGCTTTCCCGCGAACTCGCCGCGCGCGGCCAGGGCGCCAAGGTCCTGAAGACCTCGCATGCGTTTCACTCGCCCGCCATGGAGGCGGTGCTGGCCCCGTTCGCGGACCTGCTGCGCGGCGTGAAGCTGAATCCCCCCGCCCTCCCCGTCGTCTCGAACCTCACCGGGAAATGGCTGACGGCGGAAGAGGCGACCGATCCCGCCTACTGGTGCCGCCACCTGCGGCAGACCGTCCGCTTCGCCGATGGCATTGCCACGCTGCACGGCGACAACCCGCCGCTGCTGCTCGAGGTCGGCCCGGGCCGGACTCTATCCACGCTGGCCCGCCAGCATCCGGCGGCCAAGCGTGCGCCCGTCCCGGTCAGCTCCCTCGGACTCGCGGGCGAGGACGGGGAGGACGACGATCTCGCCGCGGTGCTCGGTGCGGTCGGCCACCTCTGGGTCGCCGGCGTCCCGGTCGACTGGTCCGCCTTTCACCAGCCCCACCGCCGTCGGCGCGTGCCTCTCCCGACCTATCCCTTCGAACGGCAGCGCCATTGGATCGAGCCCGGCGCCGGCCTCGCGTCCGCTCCGACGACCTTCGCCGCGATTGCGGTCCAAGCGCCCGAGGCGGCGGAACCGGCGGACAGGCCGCCGACGGCCGCACCCGCGGTCGCCGCCGCACCGGCCGACCCGCTGGCTGCGCTCTTCCACGAGCTGGCCGGATACGATTTCACCGGCGAGGCCGCCCGCGTGCCCTTCCAACAGCTCGGCCTCGATTCGCTCCTGCTCACGCAGGCGAGCTTCGCGCTCCGGGAACGATTCGGCGTCAAGGTGACCATGCGCCAGTTGATCGAGGATTTCCCCACCTTCGAAAAACTCGCCGCGCACCTCGCGGGC
>DATJES010000016.1:0-5748 GCA_035496355.1 Lacunisphaera sp. | reverse complement strand
TTACCCCAAGACCCAGGCACTGATGAGCCGCGGCTGCGATTTCCTCGGCACCGAGTACGCGATCCTGTGCGGGGCGATGAGCTGGGTCTCGGAGCGCAACCTCGTCTCCGCGATCAGCAACGCGGGCGGCTTCGGCGTGATCGCCTGCGGGGCGATGACCCCCGAGCTGCTCGACCGTGAGATCGCCGGCACGAAGGAGCTGACCGGCAAGCCCTTCGGCGTGAACCTCATCACGATGCACCCGCAGCTGTTCGAACTGATCGAGGTGTGCGGCAAGCACCGTGTCGGCCACGTGGTGTTGGCCGGCGGCATCCCGCCCAAAGGGAGCGTGGAGGCGATCAAGAGCCACGCCGCCAAGGTCGTGGTGTTCGCCCCGACACTGGCGCTGGCGAGGAAGCTGCTCCGCAGCGGTGGCGATGCCCTGGTGATCGAGGGGATGGAAGCGGGCGGCCACATCGGGCCCGTGGCGACGAGCGTGCTGGCGCAGGAGTTCCTCCCGGCGCTGGCGGACGATTACCTCGTGTTCGTCGCCGGCGGCATCGGCCGCGGCGAGGCGATCGCCGGCTATCTCGAGATGGGCGCGGTCGGCGCCCAGCTCGGTACCCGTTTCGCGTGCGCCACCGAGAGCATTGCCCACCCCGATTTCAAGAAGGCCTTCTTCCGCGCCAATGCCCGCGACGCGGTGGCGAGCGTCCAGCTCGATCCGCGGCTGCCGGTGATCCCGGTGCGGGCCCTGAAGAACAAGGGCACCGAGGAGTTCACCGCCAAGCAGCGCGAGGTCGGCCTGCTGCTCGACCAGGGCAGCGTCGACATGGGCGAGGCGCAGCTCAGGATCGAACACTTCTGGGCCGGCGCGCTGCGTCGCGCGGTGATCGACGGCGATGTCGAGAACGGGTCGCTGATGGCCGGGCAGTCGGTCGGCATGGTGACAAAGGAGGAGCCCGTCGCCGAGATCATCGCCACGCTGATGCGCGAAAGCGAGGAGGCGCTCAACCGCCGCTGAAACCGATTCGCGCTATCTCCGTTGGTGGGGCAGGCGGGAGGCGGCGACACGGAGAAGCTGATGGCCAGAGCCTTCCTGCCGACGGTTGCGATCGGGCGCGTGCCGATTCACGCGATGCTGGTCCCCTTTCCCATCGTCTGCTTCACCGGCGCGCTGGTCTTCGACATCACCTACGCCAATACAGCGCTGATACAGTGGTCCAACTTCTCGGCGTGGCTCCTCGCCCTGGGTGAAATCATCGGCTGCATCGCCGCGATTTTCGGCCTGATCGACTTTCTTGCGGCCGGCAGCATGCGTCCCCGGATCGGCTGGTTTCACATGATCGGTAACGGGGCGATCCTGGTCATCGAGGGATTCAACAACTTCGTCCACGCGCGAGACGGCTACACTTCGGTCGTTCCGACCGGCCTTACGCTTTCGGTCATCGCCGTGGTGCTGATGGCCGTAACTGGCTTCCTCGGCTGGCGGATGGCCTACGTGCACATCGGGAAGGAACGGCCATGACGCGTCCACCGCTTCTCGTGGCAGCGTGCAGCGCGGCCCTGGCGCTCGCCGCGTGCTCGAAATCGATCATGTCGCCAGCAGAACAATACGGCCCGAATCCGCCGCTGCCCGCGCCGCACCAATACCTTCTGCCCCCCATGGGCGTGGCGCCGCCGATCGGATGGAACGGCGCGACACCGCAAGTTCCGGCCGGTTTCACCATCACCCCCTTTGCCATGAAGCTGCACACGCCCCGCAACGTGCTGGGACTTCCCAATGGCGACGTGCTGGTCGTCGAATCCGACAATCCCGGCATCGAGCCGGTCGCGCGGCCGAAAGACCTCGTCTTCAAGTACGTGCTGAGCCAGGCCCATGGACCGACAAAGGCCGGCAACGATGTGCGGCTGCTGCGCGACACCGACGGCGACGGCCGAGCGGATGTGGATATCGTCCTCATTTCCCATCTCGATTCGCCTTTCGGCATCGTCGCGTCGGGCGGTTATCTGTACGTGGCGGAAACCGGCGCCCTGATGCGCTATCCGTTCACGGCGGGGCAGACGCGTGTCGGCCCGGGCGTGAAGCTTACCGATCTCCCGAAGGGAACGATCGACCACCACTGGACGAAAAGTCTTGCCGTCAGCCCCGACGGCGCAAGACTGTACGTGGGCGTGGGCTCGAACTCCAATATCACCGAGAACGGCATCGACGCCGAGGAGGGGCGCGCGGCGATCTACGAGGTCCATCCGCAGGATGGGGCAATGCGGCTCTTTGCAACGGGCCTGCGCAATCCCAACGGGCTCACCTTCAACCCGCAGACCGGCCAGCTGTGGTGCGTGGTCAACGAGCGCGACGAGCTCGGAAACGATCTCGTGCCCGATTATCTCACCTCGGTGAAGGAAGGTGCATTCTACGGCTGGCCCTACAGCTGGTACGGCCAGCATGTCGATGTGCGGGTGAGGCCGCAGAATCCGAAGCTGGTGAAGAAGGCGATCGCGCCGGACTACTCTCTCAGCTCGCACGTTGCGCCCTTGGGTCTGGCGTTCGAGAACGGCACCGGGTTCCCCGCCGCGTACAAGGGCGGCGCGTTCATCGGCGAGCACGGCAGCTGGGATAGGACCAGGTTCAACGGTTATCAGGTCGTCTTCGTACCCTTTGCCAACGGCAGGCCGAGCGGCAAGGCGCAGACCTTTGTCGGCGGTTTCCTGACGGCGGACGGCAAGGCGCACGGGCGGCCCGTGGGCGTAGCGTTCGATTCGCGGGGCGGGCTGCTCGTGGCGGACGATCTTGGCAATGCCGTCTGGCGGGTCGCGCCGGCGCGGGCGCCCGCAGCCTAGCCTTGGCCTACGCGCTCAATGAGCCGGTCGAGCAGCGGCAGCTGGCTCGGCAGGATCATCTCGCGCGCTTCATCGAGGGTCATCCACCTTGCAGCGCCGACTTCGGGGAAGCTGGCCCTCTTGCCGCTCTTCGGCGGCCATTCCATCTCGAACAGGTTGCTGTGGAGCGCCGCCGGGTCGAAATCCTGCTCGATGGCGAAGGCCGTCACCAGCTTGCCGCCGGATTGGCGGATGTCGCCGAGCGGCTGGAGCTTTCCTTCGAGCTTCACGCCCAGCTCCTCTCCGGCTTCACGCCGGGCCGCGGCAGCGGGCTTCTCATCCGCCGCGATCAGTCCCTTCGGGAACTGCCAGGCGCCGCGGTCCTTGTGCATCCAGTAGGGACCGCCGGGATGGACGAGCAGGACTGCGAACGCGGGCGAGCGGCGATACAGCATGACTCCCGCGCTGTGCGTCACGGCGCGTTGCCGGCCGCCTCGCGCCGCGCTGCGCGCGTGGCAAGAATGTTGTTGCGGATCGCCTCATTGCCTTCCTGGCAGGCATATTCGAAGAACTGATAGCCCTCGTCGCGCGTCCAGGTGATCCGCGCGGTCCACGGCGCGGCGAACACCTGCGGGTCCGAATAACTGAGCTCGTAGACCAGCGCGCCCGGTCCGGTGCGCGTGAACCGCTCAATGACGTGCGCCTCGGAACTGACGGGGATTGCGTTGTTCGCCGGTACGCCCTGGGTCGCGACGTTGAGCGGGGAGGCGGCGCGGCGCCGGACATCGTGGGTGGCGCCGTCGCCCGTGTTGATGTTGGTGGTGTCGACCACCAGCGTGTTGCCTTCCCAGTGGCCGAGACTGTCGCCCATCCAAGATCGGACGGCCTGCGGCCAATGGTCGCTCCTGCGCAGCGGGATGATCCGGTCCCCGAGCATCTCGAAGTGGATGACCACGTAGCCGGGCGCCTGGAACACGCGGATGCCGTTGTTGTAGTGGAACGGCAGCATCGAGGCGGGAAAGCCGCGGGTGATGCAACGGTCCCAGGTGTCGAAATCGTCGAGCCAGTCGTAGGCCTGGCCCTGGACCCAGCTCGAGCGGCCGGCCTTGCGCAGCGCCTCGGCGGCGGGGAGCAGTCTGGGAAGCTTGCCGTCGGCCGGCCTGACCAGCATCGAGGTTCGGCGGGCGAACGGCTCCGCACGCATCCACGCTTCGAGGCCCTTGGTCCCTCGCGAGTTCTCGACCGAATAGGCGGCATCGGATTTTTTCGCCGCCTCCAGCCGCCTCGCGAATTCCTCGTCGGTCAGCCAGACGCGGTCGCCGTACTCGTCGGGCCGCTGGAATTGGATGTGGCCGTTGTTGATCATGTCGAGCGTGTAAGTGGCTCGCAGGTCGGGATCGCCCCATTCGGTCCTGAGGCTGTAGGCGGAGGGAACGGGGAGGAGGACGGTAAGGTCCCGCTGGACCGGTTGCGCCGAAGTGGCGGCGGGAAGGACGAGCGCCGCCGCCAGCGCCAGGCCGCGCCCTCTCATCCGGCGAGGCTCAACAGCACCTCGGCGGTCTTCTCGGGCCGGTTCTGCATCACGAAGTGGTCGCAGTCGGTCTCGTGGTAGTCCCAGCCTTCCGCGCGGGCCTGTTCGGCGAAGCGCGGGAAGGGCGTCTGCTCGTAGCCGGTGGCGAAGATATAGGCGCGGCGCGGGATCATCGATTCCTTGCCGGTGTAGCGTACTGCTTCGAGCAGCGTCAGCAGCGGATGATAGCCGACGACTTGCGGCACGGGCTGGAAATCCTCCGGCGAGCCGAGCGGGCGGATCAAGCCCGGGGTGAACTTCTGCGTGTCGATGTACCAGGCGTGCTCGAAGCCGCCGGTGATGTCCCACAGGCTCTGGTTGTCGCCCGGGAGGAAGGCGTCGATGTAGCAAATCGCGTCGATCCGGTCGCCGAGGCGGGCGGCGACACCCGTGACGACCATGCCGCCATACGAATGGCCGGCGAGGATGAAGCGGTCGAAGCCGGCGTCGGCCACCTGCCGGCAGACGTCGTCGATGTGATCGGTCAGCGTGATCCCAGGGTGCAGCTCGTCCTGGCGTGTGCCGAGCCCGCGAAGTGTCGCGGCAAGCACCTTATGCCCCACCGCTTCGAGGTCGCGCTTCGTCAGCTCGTAGCTCTGGTTGCCGCCCCAGGCGCCATGCACCAGCACGTAATTCGCCATTCCTCGCTCTCCCTGTTTTGGTAGTGTTTCAGTTTGAAATTTGATGGGCGCTCGCCGCGTTCCCATGTTATGCTTAGCGCAAAGCATGGAGGCAAGCCAACGGATGCCAAGTCTATCGTCGAAGTTGTTATGGCGCGCACCGTGCCCGTCGCTCTGGTGGCGGTCGTCTGGCACCGGATCAGGACAGAGAAGGGGTTGGGCTATCGTTCACTCCAATTCCTGGCGATTGGTGTTGTGATGTCGATTGGCATGATTCCAGCTCTGGAGGGGGTGCTAGATCGGGGCGGCATTGGGACGCTTCCGGGTGCGGTCGTGGGCTACCTTTTTTCCACTGCCTCCGCCGCGAAGGACGCCAAGAATGCCTAAGGGGCCACGCGGAGAGAGGCGCCAGGCCGACGCCATCGGGCGCGCCGTACTGATCGGTAAGATCGCCACCGGCGAAATTGAGGACGGGCGCGACGAGCTTTCCAGCGCGGCTGCCGAGCTTGGCCGCATGGGCGGCAAGAAGCGGGCGGAGAAGCTTACGGCGGAACGCCGCACTGAGATTGCCCGAGAGGCGGCCGCCAAGCGGTGGGGTCAGGCGTCCTCGACGAAAGGCAGCTGAAACGTGCTCCCGCGCTTCGGCAGCGCGGTGACCAGCATGAGCTTGAACTGATTCCAGTTCTTCGACGCCTTCATCAACGTGATGACGGCGTGCAGATGCTGGGCAAGTGCCGGATCTCCGATGTCGTCGGTCAG
>DATJES010000015.1:0-51310 GCA_035496355.1 Lacunisphaera sp. | reverse complement strand
GCGCCCTATGTGCTCTACATGCGCACGGACGTTTCCGTCGAGCAGCACAAGAAGCTTTATCCCGTTAAGGATGTTTCCGGTCGGTCGTTCATTGTGTCGGACGGGGGCAAATTGGCATCCGTGCCGATGGTGGGTGAACCGCATCGCATCGAGTTCGGGCACGCGTTGACACTGGCCCGGGCCTCGGCCTCGCTGACCGACCTCGTCACCGAACGGGCCTACACGCCGGCCAACGATCCGAAAATGCGGCGCATGCGCGATGCGGTGCGGGCTGAGGCGGCGATGGGGGACCAGGCTTCGCTGGCGGAAGGGAAATTCATCGCCGCGTTGAACAAGAATTATGTCGCGGTCGATGCTAACGCCAAGGCGCCGGACGGGAGTCCGCTGACTGGCGCGGCCGGCTCGGCCGCCGCGATCGATCAAGCCGCAGTCGTCCAAGCTGCGGAGGCCTTCAACTCGATGAGTCAGGCGGAGACCTTGCGCCAAGCCGACATGACCTCCGGTGCTTTCGCCCGGCTTGCCGCCGAAAACGATATGGCCCAAGAAACGTTCGATGCCGTCTCGATCCGATTCACGGTCTCGTCGGATGTCTACCTGGATAAGCCCTACCTGATCGCGATCACGCGGTTCCACACCCGCGACGACAAGCCGGGCGAGGCGCGCAATGCCGTTTATGCCCGGGCCCTGGAGTCGATCGGGAGCAAGCCGACGAGCATCGACGTGCTGCAGGGCGGAATGCCCCGCGGGTTCGAGCTCGAGCAGGTGGAGGTCCACCTGTACGACAACGGCCGCGAAATCCCGACCGAGGTTTCGCCCAAGCGTGTGCCTCTGAGCCGCGAAGATGCCTTCGAATACCTGAAGATCGAGTACCTCTCCGGGCACAAGGGCGACACGCTCATGGCGACGCCCGCGATCGGCCGGCCCACCAAGGAGCAGCAGCGCCAACTCGCCCCGAACCAGTGGAAGGCCTACTTTTACGCCAAAGTGTCCAAGGACGGGGTGCCGCTGGGCACTTACGCTGATGAAGCCTGCACGCAGCCCGTGGACGGCCTGGCCGGCGAACTCGCGAAGGATGTCCGTTATTATCCGGCGCTCGAAAAAGGCCGGCAGGTTGATGGGATCGCGCGGCTGTCATTGCGCGAGCTGCCCCTTTGATGGCGTCAGCCCGGCCTGCCAATGCGAGGGAATTCCGCCGGAATTCGCCCAGGTCCATGCCATCGCCATGGAGCTTTCTCCCTAGCTCGCCAATGAGGAGAGAACTCGGACCAAGGGCATTTCAAGAACTGTCAACCCGGTGTTTTCAGCCAAGCCTTGACTCTTCAGGAGTGACTAAATCGCAGGCAGATACAATTGTTTAAGACGTGGTCTAATGTGAGAACTATTTAGTTATTCCCGTGACTTCGATAAGAGCGTTTTTATAGTGCGCATAAGTAACGCAACCCCGGCGTTGCGCTGCTGCTACCAAATCCCCGACGACTCTCGGGACCCCTAAACCTGAGAGAGAGAACCCTAACTAGCACCGCTCAAACTATGAAAAACAGGTATATGCCTGCTTCGGCGGCATTGGCCCTCGTGCTGATGTCTGCCCCGACCGGTATGTGGGCCCAAGCCGCACCGGCTCAGCCCGCGAACACCAACAAGGAGGAGGAAGTCATTGTCCTCACTCCTTTCGAAGTCTCCTCGGAGGCCACGACCGGTTACCAAGCCACCTCAACCCTGGCCGGTAATCGTCTCGCGACGGAACTGCGCGACGTCGGCAATGCCGTCACCGTTGTCACCAGCCAATTCCTGAAGGACATCGGCGCGACTGACAGCAAGACGCTGCTGCAGTACACGACCAACACGGAGGTCGGCGGCTTCTACGGCAACTTCGCCGGTGCTGGGGACAGCTCGCACTTGGATGAATCGAGCCGGTTCACCAACCCGAATTCGAACACCCGTATCCGCGGCCTGACCTCGGCGGACAACACCCGCGACTACTTCCTCACGGACATTCCCTGGGAAGGCTACAACATCGACGGTGTTGACCTGCAGCGCGGCCCGAACTCGATCCTGTTCGGCCAGGGCAGCCCGGCCGGTATCATCAACACCCGCACGAAATCAGCGGCCTTCAAGGATTCGAACGAAGTCTCGATCCGCGTCGGCAGCTGGGGCAGCACGCGCGAGGCGATCGACATCAACAAGGTCCTCCTGAAAAACGAGCTCGCCATCCGCGTGGACGCCGTCCGCAACGACGAAAAGTTCAAACAGGATCCGGCCTATTCGCTCCAGAAGCGCCTCTACGGTGCCATCCGCTACGAACCCGGCTTCCTCAAGAAGGGCTCCGCGCGCACGGTCCTCAGGGCCAACATCGAGTTCGGCGACATTGGTTCGAACAACCCGCGCCAACTCCCGCCGACCGACCGCATTTCGCCTTGGTTCCTCACCGGTACCTATGCAGGTCTCAACGTCGCCAACCAGCCGTTCAACTATCCGAACCTGAACAAGCTGACGGTGAACCCGGCCCAGAACGAAGACGACAATACCGGCCGTCCGAACGTCGGCTATGACCGCACGAATCACAACGGTCCCGGCGGCAATTACCTCGGCTACCTGATTCCGAAGTATGCCAACGACCCGAACTTCGCCTCCGGCAAATTCGGCGGTACCCCGAGCGAATATTTCCAGCCCTGGATCTCGGGTAGCATGCTCGGTGTGTTCAACCAGCCGGACTACAACTTCCAATACAACGACGCCACACAGGGAACGGCCGTCAATTGGGAGCCGCAGGGCTACCATGGCATGGATACCAACGGCAATATCGGCGTGCGCTTGGATGCCACCGGCACGCGGTATGTCCGCCCCGCCAGCATCTCGCAGTATTCGGAATTCGCCCGGAAGGCCCGCCTGTATTACGGCAGCCTGCCGGCGTGGTCCTACGGCTTGTACAAGGACAAGTCGCTGACCGATCCGTCGACGTTTGATTTCTACAACAACCTCTACGACGGCCCGACCAAGCACGAATTCCAGAACTTCCGCGCCTCCAACATCAGCCTGGCGCAGACGTTCTTCCACGACCAGGTGGGCTTCGAGGCCACCTACAACAAGGAGTGGTACAAGAGCGGCAAGGTGCAGCTCCTGACGGACGACAGCATCAACATTGACATCAACCGCGTCTACTCCGACGGCACTCCGACCGGCAAGAACGGGATTCCGTTTGAAGATGGCACGCCGAACCCGAACCTCGGCAAGCCGTATGTCGGCGGCGACGGCGTCTTCGGCAACAACACCCAGGTCAACAATCGTGATGCGTCCCGCCTGACCGTGTTTGCGGATCACGACTTCAATGCCGATCACCACAACTGGGTGACCCGCGTCCTTGGCCGCCACGTCATCACCGGCCTGCTCGCTCGTGACCAGATCAAGACGGACAACCGGAGTTATCAGCTGTACAGCATCCAGGACGATGCCTGGGCTTATCTTAACAACGGGAATCCTGATCCCAAGATATACAAGGCGGTTCCGTTCACCTCCGACACGCTGAATCCGTTCACGCACATCTACCTTGGCAACTCGGTGATGGGCGCCAGCTCGGCCTCGGGTTTGCACATTCCGAATCCCGATGTTTTCCCCCACATCGTCAGCGGCAAGGCCACGCAGTTCAATGCGACCTGGCTGCCGTCGACCAACCCGGCCGACCCGACTTATGTGAACCCGGCTGCCTTCTGGCACGATCCGTATTATCCGTTGCCGGGTGATGTGCCGTTCACCACGGACGGCCAGTATCGTGACAACAATGGGAACGTCCTTCCGCTCGCAAGCGCCCCGGGTAACAGCACGCAATCGGCGAACCCGCTCAACTACAAGGGCTATCAGACCTACAACATCAATGTCCTCGATTCGCTCAAATCCAAGGCGAACCAGGATCTGAACACCCACGATGCCCGTCTGACGAAGTCCTACACGTTCTCGCGTGCCTTCGACTGGCAGGCGCACTTCTGGGACAACGCGCTGATCGGCACCTTCGGCGTCCGCAAGGATATCGCGAAGGCCTGGACAAAGTCGCTCAACACCTCGAATGGCGACAGCACGAACTACTATCGCCTCAACCTGGATCCGAGCGTCTACAAGCTCGCCGACAACCCGCAGAACACGCTCGAGGTTACCTCGCATGCGTGGACCACGGTCGCCCACTTGAACCAGCTCCCCGGCTTCAAGCGGCTGCCGATTCAGGTCACGTTGTTCTACAACCACTCGACCGACTTCCAGCCGGCCGCCCAGCGCGTCGACGTGTACGGCGTGCCGCTGTCCGCCCCCTCGGGCAAGACGAAGGACGTCGGCATCCTGCTCGAGACGAACGACGGTCGCTACAGCCTCAAGGTGAACAAATACAACACCGAGAGCGTGAATGCCTCCAGCTCCGGCCTCGGTGGCGCCTGGTTCATCGGCGCTTCGCAGGCTTGGGCTGGCAACTGGGTCAATCGCTTCGAGTTCGATTGGAAGGGTGACTCGATCAACAATGCCGCGCCCGCTCCCGACCCGACCAACACGATGTTCAACTACGAGCCTGCGCCCGGTGAGACCCTCGCTGACGCCCAGGCCCGTGAAGCTAGCGTCATCGCTGCCTGGCGTGCCTGGCAGAAGAGCGTCGATCCGCGCTTCTACGCGGCGTGGGGCATCAACCTGAATGACCACACGAAGGGCATCAGCGCGAACGTTCCCGCCGGCTTCGCCGTGACGGAGGACAGCTCGTCGCAAGGCTACGAAATCGAGTTCAACGCTTCGCCGACCCGCAACTGGCGCGTTTCGCTCAACGCGAGCAAGACGACGGCCCAGCGCAAGAACATCGGCGGCGCCAACCTCTCCGCCTTCATGGCCGCCTACACCAAGTTCCTGGGCACGGGCGCCAAGGGCAGCGGTGGTGACCTCCGCATCTGGTGGGGTGGTGCCGGCAACGAAACCACGCTCCAGGAATGGAACGGCAACATCAACTCGGAGTACAACCAGCGCAAACTGCAGGAAGGCACCAATGTGCCGGAACTGCGCAAGTGGCGCTGGAACGCGATCACCAACTACGACTTCGACCACGGCAAGCTCAAGGGCTTCAATGTCGGCGCGGGTGCGCGGTACGAATCCGACATCGTCATCGGTTACAAGCCGATCGCCGGGGCCGATGCGGGCTCGATCAGCTTCGACATCGCCAATCCTTATCGTGGCCCTTCGGACATCAACTTCGACCTCTGGGTCGGATACAGCCGAAGGGTGTGGAAGGACATCGACTGGAACGTCCAGTTCAACATCCGCAACGTCGGTATAGGCAACGAACTCGTGCCGATTACGACCGAGCCCGATGGGTCGATTGCCACCTACCGCATTCGAGCTCCACAGCAGCTGATGCTGACGAATACGTTCAGATTCTAGCCGTCAGCTGAATTGAATTGCGACGCCCCCGAGGTAACCAATCCTCGGGGGCGTTTTTTTTGGCCGCAGCTGCAATGTCGATTGCCCTTTCCCAGTCATCCGACCGCCGGGTTTCCCCCCGATTGGCGTGCGGGGTTGGCGCCGGGATCCTGCTCCTGGCCGCCCTCGCGGTGTATTGGCCAAGTCGGCACGCGCCGTTCGTTTTCGACGATGTGCCCGGAGTGCAGCGCAACCCAACGATCACGCAGCTTTGGCCTCCTTGGAAGGCGCTGAGCCCGCCGCGCGACGGCGCGGGCGTCACGGGCCGACCATTGGTGAACCTCTCGCTCGCGGTGAATTATGCGTTCAGCGGGTCGAGCGTGTTCGGCTATCACCTGACGAACGTCGTGCTGCACGCGCTGACGGCGTTCGTGCTTTGGCGATGGCTGCGCCGGACACTGCGTCTCCCTCGGGCGGGGATGGCCGGGGATGCCGGCCTGCTCAGTTGGTGCATTGTGGCGCTCTGGATTTTGCATCCCTTGCTCACGGAATCCGTGACCTGTGTGGTGCAGCGGAATGAGATTCTCGGGAGCCTTTTCTATTTGCTGACCCTGTACGGTTTTACCCGGACAATTGAGCCTTCACCGGAAGACCGGCGGCGAAAGCCCGGCGCTGCAACCACGGCCAGCCGGGGTTGGCTGGCGTTGTCGGTCCTGTCGTGCCTCCTTGGCGTGGCGACCAAGGAGATAATCGTCACCGCTCCGCTCGTGGTGTTCCTCTACGACCGCACGTTTGTCGCCGGCAGTTTTGCGGCCGCCTGGCGGCTGCGCTGGCGGTACTACACGGCCTTGGCGGCAACGTGGCTTCCGCTCGCCGGCCTCGTTTGGCTCAGTCGCCAGCGCGGGGGCACCGTAGGCTTTGGGCTGGGGGTCTCGCCCTGGGAATATCTGCTGACCCAATGCCAGGCGCTGGTCCTTTATCTGAAGCTGACGTTCTGGCCCCACCCCCTGGTGTTGGACTACGGCTGGGGCTTCGTGCGCCAACTGGGGCAGGTCTGGTGGCAGGCCATGGTCGTGGTCTCGCTGCTGGCCGGCACGGGGATCGCGCTGGTGCGGAAGCCTGCAATCGGATTTGTCGGCGCATTCTTTTTCATCTTTCTGGCCCCGAGTTCGAGTTTCGTGCCGCTCGCCAGCCAGACCATCGCGGAACACCGGATGTACCTGCCCCTGGCGGCGATTATCACGCTGGTCGCGCTCGGCCTGCGTGCGATCGGGGGCCGGCCGGCCTTGACAGTGGCGCTGGCGCTCGTGATTCCGCTGGGCTGGGCGACCGTCGAACGCAACCGGGACTACCGCACCGAGCTGGGCATCTGGATCGACACCGTATCCAAACGCCCCGACAACGCGCGGGCGCAAGGCAACCTTGGTCGCGCCTACCTCCGGCTGGGCCGTTGGGAGGAGGCCATCGCCGCCTGCAAGAAGGAGCAGGAACTGGCCCCGGGCTATCTCGGGGATGCTTTTGCCAATATCGGCCACGCCCTGACCGAGCTGGGCCGCAGCGCCGAGGCCTTGCCCTATTTCGAGCGCGGACTGCTGACGAAGCCCGACGACTTCGACCTGCACAACAATTACGGCATCGCCCTCGCGGCCCTGGGCCGCTGGTCGGACGCCATCAGCCAATACCAGAAGGCCATCCAGCTGCAGCCGGACGACGGCGAGCTCCACAACAATCTGGCGAATGCGTTGGACAAGAGCGGGCGTCTGGACGAGGCGCTGCCGCATTACGAGACGGCTCTCCGGTTGCGGCCCGATCTCACCGAGGGCGAAAGGAACTGGGCGCGCGCCCTGGCCGCGGCCGGACGCGCCCCGGAAGCGCTGCCCCATTTTGAACATTTGGTGAAGGTGCATCCCGACGCCGCGTCGCACTTTGACCTCGCGCTGGCCTTGGTGGCGGCGGGGCGCGCGGACGAGGCGTGCAATCATTTCGAAACGGCGCTGCGGATGAAGCCGGGCGATGCCTTGGTTCATTGTGCCTATGGCAACACGCTGGCGCGGCTCGGCCGCCTGCAGGAAGCAACCGCCCACTATGAGTCAGCCATCGAGCTGCAGCCGGCGCTCACGGAGGCGCACCACAACCTCGCCACGGCGTTGATGGGTTTGGGCCGGCCGGAGCAGGCCTTGCCGCACTTCGAGGCCACGGCGCGGCTGCTGCCCGCTTCCGCGGAAGCACAGTACGAGCTGGCCCTCGCCCTGGGGGAACTGCACCGCTGGCCCGAGGCCGTCGCCGCGGATGAACGTGCGCTGGTGTTACAGCCTGACTTGACCGCCGCGAAGGAACACCTCGCGTGGCTGCGCGACCAGCGGTGAGCCTGGGCATCGGACGAGTGGCTCCCGCCAAAACATAGCAGGGCGGCCACTCGCCGGCAGGCCAATCCCAATGACGCGGTCCGGCGACAAGCTCAGGTCCCGCCGGCGCTTTCCCGCCGGGCTAGGGTAGCTGCCGCAGGATCTCGCGGCAGAAATCCGCTGTCTGGGTGTTGCCCATGCGTTCCGCGATCGCCGCTCCTGCGGTCAGGACTTTCCGGGCTTCGTCACCACGCCCGACGGCCGCATAGGCCTGCCCAAGATAGAGCGAGCTCTGCGGATTATCGGGCTGCAAACGGTGATACTCTTCAAGCGGTCCGACGGCATCGCCAAACCGGCCTTGGAGCAGGCAGAGCGTGCCGAGGCGCACCTGGAGCTCGGGTTGGTTGCGATCGATGCCCACCCCTTCGCGGTAATGGCGTTCGGCGGCGGCCGGGTCCTTCTGTTTTTCCGCGGCCATGCCGGCGCGCAGTTGCCAATACGCCATCAGCCGCCGCGCCTGCGGCATTTCCGGATGCGATTCATAGAGCGGCTGCAGATATTGCGCTGCGTCTTCCCACCGGCCGGAGTCGATTTCAATCTGGGCCAGCATGGCCAGCGAGGCGGGAAAGGTCGGCTTCAGCGTGAGCGAACGTCGCAGCGCCGCGATGGCTTCGTCCAGCTGCCGGACGGCCAGCAGGGCGACGGCAAGGTTGTAGTTGGAATTGGTATCATCGGGATTGAGCGCCACGGCGGTCCGCAGCGCCTCGACCGCTTCCTCGCGCCGGCCGGCGTCGCCGAGCGCCACGCCCAGCGCATCGAAGAGCTCGAACTCCCGACCCAGCCGCGCCAGGCCGTCGCGCGCCACGCGCTCGGCGTCCACCGGCAGCTTCAGTTCGCGATAGGCCCGGCTCAGGTCCACGAAGTACATGACGGTGGGCTTGGTGGTCGAAACCTCCTTCAGCCCATTTTCGAGGACATCGCGCGCCTTGGCGGGATTGTTCAGCTCCAGGTACAGGCCGCCGAGGAGGCCATACGCCATCGGATTGGCAGGCTGCAACTGTATCGCCCGTTCGAAGTACGCCTGCCCGTGGTCGCCGTGCTTGGTCTGGTATTCGACCGTGCCACGGATGCACAGCTGCTCATAGTTGAAACACCAGGCCCCGAGTTCATCCAGCCACGGGTCGTCCGCCTCGCGGAAGCGGGTCGTTTCACGGCCGAGCCAGCGCTGCTTGTTTGCCGCCGCTGTGTCGCCATCGGCCGCCAGCATCTCCGCATAGAGGTTGTGGCCCGGGGAAAATTCGGGTGCGTCCTTGACGAGCCCCTCGATGAGTTCCCGGGCGCGCTTCTTGTCGCCCTCCTGCACGGCAACTCGCGCGAGCCCGAGACGCGCATAGGGATCGCCCGGCACCAGGGCGAGGCGCCGCTCGTAGCTGGCTCCGGCCGCCTCGATCTGGCCGGTCTTGAACTGGAGGTTGGCCAGTTGGAGCCAGGCCGGAGCGTAGCCCGGCGCAAGGACCGTCGTTTGCGCCAGCAGGCCGGCCAGGCCTTCATAGTCGCTGGCGACGCGGCGCAGGTCCGCCAGGTAATAGATCCAGCGAGCCTCCTTTGGCTCCGCCTTGTGCAACAGGCGCCAGCAGGTTTCCGCTTCCTGCGGAAAACCGCTGGCGTGATAAAGCCGGCCCAACTCCGCCACCCCGGCCAGCGTTGTGCGCGGATCGCGCGCCTCGGCCTCGGCCCGGGCCAGGCGTTCGGCCAGCATGGGCGCCATGCCGCTGGCGCCGGGCCTTGCCGGCAGTCCGGTGCGCAGCTCCGCCAGCGTCGCTTGGCGCCGCCAAGTGAGCGCGAGATAGCAGCCGGCCGCGACCAAGACGACGGCGGCTGTAGCGGCCACGAGGGTGCGCCGGCGTGCCGGGCGCGAACCCACGGATCGCACCGGCGGCGGGGACGATGTCATTTTTTCCGCCACAGCGTGATATTGCTCATCCGCTGATAGGGCGGGAGAGCGTGGAATCCGCCGGTGACGATCACGGGGACGCCATTGCCATCCAGGTCGCCGACCGCCGCCGCGACCATTTGGATCGGTTCGCGGGCGATCACCACCGGCGTGAAGTTCTCATGGCCGTCGTTCAGCCAGGCCATGAGCGACACGGTGGCGGGGTTGCTCCAGTCGGCAAAACCGCTCACCGCCACGAGATCCATGAAGCCGTCGCCGTTGAGATCCGCGGCGCAGGGCGCATAGGCGCCGGGCATGTCGCCGACGCGATGGAATTTGAAATAGCCATTGCCGAGGTTTTCGATCCATTGCATCCCGTGCCAGGGGCGGGAGCCGGGGACGGCATAGTCGAAGCCGTCGCCGTTGGTATAGATCAGATCCGGTTTCCCGTCGCGATTGACGTCGGCCACGGCGAGGCCGCTGCTGCCGTAATCCTCGTTGGTTGAGCCCCACACGACGGCGTCATGGAACTGCCCGTGGCCCAGATTGCGGAACAAGTGGACCTCCTCCCACTCTTGTGAGATCAACGCGGCAAAATCCGGCAGCCCGTCGCCGTCGAAATCCGCGACCGGCGTGTGGATGCAGCCGGACTGGGTGTTGACGATGTGGCTTTCGAATTTCCAGTCGCCCTTGTTCTCCAGCCAGCGTGTCTCGCCTTGGGCATAGCCGAACTGGCCGACCACGAGGTCGAGGCGGTGATCGGCATGGGCCGTCAGGTTGGCTCCGCGCACGTCCGTTACGCGCGCGACGTGTTCGAGCAGGACGTGCGGGCGAAAGTGGCGGTTGTCCAGGTTTTCGAGGACCACCACGGCCCCGATCCG
This sequence comes from Lacunisphaera sp., assembly GCA_035496355.1. Lineage (GTDB taxonomy): Bacteria > Verrucomicrobiota > Verrucomicrobiia > Opitutales > Opitutaceae > Lacunisphaera. Next base: position 40,772 of record DATJES010000015.1, on the reverse strand, counting down.
GTCGTTGTTCGGCGTGACCTGGCCCATGCTGGCCACGAGCACGTCGAGGCGCCCGGTGCCGTTGACGTCGGCGACCGCCACGTGGGCCGGCGCAGCGACGTCCTCGGCGAGGATCTGCTCGGTGAACACGCCGCGCGGCGCCTGGCGGATCCAGCGCACCGTGTTCTTCCGGGCGTCACAATAGAGGACATCGGGCAGACCGTCGGCATCCAGGTCGGCGATCGCCAGGTGCGTCACGATCGGGCGGTCGTTCTCGCCGAGGGGACTCCCGATCGGCACCCGTTCGTATTCCAGGTGAGCTTGCTCCGCGGTCAGCGGGGCGCGCGTCTTTGCCGGCACCGAGGACGAATCCTTTCGGGCCTCGGTTTGGCGGGAACAGGCCGGGCTGGCGAGGAGGGCGATCGCCAGGGCGGGGACGAGCCAGCCGGCGGCCGTGAAAGAGGGTTGGGGCATGTTCATTACCGGTCGCGCAATTCCGCCGGCAGCAACTGCCGGGCGAACGCCTGCAGTTTCGGGTCGGCGATTTCGAGATGGAAGCCGCGGCTCATGACGAGCAGCCGGTGCAATGAGACGGTGGTCAACATCCGCAGGCGCGTCGCGTCCGCGTCGGCAAGGCAACTTTTCACGATCTCCCGGGCGGCCTCGATGCGTTTGGCCTGGACGAGGACGATGGCGAGGCTCACCTGGCGGTCCCAGGCCAGCAGGTCGGTGTCGCCCCGTTTCAGCGCCGCATCGATCTCCTGCAAAGCGCGCCGCGCCGCCGGCGCATCGCCGGCCGCTTCGCTCACCTGGGCGCGGGCCACCATCGCCCCGAAATCGGTGGGGAAGGAGCGCTCCAGCGTGTTCGCCACCGCGAGGGCCTGGTCGATCATGCCCATTTCGACGAAGTATTCGGCGAGATGGCTGAGGGCCGTCGCATTGTCCTGCACGTCGACCACCCGGAAGACGGCCACGGACTGGCCCTCGAAGCCATTGACGGCCGGGAGCTGGTACGGCACCGGCTGGAGCCAGCGCGGCGGCAACCAGCGGTGCAGGGAAGCCATGAGCGTGTGATCCGGCTGTTCCGATCCGAGGCGCGCATAGTCGTCGAGAAAGTTATCCCAGGACGGCACCACGATGTAATTCAGCTGGCGGGATTGGGCGACCGCCTGGGCCTCATCCGCCGAACTGGCGGCCGCGATTCGCACCGAGCCGAAGAAGCCGTCTTTGTTCTCCCCATAGGGAGTGCCGACCGCGCGCAACCCCCCGTGAAAATAGATCGACGCCGAAAGATTGGGCGGCGCCAGCACGATCGCGCGATCCGGAGCCGCCTGGCTTGCCAACCAGTAAGCGAGATCGCGTTCGACCAAGGCGATGACCTCGCCTTCGGTAACGGTGTTGCTGCGGACGGCCCGGGTCCTGGTGGCCAGCAGCCAGGCCCCCGGAGCCAGCAAGGCCAGCGCGGCGATGGCCGCAGACCACCGCGCCGTCCTGGAATTGGGCGTCGCGGCGGCGAGGGCGACCAACAGCCCGAGCAATCCGGCGTCGAGCGTGGTCCAAGTCCGGAGTTGCACCCAGGCGAAGCCGAACGAAATGAGCACCGGTCCCAGCGCCAGGGCGCACATCGCGCGCGGCGCCACCTCGCTGCGCCGGAACAAGAGCCAGCCCCCCAGCGGCACCAGCAGCAAGGGCAGGGTGGTGGCCACCACGGTCAGAGAGAAGCCGTCCCGCGACAGCCAAGCCCAGGAATCGAGGCCCACCGGGCTGCCCGACAATTCCGACAGCCGCCCGGCGCCCAGGTCCGCGGTGAAGAAGTCGTGCTGACCCTTGAGAACCAAGAGCGTGGGCGCCGCCGCCACGGCGAGGAGGGCCGGCACCAAAGTCGACAGAGAGCGCCAGCGCCAGGGCGGCGCCCCGAGTTGGATCCAGGCGGTGAGGCGTGCCAGCACCTCGCCCGCGCCGAGCCACGCGAGGCCGTACGCCGGATGCACGTTGCGGTCCGGCCACCCGCCCAAATAACCCGGAAAATATTCGACCAGATGGGCGATGAGACAGGTCAAAGCCCCGGCGAGAGCCCAGTGCCGCCAAGGGAGGGGTGCGATCGTCCCGCCGGTGCCTGCCGGGCGCCGCCACACGCTCGCGGCGATGAGCGCACCAAGGAAGATCCCGGCTAGAATCGGAAGCGCGCGGGCGACGTCGACCCACAGGCCCAGGCCGCCGGCCACTCCCGCGGCGACGAACCACCGGTTCGTGGATGCGGCCGGTGCTTTTGTATGCGCTTCTATTCCGGCCAGCAGGGGCAGCACGCCCCCCAGCGCACAAGAGAGGACCAGGGCGTTGTCGTCGGGCTGGCCGGCCAAAAACCATCCGGCGAAAGGGAAGAGGGTCGTGATGGCGACGGCCACCAGGATCGCCGATAGCGAGCCAAAGCGCCAAATCACGAAGGCAACGACCCCCGTCAAAAGCAGCAGTTGCAGGGCCGGGCCGGCATATAGGGCGGCATTTTCCACCGCCAATCCCGGTGAATGTCCTGCGACCTGGCGATCAATCCACGAGACCAAGGCCAGCCACCAGCGGAAAGGCGACGGCGTCAGCACCGTTCGCCCGGCGGGAGCATTGTCGTAACTGACATGCCGCACCCGCCATTCCCCGCCGGCCAGCATCTGCTGAGTCTGGGCGATCCACTGGTAGGAGTCGTTGTTGTGCTCGGGGACGATCAGTTTCCGCAGCCCGCCGGCATAGCCCGTGGGCGAAGTCGGATCGAGGGCCGTCTCGGTCTCGACCAGGTTGGTGACATACTCAATCCGGTGGATCCGGGCGGCGGCCATCCAGACGATGAATCCGAACGCCAAAAGCGGTGCCAGCAACCAGAGGAGAGAGGAGAACCGGGCGGCGGGGGTCATGCAGACACGGAAAATAGACGGCTGATTCTGCTAACGCTTTTCCGACTAGGCAAGAGCGATGGCAACCTTGACTCGCCGCCCGGCTGCCGGTGCACTTTCCCGCACGAATCATGGCCCCTTTCTACCACGACCCGGAGCGGGCGCGGAGCTTTCCGTCATCGCTCGCGCGCTGCCTGGCGGTGGTGGCCTGCCTCGGCGGCCTGGCGACGCTGGCCCGAGCGACGACGCCCGGGATCACCGAGGCGCCGCTGGCGGCTCGATCCGGTCCGCGCGGAGCCACGCTCTTCACGACGCTGAAGCCCGAGCAGACCGGCATCGTGATGACCAACCGTTATGACGATCCCCGGATGTGGGGCGATCATTACGAGGAGATTTCCATGGGGGAATTTGGCACCGGGTTGGCCATTGGTGATTACGACAACGACGGGCGGCCCGATCTCCTGGTCGTCAGCAAGACCGGCCGGATCTGTTGGCTGTTTCGCAATCTCGGCGACTGGAAGTTTGAGGACGTGACCGAAAAGGCCGGTCTGCCGCTGTCCCTGCAGCGTGCCGGTGAAGGTTCCGCCGGCGGCGACCTCGATGCCTGGCGCCAGGGGGCGGTGTTTGCCGACGTGAACAACGACGGCTGGCTCGACATCTACATCACCCGATTCCTCGCGCCCAATCTGCTCTACATCAACCAGCGCGATGGCACGTTCAAGGAGGAGGCCGGCCCGCGGGGCCTCGCAGTCGCGGACGCCTGTGGCGTCGGCGCGTTTTTCGACTACGACCGCGACGGCTGGCTGGATGTGTATGTCACGAGCAACATGCTCGACGCGACGCATCACCCCAACGGCCAGCGGGGATATTTGTTTCACAACAACGGCAACGGCACCTTTGTCGATGTCACGGCGAAGGCCGGCATCTTCGGCGAAACGCTGTCGCATTCGGCGACCTGGTGGGACTACGACAGCGACGGCTGGCCCGACCTGTACGTGGCGAACGATTTTTCCGAGCCCGACCGCCTCTACCATAACAACCGCGACGGCACCTTCACCGATGTCATCCAACGGACCGTCCCGCACATGCCCTTTTCCTCGATGGGCGCGGATGCCGGCGACGTCGACAACGACGGCCGGCTCGATTTCTTCGTGGCGGACATGGCCGCGACCACGCACGAGAAGGACCAGCGCGGGATGGCCTACTCGCGCACGCTCACCAACACCACGGAAGCGAACGCCCATGGGGCGCCCCAGTTTGCCCGCAACATGCTCTACCTCAATACGGGGACGGGGAAGTTCCTCGAGGCGGGGCGGCTGGCGGGCCTCGCCGCGACGGACTGGACGTGGGCGCCGCTCCTGGAGGATCTCGACGAGGACGGCCGGCTCGACCTTTTCATCACCAACGGCATGAACCGCGAACACCAAAGTCTCGATCTGCGCGAGCGGGTGTTTCGGGCCGAGAGCCCGGATGAGCGCATGCGCATCGTGCGGTCGAGCCCCCGGCTGGTGGAGGCCAACCTGGCCTACCGCAACCTGGGCGATCTTCGTTTCGAGGAAACCGGCGCCGCCTGGGGATTGAATCAGCGCGGCGTCAGCCTGGGCGCCGCGTTTGGGGACCTCGACGGCGACGGCGACCTCGACCTGGTCTACGCCAATTACGAGGGCAACGTCACGGTGCTGCGCAACGACAATGACTCTGGGCACCGCGTGCTGGTCGCGTTGCGCGGCGCGGCCTCCAACCGGTTTGGCATCGGCGCCACGGTGCGGCTGGAAGGCGCCGCCGGCGTGCAAGTGCGCACGCTGTTGGTCTCCCGCGGCTATCTCTCGAGCAGCGAGCCGGTGCTGCATTTTGGCCTGGGTGCGGTGACGAAGATCGACCGCCTGTCGGTCGCGTGGCCCGACGGGCGGATCCAGCACTTCACGGACCTGCCGGTGGACCGGAAATTCACGATCGACGAGCCCGCCGGACCAGCCGCACCCGGGCTCCGGGTCGACCCGCCCGCGCCCCCCGCCGGCCAGTTCATCGACGTCAGCGAAGCCATGGGATTTTCCCTGGACTCTCACGAGGACCTGCGGGCGGAAGCCAAGCCCCAGCCCCTGATCCCGGTCAGTTTTCGACGGCGCGGACCGGCCCTGGCCGTGGGCGACCTCAATGGCGACGGGCGGGACGACGTGATCCTGGGCGCAGCCGCCGGCAACCCCGAACGGGTGCTGCTGGGCGGCGGCAACGGGTTTACCGCCGCCTCGGTCGGCGTGCTCGACAATTCCACGCTGGTCGATGACGGCCCGATCCTGATCTTCGATGCCAACGGCGACGGCGCCTACGACGTGCTCGTGACCCACGGGGGCAACGCATTGTCGGCGAACGCGCCCGAATATCAGCCGCACCTGTATCTCGGCGACGGCCGGGGACAATTCCATCCGACCGCGGGGGTGTTGCCCGACCTCCCGCTGAGTGTCGGCGCCGCGGCCGCCGCGGATTTCGACCACGATGGACGGCTCGATGTCTTCCTCGGCGGCCGGGTGCTGCCCGGCCGGTATCCGCTGCCGCCCCGCAGCGGCCTGCTGGCCAACCGGGGCGGCCGGTTTGAGGACGTGACCGACCAGATCGCTCCCGGATTGCGGAACGTGGGGATGGTCAGCTCGGCCCTCTGGAGCGACGTTGACGGCGATGGCTGGCCCGATCTTCTGCTCGCCCTGGAATGGGGGACCGTGAAATATTTCCACAACGACCAGGGCCGGGCGTTTTCCGACTGGAGCGAACGCGCGGGCTTTGCCGCGGCCGGGTCGGGGTGGTGGACCTCGCTCGCGAGCGCCGATTTCAACGGCGACGGCCGGCCGGACTTCGTCGCGGGCAACCTGGGCTTGAACACCCAGTACCACGGTTCGCCCGAGTACCCGGCGACCATCTACTACGGCAGTTTTTCGGCGGGCCAGCCCCCGCTCGTGATCGAGGCCTATTACGAGAATGGAAAGCTCTACCCCTGGCGCACCCGGAATGAGCTCGGCGCGTTCCTCCCGTCCATCCTGCAGCGCTTTCCCAAGAACGACCTCTACGCGCGGGCGACGTTGGATGTGATCCTCGGCGCCGACAAACTGGCCGCCGCCCGGCGCTTCGTCGCCACCGAACTGCGCAGTGGCGTGTTTCTGAGCCAGCCCGACGGCACCTACCGTTTTGAGCCGCTGCCGCGAATCGCCCAAATCGCACCGATCCAGGGCCTGGTCGCCGGCGATTTCGATGGCGACGGCCGGGCCGACATCGGCGCCGTGCAGAATTCCTATGCGCCCATTTCCCACGTTGATCGTTACGACGGAGGCCTGGGCCAGTTCTTGCGCGGCGATGGTCAAGGCCACTTCACGGCGGTGCCGCCGCTTGAGAGCGGCCTGGTCGTGCCCGGCGACGCCAAGGCGCTGGCCGTCCTCGACCTCGATGGCGACGGCTGGCCGGACTTGCTTGTCACCCGGAACGATGCGACGACCCAGGCGTGGCGCAACTCCGGCGCGCCCAACCGGCGTGCGCTCGCGGTGCGCCTGCGCGGGCCTCGCGGCAATCCGGACGCCATCGGGGCGCGGGTCACGCTGGAACTCGCCGATGGCTCGCAGCAGAGCGCCGAGATCACCGCGGGCGCGGGGTATTGGTCCCAATCCGCGCCGATGGCATTTTTCGGATACTTGCCGGCCAATCCGCCCCGTGCCGTCACCGTGCGCTGGCCCGACAACACCTCGACCCGCCAACCGATCGCGGCGCCCACGCCCACGCTCACCATCGCCCATCCATGAATCTCCGCCTCCCTTCGATAATGGTGCGGCGCCCCGGCGTCCAGCCCGGCTGGCTTGCCGCCCTTGCCCTCCTCGTCGCGGTCGCCGCCGGAGACGAACCCGCGCCGAAGCCGCAGCCCGAGAGCACGCGGCGCATGGTGGAGTTGCTCGCGACCATTCCCCGCGACGTGGATCCCACCATCGTGCCGTATTTCGCCGCCAAGACGGCGCACCTGGTCAAAAAGAAATTCGACGCCGCCCGCACCGTCGGCGAACGCGCCAGCCTCCAGTGGTTTTATGCGACGGCGCTGCTGAACGACGGCCAGCCGAAGGATGCCCTCAAGGCCCTGGACGACCTGGAACAATTCCTGGGTGAACACGGCCTTTCGCCGAAGCAGGAGGACGCGGAGAAGATGTTCCTCTTCCGCGCGATTTGCTGGCTGCGCTACGGCGAGCTGCAGAATTGCCTGACCAACCACAATGCCGACTCATGCCTGTTGCCGATCCGTGGCGGCGGCGTCCACACCGACCAGACCGGATCGCGCGAAGCCATCAAGGTTCTGCAGGAGGTGCTCGACAATGTGCCGACGCCCTACGCGATCTGGCTCTACAACCTCGCCTACATGACGCTCGGCGAGTACCCGGACAAGGTGCCCGAGCAGTGGCGGATCCCGCCGGAAGTCTTCAAGTCGGACTACGACATCAAGCGGTTTCCCGACGTGGCGGGTCCGCTGGGACTGGATATCGACGACCAGTCGGGCGGCGTGGTCATGGATGACTTCGACAACGACGGGCTGCTCGACCTGATGGTGTCGGCCTCGGGCCTCGACAGCCAGCTGCGCTTTTTCCACAACAACGGCGACGGCACCTTCACCGAGCGCACCGAACAGGCGGGGCTCAAGGGCCTGACGGGGGGGCTCAACCTGATCCAGGCCGATTACGACAACGACGGTTTTGTCGATGTCTTCGTGCTCCGCGGCGGCTGGCTGGGTCGCGACGGCCACTATCCGAGCTCGCTGCTCCACAACAATGGCGACGGCACGTTCACCGACGTGACCGAAAGGGCCGGCGTGCTCCATCCGGGGTCGACGCAGACCGCGGTCTGGTTCGACTACAACGGTGACGGCCGGCTCGATTTGTTCATCGCCTACGAATCGCAGTCGCAGGCCGAGGGCGACAAGCAACCCTGCGTGCTGTACCGCAACGAGGGCGACGGCACGTTCACCGAATGCGCGGCCACCTGCGGCGTGGCCCTGACCGCCTGGTTCAAGGCCGTGGTCACGGGCGACTACAACAACGACGGCCGGCCCGATCTCTATCTCTCGGTTTTCGGCGGGCCGAATTACCTCCTGCGCAACGACGGTCCCGAGGGCGGGTCGAAAGATCCCCGCGCCCCCTGGCGTTTTACCAATGTCGCGGAATCGGCCGGCGTCACAGAACCGATCAAGAGCTTTCCCTCGTGGTTCTTTGATTACGACAACGATGGCTGGCCGGACCTCTTTGTCTGCGGCTATTCGATCAAGAATGCCGGCGACATCCTGGCCGACTATCTCGGCTCCGGGCCGCCCACCAGCGAGCGGCCGCGCCTCTATCACAACAACCACGACGGCACCTTCACCGACGTGACGAAATCCGCCGGACTCTGGAAGATCATCGAGGGCATGGGGGCCAACTTCGGCGATCTCGACAACGACGGCTGGCTGGACTTCTACATCGGGACGGGCGACCCGATCCTCGGCACGCTCATTCCGAACAAGATGTTCCGCAACAACGGCGGGGCGTCGTTCCAGGATGTGACGACCTCCGGGGGTTTTGGCCAGCTGCAGAAGGGCCACGGCATCGCTTTCGGCGACCTGAACAACGACGGCACCCAGGACATCTACTCCGTGGTCGGTGGCGCCCTCATCGGCGACCACTACCCGAACCAGCTCTTTGCCAACCCCGGCCATGGCAACCATTGGCTCAAACTGAAGCTCGAGGGCGTGCAGACGAACCGGTCGGCCATCGGCGCCCGCATCAAGGTCGTCGCCCGCACCGCCACCGGCGAGCGGGCCATCTATCGCACGGTCGGCAGCGGCGGCAGCTTTGGTTGCTCGCCGCTGCGCCAGGAGATCGGCCTGGGATCGGCGGTGGCGATCGACCGGGTGGAAATTACATGGCCGGTGACCGGAAAGACGCAGGTGATGCGGGGTCTGGCTCCGGACCGATGCTACCGCGTCCGCGAAGGAGACGCGAAAGCCGAGGAGCAAAGGCTGCCGACGTTCGCCTGGCCGGCTCCGAGCAGCTCGCCCATGCATCATCATCACGCACCGAACGGTTAGTTAGGTAAAAAGCGCGATTGGGGTGACGTCGGCGTTGCGGGGGGCGTGTGGCGTGGTAATATTGCGGATGTCCGAAGGGATGGGGCACGACCTGGTGTTATGCCCGGCAATCGAACCACGAATCCTTGTTTCCCATGAAACCTTCATTCCGCGCGTCTGGTGTTTCCGCTTTGGCCTTTCTCCTTGGACTCGTGCCGCTCGCGGCCAAGCAGGATTCACTGGTCATCTCCGTCTATTCGCGCACCAACACCGGCTATCGCCGCGAGTTCCTGCCCGACGGCAGCATCAAGCCGCAGACTTATGTCGTGGGCAATGGCGGTATCTCGAGCCTCCCGGGACAAACCGGGGCCGGCGATCCCACCTTGTTCCCGACGATCGTGAAGCTGATGGCCCGCCGGCTGGCCCTGCAGAGTTTCTATCCTGCGCGGCAACGGGCGGCCGCCGACCTGCTGCTGGTACTCCATTGGGGCACGACCGTGCCGTTCGACGACGCGCAGCTGCAGAATGCCAACGCCAATTTCGGTTCCGCCATGAATTTCTACAACAACGCCCAGGCCCTGGTCCGGGAATCGGAAGCCCGCGGCGAACAGCAAACCACCACCGACGGCATCCAGATTCCCATCCGGTCGGCGCGTGATGCCGCCCGCGAGGATGCCGAGACCCAGTTGCTCCAAAGCCAGCTTTTCCAGGACATGCGTTTGAAGGCCGACGAGGCGAATGCGCGCCTGCTCGGCTACGTGGAGGAAATCAACTTCCGCAACAATCCCGCCCGCTTTGCCGGCGCCGGCAATTACTTCGATGACCTGATGAACGACATCGAGACGCCCCGCTACTATGTCATCGTCCAGGCCTACGATTTCCAGGCGGCCCAGGCGGACGGTCGGCGCAAGCTGCTGTGGACGACCCGCATCAGCATACCCGCCGAGGGCAGCGATTTCAGCCGGTGTTTGCCGGCCATGCTGACCGATGCCTCCCAATATTTCGGCCGCGACACCGACCGCCTGGTGCGGAATTATCGCGAGGGCGTGGTTCACCTCGGCGAGCTCGAGGTGCTGGGCACCGTGCCGGCCCCGGAAGGCGACTAGAAACCGTCAGGGGCATGGAATGGCCGGGAAGGCCGGAACCAGTTGCATCCGGTCCCGGAATGATCTCGTATATTCGACTGGCAATGCGCGATGCGTGTCCAGCTGGGCGGCCGGTCGCGTGAGGCCCCCCGATCCCCATGAAATCCCTCCTCCTCGTGTGTTGTTCAGGTCTGCTGCTGGCGGCGCCCTTTGCCGGCGCCTCGGAAGGTTCGCTGGTCACGGCGGTCTTCTCGCGCGTCAGCAACGGCTACCAGCGCGAAAAACTGCCCGACGGCACGTTCAAGCGCGAATATTACGCCCTGACCAACGGCCATTACTACCCGGGCCTCGGCAAGAACCATTCGATCGACGCGGTAAAGTTCCCGCAGGTCGCCAGGCTCGTGTCGCAATTTCTCGCGCTCAAGAATTACTATCTGGCCCCGGATGCCAAATCCGCCCGGCTGCTGCTCGAAATCGCGTGGGGTACGACCATTCCCTTCAACGATTCGGTCTACCAGGCCAACGCCAGCTCGTTTTATTCCGCCTACAACCTCATGCGGTCAACCGCGGCCGCGGCGGCCGGCTCCGCGCCGTCGCTGGAAGGCATCCAGTCTCCCGCGGCGTCGGTGGCGCAAGCAGCCAACGAGGAGTTCACGCAGCAGTTGTACCAAATGCAGATGTTCGAAGACATGCGGCGCAACGCCGACGAACACAACGCGAAGTTGCTGGGCTATGTCGACGAGATCAACCGGGGCAACACCATCGCCCGCTTTGCGGGCGCGGGCGACACTTACCGCGACCTCATCGATGACATCGAGAACGAGCGCTATTACGTGATCATCGCGGCGTACGATTTCCAGGCCGCCCAGAAGGAAGGGAAACTCAAGCCGCTCTGGATCACCCGCGTCAGCATCCAGGCCCAGGGAAACAAGTTCAATGAGACGCTGGCTGCCATGTTGGACCGGGCCTCGCACTACTTCGGCCAGGACAGCGGCCGGTTGCTCCGGCAGTATCAGCCGGAGGGCAAGGTCAAGCTCGGCGAACTCCAGGTCATGGGCGTAATCTCGCAGTCGGAACTGAGCGACCGCGCTTCCGACGGGAAGCCGGAGGAAAAGAAACCGGGCGGCTAGGGACCGATTCCCTTCTTGGCGGTGGATGCTGCACTCCGTGCAGGTTGCGCGGTTGATCGCGTGGGAGCGCCGCCGTGTAGCCTCCATGGAGGCGGGGTGCCCTCACCCCGCGAGGCTTGGCGTCGATGGCAACCCGCGGGACGGGGGCGTCCCACCTCCAATCCGGAAGGCACCGACCCGCACGGCGCGTGGGCTCCGCTCCGGCCGGTCCTTGACTCGCCACCGCCGAAGCGGTCGTATACTGCCTCGATAATGTCCGCCGGCGCGAACCGCAATCGAACGAAACTGGGGAGATTGATGCCGCGGCTGGGGCGCGTCCTCTGGCTGGGGGCCTGCCTCGCCGCCGGCGCCAGCCGGGCCGCAACCGACGACCTGAAAGTGGAAGCGCTGGCGCCGCGTTCCGGGCCGCCGGGCCCGACGATGTTCACCGCCCTGACCGCGGCGCAGACGGGCATCGTGACGGAGAACCGTTTCGCCGATCCCGAAATGTGGGGCAAGCGCTACCAGGAACTCGTGTACGGCGAGTCCGGTTCGGGCGTGGCGATCGGCGATTTCGACCACGACGGGCGACCGGACATTCTGGTGGTCGAGAAAACCGAAGGCTGCCGGTTGTTCCGCAACCTTGGCGGATGGAAATTCGAGGACGTGACCGAAAAGGCCGGCATCGTGGAAACCAGGCCCGCCGGCTGGGAACAGGGCGTGGCGTGGCTGAAGCGCACCATGGGGCAGGAGAGTGGCGCGCCCGCGCCCGACGTGGCCGCCTGGCGGCAGGGCGCGACTTTCGTCGACGTGAACAACGACGGCTGGCTCGACCTCTACATCTGCCGTTTCGCCGCGCCCAACCTGCTTTTCATCAACCAGGGCGACGGCACCTTCAAGGAGGAGGCGGTCGCGCGCGGCCTGGCGCTCACCGACGCCTCGGGCATGGGCTGCTTCTGCGACTATGATCGTGACGGCTGGCTCGATGTCTACGTCACCGCCAACATGCTCGACGCCGCCGCGCACCCGAACGGCCAGCGCGGCCACCTGTTCCACAACAACGGCGACGGCACGTTCACCGAGGTCACCGCACGCGCCGGGATCGACGGCGAGGGCCTTACGCATTCCGCGACCTGGTGGGATTGCGATGGCGACGGCTGGCCCGATCTTTACGTGGCCAACGACTACAGCGGGGCCGACCGGCTGTACCACAACAACCATGACGGCACCTTCACGAATATCATCGATCGCACCGTGCCACACACGCCGTACTATGCGATGGGGTCCGACTCCGGCGACGTGAACAACGACGGCCGGCCCGATTTCATCGTCTCGGACATGGCGGCGACCACCCGGGAGAAGGAACTCCGCGGCATGGCCGGCTCGCGCGAACGCGCCCAGGTCGAGCCGGAGCGGCCGGACGAGGCGCCGCAATACATGCACGGGGCGTTGTACGTGAACACCGGCACCGGCCGCTTCCTCGAGGCCGCCTGGCTGGCCGGCATTGCCGCGACGGATTGGAGCTGGTCGGTGCGCCTCGAGGACCTCGACAACGACGGGCGCCTCGATCTCCACGTCACCAACGGCATGATCCGCGAATACCACAACGCCGACATCCTGCAGCGCGTCATGTCGGCCGAGGACCCGATGGGCTCGCGGCGCATGATGCGCGCCAGCCCGAAGCTGGCGGAGACGAACCTCGCCTTCCGCAACGATGGCGACCTGCAGTTCGAGGAAGTCGGGGCGCGCTGGGGCCTGAACCAGCGCGGCGTGAGCTTCGGCGCGGCCTTCGGCGATCTCGACGGCGACGGGGACCTTGACGTGGTTTTTGCGAACTACGAGGGCGGGGTGACCGTGCTGCGCAACGACTGTCCGGGAGGCCACCGGCTCATCGTCGCCTTGCGCGGCACGCAGTCGAACCGCTTCGGGGTCGGGGCGACGGTGCGCATCGAGAGTGCGCTGGGGACGCAGATGCGCCAGCTGCAGCTCGCCCGCGGCTATTTGTCGAGCAGCGAGCCGGTGCTCCATTTCGGCCTCGGCGACGACACGGTGATCTCGAAGCTCGTCGTGAGCTGGCCCAGCGGAGCGGAACAGATCTTCACGGGCCTGCCGGTCGATCGCCGGCTGGTCATCACGGAGCCGGCAGCTCCGCGCGCCCGTCCGTCGCCCGCCGCGCCGGCCGCGGCCGGGCAGTTCACGGACGTCAGCCAGTCGGCGGGCTTCGCGCTGGCGTCGGCCCGGGCGGCGGACGGCCGGGAGGAGATGGCGCCGCTCCAGCCGGTGCGGTTCAACCGCCGCGGTCCCGCGCTCGCCGTGGGGGACCTGGATGGGGACCAGCGCGACGACGTGGTGGTCGGCGGCACGATGGCGGACCCGGCGCGGGAGCTGGCCTGGACGACACCGGGAGCTTTTCAGCCGCGACAGGAATTGACGCGCGATACGCAGCTCGACGACGGCCCGGTGCTGATTTTCGACGCCGATGGCGACGGCGCGAATGATATCCTCGTCACCAAGGGTGGCGCGGGTCTTCCCGCCGGCGCCCCGGAGTATCAGCCGTTGCTGTGGCACAACGACGGGCACGGCCGGCTCCAACCGCAGCCCGGCGCGCTCCCATCGTTGCCGCTGAGCGTCGGCGCGGCGGCGGCGGTCGACTTCGATCGCGACGGCCGCCTCGATCTCTTCCTCGGTGGACGGGTGGTGCCGGGGCGCTACCCGGAACCAGCGCGAAGTGTGTTGCTGCACAACCAGGGCGGTCGCTTCGAGGATGTTACGGACACCTTGGCCCCGGACCTGCGGAAACTCGGCCTCGTGACGGCGGCGGTGTGGAGCGACGTCGACCTCGATGGCTGGCCCGACCTGCTCGTGGCGCTCGAATGGGGCCACGTTGAGTATTTCCACAATGAACAAGGCAAAGGCTTTGCCGACTGGACGGAGCGGGCGGGTTTCGCCTCCGCCGGCACTGGCTGGTGGACGAGCCTGGCGAGCGCCGATTTCAACGGTGACGGGCGGCCTGATTTTGTTGCCGGCAACATTGGCTTGAACACGCCGTATCATGCCAGCCCGGCGGCGCCCGCGGTGCTTTACCGCGGCGACTTCGGCCGCGGCGGCGCGGCCCAGCTCGTGGAGGGTGTTTACGAGGACGGACGCCTGCTGCCCTGGCGGACGCGGAAGACTCTCGGCGCCGCGATCCCGTCGGTCCTGCAGCGTTATCGGCAGGACGACAGCTACGCCCGGGCCACGCTCGAGGATATCCTCGGTGCGGACCGGCTCGCCGCCGCGAAACGCTACGCCGCCACCGAACTGCGCAGCGGTGTGTTCCTCAGCCAGCCCGACGGAACCTATCGTTTCGAACCCCTGCCGCATCTGGCCCAGATTGCTCCGTTCCAAGGGGTGGTCGCCGGTGATTTCGACGGCGACGGGCACGCCGACATCTACACGGTCCAGAATTCCTACGCGCCGGCACCGATGATCGGCCGGTTCGATGGCGGGCTCAGCCAGCTGCTGCGGGGTGACGGTCACGGCCACTTCGCAGCCGTGCCGCCGGCCGACAGCGGCCTCGTCGTGCCGGGCGACGCCAAGGCCTTGGCACGGGTTGACCTCGACGGCGATGGCTGGCCGGACTTCCTGGTGACGCGGAACGGGGACCCAAGCATGTCCTTTCGCAACGGTGGCGTGGCCGGCCGGCATTCACTGGCGGTTCGCCTCCGCGGATCCGCGGGCAACCCCGCGGGCATCGGCGCGCGCCTGACGCTGGAGCTCGTCGACGGTACCCGGCAGACCGTCGAGCTCCAGGCCGGCTCCGGCTACTATTCGCAATCCTCCGCCACGGCCTTCTTCGGCTGGCCGGATGCCACTCCCCCGCGGCAACTGCACGTGTTCTGGCCTGACGGGACGGTTACGAATATGAACGTGGCACCCGGCACGGCTTCGTTGATGGTTCCCAAGCCGTAGGCCGGTTCGACTGGCGAACAGGCGATGCGGCCTGAAACCGCTCGTGGGTCACGAGCGTCTCTATTGCTTGACCGCAACTGGAAACCAGCGCCGCTGACCTCATCCCCCACCAGTGTCCTCCGTTACTGGCTGGCCCGACTGGGCCTGTCGCTCGGCGTGACTTTGATTTTCTTTGCGGGCGGGGAGCTGGCATTGCGCCTGGCGGGCTACGGCCATCCAACCGACTTTTTCATCCCCGATGACCGGCCAGGGTGGTACCGCACCAACCCGTGGTTCACGAATACGTTCTTTCCTCCGACCTTCGGCCTCAAGCCGCTCAACTTCCGGCTGCCGCGGCAAAAGCCGGCTGGTGAATTCCGGGTCTTCGTTGTCGGCGAATCCGCGGCGATGGGCGTGCCCGAGCCGGGTTTCGGGCTGGCCCCGCAGCTCCGCGCTCAGTTGCGCGCCGCCTGGCCCGGCCGCAACGTCGCGGTCTACAACCTCGGGATCACGGCGATCAACTCGCACGCCATCGTGCCCATCGTGCGGCAGGCCGCGGAGTTCTCGCCGGATGCGTTTGTGATCTACATGGGAAACAACGAGGCGGTGGGACCGTTCGGGCCGAGTTCGGTGGCGACGCAGGGCGTGCCTTCGCGCGCCCTGGTGCGGCTCGATCTCTTTGTCCGGCGCTCCCGGATCGGCCAGCTGGTCCAGCGGGTCGTTCAGCGGATTGGGGCGGCGGGCGGCCAGGCGAAGGAATGGCGGGGCATGGAGATGTTCGCGCGCAACACGGTGCCGGGCCGCGATCCGCGGCTGGCCGCCGTTTACGCCAACTTCGCGGGCAATCTGCACGAAATCGTCGGACTGGCCCGGGACAGCGGAGCCCGGGTGGTGCTCTCGACCGTGGCCGTCAACGTGCGCGACTGCGCCCCGTTTGCCTCGGTACACTCGCCGCCGCTCGCGGCGGAACCGCTGGCCCGCTGGAACGACGCGATGGCGCGCGGCTCCCTGGGTGCGGCGCTGTTGGTTGACCCGGACTATGCCGAGGTGCATTTTCGGCTCGCGCTGCTGGAGGAAGCGGCCGGGAACCTGGTCGAGGCGCGCCGGGACTACCTCATGGCGCGCGACGCCGACGCCCTGCGGTTTCGCGCGGACTCGCATATCAATGGAATCATCCGGGCCGAGGTGCGGGCGGCGGACTCCGGCGTGGCATTGGTCGACGCCGCCCGCGACATGGGGGCGGCGGCCGACTCGACCGGCCTCCCCGCCGGCTGGAACTTCTTCCTCGAACACGTGCACCTGACCTGGGCCGGCAATTACGAACTGGCCCGGCTGCTGGCCGCGGGTGTGGCCGCCGGCTTCGGCCCGCCGGCGCGGCCTTGGTTGAGCTCTGAGGAATGCGCGGCCGCGGTAGGCTACACCGAATTCGGCCACGCCTCGGTCACCATGAGCATGGACCGGCTCACGTCCCGCCCGCCCTTCACGCAGCAACTCAACTTTGCCGAGGCGCGGACCCGGCTGCTGGATGAGATCAACCGGGCGAACCGGGCGGTGGCCACCCCCGGCGCCCTGGCGGCGATGGCCGGCGCCGTCGCCGAGGCGCGACGGCAGGATCCCGCCAACACCTTCCTGTGGTTCCACGAGGCCACGATACGCGCGCAGCTTGGGGACTACGGAACCGCCCTGGCGTTGAACGAGCAGCTCGCGGTGCGGGAGCCGGCGGCGCCGGAAGATGTGGCGCAGCGGGCGTACCTGCTCGGCCAGCTGGGCCGGGCCGACGAGGCTGAGCGCTTGCTGCTCCAGTCAGCGGCCGCCGACCCGTACTATTTCCAGACGTACTCGCTGCTCGGCTGGCTGTGGGGCAAGGAGAACCGTCGCGCCCGCGCCGTCGAGTTTTTCTCCGACCTCGCCGGACGCCTGCCGGGAAACCTGGCGGTGCTCCACACCTACGCCGATGCGCTGGCCGCCGCGGGCGACTGGACCCGGGCGGAGGCGCAGTGGCGGGCGATCCTGCGGCTGGTGCCCGATGACGAGGACGCGCTGCGTCCGTTGTGCGTCCGGATGATGAGAGACGGACGAGCGGACGCCGCCATCGAGCTCATGCTCGCGGCGCATGCCTACAATCCGCGGAGCTACGCCAACGATGCGCGACTGGAGCAGGTCTTCGAGTCGCGGGGTGACAAGCCCCGCACCATCGCGTTCCTGCGCGACCTGGCGGCCAGCGGGCCGGTGAACGCGCAGCTGTTCGTCGACCTGGCGCGGTTGCAGCGCGAGTCCGGTCAACTCGACGAGGCCGTGGCGTCGCTGCGCCTGGGCGCGAGAAGGTCCGCCGAGGCTGGCGACACCGCCGGGCTGGAGTCGATCCGCCGCGCGGAGCTCGACCTGGTGCCCGCCACGCCGTGATGCCGCGGCTCAGTCCCCGGATGGCTTCGGATTGAACGTGCGGCCAAAGGCCTGCTGGTAGGCCTGGTAAAGCACGGCGGCCTGGGAGCCAGGCACCCGCGGCTGATTGGCGATGCGCGTCAGCCAGTCGCGCGCCTCGGCCTCCTTGCCGGTCGAGATGGCATGGAAGGCAAGCGCACCGAGCGCCGCGGGGTCGCCCGGATCGGCCTCGAAGGCGAGCCGCATCAGCGAGATCCCGACCTCGTCCTGTCCGAGGTTGATGTAGAGCGTGCCGAGCTCGACATAGGCTTCGGGCTCGTTGGGCCGGAGCCGGATCGAGGTCTTGAATTCCTGGATCGCCTCGCCGGCAGATCCGGCGTCGCGCAGGCGTCGGGCTTGCAGCAGGTGCAGACCGGGCGAATCCGGGCAGTGTTCGAGTCCCTCCTTGAGCGTCGCCGCCGCGGCGATCGCCTCGCCACTGTCCGCCTGCAGGTTGCTCAGTTGCGCCCAGCCGTCGGAGAAAGTCGGCGCGATCTGCGTGCACCGTTCGAACTGCTCGCGGGCGAGCTTGGTGTCCTTGGTCGCGACGGCCAGGCCGCCGAGCTGGAAATGCGACGACACGTCGTCGGGCGCGAGTTCGATGGCCCGCAGGAGCAGCCGTTTCGCGCCGGCGGTGTCGCCGCTCTGCGCGGCCACGCCGGCGGTGATGCCGAGCCGGTAGGGATCGAAGCAATCGTCCATCAGCGCGCTGAGCCACGGATCGGGAAAATCGCGGTACGCACCCGAGGCCTTGGAGGAGCCGCGGATCGAGGCGGCTTCGCTGCTCAGGCCCAGCCGCTCATAGAGGCTGACGATCAGGTCATACCCGAGGTTGAAATGGGTCTGCCGCACGATGGCTTCCAGTTTTTCGCGGGCCTGGTCCCAGCGCTGGGCTTCGAGGTCGATCCGGGCCAGCCCGAGCCGCGCGTAGGCGTTGTCCGGGCTCAGCTTGAGCACGGTCTCGTATTCGGCGCCAGCCGCGGCGATCTGGTTGGATTTGAGCAGGGCGTCGGCCAGGCGCAGGTGCGCCGGCACGTAGTCGGGTGCGAGCTGCGTCACCCGCTGCCACATCTTGATGGCCGGGTCGAGTTCGCCGTAGCCGGCGATGATGAAGGCGTGCAGGTGCAGCCAGCGCGGCTCGGCCGGCTGGAGTTTCTCGAGGCCGGTATAGCAGGCCAGCGCGGCGTCGTAGTAGCCGTTGGCGTGATAAAGGCGGCTGAGGGCGACGAGCCCCTTGACCGCGGTGAACCGGCCGCGGGCCCGGGCGTCGGCCGCGACGATGGCGTCGCGCAGGGCGGGCGAGGCCGCGCTGAGATCCGGCACCGGCGGCAACGCCGGCCGGACCGCCGCCTGCTGCGTGCCGGCGCGCCACCACACCCAGCCGCCCCCAGCGGCGAGAATCGCGAGGACCAGGACGAGGACGAGGCGCGGCTTCATGGGGTGGAGCGTTTCCAGAGGGTGATCCGGCCCATGTCATCGTAAGGCGGATAGAGGTAGAAACCGCCGGTGATGAGCGTCGGGCGGCCGGAACCGTCGAGGTCGGCCGCGTCGAGCGTGATCTGGTCCTTCGGCACCCGTGCGAGAATGCGCGGTTCGAAGTTTTCGTGGCCGTCATTCCGGAACCACATCAGCGAAACAACATTCCGGTTTTTGTTCGTCCAGTCGGCATAGGCCGCCACGGCGACGACGTCCATTGCGCCGTCCCCGTCGAGGTCGACGCCGATGGGCGAGTAGGCGCCCTGCAGGTTGCCGATGCGGTGGTATTTGAAGAAGCCGCCGCCCTTGTTCTCCAGCCATTGCACACCGTGCCAGGGCCGCGGGCCGGGCGTGGCGGCCGGGCCGAAGCCGTCGCCGTTGGAATAGACGATGTCCGGCCGGCCGTCGCGGTTGATGTCGGCCAGGCTGATGCCGCTGCTGCAATAGTCCTCGTTGGTCGAGCCCCAAATGCGTTGGGAGGAAAAATTGCCGCCGCCCTTGTTCTCGAAGTAGTAAATCTCTTCCCACTGCTGCGAAATCAGGGCGACGATGTCCGGCCGGTGGTCGCCGTTGAAGTCCGCCACGCAGACGTTGATGGCGCCGGAGAGGTTGAGCAGGATGTGCCGGCGAAACTCCCAGGGGCCCGTCCGCTCGAGCCAGGAGACCTCGCCCTGGTCGTAGCCGAACTGCGCGAGCGCGATGTCGATCTTGCCGTCGCCGTTGAGGTCGACGGCGCGGACGTCGGTCACGCGGGAGGTGTTCTCGATGGCGATGTGCGGGGTGAAGTGCTCGTGGCCGTCGTTCTCGAGGACGTAAACCGTGCCGATCAGGTCGTTGTCGGGGAAGACGACGCCCATGCTCCCCACGATCAGGTCGATGTCGCCATCGCCATCCATGTCGGCCGCGTCGACGTGGACCGGCGCGCGGAGATTGTCGGCCAGCAAAACCTCGTCATAGCCGCCGGCGGCGTTCTGGTGCAGCCAGAACAACTTGTTCTGGCGCGATTCGGTGAAGACGATGTCCATGCGGCCGTCGCGGTCGAGGTCGACGGGCAGGACGTGCGCGATCCACGGCGGCTGGTCGACGGCCGCGCCGACGGGCTCCGGCCGCAGGTAGTGCAGGTAGCGGTCGGCCTCGGCGCGCGCTCGCGCCTCGGCCGCGGGATTGGCCGTGGTGCTCCCTCGCGGTGCGCAACCCGCCAACAGGATCAGGGCGGGGAGGGCCACCCAGGTTGCGCGAGACATCAGCGGTCCGAAACGGCTCTCGGGGCGAAGCGGCATTTGGCGGATTGTCCCCCCGCGCCGCCGTGACAGCAAGTCATTATCCCGGGGCTCCGGCCCTCCCGCGGCGGCTTGTGACCGCCGCTACCAACTCACCACGGCGGAGCGTGGTCGGTCACCCCGGGCCAGTCGTCGCTGCGGAAGGGAACTGCCGGCAGGCCGGCGCCGTTGAAGAGCGTCGCCAACGGATTCGATTGCCAGGCGTAGCGCACCGCCACGGGGTCGGGGACGTCGGGCGAGGACACGACGACATCATTGCCGTCGATCCTCGCCGCGGCCCAGTGCCATTGGCGGTCGGCCCCAGCCAGCGAAAACTCGCCGAGTTTTTCGCCCTTCACCACCAAGCCGCCGTCGGTGTGGTCGAAATGCACGCGGACCGCATGGCCTTCGCGCTCCATCGAGCGGAACGACGGGCCGTCGCATTTCACGTCTTTCCCGTAATGGCGCGCCAACGCGAGCAGCGCGAGCCGCTCGCCCACGGGCTTTTTCTCGTGCGGATGGATGTTCCCGGCGTCGCCGGTGTCGACCGTGACCGCCAGCCCCGCATTGGGCACCGTGCGCGCCGTGAGGGCCTGCGCCTCGCGCAACTCGGCCCAGTTGTCGGAGCCGGGGTGATCCTTGCGGGGTTCGAACGCCGGCAGGCCGGCGATGTAGAAGGGAAAGTCGCCCTGCCCGAAGGCGGCGCGCCAGTCGCGGATCATCGCCGGCAGCAGCGTCTGGTATTGGTGCGCGCGGCTCGAATTGGCCTCGCCCTGGTACCAGATGGCGCCGGTGACGGCGAGCGGGAGAATCGGCTGGATCATGCCCTGGTAGAGCACCGACGGCATGATGGGATAATTCTCGTAGCCGAGCGGCAGCGGGTGCGGCGGACTGGCGTCGACGCTGACCTTCGCCTTCCAATCGCCGGCAAGGGGCACGCTGGTGTCGCCCAGCGCGATGCGCAGTTCCTCGGGTTTGCTGAGGAAGCCGGCCTTGGATTTCAGTTTGAAGACGCGAACCGTGACGAGGTTCTTGCCGGGCTTCAGGACCTTGGCCGGGATGCGGTAATTGCGCGGATTCTCCACCCATGAGCTGGCGCCCACCCACTGGCCGTTGACCCAGGTGGTCTCCATTTTTTCGACGACGCCGAGCTTGATGAACGCGTCGCCGGCGGGCAGCGGATCGGGTAGCGTGACCTCGCGCCGGAACCAGACCACGGCGGGCACGTCGGCGAGACCGAGCTCGGCGAAGGCGCCCGGCAGATGGACGAGCTTCCAATCGCGATCGTCGAGACCGGGGTCGAACCAGCCGCTGCCTTTGATGCCGGTGTCATAGTCGTCGTACCAGTGCATGATGTAGTTGCCGTATTCCGGCGCGTGCGCGGCGCGCAGCCGCGCCACCTCCGCCATCGGCGGGGCGAAATCCTTCAGGCCGGCGAGGGTCGCCGGATTCATCCAGCACTCCACGGGTGTCCCGCCGAGGCAGTCCTCGACGAGGCCAATGGGAACGCCGGTCATGGCCTGGACCTTTTGGGCGAAGTAGTAGGCCACGGCCGAGAACCGGCCGGCGGTTTCCGGCGTGCATACCTGCCATGCTCCGGCGGGCGTCGCCACCGGCGAGTAGCCGGAACGCGGCCTGACGTTGAACAGCCGGATGGCCGGGTGATTGGCGGCGGCGGCTTCCTCCTTGCCGCCGGTCGCGTAGGCGAGGGGGATCGCCATGTTGGACTGCCCGGTGCAGAGCCAGACATCGCCGACGAGGACATCGTGCAGCACCACGTGGTCGGTCCCGTCGATCTTCACCTCGCAGTCCGTGCCCGCCGCGGGCGGCGCGACCTGCGCCTGCCAGCGTCCGTCGGCGCCGGCGACCGCCTCGGCGGTGCGATCGTTGATCGCGACGGTCACCTTGGCGCCCGGCGTCGTCCAGCCCCAGATCGGGTTGGGCTTGCCCTGCTGCAGGACCATGTGGTCGCCAAAAATCGGGCTGACGAAGGGCAGCGCCTCCTTGGCGCCCTCGGCCGCCCGGAGCAGGGGGGCGAGCAGCAACGCGAGGACTGGCAGGAGGAAGCGGGCAGGCAGGGTGGTGCGCATGGGTTCGAGCGTTTGGGGTGGAGGCTGCCGGAGGTTGGCGGCGGCGTCGGGAGGAGAAGCGACCAACGTAACCAAGTCGAACCCCCGACCAAAGCCCGAAACACTCTCACAATTGACCGGAGAAACCAGCGGGCGGCTTGTGCGAGCCGTTATTGCCGTAGCCGCGATGGAGCATGGCGACAGCGTGGCCACGCTTTCGCCTTCGGCTCAAGCGCGGCTACGGCTGAATTCTCTCGGCGCCAGGCCGCCTTGTCACCCAATCGCGGCGGGGCAGCTGCATGATCTCGGCGGGGGCGCGGTTCTGTCGCAGCAGCGCAACCATCGTCGACATCGCCGGCTCGACGTGCGCGAAGAACTTCTTGTAGCCCGCGCACAGGTAGTTGAGCCCCGGTTCGCCGTCCGGCGTGTGGAGAAAACGATGCTTCGGGCACTCGCCGTGGCAGGCGAAACGGACGGGGCATTCGCGACAGTAGCGCGGCAGGGTCGCGGACTTCGCCCGGCCGAACGCTTCCTGCTGGGGCGAGTCGACCAGCGATGCCAGCGAGCTGTTCATCAGGTTGCCGAGCTTGTAGCGCGGATAGACGTAGTGGTCGCAGCTGTAGATGTCGCCATTGTGCTCCACGGCGAGCGCCCGGCCGCAGTTCTCGGAAAAGATGCAGACCCCGGCGGGCTCGCCGACCCAGTTGGCGAGCGCGGCATCGAACTGCTGCACGTAAACCCCGCCGACATCCTGCCGCACCCATTCGTCGAAGACGCGGCACAGGAACTCGCCGTAATCGACCGGGCGCACGCTCCACGGCGTCACGTGCTCGTCGAGCGCCGCGGCGTCCTCGTGGTCCGGCGGCGGGGCCAGCCAGAGGCCGTTCTTTTCCGCGGCGAGGGCCGAGGCGCTGCGTTCGACGATCGGGATGAATTGAAGGTAGCGGGAGCCGGCCTGGCGCAGGAAACGGTAAACCTCCACCGGGTGGCGCGAATTCGCCCGGTGCACCGTGGTGAGCGTGTTGAACTCGACGCCATGCCGGCGAAGCGTTTGCAGGCCCTCCATGACCCGCGAAAAAGTCGGCTGGCCGCCCTTGTCGACGCGGTAGGCATCGTGCAGGTGCTCCGGCCCGTCGATGCTGATGCCGACGAGGAAGTGCTCGGCGGCGAGGAACTCGCCCCAGGCGTCGTTCAGCAGGACGCCATTGGTCTGGAAGGCGTTCTCGATCGTCTTGCCGTTGGCGTATTTCGCCTGCAGGGCGACCGCCGTGCGAAAGAACTCGACCCCGAGCAGCGTGGGCTCGCCGCCCTGCCAGGCGAAGCTGACCACCGGCCCGGGTTGCGCGGCGATGTAGTCGCGCACATAGGTCTCGAGCACCTCGGGCTTCATCCGCATGCCGCCCGCGTCGGTGTAGAGCTTTTCCTTCTCGAGGTAGAAGCAGTAGCTGCAATCGAGGTTGCACCGCGACCCGATGGGTTTGGTCATCAGGTGGAATGCCGCCCGCGCCGTGGCGGACGGGGGCGGCGTGGGCGGCGATGACATGGGAAGACGGAAGGCGGAAAAGGGCGGGGTGGCAAGCAGCCGGGCCGCTTGCTTGCCCAAAGCGTCCGACGACCTCATCCTCCGGCCATGGCACTGTCACCCCGCAGGAATCCGATCGGCGCCCCGCACCCCGGCGGCGTCAACCCCGGTCCGTCATGAGCCAGCCCCGCTACATTCTCGCCCTCGACCAGGGCACCACCAGCTCCCGCGCCCTCGTCCTCGACCGCGCCGGCGAGACCGTGTCGTCCGCCCAGGCGGAATTTCCCCAGATCTATCCGAAGCCCGGCTGGGTGGAGCATGACCCGCTGGAAATCTGGGCCAGCCAGAACGCCACCGCGATCGAGGCCATCACCAAGGCCAACCTCTCCAGCGACGCCATCGCCGCCGTCGGCCTGACCAACCAGCGCGAAACGACGGTCGTGTGGGAGGCGGACACGGGCAAGCCGGTCTACAACGCCATCGTGTGGCAGGACCGGCGCACCGCGGATTTTTGCGCACGGTTGAAGCTGGATGGCGCCGAACCCGAGGTGACGGCGCGCACCGGCCTGCGGCTCGACCCGTATTTCTCCGGCACGAAGATCCGCTGGATCCTCGACCACGTCACCGGTGCGCGCGCCGCGGCCGACGCCGGCCGGCTGCGCTTCGGCACGGTGGACAGCTGGCTGCTGTGGCAGCTCACCGGCGGCAAGGTCCATGTGACCGACGTCACCAACGCGTCCCGCACGCTGCTCTTCAACCTCCGCGAGGGCCGGTGGGACGACGCGATGCTGCGACTGCTGGGCGTGCCGCGTTCGCTCCTGCCCGACGTGCGTTCCTGCTCCGAGGTCTACGGCGAGGTTGCCCGCGGACTCTATCCCGCCGGCGCGCCGGTGGCCGGCATCGCCGGCGACCAGCACGCCGCGCTCTTCGGCCAGGCCTGCTTCGCCCCGGGCATGGCGAAGAACACCTACGGCACGGGCTGCTTCCTGCTGATGAACACCGGCGCCGAGGCCGTGCCGTCGCGCAACAATCTCCTGACGACCATCGCGTGGCAGATCGGCGGCCGGACCGAATACGCGCTCGAAGGCTCCGTCTTCATCGGCGGCGCGGCCGTCCAGTGGCTGCGCGACGAGCTGCAGCTCGTCCGCTCGGCCCAGGAGCTCGACCAGCTCGCCGCCACGGTGCCCGACGCCGGCGGGCTGTTCCTCGTGCCTGCCTTCGCCGGGCTCGGCGCGCCGCACTGGGACCCCTACGCCCGCGGCGCCGCCGTGGGCATCACGCGCGGCACCAACCGCGCCCATTTCTGCCGCGCCGTGCTCGAGTCCATCGCGCTCCAGTCGGCCGACCTCATCAGTTGCATGGAGAAGGACAGCGGCATCGCGCTGCAGGAGCTGCGCGTGGACGGCGGCGCCTCCCGCAGCCAGCCGCTGATGCAGTTCCAGGCCGACCTGCTCGGCACGCCCGTCGTGCGGCCGCGCAACCCCGAGACGACCGCGATGGGCGCCGCCTACCTCGCCGGGCTTGCCGTCGGCTACTGGGAGAGCCGCGACGACATCGCGCGGAACTGGTCGCGCGATGTCACCTTCACGCCCGCGCGCCCGGCGGGGGAGATGCAGGCCCTCCGCGCGCAGTGGGAACGCGCGCTCGAACGCGCCAAGGGGTGGGAAGCCGGCGGCTGAAATTCCCGCGGCAGGCAACGCACCTCCGGCCCTACGGCCGGTATGCCATTCGGCTCCGCGCGCTGCGGCACGCGAAGCTGCACCCGGCTTCCCGTTCCAGTGCGCGGGTCTGTCCCGCCCGCGGCTCGCGCGCGGCGGCATCTTCTCCGATTCAATCGGTCACGCCGGGCGTCCGCCTGAATAAATTCGGGAACTTTTTCCGTTCAACCCAAACGCGATAATCGCACGCGCGCCTTTACTTTCGGGGACGAAATCGCTCTGATATGGACCGAAGATCGGGCCGTCTTCTCATACCATGTCCGGCCCTTCCCGCCGGACTTTTTTGTATGACTGCTGCACCCCAACCAGGGCCAAACTCCACACACCGTCTCCGGATTTTATTCCTGGAAGACGTCGGGGGGGATTTTGAGCTCGTGCGGGACACCCTGGCCGGCGACGGCATCGCCTGCGAGCTCACGCGGGTGGCGACGAAGGCCGAGTTCTGCGCCGCCGTGAAGGCCGGGGGCCATGACGTCATCCTCTCGGACTACACGCTGCCCGATTTCGATGGCATGGCCGCGTTGCGTTTCGCCCGGGAGATTCGCCCGGGCGTGCCGTTCATATTTGTGTCGGGCACGATCGGCGAGGAGAAGGCCATCGAGGTCCTGACCCAGGGCGCCACCGATTACGTTCTCAAGCACCGCCTGCGCCGCCTGGCGCCGGCCATCCGGCGCGCCATGGACGAGGTGCGGGCGCGGGAACGCCGGGAGGAGACGGAGAATGCACTCCGCGAGAGCGAGACGCGTTTCCGGGAAATGGCGGACAGCATCCAGGAGATTTTCTGGAGCCGTTCGGCCGACGGCCAGCGATTCATCTTTGTCAGCCCGGCGAGCGCGAAGATCTGGAACCAATCCGCCGACGAATTGCTGTCGCGTCCCGGCGCCTGGTTTGACGCCATCTGCCCCGAGGATCGGCCGCAGATTCTTGCGGCCATCGACCGGCTGACGCGCGGCCACTCCTACAGCCTGCAGTATCGGGTGCTCCGGCCGGACGGCGAGTTCCGGTGGGTCGAGGATCGCGGTTACCCGGTTTGGGACGAGCTGGGGGCGGTCAAGCGCCTGGTCGGCGTGGCCGTGGATATTTCGGACCGCAAGCGGCTCGAACTCCAGCTGCAGCAGGCGCAGAAAATGGAGGCCATCGGCCAGCTGGCCGGCGGGGTCGCGCATGACTTCAGCAATGTCCTCACGGTGATCAACGGCTACAGCACGCTGCTGCTCGACCAGCATGATCTGCCCCCGGCCATGGCGGAGTCGCTGCGGTACATCTACGTGGCGGGGGGCAGGGCGGCGACCCTGATCCGGCAGCTGATGATGTTCAGCCGCAAGACGCCGGTGCAGCGCCGGCCGGTCGATCTCAATGAGATCATCGGCCAGCTGGCGCCGATGCTGCAGCGTTTGATCGGCGAACACATCAGCCTGCAGCTCGACCTGGCGCAGCAACTGCCCCTGGCCTTCGCCGACACCGGCATGGTTGAGCAGGTGATCATGAACCTGGCGGTGAATGCCCGGGATGCGATGCCCAAGGGTGGCAGCCTCGTCATCAGCACCGGTTGTTGCGAGGTCACCGCCGCGGACCGGGAGCGGGCCGACGGGGCCCGGCCGGGCTCGTATGCGTGGCTGAGCGTCCGGGACACGGGCGCCGGCATACCGCCGGAGGTCCTGCCGCGGATCTTCGAGCCGTTTTTCACCACCAAGAGCGCCGGAGCCGGCACCGGCATCGGCCTTTCCACCGTGATGGGCATCGCGCGGCAGCACGACGGCTGGGTCGAGGTCGAGAGCGAACTTAACGTCGGCACGCTGTTCCGGGTGCTCTTGCCGATTGCCGCGCGGGACGAGCCGGCCACGGCCGGCGAGCCGAGGGCGGACTTCCTGATCCGCGGCGGAAAGGAAACCATCCTGGTGGTGGAGGACGAGGTGTCGGTGCGCGAATATGCGCGCACCGTCCTGCAGATGAACGGCTACAAGATCCTGCAGGCGGGTTCCGGGCACGAGGCGCTCGAGGCCTGGAAGCTGTACCACGGGAAGATCGCGCTGCTGCTGACCGATCTCGTCCTGCCCGACGAGATGAGCGGCTTCGAATTGGCGGAAAGGTTGCGCGGACATAGGCCCGACCTGAAGGTGCTCTATACCAGCGGCTACAGCCCGACTCTCGCCGGCCAGATCGTCCCCGCCGAACGGGGCATCAATTTCCTCCAAAAACCCTACCAGCCCAAGACCCTTGCGCGCATGGTGCGCGAGATCCTTGATGGCGGGGCGGCCACGGCGAGCCGGACCTCGCCCTCGCAGGCACCCTTTGCCCCATGAATTCACCCTCGGCCAAGAACGGAACTGAATCGCGGCGCGAATCGGCGGCGTCCCTCCTCGTGCCGGCCGCCGGCCTCGCGCTGGGCTTGGGCGCAGCCGGCTGGCTCGCCCTCGTGCGCCGCCTGCCCGACCGCACGAGTCTCCTCTGGCTCGCCGTGGCGGGAGCGTTGCTGTTCGCCTGGACATTGGTGCAGGCGGCCCGCCGCCGGGACCGGCGCGCGACCACCCGCAGCCGGTCGGACCACCAGGCATACGACCAGCTCGTGAAGCTGCCGCTCCTGCGGGAAATGTGGGAAAAGGCCCCGCTCAGCTTCATGTTGTTCGACCCGTGCGACCCCAAGGTGCCGGTCAAGATCGTGGACTGCAATCCCATGGCCTGCGACATGCACGGCTATACCCGGGAAGAGCTGATCGGCCAGTCGATCGACTTCCTCGAGGCCCAGCCCTGGGCGTTTAACGGGGGGAAGGACTACCTCGAGGACCTGCGGGTGGCCCGCCGCCGTTACGGGACGGCCAAGCACAAGCGCAAGGACGGCACCATCTTCACCATCGAGTATTCGACCAGCCTCCTCGTGATCGACGGACACGAATATACCGTCGGCATCGACAGCGACGTTTCCGCGCGCATCGAGGCCGAGCGAAAACTCGCCCAGTCCGAAGATTTCCTGAACTCGTTGTTCGCCCACCTGCCGGTCTGCATCTTCCGGCGGGACGCCGGTGGCCGCACGACCTTCGCGAACGAGCGCTACTGCCAGTGGCACGGCCGGCCGCTGCACGAGATCATGGGCAAGACCGAATTTGACCTGGCCCCGCCCGACCTCGCAGAGTCCCGGGTCGCGGAAAATCGCCAGGTGATGGAGCAGCGCCATCCCGTGCAACGGCTCGAGGAGACGGTGTTGCCCAACGGCGAGCGGCGGTGGATCGAGATCGTCAAGGTGCCCGTGGTCGAGGACGACAAGGTCACGGGCGTACAGGGGATGTTCTGGGATGTGAGCGATCGCCGGCGCGCGGAAGCCGACCTCGTCCGCGAACGCGCCCAGCTCATGGGGCTCCTGAACAGCATTCCCGACAACATCTACTGCAAGGACCGCGAGTCCCGCTTCCTGGTCATCAGCCGGTCGCTGGCGCAGCGATTCGGGCTGAAGGATGGGTCGGAAGCCATCGGGAAAACCGATTTCGATTTCTTCAAGGAGGAACACGCCCGGCAGGCGTTTGCCGATGAACAACGCATCGTGACGACCGGCGAGCCC
Organism: Lacunisphaera sp.; assembly: GCA_035496355.1. GTDB lineage: Bacteria > Verrucomicrobiota > Verrucomicrobiia > Opitutales > Opitutaceae > Lacunisphaera. The sequence continues at coordinate 11,708 of DATJES010000015.1, read as the reverse complement.
CTGCTGGATCGCGTCGAGAAGCAGACCTGGGGGGACGGGAGCGTCACCTGGGGACTCACGACCAAGACCCCGCTGCTGGACCAGACCGGCCAGATCATCGGCACCTGTGGGATCACGAAGGACATCACCGAACTGAAGGTCGCGCAGGAGCAGCTGGCGCGCGCGAAGGAGGCCGCCGAGGCCGCCACGCGCGCCAAGAGCGAGTTCCTCGCCAACATGAGCCACGAGATCCGCACGCCGATGAACGGCGTCATCGGCATGACCGGCCTGCTGCTCGACACCAAGCTCGACGACCTGCAACGGGAGTTCGCCGAGACGATCCGCGCCAGCGCGGACACGCTGATGACAGTGATCAACGACATCCTGGACTTCTCCAAGATCGAGGCGGGCAAGCTGCACTTCGAGGAGCTCGACTTCGACCTCGTGGAAACCATCGAAGGCACGCTCGACATGCTGGCCGAACGGGCGCAACGGAAGAACATCGAACTGCTGAGCGCGATTCCGCCGGACGTGCCCGTGGCGCTGCGCGGCGACCCGGGACGGTTGCGCCAGGTCCTCGTCAACCTGATCGGCAACGCGATCAAGTTCACGGAACGCGGCGAGGTGGTGGTCCGGGTCTTCAAGGAGGAGGAGACCGAGACCCATTCGATCGTGCGCTTCAACGTGGTGGACACCGGCATCGGCATCCCGCCCGACGTGCAGCAGCGGTTGTTCCAGGCCTTCACGCAGGCCGACACGTCGACGACCCGGCGCTACGGCGGAACCGGGCTGGGCCTGGCGATTTCCAAGCAGATCGTCGCCATGATGGACGGGGAAATCGGGGTGCACAGCGTGCCGGGCCAGGGCGCGACGTTCTGGTTCACGGCGAAGTTCGCCCGGCAGTCGGGTCCGCCCAAGGCCGCCGCCGCCTACAACCGCGACCTCTTTGACCTGCGCGTGCTGGTGGTGGATGACAACGCCACCAACCGACAGATTCTCCGGCACCAGATCGTCGCCTGGAAAATGCAGAAGGGGAGCGCGGCGAGCGGGCACGAAGCGCTCAAGATCCTGCGCGCCTCGGCCGCCGAGGGCAAACCGTACGATGTCGCCCTGCTCGACATGCAGATGCCCGAGATGGACGGGCTGACGCTGGCCCGGGCCATCAAGGCCGAACCGGCCATCGCCCGCACGCGCCTGATCATCCTGACTTCCCTCGGGCACGTCATGTCCACCGCCGAACTCAAGGCGAACGGGATCGACGCGTATCTGATCAAGCCCGTGAAACAGTCGCGCCTGTTCGACTGTTTGGTCGATGTCGTCGGGCAGACGATGGCGGAAAACGTGTTCGCCAAGGCGGCCTCGCCCGCCGCCGCGCCGGCCACCGCGCCCGACGGCGCGAGGGCGCGGATCCTCCTGGCGGAGGACAACGCGGTGAACCAGAAGGTCGCGCTCGCCCAGCTCAAGAAGCTCGGCTACGTGGCCGACGCGGTGGCCAACGGCCTCGAGGTCGTCCAGGCGCTCGATGAGGTGCCCTACGATGTCATCATCATGGACTGCCAGATGCCGGAGATGGACGGGTACGAGGCCACCCAGTGCATCCGCCGGCGTGAGGACGAGGCGGCCCGAGCCGGCCGCGTTCGTTCCCGCGTCCACATCATCGCCATGACGGCCAATGCCATGCAGGGTGACCGCGAGAAATGCCTCGCCGCCGGCATGGACGACTACGTCAGCAAGCCGGTGCGTGAGGCGGAGCTGCGGGCCGCGCTGGGTCGTTGGGGCGCAGTGCCGCCGCCGGCCAAGGATTCCTCCTAACGCCGCCCGGCCTGACTGGACCCCGCCTCGGCGCCTTGGCCTGGCCGGCGGCCAGATGGTCGGGGCGGGAAATATTCAACCGGAACCGGGATGGGTCCACCGGTTGGCGCGGCTCGGGTTTTGCTGGGAGTATCGCCGGCGGTTGGGCGGCACAAACGCTTTCTCCACCGGGAATATTTCGGTCGTTGCGAACGTAAGTAATGCCAAAGCCCGCCTTCGCGGGCCCATTGACCCACCCGCCGCTGCTCCCCCATGAAAGTCCTGCCTCCCACCAAACGGATCGGTATCATCGGCGGACTCAGTCCCGAGTCCACGGTGAGTTACTACCTTCATCTTACGCGCACGCATTACCAGCGCTACGGGTGCTATCCGATTATCTCGATCATCAGTGTCGATCTCGAGCGGTATCACTCCTGGCGGAATGAAGGCCGGTGGGATCTGATTGCGAAAGGCCTGATCGAAGCGGCGAAAGCGTTGGAACGCGCCGGGGCGGAAATCGGGCTCATCGCGACCAATACCATGCACAAGGTGTTCGACGACGTGCAAAAGGAGATCCGGTTGCCGCTGCTGCACATCCTGGACGCTACGTTGAACGAGGTGCGCCGGCGCAACATCAGGACGGTGGGACTGCTCGGCACCCGTTTCACAATGGGTGAAGCGTTCTACGTTGAGAAGATCCGCCGTCTTGGTGTCGGGTGCATCGTGCCCGATGGGGAGGCGCAGGAACTGGTCCATGGGATCATAGAGGATGAATTGGTGCGCGGACAGGTTCGCGAGGCTTCCCGACAGGTCTTCCTCCGGATCATCGGCGACATGGTCGGACGCGGGGCCGAAGGGATAATCCTGGGGTGCACTGAAATTCCCCTGCTGATCAGGGAGCAGGATTGCGCCTGCCCGCTGCTCGATACGGCGGTGCTCCATGCCGAAGCCGCGCTAGCCGCCGCCCGCGGCTGACCATTAGCGGCGGCCTTGGGATTTTGGCCCCATGTCAGGCCGCCGGCGAACCGGTCGGCCGTTTGCCGCTGCGTTTTCCAACCACTGCGTCCCAGGCCGCCATCGCACAATCAACGTTCGCGAGCAATTCCTCCCGCGGGGCGCCATCCCGGGCCTGGACTGAAAGCCCGTTCATCACCGCGGTGTAGAACGAAGCAAGCTGGTCGAGATTTGTCCCCTTCGGCACATCCCCTTCGGCCAGCCCGCGCTCCAAACGCTCCTTGATGAACCTGGGCCTGAGTTGACGAAGGGACCGGAGATGAGCCTGCACCTGATGATTTCCCTGCGTGCAATTGATCGCGCCCAGCACCAGGAGGCAGCCGCGTGGTTTGCCGGGCAAACAGACGGAAGCGACATAGGCCCGCAGCATCCCTTCGATGGAAGCCCGGGCCGTTGCGCCGCTGGTGAAGGCCAGCATTGGCGGTGCCCCAATGGTGCGCGCGCTGAGTTCGACCGCTTCCCGGAACAGCTTTTCCTTTGAACCAAAGGCGGCGTAGAGGCTTGTCGGGGTGATTCCTCCCATTGCCTTCTGGAGATCCTGCACCGTCGTTCCTTCGTAGCCGAGGGCCCAGAACACCTCCATCGCGCGTTGCAGCGCTTCAGCGCGATCGAAAGTGCGGGGCCGGCCACGAGGAGGCATGAGTAATTATGTAGTAGCTGCTAGAAAAAGCCTTGACGGCGCGAAGGCAAGGGGGAATGTCCAATGTAGCAAGCGCTACAGAATGCTTGCGCGAACCCTCCAACGTCACTGTTTGCCCTTTGAAACCGAAAACCATCCTCATCACCGGCGGCACCACCGGGATCGGCCTCGCCACCGCCATCTTGCTGGCGGCGGAAGGCGCCCAGGTCATCATCACTGGACAAAATCCGCGGACCCTCGAGACGGCGCGGCGCGAACTGCCCGCCAACGTCCGGATCATTCGTTCCGACTCCGCGGCAATGGAGGACGCCCGGTCGCTCGGCCACGAGGTCGCCAAACACGTCGACAGCCTGGACGGCGTCTTCTTGAACGCCGGCATCGCCCAGCTCGGGCCATTCGAGGCCATGCCCGCCCAGGCGTTCGACCAGATGTTCGCCGTGAACGTGCGCGGGCCCTATTTCCAGCTGCAGGCGTTGCTTCCCTTGCTCGCGCGCCCCAGCGCGGTCGTCTTCAACGCCTCGGTGCTGGCGGAAGTCGGCCTGCCGATGGCCTCGGTCTATGCCGCCACCAAGGGCGCCCTGGTCGCGTTGGCCAAGAGTCTCGCGGCGGAACTCGCGCCCCGCGGCATCCGGGTGAATGTCATCAGTCCCGGTCCGGTCCGGACGCCGATCTACGGCAAGCTGGGCATGCCGGCGGAGGCGCTGCAGCAACTCGAGGAGCAGATGGCCGCGCAGTCGCTGGCCAAACGAATGGGGACGGCCGAGGAAGTCGCCCGATTCGTGGGCCTGCTCCTGTCGGACGAGTCGAGCTACATCATCGGCGAGAACCTGGCGATGGATGGCGGCTTTCGGCTGGCCTGAAATACGCCCATGCCGCCGGCGGCGCCGCCCTGATCATCCGTCCAACCCAAGACCATCAACCATGACTCCTGAACTTGACAAAAATACCTACGGTCCCTGGGCGCTGGTCACCGGCGCCTCTTCCGGGATCGGACGTGAATTCGCCCGGCAGATCGCAACCTCGGGCATCAACACGGTGCTGGTCGCCCGGCGCCGCCCACTCTTGGAAGAATTGGGCCAAAGCCTGACGACGGAGTTCGGCATAAAGTACCGGGTCGTGGTGGCCGATTGCTCGAAACCCGATCTCCTCGCCCGGCTCGTCCCTGCCACCGACGATCTGGACATCGGCCTGGTCATCTCCAACGCCGGCACCGCCGAGCCCGGCCGGTTCCTGGAGCGCGACCGGACCGACATGCTCGAACTGATCCGGCTCAATGCGCTTTCGCATCTGGAGATCGCGCACTATTTTGGCGGAAGGTTGGCCAAGCGCGGCCGTGGCGGCCTGCTGCTGAGCGGCGCCATGGGCGCGATGATCGGCCTGCCGTTCATGGCGGCGGAAAGTCCGAGCAAGGCCTTTGTCCAGACAATGGGCGAGGCTTTGCACGTGGAACTCGAGCCGCTGGGGGTGAATGTCACGGTCCTGGTGATCGCGCCGACCGAAACCGCGGTCATTTCCAAGATCGGCCTGAATCACCGGAACATGCCGACGAAGGGGACGCGGATGAAACGGATGCCGGTGGAGCAGTGCGTGCGGGAAGGGCTGGAGGCGCTCCTGCGCAACCGGGCCACCCATATCCCGGGGCGCGTGAATCGTATCGCCTACGCTCTCATGCCGGCGTCCGTGGCCCGCGGCCTCATGGGCAAGATGCTAGGCCGGGCCGTGGCCGCGAAGGCGGGCGACTAGTCGCACAAGAACACCATGAGCAATTCAACCGACGGCCGCGCGGGCCGGACCGCCTACTGGATCACGACCGCCGCCTCCGCGGTCGCGTTCGCGATTCCCGGCGCCGCCAATCTTGCCCGTGTCCCGCACATCGCGAGCGACATGGCGCACCTGGGGTACCCGCCATATTTCCTGACCCTCCTTGGCACCTGGAAACTGCTCGCCGCGATCGCGATCCTTGCCCCCCGTTTCCCGCGTTTGAAGGAATGGGCCTACGCCGGCATGCTATTCGACCTGACCGGGGCGGCGTTCTCCCGCGCGATGATGCACGATGGCCCGGCCATGGTGGCGGTGCCCCTGTTGGTTGGTACCGTGGTCGTGGCGTCCTGGGCGCTGCGCCCTGCTTCACGCCGGTGGCCCGCGTTGCCTGACGTTCCGGTGCGACGAATGTGATGCGTCCGCCCGCGGTGTTCAGATGGTCGGGGCGAGAAATGTTAAACAAGAACTGGAATGATGCTAATAGTTTGTGTGACCTGTTTCACAGGGCGGCACACCCTGTTTCGGGCAATAGGATCGGTTAAGCATGAGGCTAATGAGTGAGGAGAACTGGCGGTGGGGAGGATCGGGCAGCTAAATTGGCACCAATTAACACCAGCCTTTGCCTGTATGATCACCGGCATCCTCGCTGTTTTGACCGCAATTGCCGGCCCCAGGCTCCCATGCGGATGAACAATCCTGTGCAGGCTTTCCGGCGCCACGCACGTTCCCCTTGACAATCGATGGGAGTCTGGATCCTCCTATCGAATATCAAGGGGAGTCTCCCGCGACACGCTATGGCCAGAAACGATTTCAAAACCGACCTGCTGCAGGGCACGCTCGATCTGTTGATCCTCCGCGTCCTTAGCCGCGGCGAAAACCACGGCTGGGGCATCGCTGACCGCATTGAGCAGCTTTCGAAGAGCGTGCTCACCGTGGGGGAAGGTTCGCTCTATCCGGCGCTCTATCGGCTGCAGGACCAAGGTTGGATCGAGTCCGAGTGGGGGACGTCCGACAACAACCGGAAGGCGAAATTCTACCGGCTCACCAAAGCCGGCCGGAAGCAGCTCGAAGTCGAAGTGGAGACGTGGGATCGGATAACCGACGCGATCGGCGCGATCATGCGTTCGGCATGAAGTTCGGACGAAAGGCGCATGAAATTCTTCCGTTCGTTCCTTAATCTTCTCCGCCAACGGAAGCTCGAGGCCGACATGGCCGAGGAGATGCGCCTGCACCTCGAGCAGCGCATGGAGGAAAATCTCGCCGCGGGCATGAACGTGGACGAGGCGCGCTACGCGGCGCAGAGGAAATTCGGCGGGGTCGAGCAGTTCAAGGAACAGGTGCGCGACGCGCGCGCGTGGCCTTGGCTTGAACAATGTTTCAGCGATGCGCGGTTTGCGACGCGCAGCCTGCGCCGGAGCCCGGGCTTCGCCGCGGTCGTCGTGCTCACGCTCGCGCTCGGAATCGGAGCCAATGCCACCGTCCTTTGCTGGCTGCGCAACCTCGTGCTGCGACCGATGCCGGGTGTCGCCGCCCAGGAGCAGCTCGTCGTCATCGCCTCGAACCAGGGCACCGGCCGCTGCGTCTCGACCGACGACCTGCGGGACATCGCGGATATAAAAACGGTTTTCACCGGCGCGGTCGCCTCACAGGTCTCGGCCGCCTCGCTGGTGGTGGATCGGCAACCAGAATGGACTTACGCCCAAGTCGTTTCGGCCGATTTCTTCTCGCTGCTGGGTGTGCAGCCGCTGATCGGTCGTACGTTTCTGCCCAACGAAGATCAGAAACCGGACGGCAATCCGGTGCTCGTCATCAGCGAGCGTTTATGGCGCCGGCGTTTCGCGGCCTCGCCCAAGGTCCTCGGCCAAACGGTCGAACTCAATCGCCATGGGTTTACCATCGTGGGGGTCGTGCCAGATTCCTTTCAGGGCACGATGCCGCCGTCTACCTTCGACCTTTGGGCGCCGCGGTCAATGAATTGGGAGGTGCGCAACCAGCGGCTTGAAGGCCGCAGCGCGCGCGGCTGGCACAATGTTGCGCGACTCCGGCCGGGCGTCACCCTCGCGCAAGCCAACGCGGCGGTCGCGACGCTCGACACCCAGCTCGCACGCGCTTACCCCGACACCAACCGCTACGTGCACCATGAAGTGCTGCCACTTTCAAAGGCTCCCTGGGGCGGCCAGACGATCGTGGGACCGGTGCTCCGACTGGTGCTGGCGGTCGTCGCGGGCGTGCTGCTGATTGTCGCCGCCAACATTGCCAGCCTGCTGCTCGCGCGCGCCACCGTGCGCCAAAAGGAAATCGCGATTCGTCTCGCAGCCGGCGCCAGCCGCGGACGTCTCGTCCGGCTGTTCCTGACCGAAAGCTTACTGCTGGCGCTGCTCGGTGGAGGGCTTGGTCTGCTGCTTGCGACGTGGGCCGTTCGAACGTTTTCCTACTTCCTGCCGACGCTGCCGGCGCCCGTCTTTCTCGACTTTCGCCTCGATGCCGCGACGGTTGGGCTGACGCTGCTCGTCACGCTGACAACTGGAATCTTCTTCGGTCTCGTGCCCGCGTTGCAGGCCTCACGTTCGGATCTAAACACGATTCTAAAAGAAGGCGGCCGAACCGCGACCAGTGGCGCGGCGCAACACCGGTTGCGCAGTGTGCTCGTCATCGCCGAAATCGCGCTTGCTCTCGTGTTGCTCGTCAGCGCCGGCCTGTGCGTCAAGGGACTCGACCGTGCCCGCCAGGTCGACATTGGCTTTGCCACCGACCACGTGCTAACGGCCAATCTGCAAATCGGCATGAACGGCTACACGCCGGAGACGGGGCCGGCGTTTTACCGACAGGCGCGAGCCCGGCTCGCCACACTTCCGGGCGTCGAGGAAGCAGCGTTTGCCAGTTGGTTTCCGCTTGGCTTCGGCGGTGATAAAGGCGCTGACGCGCGGGTCGACGGCTATGTGCGGCCGCCCGGCGAGGACCCCACCTACGAGTTCGCAATCATTTCGCCGCGCTACTTCGCGGCGATGCGAATTCCACTCTTGGCCGGCCGCGACTTCACCGATCAGGACAATGCCACCGCGCCCGACGTAGCCATCGTGAACCAGGCGTTCGCGCAACGGTTCTGGCCCGGCCAGGATCCGATCGGCCGCAAGTTCCGGACGCGCGGCAAAACCCGCACCATCGTCGGGCTGACTCCGACCGGAAAATACAACCGGCTCAGTGAGCCCGCCGATTGCTTCTTTTACTTGCCGTACCAGCAGGGCGTGCCCGAGTTGGATCTCAATCTCTGCGTGCGACTCACCGCGTCGAATCCGGTGGAACCTGGCATGACCGAAGAAGCCGCGGCCCTTCGCCAAGTCGAAGGGTTCGCCCCGGTCCTTCGGCACGCGATGCACGAGATCGACCCGGCGATCGCGCTTCTGGAAACCATGCCGCTGACCGAGCACGTCGCCGCCGTCTTTTTTGCCCAACGCATGGCCACGACTCTCTTGATCGCGCTGGGTGGGGTCGCGCTTCTGCTCGCCGCGATGGGCGTGTATGCCGTGATGGCTTACGCCGTCAGCCAGCGCACGCAGGAATTCGGCGTGCGGATCGCATTGGGCGCCACGGCGGCCGATGTGTTGCGCCAAGTAATTCGCCAGGGACTCCGCTTTGCCGGGGGCGGAGTGGCGGCCGGCATCGCGCTTGCTCTCCCGATCACGCACTTGCTCGCGAACTTCCTCTACGGTGTGAGCCCGTTCGATCCGGCGACCTTCATCGGCGTACCGGTTATCATGGCCGCCGTCGCCACCACGGCCTGCTACGTCCCCGCGCGCCGCGCGACCCGGGTCGACCCGATCGTGGCGCTGCGTGCGAGTTGATCTTGTCCGTAGAAAATCCACGTTTCCGTGCGTTGCGTCGCGCGGTTCGGGGCCACCGTGCTGTTGGCCGCGGAAAACATCGATGGAGAGGTTAAACACTTTAATTAACCTCGAAGCAAATAGGGCCTTTTTGATGGATTACCCCCGGCAAGATTCGAAATAACTACGAATCGTTTAACCGCGTATATCACTAGGCCCTAGTCGTATCCCCAAAAATCAAACGAACTCGAGCAGAGTTCGTTCAATTTTCCAGATGGTCGGGGCGGTGAGATTCGAACTCACGACCTCTACGTCCCGAACGTAGCGCTCTACCAGGCTAAGCTACGCCCCGATTTCTGGCTCCGGCTTGCGCCGGAAGAGGGGTCAAGAGACCCGAACTCCGGGGGGGATAGCAAACAAAATTTATGGGCAATAATCGGGTCAATTTCTGTAGGACGGGATCGCTGATCCCGCCGCGGGAAGGGGAGGATTATCGGCCGACCGGGACGGGGTAGGGCGCGCAGTCCCTGCGCGCCGCGGCGGCGAGCGGAGTCGCCGCCCTACCTTTAGCACCCGCACACCTTCGGCCCAACGTGTTGCGGAGCTGTGGGCCGGCCGTCGGCTTATGACGAATTTGCCGCTTGTTACGCCGGGCAGGACGCTATGCTGGGCCACGCACAGATGCACCAAATCTCCAGTCTCCGCGCCGACCGAAAAACATGATTGCCAGCGATGGTCTGGCTGCGCGTTGATTGCTCTCCCGTCCGGGGCGAAACCGCCTGACACCGCCCGGAGCGTGGCACACGAGTAGCTGCATTTTCCCCCGCCGATTTCCCACCACCATGTCCTCTCCTAACGACAACGACAGCGCCGCCCGGCCCGCCGCCGGCGGCCGGCCCGGCAAGCAGGGCCTCTACGACCCGTGGTTCGAGCACGACGCCTGCGGCGTCGGCTTCGTCGTGGACATGAAAGGGCGCCCCTCGCACACGATCCTCCAGCAGGGCCTGCAGATCCTCACCAATCTCGACCACCGCGGCGCCGCCGGCGCCGAGCCCAACACCGGCGACGGCGCCGGCGTGCTCATGCAGATGCCGCACAAGTTCTTCGCCGAGATCGCCCGGCAGGCGCGCATTCCGCTTCCCGCCGCCGGCGAATACGGCTGCGGCATCCTCTTCCTGCCGCGCAATCCCGCCGTCCGGCGCAAGATCGAGCAGAAGTTCGAGCAGATCGTGCAGTCCGAGGGGCAGGTCTTCCTCGGCTGGCGCACCGTGCCGGTCAACAACTCCTCGCTCGGCGACACCGCCAAGGCGTGCGAGCCGTTCATGCGCCAGGCCTTCATCGGCCGGGGCGAGAACGTGAAGGACGAGATGACCTTCGAACGGAAGCTCTACCTCATCCGCAAGCGCGGCTACAGCGAGATCCGCACTTCGACCATGCCGGGCGCCGAGCTCTGGTACGTCACGAGCCTGTCCTGCAAGACGATCGTCTACAAGGGCATGTTGCTCACCGACCAGCTCGAGAAGTATTTCCCCGACCTCGCCGACCCGCTGATGGAAACCGCGCTGGCCCTCGTCCACTCGCGCTTTTCCACGAACACCTTCCCGAGCTGGGACCGCGCGCACCCGTACCGCTACATCGCGCACAACGGCGAAATCAACACGCTCCGCGGCAACATCAACTGGATGCACGCCCGCGAGGCGCTCTTCGAGTCCGAGGCCTTCGGCGAGGACATGGCCAAGATCCTGCCGATCATCAACCCGAACGGCTCCGACTCGGCGATGTTCGACAACACGCTCGAACTCCTCGTGCTCGCCGGCCGCCCCATCGCCCACGCGATCATGATGATGATCCCCGAGCCGTGGTCCAACGCCACGGACATGGACCCGGCCCGCCGCGCCTTCTACCAATACCACGCCTGCATCATGGAGCCGTGGGACGGCCCCGCCGCCATCGCGTTCACCGACGGCAAGCAGATCGGCGCCATCCTCGACCGCAACGGCCTCCGCCCGTCGCGCTACACCGTGACGAAGGACGGCCTCGTCATCATGGCCTCCGAGACCGGCGTGCTCGACATCCCGCCGCAGGACGTCGTCCGCAAGGGCCGCCTGGCCCCCGGCCGCATCTTCCTCGTCGACACCGTCCAGGGCCGGATCATCGAGGACGAGGAGATCAAGCAGACGCTCGCCACCGAGCGTCCCTACGCCGAGTGGATCAAGGAGCACTTGCTCTACCTGAGCGACCTGCCCGACGCGCCCGAAGTGCCGCTGCCCGACCACCCGACGCTGCTCCAGCGCCAGATCGCGTTCGGCTACACGCACGAGGACGAGCGCGTCATCCTCATGCCGATGGCCCGCGACGGCGTCGAGGCGGTCGGCTCGATGGGCAACGACGCCGCCCTGGCCGTGCTTTCGAACAAGCCGCGCCTGCTCTACGACTATTTCAAGCAGCTCTTCGCGCAGGTCACGAACCCGCCGATCGACTGCATCCGCGAGGAGATCATCACCTCGGCCGAGACCCGCCTCGGCTCCGAGGGCAACCTCCTGCATCCCGGCCCGACGGCCTGCCGCCGCGTCGAGCTGAAGTGGCCCGTCCTGACCAACGACGAGTTTGCGAAGATCCGCCGCACCGAGCTGCCCGGCCTGAAGATCGGCGTGCTCAACATCCTCTTCCGCGTCGCCCGCGGCGGGAAGGGCCTCGCCAAG
>DATJES010000014.1:0-2103 GCA_035496355.1 Lacunisphaera sp. | reverse complement strand
GTCTCCGAACCCCGCCGAGCGCGGCCGACTTATCGAATGGCGGGGTTCGGAGACCCCGCCCTACAAATCAAGATCCTATGCCAGCAAAGACCACTTCCGTCGCCGCCGTCGCGAAAGCCATCTTCCCGTCGCTCGGGCTTTCGTTGAAGTCCGTAAACTCCGGGGTGTTCGCCGGCTCGTGGGGGGGCGCGGGGCCCGTGCTCGCGAAACATTCGCCGATCGACGGGTCGCTGCTGGGGCGCGTGCGGTCGGCCTCGCCGGCCGATTACGAGCGGGCCGCGACCGCGGCGCAGCGGGCCTTTCTCGCCTGGCGCGAGGTGCCGGCGCCCAAGCGCGGCGAGGTGGTGCGCCAGCTCGGCGTGGCGTTGCGCGAGCACAAGGCGGCGCTCGGCCGGCTGGTGGCGCTCGAGGCGGGCAAGATCCTGGCGGAAGGCGAGGGCGAGGTGCAGGAGATGATCGACATCTGCGATTTTGCCACGGGCCTTTCGCGCCAGCTGCACGGGCTGGTCATCGCGTCGGAGCGGCCGGGCCACCGGATGATGGAGCAATGGCATCCGCTCGGCGTCGTGGGCATCATCTCCGCCTTCAATTTCCCGGTGGCGGTGTGGTCCTGGAACAGCGCGCTCGCCGCGGTCTGCGGCGACGCCACGCTCTGGAAACCCTCCGAGAAGACCCCGCTCACGGCCATCGCCTGCATCCGGGTCGCGGAAAAGGTCTGCCGCGCGAACGCTGTTGACCCGGCGATCTTCTCACTCGTGACCGGCGACGGTCCCGGCGTCGGCGAATTGCTCACGCACGATCCGCGGCTGCCCCTGGTTTCGGCGACGGGCTCCACGCGGATGGGCCGGCGCGTCGGCGAGGTGGTGGCGCAGCGCTTCGGCCGCTCGCTGCTGGAACTTGGCGGGAACAACGCCATCATCGTGGCGCCGTCGGCCGACCTGAAGCTGGCGAAGCGCGCGATCCTGTTCGGCGCGGTCGGCACGGCAGGCCAGCGGTGCACGAGCACGCGGCGGATCATCGTACATGAATCCATCCGGGCGAAGTTTACGTCCGCGCTGGTCGCGGCCTACGCCCGGCTGCCGATCGGCAATCCGCTTCAGCCGGGCACCCTCGTCGGCCCGCTGATCGACGAGGCGGCGGTCCGGGCGATGCAGGAGGCGTTGGCCGAGGTGCAGCGGCTGGGCGGGAAGGTGCGGTGCGGCGGCCGGCGACGCCGCGGTTTGTATGTCGAGCCCGCCATCGTCGAGGCGCGGAACGAGTGGCCGGTCGTCCAGCACGAGACCTTCGCCCCGATCCTCTACGTGATGGGCTACCGCACGCTCGACGAGGCCATCGCCCTGCAGAACGGCGTGCCGCAGGGCCTGAGCTCCGCGATCTTTACCACGGATTTGCGCGAGGCGGAGCGCTTCCTCGCGGCGCGCGGCAGCGACTGCGGCATCGCCAACGTGAACATCGGCACGAGCGGCGCGGAAATCGGCGGCGCGTTTGGCGGCGAAAAGGAGACCGGCGGCGGACGGGAGAGCGGCAGCGACGCGTGGAAGGCCTACATGCGGCGGCAGACGGTCACGGTGAACTATTCCGACGCGTTGCCGCTCGCGCAGGGGATCAAGTTTGGGAATTGAAGGCGGATCTTGCCCGCGGATGGCACGGACTGACCCGAATGGAAGAAGTGCCCTGATCCCTTCCTGCCGCGAGCGATCGTCTTCTGTCGGAGGGCCGGTCTCCTGACCGGCCGAATTGGCACGAAACGGTCGGCCGGGAGGCCGACCCTCCATCGATTGGGTAACAAGGATGCAGCGCCGGCTGAACCGGCGAGGAGGGGCGGCATCCACCTTCGGCTACAGAAGTCCGCCTCAGAATTTCGTACCGAGGTAGTGCGGCAGCATCCGGCGCCACCAGGGCCAGTCGTGGTTCACGTCGTGACCCCAGAGATCGACGGTGTGCGGGATGCCCTTGCTGTGAAGCACGCGGCCGAGGTCGACGGCGGACGAGGGCTTCTCGTAGGCGCCCTGCCCGGAGATGAGATGGATGTGCTGCTTGGCGCGGAGCTGGTTGAGGATGGCCTCGTCGGTCAGGTTGGGCAGGTAATCCAGCGGCGAGTTG
>DATJES010000013.1:0-105123 GCA_035496355.1 Lacunisphaera sp. | reverse complement strand
CCTGGAGCTGCCGAGCCTGCGGGCGCGCTGCGGCGATGCCGCCCTGCCGCTGGCCGCCGCAGTCGCGGGCATCTGGCTGCTGCATCCGCTGCAGACCGAGGCCGTGACCTATGTCGTTCAGCGCACCGAGTCGCTCGCCGGACTGTTCATGTTGCTTGCGCTTTATGCGTTCCTCCGCGCCGCCACCGCGGAAAAGCCGGCGCGTTGGTACGTGCTGGCGGTCTTCGCCTGCCTCGTGGCCGATGGCACGAAGGAAATCGCCGCCACGCTGCCACTGCTGGTGTTCCTGTTCGACGGAGCGTACGTGTCGGGCGGCTACCGCGAGGCGTGGCGCCGGCATCGCGGAATTCACCTCGCGCTGGCCGCCACCTGGGTTCCGCTCGCAATGATCGTGCTCGGCTCCGGCGGCGATCGCAGCGGCTCCAATGGCTTCGAGGCCGGTGTGCCGCCGTGGTCGTATTGGCTGAACCAATTCGAGGCCGTCGTCACCTACCTGCGCCTCGCGTTCTGGCCGCACCCGCTCATCTTCGAGCGCGGCACGTTCTGGCTCGGATTCGCCGAGGCCGCGCCGTACGCGCTCGTGGTGGTCCCGCTTGTCGCCGCCAGCCTTGTCGCCCTGGTCCGCCGGCCCGCGGTCGGTTTCCTCGGCGCGTGGTTCTTCGTCATCCTGTCGCCGACCAGCCTTGTTCCGGGCAAAGTGCAGATGATCGTCGAGCACCGGATGTACCTGCCGCTGGCCGCCGTGGTGGCGGGCGTGGTGATCGGGGCGTACGCGGCGTTCGGCCGCCGCAGTCTCGCCGCCTGGCCTCTGGTCGCCCTCATCTTCGGCTGGATGACCCTTGCGCGAAACGACACCTATCGGTCGGCGCTCGCGCTCTGGAGCGACACCGTCGCACATGCGCCGCACAATGCGCTGGCGCACTACAGCCTCGGCGTGGCCTACACCGAGCTCGGCCGGTTCGACGACGCCGTCCGCGAGGGCGAGCTCGCGCTGCAGTACGACCAGACGCGCGGCTACGCGCGGCGGTCGCTCATGATCCACAACAAGCTGGGCTACGACCTGGCGAACCTTGGACGTCTGCCCGAGGCCGTCGCGCATTACGAGGCGGCGCTGCGCGAAAAACCGGACTACGCCGTCGCTCACCTCAACCTCGCCCGCGCCCTCGTCCAACTCGACCGCCGGCCGGAAGCGATCGGGCATTTCCAGGAGGCGATCCGGCTGGGCGCGGGTGGCGCCGACGCCGAGGCCGCGCTCGCCGAGGCTTTGCTGCACGAAGGCCGGTTCGCCGACGCGGTCGAGCACTGCCAGGCGGTCGTCCGGCTCACGCCGAAGTCGGCCCCGGTCCACAACAATCTCGCCTACGCCCTCCTGTCGGCGGGGCGCGCCACCGACGCGGCCGCCGCGTATCGCGAGGCCGTGCGACTCGATCCGGCTTATGCGGCCGCCTGGGTCGGGCTCGGCTACGCACTCATTGCGACGGGACACCCCGCCGACGCGATCGATCCGTGCCGACGCGCGGTGGCACTGCAGCCCGATTTGGCGGATGCGCACAACACGCTTGGCATCGCCCTCGCGCAGGCCGGCCGCCTGTCCGAGGCGATCGCGAGCTTCCTGCAGGCGCGGCGGCTCAACCCGCTTGCGGCCGATGTACACAACAACCTCGGCAATGCCCTCGCCGACGCCGGTCGCACCACCGACGCCATCGCCGAATATCGCGAGGCGATCCGCCTGCATCCGGATTACGCCGACGCCCACCGCAATCTCGGCCACGAGCTTCAGCGTATTGGTCGCCCGGCCGAGGCTGCCGATCACCTCGCGACCGCCGACCGGATCGAGGCTATCGGCGCGCCAAAAGCCCGGCCGTAGTGCGGCCCGCGGCTGTCAGTGCTAAACACCACGGCTTCCGCAACTGGTTACAGGCGCTTCTTGCTGAATGCCCGGCCCGATGGCGATTTGAGGTATTTCTCGAATGCCGCGGCCTTGATGCGATCGCGAAAAGCCACGGCCGTCTTGATGCGCCAAGGTTTTCGCTTCGCGGTGTGCGAAACGCCGCCGGCACTATGCTTGGCCAACCGGGCGGAAAGATCGTCGGTCAGGCCGACATAGAAGCCGCCTTCAGAGGCCAGGGATTCCAGAATGTAGACGTAAGTGAAGCCGTGCATATGATCTTGAGACGGCCCGCTGGAAATTGCCGAGGCCCGCCTGCGTCCTCTGGACTCCGGCGCGGCAGCCTTCGCCAAGGGTATCGCCAGATCTCATCTTGGACTACCTTTCAATTGGCTGGCTTGCCGAGCCGTAGCTCGAAGAGCGAAGGCTGGTGGAGCAGATCGGGATCAAACCGACGACCTCATCGTTGCGAACGATGCGCTCTATCAACTGAGCTACTGCCCCGTCAGCAAGGGGGATGCTTTTGAGGGACGGTCCGGTGGGAGTAAAACAAAATCTTTCGCTCCCACTAAGCGCTTGGCGCGCGCGACTTAACCCCACCGCAATATTGGCGCCTAAATTGCTATTGCATGGCACGGAGGCAGTGGAAAATTGAACCCTCCTCCTTAACCTGAATCAGAAATCCAACATGAAAAAGACCACCAAGAAGACACCGGCCGCCGCAGCAGCAAAACTCGCGACGCCGGCCAGGACGACCAAGGCTCCCGCGAAGAAATCGCTTCCGGCCAGACAGAAGCCGGCCGTCGCCTCGGAACCGCCCGCCACGTTCATCTCGGCTCGCATCGACATCGGCTTTGGCAACCACCTGTACCTCCGCGGCGAGGGCCCCGGGCTCAGTTGGGACCGTGGCCTTGCCATGGATTGCGTGGGCAACGATCTCTGGACCGCCGCGGTCAAGGGCGCAGACGAGCCGGTTATCTTCAAGGTGCTGGTGAACGACCTTACCTGGAGCACCGGCCCGGACTACGCCGTCGAACCCGGCCAGAGCATCACCGTCTCGCCGGCGTTCTGAGGCGAGACATCAATGGAGGCGGGGTCCCCTCACCCCGCGAGATCTGGGCGGCGGATGTCGAAACCCGCGGGGTGAGGGCACCCCGTCTCCACCAAGGGCTCACTCCGGCAAATCCGGGTTCACCGCCATCAACGCGGCGCGGACGTCCTCGATTTCGAGCTTCGTCCCGTCCGACTTCCGCGGCGGCAACACCGCCGAATGCATGATCACGCGCGAAAACGGCCACGGCAAGTAGAACCGATCCCAGCTCTTCAAGCGCCATGCGTGCGTGAACTCCGCGCCAAAAAGCACCATCGGCGCGTTGGCGCGCCGCGTCACGATGAGCGCGCCGGGCTCGACGACGTACATCGGGCCGCGCGGCCCATCTGGCGTGATCCCGACATCGCAGCCCTGCTGCATCACCTCAATCAGCGCGCGCGCCGCCTCGCGTCCATGTTGGCTGCTCGAGCCGCGCACGGGAAACATCCCGATCATCCGGTAGAGCGCGGCCAGCCACGCGCCGTCCTTGCTTGCGCTCACCAGCCCGAAGAGTTTTCGCCGGTAGCGGTAACGGCGAAACATTTCCGGCGAGAGAAACAGCCGGTTGTGCCACAGGACGATCGCGACCGGTTCGTCGGCCTTCGTCAGCTTGCGCCGGGTCTCCGGGTCGACCTCGAACCGCAGCGTGCGGCCCCACACGCGCACGAGTGACGCGAGCAGCCACAGCAGAAGACGCCGCCAGCCGCGCACCTCGTTGATGGACTCTGTGTCTTCCGATTGCAGGCCCCTCTTATGCGCGGAAGCCCGCCCCGCCGCCAAGTTCGAAGATGGGGCCGCCATACGACGGTCTTCCTCTTGTTGGGGCATGGCTTGCCCGTGCCTCAGGTCATTTGATGATCACACCGGCGTGGTAGGGCGCGGACTCCGTTCCGCGCCGCGGCGGCGAAGGGACTCGCCGCCCTACCCTCAAACAAAGTACAATGCGACGCGCCGGGGTGTGTCGGCGCCCGCACCGGCAATGCCCTTGTCGCGGCGCCGCCCTTTCATGATTGTCCTCCCCGTGCCTCCCCGCCTCCCGCCCTGCCCCCACCTGCCCGCGCCACCGGCGTGCATGGACGCCCGCGCGCTCGCAGCCCACGGCCCCGCCCGCGACGGCACCTTCTATCTCACAGCCCTGACGTACGGCCATTATCTCTGGCAGCGTGGCCAGGCCGCCCGCGCCATCTTGAAGGTCGATCGGGCCCTCCTCTCCGCCGTCGCCCCCACCGATCCGGTCCTGCGCGACTGGCCGCTGCCCTATGCCGCGACCGCCTGGATGCTGCGCCACACGCCGCCGGATGTCTTCATCGGCAACCCGCGCGTGCATTTTCAGCATCTCGCCGACCGCATGAACGAACCGCGTCGCGAACAACGCCGCTGGCGCGCGTGGGCTTGCTGGGCCTTGTGCCGCGCCGTTCGGCCGGAGTTCCCGGGCGACCCGAAACACGCCGTGGTCGAACCCTCCGCCGCGCTCATCGCCGAAAAACTCGCCGCACACGGCATCGCGGGCGAGGCCGACCTCTGGCAGTCGGTGCTGCGCGACTGACGCGGGAACTTTCGCTCCGCGCGGGCGCGCTCCGCGGTCCGGAACCGGATCGGGCCTCGACTGACTGTCTATTTAAGACTCCGTCGCCAACCCTCCCCGCTTATGCCCACCCAGACCGCCCTCAAACGAGCCCGGCGCGACGCGCGCCAGGGCAAGAAACCCACCACCCAGGCCGGCGAATTCGTCCGCGAGGAAATGCGCCAGCTCCATCGCGGCTCCGGCAACGTCCGCTCCCGCAAGCAGGCGATCGCCATCGGCCTCTCGGAAGCCCGCCGGGCCGGCGTGAAACTCGGCCAGCCGGCCCGCGGCTCGCGCTCGCTGCGCCGCAAGGCCGCGCGCGACACCGCCATCGGCCAGGGCCGCCGCAAGCCTTCCGCCCGCCGCTCCCGCGGCGCCCGGAAGGCCGCCCGCACCCGCGAGCGGCGGTATCATCGGTAGGCGCGGCAGCGACCGTTGTCCCGACGGCCCCCGCAGTCGGGCGCTCGAGGGCAAGCACCCGAGGCACTCCTGCCCTCGCTGGAGGCTGGCCCCCTATTGTATGCCCCGATCAGGGAGAGCATGCGCCGTGGGGTCTGTGGCCGACCGACTCACTCTCCGATTTTCCCATGAACCGCCGGGTAATCCGGCCGATTCGGTTTGAATCCCGTTCGCGCTAGCATGGCGCCACTCCCGCCACCGGGCTCACCACCAACTCTCGATCCCTTCCCCCTATGGCCAGCAAAACCGCCGCCGACGTCCTCGTGGAAACCCTGATCGCCTGGAACGTCGAGGTGATCTTCGGCCTCCCGGGCGATGGCATCAACGGCATCATGGAAGCCCTGCGCCAGGCCCAGGACCGGATCCGTTTCATCCAGGTGCGCCATGAGGAGGCGGCCGCGTTTATGGCCTGCGGTTATGCAAAATACACCGGCCGGCTCGGCGTTTGCCTGGCCACCTCCGGACCCGGCGGCATCCACCTGCTCAACGGCCTTTACGACGCCAAACTCGACGGCCAGCCGGTCCTCGCCATCACCGGCCACCATTTTCACGACGTGATCAACACGCACGCGCAGCAGGACGTCAACCTCGACCGCCTCTTCATGGACGTGTCGGTCTACAACGTCCGCATCATGGGCCCGCGGCATGTCTGCGCCGCAACGCACCTCGCCTGCCGCACCGCGCTCGCCCGCCGTGGCGTCGCGCACATCAACTTTCCCGTCGACCTCCAGTCGGAACCCCTGTCCGCGGACACGGCCTCCGAGCGCAACGTGCCCGGCCATGCGCGCACCGAGATCATGCCGCACCGGGCCGGCATCCCGTCACCCACCGACCTGCGCGCCGCCGCCCGCGTGCTCAACGAGGGCCACCGCGTTGTGATCCTCGCCGGCGCGGGGGCGTTGCATGCCGGCGACGAACTGGAGGCGATCGCGGAAAAACTCGGCGCCCCGATCGTCAAGGCCTTGCTCGGCAAGGCCTGCGTGCCGGATGACTCGCCGTATACGACCGGCGGCATCGGCCTGCTCGGCACCCGTCCCTCCCAGGAGGCGCTCGAGCACTGCGACACATTGCTCCTCGTCGGCACCTCGTTCCCCTACATCGAATTCTTCCCGAAGCCCGGGCAGGCGCGCGCCGTGCAGATCGACCGCGATCCGGTGCGCCTCGGGCTGCGTTACCCGGTGGAGGTCGGCCTCGTGGGCGACGCCCGCGCCGCGCTGCAGCTTCTCAACAGCCTTCTCCTGCCCAAGCCCAACCGTTCCTTCCTGCGTCACGCGCAGCGGGGCATGAAGCAATGGCGCGAATTGATGGAGGAACGCGGCACGCGCGGCGACAAGCCGATGAAGCCCCAGGTCGTCGCCTGGGAGCTCGGCCGCCGGCTCGCGCCCGACGCCATCGTGAGCTGCGACTCGGGCACGATCACCACCTGGTTCGCGCGCCAGATTCCGGCGCGGCGCGGCCAGATGTTCTCCCTCTCGGGCACGCTCGCCACGATGGGCTGCGGCCTGCCCTATGCCAACGCCGCGCAGATCGCCCATCCCGACCGCCAGTGCGTCGCGTTCGTCGGCGACGGCGGCCTGACCATGCTCATGGGCGAGCTGGCCACCGCCGTGAAGTACCGGCTGCCGGTGAAGGTTTTTGTCCTGAAGAACAACACGCTCGGGCAGATCAAGTGGGAGCAGATGGTGTTCCTGGGCAACCCGGAGTACGGCTGCGACCTCGAGCCCATCGACTTCACCGGCATCGCCCGCGCCTGCGGGCTGCCGGGCCTCCGCATCGAGGACCCGGCGGAGTGCGGCCACGTCGTCGAGCAAGCCCTCGCCACACCGGGCCCGGTGCTCGTCGAGGCCGTGATCGGCCCGAACGAGCCGCCCATGCCGGGCAAGATCAAGGCGAAGCAGGCCCTGCATTTCGCCGAGTCGCTCGCCCGCGGCACGCCGAACCGGATGAAAATCATCTCCACGGTCGCCGAGGATCGCGTGCGCGAACTCGTGTGACCCCATGCTCGCCGCCGCCGTCAACCGCGAGCTCCCGCCGGTCAAGGCCGTGCGCACGGCCGCGTTCAAGATTCCGACGTCCACGCCGGAGTCCGACGGCACGCTCGCGTGGCGCGCGACGACCCTGGTGGTCGTCGAGGTCACCGCCGACGGCGAAACCGGGCTCGGCTACACCTACGCCGACGCGGGCACGGCCCGCCTCATCGACGACCACCTGGTCGAACTCGTGACGGGTCGGAACGCCTTCGGCATCGACGCGCTCTGGGGCGACATGTGGGCGCGGCTGCGCAACCTCGGCCACCAGGGCGGCACCGCCATGGCCGTCTCCGCCGTCGACACCGCCTTGTGGGACCTGAAGGCCCGGCTGCTCGGCGTGCCGCTCGTGCAGCTCCTGGGGCCCGTCCGCGACTCGCTGCCGGTGTACGGCAGCGGCGGGTTCACGAACTACACCGACGCGCAACTCGCCGCGCAGTTCCAGGGCTGGGCGGCCGAAGGCCTCACCCGCTTCAAGATGAAGGTCGGACGCGAGCCCGCGCGCGATCCCGCGCGTGTCCGCGCCGCGCGGCGCGCCATCGGGCCGCAGGCGGAGCTGTTCGTCGATGCCAACAGCGCCTACACCCGCAAGCAGGCCGTCGCCTGCGCGCGGGAGTTCGCCGGCGACTTCGACGTGCGCTGGCTCGAGCAGCCGCTCCCGCCGGAGGACTTCGCCGGGCTCCGGGTCGTGCGCGACCGCGCGCCGGCGCCGCTGGAAATCGCCGACGGCGAATACGGCTACGATCTCGATTATTACCGCCGGCTGCTGGCGGCCGACGTGGTGGACGTCGTGATGGCGGACGTTACCCGCTGCGGCGGCATCACCGGCTTCCTGAAAATCGCCGCGCTGTGCGAGGCGGCCTGCCTCCCCCTTTCCACGCACTGCGCGCCCGCGCTCCACGTGCACCCAGGTTGCGCCGCCCGCCCGGTCCGGCATGCGGAGTACTTCCACGACCACGTCCGCATCGAGCGGGAGCTCTTCGCCGGCGTAGTGCGGCCGGAGGGCGGCGCCTTGCGACCCGATGCCGGCCGGCCAGGCCATGGGCTCGAGTTCAAATGGGCCGACGCCCTGCGCTACGCCGCCTGAATTCGCCATGTCCGTCCTCACCACCGAATCCACCCCCGGCATCACCAGCCGGCCCGCCCGCTCCCCCAGCCCCGTCGACGTCCCCGCGCTCGAGCGCGACCTGCGCGCGGAAACCGGCGCCGAGGTGCGCTTCGACGAGGGCGCCCGCGCCCTCTACGCGACCGATGCTTCGAACTATCGCCAGCCGCCGATCGGGGTGGTCCTGCCGCGCACCCGGGCCGATGTGATTGCGATCGTGCGCGTGTGCTCGCGCCACGGCGCGCCGCTGCTCTCCCGCGGCGGCGGCACCAGCCTGGCCGGCCAGTGCTGCAACTTCGCCGTGGTCATGGACCATTCCCGCCACTACAATCAGGTCCTCTCGATCGACCCGGGGAAGCGCCTCGCGCGCGTCCAACCCGGCGTCGTCCTCGACCGCGTGCAGGAGGCCGCCGCCGCCCACGGGCTGATCTTCGGACCGAATCCCGCCACGCACGACCACTGCACGATCGGCGGCATGATCGGCAACAACTCCTGCGGCATCAATTCCCTCCTGTCGCGGAACCACGGCCTCGGGCTGCGCACCTCGGACAACCTCGAGGCGCTCGAGGTGCTCACCTACGACGGCACGATCCTGCGCCTCGGGCCGGCCACCGAAGCCGACTTCGACGCCGCCATCGCGGCCGGCGGACGCACCGGCGACATCTACCGGCGGCTCAAGGGCATTCGCGAGCGCTTCGCCGGTGCGATCGGCGACCGCTTCCCCAAGATTCCCCGCCGCGTTTCCGGTTACAACCTCGACGACCTGCTGCCCGGCCAGTGCAACCTCGCCCGCGCCGTCGCCGGCAGCGAAGGCACGTGCGTCGTCATCCTCGAGGCCACGCTCAAGCTCGTGCCGCGGCCGAAGTCCCGCGGCCTCCTGGTCCTCGGCTATCCCGACGCCTTCGCCGCCGGGCACGACGTGAAGGAGATTCTACCCGCCCGCCCGATCGGGCTGGAAGGCGTCGATCACCTCCTCGTCGAGTTCATGCGCGAGCACCACATGCACCGCGACGCCCTCCAGCTGCTGCCCGAGGGCCGGGGCTGGTTGCTGGTGGAGTTCGGCGGCGACACCCGCGAGGACTGCCACGCCCAAGCCAGCCGCGTCCAGGAGAAGTTGCGCCGCGCGAAGGCGCCGCCGCACATGAAATATTACGACGACCCCGCGCAGATGAAGATCGTGTGGGAGGCGCGCGAGGCCGGCCTCGGCGCCACCGCCTTCGTCAAGGGCAAGCCGGACTTCTGGCCCGGCTGGGAGGACTCGGCCGTCGACCCGGCCGACGTCGGCGATTACCTGCGCGACCTCCGGAGCCTGTTCGACCGTTACCATTACGAGCCGGCGCTCTACGGCCATTACGGCCAGGGCTGCATCCACTGCCGGGTGGACTTCGACCTCGTCGATGCCGACGGCCTGCGGCACTACCACGACTTCGTCGAGGAAGCCGCGGACCTCGTCATCCGTTACGGCGGCTCCTTCTCCGGCGAGCATGGCGACGGCCAGTCGCGCGGCGAACTCCTGCCGAAGCTCTTCGGCCCGGAACTGATGGATGCCTTCCGGCAGTTCAAGGGCACCTGGGATCCCACCGGGAAAATGAACCCCGGCAAGGTGGTCGACCCCTACGGCATCCTCGAGCACCTGCGCCTCGGCCCGAATTACCGGCCGCCCCAGCCCGCCACGCATTTCAGCTTTCGCGACGACCAGGGCAGCTTCAGCCGCGCGGCGCTGCGCTGCGTGGGCGTGGGCAAATGCCGCCACGCTGAAGGCGGCACCATGTGCCCGAGCTACATGGTCACGCGCGACGAAATGCATTCGACCCGCGGCCGGGCCCACCTCCTGTTCGAAATGCTGCAGGGCGAACTATTGCCCGACGGCTGGCGCAGCCGCCCGGTCAAGGACGCGCTCGACCTCTGCCTCTCCTGCAAGGGCTGCAAGGGCGACTGCCCCGTGCACGTCGACATGGCCACGTACAAGGCCGAGTTCCTCGCCCACTATTACCACCACCGCCTCCGGCCCCCGCACGCCTACGCCTTCGGACTCATCGGCCGCTGGGCGCCGCTGGGCGCGGCCTTCCCGCGCCTTTCGAATTTCCTGCTCGGCGCGCCGGGCCTGAGGTCGCTGATCAAGGGCCTCATCGGAGTGGCGCCCGCGCGCCAGATCCCGCGGTTCGCCACCGAGTCGTTCAAACACTGGTTCTTCCGCCGGACGCCCGTGCCCGCCACCGGGCCACGCGTACTCCTCTGGCCGGACACCTTCAACAACCACTATCATCCCGAGGTGGCGCGCGCCGCCACGCGCTTCCTCGAACGCCACGGCTGGCAGGTCGTCGTGCCGCGCGTCCATCTCTGCTGCGGCCGGCCGCTGTACGACTACGGCATGCTCGACACCGCGCGGCGCTGGCTGGAGCGCATCCTCGACGAGCTGCGCGACGACATCCGCGCCGGCACGCCGCTGATCGGCCTGGAGCCCAGCTGCACCGCGGTGTTTCGCGACGAACTGCCGAACCTGCTGCCGCACGACGAGGATGCCCTCCGCCTCTCCCACCAGACGCTCCTGTTGAGCGAGTTCATCCAGCAACGCATGCCCGAGGCCAAGCTCCCCTATCTGGCCGGTCGCGCCCTCGTCCACGGCCATTGCCACCAAAAGGCGCTCATGAAGATGACCAGCGAGGAACACGTCCTGCGCCGGCTCGGCGTCGGCTACGAAATCCTCGACTCCGGCTGCTGCGGCATGGCCGGCGCCTTTGGCTTCGAGAAGGACCACTACGACGTCTCGATCGCCTGCGGTGAGCGCGTCCTGCTGCCGCGCGTGCGCGCCGCCGAAGCCACGACGCACATCGTCGCCAACGGATTCAGCTGCCGGGAACAGATCCGCCAGACCACCGACCGCGGGGCCATCCACCTGGCGCAACTGCTCGAACTCGCCGGCAACGCGTCCGGCGTCGAAAAAAGCCAACGATGAAATCCCAGCTGCTCAACCGCGACGGCGGCCCCACCCATGCCCTCATCTTCGCCACCGGCGATGAGGTCATCGCCGGGCTCACCCAATTCGCCCAGCGGGAGAACCTCCACGCCGGCCACTTCACCGCCATCGGCGCGTTCTCGTCCGCCATCCTCGCCTACTTCGACTGGGAGAAGAAGGACTACCTGCACCTTCCGGTCGACGAGCAGGTCGAGGTACTCGTGCTCGCGGGCGACATCGCCTGGAACGACGGGCGCGCCACCGTGCACGCCCACGCCGTGCTGGGACGACGCGATGGCTCGACGCGGGGCGGGCATCTCCTGCGCGGGCTCGTGCGGCCGACGCTCGAGGTGATGCTGCTGACCGGCGGCGCCCTCGAGAAACGCCCCGATCCTGTCTCGGGCCTCGCGCTCATCGCGCCGCGGTGAGGGTGGAACCTGCACCCGGTGCAGGTTGGTCCGATTTGGAGGCGGGGTGCCTTCACCCCGCGACCTGCAAGCGCGCATGCCAACCCGCGGGACGGGGGCGTCCCGCCTCCAATCTGGCAAATCAGCCCGCCCGGAGTGCGGGCTTCACCAAGCTTCCAAGGATCCAGCGCCCCATGCCCCGCTCGGATGCCGCCCCATGCCGCGGTGGCACCGGCGAGGCTATCGTGCCCGATGAAGATCAGCTCCCCTGCCTTCGCGCCCGGCGACGTGATGCCGGATCGTTTCAGCCAGTATGGCGAAAACATCTCGCCCCCGCTGGAATTCGTCGATGTCCCGCCGAACGCGGAATCGCTGGCGTTGATCATCGACGATCCCGATGCGCCCAAGGGCACCTTCACCCACTGGGTGGCCTACAACCTCGACCCCGCGGCTTCACGCCTCGCGGAGAACCATCTCCCGCGCGGCCTCGGCCAGGGTCGCAACGATGCCGGCCAGGTTGGATACGCGGGACCGAAGCCGCCGGACGGCGAGCATCGTTATTTTTTCCACCTGTATGCACTCGCGGATCGGCTCGACCTGCCCGACGGCGTGTCGCGTTCGGAGGTCGAGGCCGCGATGAAGGGCAAGGTGCTCGCGCAGGCTTCGCTCATCGGCCGTTATGCCACACCGCACATGTAGCGGCGCCTGACATTCCACTGTAGGAGCGGCTTTATGCCGCGAAAATTTGCGCCGGATCGCGGGATGAACCCGGCCTGCCACCCCGGTCCCGCCTTCACCCGCCGTGCTCGAACGCCGGGAACAGCGTCATGCCGCCGTCGACGTACAGCGTCTCGCCCGTGACGTAATCCGACAGGTCCGACGCCAGCCACACCGCGGCGCGCCCGATGTCCTCCGGCTCGCCGATGCGGTTGTACGGAATGAGCCGCATGAGATCGTCATAGGCTTTCTTGGTTTCCCACGCCGGCCGGTTCAGCGGCGTCCGGATGGCCCCGGGCGAGATCGCGTTCACGCGGATCCGCATCGGCGCGACCTCCTGCGCCACGCTTTTCATCAGCATCGAGATGCCGCCCTTCGAAGCCGTGTAGTTGACGTGCCCGGTCCAGGGGATGACGTCGTGCACGGAACTCATGCAGATGATCTTGCCGGCGGCGCGCGACAAGCCCTGCAGCACGCCTTGGCGGCGGAACTGGCGCACCGCCTCGCGCAGGCAGAGGAACTGGCCCGTCAGGTTGACGTCGATCACGCGCTGCCATTGCTCGAGTGTCATGTCGATCAAGGGCGCGTCCTGCTGGATACCGGCGTTCGCGACGAGGATGTCGAGCCCGCCCCAGGCCCCGGTCACCTGCGCAAACATCGCGCGCACCTCCGCCTCCTTGCTGACGTCCGCCTGCACCACCAGCGGCTTCGTCCCCGCCTCGCCGACCTGCGCGGCGGTCTCGCGCGCGCCCTCCTCGCCGTGGGCGTAATTGACGGCGACGTTCGCCCCCGCCCGGGCGAACGCGACCGCCACGGCCTGGCCGATGCCCGAGCTGGCGCCCGTCACGAGCGCGCGCTGGCCGCTCAGGATCCGCGGCACGTGGCCCGCGGCTTCGTCCGCCAGGGTTGGCGAATGGGAATTTCTTTCGAGGGTGCTGGCGGTGGAGGTGGTGGCCATGGTGATGATTTTTCCTTCTTAGTGGTCCCCGGCGCGCCGGGGTTTCGCGACCCGTGCCCATTTCGGGCGGGGCCTTATCCCGCCCATGGCACCACTCCCCATGCGGGGCCGCCGGCCCCCTTCTGCAACCGGCCCGTGCACCCGGGATTGGCCCGATGGCGGCAGCCGCTTGGCCGTGCGATTAGTGAGGGAAACCTCCCAACCCCTCCCGTCATGGAACGATTCGCCCTCAGCCAATTCACCACGAACCTGTCCTTCGAGGAGGACCTGGCCCTCTGTACGCGCCTCGGCATTCCGGCGATCGAGCTCTGCGAGAGGAAATTGTCGACCGACCCGCGCCAGGCGGCCGCGCAGCTGCAGGCCGTGCCGGAGGCGGGACTGCGCGTCTGCAGCGTGCAGGCGCGGGTCCATTCGGTCTTTCCCGATTCGATGGCGGCAGAGCCTTCCGACCCGCAGGCCCGCTTCGATGCCATGCGGCGCACCATGGATCTTGTCGGCGGCGCGCTGCCGGAGGAAAAGCCCGTGTACGTATTGATCAGCGGCCGGGCCCCCAACCACGACCTGGCCCACGCGCGCGAGGTCCTGTTCGAGAACGCCGTGCGCCTTTCCAGCGAGGCGGCCGCGCGCGGCGTGCGCGTGGCGTTCGAGCCGCTGCACTCGGTGATGATGAACACCGACAGCTTCATCTGCACGTGGTCCGAGGCGGTGACCCTCGCCTACGCGGTGGGCCACGAGTCGTTTGGCCTCGTTTGCGACCTGTGGAATGTCTGGGACCAGCCCGAGATCCTGGCGCATGTCTGGGAAAGCATCGACTCGGTCGCACTCGTCCACGCCAGCGACTGGCGCAACGGCGGACCGCGCCGCCTCAACGACCGGCTCGTGCCGGGCCGCGGCCTCATTCCCTTCGCGGACTGGGGCGAGATGTTGCGCGAGGCCGGCTACGACCGTTGGGTCGCGCTGGAAATGCTCTCCGATCCAACCCTGCCCGACTCGTACCTCCATGAGTCCACCGCTGATGTCATCGCCGAAAGCCATCGCGTCCTGCACGCCGCCGGCTGCCTGACCCCGGCGTGGAGCGACAGCGCCGGCGTCGGCCGTCGCCCTTGAGGCGGAACGTCGGTCGAGGCATGCGTCGACTTTTCGCCCACCGGCGGGAGGGCTGGATCCGCCAACCCCCGCGATCGTCACAGGCTCAGTCGCGGGCTGGCCTCCGGCGACACCCCCGCCACGCGGCGAAGTTCCGCCAGTCTCAGGTCGGTTCCGATCGCGTCGGCCCCGGTCCAGCTCACCTGCAGTCGCGAGAGCGGCACGAACACATTCTGGCTCTCGCCGGCCACGCTGGCCGCGGGCACCAGCAGCGCCGCGGCCTTGCCGCGATCCGGGTCGATGACGATGGACTTGATCCGGCCCAATTCGCCGTCGAGGCCGCTGTGCACGGTGCGTCCCTCGAGGCGGGAAGCGCGCACGTAGAGGAGGCGCAACTGCTCGTGTCCGGTCAACCCACCGGGACGCTGATGATAGATCTCCTCCAGCTTCTGCAGTTCGCCTGGGTGCACCACCAAGAGACCTTGTTCGTAGTCCTTCTCGTCGAGCGACGGCGATTGCACCCACTCGGCCTTCGACACCGGCAGCGTGAAGCGGTCGACGGAGAACTTCATGGCGTGGATCGGCACGAGGTAGAGATGGTCGCCGAGGCCGAAGAATCCGCCCGTGTAGACGATCGCGCAGGTCACGTTTCCCGAGGCCGCGTCGATGATGAAATCCTTCACGGCGCCGAGGTACCGCCGGTCGCTCGAGTACACATCCTGGCCGGTGAAATGCTTGAAGGTCGCGTCCGGCATTTCCCCGGTCGCGAGCTGCAGCTTTTCCGGCACCGGTTCGGTGCCCGACCGGCGCTTCGCTCCGGACGCACCCTCGTCCACCGGCGCGGCCGGTGCCGGAGCCTTTTCGTTTCTTTTGGCCGCGCTGCGTCGCCCCGTCGGGATGGACGCGGCCGCCACCATGCCACAAAGCGCAAGAATCAGGAATCCCAGGATCGCCAGCCGGCGTTTCTTCGGCGGCAGGTGGATCTTCAGGTTCATGGCGCAATGTCGGCCCGGGCGTGGCATGGAGCAAACGGACATGTTTCGGGAAAATTGGTGCCGTCGGCACCGGGGAAAGTGGACCGGGCAAAGACCCGGTGAACCAGGCGGGAAGCGCCCGATGGTGCGCGGCATTGAGGGCTATTCCCTTCCGCCGGCAACCTCGGACCCGGCGCCACGCGCTCAGCCGCCGCAGTTTGAAAATCCATTTACGAGATTCGGCCCTTTCGGGCAGCCGGCCCGCATGCGGCCCCGAACTCCATGGCCGGAACCCGCCTGATGGCCGCCGGGCCCGGATTGGCTAGAGTGGCTGCGGTGGGCCGGGTGTCGGCCCGGTTGACGGGAGCGCAGGACGGTCGGCGCCCACGGCTTCAGTCCGCCGAGGCGCTGCTGGGTTTCCTCTGCGGCCTTTTCTAAAGAGGCGTAGCCGCGCTTGAGCCGCTGGCGAAAGCGTGGTCCGGGAGCTGCCACGTTGTCGCTGCGCTCCAACGCGGCTACAGTTCAAGTTAATCTGCTCGAGCAAGAGGAGTGCCCGTCAAGGAAGGCGGTTCCCACCCGCCGTGCGCCGGGGCGGCATCGGCCACCCCGCTCCGGCGCGCCCGTTACGGGGCGAAGTCTTCCTCGCTATCCTGCGAGGACGACGAGCTCCGGCGGCCGTGGCCGCTCGAGGCGGAACGCGCATGACGGGAGTCGTTCGACGGGTCGGAGCGCGCGTGGGCGCTGCGACTGACGTCACCGCGGTGGGAACTGGCGCTGCGCGATCGGCTGGAATTGCCGCCGTCACTGCGCGATCGGCTGGATTTGGATGTCCTGGGCATGATCTCGTTGGGTTGAACCCGGGGATTCGCCGCCGCGCGCGCCCGCTCGCCCGGGATACGGACGGACTGCATGTTTCCAGCGCGGCCGGGACTTGACGCGCAATTTAGGTCGCGCGGCTCGGCGTCGCCATCAGGCGGCAACCTGAGGTCTGCACCGGTGTCGTCCGTGCGGGCGGCGGGGTCTTGCCCGCGATGCCGGAACGGCGCGGCCGATCGTCGGTCAGCTCAGGCACATGGCACTCCCACGACTTTTCACGCATCGACTGCTCGGCCCCGGTGACGTCGGCCCTTCCCAGGACAATCTCAAGCCGGCCGGCGTCTTCAATCCCGCGGTGGCGCTGTTCGAGGGCGCCACCGTGCTGCTCGCACGGGTGGCGGAGGTCCCCGTCGAGGAACGCCCGGGCTGGATCGCGCTGCCGCGCTGGGAATTTCCCGCGCGCCGCCTGATCTTCGACTGGGTGCGGGAGGAGGTGGTGGAGCGGCTGGACACGCGCAGCGTGCGCTTTCGCGCCGACGGCCATCTCCGCCTGACCTTCGTCTCGCACCTGTGCCTGTTCCACAGCCGCGACGGGCGCGTGGTCGATCGCATGGACCCGACCCGCTTCCTGCCGCAGAACGACCTCGAGGAGTACGGCGTGGAGGACCCGCGCATCACCCGCATCGGCGACGTGTTCTACATCACCTATGTCGCCGTTTCGCGCCATGGCGCCGCGACCGCGCTCGCATCGACGCCCGACTTCCGCACCTTCACCCGGCACGGGCTCATCCTTTGTCCGGACAACAAGGACGTCGTGCTCTTCCCCGAGCGCATCGACGGGCGCTATACCGCGCTGCACCGGCCGTCGCTGTCGTCGGCGCTCACGCGGCCGGAGATGTGGCTGGCCACGTCGCCCGATCTCCTCGACTGGGGCTCGCCCGTGCCGCTCCGCCGCCCGCGCCTCGAGTGGGAACGCGAGCGCCTGGGCGCCGGCGCGCCGCCCGTGCGCACGTCCGTCGGCTGGCTCGAGTTCTATCACGGCAACGACCGGCGCCTCGACCTCGCGGATCCGGGCCGCTACGCCGGCGGCCTGCTGCTGCTCGACTTCGCCAATCCCGCCAAGGTCCTTGGCGTGTCCTCCGACGCCGTGTTCGTGCCGGAGCTGGATTTCGAACGCAATGGCTTCGTGCCCAATGTGGTGTTCCCCACGGGCCTCGAACTCGCCGACGACCTTGCGCTCCTGTACTACGGCGCCGGCGACGCCTATTCCGCCGTGGTCGGCTTCCGTCTCGCCGACCTGCTCGGCGCGGTGGGCCGCTAGGTGGAGCGCCCTCCGCGCGGGCTGGGCATCGCAGCCTGCAGCCGCTCCTCCAGCTTGATGCCCGGCGGGACCGCGCCGGCCGGCGGCGGTTCGTTCACCAGCTCCGGCGGCGCCTCCGCGGTCTCGGCCTCGGCCTCAGCCGCGGGAGGTTCCGCGGCTTGGTTGAAGGAACTCATCGCCAGTTTGACCAGGCGCATCTCCTGCCGGGCCGTGAGGAACGCCAGCGTGGCCTCCGCGCCCTCGTTCAAATTCACCCGGTCGATGAGCAGCGCGTCGCGGCAGCCGCCGCTGGTGACGTCGTAGAGCGGCTCGCCAAGGTCGTTGCTGCCCAGGAGCCATTCGAATGCCCGGCGGGCGTCCTCGTGCCACGCCGCGTCGCCCGTGGCCGCATAGGCCTCCAGGCAGGCCGCGACCGCCGCCGCCGCCTCCGTCGGCCTCTGCTCGCTTTCCGCCGTCACGCGCGTTTCGCTGTCGTCGAGCCCGGCGACGGCGCGAAACTCCCCGCCCGGGGCGCGCCGGCGGTCCATCAGCCAGCGCAGGCTCTGCAGGCCGGTCTGCAGCATTTCCGGCAGCCCCCGCTCGCGCCCGACGCGAATCAGCGCCTGCGGCAGCTGCGCCGCGGCGGGACCGACGCTCGATTCGCACCACATCCAGCCGGGCCGCCGGTGCCGCCCGAACTCGGCCAGGAGCCGCGCCGCGAGCGACTCCCGCACCTGCGCGGCGAAGCGATCGCCCGTGAAACGCCGGAAATACTCCTGCAGCCCGAGCAAACCGAGCGCCCAGGCGCGCGGCTCCGTCGCGGTGGCCAGCGCCGGCAGCGCCTGGCCGAGCAACTGCGCCGCCCAGCGCTGCAAGCCCATCAGGTTCATCCGCCCGACGCACGTGCCCAGCGCCCAAACGACCGTGCCGAGCGTCACGTCGGAGGCTTCGAAATCCCAGGCGCGGCCGAACGACAACCGGTCGTGGAAGCGACCCGTCGCCGGCACCAGGGCGTGGCTCACCAACGCCGCGTACGTCGAGATCAGCGGATGCACCGCCGCGGCCTCGCCGGTTTCCTCCAGCAACACGCCGAGGCGCAGCGCCAGGGCGTTGTCGACCGTGTGGTAGCCCTGCGCGAACTCCGGCACGAGGTGCACCGCGTGGTGCAGGATGCCGGTGCCATCGGTCAACCGCCGCAGGTGGTCGAGCACCAGCGGCGGCATGGCCGGCCGCTCC
Source organism: Lacunisphaera sp. (assembly GCA_035496355.1). Lineage (GTDB taxonomy): Bacteria > Verrucomicrobiota > Verrucomicrobiia > Opitutales > Opitutaceae > Lacunisphaera. The sequence goes on along the minus strand of DATJES010000013.1, from coordinate 86,540 downwards.
TCCCCGAGCGTGCGCAGCGCGAGGCGGCGGCGCACCGGCCCGAACCGGCCGCGCTGGTAACTCGCCATCATCCGGCGGGCGACGTTGGCCCAGGTCATTTCGCGGCCGAGCAGGTAGGCCTGCTTGCGCATCGCGTTGTGGCGCGCCTCGTCCTGCAGCAACGCGGTGATCTCGCGCGCGAGGGCCGCGCTGTCGGCGTAGGGCACCAGCACGCCGCGCCCATCGGCCAGCAGTTCCCGGGCGTGCGGATAGGGCGTCGACACGACCGCCTTGCCGCAACCGAAGGCATAGGCCAGCGCGCCCGAGGTGATCTGTTCGCGGGCCAGGTAGGGCGTCACGTAGACGTCGGCCGCGCCGATGAACGTCTGCAGCTCGGGCAGGCTGACGAACCGGTTGTAGAAGATCACGTGCTCGCCGAGGTTGAGCCGGTGCACCAGGCGCTCGAGCCGCAGCCGGTAGCTCTCGCCCTCGTGGCGCAGGATGCCGGGGTGGGTCGCCCCCAGCACGATGTACACGACGTCCGGCACGACCCGGAGAATTTCGGGCAGGGCCGCGATCATGTGCTCAATGCCCTTCATCGGGTTGAGCAGGCCGAAGGTCAGCAGCACCTTCCGCCCCTCGACCCCGAAGCTGTCCTTGTAGAAGCTCGGATCGACGAAGGGCATGTCGGGGATGCCATGGGGGATCACGTCGATGCGGGCGGGATTCACCGCGTGGTTGCGCTCGAGGATCCGGCGGCCGCGCTCGCTCATGACGATCAGCCGCGCCGAGCGCCGGATGATCTCGTCCAGCACGCGGCCGGGCGCCGGTTTGAAACGATCGAGGATGGTGTGCAGGTGCGTGACCACCGGCACCTGCAGGTCGCGCAGCAGGGTCAGGATGTGGCTGCCCGCCCGGCCGCCGTAGATCCCGAACTCATGCTGCAGGATCACGATCTCGGCCTCGCTGAAATTGATGAATTCGGCGGCGCGCTGGTAGGAGGCGTCGTCGAGCTCGTCGATCTCGAACCGCACCTCGGGGGGATACTCGTAACCGGGCTGGTCGTTCACCGGGATCACCTGGCAGTCGACGCCGGGGAATTGCTCCACCAGGGCCCGGTAGACGTCGTGGGAAAACGTCGCGATCCCGCACCGCCGGGGCGGGTAGCTGCCGATCAGCGCGAGGCGGCCCGAGGGAGGGCGCCGGCTCATGTCTCGCCCCCCGGGTGCCGCTTCAACTCGGCCAGCAGCGCGTCGAGCGCCACGTGCGCAAAACCCGCGCATTGGTCGCTCATGGCATAGGGCAGGATCAGCAGGCCGTCGTGCACGAGTCCGCCGCAGCTGTAGACGACATTTGGCACGTAACCCTCCCGCTCCTCCTCCCCCGGCGTGAGGAGCGGCTCGCGCAGGCGGCCGATCACCCGCCGCGGGTCCGCCAGGTCCAGCAGCGCCGCGCCGAGCACATAGCGCCGCATCGGGCCGACGCCATGCGTCAGCAGCAGCCAGCCCTCGGGCGTCTCGATCGGCGAGCCACAGTTGCCGATCTGCACGAACTCCCAGGCCTCGGTCGGCCGCATCAGCAGCCGCTTCTCGTGCCAGAAGTGCAGCATCTCGGAAAACATGATGAAGAGGTTCTCGCCGTCCTGCCGCGAGATCATGGCGTAGTGGCCGTCGATCTTGCGCGGGAACAGCGCGAGGCCCTTGTTGCGGATCGCCGGGCCATTGAGTGTGCTGATCCGGAAATCGAGGAAATCCCGCGTCTCGACGATCTGCGGCAGCACGATCTCGCCGTCGTAGGCCGAGTAGGTCGCGTAGTAGTTGATGCGACCGTCGTCCTCGCGGAAGGCCACGAAGCGCGCGTCCTCGATGCCGCGGCTCTGCGCCGGCGTGTACGGGAAGATGACGCGCTCGGACAGCCGCGTGGACGGGTCGAAGCGCAGCTCGTAGTTCGAGCGGGCCAGGGCGACGATGCCGCTCGCCACGTGCTGCTGGTGGTCGCGGTCGGACGACCACGCCTGGCGCAGGCGGCTGTTCACGACGGCGTGCAGCTCGTCGAGGGTGAAATCCTGCGGGAGCCGCTCGAGCACCGCGCCCGCGAAGGCCCCGAGCAGGCCCAGCTCGCCGAGCTTGCGCTCGAACAGCACCTTCTCGAAGAGGGCGTTCGGGTACGCGGCCGCCGCCGTGACGAACCGCGTCGGCGGATTCACGTTGATGCTGCCGCCGGGCCCGACCTCGACGGTGCGGAAACAAATGGACGAGATGTGCCCCTCGCCCGTGGCGCGGAGGCTCAGCACCGCGCGCAGGTGGCCGGGCGCCACGCCCGACTGGTCCGGGTGCGGCACCATCGAGGGATTGAACAGCGCCGCCGCCTCCAGCGCATACTCCTGCGTCAGGTACGAGCCGATCAGCAGGCGGCGGTGCTCGTGCACCGGCTGGTCCGTGATCAGGTCGCCCCGCACCTCGTCGAACCGGTGGAGCAGGTACTCCCGCAGCTTCTGGTGGCGGCCCACGAACGAGTGCAGGACCTGCTGGGCGTCCCGGGCGGCCTCGTCGTCGTCGAGTGCCATCACCCGCGCCAGCACGCGAATGAGGCGTTCGCGCGTCGGCAGCTCGAACGGGCGAAAGAACACCCGCTTGCTGTCCGGGCGCAGGACGGGCCCGGTGCGTTTCACTTCCAACGCTGGCATACTCCTCCCGAAAGCGCGCCCCGGCAATGGTTCCGCGGCAGGCCATGGAGGATTTCCCGGAACCGCACCCGCGGGTCGCATTCCACCACGGTACCATTGTCCTCTGCAGGCCGGCGGGGCTTTACGCCCCGATGGTTTCCCTCCTCGCCGGTTCTTCGCCGGGTCAGGGAGCTCTCCCGCGAGAAACTCTCCCTTGCCCCGCTTAATTTACCCGCAGCCCATGAAGCAGCCGCCCCGCGCCAAACCCGTCCGATCGCGTGTTCGCTATGTGACCCGCTTCGCCCCGGGATTCTCCCGGCTCGGCGCACCGGGAAGATTCCGGTATCGCACCGCCCGCGGCCGGGCCGTGCGCGATTCGCGGACGCTCGCGCGGATCCGGCGGCTCGCGATCCCGCCCGCCTGGCGCGACGTCTGGATCTGCGGCGATCCCGCCGGACACCTCCAGGCGGCCGGCCGCGATGCCCGCGGGCGCTGGCAATACCGTTACCATGAGGACTGGCGCGCCGCGCGCGACCGCTCGAAGTTCGAACACCTGCTCGACTTCGGCCGCCGGCTCCCGGCCATCCGCCGGCGGGTGGCGCGCGACTTGCGCGGTCCGCCGCTGGCCCGCGCGACCGTCCTCGCCGCCCTCGTCAGCCTGCTTGAGTCGACACTGATCCGCGTCGGCAACGAGGAATACGCCCAGGCCAACCACTCGTACGGCCTCACGACCTTCCGCAACCGCCACGTCGACGTCGGCCGCACCACGATGCGGTTCCATTTTCGCGGCAAGAGCGGGCGCTGGCACGAGATCGAACGCCGCGACCCGCGCCTGGCCGCCCTGCTCCGCCGGTTGCAGGACCTGCCCGGGCAGGATCTCTTCCAGTTTGTCGGGGACGACGGCCACATCCACTCGATCACCTCGGGCGACGTGAACGACTACCTGCGCGCCGCCGCCGGCGCCGACGTCACCGCCAAGGATTTTCGCACGTGGGCCGGCACGCTCTCCGCGGCCCGGCTGCTCGGTTCGCCCGAGCTCGCCCGCTGGCCCAAGACCAAACGCCGGGTTGCCGACGCCGCCGCCGAGGTTGCGCGCCTGCTGGGCAACACGCCCGCGATTGCCCGCCAGTGCTACATCCACCCGCGGGTGGTCGCCGCCTACCTCGATGGCACGCTGCCGGTCGCGTTTCCGGCCGAGAAGGCCACCTCGCGCCGCCGCATCGCCCTGAGCCCGGCCGAGCGCGCGCTCCTGCGCCTGCTGGCCTCGAAGTAGACCGCCTCCGCTGTAGGAGCGGCTTTACGCCGCGATGCCATGCCCGCACGGAGTGCGGGCCCCACCTACCCGACCCTCCTCGCCACATTCCGCCTGATGGCGGGCGTCACCCGGCGCCCTAGAATCGCCGGCCCATGAGCCGCGCCTCATCAACGCTATTGCGAATCGGCAAACAGGAGATCGAGGTCTCGCACCTCGACAAGGTGCTGTACCCGGAGACGGGATTCACGAAGGGCGACGTGATCCACTATTACATCGACATCGCCCCGGTCCTGCTGCCGCACCTCGCGGGCCGCGCGCTCACGATGAAACGCTATCCCGACGGCGTCGGCCGGTTCTTCTTCTACGAAAAGAACTGCCCGGCCCACCGGCCCCGCTGGCTGCCGACGGTCGCCGTCACTTCGACGCGCAGCCAGCGGACGATCCGGTATTGCGTCGTCGACACGCTGCCGGCGCTCGTCTGGGCCGCCAACCTCGCCGACCTCGAGCTGCACGTTTCGCTCGCGCGCGCCGCAACCGCCCCGGCCCGGCCGACGGTCATGGTGTTCGATCTCGACCCGGGCCCCGGCGCGGGACTGCTCGAGTGCGCGCGGGTGGCGATGAAGATCCGTGCGCGGCTGGCCGACCGCAGCCTCGGCTCGTTTCCCAAGACGTCGGGTTCAAAGGGCCTTCAGGTCTACGTGCCGCTCAACACGCCCGCGACCTTCGGGGCCACGAAGGCCATCTCGCGGGCCCTGGCTGAAGAGCTCGCGGCGGAGCTGCCGAATGATGTCACCGCCAACATGCGCAAGGACCTCCGCGGGGGGAAGGTCTTCATCGATTGGAGCCAGAACGACACCCACAAGACGACCGTGTGCGCCTACTCGCTGCGGGCCACGCCGGAGCCGTCGGTCTCGACTCCCCTCGCCTGGGCCGAGGTCGAGGGCGCCGTCCGCACGAAGAAGGCCGACCGGCTGCGCTTCGGGCCGAAGGAGGTCCTGGCGCGCGTGGCCCGCCGGGGCGACCTCTTCGCGCCCGTGCTCCGCCTCAAGCAGAAGCTTCCATCCCGCCGCATGCCGGCCTCGCCCGTTGAATCCGACCGCATCGCCACCGGAAATTCGCGGCGTAGGATGTGACGAATCTCCGCGCCACGAGCACGGCGGCTTTCGCCACGGAAACAAACGCTCGCCCGCGCGCGGCATATCTGAAACGTTCGGCCGCAAAGGACCAAACCATTCATGTCGATTCAACGCGTAGTCCCGGACATCAGCTCCGATCACATGGACGAGAGCCGGGAATTCTACACCGAGTTTCTCGGATTCAACCTCGGCATGGATATGGGTTGGATCATGACGTTTGTCTCACCCCAGAATCCGACCGCGCAGGTTACGGTCTTGAAAGCACAGCCTTCGTCGCCGGTGCCCGCGATCTCCGTGGAGGTCGGCGATGTCGATTCGGTGCATGCGAAGGCCGTGGCGCGGGGGATCAAGATCGTCTATCCGCTGACATCGGAGCCGTGGGGTGTCCGCCGTTTTTTCGCCGTAGATCCAAACGGCGTCGTCATCAATGTGCTTAGTCACATCAAGAAGGCCTGACCACCCCCGGGGGCCCGCCCCAAGAACTTTCACGCCGCCGGCTGATGCCGGCGTGAGGCCGGCAGCACCCGACGAAGCCTGGTACGGAAGCAAGGCCCGGCCAGCCGGCGAGCCGATGTCCGATCTGGCGCCCAGCCTTGGCTGAACGCAGGCGTCGGGCCGAAAGGACCTCCCCTCGCCCAAAGTCAGGCCAACTCTTCCGATGGACATCGATAAATTAAGTGAACGGGCCATGGAGATCCGAAGGCGCTTCGCTGAATTCGAGCAGGCGAAATTCCGGCGCGAATGGACAAAGGAAGAGGTGATGCAGGGTTTCGTGGTGGACGTGGGTGACCTGATGAAACTCGTGATGGCCAAGGGCGGTATCCGCGACGTGCCGGGCGTCGACCAAAAACTGGCGCACGAGTTATCCGACTGCCTCTGGTGCGTGCTGGTCCTCTCAAAGATGTACGGCGTGGATCTCGAGAAGGAGTTCCTGCGGACCATGGACGAACTCGAGGGGTGGATCGCGGACAAAAAGCCGGAGCCGCCCGCCGGGCCCGATCCGGAGCGCAAAGCCCGCCTCACATCTGCCCGGCGGAGCTAGTTCCCCTCGTCCGGCCCGGCGCGGAGTAGCCCGCTCTGGCAAGTATTCGCCGTCCGCCGGCACGCCCAGCCTCCGTTTCAAAATGGCTTAACGGGCAATCGCTCGGCGTCCCGGCACCTCAGGCGATCAGCGTCCGCCCGCCGGCGTGGCTGCGGAATTCGCCGGCTCGACGCGGGCCTGCAGCGCCCGTTCACGGGCGCCCGCGGCGGCCAGTTCGCCCTGCAGGGATTGGATTTTCTCCGTCGCGGCCCGCAATGCCTGCTGCGTCTGCGCGCTCGAACTCTCCACCTCCTCCAGCCGGCCGCGAACCGCGCTGGCCTCCTCGAAGCGAACCTGGAGGTCCGCGAGCGCACCCTGCGCCTTGGCGAGCTGGCCGCGCAGATCCTCCGTCGTCGCGTTCGCCAGGTCGGCGCTGCCCTGGAGCGCCTTGAGCTTGTCCTCCGTTTCCTGGACCCGCGCCTGCAATGCCGCGGATTGGCGACGGGCGTCCTCGGATCTCGCCTGCAAGCTGGCATAGTCGCGGCGGCTTTCCGTCAACTCGAGGCGCAGCGCGGCGGCCATGCGTCCGGCCGACCGGGCGCGGCCCACGGCGATCGCGAGCACGATCGCGAGCACGACCAGCCCCGCGAGGAAGCCGAGCGGCGGCCGCGGGGGACGGCGCACGGGCACGCCGTCCTCCGGAGCCGTGAGGGCGGGATCGTCGTCGACCACCATGAGGATCCCGTTCCGAAGAGCGGATCCGGCGGCCACGCGGCCGGACGCCGGATCGCACAGGTCCCACGCGCTCATCGCCGGCTCACCCCACGTTTACCTCGATGGCGCGCGGACGAGCCTGCTCGGATTTGGGTATCGAGACGGCAAGGATACCGTCCCGGTAGGCGGCGCTGATTTGCGCCGCATCCGCGTCGTCCGGCAGACTAAAGCTGCGGACAAAACTGCCGTAGGAGCGCTCCACGCGGTGGTAGCGTTTCCCTTTCTTGCCCTCCTCCTGCTTGCGCTCGCCGGCGATCACGAGGACCCCGCCCTCGACGCTCACCTTGATGTCGTCGCGCTTCAGTGCGGGCAACTCGGCCCGCACCTCGTAGCCTTTCTCGTTTTCCTCGATGTCAACGAGCGGCGCCCAGGCCGACTCTGCCATCGATTCCTCGCGGTCGCGCCGGAACGGCGTCCGCTCAAACAGGCCGGCCAGGCGGTGGTGTACGTCCTCGAGTTTGCGGAACGTGTTCCATTGGGTGAGCTGATGGTTCATGACGGGCCTCCTCGGTTGCAGGAATGAAAACGGGAAATATGCGGGTGTGCGCCCAATCTATCCCGCCGGCGGCGCCGAACAATCGGCTGGCCTCCCGCGCAACCGTTGGGGAAACACCCGTTCCCGGATCGGGCGCTGGGCGGCCCCACCCCGTTCGCGTGGGGTGGCAGGCGGGTCAAAACACCGGGCCCGCCCCATTCGGGTGGCGGGTGGACACCCGATGGCCGCCGGGTATCTGCGGCTCTATGCTCACCTCATGAAACCGACCGTTTCTCCGCCTGCCCCCCGCCGCCCCACGGCGGCGTGGCTCGAGGCGCGCGCCGCCGCCCTGAAGGCGCTGGCCGATTGCATCCAAGCTTGCCTGGCCGGCGCGGAGGCGTGCCTCGACCAGGAAAACCCCGCCCGCGTGCGCGGCTGCATTCGCACCACGCTCAACTGCGCCACGGTGTGCGAGGCCGCCGTGCAAGTCCTGCACCGCCAGGACCGTTTGCTCGATCATTCCGTCCACGACCTGCTGCACGCCTGCGTCACCACCTGCGACGACTGCCACCACGAGGCGCGCCAGCAAGCGGCGCGCGTCCCGGCCTGCGGCGCGTGCGCGACCGCCTGTCTCGCCTGCCGTGACGACTGCCGCCGGCTGCTCGATGTCTCGTCGCCTTTCGATGCGCTCGCAGACTCCGCCGCGTGGCCCGAGCTCGGCCTCCCTGGCGAGCCGGTTGCGGCGTCAGCGATCGAAGCCGGTGTGGGGCCGTAGGGCCGCGGCCCGTTCGAGTCCGTTGGCGGCGGAGCTGCATTCCGGCGGTCCCATCGGTCGCGTGGGTGGCCAGATTCGCATCCAAGCCTCGCGGGGCTGATCGCCCCGCCTCCAGCTCTTGCCTTCAGCTGTCCTCGAGGCGGCGGCCATGCTGCCAGAGGAACTCCTTCAACTCGTCCACCCCGAAATCCGCCAGCACCTCGCCGTGCCAGTCGAGCACCGGGGCCTTCGTCTGGCCCGAGACCTGCCGCATGCGGTCGTAAGCCGACCGGTCCACGGTCACGTTCTGCTCGCGGAACCCGACGCCGTGGTCGCTGAGGAAACGCGCCGCGTCCTCGCACCACGGGCAGCCGGTTTTGACGAACAGCACGGGAAGGGATTCGTCGGTCATCTCCCGTTGGACCCGGCGAGCCCGGACCGGTTCGCGCGTTTCAGGATCGTTTCCGGCCGGCGTCAGCCGCGACCGCTTCCCGGACGACCTCGGCGGCGGGCTTGTCGCGCCGCAGCCCGAGAAATACCGGATGACGCAACCGCCCGCCCTGCGTCCATTCGGCAAAGCGCACTTGGCCGACGAGATCCGGCTTGAGCCAGGTCGCGCCCCGAGTCTCGGCGCGCCAGGTGTCGCCCGCCTCGCGCGCGAACGGCGTCGTGTGGCGGCGCCGCGGACGGAAAAGGGCGAACAGGTCGTCAAGCCCCTGGTCGTCGAAACCGGTGCCGACCTTCCCGGCGTACCGGAGTTTCTTGTCTTGGTAATAGCCAACCAGCAGCGCGCCAAAATGCCTGCGTCCGCCTTCCGGGGGCGTGAAGCCGCCGATCACGACCTCCTGCTCGCGGGCGATGCGGCACTTCAGCCATGCGCCCGAGCGCCGGCCCGGCTCGTACCGGGATTCCGCCGCCTTGGCCACGATGCCCTCGAGGCCGGCGCGCGCGACCTCCTGCAGCAGCTGCCGCGGCGTCACCTGGAACACCGGCGACAGCCGCACGGCATCGGGCGGCGCGCTGAGCAGCTGCGCGAGTTCCTGCCGGCGCGTTTCGATCGGTTCGTCGCGCAGGTCGCGCCCGTTCAATCGCAGCAGGTCGAAGGCGTAGTAGCAGATGGGCGGCCGGTTCTCCGCCATCGCCCGGCGCTGCAGGAGCTGGAAACTCGACCGCCCGCGCTCGTCGAGCGCCACGATCTCGCCGTCGAGCAACGCATCGCGACAGGCAATTTCGGCCAGGCCGGCAACCACCTCGGGATAATCCGCGCCGAGCGCCCGGCCGTTGCGCGACCACAGCCGGGGTCCGCGCCCACGCTGGAGGGCGGCGAGCGCGCGGTAGCCGTCGAACTTGATCTCCAGGTGCCAGTCGCCGTCGGGCACGGCCGTGACGCCCAAGGCCTTCATCGGCTCGACGAAGGCCGGTGCCGCCGCCTTCGTCGCCGCGGCGCGACGGGTTCGCTTCGGCGTGGGCGGACCGCCGGCGATCTCGCGCATCGTTCGCCCGGTGAGCACTGACGCCCCGCGCGGCGCGGTCGCTTCGCCGGCCGCCCGCGGCAGCCGCCCCAGGCTCCGGTTCTTGATCACCAGCCAGTTCTTGCGTGCCTCGCGTCCCCGTGGCCGCAGGCGCACGAGCGTCCACTCGCCGCGCAGCTTCCGGCCGGCGAGCGCGACGTGCAGCTTGCCCTGGCGATGGGCGCGGGCGAAGTCGCCGCCTTCAAGCGCGTAGGCGCCGCGGTCCCACAACATGACGGTGCCGGCGCCGTAGTTTCCCTCCGGGATCGTGCCCTCGAAGCCGCCATAGTCGAGCGGGTGATCCTCCACTTCCACGGCCAGCGCCTCGTCGCCGGCACGCTGCGGCAGCCCCTTCGGGACCGCCCAGGACTTGAGCACGCCGCCGGCCTCGAGGCGGAAATCGTAGTGCAGGTGGCTGGCGTCGTGTTTCTGCACGACGAACTGCGGCGCGGTGCCGGCCGCCGCCGCGCCGCCCGCCGGTTCGCCGCTCCGGCGGAGGTTGCGCTTCCGCCGGTAGGCTCCGAGCGCGCGGGGAACGCCGGCCGCGGATCGGGATGGCTTCGCCCTGGCCATGACGCACGCTCAGGCCGCGCGGCCGCGGCGTTTTCCGGCCCGACCCATTTCGTCCAGGCTCTTCTGCAACACCGCCGCGAGGTCGATGACCTCCCCGGCCGGGCGCCGGCGGTGCGGCGGTTCCGGCAGGCTGCGTCCGCCGCTGGCGACCTTGCGGCGGATCAGATTCATCAGCGCCGAGGTGTAGTCGTCGGCGTAGCGCTCGGGTGACCATGAGTTGGTCATCTGCTCGACCAGCAGCGCAGCCATTTCCTTCTCCCGGTGGCCGCCCGGCCTGGCCGCCGGCAGTTCGAGCGAACCTGGGTCCACGAGTTCGTCCGCGAAATGCAGCAGCTCGAGCACCAGCGCGTTTCCGCGGGCGCGCACGGCTGCAAGGTGCTGGCGGGTGCGGATGACCACCTTCGTGATGCCCGCCCGGCCCTTCTCTTCGAGCACCTCGCGCAACAGCCGGTAGGCGTTGGCGCCTCCCTTGTCCGGCACGAGATAGTAAGGGCGCATGAAGAAAGCCGGGTCGATCTCGTCGATGGCGACGAAATCCATGATCTCGATCGTCTCCGCCGCCTCGATGTCCACGCGCTTGAAGTCCTCGTCCTTCAGCACGACATATTTGCCCTTGGCGTACTCGTAACCCTTCACGATGTCGGCCCACGGCACCTCCTTGCCGTCGATCGCCGCCACGCGCTTGTAGTTGACCGGGCTCAGGTCGCTCTTCCGCAACAAATGGAATTTCAGCTCCTCGCGCGACGTGGCGGTGTGCAACGACACCGGGATGGTCACGAGCCCGAAGGAAATTGTGCCGCGCCAGAGCGGCCGCCCGCTGCGGGCGGCGGCGTGGGGCCGGGCCCGGGCCTTGGTCTTGGTTTTGGCTTTGGCGCGGGAGTGGGATCGGGGTGGCATCCCGGCACGATATCCGCCGCGCCGACGAACCGCCATCGGCCGCAGCCCGACGGCGGCGTGGGGCCGGCCCCCGGAGCCCGACCGGTACGCCCGGCGATGGCGCGTCGCCGCGGCGGCGGGTAGATTGTTGCCCATGCCGGCGACGGTTTCGCTTCGGGTTGACCGGCAGGCATCCATCTCCGCCATGAGCCCGCTTCACGTCATTATCGTCGCCTTGGTCGTCCTCGCGGTCGTGGCGGCGGCCTACCTGCTGATTTCCCGGAAGCCCCGCGGTGGCAGCGGGGCCGATCGGGCCGACTACACCACCGATTCGCCCAACGATCGCCCGCCGGCGGCGGACGACCCGCGGTTCGGCTGAGGCCCTCAGCGCCGCGGGATGGGCACGTGGTCGGGGCCGCGCGGCGGCGATCGCAGCCCGCGGTAGATCATCGTGGCGATCACGATGAGCGAGTAGACACTCAGGACGTCGGCGGCGGTCTGCATGCCAGTTTAGAGGCGCAACGGCGCGGCGCGGTTCCGGATCAGGCGCAGCCAGCACTCCGCGCGCGGGCCAAACGGTTGTCCGTCGGGCGCAGCGGGGCACGGCGGGTATGCACCCCATGGGAGCACGGCGAGTCAGGTGGCACTCTGGACTTCCGCCATGCCCACGCTCTCCTCCTCGCCTGCCGGCATCGAGCCGGCCGTTCGCTTCCTCGATCACCTTTTCGGGGCCCGGTCGCCGGACGTGGGCTTTCGCCTCTGGGACGACACGCAGTGGCCCGATGCCGCCCCCCGGCCGGCCACGATTGTGCTCCGCCACCCGGGCGCGCTGCGCGCGATGTTCGGCGGAGGGGATGAGATGACGCTGGCCGAGGCCTATGTCGCCGGTGATTTCGACGTCGAGGGGGACTTGGAAACCGCCTGCGGCCTCGCCGATCGCCTTGAGGAACGACCGCCGGGCTGGCGCGACAAGCTCACGGGCTTTCATCATTTCCTGCGCCTGCCGGCCGCGTCGCGTTCCGTCGGGTCCCGATCATTCACCGGGGCCGGTCGGCAGCATTCCCTGGAGCGTGATCGCGCGGCGATCTCATTCCACTACGATGTCTCGAATGACTTTTACCAGCTGTGGCTCGATCGGAACCTGGTCTACTCCTGCGCGTATTTCCGGTCGGCGGACGACGACCTCAACACGGCGCAGGTCGCCAAGCTGGAGCATCTCTGCCGCAAGCTCCGGCTGCGCGCCGGCCAGCGGCTGCTCGACATCGGCTGCGGCTGGGGCGCGCTGGCGATCCACGCGGCGCGCGCCCACGGGGTCTTCGCGACCGGGGTGACGCTCAGCGAGCGCCAGGCCGAGCTCGCCCGCGAGCGCGCCAAGCGCGCGGGCGTGGCGTCGCGGGTGCGGATTCTGCTGCGCGATTACCGCGAGCTCGACGAGCCCGGGAGCTACGATGCGGTCGTCAGCGTCGGCATGTCCGAGCACGTCGGCGCCGGGCTGCTCCCCGGCTACTTCCAGGCGGCGTCGGCATTGCTCCAACCCGGCGGAGTGATGCTCAACCACGCGATCGGCGAGGGTTTTCGCCCGCGCCGGCACCAGGGCCCGTCGTTCATCGAGAAATATGTCTTCCCGGACTCGGCGATCCCGCCGCTCCCGGTGGTCGCCGCCGCCGCGGAAGGCGCCGGCTTCGAGGTGCGCGACGTCGAGAACCTCCGCGAGCACTATGCCCTGACGCTGCGCCACTGGGTGCGCCGCCTCGAGGCCGCGCATGACGCCGCACTCGCGCACGTGGACGAGCCCACCTGGCGGACCTGGCGGCTCTACATGGCCGGATCGGCGCACGGCTTTGCCCGCGGCCACCTCGCGCTCTATCAGGTGCTGCTCGCGAGGCCCGACGCCCGCGGCCGGTCGTACCTGCCGCTCACGCGGGACGATTGGTACGAGGGAGCCCGCGCCCCGGCGGGCTGAACCGGCCCGGAGTGCAGGCTGCACCGACGGGGCAGGCCTTGATGCAGCGGCGATCGACGACCGCCGTTTGCGCCCGGCGAGGTTGGCGGACCAGCGTCACTCCGCGCCGGCCGGCCGCTAGAACGGAAATCCGACGGAGAAATGCAGTGTGCCAGACGGGTCGTTGGGCCGCCGGTTCAGGTTGTAGCCATATTCGAGGCGGATCGGGCCGACCAGCGAGTTGTAGCGCAATCCCAGCCCCACCGACGTCAGCACCTCGTTCCAAGGATACGAGCCCAGCCGGTCCGAGATGCCGAGGGCGTCGCCAAAAGTCACCACACTCCAGTCCCGCGTCAGCGCCTGCTCGAACTCCAGGTTGAGCAGCGTGTAGGTTTTCGCACCCACGAAACTCCCGTCCGCCGCCCGCGGCGCCGCCTCGCCTTCCTGGTAACCGCGCACGGTGTTCTCGCCCCCGGGGTAAAAGCGCTTGTTCGCCGGCAGGCCCGCACCGTTGTTGCCGAAGGTCGTGATGACGCCATGCGTCATCCCCACGTGGATCCACCGCCCGCGCCCCCACGGCGTGTGCCAGGCGCCACCGAGTTCGACGCGCTGGTAGTCGACCTCGCCGCCGAGCGCCTTGGCGGCGAGCTCCGAGCGCACGAACAGCCGGTAACCGCGCCGCGGCCGCAACGGGTTGTCGAGGGCATCGCGATTGAAGGTCAGGTCGACGCTCCCGACGTTGGTCTGGCCGAGGTCCACCGGGGCGGTGCTGAGCGTGCTGTTCGCCACGCGCAACGACTGGTACGTGTAGGTCACGCCGAGGTCGCCGCCGAGCGTGTGCAGGTGGCGTTTGACGCCGAAGCTGCCGCCGAATTCCTGGCGCTCGAATGCGCGCTCCTGCCGGTGCAGGCCGAAGAGGCGCGCCGTGCCGTCGATCGATTCGCCGAACAATTGCGGCACGAGGTAGTTCACCTCGCCGCTCGAGCTCTTCGTTGACTGGATCACGTCCGCCCGGACCTGGTGGGCGCGGGAAAACAGGTTGTAGTGCTGGTACTCGACGCCGCCGCGGAGGCGCTCGTAGCTGCCCCACCCGAGCAGCAGGTTGAAATCCTGTTCCCGGCCGCGCTCGAGCGTGTACACCGGGCTCCGCGTCGTTCCCGCGGCGGGGTCGTAGCTGGTTTCGACGCCCCGGAACACGCCCAGGCGCATGAGTCGCTGGCGCGCCTCCGCCACTTCGGCCGGGTTGAGCGGCTCGCCGGGCACGAGGTGCACCTGCCGCTGCAGCACCGCCGGCTTCACCGCGGTGCTGCCTTTGAATTCAACCGGTCCCGCCATCACCTTCGGCCCCGGCTGGATCGTCGCGCGGATGACCACCGGGCGCAGGCCGTGCGCCGGCTCGCCCGGTTCCGCCGCGAGCGCCACCGTCGCATCGACATACCCGCGCTCGTGGTAGAAGCGCCGCAACCGGGCCTCGGTGTCCTGCCGCCAGATCGAGGAATACGGCAGTCCGATGTGCCGCTGGAAAAACGCCGGCGGCGGCACCGGGTCGATCTTCTCGTCGGCCAGCTCGATCCGGTCGACCACCCAGCGCGGACCCTCGTCGACGGTCACGCTCACCCGCACCTTCCCGCTGTGGTCGTCGCGCGCCGCCTCCGTGCCCTGCACCCGCGCCGACGCATAGCCGCGCTGCTTCAATTCCTCCTCCAGGTTGGACTGGGCGCGGGCGAACCGGGCGGGCGTGTAGATCCGCGTCGACGCCAGCGGCAACAGGTAGCTCTCGTCCCGGAAATAAGCCTTGCCCTGCTTCTCCGGCAGGGCGCTGAGGCCCTGGATCGCGACGTCGTCGACCGTGTAGCGCACGCCCGGCTGCAGGTGAAACTCCACCTTCGGCGCCGCCAGCGGCCGCGGCAGCAGCGTGGCCAGCGATTCATCCCAGGAGAAATCCTCGGTCGCACCCGAGTCGCGGTGCACCCGCACGCGGACGACCGGGCGCAGGTAACCGTCGTTCTGCAGCTCGGCCACCAGGATCAGGGCGGCGTCCTCGATCGCGCCCGCATCGAGCGTCGGGCGTTTCTTCGGCTCGACGAGCAGATCGAGGGTGCGGCGCAGGTTCCGATCGGCGAACGGGCCCGCCCCGCGCACGCTGACCTCGGCGCCGGCGAGGACGCTCACCAGCAACAGCGCGGCGCCGGCCGCCCGGAGGAAATCATTTGCCCTCGTTCTCATGGTCCCTGCCGCCCAGCACCTTCCATTTCAACCCCACGTTGTAGTCGTTGTACTCGTCGTTTTCGCCGACCAGCGACCAGCGCCGGTCGAGTTCATATTCCACCTCGAGCGAGCCCTGGCCGGACTGCGACGTGTGCTCGCCGGATTTCACCGTCAGGCGGCCGGCGGCATTCGGGTCGCCGCCGAACGAAGTGAAGAGATTGCGCCCGAGATAGGCCCCGAGTTGCGCCAGCCGCTGCTGGTCGTTGGTCGTCGTGTCCTGCCCCGGCGTCTCCCCCGCCATCACGAACAGCAGGATCTGGCCCGAGGTCAGGCTCGGGCGCGAGCTGAACTCCAGGTTGGGATTCGCCGCGGTGCCGGTGAGGTCCATCGTGAGGTCGTACCCGAGGCGCTGCGTCGTGGCGTTGACGTCGAGCCGGGGCATGTGCGGGTCGTCCGGCGAGAGGTAAACCCGGCCGCGCTGGACCGCAAAGGTCGCGAACGGGAACTGCACGCTGCCCTCGTCAATCATCGCCTCGCCCGTGGCGCGCGGGTCACCCAGCGTGCCGTCGAGCCGCAGTTTCGCCGAGGCCACGCCGCGAAACAGCGGCGTGCGGATGCGCATGAAGCGGGTGCCGGTGACGTCGACGGCGAGCGTCCAGCGGTCGAACGGCGCCTGGTCGATGGCGAAGTAAGGCGGGCGCCGCTGCGGCCCAACCGGCCCTCCGGCCGGCACGAGCGAGCGCAGGCTGGCCACATAGAAGCTGTCGCGCAGCCGGAGCTTCCCCGTCAGCTTCGGCGGCGCATCCGAGTCCATCACGAGGCGGCCGTCGATGTCGCTGTGCACCACGAGCCCGGCCTGGCGGGTGAGCGGCACGTTGCGCGCGTGCAACGACACGTCGGCGCGCGGCGTGCCGCCCGGTGGCAGCTCGGCCCAGCCCTCGAGGTCGAAGGGCTCCCCGCCGATCGTGCCGTGCAACCGCCGGCACACGGCGCGCCGGCCCGCGAACTCCAACTCGGCCGCGATGTCCTGCACGGCGCCGAAGCCGTTCACCGGGCGCGTGGCGAGCCCGGTCAGCCTGACCGTGCCGCCAAGGTCGCCGCCCGGCCGCCAGGCCAGGTCGGCGGCCAGTTCGCCCTGCGGCGCCACCAGCCGCGGCATGTAGGAGGCAAACGCCGCCAACTTCGCCTGCGCGACATGCAGCTCCGCGGTGGCCTGGCGCCAGTCGAAGGCGCGCGGGTTTTGCGCCAGGTGCCGCCAGGCGTCGCGGCCGAGCGGCAGGTGCCCGGAACCACGCACGGCCTGGCCCTCGACCTGGAAACCGAGTTCGTCCACCTGCACCGCATCCGCCGCCGCGGTCACGCGAACCCGCAGCTGTTGCATCGACGGCAGGGCGAACTTGAGCCGCCGCGGGTCGATCGCCACGGCGCCGGCCGTGAATTGCAGTTCGCCGCGGAGCGCGGACAGGGTCCCGTCCAGGTGAAGCGTGCCCGCGGGATCGGTCACCTGCAGGCCCGTCAGGTCGCCGATGCCCTGCCAAAAGCCCGGATTGGGTTCGGTCTGCGCCTCGAGCCGGGCCCGGCCGTCCTCCGCCCACTGCAGCATCGGCCGCGTTCCGGGTTGGAGCGACACCGGCAGGCTGCCTTGCACGCGAACCACCGCCTTGCCGCCGTCCAAGGCCTCGATGCGGTCGATGACCAGCTCATCCCGCGCGGTGTGCAGGTCGATTGACACCAACGCCGTGCGGCCGCTGCCGGCCGGCAGGTTGCCGGAAACCGCCGCGGTCAGTTGCAGCGGCGATTTCCCATCCCAACCCGCGTCGATGTCCGCGCGGCCCACCACCAGCCCCGGCGGCACTTTCGCCACCAGCACGTCGTCCAACCAGCCAAGGGCCGGCGCGTTGAGCTCCGCTTTCAACTCGCCGCCGGCGTCCGTCCATTGCGCCGCCATGCGCCCCGCCGGACCGGCCAGCGCCACGTGATCGATGCGGAGGCGAGGCCGCCACTGGATCGTGCCGGGCGCGGCGAGGCGCCAAAGCTCCCCGTCGCCGTGCCGCAGGACGAGAGCGTCGATGCGCGCGCCGTCCGGTCCGCCCCCGCCGCTCGCCGCCAATTCCGTGCCGCCAAAAGTCATCGTCGCTTCCGCCGAGGCGATCCGGGGGCCTTCGCCCCGCCACTTCGCCGTCGCGGCAAACGGCTTCAACGACGGCAGCGTCGCCTGCACCAGGCGGAGTTCGCCGCCGTGGTGCAACGCGCGCCACGGCCCGGAAAACTCGGCCGTGCCCCGCAGTTGCGCGAACGCCAGGCCGGCCGGCAGGTGCGAGGCGATCCAGCCGCCGTGCGTTTCGATCTCCACCTTGCCGTCCGCCACCGTGCGGTCGCGGATATTGATCGTCGCGTGGCCGCCAAGGTTGCCGTCGTCGCCGAGCGCCACCTCGAGCGTCGTCACTCGCAATTCCGGCCAGGCCAGCGTGCCCGCCACCCGCGCCTCGGGCCAGGCCAGGTCGCGCCAGGTGAGTTGCGTGGCATCGAGGCGAAATGTCGCCTGCGGAATCCGATCGGTCCCGGGCGCAATCTCCATGCTGCCGGTCAACCGGCCCGCCGCCGGCACCCAGGGTTGCTGGGCAAGGTCCGCCTGCACGGTGAACTGCGAGCGACCCGAGACGAGCCGGCCGTTGCGGTCGATCTCGACCGGCTGGTCGAGCGTCGCTTTTGCCCATGGCGCCTGCACGACGAATTGCTCCACCCGCACGCGTTCGCGCGTACCCGCGGCTTTCACGTCGACGCGCAGGGGCGGCAGATTCCGTTCCTGCGGTTCCGCCGCGGCCGTGACCGCCGTGTTGAAATGCCCGGCGTCCCAACCGGCGGTGAAATCGCCGGAGATCGTTCCGTAGCGCGCATCCCAGCCGAGGGCGGCGGCGGAGACGCGCCAGTTTCGTCCCTGCACCCTCGCCTGCTCCGGCCACCAGCCGGTCGACCCGAAGGTGGCGCTGGCCTCGGCCGGGTTGCCCAGGACCGCGAGGTTTCCGCGCACGCCCGCGGGGGCGAGCGACAGGCTGGCGGAGTACTTCCCATCATCGGTCGCGGCCTCGAGGTGGATCGAACCTGCGTCCGCTTCCGGGCGGAGTCGCAGCGCCAGCGGGCCCAAACCGGCCATGCTGCCCGACGCGCGGAGTTCGCGTCCATGCCAGGCCACGCGCGCCACGGCGATTTCGCGGCCCGGCCAGCTCACGCGGCCGTCGGTGGCGACGATTTCCGGCAGCCACGGCACCGCGCGGGCGATCTCGCTGCGAATCGTCGCCGCCGTGTCACGCCATCCCTTCGCGGGCGGGCGCGGCGGCGTGGCCGGCGCCGGCTGGATCGCGACGGTCCAGCCATTGACCGAGGCGGCGGGCGATTGGTGCCGCCAGCGTTGCACCAGCCATGCCGGCAGAGTGGGAGCCTCCACGCTTTGGGCGGTGAATTTCCAGGTCGCGCCCGCGCCGGTCACGTCGCGCAGGCGAAACCGCGCATAGCCCACGCGCTCGTAGCCACCGAAGGCAAAGTGCGCGCGCCGCAGCCCCAGCCGCAGGACCCCCGCCTGCCACCAGGGCGATGCCGCCAGAGCCAGGCCCGCGACCGCGACGATTGCGAGGGCGATGAGGAGGAATCGACGCATGGGGGGTTAACGAAAATAGCCGCCGGCTGGACGGCCAAAGTGTTGTCCCTCCGCCCGTGGCGATTGTTCCCCGTCAATCGCATTTGGCGGTTCACCGGCGGAACCCCGCACACCGTGCGGCTTGGCCGGCCAGAGTGAAGGCGGGCCGCCCTCGCCCCCCGGGTTGCCATTCGCGCATGCACGTCGCGGGGTGAGGGCACCCCGCCTCCAAATTCGGACCGCTAATGCCGCGCCCCGCTGTTTTCGGCGTGCGACTCCACCCGCGCCAATTCCTGGCCGGTGAGGTCGGTCGGAACCGCACGTTGCGTGGCCTGGCGGGCATCGATCCGGACCATCGGGACGACGAAGCGCCGGTTGGCATCGCTCAACTGGTCGTCCGGCGAAGGTCGCAGCACCACCGCGGCACGGCCGTTTTTCGGGTTCACCACCACCTCCTCGATCACGCCGATTTTCCGGCCCTGGTTCTCGACCGCCTTGCCGCGGAGATCAGAGGCCCGCACGTAGTCCGCCGCCACCTCCGGCAGGCCCTTCGCCCCGAAAACCACCCCGAGCTGCTCGCGCGCGGTTTCGTCCAACAACGGACGGCCCTGCTTGTAGTTGTCCTCATTCAATGTCGGGGCCAGCTCCCAATCCGCCCGCTGGACCGGCACGACAAAACCGTTCTCCCCGGGTTTGAGCGCCTTGAGCGGAACGGCACGATGGTCATTGCCAACGCCCAGGAGCCCATCCGTGGCAATCACCGCCCAGGCGACCTGGCCGGATTTGGCGTCGATCATGAAGTCGTCCACGCTGCCGAGTTTCCGCCCTTGCGCATCCCGCACGTCCTGTCCGGAGAAATGGCGCAGGCTGGCGTTGGAATAGTCGGCTGCGGCGAGTTGCACCCGCTCCGGAATCTCGGGTTCCGTCCGGCCGGCACCGCGTGGGGCGCCGGTCTCGCCCCGGGCGACGCTCGCCGCGGCGACCCGCAACACCACCCGCCCGATTTCGCCGTCATTCACCACCCGGACGGCCTCGGTGGCGTCGACCGCCGGGGCGCGCGCGAGGTCGCCGGGCGCAATGTCCAGGATCACGCGGCCGGCCTCGTCGCGCCGCTCGAAAGTCGACACGGCCACGCCGAAATGCTCGTCGTCCGCCGCGGCCACCAACGGGATCGGCTTCGGGCGGATCTCGAGGTACGGCGCCCGTTGCCGTGCGAAGTTGACCCAGAGGTTTTCCACGGTGCCGAGCGGCTCGCCGCGACGCCCGCAGGCCTCCTTGCCGCGGATGTCGGACAGGAAAACCACCCGGCCGGGATCGAGCGCCGGGCCGTGCGACTTGAGGTGGAACGTGGTGGCGATGGCTTTGGCCTGCGCCGGGCTCGCGAGGAACTGGGCGCGGTCGCCCGTGATCACCGGCAGCGAGCGAAAGCGCGCCGTGTCGAGGTCGAGCGACACCGTGTCCTCGTCGAAATGAAGCGCGGCCGCCGGGACCGCGCGCACGTCCCCGCCGATGTCGAGCAGTCCCCCGGTCGCGATGAGCACGTACCGCAGCCGCGGCTCGGCGTCGTGGACGACGACGTAATCGGCGATGTTGCCCAGCTTTTTGCCATCGCGGCCCACGACCTCGATGCCCAGGTACGACGTGCCGCGCGTGATCGGGAAACCGCCGGCATCGCCGCGACCGGGGCGATAGCTTTCGCCCCTCGTGTCCGCCTGGGCCTCCCGCGCACGGGGATAGGTCAAAACCAGCGTGGCCGCCGCCAGCACCAGCACCGGCCAGATCCTGGGCGGGGGAGTCGCGGGCGGTGACATCGCGCAACCTCCCGCTTACGGCCGCTGTCCGCAATCGGAGCCGGCCCGGACCCAGGCATCGGGAATCTTCCGGGGCGCGCGCGCTGCGCTCGCCGGACGCGCCTACGATTCGATCCAGGCGCGCGCCTTCGCTTCCTGGTCGCGCGGGAAGAACTCGACCGGGCCGGACAGGTAAATGCGCGCCGCTTCCGCCGTGAGGCGCTGCATCAGGCTCGCGCCGATGACCGCGACCTTGCCGACGGTGTCGCGATGCTGCGCGTCGAACTTCAATTCGCGCCACATCGCCGACGGCTCCCAGCCCTGGAAATTGTCGAGAAACACCAGGTAGCGCAGCTTGCCGAACCTTCCCGCCAGTTCCATCAGGACCGGCACGATGCTGTCGTAATCCGTACGGAGAAGCCGGTTGAGGACGTGGACCTCGACGAGGTCGTCGTGGGTGAGCAGTTCCACTGAAGGTGTCCGGATGACGGGTTGGGGTTGCGTGGGCATGCCCTACCTATACGCGCGGATCCCGGCGGCCGCAAACGAAGCGCGACGCGACGGCCTCGCGCCCGGTTTCCGCCGGAGCGGCCGCCACGGAGCCTCCCCCATGGCTGGCGCCCGCCGCCGCGGCTATGCTGGTGCCCCACGCGAACGCCAAACTCTTCAGCAACCATGAGCGCCACCCTGACCATGCCCGACGCCGCCAAGGCCCGCGAGTATTTCACGAACAAGATGGATTTCACCACCGGCCCGGTCGAATTGAACCGCGCCATCCAGAACGGCGAAGTCGTCGTCATCGACGTTCGCGCCGCCGAGGACTACCGGAAAGGCCACGTGCCCGGCGCCATCAGCCTGCCGCACGACCGGTGGGACAACCCGAGCGGGCTGCGCAAAGACAAGGTCAACGTCCTGTACTGCTACTCGCAGGTCTGCCACCTGGCCGCGACCGCCGCGATCAAGTTCACCGCGCGCGGATTCCCGGTGAAGGAACTCGAAGGCGGATTCGAGGGTTGGAAGGACCAGGGCCTCCCCGTCGAGCGTCCGGCCGCGCCCAACGTCATCGACCCGTCGACGGACGTGCGCCACGGCATGACGATCGCCCCCGCCTCGTTTCCGAAAAACATCTGAGCGTCCCGGGGCCGCGGCTTCCTGCCCCGACCAGCGGGGGATGCCCATCAAGTCCCGCCGGAATAACGGGCGTCACCCTGCCCCCAGGATCAGCGGCCGGCTTTCGGCGTCGGACGCGAACCAGTGCGGGCGTCAGCCCGTCCACCGGAGGCGTCCGGACTCGCGCCGGCGCCAATTAGGGTTTGCCCCCATTTCCCCGTTCCCGCCGCCGCACTAAAATCTCGCCGGCATGGACCGCACCCTCGAACCGGAATGGCTGGACCGGCTGGCGCCCGATCAACCCGCGGCAAGGTCCGCGCGGCGTGACCTGCGCCGGATCAACTCCCTCCTCGGAAACCATCGCTGGATCCGGCGCCAGTTTCGCGCGCTGGCCCGGCCGGACGAAGACGCGCTGGAAATCGGCGCCGGCGATGGCACGCTGGCGCGCGCCGGCGGCTGGGACGCGCTCGACCTCACCCCCGAGCCCGCCGACTGGCCCGGCGGAGCGCGCTGGCATCGGGCCGACATCCGCGATTTCACCGGCTGGGATCGTTATCCCGTGATCATCGCCAACCTCGTGCTGCACCACCTGGACGACCTCGAGTTGTCGCGGCTAGGCCGCATGCTCAACCGGCATGCACGCGTGCTCATCGCCTGCGAGCCCGTGCGCCATCCGGTGTTCTCCTGGGCCTTCGGCCTCCTGTGCGCCGGCCTCGGGGCGCATCCGGTCACGCGCCATGACGGACGCGTGAGCATTCGCGCCGGCTTCGCTCGTGGCGAGCTCCCTCGCCTGCTCGGATTGGAGCGTGACTTCCACTGTCGCGAGGCGGCCACCTGGCGCGGCACGCGGCATTTCGTCGCGGTGCGCCGATGAGCGGTACCACCCGGCCCGTGGAGATCGTCGGCGGCGGGCTCGCGGGCCTCTCGCTCGGGCTGGCGCTGCGGCACAGCGGCGTGCCGGTGACGGTATTTGAGGCCGGCGTTTATCCGCGGCATCGGGTCTGCGGCGAGTTCATCTCCGGGCTCGGCCCGGCGACGATCGCGCGCCTGGGCCTGGAACCGCACCTCGCCGGGGCTGTGCCGCAGGATGAAGTGTCATGGTTTGTCCGCGAACGCTTCGTGTGCCGGCACCGGCTGCCGCAGCCGGCCCTCGCGATCAGCCGCGAGGTGCTCGATGCCCGGCTGGCCGGGGCTTTCACGGCGGCCGGCGGCCGGCTGCACCTGCGCACGCGCATCGATCCCGCCGACCAGCGCCCCGGCCGCGTCCTGGCCAACGGTCGCCAGCGCGCGCGATCGGCCTGGGTCGGCCTCAAGGCGCACGTGCGGGGCCTGCCTTTCGGCGCGGGCCTCGAGATGCATGTCGGCGAGCGCGGTTACGCCGGCTTGTGCCGGTTGCCCGGCGGCGCCGTCAATGTGTGCGGGCTGTTTCGGCGCCGGGCCGTGGTGCGCACGGACGAGGGCGCCCTGCCCGCCTATCTGGCGGCCAGCGGACTTGCGGCGCTCGCGCAGCAACTCAACGCGGCGGAAATCGTCCCCGGTTCCGAGGTCGCCGTCGCCGGTTTCGGTTTCGCGCCGGCGGCGCAGGCGGGCGAGGTCCGGCTCGGCGATGCGCGCCTGATGCTGCCCCCGCTCATCGGCAACGGCATGGCCGCGGCTTTCCAGGCGGCGGAGGAGGCCCTCGGCCCGCTGGTGGCGTGGAGCCGCCGCGCCGCCGCCTGGCCGGAGGCCTGCGCGGGCATCCGGCGCGGGCTCGACCGACGTTTCGGCCGGCGCGAGCGATGCGCGCCCTTCCTGCACCGGCTCCTGCTCTCACCGTGGCCGCAGGGGTGCTTCGCCTGGCTCGGCCGTCGCGGCCTCCTGCCCTTCGCCCTCCTCTATCGCCTCACCCACTGACCATGCATCTCCACGCCCTCGCCACCGCCGTGCCCCCCGACGCGTTCACCCAGCAGGAATGCTGGGACGTCATCCACCGATCGCCGGCCTTCGCCGCGCTGCAGCGCCGCTCGCGCCTGATGCTGCAGGCGATCCT
Organism: Lacunisphaera sp.; assembly: GCA_035496355.1. Classification (GTDB taxonomy): domain Bacteria; phylum Verrucomicrobiota; class Verrucomicrobiia; order Opitutales; family Opitutaceae; genus Lacunisphaera. Next base: position 62,808 of record DATJES010000013.1, on the reverse strand, counting down.
GCGCAGCGAGAGCGGCGTGCACCGCCGCCATTTCGCCCTCGCCGACCCGGAACGGATCTTCGGGCTCGGCGCCGACGAGTTGAACGAAGCCTTTCGCCGGGAGGCCCCGGCGCTCGCGAGCCGCGCGCTGGCCGCCGCGCTGGCGCCCGCGGGCGCCACGCCCGCCGACCTCGACGCGCTCTTCATCTGCACGTGCACGGGCTACCTGTGTCCCGGCGTGACCAGCTATGTCGCCGAGCAACTGGGCCTGCGCCGCGACGCCTTTCTCCTCGACATCGTGGGGCACGGCTGCGGCGCGGCGATCCCCACGCTGCACTCCGCCTCCACCTACCTCGCCGCGCATCCCGGCGCGCTCGTCGCCACCGTGGCGGTCGAGGTCTGCTCGGCGGCGTTCTACCTTGACGACGATCCCGGCGTGCTCGTGAGCGCGTGCATCTTCGGCGACGGGGCCGCGGCGGCTGTCTGGCGCGACGAGCCCGGGCCGACCGGCCTGGAGTGCGGCGGCTTTGCCACGCATCATGTGCCCGAGGATCGCGACCGGCTCCGGTTCGAACAGCGCGGAGGCAAGCTGCGCAACCTCCTCGATCCCGCCGTGCCGGGACTGGCGGCCAAGGCCGTGGCGGCGCTGCGCCCGGCGGGCCCCCTGCCGCGGCCGGTCGTCCATCCCGGCGGCCGGGAGGTCATCGCCGCCGTGGAAACCGTGCTGGGCGCGCCGCTCCCCGCGAGCCGCGAGGTGCTCGCCGCTTACGGCAACATGAGCAGCCCCTCCGTGCTTTTCGTGCTCGAGCACGAACTCCGACGCGCGACGACCCCACCCGCGGACGGTTGGTGGCTGGCGAGCTTCGGCGCGGGTTTCAGCGCCCATGGCTGCCGGCTCGCCCCGGGGGCGCGAACGGAAAACATGCGGAAGGAATCCGCCATCGTTGCCAACTCTTCTTGAGCGCCGCGGATCGGCATCGGGCCTGCAGGGGACGTATCCTCGCGGCCAAAGAAAAGGCCGGTCCGAGGACCGGCCCGTCAGGTGCGTGAGGCCGCGGGAATCCCAACTCAGCCGAGCTGGTTCTTCAAGTCCTGGGCCATCTGCAGGTGCTCCTGCAGGTGGGGCAGCACGCGGGAGGCGAAGTCCCGCACCTGCGGATCATCGGCATCCTTCGCCTTCTTTTCGAACATCTTGATGTCCTCCTGGTGGTCGTCGACCATGTCGTTGATGAACTTCTTGTCGAAGTCGGCGCCCGACTCCTTCGACAGTTTGTTATAGTCGTGCTTCGCTCCCCACGAGAGGTCGTCGGAGGCCGTGGACGCGGTGGACATGTCGTGGTCCCGGCCGGTGGCGGCGCCCGGGTTCGTCGCGTTCGTGTTCGCCCTGGAACCGTTCGCGTCCGGCTGGTCGTTCAAACCCGAGCGGTTGTCGCCCGTGTTGTTGTAGCTCGCCGCGGCGGAGGCGCGGCTGCCGTGTTCCGGCAGGTCAATGCCCTTCTGTTGCGCGAGCTGCTGCAGCTCCTGGGTGACCTGCTGGTGGTCGGTGACCAGCTTTTGCGCGAAGTCCTTCACGCGCTGGTTGGAAGCCTGGGTGGCCGCGAGGTTGGCGAGGGCGATCTCCGCCCGGTTCGAGTCCGCCACTTTCTCGAGGAAACGCCGGTCCGAATGCTTGAGTTTGCCGCCCGATGCGGAGCCGTCCTGGCCCGTCATCGACTGGGCCGGGGCGCTCACGGGCAGCGACAGCATCGCCGCAAGGGCAACGACACCGGAGGCAAGGATACGTGTGGTGATTTTCATGGTCCGTCACGTTAGCGGCCGGCGGCCGCGCGCGCCAGCGGGGGCGACCCGGCCGCCACCAGCGGAGATTCGCCGTGCGCCGCGGCGGCGTTCTCCCGGGCGCGCCTGCCCGCGGCGGTGACGGTCGCGGGACCGGGCGCGGCCCCGGGCGGGCGTGGGGTGATTACCAGTCGAACCGGCCGGCCCGCCGGGGGTCTGTCGTGGAATGGAGATCCCGCCCGACCTCGAGGACAAACTCATCCTGCAGGCCATCCACTTCGGGCTGACCGCCCCGCTGAAACAGCTCGCGCGCGAGAAATTCGGCGTGTTGCTGCGGCACAACGACGAGATCGTCCGAGTGAACGTGCGCCTGCAGCAGGACCAGCAGACCGGCCGGAAGCACCACTACGTCGCCACCGGCCGCGTGGAAATCCGCGGGCCCGACCTGGTCGCCTCGGCCGCAGGACCCGACGCCGGCGGGGCGCTCGAGGGCCTCGCCGACAAGCTCGACGCCCTGCTCCGCGACCGCCAGGGCCGGCGCAAGGAGCGCCGCAACCACCCGCGCGACATCGAACTCAACGCCGCCCTGCCGAAACCCGACCGGCTCAACTCCTGACCCCGCGCCGGAACCCCACGTCCATGCGCCCGTTGCCCCCGACCCGGCGAGCCACGCGTTACATCCTGTGCGCCATCGCCCTGACGGCCCTCGCCGTCATCATCTGGCGCATCAGTGCCGTCGTGGTCGTGGCGTTCGGCGGCATCGTCGGCGCCGCGGTGCTGCGCGGGCTGGCGCTGCCCCTGGCGCGTCGCACCGGCTGGTCGGAAAAATGGACCATCACGGGCGTCATCTTCGGCCTGCTGGCGCTGTTCATCCTGGTCGGCTGGCTGTTCGGACACCAGGCGGCGGACCAGTTCACGGAATTCCAACGCCTCCTGCCCGTGGCCCTGCACGACCTGCGCGACAAGCTCCAGCATTCGGAACTCGGCCAGGCGTTGCTCCGCATGATCCGCCAGGCGCCCGCCGATGCGCATGCGTTGAACAACGTCGGCCTGGCGGCAGGCTCGCTGGTGGGCGGACTCACCGATGCGATGCTCGTGTTTTTCCTCGCCATCTATTTCGCCTACACGCCGCACGACTACCTGGAGGGCGTGCTGCGGCTCCTGCCGCCGGCGACGCGGCCGCCGGTGCGGTCGGCGTTGGAAAAGGCCGGCGGCGCGTTGCGCCAGTGGCTGCTCGCCCAGCTGTGCGCCATGGCGATCATCGGCATCCTGGTGACGGTCGCGCTGGCGCTGCTCCACACGCCGCTGGCCCTGCTCCTCGGGTTCGTGGCGGCGCTGCTCGAATTCGTGCCGGTGCTCGGGCCCGTCCTGTTCACGATACCCGGCGTGCTCGTCGCCTTCACCCAGAGCCCGGACCGGGCGCTGTACGTGCTGGTCGCTTATGTCGTCGTCCAGCAAATCGAGAGCAACATCCTGATCCCGCTGTTGCAGCGCTGGGCGGTGCGGCTGCCGCCGGCATTGACCCTGCTGTCGGTCGTCATCGGGGGCCTGCTGTTCGGCCCGGTCGGCGTCGTCTTCGCCACGCCGCTGGCGGTGGTCGTCCAGTCGCTCGCCACGACCCTCTACGTCGAAGATACGCTCGAGAACGGCCACACGCCAAAGGTGCAGGCGCAAGCCTGAGCGGGCGCGGTGGCGACTGGATCCGGTGCCAGCCCACGGCGAAGGCCGGAACCACGCCGGCGGCGTGGTTTGGCCGGCCTCACCCCGACTCAGTCTTTCGGGCCGGCGGCGTCTTCGTCCGCCATGCTCGCCTCCTCGTTGATGGAGCTGGCCACGGCGGTGAGCTTGTGGTCGGTCTCGCCTTCCTCGTCGAGCGTCTCCTGCAACAGGTCGGCGACCTCGTCCTCGCCGAGGGTCTCGGCCATGGAGCGCGCGGTGCCGTAGGCCGCCATTTCATAGTGTTCGACGCGCTGGGCCGCGCCGATCAGGCAGGCATCGCGAATGGAAGCCGGGCCTTCGAGCTCGATCGCCTCGGCGCCTTCCGCGATGAGGCCCTGCATGGCCTTGCAGGTTTTTTCCTGCGCCTTCGTGCCGAGCTTGGCGAAGACCTTCTCAATCCGTTCGACGTGCCCGCGGGTCTCCTCGAGGTGGTCGAGGAAGCCCTGTTTCAACTGCAGGTTGGTGGCGGCCTCGGCCATGCGGGGCAGCGCCTTGACGAGCTGCTTCTCGGCGTTGTGCAGGTCCTTGAGTTCGTCGATCAGGAGGTCGTGGAGGGAATTGATGGAGGGCATCGGTCTAATTGCGTTGAGGGTGGATGAAACGCCGGCTTCAGGCCGGCGCGAAAGTCTGCCCGCGACCGGGCCTGGCGTCCATCGGGCGGCTTCCCGCCGGCTGCACCGGAATCGACCGGGCCGCCCGCTTCAATGCGCCGCGGCCCAGGGAAAACCGAAGGTCACCGGCCGGAACATCATCTGCACGTAACGTTTCACCGGCCGGCTTTTGGTGTAATCCGTGACGAGGAGCTGGTCGCCGTCGATCATCCAGCCGGTCGCCCGCCGCGCCGCCACCTTGAACTGGAGCCTCGTTTCGGAACGGGACTCCACGGAAATAAGATCGGATCGTTTCGTGGTCATGCGCCGATTCTAGCGCGCGAAACTTCCGTTCCCCATGGGGTCAATCCCTAGAACCGCGGCGGGCGATGCCCCGCACATCGCGCCCGGCCGCGCGGCGCACCGGCCGGCCCTCAGCCACTGGACGTCTCATGCACCTGGGCCGGCGTCGAGGAGAACTTCTCCCCCTCGGGCTCGAGCGGCAGCTCCACCTCGAAGGTGGCCCCGCGGTTGCGGCCGGGGCTGCTGGCCCGAATGGTGCCGTCGTGGAGCTGCACCAGTCGCTCCGAGATGGCGAGCCCGAGGCCGAGGCCGCCGAACTGGTGCGTGACGGCCGTGGTGGCATGATCACCCTGCGAAAAGGCCTGGAACACGCGTTCGATTTCTCCCGGGGTCATGCCGATGCCGGTGTCGGTGATCCGCACCAGCAGCCGGCGCCGCTCCACCACGCTCGTCTCGACGGAGACCTGTCCCTGCGCCGGCGTGAACTTGGCCGCATTCTTCAGGATGTTCCAGAACACCTGCTGCAACCGCACCGGGTCCGCGCGCAACCGCGCGCGCGGCGCGGCAAGGTCCACCTGCAACCGCAGGTTCTTCTCGGCGAAATCGGCGCGCACCGTCTCGAGCGCGTCGCGCAGGATGGCGTGAGCGTCAACGGGCCGGCGCTCGAGCACGAGCTTGCCCCGCGTGATCCGGGTGAGGTCGAGCAGGTCGTCGATCAGGCGCGCCTCGAGCGCAATGTTCTTGGCGATCATCTCGAAATCGGCGCGGACCTCCGGCGGAAGCCGCGGGTTGAGGGATTCCTCGGTGGCGAGGAGCAGCACCGGGGTGAGGGGCGTCCGCAGCTCGTGCGACAGCGCGGCGAGGAAATTGTCCTTGGCCCGCGAGGCCGCCACCGCCCGGTCGCGCGCCTCGGCCACCGCCTGCTCGGCCAGCTTCCGGTCGGACACGTCGACGCAGCTGCCGATGAAGCCCTCGAACCGGCCGTTGCCGTCGAAGCGCGGCAAGGCGCGGCTCAACAGCCAGCGGTGCGCCCCGTCGCGGCGGCGCAGGCGGAACTCGATCTGGAAGTCGCGCCGGTTCTCGAAGGCCGCCTGGAACAGGTGCAGCACCCAGCCGCGATCGTCGGGATGCAGGCCGTCGGCCCAGCCGGCGCCGGTTTCCTGCCCGAGCGCGCGGCCGGTGAATTCGAGCCAGCGGTTGTTCAGCCAGACCATGCGGCGCTGCTCGTCCATCAGCCAGATGAGCACCGGCGCCGAATCGGCCAGGTGACGGAAGCGCTGTTCGCTCTCGCGCAGCGCCGCGACGGACTGCTGCGTCGTCGCCAGCATCGAGTTGAAGGCCGACGTGAGCCGCCCGAGCTCGTCCTTTCCGTATTGGCGCGCGCGGAGGGAATAGTCCGAACCGGCGGCGATGGCGCTGGCGGTGCGATCGAGCTCGAGGACCGGCCGGGCCAGCGTCCGTCCCAGCGCCACGGCGACGAGGCCGGCCAGCAGGGTCGCAACGACGAGCGTCCCGAGCGCCACCCACAGGGACGTTCGCATCCGCACCATCATCTGGTGCTGTGTCGCGCGCAGGTAGAGCGTGCCGAGCCGCCGGCCGCCCTCGACAACCGGCTGCACGGCCACCACCTGGCCTTCGACCATGCGCACGCCGGTCCACTCCGGCGGCGCCGCGGGCAGGCCGCCGTCCGTCGCGGTCAAAAACGTGGCCAGCGCCGTGCCGTCGTCGGCGAACAGCGCGGCGGCCGCAACCTGGGGCTCGGCACGCAGGGCGTTGAGCGTCTGCCGGGCGGCGGTGGCGTCGGAGAAGGCCACGCTCGCCGTGCTGTTGTCGGCCGTGACCTGCGCCAGCGTGGCGATCGTGCGCAACAGGTCGTGACGATAGCCGCTGTATTCCACCACCAGGAACATCGCGGAGGCCACGAGCAACGCGAGACTGCTGGTCAGCAGCATCGCGTAGCCCAGCTTGCGCCGGACGGGCAGATCCGAAAGCAGCGTCACGGCGTGTCCTCCTGCACGCGGGCGAGGCGCAGCAGCTTCGAGCTGATGCCCAGCTGGGCGCGCCGCGCGGCGCGGGCGTTGATGGTGAGGTTGACCCGGACCCGCGTGGAAAACTCGATGATACCCCCGGCATCGGCGAAGCCGGGAATGTCCGACACGGTCAGCACCGGACGGTTGCGCAAGTCGACCAGGACGGAGCGGAACACCGGGGCCTCCGACCCGCTGATGAAGACGATCTGGCATTGGCGCGCTTCCCACACCGAACGGCACTGGCGCACGACCAGCGGGTGCGCGCCGACTTTTTCTCCCGCAATGACGTCGTCGAGGGACTTGCCGAACGGGCTTTCACCGAGGATGCCGATCACGAACGGGGCGTCGGGGGTGGCGAACACATCCTGCGGCCACTCGACGAAGGTGGCGAAGTTGTAGAGAAAGACGGCCTTGAGGTCGTATTCCCGGCTGGGTTGGGCCAGCGCCGGACCGGCGAGCAGGCAGGCCAGCAGCAGCCAGCGACCGCACCACCCCGGACGGCCGCGAACCCGGCCATCCACAGGCGGCCCAAGGGGGAAATCCAGTTGGGCCAGGCTCGCCATGCTTCAGAACTGCCAGCGCACGCTGACGCCCACACTGCGGGGAATTTCGCGCCGGACCAGCGCGCCGCCGATCTCCGGGTGCGATTTATGGAGAAGATTGCGGCCGACCAGGGCCAGTTCGAAACCCGGGCGCACCTGCCAGCCGAGCCGGGCATCCAGTTCCGTGTAGGCGGGAACCTCGCCGTTGCCGTTTTCGAACGCCGGCACGGCGTCGACATGCCGGAGGCCCAACCAGAGGTCGGTGCGGCGGTTCAGCCGAAAACTGCTCCGGAGCAGTTCCTGGTGACGGGGAAAGCTCGCCTCGCCGACCGCATGTTCCAGGTCGGCGCTCCAGGGCTTCAGCCAGTTTTCCTGCCGCATCAGGAATCCCCCCGCGCGCAGGCGCCACCAGGGCGTCACGTCGTAATCCACGAACAGCTCCGTGCCATAGCTGCTGCCCTCGCCTCCGTTCGCCTCGACCACGGGCGTGGTCGGTTCGACCGTGCGCAGGTTGTCGTAGTCGTGATAATACACCGTCGCCGTCACCGCCAGGCCGTGGACCGGCTGGCCGCGCCAGCCGAGCTCGTAGGCGTTCAGCGTCTCGGAGGTGAAATTCGGCCCGCCGATGACGGTATATGGCGGCTCCTTCGGGGCGAAGAAGCCGGTGTCGAGGCGCGACGGCGTCCGCGCGGCGCGCGAATAGCCGAACCAGGCGGTCTGTCCCCGGCCGCGCCAGGCGAGCCGCACCGTCGGCTGCGATTCCCAGTCGCTGAAATGGTTGTGCTCCATCCGCCAGCCCGTCGTCAGCCGCAGCGAATTGTCCAGGAAGCCGATCTCATGCTGGACGAAGGCGCTGCCGAGGTTGAACCCCAGGCGCACCGGCAGGATGGCAAAGCCCACCGTGTCCTCCGCCGCGTCGTCGATGTGACGGAGATCGGCGCCCCAGAGCAGCTTCTGCCCGTTGGCAAAATCCCTTTCCTGCTGGAACTCGAGATCCGCGGTCCGGGTGGTCTCGGTCAGTAATCCGCTCGAATCGCGGACCACGTAATCGTAGTACGCCCGCACCCACAGGCGCGAGTCGCTGGAAAGTTCCCGGTCCCAGCGCAGGATCGCGTTGCCGCCATCGTTGGCGATCGGCCGCAGGCCGGCGTTTTGATAGCGGCCCGAATACCAGTCGCCCTGGAAGGTGAACTCACCGCGATCCGCGCTGCCCCAGTCCGCCCGGAAGCCCGCCTGCAGCGAATGCCAGTCATCCGCACCATCATCGGCGCCCGTCGGGGACAGGGTGGAATTGTGGTCGGTCCACTTGGCATATACGCGCGCGGCGCCGTCGTCGCCGAGCCGCACGCCCTCGCGCACGCCGACCTGCGTCACCTCCGTGCCCGCGTAGCCGCTCACCAGCGTGCCGATCGTGTCGCGCGCGGACTTCGAGCGGATGTTGATGACGCCGTTGACCGCATTGGCGCCCCAGTTGGCGCCGCTCGGGCCGGCGATCACCTCGACGCTCTCGAGGTCGGGCAGGAACACGTCCGTGGAATCCCAAAATACATTCGAGAACAGCGGCGAATACACCGACCGGCCGTCCACCAGCACGAGCAGCTTGTTCGAGTGGGCGTTCGTCCGCATGAAGCCGCGGGCATCGATGCCCCAGTGATACGCGGACGACTGGGCGACGAACAGGCTCGGCGCGAGCCGCAACAATTCCGGCAGCGACGTGGCCCCGGTGGTGCGGGCGGCGTCGCCCGACATGAAGAACACGTTGCTCGCCGCCGAGCCCCACGCTTCCGGGCGGCGCGAGACCGACAGCACGTCCTGGGCGAGCAACTCCTCGACCGACATCCGTTTCAGCTCGGCGGGGCTGCGCGTCGCCGGCGGGTCCGCAAGGGCCATCTGGGCCGCCGTCCGGGTGGCCGGGACCAAGGCCGCCAGAATGCAGGCGCACATCCGGGCCGCGAGGCGACGGGACGAAAAGCCGGGCAAAGCGAGCCCGGGATGCGAAGGCTGGGCGTGGAGGACGGCCAAGGCGTGGGAGAGCCCGTTCATTTCACGGCCGAGCAGGGCAATGGCAAGCCCGCGGCTGGCCGGAGTCGGTGGGTGATTACCCCATAGGCCGGAAGTTGATGCGATCGTCGGCCATTGGCGCGCTTCGTCCGGCCTCATCGCGCCAACCTGCCGTAAAACCGGCCGCGCCGCCAGCGGGCTGTCCCCGGGTCCACCCACCGGGGCGCGCCGGGAACGTCCGCCGGGACTGACCCGGATGGGCCCGGTTGTCCCGGTCTGTTAGGGTGGGCGCTTGAAGTCGACGCCGCCAGTTGCCGTACCGCAGGACATCCGCACCCAGGCGCTCCACGAGGAAATCGCCGCGCGGGCCCGTGAGCTGTGGGAGCGTTACGGGCGACCGCCGGGGCGCGATGTCGCGATCTGGCTCGAGGCCGAACGCCAGCTCTTGGGAGCCGACCCCGACATCGTGCAGTTGCCGGGCGGCGCCGTTTCCGCACGCCGTCTCCGCGACGCCTTTCGGTCCGGTCCGGCGGGCACGGTGCCCCCGCCCTCGCATTGAGGTGTGGCATGGCGGGGAGACCGGGCTTCATGGTGACCGGTGTTCAAAACTTTCCGCGCGGAACAACCGCCCGCCGGGCAGGACATTACCTGCGCACCGCTCCCGGCCCTTGTTTCCCGCGGCCGCGCGGCACCTTCCGAGCGCTCTCCATGATGAATTCTTTCCGTATCTTCCGGCACGGCCTCGCCGGCCTGCTGGTGGCGCTCGCTTCGGCCGGCGCGGTCGAACGCGTCGATGTCGACCATGCCTACGTCGAGCGCCTCGCGGCCAAGCTCGCCCACTCCGCGTACCACGCCAAGTCCAACCAAACGCCGCGGTTCTTTCGCGAGATGAACTACGACCAGTACCGCCACATCACTTTTCGCGAGGGCATGACCCTGTGGCGCGATGACGGCCTGCCGTTCCAGCTCCAGTTCTACCATCCCGGCTATCTCTTCACCCAAACCGTGCGGATCAACGAGTGCTCCGACACGCACGCCCAGCCGATTCCGTTCAACACCGCGCTGTTTGACTATCACGACCTCAGCATCCCGATGTTCAGCCGGTGGGGCCTGGAGTTCGCCGGCTTTCGCGCCATGTATCCCTTGAACGCGGCGGACAAATGGGACGAGGTGATCTCGTTCCTCGGCGCCAGTTACTATCGCGCGCTCGGCCGCGGCCAAGTGTACGGCGCGTCGGCCCGCGGCCTCGCGATCAACGCGGGCGGGCCCGCGGCCGAGGAGTTCCCCGCCTTCGTGGAGTATTGGATCCGCAAGCCCGTGGCGGGCGACAAGACCCTGACCGTGCACGCCCTGCTCGATGGTCCCAGCGTGGCGGGGGCGTACACGTTCGTGGTCGCGCCGGGCGTCGAGACCACGATCGACACGCATGCGACGCTGTACTTCCGGCAGGTGGGCGGCACGCTCGGCTTCGCGCCCGTCTCGTCGATGTTCTGGTTCGGCGAGAACTCGGCCGAGCGTTTCGGCGACTTCCGCCCCGAGGTGCACGACTCCGACGGGCTGCTGGTCGCCCCGGGCGGCGACCAGCGCATCTGGCACCCGCTGACGAACCCGTCCGGCCTCATCCGCACGGACGTCGACGCCCCGGCGCTCGTGGGCTTCGGGCTGCTCCAGCGCGACCAGGACTACCGCGATTACCAGGATCTCGAGAGCCGCTATGAGCGCCGGCCGGCGATCTGGACCGAACCGATCGGGTCCTGGCCACCGGGCCGCGTGCGGCTGGTCGAGATGGCCGCGCACGACGAGTACCACGACAACATCACCGCGTTCTGGACCCCGCGCGACCCGCCGCCCACCGAGGAGAAGTACGAACTCGCCTGGAAACAGCACTGGACCTCGCGACCGACGTTCGGCGGCCCGCCCGGCTGGGTGACGGCCACCCGCCAGACCGTGCGCGACGGCGGCGCGGGCCGGACGAAGTATGTCATCGATTTCGACACGCATGCCCTGGCGGCGGTCAAGTCCGACACGAAGCTGGAACCGGACGTCAGCGTGACCGGCGGCGCGAAGGTGCTCCACGCGCAGCTCTTCCTGAACGACGACGGGACCCGCCGCCTCGTGGTCCAGTTGCAGGCTCCGCCCGGCAGCGCGCCGGTCGATATCCGCGCGAGCCTGCGGCACGAGAACCAAACCATCACCGAAACCTGGGCGAACCGCTGGCAACCATGAGCCCGACCGAGACACCCGGGGCCGTCGACTACCTGATTGCCTGCGGCCTGCCCGCGGCAGCCGCCGAACGGTTCGCCGCCGTCCAGGCCACGACCGATCCGGCGACGGGAACCGCCGCCGCCATTCACGCTTTCGAAGCGTGGGCCGCCGACCTCGTGCCGGAGCGCCCGGGCGAGTCGGACTCGGCGCGACGCGATCGCGGACGCGCCGCGGTCCTCCTTGCCGGGCTGCCCGCGCGCTGGCCCGGCAGTTTCCTCGCCGAACGGGTGCCGGCCGAGGCGCAGGCGGCGCTGGCGGCAGCGGTACTGCCCATGCAGCACGAACTCGAGCCCGCCCGCATGTCGGCGCCGCCCCTGGACCTTGGGCCGATTTCCGACATGGCGGACCGGACGTGGCGCACCTTTGACACCTGGCCGGTGCTGCGGGGGGTCGTGATCTGGTTCCTCTTCCTGCTCCTGCTCGGCATCGTGTTCTACACCGTGCGACTCTGACCCATGCCCGCCGCCGTCCAGTCCTGGCCGCCCGATGCCGCGCGCATGACGCGCCGCCGCGTGGGCGTGCTCACCTTCGTCCTGTTCGTGACGGCGCTGGCCTCGCTGCTGATGGCCGACCTGCTGTGGGGCACGCCGTTCGCCAGCTGGGGCATCGCCATCTGGGGCGTGTTCACCTTGCTGTTCGGCCTGGTCGCTTTTGGCGCCGCGCATGCGTTCTTCGGTTTCATGGTGCGCCACCAGGGCGGCTATACCGGCCTGATTTCGGCGACGTTGCCGCCCGCGCTCGAGGGATCGGTGCCGCTGGCCCCGACCGCGATCGTCATGCCGGTGCACAACGAGCCGCCGGACCGGATCTTCGCCGGCCTGCAGGCCATCTACCACTCGGTCGAACGCACCGGGCAGCTCGACCATTTCCGGTTTTTCATCCTGAGCGACTCCACCTCGGCCGACCACTGGGTGGAGGAGGAGATCGGCTGGGCGCGGCTGGTCGCGCGGCTGGGCGCAGCCGGCCGGATCTTCTACCGCCGGCGGCGCATCAATTCACACAAGAAGGCCGGCAACATCGCGGACTTCTGCCGCCGGTGGGGCCGGCGATTCCGCTACATGGTCGTGCTCGATGCCGACAGCGTCATGAGCGGCGAGACCATCGTGCGCCTCGTCCGGCTGATGGAGCGCAACCCGACCGCCGGCCTGATCCAGACCGCCCCGGTGCTCATCCGGGCGCAGACGCTGTTCGCGCGCACCCTGCAGTTCGCCTTCCGCCTGTACGGGCCGGTGTTCCAGGCGGGGCTGAATTACTGGCAGCTCGGCGAGGGCAACTACTGGGGCCACAACGCCATCATCCGCCTCCAGCCGTTCATGCGCCACTGCTCGCTGCCACGGCTGCCCGGGCGCGAGCCGTTCGGCGGGCACATCCTCAGCCACGATTTCGTCGAGGCGGCGCTGCTGCGCCGCGCCGGCTGGGCCGTCTGGCTGGCGCCGGACCTGCCCGGCACCTACGAGGAGCCCCCGCCGTCGCTGATCGACTTTGCGCGGCGCGACCGGCGCTGGAGCCAGGGCAACCTCCAGCACTTCTGGCTGCTGTTCGCGCGCGGCCTCCCGGGGCTGAGCCGCGTGCACCTTTTCCTCGGGATCTTCGCTTACTGCTCGTCCCTGCTCTGGCTCTCCTCGCTCATGCTCGGCACGCTCCTCGCGATCGGCTTCGCGCGCACCGGCCTGACTTGGCTGCCCGAGCCGGCGCTGGCCAACCTGGTTGGCGTGCCCGTCTGGTGGCAGTCCGTCGCGCTGACCATCACCACGTTTGTCCTGCTCTTTGCGCCCAAGGTCCTCGCCTGCATCGACCGGGCGCTGCAGCCCGGCGGGCTCGGCGCGTTCGGCGGCGCCGGCCGGGTGGCCGCGGGCATGTTGATCGAATCCGCCTTCTCCGTGCTGCTCGCGCCGGTGCTGATGCTGTTCCACGCGAAGTTCGTGCTCGCGACGCTTTTCGGCCGCGGCGTCCGCTGGGTCGCCCAGCGCCGCGAGGGCCACATCTCGTGGCGCGAAGCCGCCGTCACCCACGCCGGGCACACGGCCTTCGGTCTCGCCTGGACGCTCGTGCTGGCGTACTTCGCGCCGAAGACGCTGTGGTGGACTTCGCCGGTCCTGGCCGGGCTGCTCTTGTCGATCCCCTTCTCGCAGCTCACCGCGCGGCAAAGCCCCGGCGGCGCCGGGGAGCGCGGGGGCGTCCTCAGCACGCCCGAGGAACTGGCGCCGCCGCGCGAGCTGCAGGAGCTCTCGCAGCTCCTGGCCGAGCCGCCCGCCGACTGTTTTCTCGCCGCGGCCGGCGAGGGTGTCCTGCGCGTCGTGGTCGATCCCTGCGCGAATGCGCTGCACTGCGCGTTGCAGCGGGAGCGCCCGCGTCTGCCGCCCGCCGCCCGCCGGCGGCTCGACGGGCTGGTGGCGCGCCTGCTGGCTTCCGGGCCCGCCGCCCTCACCGAGGCCGAAAAGAATTCGGTGCTTTTCGATCCGCTGGCCTCCGCGCAATTGCATCGCGCGGTTTGGACGCAACCGCCGTCCACGCTCGCGCCCGCCTGGCGCGAAGCGCTCGCGCGCTGCCGGGCGGCCCCGGAGGCCGCTCCGACGGCGTCCGCGCCGCCCCTGGCCGAGCCGGTGGTCGGCGATCGATTTCAATTCGCTCCCCCTGCCGGCGGTCTCGACCCCGCCGCCTGACCATCACCCCATGAGTTCCCTACCCCCCGACCCTTCGGGCGCCAACGCGCCCGCCCGCGCGGTGAGCCCGATTTCCGAACCCTCCGCCACCGCGCTGCGCGACGCCCTGCGGGCCTGCCGCCGCCAGGCGCTTTTCTGCGCCGAGGCCTGCATGGCGCTGCCCACCGCCGGCGCGCGCGAACTGCGCTGGATCCGCCTGCTCTCCGACTGCGCGGATTGCTGCCAGACGTGTGTCGCGCTCCTCGAAGGCAGCACCCCGACCGCGCCCGCGAAGGGCGCCATGCGGACGCAGCTGCTCGTCTGCGTGGAAATCTGCCAGATCGCCATCGACGACTATGCGCCGCAAGGCGGACCCGGCTGCGACGAGTGCCGCGCCGCCTGCGAGCGTTGCGCCGGACTCTGCCGCCAGGTCCTCGCCCTGCTGCCCGCGGACGAGTAACCGGTGTGCCGGGTGGCGGCCGGGCGAAGCCTCCCGGAAATTCGCAACAGGATACGTTACGGATTTCCGCGGCCGGTGCTGGATGCCCGGCCCCGCGCCGGGGCCAGCCCGCGAACGGGGTGATTAACCCCGGCACTTCGGCCGCGCCAGCCGGACCAACTCCCTGTTACATGAAACTGTTGATCAAGCCGGCCCGCCACCTGGTGACCCGGTTGGCCCGCGCCTATGGTTTTCTCGATCCGGTGGCCCTGCTGACCCAGCTCCGGGCCTTCGCGCGCGAGTCCGAGGTGGGCGAACCGATCGAGCTCCTGCGCGCCGGCATGTTGTTCCACGCGCGCGGCCTCATCAACACGAAGGCCATCCAGCACAACCTGGACTGGGTCTGGCCGTACTGGGTTGAGCGGCAGTTCAATCCCGACGACCCGTCGTTCATCCCGCGCGCCTTTTCCTTCAGCCACATCAACCTCACCCACCGCAACTGGACCGCGGTCGGTCGCCCCGACGTACCCTATTACCCGATCGTCGATCCTCGCGGCCTGGTCACGCCGCTGTTCGACGGCTGGTCGCTCGACTTCTGGGTCGTGCCTGAAACCGGCCCGCCGCTCTTTCCCTCCAAACTCCCGTACTTTGACCAGCAGCTCCGGTGCGACGACAACCTTGTCGTGCGCTCCGTCGCGGCGTGGGACGCGGACGAGCTGGTGTCGGAAACCGAGCTGCTGGTCGAGGACGGTGCCCCGGTCTGCCGAGTGCGCCTCCGGCCCGGTCGCATGCCGCGCGGGTTCATCGGGGTCGCGCTCCGCCCGTACAACCCGGAGGGCATCAGCTTCGTCAACCAAATCGAGCCGCTGCCCGGCGGCGCCGGCTGGCGGGTCGATGGCCTCCAGCGGGTGCTCTTCACCCCGGCCCCGGCGCGCCAGCTTTTTTCGAATTACCTCGAAGGCGACGTGTCGCTGCACCTGCCCGCCGGGCCCTCCGCCGGTGCCGCGTCGTGCCCGGCCGGCATGGCCACCGCCGTCGCGTTGTTCCCGGCGGCGGACTTCGCCCGCCGGCCGCTCGAGGTCCGGGCGCCGATTTTCGATGAACTGCATCCGACCCGGCGGCCGCGCGCCGCGACGGAACCCGGCTGGGCCGCCGCGCTCGAGCGCCTCGCCCGCTTCGAGCTGCCCGACCCCGGCCTGCAACGCCTCTGCGACCTGGCGCGCGCGTGCGTGGTGCTGCATGCCCCGGGCGAGGTCTATCCCGGCCCCTACACCTACAAGCGGTTCTGGTTTCGCGACGCCGTCTTCATCCTGCACGGGTTGCTCACGCTGGGGGATGTGGAGCGCGTGCGGCGGGCGCTCGGCGAATTCGCCCCGCGCCAGCGTCGCGACGGCTACTTTCTCTCCCAGGAGGGCGAGTGGGACAGCAACGGCGAGGCGCTGTGGATGTTCGGCCGCTTCGCGCAGCTTACCGGCGAGACCCTGCCCGCGACGTGGCAGCGCGCGGTCGCCCGCGGCGCCCGCTGGATCCGCCGCAAGCGCCTGCCCTCCGACCTCGGCCGCGCCGAGGCCGGCCTCCTGCCCGCCGGCTTCAGCGCCGAGCACCTCGGCCCGAATGACTTTTATTATTGGGACGACTTCTGGGCGGTGGCCGGCCTCGCGGCCGCCGCGGACCTGCTGGCCGGTCACGACGATGCCCTGGCGACGACGGCCCGGCGCGAGGCCGCCGACCTGCAGGCGACCATCGAGCGCTCCATTCCCTCCGGCCCGCAACGCCGCTTTCCCGGGGCCATCCCGGCGTCGCCCTACCGCCGCATGGACGCGGGCGCGATCGGCTCGATCGTGGCCGACTACCCGCTGCAGCTCCTGCCGCCGGGCGACGAGCGCATCCTGCGGACGGCCGAATACCTCCGCGCGCATTGCTTCCGCCGCGGCGTGTTCATGCAGGACATGATCCACTCCGGCCTGAACATTTATCTCACGCTCCACCTGGCGCAGGTGTGGCTGCGAGCCGGTCGTCCGCGCCTCGTGTGGCCCCTGCTGAAGCGCGTCGCCCAACTCGCCTCGCCCACGGGCCAGTGGCCCGAGGCGATCCACCCGCGCACCGGCGGCGGCTGCATGGGCGACGGGCAGCACATCTGGGCCGCGGCCGAGTGGTTGATGCTCCTGCGCAACCTGTGCCTGCGCGAGGAGCGCGACCGGCTCGTGGTCGGGGCCGGCGTCGCCCCCGAATGGCTCGCCCTCGGGCCCGTCGGCCTCACGCGCACGCTGACGCCCCACGGGGCGGTCGGGGTCCGGTTCACCGCCGCGCCCCGCGGGGTGACGGTGCACATCGACGCCGCCTGGCGCGGCCGCGCCCCGGCGCTGAGCCTGCAGGTTCCCGGCTGCGCGCCGCTCGAGGTGCCGCCGGGCGACCCGCGCCGGGAATTCGAACTCGCCCACGCCGCATGAAGATCTGCCTCATGACCAACACCTATCTGCCGCATGTCGGCGGCGTGGCCCGCTCGGTGAGCACGTTCGCGCACGAATACCGCCGGCTCGGGCACGACGTGCTGGTGGTGGCCCCGGACCTGCCCGGCCGCGTGCCGGCCCGGGCCGAGGCCCTGGTCGAGCGCGTGGCCGCGATCCAGAATTTCAATGGCAGCGATTTTGCCGTGCGCCTGCCCCTGGCTGCCACGCTGTCGCGCCGGCTCGATGCGTTCGAGGCGGACATCATCCATGCGCATCATCCGTTCCTGCTCGGCGACACGGCGCTGCGCGTCGCCGTCGCGCGCAGCGTGCCGATCATCTTCACCCACCACACGCGCTACGAGGATTACGTGCACTACGTGCCGTTTTCCTCGCCGGCGCTGCGCCGCGCCGCGATCCAGCTCTCGACCGCCTATGCGAACCTGTGCGACGCCGTCTTCGCGCCGAGCGAGAGCATCGCCAGCCTCATCCGCCGCCGCGGCGTGATCGTGCCGATCCGCGTCGTGCCCACCGGCATCGACGTCGCGGCCTTCGCCGCCGGCGACGGCACGCGGTTTCGGGCCGCGCATGGCCTGCCCGCCCGGGCGTTCGTGGTCGGCCATGTCGGCCGGCTCGCGCCGGAGAAGAACCTCGGCTGGCTGGCCGACGCGATCGGCGCGTTCCTGCGCCGCCGTCGCGACGCCTGGGCGCTCATCGTCGGCACCGGCCCGGCGGAGGCGCAGTTGCGCGGGACGTTCGACCGCCTGGGCGTGGCGGGGCGCGTCGTCCTCGCCGGCGCGCACCTGGGGCGCAGCCTGGCCGACGCGTACCGCGCGATGGACGTCTTCGCCTTCAGCTCCCGGTCCGAAACCCAGGGGCTGGTCGTCACCGAAGCCATGGCCGCGGGGCTGCCGGTCGTCGCCTTGCGCGCGCCCGGGGTGCGCGACGTGGTCGAGCATGGCGGCACCGGTTACCTGCTGGCCGACGGGGCGCGGCCGGCGGGATTCGCCGCCCGGCTCGAGCGGCTCCGCCTGCACCCGGGGTTGCGCCGGGCCTTTGGCCGCGCCGCACGCGCGGCGGCCGCGGAGTTCTCGCGCGAACGCTGCGCGCGCCGCGCGCTCGGGTTCTACGAGGAAATCCGCCTTTCCACCCGCCGGGAACGCCTGTTGGTCAGCCAGAACCCTTGGCGCACCCTGCAGGAGCGGCTCGGCGTCGAATGGGAGCTGTTGTCCCGCAATGCCCGTGCGCTGACCACGGTGGTCGCCTCGTGAAACCGCCGCCATGCTCGCCCGCATCGAGTCATTCTTCCGGCGCATCCACCGCTGGTGCAGCCATCGCGAATGGATGGCGCGCCGGCGCGGCCCGGCCGGCGAAATCCGCAGCGAGGAGCCCGGGCTCCTGTTGATCCAGGTCGACGGCCTGTCCCGCCGGCAGCTCGAACGCGCGATCGACGGCCGCAACATGCCGTTCCTGCGGCGGCTGGTCCGGCGCGACGGGGTGAAGCTGCACGATTTCTACCCCGGCCTCCCGGCGACGACCGCCGCGGTGCAGGCGGAGCTCCACTACGGCGTGCGCGCAGCGGTGCCGGCCTTCAGCTTCTACGACCGCCAGAAGCGCAGCCATGTGTTTATGTGGTCGCCGGACGTGGTGAAGGAAGTCGAGGCCGCGTGCGCGGCGCAGGCGCCGGGCCTGCTGGAGGGCGGCAGCTCGTGGTCGAACATCTACGCGGGCGGCGCGAGCCCGGAGGAAACCCATTTTTGCGCCGCGGGCATCGGTTTCGACGACCTCTGGCGCGCGGGCGCACTCGGCCAGGGGTTCCTGTTTGTCCTGCTCCATCCTTTCTCGACCCTGATGATCACCTTCCTGCTCCTGGTCGAGCTGCTGCTCGCCGCGTGGGATCTTGCCGCGGGCCTCCTCCGCGGCGAGCGGCTCGGGCCCGAGCTCCAGCTGCTGCTCTCGCGCGTGTTCATCGCCATCGGGCTGCGGGAGGTCCTCACCATCGGCGCCGCCGTTGACCTCGCCCGCGGTCTCCCGGTGGTGCACGTCAATTTTCTCGGCTACGACGAGCAGGCGCACCGCCGCGGGCCCGGGTCCGCCTTCGCCCACTGGTCGCTGCTCGGGATCGATCGCGCCATCCGCGTGCTCTATCGCGCGGCGGAACAATCGACCCGCCGCGACTACATGGTGTGGATCTTCTCCGACCACGGCCAGGAGCGCGTGCAGTCGTTCGCGCTCGAACGGACCGGGGGGATCGAGGAACTGATCCGCGCGGCCCTGGAGCTGTCCCGCGAGCGCGACGCGGCCTGGCGGCCGCGCTCACAACGCCGGGAGACCCCGAGCTGGATCCGCCGGGGCTCGGCCGAGCGGCAACGCGCCCGCTGGCGGGAGGAGGCGCAACTCACGCCCGGGGAGGAAGCGACCTTCACCGTCGCCGCGGTCGGACCCGTCGGGCATCTCCATTTCGGCCGCCCGCCCGGCGAGGCCGCCCGGCTGGCGGTCGCCCGCCGCCTCGTGGCCCAGGGCGTGCCCGGTGTTGTCGCGCGCCACGACGACGGCACCATCGTCTGGATTCATCCCGGCGGCGAAACCGCCGTGCCCGACGGCGTGCCCGCGCTGCTGCCGCACCCGGAACCACTGCGGCGCGAGCTGGCCGACGACCTCGCCGCGCTGGCGGGTCACGCCCAAAGCGGCGACCTCCTGCTCCTCGGCTGGAGCCCGGGCACCCGGTTCTGGACTTTCGCCCCCGAGCATGGCGCGCATGGCGGCCTCGGCCCCGATGAAACGCGCGGCTTCGTCCTGCTGCCGCCGCACGTCCGGCTACCGCCCGGCTGTACGCACCACGTGCGGCCGTCCGCGCTCCGTCTCGCCGCCCTCCACCTCCTGGGTCGCGCGCCGCTCGCGGCTGTCCAGCCCGTGCCCGTCGCCGGCGAAACGCTCTCGCTGCGCGTCATGACCTACAACGTGCACGGCTGCCACGGCATGGATGGTCGCGTGTCGCCGCGCCGGGTCGCCCGCGTGATCGCGGCCCACGAGCCCGATCTCGTGGCGCTGCAGGAACTCGACCTCGGGCGGCGCCGGTCGCGCGCCGAGGATCAGGCTGGCATCATCGCCGAACTCGTCGGGATGCACCACGTCTTCTGTCCGACGGTGACGCGCGGCGAGGAGCACTACGGGCACGCCCTCCTCAGCCGCTGGCCCGTCGAGGTCGTGCGGCGCGCGTTCCTGCCGTCGGTGCCGGGCGGCTGGTGGGGTGACGAGCCGCGCGCGGCCCTTTGGGCCCGGCTGGTCGTCGGGGCGCGGCGGATCAATTTCATCACGACGCACCTCGGCCTCGGGCTCGAGGAACGCCGCCGCCAGATGGAGGCGCTGACCGGGCCCGCCTGGCTGGAGGCCGTGCCGGCCGACGAGGACGTGATCCTGTGCGGCGATTTCAACGCGACGCCGGGCTCACCAGCCTACCGGCTCGCTGCGATGCGCCTGCGCGACGCGCAGGCCAGCCTGCCCGGCCACGCCCCGCTCCGCACGTTCAGCTCGCTGCGCCCGTTCACGCGCATCGACCACGTGTTCGCCTCCGGCTCGTTCGTACCCGAGCGCGTCGCGGTGCCGCGCGACCGCGTCACCCGGGTGGCATCGGATCACCTTCCGCTGGTGGTCGACTATGCCATCGGGCCCGCAGCCGGCGGAACGACAGGGCGCAAACCAGCATGACCACCAGCGCATAGCCACCGAGCACGGCCAGGCGCGCCGGCGTGAGGTGCCCGCTCCACTCGCCGAAGATCACGCCGATGAGCGAGCGGCCGAAGTGGATCGGCAGGCAGTAGAAGAAGAAGATCCGGAAGGGCACGCCCGCCAGCACCAGCACGTAGTTCTGCGCGAAGAAAGGTGCCCCCGGCAGGAACATGGTGAACAGCGTCAGCGGCCGGTGGGTGGCCGGCGGCAGCCGCTCGCGCAGCCACGCAAAGCGCCGCGCGAAGAACCGCGGCGCCGCATGCACCACGCCGTAGCTCGCGAGCAGTTGCACCGCGATCGAGGCGCCCACCAATTCCATCCCGTGCTCGAGCCCGAACCGCGCGCCCGTCAGCGCATGCATCACGCTGACGGGGAAGCCCACCAGTGGCAGCAGCAGCAAGGCGGACACGACCAGGCCGGCGTTGGCGCGTTGCGCCCAATCGTGCAGCATGACCAGGCCCAGCCGGCCGCGAAACCAGACCAGCACCACGACGATCACCGCGGCGATGACGACCAGCCGGATCGGCCGCGATCGTCCCGGCCGCGACGGCCCATCCGGCCGACGGCGGCGGGGGCCGGCGGCGGACGATTTCTGCGGGCGGGTTGATTCGGCGTGCATGCACAGGTCCGGCGGGCCCAACCAACAGACCGGAAAAACCCGCGGCGGTGACGCCCCGCCTGCGATTCCGTCCCTCCCCCACCGCGCCATCGGGCGGCAGGACGATGCGGCCTGGGGCCGGCGCCCCGGAACTGCTCACCGTTTCGGTCCCATTTAAGCCCGCCCGGATTGCAGCTAATCTGACTCTCACCGCCGGGAACGCACCCGGCGGCTTAACCGAAGGAGCCCATCCCAATGAAACATTGCATCAAAATCATAGCCGCCGGACTCACACTCGCGGTGGGCGCGCCCGCCATCGCGGCCCTCACCGACGCCCGGCAGGATCTCGGCGCATCCGCGCAGGTGCTGCAGGCGATGGAAGCGGATGCGAACATCTCCGGTCCCCTGGCCCGGGCGCGGGCGGTGCTGCTCGTTCCCACGCTGGCCGACGCTCCGAACGCGAGCGCCACCGGCGTCCTCGTCATGCGCTCCGGTGGCGCCTGGATCAACCCGGTGTTCTACGACCTGAGCGGCTTCGGGGCCGGCACCCAGGCCCGGGCGGCGTCCGGCTCCGCCGCCTATTTGTTGATGAGCGATCATGCCGTGGAGATGTTCAAGCGTTCCAATACGTTCTCGCTCACCGCGCAGTCCGGCTTCTCGATCGACGGTTGGTCGGCGCGGAACACCTCCGCTCCCGCAGCCGATGTCATCGCGTGGAGCAGCGCCTCCGACCTGCTGCCCCAAGCCACCGCCGGAATTTCGGCCGTCACCGCGGACCGGGCGGAAAACCAGGACTACTACAACCGGCATGCCACGCCCGACCTCATCATGAATCGCGAGGTGCGGGACCCGCACGTGGACGAATTGCCATCCGTCTTCAAGGAATGAGCCGCTGATGCGGATCACATCCGGCCGGCGGCCAGGAAAATCGGGTGGTCGAACCGCCCGCCTTCCCGGCGCCAGCCGCCGGTAAATTCGTCAATCCCGGTTGCGCGGCGAGATGGTTTCGTTCGCCACCTCCGTGCGCGCCAGGTGGCCGCTCGCGAGCTCGAGCGCGGCCGCGAGGGCTTGAAAGGTGAACGGCTTGACGAGATGTTCGATGAACCCGACTTCGCGGCTGCGCGCCCGGTCTGCCGCCGCGCTGCGCCCGCTGGCGGCAATGCCGACGAGTCGATGCCGCCCACTCAACTCGCGCATGAGGTCCCAGCCATTGCCGTCGGGCAGGATCAGGTCGCAGACAAGCACGTCGCAGGGCTCGCATTCGTCCAATGCCAGGCAGGAGCGCACGTCCGGGGCCGCCCGGGCCGCGTAGCCATGCGCCCCGAACCATTTCATGATCGCTTCACGCGTGTCGCGATGGTCCTCCGCCAGCATGATCTTTAGCTTCGCGTGGAGTATGTCGCGCATGAGTGACACCCGTGCCCGTCATTCAGCAGTGGATCCGGCCTGCGCGCCAGTGGCAAAGTCACCCGTGCGCCTTGAGGTACTCGCCCCACGGCCGGCGGGCGATTGCCCACCCGGCTGCCGACGCGCGCTCCCGGCAAGCGCGCGGCGATCGTCGCCCCGACACCTGGATTCTACCGAATTGTAACTCGACGCGGCGCCGGAGCCTCGCCCCCCGGCGGCCGGAGGTGATGCTGCAACCGGCGGAACAGAGCGACGCTGATGGCGAGCTTGACGGCGGCGACGCCACCGAGGATGGCCAGCGCCCGCCAGGATGGGTCGGCGCCAAGGTCGCCGAGGAAAAGCGTCACGGCGGAACGCACCACATACAGCGGCCACGCGACCCCGGCGAGCACGCGCAGCGGCACGCCGGCGAAAACGAGCAGGCCGTTGCGGACCACATAAGGGGGTCCCGGCACGAGGACGACCATCGCCGCCAGCGCGGCGAACTCGTCGGGCGGCACGTCCGGCAGCCGCCGGTGCCAGCGTTGCCGGCCGCGCTCGAGCACGCCGCGGAACACCGAACGCCCGAGCGCGTGCGTGGCGGCGAGGTGGACGAGCGTGACGCCGGCCACGACCACCGCGCCGCGCCCGGGGCCGAAGAGCGCGCCGGCGGCCAGGTAAACGGCGCTGATCGGAAAACCGAACACCGGCAGCGTCGCCATCAGGAGGAGCGCGACCGGGCGGTTCACGCGATCGAGCAGCAACGGCAGGTCCGACCAGTTAATCTCCACCCATTGCAGCGCGAAGGCGATCGCCGCCACCGCCAGCGCGGTCAGCAGCCATTTCCGGGGCGTGGCGGGCGCGGAGCCGGCCGATGAATCTTCGGTGCGCACGAATTCCACCGCATCAGACCCGCGCCCCGGCGGCGGGTGGCGGCCCGACGCGGTTTTCGGGTGATCACCCCGCCGGCCTTCCGGGCTCCACCGGAACCCCGCCGCCCGCCGTCCGGTCCACAATGGTGGCGCCCGGGCCCGCCTTCTCGGCGCGCCGCGCCGGGTCCGTTATGAAGCTCCCGCTCGCCCCCCTCCTGCGCCGCCGGCGTCGCCCCGCGCGAAATCGCACCCGCCCGAAGCCGGACGGCGTCCGGCGCTGGCCCTATGCGGTCGCCATCGTCGTCATTCTCATCGGGCTCGTTTGCTGGGCCACCTCGGCGCGGATCGTCGGCAAGCCGATGGAACTGCAGGATGGGCCGCGGAACCCCGTTTTCGTCGGGTCGCTCGGACCCCTGCTGGGCGCCGAATTCACCGCGGGCAACCAGGCCCGCTTGCTTTCCAATGGGGCCGAATTCTTCCCCGCGATGCTCGCGGACATCGCCCAGGCGCGGCACAGCATCACCCTGGAAACCTACATCTGGTCGAGCGGCGCCATCAGCGACCGCTTCATCGCGGCGCTCTCCGAGCGCGCCCGCCACGGCGTCAAGGTCCGCGTGCTGGTCGACGGCATGGGCATGCTGAAGCTGAAGGACTCCGACCAGCGGCGGATGCTCGATGTCGGGATCCAGTTCCTCGTCTACGGCCGGGAGCACTGGTACGACCTCAAGCCCAACCTCAACCACCGCACCCACCGCAAGCTGCTCATCATCGACGGCCGCATCGGCTACACCGGCGGCATGTGCATCGACGACCGCTGGACGGGCGACGCCGCCGGGCTGGACCATTGGCGCGACATCCAGGTGCGCGTCGCCGGCCCCGTGGTGCGCGAGATGCAGGCGGTGTTCGCCAGCAACTGGCTCCGGACGACCTCCCGCCTGCTCGTCGGCCCGGATTACTTCCCCGCGGGGGAGCCGCTCGAGCACGGCGTGATCGCCCAATGCTACAAGAGCGGGCCGGACGAGCAGCCGGAGAACGCCCGCGTGTCGTACCTGTTTGCGATCGCCGCCGCGCGCAAGTCGATCCTGATCTCGCACGCGTACTTCGTGCCCGACGACCTCGCCATCGACATGCTCCTGGCCGCCCGGCGCCGCGGCGTGAAGGTGGAGGTCATCGTCCCCGCGCACAACGACTCGAGCTTCGGCCGCGCCGCCTCCCGCTCGCGCTGGGGCCGGCTCCTGGCCGGCGGCGTCGCCTTTCACGAATACGAACCGGCCATGTACCACTGCAAGATGATGATCGTGGACGACGTGTTCGTGACCATCGGCTCCGTCAATTTCGACAACCGCTCCTTCAGCATCAACGACGAGGTCAACGTGAACGTGCTCGACGAAGGCGTGGCGCAAGCGGCCCGCCGGATGTTCGAGGCCGACCTCCGGCAGTCCCGGCCGCTCACGCTGGAGGAATTCCGCCGCCGCCCGGTTTGGCAGAAGGCCGCCGACCAGTTCTGTGGTATGTTTCGGGCGTTGCTATGAAACCGACCAGCTGGAGGCGGGACGCCCTCGTCCCGCGCGTTGCCCTCCTCGGTCCTCTCCCGCGGGCTGAGGGCATCCCGCGTCGCTTTAACCGCCTTCGCCGTGGGCCCTTTCTCGCCGCGCTCTTCCTCGGGTCCGTCGCGCCCGTCCTCGCCATGCCGCCGCTGCTGCGCGAAGTGGCGGAGCGCTGGTCGACCGAACGCGAAAGCTGGGCGTTCACCCAGCAGGTCCGGGAAACCGACCGCGATGGCACCGTGCACCGCCGGCGCGAGCGCTACGATCCGACGCGGGGCGAGCGCAACCGCTGGCGGCTGCTGCAAATCGACGGTCGCGAGCCGACCGCCGCGGACGTGGCCCAATGGGAGGAGCGCAAGAACGCGCGGCACCACAAGGCGGCCCGCCCCCTCGGCGACTATGTGGATCTCGATGCCGCGACCGTCACCGCCGCGAATGCGGACGCCGTCACCTACAACCTTCCGGCGCGCTCGGCGGCCGAATGGGTTTTCCCCGCGGGCAAGGTCGCCGTGGCGATCACCGTGAACAAGCACACGCATGAGATCGAGCGCGCCCAGGTTGGCATCAACGGCCCGTTCCGCGTGGCGCTCGGGCTCATCAACATCGTCGACCTCGACTTCGACGTCACCGTGCCCCGCGCAAAGGACGACGGGAGTGCGAACCCACCCCACGGCACGGCTTACGCAGTGGTCAACCGGCTCGGCAAGCGCGTCGAATACACCTGGAGCGAGTTCACGCGCGTCGCACCGCCGGCGCGGGCGAACGCGGCGTCAGCGGGTCCGCCGTGAGGCGTGGCCCGGTCGCGGTCGCCGGATAGCTGGCGCAACGCCGGGACGGCAGAATCGGGCGGACGCTGGCGGCGGCCGCCGGGAGCGCGTCCATGCCGCCGCCGGCATTTCCCCCGATGGCCGGCGCGGCGCGCCCGCTACTACGATCGCGGCCATGGACACCACCTCTCACTGGCTGAAGACCGCCGACCTGCCGCGTTTTCCTTCACTCGACCAGACCGTGACGGTCGACGTGGCGGTGGTCGGCGCCGGGCTCACCGGCATCACGACCGCGCGGCTCCTGAAGGATGCGGGGTTCACGGTCGCCTTGCTCGAACGCGGCCGCTGCGCCCAGGTGGACACGGCGCACACGACCGCCCACCTCACCGCCGTGCCGGACCTGCGCTTCCGGGAAATCCGGGCACGCTTCGGCGACGAGGCCGCGCGCCTGGTCTGGGACGCCGGCATGACCGCCATCGGGAAGATCCGGACGCTGGCGGCCGGCCTCCCGGACTGCGGTTTTCGCGACGTGACCGGCTACCTGCATGCGGCCGACCCGGCGGTGGACCCGCGGCCTTTGCGCGACGAGGCCAATGCCCTGCTCGCCCTTGGCATCGAGGCCCGCGGCGAACCGGAAATCCCGTTCTTCAAGCTGCCCGGCATCGCCTTTCCGCACCAGGCGCTGTTTCATCCGCTGCGCTACCTGGCGGGATTGCTCCCGTCGATTCCTGGCGGCGGCTCGTATGTCTTCGAGGACTCGGAAGTCAGCGACTTCGATCCCGCAGCGCCTGCACTCAAGGCCGGCCATGGCACCGTGCGTTTTCGCCAGGTGGTCATCGCGACGCACACGCCCCTCACGGGCCGCAGCCGGCTCATCCCGGCCACGCTGCTCCAGGGCCGCCTGAGCCTGTGGACCAGCTACGCGCTGGGAGCGCGGATCCCGGCGGACGTGGTGCCGTCCGCGCTGTTCTGGGACACGGCCCAGCCCTACCATTATCTGCGCAACGAACCCGGCGTCGATTGCGACTACGCGATCTATGGCGGCGAGGACCACCGGACCGGCACCGTGTCCGACACCACCACGCCCTATGCGCGACTCGAGTCGCAGCTGAAGTCGATCCTCCCCGGGGCCGAGGTGCGCAGCCGCTGGTCCGGCCAGGTGATCGCGACCGGCGACGGGCTGCCGTTCATCGGGCCGGTCGCCGACCGCCAGTTCATCGCCACCGGGTTCGCCGGCAACGGCATGACGTTCGGCACGCTCGCCGCCATGATGGCCGTCGACTGGGTCCAGGGCCGCGCCAACCGCTGGCAGAAGCTCTTCGACCCGGGACGCAACCGCCTGCGCGGCGCGTGGACTTTCCTCCGCGAAAACCGCGGCTATCCGATCGAACTCGTGAAACGCCGGCTCGTCGCCAGCGACACGGCGTCGTTGCGCGAGCTGGGGCCCGGCGAGGGTCGCGTGCTCCGCCTGTACGGCCGGCCCGTCGCCGCGAGCCGCGACGCCAAGGGCCGCGTCAAACTCTGCTCGGCCGTTTGCACCCATCTGCAATGCATCGTGCGCTGGAATCCCGCCGAGCAGACCTGGGACTGCCCGTGCCACGGCTCGCGCTTCCAACCGGACGGACGTGTTATCTCCGGACCCGCGGAGCAGCCGCTGGAGCGGCTCTCCCCCGCCACCGGGCGCGCGCTCCCGCCGCGCCGCGCCGCGGCCGGCTGATCGCCCCCCGGGTCCGCAAGGTGCCGGGTCCGGCGGCGCCCGGGCCGATTCCGGGGAGCCCCTCGGGACGGCCACCGATGGCGTCGCCTGCACCCGCGGCGTAGGATGAAGGCCTCAACTCCACCCTCAACCCTTCATTACCATGGCCGACAAATCATCCCGCCCGTCCCGTCCTGCGAGCAGCCAGCAGTCCTCGCAATCCTCGCCCGAGATCCAGCAGCCCGCGGGCGACATGCCCAAGAAGTTTCCGTCGAACCCGCAGCCGCTCGATGACGACTCGATCGAGGCTGCCAAGCGCAATCCCTCGTCGAGCCGCTTTTCCAGCCCGGGTCAGTCGAAGTCCGGCGCCGGACAGACCGATGCCGACGACACCGAAACGGACGCCGAACAATCCGCTTCCGCATCGGAAGAGAATACGGATTCGGCCGACATCGGTGAAGAGGACCAGAAGGACTGATTCCCGCTTCTTTCGCTCCGGCGCCCGGTCACCCCGGGCGCCTTTTTGTTTGCAGGATCTCGCGCGCCGCGCGAAGCCCGGAGGCCAGCGCGCCGTGGACCGTGCCCATTTCCTCCGCAGTGGCTTCGCCGGCGAAGAACAACGTCCCGCCCACCGGCTGGGCCAGTCGCTGCCAGCCTTTTTCGTAGCCGGCGGCGGCGTAGCTGTAGGCCCCGCGCGCAAACTCGTCCGCGCTCCAGTCGTGCATCCACATGCCTTCGAGTGCCGGCGCGAGCAGTTCCGCCGGCTGCCCGAGAATCCCGCCGAGCGAGCGCAGGACCACCGCCTGCAACTCCGTGCCATCGAGCCGGGCCAGCGTGCGCGCTGCCGGACCGCCGGCCCAGCCCACCAGGACGGGTTCGCCGGCCGCGGGCATCCACCAGGTCGGCACCTTCGCCTGCGCCGCATTCAAGAATCCGAAGGACCGGCCCCGCGCCGGTCGCAACGCCGGCGGAAGCAGCGGCGCCGGCCAGCTGTCCCGGCGAAAGCGCAACGTCAGGCGCACCGCCTGGCCCCAGCCGAGACGGTTCACGATGCGCCGCTTGGCCTTGAGGTCCGGGAAAAACTTTACTGTGCCGGCCCGCCACACCCCGAGGGGAAGGGTGATCACCGCGGCCGCCGCCCGGTGCACGGTGGCGCCGGCGCGCACCTCGACCACGCCGCGTTTCCAGGTCACGCCTGTCACGGCTTCGCCCAAGCGCATCTCCACGCCGCGCTGGCCCACCCGCCGGACCAGGTCGTCGACCAGCGGACCATAGCCGCCGCGCGGGCGCCATTGCGTGGTGTCGGTTCCCCCGCAATCCTCGCGCAAAGCGCGCGCGCTGAGCTTTTCGGCCGGCGCGGCATTGAAGCCCTCGGCGAAAGAACGCAGCCGCCAGCGCTCGGTCGGCAGCAAACCAGGCAGGCGGCGCAGGAACGAAGCGAACGACATCGCCGTCCGCGCCGGCACTTCATCGAGCACGCGGCCGATCTCGCGCCAATACCCGCTGGCGCGCTGCAGCGTGCCGCGCTCGCACAGCCACATGCCCCGTGCCACCGGCGCGAGCTGGACACCGGCGCGGCGCAAGGCGCCCCGGAGGGCGGCGTTGCCGCCGTGCACGAATTCGGCGCCGAGCTCCACCGGCAGGTCGATTCCCTCGAGCCGAAGCGTGCGGATCCGACCGCCGGCCACGCGGCGCGCCTCCATGATGAGGACGCGCCGGCCCGCCGCCCCGAGCTCCAATGCCGCGGCCAAGCCGGACACGCCGGCCCCGATGACAATCACGTCGTGATCCACACAGGAGTTTGACCCGGAACCGCGCACCGCGGTGCCCCGGCAACAGCGATCCGGAGCGCGCCTGCCCGGGACGGGCCCGACATCCGGCCGCGGACCGGACCCGATGGCGACCAGGGCACGGAGCGGTTTCGGCAAATCCGCCTTGAGTCGGAGTGGCGGGCAAGGTCGTCGCCAGCGACGACCCTACAAGTGTCTTGGGCAGGGCCGGCGCCCGCGTCGCCCGCGTGGCCGACTTCCACCACCGCCCGCGCCGCGTGGATTCTAACCGTGTTGTCGCGCCACCCACCAGAGCAGGCCGATGCCCGCGAGGATGAACAGCCCGATCGCGAGGATCTGGAACAGGTTTACCTTCGTGGTGCGGCGGTGCAGGTCGACCTCCGGCAGGCCGTTGCTGTCCTTGTCAATCGACATGGTGGTCAGGTGGGTGGAAACACGGGCACCGTGCAGCGGAAGAGCCCGCACGGGGTGCGGACTCCACCTGAGCTGCTTCAGCGGTGACGTTCATCCTCAGCCACCGATCGGCTGGCGGTTGTTGGAGCGGCGGCGAAGATTCTCCTTCTCCTGGTCGGTGAGGTAATTCGCGAGGTCGTCCCCGGAACGGTTCGGCGCGCGTGCCTCGAGGGTGCGCATCTCGTCGTCGGTCATGAGCGCGAGATAGTCCCCATTGGTGAAGCCATACCTGTCGGCCGGCGTGTCGCTGCGCCGCGCGGTGCGCTCTTGACTGGCCCCGTAGGCGCCCCCGGCGATGCCGCCCGCCGCCGCGCCCAGCGCGGCCCCGGCAGCGGTTTCACCCGATTGATGGCCAATGATGCCGCCGATCACCGCGCCGGTGGCGGCACCGATGCCGGCGCTGCGCGCGGCCCGGGGATGTTCGTCGTAAGCGCGCTCAGTCGTGGCGCAACCGCCGGCCAGCGCGAGGGCGATGAGGGATGGAATCAGGATCGTAGGTTTCATACCAAACACGACCCCGGGCCCGGGCCCGGGATGCTCCGGCCGATTCCCGAGCGGCCGATGGGGAAACGCTTCCGGGCCGCATGCCCTCCCCCGGCGCCTACGTTCAAAGCCCCGGCTCCGCGGGGCCGGCCAGCTGCCGGCTATAGTAATGGGCCAGCGTCACGGCGTAATCCGGGTCGACGTTCCCGACCGGATCGTAGGGCGGGCTGTTCTCGATGGAGTCGCGCGTGAGATTTATCGCGATGGTTCGTCCCGCGCTGTCGATCCCGGTCGTCCAGGCGGGCGAGATGAGCACCTCACGCCCGGGAAGCCAGTTCCGGATGTCCACCACCAGGAAGCCGACGTTCCACCACGCGTCGTCGATGAGGAAGTCCGCCACGTGGCCGAGTTCGCCGTCGCTGGCGACCAGGTGATAACCCGTGACGTCGCGCGCGCTGTAGAGATGCGGGTCGCCCCGCGCACCGGGCGATGCCGGTGGCTCCGGCACGGGTGCGGGTGGTGGCGCGGCCATCGCGCCCGCGAAAGCCGTGCCCCAATACGGCGGCCAGCCATAATGGCGCCGCAATTCGAGCTCGTATTGCCGCGACACGGGCCGGTCCGCCTCCACGGGCGGGCTGCCGCGCACCTGGGCGGTGGTGAGGTCGACCGGAAAACTCCGCTGGTTCCAGTCCGTCTCGCGCACCGCTTCGGGCGAGATCAAAACCAGCCGGTGGTCCAGCCAATGCCCGGCATCGACGACCAGATACCGGATGCCCCAGCTGCGGTCGTCGAAGTAGAAGTCCTTGACCCGGCCGATGTCGCCGTCGCGCGCGTGGAGACGGTAATTCGTAAGTTCCTTTGCCTTTCTAAGCATGGCAGTTCCTCCGGGGCTTGGGCGGCACACTGACGAGCGGGGATTTCATGCCGCCCAGTCTAGCTCAACGTCAGGCCGGCGGCCATCGGCTGGGATGCCCGCGCGCGGACCGGTCCGGCGCCCGAGGCCCAATGTTCGCCTCGCGGCCCGGGCTGCCGCGCGGCGTTCGTTCGGTGGGTCATCACCCCATTCTGGCCGGCGTTCTCCTCCCGTAGGATGCGCGCGCCGGTCGCCTGATGCCACGCCCCCATCCAGTCTGTTAGATTCGCCGCCAGCTTCCGCGCGCGCGCCACCCCGCCAATTTCTTTCACGACGTGACTCCTGCCCAGTCCAGCTCCAGCCGCGTCGCCGCCCACCGGCCCCGCGTTCTGATTGCAGGCATCGGTAATGTGTTCAGCGGGGATGACGGCTTTGGCGTGCACGTCGTGCACGCGCTGGCCCGCGAGTCGCTGCCCGAGGGCGTCCGCCTGCGCGATTTCGGCACGCGCGGCCACGACCTGGCGCTGGCCTTGAGTCGCGGCACCGACGTCGCGATCCTCGTCGACGCCTCGCCCCGCGGTCGCCCGTCCGGTGCCGTCAGCGTGCTCGAGCTCGAGCTCCCGCGTCCCGATCCCCGGGCGCCGGCAAACCTCGCCGTGGACAGCATTGATCCTGTCGCGGTGTTGCAGCTGGCCGCCAACTTCGGCGCGCAACTCGACCGCCTTTGCCTGGTCGGCGGCGAACCCGCGGTCGGCGACGACCCGGCCGGCCGGACCGAACTCAGCCCGGTCTTGCGGGCGGCGCTGCCCGGCGCGGTGGCGACGATCAAGGAGCTCCTCGCGGGAATTTTCGCCGATCCGCCTCGGCCTGCGGCCGCGACGGACGATGCCGCGATGGAGGAATCGATCCATGAGTACCGCTGAATTCGACCGGCGGACCACGAGGCTTTCCGCCCGCGACGCCTGAAACCGGCCCCGATTTTCACCCCACGCCTTCACCTTCCAGGAAAATCGCAAGGCCGGGACGGAACCGGCGCAATTACCACCCCACCCATGGTCCAAACCGTCATCGCTCCCCCCGAATTCGCGGAGGCTCCAGCCGTCGACCTGCTGGCCGACGCCCACGCCCGCGCCGCCGCGCGCAATCGTGACCAGCTCGGACGCCACGGAGTCACCGCGCTGGAAATCATCGGCCCGATAGTTTCCGGGAAAACCGCCCTCATCATGCAGCTGGTCGAGCGCCTGCAGGCCAGCCGCCGCATCGCGGTCGTCAACGGCGATCCCGGCGCAGCCGACGACGCCGCGGCCCTCGCGGCGCTCGGGGTCCCGGCCATCCGACTCGGCGCGTACGGGGGCCGGCTCGACGCCCCGCTCGTGAGCCACGCCCTCGCGCGCCTGCCGCTCCACCGGCTCGAACTCGTGCTGATCGAAAACGTGGGCCAGCTCACCTCCCCCGCCCCCGGGACCCTCGGCTGCCACGCACGCATCGTCGTCGTCAGCGTGAGCGATGGCCCCTCGATGGTGCGCCAGCATCCCGGGATGTTCCGCGGCGCGGATCTTGTCGTCGTGAACAAGGGCGATCTCGCCGGCGCGATGGGCGTCAACCTCGGCGCACTGGCCCGCGACATCCGCCAGCTCACCGCGGGCCGGCCCGTTCTCGCGACCAGCGCGCGTACAGGCGAAGGCCTCGACGAGCTCGCCGCGCTCGTGAACGCATTCTGACCACCGTCAGGTTTCCACCTCCTGCCCTCGCCTATGCCAGCCGTCACCATCGCCCCTCCGCCGCGCCCGCGCGGCCAGCCTCCGCCCATGCCAGGTCACGCGTCCGGCGCGCGCCGCCTCAATCCGCCGGCGCCGCCGGCGGTCCCGGCGCCCGCCTTCCGCCCCGCCCCGCCCTCACCCGCGCCGGGCGCACGTTCCCGCCGCATCCAGGATCTACTCGCCCAGGTAAACCATATCGGCGACCCTCGGACGCGCAGCTTCGTCCAGGAAGTTGTGCAGGCGCTGCTGCAACTCCACGGCGTCGGTCTCGCCCGCATCTTCGAGGTCATCGAGGAAACCGGCAATTCCGCCGTCAACCAGCAGCTGCTCGACGACAGCGTGGTGCGCCGGGTCCTGCTCCTCCACGACCTGCACCCGCGCTCGCTCGGGGAGCGGTTGCAGCAGGCGCTGGACCAGGTGCTTCCCTCCGTCCGCAACCATGGCGGCAACCTGGAACTAGCGTCCCTGCGCGACGGCGTGGCCCGGCTCCGTCTCCACGGCACCTGCCAGGGCTGCGCGGCCGCCGCGATCACGCTCGATCGCGCCCTCCGGTCGGCGATCGAGGAATTTTGTCCGGATCTCATCCGGTTCGAGTTCGAGGGCGCTCGCACGGCGCCGGCCACGTCGCCTTACCGCGACTGCCAGGCGCCCGCCCGGACCGCCGCAGGATGAGATCCCGGGCGTTACCTTCGTTTCCGGCCTGATGTTACCGGCGTTGGACAGGATTGCCTCGCCGGATGGGTCCGCCTCGCGGCAGCGCGCGCGTGTGCTCGTGCGTGGCGCCGTCCAGGGCGCCGGCTACCGGCCATTCGTGTTCCGGCTCGCCACCGAGTTGGGGCTGGGCGGCTGGGTCCAGAATTCCCCGGAGGGCGTCGTGATCGAGGCCGAGGGACCGGACGAGGCGGTGCGCCGCTTCCTGGCGCGCCTCGAGTCAGAGCAGCCGGCGCACGCCGTCGTGCGCGACCGCGTCGTCAGCCACCCGGCGCCCGCCGGCGAGCTTGCGTTCGCCATTCGCGAGAGCCTCGCGCCCGGGCCGGCGCCGGCCCCGGTGATGCCGGATCTCGCCCCCTGTCCCGACTGCCGGCGCGAGCTCTTCGACCCGGCCGACCGCCGCCATCGTTATCCGTTCATCAATTGCACCCGTTGCGGCCCGCGCTTCACCATCATCGAGGCGCTGCCCTACGACCGGCCCAACACCGCGATGCGGCACTTCCAGATGTGTGCGCGTTGCGCGGCGGAATATCTCGACCCGGCCGACCGCCGGTTTCATGCCCAGTCCAACGCCTGTCCCAACTGCGGGCCGCAACTCGCGTTCCGGGACAATACCGGCCGGGTGCTGGCGCGGCGCGATGGTGCGCTGTGCGAGGCCGTCCGGCGCATCGCGGGGGGCGCCATCGTCGCGCTCAAGGGCGTCGGCGGCTTCCAACTCCTCGTCGACGCCCGCAACGACGCGGCCGTCCGCCGCCTGCGGGAACGCAAGCACCGCCCGGCGAAACCCTTTGCCCTGCTGGTGGCCGACCTGGCCGCCGCGCGCGAGTTGGGCGAGGTCCCGCCGATCGCAGCCGGGCTGCTCGACGGTCCCGCCGCCCCGATCACGCTGCTGTCGCGCCGGCCCGGCGCGAAGATTGCGCCCTCGGTGGCTCCCGGCCAGCCGCGCCTCGGCTTGATGCTGCCGGCCTCGCCGCTGCACCACCTGGTGGCGGTCGACGCCGGCGGCCCGCTGGTCGCGACGAGCGGCAATCGCGCGGAGGAGCCGCTTTGCATCGACGAAGCCGGGGCGTTGACGCGCCTGGCGGGGATCGCGGATTTCTTCCTGGTGCACGACCGCCCGATCGTGCGGCCGGTCGACGATTCCGTCGCGCGGGTCATCCTTGGCCGCGAGCAAGTCCTTCGCCGCGCGCGCGGCTATGCGCCGGCGGCCATCCGCCTGGCCGCGGAGCTGCCGCCGACGCTGGCGCTCGGCGCCCAGATGAAATCGACCGTTGCGTTGAGCCTGGGCCGCGAGGTCGTCCTCAGCCAGCACCTCGGCGACCTCGAGAGCCCGCCGGCGCGCGTGGCCTTCCTCCGGGCGGTGCAGGACTTGCCGCGCCTCTATTCCGTCCGGCCGCAACAGCTCGCCTGCGACCTGTCGCCGGGATATTTCTCGGCCGACTTCGGGCGCAACCGCCCGGAACCGACGTTGCGGGTGCAGCACCACCATGCCCATGTGCTCGCCGCCATGGCCGAGCTGGGCCTGCGCGGCTCCGTGCTGGGCGTCTGTTGGGACGGCACCGGGCTCGGCCCGGACGGCACGCTCTGGGGCGGCGAATTCCTCCGCCTCAACCCGGCGAACGGCTACCTCCGCGCCGCGCGGCTCCGGCCCTTCGTGCTCCCGGGCGGCGACGCCGCCGCGCGCGAACCGCGGCGGAGCGCGATCGGCCTGTTGCACGCGCTGCGCGGCGACGCGCTTTGGCGAGCCCCGGACCTGGCGCCGCTGCGCGCGTTCCGGCCCGCCGAGCTGCCGCCGCTCCGGCAGATGATCGACCGGCACCTCAATTGCGCGGTCACCTCGAGCGCCGGCCGGCTGTTCGACGCCGTCGCCTCGCTGGCCGGCGTGCGCCAGGTGTCCACCTTCGAGGGCGAAGCCGCCCTCGCGCTCGAAAGCGTGCTCGAGCCCGATGCGTCGCCGGGCTACCCGCTGCCCTTGCGCGCCGGGCGCATCCTGGAACTCGACTGGGCCCCGGCGGTTGAATCCGTGCTGCAGGACCTGGGCCGTGGGGTCGGCGCCGGCCGGGTGGTGGCCCGGTTCCACCGCGGGCTCGTGGAGGCGATCGTCGCGGTCGCCACGCGCGTGGGACTCAAGAACGTGATTCTCACCGGCAGCTGCTTTCAGAACGCATGGCTGCTCGAGCATGCCGCCGAGGCCCTGCGTGGCGCCGGCTTCATGCCGCATTGGCCGCGCCAGGTGCCGCCGAACGACGGCGGCATCGCGCTCGGCCAGATCATGGCGGCTGCCAGCACAGTGATTGATCGCCCCGGGCCCCGCCCGGCATGATCCCGGGCGGCCTTCACCTTCTCGCCATCGTGACGCTGGCCACGGGCGGACTTTGCGCCCTCGTGCTCCTCGCGGATATCCTGGCCGGGCACCGGCAGCACATGGCGATCATGAATGTCGTCTGGCCGGTCACCGCCCTCTGGGCCGGCCGCGCAGCGTCATCTCCGCCGATCCCGGCGATTCCACATGGTAGCCGTCATCCGGCGCGAGGACCAGCAGCAGGTGTTTTTCGTTCGAGCGCAGGCCGGCCGCGACCGCCATGATTTCCATTTGCGCCGAGCGGCGGCCCGCCGGAATGGTGATCGCAACCGGCATGTCGCCCTCGGGCCGGCGGTATTCGCTCCACTTGGCTGCGTCGCCCTTGAGTTCAAACCGCACGGTCAAGGGCTGCGACACGTCGCCCGCGCGCCGGAACTCGAACACGCCGCGGCGGCCGTCCGCGCTCGACGCCACCGCTGACACGGTGTGCACCGTGACACCGGGCCGTCCGTCGTTCACCTTGAAATCCAGTGCGGCGAACTCGCGCCGGCCATCCGGCCAGCGCGCCTCGGCCTCCACCCACGCCGGCCCGCCGCCTTCCACCGGAAAGCTGAACTCAGCGCCCTGCCCGAGCCGGCCGCCGCTCGCCTCCCACGTGATGCGGGCGTCGCGCAGGTCCAAGCCCGGTGATGCCACGAACCGCGCCGCGAGGCTGGCACCGGTCGCCACCTCCGCCAGCACGCCCGCGATGGACGCCGGTGCCGGCCGCCACGGCGGCCGCGCAGCCGGGCCGCGCGCCGCCAGCCAGGCGAGTCCCGCCAGCGCGCGCGCCTGGCCCACGATGACGCACTCGGTGGAGACATTGTAGGTGTCCGTCCAGCGATCGTAGAGCGGGTACGGCGCCTCGGCCGCGCCATCGGACGGAAAAGACAGTGCGCTCAACTCCCCCTGGTACCGGGGCAGCCGCGGCAGGCCGGCCTGGATGTTGCCGACCGGAAAACCCGACGGCGGCAGGACCCGCCGGTCGTTGCGGGCGTATTGCGAGACGATTTCACGGGGCGACTCGTCGCCCAGGCCGGTGACGAAGCAGATGTTCACCGGGTTGCAGCCGGCCTCATAATCGAGGTTGGCCACGTAGGCGGCGAGGAACGACCCGCGCGGGTCCGCCCGCGGCGGAAAATCGAGCTGGCTGGCGACCGCGAGGTCGAACGCCCGGTCGAGGGAAAAATACCAGCCGCCGCCGCGCACGCGCTTGGTGGGCGTCGGAAAACTCGTGCCGTAGGCGCTGTCGTTCGACCACTGCACCGCGTCGCGCCCGGCGGCCTCGATCTCGTCCTCGCATTTCCGGAGCAGGCGCGGATCGAGCGCCGACGCCGGCACGCGGCCGCTCCGGGCGCCGAAGGCGTAGCTGCGGATGGCATTGCCCCAGCTCTCGGCCAGGCGCCACCAACCCCAGCGCCGCGTGGCCCCCGACGCCGGGTCACACCAGGCGTGGAAGCGATCATCGAACTCCCGCTCGCCCGTGGCGAGGTACAGCTCCGCCGCCGCCCACGCGAGCTCGTCCCGGTCCTCGAACAGGTCGCCGTAATGCGTGAGCCGCTGGTAGGCACCCGCGCCGTGGCGCGCCTGCGCGTCCATGAGAAATTTCCAGCCGCGCCGCGCGTGCTCGAGGTACTCCTTCGCCGCCTCGGGAAATGCCCGTCGGAACCGCGGCGACGATGCCGCCTGCGCGAGCGCCGCCGTGGCGGCCGCCGTGGCGGCGGTGTTCTTCGGCCAGACCACCTGTGGGTCGCCGTGATCGGGCAGGACATTGTCCTCGTACGGCCGGTCGCGCGGGTAGACGAGGAAGTAGAAGCCGCCGTCGTCGTCCTGCATCTTCGCCAGGAAATCCGCCTCCCACTTGGCCTCCTGCAAGAGGTCCGGGATGCCGTCGCCGCTTTCGGGCAGCCCGAGGTTGTCGAGGTTCGCCACGCCCGCCAGCGAGTCCACGGCAAACACCAGCACGTGGACGAACGAGGCGCTGTTGATGGTGTACTTGCTGTAGTCCCCGGCGTCGTGATGTCCGCCGGAAACGTCGACCGGTCCCCGCCGCACATAGGGATAGAGCGGCTCGAACCGGGCGGGAGCGGCGGCGGCGTCCTTTTTCCCGGCGTTGAGCTCGGCGAGTCTCCGCCAGGTGAAGGCGAAATCCGCCTCCGGCTCGGGCACGGCAGCCGGCGCGACATGGCAGGCCGCGTGCACGAAGCGCGTGAACGGCAGCGCATTCTCGGCGCCGCAGCGCTGTTCGTAGAGCCCGAGCGCATAGGCCCGGGCGAAATTCATCGCGAGGCCCTCGTCGATCGAGAATTCCGGCGATACGCCCAGACCGGCCACGCGCACGCGGTAGCGGCCGGGCTGGCGCCAGGCCGTGAAGTCCGCCTCTTCGACTTCTTGGTACGGTGCCGGCGCGTAGGCGAAGCCGCGGTCCGGACAGGCCGTGAGTTTGCCGTTGAAGACCGCGTCACCGGCCGGCGTGACGATCTGGAACGGCGCGCCCTCCGGCACCTTCATCTCGCCCAGGCTGCCCAGGTATAACCCCACCCGCGCCCGTTTCGGCAGATCGGGCGCATACCCCTCCTGGTTCACGTGAATCGCCGGACTGACCCGACCGGGATCCAGCCGCCCCCCGACCGGGGGATTTCCCCGGGCCAGCAATTCGGGCGCGGAAACGTTGACCTGGGCGCCGTCCGCCAGCGGGGCCTCCAGCTGAAGATAAATCCACGTCGCCACCCGCAGATCCGTCCGGTCGATCGGCGCGCTTACGGCCCGCCGCTTGAGGCCGACCGCGCGCACGCCGACGGACCGGCCGTCCACGGTGACGGTGAACTGCTTCGGCGCGGGCATAGTCACCGCGTCCGCCGGCGTGACCACATTCCAGCCGGGCTTCGCGGCCGCCGTGGCCGGCGTGGCCGGCGTCAGGGCGTCCGCGAGCTCGAGTTCCAGCAGATCGGGCTGCAGCACCCGCAAGGTGGCCGCGGTATTGCGGGACTCCCAAGCCGTGGGCGTCGTCGCCCCCCGGCCGCTGGCGTTGAAAAAGATGCAAAAAACGAGGATGAGCACGCCGGCGGGCGCGCGGATGGGTAGCATGAGTCAAATGAAAACATGCGCCCATCCTTGAACCCATGGAGTGTGTTCCTACTTTGCCGTGAGCCGAATCGGCGCAGCCCGTGCTCCGGGCCGGACCGCCCCGGGTTCAACCGGGGTGAACACCCACTGGGATTCACCTACCGGAAATGGCAGGGTGGTTGCGCACCGCAGGCGAAGTAATGTCTTTGCCCCGCGCGTGCGCCGGTCCCCGGGGCGGCCACCCCACGCCCCGGGGACCAGCGCCCGGCCCGCCCGCCCTCCTCCAACGTCCACGCCCACTTTTTTCATGGCCACGAAATCGAAATCCCCGCGCAAGGACCTGCGCTCCCCCGACGACACGCCCGATCCGTCCTCGCCGGATGATCCGGAGAACTTCCGCCACGGTCTGCTGCGCGAACTGGTCGCGCATCTCCGCGAAAATCGCACGCAGCTGCGCGAAGTCTGGGCCCGCAACATCCTCGACGCGAAGCTGCTCTCGGCGATGACGAAGGAGGAGATCTACTCCGAGGTCACGTCCGTCTACGACAACTACGTCGAGGTGCTCGAGACCGGCAACGTTGACGCCCTCCAGGCCTACGCCCGCAACCTCTCCGAGCGGATCATTCCGCGCGGCGTCGAAACGCACGAGGTGATCAGCATCGTGCTGCTGCTGCGCGACGTCCTCGCCCGCTCCCTGTTCAAGAAATACCAGCATGATTTCAACCTGCTCAACCGCGTGCTCGACGCCTACGAGCCGGCCGCCAACCGCATCGCCAACACGGTCGCGGTCAGCTTCGTGCAGGAGCGCGAGCGCATCATCCGCCAGCAGCAGGAGGCGATCCGCGAACTCTCGACGCCGGTGCTGCAGGTGCGCGAGCGCCTGCTCATCCTGCCGATCATCGGCGTCATCGACTCGCAGCGCGCCAAGCAAATCACGGAGCAGCTGCTCCGCGCCATCCGCCAGAACCGCGCCAAGCTCGTCGTCGTCGACGTGACCGGCGTGCCCACGATCGACTCCACCGTAGCCAACCACCTGGTCCAAACGGTGGAGGCCTCGCGCCTGATGGGCGCCGGCGTGATCATCACGGGCCTGTCGTCCGAGATCGCGCAGACGCTGGTCACCATCAGCGTCGACCTGAGCAAGATGACCGCCGTCGGCGACCTGCAAGGCGGCATCGAGCTCGCCGAGCGGATGCTCGGCTACAAGGTGCCGTCCGCCGAAGCCGCCGCCAAAGCCTGATCCGACCGCCGCATGCAAGTCCCGATCCTCAAACAGGGCAGCTATCTCATCGCCAGCATCCAGTCGGTGCTCTCCGATGCCGACCTGGTCCAGTTGCGGGATGCACTCGCGGAGAAGGTCGGGCAGTATCGCGCCCGCGGCGTCATCATCGACGTGACGGCCCTGGATGTGATCGATTCCTTCGCCACCCGCACGCTGCGCAACATGGCGCACATGCTCAACCTGCGCGGGGCCGACACGGTGATCGCCGGCATCCAGCCCGAGGTGGCCTTCGCCATGGTGCAGCTCGGCCTGACGCTCGAGGGCGTCGGCACCGCCCTGGATCTCGAGGAAGGACTCGCTTTCCTCGACGAGAGACTCAAATCCCATGCAAGAGCCGGTGCTTGATACCACGGTCCAGATCAAGTCGACCATCGACATCGTCACGGCCCGCCAGCACGGCCGGGAGCTGGCCATGGAACTGGGCTTTGCCGGCTCGGAAATCACGCTGATCACCGCCGCCATCTCCGAGGTGGCGCGGAACATCCTGGACCACGCCAAGCGCGGCGAGGTGATCTTTTCCGTCGTGCAGAAGGGCCCGCTGCGCGGCCTGCAGGTGGTCGCGCAGGACCAGGGCCCTGGCATCGCCGACATCCCGCGCGCCATGCAATACGGCTATTCCACGCAGCGCGGCCTGGGCGTCGGCCTGCCCGGGGCGAAGTGGCTCGTGGACGATTTCGAGATCGATTCCGTGCTCGGGCGCGGGACGCGGATCGTCATGCGCAAATGGCTCAAAAATGGAAATCGCAAGTTCACTCCGTCGCCTTGAATGGGGCGTGGCCTCGCAGCCGGCCGCCGGGGAGAAAATCTCCGGGGACCGCCACGTCGTGGTCCGGCACCGCCGCGGCGTGCTGGTGGGCGTCATCGACGGCTGCGGGCACGGGCCCGAGGCGGCGCACGCCGCCGGCCGGGCGGTCGCGGTGCTGCAGCAGGAGCCCGAGAGCCCGGTGCTCTTCCACCTCCATCGCTGCCATGCCGCGCTGGCCGACACCCGCGGCGTCGCCATGACCCTGGCGGATTTCAATTTCCGGGAGCAGACGGTCACGCTGTGCGGCGTCGGCAACGTCGAGGCCCTCCTCTACCGCGGCCATGCGACCCCCGGCAGCCCGCCGCAGGAGACGGCGCTGCTGCGCGCCGGCATCGTCGGCCTCGAATTGCCCGAGCCCTACGCCAGCGTCTTCGGCCTCCAGGCCGGCGACATGCTCATCCTCGCCAGCGATGGCGTCGACACCACCTTCGGCCCCGACCTCACCCTGCGCAGCGATCCCCAGCGCCTCGCTGAGCGGCTGCTGGCCCAGCACCACAAGGCCCAGGACGACGCCCTCGTCCTGGTCACCCGCTTTCGCCATGACGACGACGACTGAACTACCCCCCCGGTTCGCGACCGATCTGGCCGTGACGCCACCTGCGACCAGCGACCCCGTGCCGGAGTCGCCCGGCTTCTGCGCCGTGTTCTTCAGCGCGGACGAGCTCCGGCCCGCCGGGTGGCCGCGGGCCGGCACCGTCGGCGCCCTTTGCCGGCAGGAGGATTTTCGCGCCCGGGTGCAACCGCTCATCCGTCGCTGTCTCCTCGAGGGCCGGCCGCACCACGCGGAGATGGCGCGCGACCTGCCCGGGCACGGCCGGCGCTGCTTCGACCTTTCGCTCGCGCCGCTGCAGCTCGCCACGGGCCGCCAGGCGGTGCTTTTCATCCGCGATGTCACCGGCCGCGAACGCACGGAGAACAACCTGCAGCAGCTGCTGCAGATGATTCACCTCCTCAGCACCGCGCCCGACCTGGCCGGCGCCACCAGTGCGATTCTGCGCGTGCTCTGCGTGGTCTTTTCCTGGGCCCGCGGCGAAGTGTGGATCCCCAACCCTGCCGGCGCCGTCGAACTCCTCAGCGCCATCAACCTGCCGGATCACGCCGCGGCCGGGCCTTTCCACGAGCTGTCGTCGGGGCTGGCGCTGGGCGTCGATTCCCCGCAGCTCGCAAGCATCTGGGCGGGCGAGCCCGCCTTCGTGCCGGATCTCGCCGCCGATGCCGGGTTCTTCCGCGCCGAGGCGGCGGCCCGCGCCGGGTTCAACTCCGCCCTCGTGATCCCGTTGCGGGCGGCCGAGCGGACCATCGGGCTGCTGGTCCTGTTCCAGGCTTCGCGCGAGGCGCCGGACGGGCACCGGCTCATGCTGGCGCACGCCGTCGGCGTCCAGCTCGGGGCGGTTTTCCAGCGCCACCGGCTGCAGGAACAGGTCGACAGCTTCTTCACCCGCTCGCTGGACCTGCACTGCCTGGTCGGTTTCGACGGCTACCTGAAGCGCGTCAACCCCGCGTGGAGCCGCAGCCTCGGCCACCCGGAGGAGGAACTGCTCCGGCGCCCCCTGGCCGACTTCATTCACCCGGAGGACCGGCCGGCCTTCCTCGCGATGCTCACCCGCATCGGCGCCGGCGAGAACCTGCAGAATGTGGAGGTGCGCTGCCTCAAGCAGGACGAGGAACCGCTGTGGACCGCGTGGACCGCCACCGCCCTGCCCAAGCAGCACCTGCTGATCGCGACCTGCCGCGACATCACCGAGCGCAAGCGCATCGAGACCGCCATGCTCCAGAGCGAGGAGCATTACCGCGACCTCTTCCACCAGGCTTACCAGATGCAGGAGGGCCTGCGCCAGCTTTCGGACCGCCTGCTCCGCGTCCAGGAGCACGAACGCTCGCGCATCAGCCGCGACCTGCACGATGAAGTCGGCCAGGCGCTCACGGCCATCAACATGAACCTCGCCATCCTGCGCAATTCGCTGGATGGCGCCGCGCCCGAGGTCCTGCGCCGGATCGGGGACACGCAGCAGCTCATCGAACAGACCATGGGCACGATCCACAACTTCTCGCGCGAACTGCGGCCGGCCATGCTGGACGACCTCGGCCTGCTCCCGACCCTGCGCAATTACGTGAAGAGCTTCGGCGAGCGGACCGGCATCGTGGTGCAGTTTCACGCCACCCAGCCGGCGGTGGTCGAGACCTTCGACTCCGAGTGCAAGACCGTCGTCTACCGGATCGTGCAGGAAAGCCTCAACAATGTCGCCAAGCACGCCGCCGCCACCCGCGTCGAGATCGTCGTGGCGGGCTCGCCGCAGGAAATCCGCTTGCAGGTGGGCGACGACGGCCGGGGCTTCGCCGCCTCGGCGCAGCCCGCCTCCGAACGCAAGCAGCTGGGCCTCCTCGGCCTCGCCGAACGCGTCCGCCTCGTCGGCGGAGACTTTGCTATCGCCTCACGTCCCGGCCGGGGCACCATCATTCGCGCCACGATTCCCTTTCGCTCCGTCTGACGCGCGCCCCGGCTCATCCCTGCAACCGTCAACCCATGCCCGCCATGCCTAAAATCACCGTTCTTCTCGCCGATGACCACACCGTCGTCCGCCAGGGTCTCCGTTCCCTGCTTGCCACCGAGCCCGATATCGAGGTCGTCGCGGAGGCCGAAACCGGCCGCCAGGCGGTCCAGCTCGCGCGCAAGTTCCTCCCCGATGTCGTCGTCATGGATATCGCCATGCCCGTGCTCAATGGACTGGAGGCCACGCGGCAGATCTCCCACGAGATCCCCTCGACGCGCGTCATCATTCTCTCCTCGCACAGCGACGACGAATACGTCGAGCAGCTGACCGACGGGGGCGCCATCGGCTACCTCCTCAAGCAGACCGCCGCGAACGACCTGATCAAGGCCATCCGCGAGGCCAAGCAGGGCAACGCCTACTTCAGCCCCGCGATCTCCCGCCGCATGCTGGAAAACTATCGCCGGGCGTTCATCAGCGGCCAGCCGATGCGCAAGCCCTCCGAATCGCTGACCTCGCGCGAGCGCGAGGTGCTCCAGCTCATCGCCGAGGGCAACACGAACAAGCAGATCGCGGCCGAGCTCTGCATCAGCATCAAGACCGTCGAGAAGCACCGGCAGCAGGTGATGAACCGGCTCAACATCCACGACATCGCCGGCCTCACGCGCTACGCCATCGCCAAGGGCGTCATCGAGACCAAGCCCGCGCTGCTCGATTCCGCCTCGGCCCCGGCCTGAAGCCACCGGGTCGGCGCCAGGGCCGGCCCCACCGCCTGACTTTTGCGGGGTCGTCGCCTGCGCCGACCTCGCGTGAGC
This sequence comes from Lacunisphaera sp., assembly GCA_035496355.1. Lineage (GTDB taxonomy): Bacteria > Verrucomicrobiota > Verrucomicrobiia > Opitutales > Opitutaceae > Lacunisphaera. The sequence goes on along the minus strand of DATJES010000013.1, from coordinate 18,632 downwards.
GCCGGCCCATCGCGCGCCGCAATCCTCACCGCCGCGAACGGCTCCGCTGCAGCCGCCCGCGCCCCCGGTGGTGCCGCTCCGGGCCGCGCGGCTCCGGCTGCCTGGTGCCGAGATCGCGCGGCCAGTGCTGGGAGCCATAGTCTTCGCGCGCCCGTGGCGGCGCATAGCCGCCGGGAAGATGCTCGCTCTCCCGCTCGAATCGTCCGCGCGGCCCGTCGCCGGATTCGCGGCGCGGCGGGCCATGGTTTTCGTGGCGTGGATCCTGATCATGCCCGCCCGGCGGATGGTCCTGCTGCCGCCGGCGCCAGGCGCCCGCCTCGTATTCCTGTTGCCGCCAGTCGGAATAGGCGGGATTTCCGCGAAAACCCGGCTCGTATCCCAGCCCGTAGTCGCGATAAGGCCGCGAATCAAAGTCGCGCTCCTGGCCCGCCGGCCACTCGAAATCGCGCCGGTCGTATGCGCGGTGACTCGTCTCCGACTCCCCGGCCGCTGCCGACGAGCTTCTCCGGCGTCCGCGGCCGCTGGCCCGGCCGCCCCGGGCCGCCACCTCGCGACGCCGCTGCGGGCTCATCGCGGCAAAGCCGCGGCCGGAGCTGCCGGATTTCTTGCGACGGGCCGGCACCCGGCCGCGGGATTGGGTCTTGGCAGGCATGATTGATTTTGTTTTCCCGCCCCGGGTAACCGGACGCGGCAGCATCCGGTCCCCCGGGTCGGGTTTGGCAAAGCGAACTTAGCACCGGCGCGCAGCGCGCGGTATCCGGAGGTGCGCGACGGCGTCCATGGTGGATTTTCCGTGGCGTGTCCGGCCGTGTCCTTTCGTAGCCGCGTTTGAGCCGGGGGCGAAAACGTGGTCACGGGGTAGCCACACTGTCGCCTGGCTCCAGCGCGGCTACCGTTGCCGCCGAACGGCTGTCCCTTTATCGCTTCACCCGCGCTTTTTTGGGCGCCCGCCGCGGCTTCGCCGCCGGGACCAGCGCGGCGGCCAGCAGTTCGTCGATCGTCCCGACCAGCACGATCTCCAGCCGTTCCCTGACGCCGGCCGGAAGGTCGACGAGGTCCTTCTCGTTCAGCTTCGGCACGATCACCGTCGGGATCCCCGCGCGCTCGGCCGCGAGCAGCTTCTCCTTCAGGCCGCCGATCGGCAGCACGAGGCCGCGCAGCGTGATTTCGCCGGTCATCGCCACGTCGGCGCGCACGCGGCCGCCGTTGAAAAGGGTCGCGATCGCGCAGAGCATGCCGACGCCCGCCGACGGGCCGTCCTTGGACACGCCGCCCGCCGGCACATGGATGTGGATGTCGTGGTCGCGCAGGTCGACCGGGCGGATCCGCAGTTGCGCCGCGTGCGCCCGCACGAGGCTGAGCGCCGCCTGCGCGCTTTCCCGCATCACGCTGCCGAGCTGGCCCGTGAGCAGGATGGAGCCTTTGCCGGGAAACTTGACCGCCTCGATGTGCATGATCTCGCCGCCGACCGGGGTCCACGCCAGGCCCGTGACAATGCCCGGCTTCGCCACGGTCAGGCGCGCCTCGCGAATGAATCGCGGCGGGCCCAGGATCGATTCGATTGCGGACGGGGTCACATCGGCCTCGTGCGGCTTGGCCTCCGCGACCAAGGCAGCCAGGTGCCGGCACACCGCGCCAATCTGCCGCTCGAGCCCGCGCACGCCGGCCTCCCGGGTGTAATCCTCGATGAGCCGGCTCACGGCCGCGGTCTGGAACCGCGCCTGCTCCGCCTTCAGGCCGTTTTCGGCCACCTGCCGCGGGATCAGGTACCGCTCCGCGATCGCCCGCTTGTCGTCGTCCGTATAACCGGGGATCCGGATGACCTCGAGCCGGTCCCGCAGCGCCGGCGGCACGTCGTCCATGAAGTTGGCGGTGGCGATGAAGATGATGCGCGACAGGTCGAAGGGCACGTCGAGGTAGCGGTCGACGAAGGCGTGGTTTTGCCGCGGATCGAGCACCTCGAGCAACGCGCTGGCCGGGTCGCCCGTGTGGGTGAGCCCGAGCTTGTCGATCTCGTCGAGCATCAGCACCGGGTTGCGCACGCCGGCCCGCCGCAGCTCCTGCATCAACCGGCCCGGCATCGCGCCGACGTAGGTGCGACGATGCCCGCGGATCTCGGCCTCATCGCTCACGCCGCCGAGGCTGATCCTCGCGAACTTGCGGCCGAGTGCGTCGGCCACCGACTGGCCGAGGCTCGTCTTGCCCACGCCGGGGGGACCGACGAGGCAGAGCACCGGCCCGCTGCCGGTTGGGTTCAACTTGCAGACGGCGAGAAACTCGACGAGCCGGCGCTTGACCTTGTCGAGGTCGAAGTGGTCGCGATCGAGCACCGCGCGCGCCCGGTCGAGGTCGAAGTGATCCTCCGTCTGTCGCTGCCAGGGCAGTTCCGCCAGCAACTCCACATACGTGACCACCAGCGAGGCTTCGCTCCCCGCGGCCGGCAGCCGCGTGAGCCGGCGGAGCTCCCGGTCGGCCTGGGCCAGCACCGCTTCGGGTGCGCCGGCCTCCCGCAGCCGGCGGCGCAGGTCCGCCGCCTGCTGCTCGGTGCCGTCTTCGCCGAGTTCCTTTTGGATGAGTCGCATCTGTTCGCGCAGGTACGCCCGCCGTTCTGCGGCGCCAAAATGCTGCGACACTTCCTCGTCGATCTTGCGCCGGAGGCGGGAAATCTCGAGCTGGTCCGAGACCAGCAGCAACACCGCCCGAACGCGGGCCTCGACCGCCGCGGTTTGCAGCAATTCCTGTTTCCGCGCCTGCGACAGCGGCAGATGCGCCGCCAGCAGGTCGGAAAGCTCCCCCGGCTCCTCCGTGGTGCGCAGGCGGCTGGCGGTCGGCGGGGGCAGCTCGGCGGCCACGCGCGCGTATTGCGTCGCGCGCTCGCGCAACTCCTGCACCGTCGCCACCCAAGCCGGGTCGTCCGCCGGCGGCGCGATCGGATCGATCACGTCGACGCGCGCGCGGAGGAAAGGCTCGGTGCCCGCGATCGGCCCGAGCGCGACGCGCGCGAAGACGTTCACCGTCGCCTGCAGGACCCCGCCCTCGCCCGGCGACAATTTCAGGACCATCGCCGCGACGCCGACCGGTGCGAGCAGGTCGGTGGCGGCGTCATCATCCTCCGCCTCGGATCTCCGGGTGAAGATGCCGATCACGCGCTCCGCGGGCTGCAAGGCCTCGAGCAGCCGGCGGGCGCCGGGATCGTTGACCGAGAGCGTCACCACCAACCCGGGAAAGAGCACCAGCCGCCGCAGCGGCAGGATCGGCAGGGTGTCGGGCACCAAGGCCACCCCCTCGGCCGCCGGGGCGTCCGGTGCATCCGGCTGCATCGTCGCCCGCGCCATGGCGAATCCCCGGCCGCTTTCAGGCCGCGCGCGCCAGCGGGAGAGCGACCTGCAGCAAGCCGTCGCGATAACTGGTTTCCATCCGGTCGGTGTCGACCGGCACCGGGAGGTCGAGCACGCGGGAAAACGACCCGTGGTCGATCTCCCAGGCCAGCAGTTGCGCGACGTCGGCGCGATCACACGACGGCTCGGGCGAGCGGCGCTCGCCGTGGATGGCGATACTCCGAGGCGTCGCCCGCACCACCAGCGTCGCGGGATCGACGCCGGCCAGCTCGACAAAGATCAGGAAGCGGTCGGAGCAGCGATAGGCGTTGATGGCCGGTCGCCACGCAAGGGTGCGGGTGCTGATCTGCGTCTGCACGACGGAGATCTCCTCCCACGCGGCAGCTTCGAAGCGCACGGCGGCGCCGGACAAGGGCTCCTTCAAGGCGGTCATGCGGCAGTCTAGAATCCAACCATCCTCGCAGCCATCAGGTGTCCGCCCCATGGCGGCATCGGGGCGGGAGGCGGCGGCGCCACTTGTAGGGCCGGCGCTCGCCGCCGGGCCGATTCAGACCTCCGACGTCGCCGGGCCACAGGCTGTCGCTCGTTCACCGGCGTGCCGACAAGCGGCAGCCCTGCAGAAGAGTGTGTAGGGCCGGCGCTCGCCGCCGGGCCCATTCAATTCTTCAACGTCGCGGTGGCGGTCGATGGGTTCCCGGCGTTATAGGTCGAGCCGGCGGTCACGGTCACGGTGACCGTCGCCGGGTTCGCGTTCGTGGTGTTGGCCACGGCGAGAATGGAAAACGATGCCGACGCCGCACCGGCGGGAATCGTGATCTCCACCGGCATGTCGCCCTCGGGGCGGCGGTAGTCGTTCCATTTCACGGCACTGCCGCCGAGCTTGTATTGGACCGTCAGCGCCGCGGTGGTGTCGCCGGTGCGCGTGAAGGTGAAGGTCGCGGTATCGGTCGGATCGCCGAAGGTCGCCGTGTCGTCGGTCGCGGCCACGGAAACATTGGCGCGGCCGTTGTCGGTGAAGAAGTTCTTCACGGCGAAGATGCGGCGTCCGTCGGGCAGCGCGGCCTCGGCCTCGACCCATTGCTGGCCGTCGCCCGGAGTGAAGGTGAACGAGGGCCCGTACGCAGCGGCATGCCCGGCCGCTTCCCACACGGTCGTCGCGGACGAGAGGTCGATGCCCGGCGCGCTGAGCGTCGCGGTCACCGCCTGGCCCGTGGCAAGGGTGGCGGGCAGGCCGCCGATCACCCCGGCCACGCTTGTCCATGGCTGGGATTTCAGTGAGGTCTGCGCCGCAAGAAATGCGTACGCGCCGAGGCCGCGGGCCTGGTCGATGACCACGAACTCGGTGGTGACGTTGTGGGTGTCGGTCCAGCGGTCGTAATACGGGTACGGCGCCGTGCCGGCGTTGTCGCCGGGGAAGGACAGTGCCGCGAGCTCAGTGCCGTAGGTGCCGTTGTAGACCGGACCGGCCTGGACATTCCCGAGCGGGAACCCGCTGGGCGGCAGGTCGCGGCGGTCGTTCTGCGCGTACTGGTGCACGATATCGTGCTGGCGCCGGCGGCCGAGGCCGGTGACGTAGCAGACGTTCACCGGGTTGGCGCCGCCCTCGTAATTCAGATTGGCGATGAGGGTCGCAAGGTAATCGGCCCGCGCATCGAGCTGCCAGCCGACGGCGACGTCGAAGGCCTGTGCGCCGGAGAAATACCAGCCGGCGCCGCGCACCCGCTTGGTGGCGTCGGGAAAACTCGTGCCGTACGCGCTCTGCTGCGACCAGCGGACCGCGTCGTCCGCGGCGGCGCGGACCTCCGCCTCGCACTTGGCCAGGTAGGCGGCGTCGAGTTGGCTCGCGGCCAGGCGGCCGCTGCGGGCCGCGAAGGCGTACGTGCGAACGGCATTGCCGTAACCCATGTAGCAATGCCACCAGCCCCAGCGCCAGGTGTCCGGGCTGGCCGGATCGAACCACGACTTGAGCGTGGCGTGGATCGAGGCGTCGCCTGTCGCGGCGAACATCGCGGCCGCGGCCCAGGCGAGTTCGTCGTCATGCGTGAAGTCGTCACCATAATGCGTGATCTTCTGGTAGGCGCCGGCCTTGCCGTACTTGGCGATGGCGTCGGTGAGAAACTTCCAGCCGGTTTTCGCCTTGGCCAGGTACGTCGCGGCGGCGGCGGGATACGCGGCCTTGAAGCGTGGCGAGGACGCGATCTCGGCGAGCGCGGCCGTGGCCCCCGCGCTGGCCGCGGTGTTCTTCGGCCAGACAACCTGCGCGTCGCCCTGGTCGGGCAGCACGTTTTGCTCGTACCGGCGCTGGCGCGGATAGACGAGGAAGTAGAAACCGCCGTCGGCGTCCTGCATCTTCGCCAGGAAATCCGCTTCGATCTTCGCCTCCTGGAGCAGGTCGCTGATGCCATCGCCGCTCTCGGGCACGCCGAGGTTGTCGAGACTGCCGGCGCCGGCGAGCGAATCGGCGGAGAACACGAGGGTGTGGATCAAGGCCGCGCTGTTCGTCGTGTACTTGCTGTAATCGCCGGCATCGTGGTGCCCGCCGGAGACGTCGATCGAGCCTTTGTTCACGAACGGATACAACATGGCCGCCTCGCTCGTGAGCCGCGCCGCGATCTGGGTCGGGTTGTTGCTGTTGAGGATGTTCGCCTCCTGCGCGACGATGCTCCAGGTGAAGTCGAAGCCGGCCCCGGACGGAATCGCGGCGGGATTCACGTGGCACGCGTCGTGCGTGAAGCGCGTGTAAGGCATGGCATTGGCGGAGCCGCAGCGTTGGTGATACAGGCCGAGGGCGTAGGCCCGGGCGAAATCCATCGCGATGCCTTCGTCGATGCGGAAGGGCACGGACGCGCCGAGACCCGGCACGAGCACGCGGTAGCGGCCCGGAGTGTTGAAGCCGGTGAAGTCCGCCTCGCACACCTGTTGATAAGGCGCCGGCGCATACGACCAGCCGGCGTCGGCGCGGCGCGCCAGCGAACCGGAGAACACGACGGCGCCCGTCGCCGCGTCCACGACCTGGAAGCCGGTGCCCTCGGCCACGTCGAGTTCGCCGAGGCTGCCCAGGTAATAGCCGACGAATGCCTTCTTGGGGCGGTTCGGAAGATAGCCTTCCTCGTTGACGTGCACGGCCGGGCCGAAACGCAGCGGCCGGGCCGTGACCGTGAACGCCATGGCGGCGGGCCAGAGCGAACCGCCGGGATTGTTCACCTCGACGGGCTGGTCGGCGCCGACCGCCGTGCCGATCCTGAGATAGAGCGACGAGGCCACGCGGAGGTCGCGGTGCGCCAGCGGCGCGTAGAGCGCGCGCCGCCGGAAGCCGACCGCCTGCACGGTCGCCGGCTGGCCGTTCACAGTGACGGCAAACTGGGTGGCGGCGGGCAGCGTCGCGTTGCCGGAGGCATCGACGAAATTCCAAACGTCCACCGTCGCCGGATCGGGCGGCTTGATGCTGACGCGCGTAAGCTCGAGGATGTTCGGCGCAATCACGCGGAGCGCGTGGTCACCATCGACCGGGAGCGTGAGCGAAAGTCCATCCAGCGCGGTGAGCCCGGGTATGTCGGTGTCGCTGACCCCCGGTCCGCCGCTGGCGCCGCTGCCCGGCGGGTTTGCCGGGGCGGGGTTGGTGGACGGCGGTGGCGACACCACGACCGGCGGGCTGCTTTCCGGATTGGAGGAGGTGCTTGGGCTGCTGGACGAATCGGAGTTGCAGGCCGCGAGCAGGAGGCTCGTCCCAAGGCCGGCGAGGAGAACGGAGCGGTTCATCCACCGAGGATAGCGGGCGATTCCCTATTCGTTTATCCGCCGGGGGCTGAAGTTGCTGTCGGCGCAGCCGCGAGCGGCTTGTCGGCGTCTGTCCTACAAAAAAGTGCCATAAAAAAATCGCGGAACGTCCGGCCGCGGCCGCCGGTCGCACTTGCCTGACAAAGAGCTCCGCGGGCCCCGGTCCGCGCGGCTCCGGTGTGAGTCACTCGACGGGAGGCGGCCCCCACCCCGCCTCCCGTCGGGTGATGCCGGTCCCGAGCATGTAGGAGCGGCTTTACGCCGCGACATGCCAAGATGGGGTCAGGACGACGCAACCCGAGCTGCGCGCCGGCGCTTGCCCCCCGCATTTTACGCCTTTTGGGCCGATCACTCCGCGTAATCCGTGAAATCCGCGGTCAATTCCTCCACCGTCTACCGTTCACCGGCAACCGTCCGCTGTCGTCTCCACCCGACGCTTCATGTCGGCGTAGGACGCGCGGATCAGGCTTGTGAGGGCCGCGGCATCGAAAGCGACTCCGGGCCGGACCTTGACATGCCGCATGCGTTTGCCGCTGCCCTCGAGCAGCCGCTTCGGGTCGGCGATCTCGGCACCAAAAAAGAAGCCGACGTTCACGTGGGCTTGGAAGGTGTCGATGGAGGCGAACGCTGCGTCGCCGACGCACGCCGTGGGATGGCCATCGTGCAAAATCTCCCGGACATCCTCGCCGCAAGCCCGGATGACCCCGAACCAGTGCCTCGCGATTTTGCCCGGCTCCCCGGGCTGCAAATGCAGCCAGGTGTTGACGGCCGCGGAGCGTTTGGTCGCGTCGGGAAAGCGGAAGAGCGGGCTCATTGGCTGCGCGGGTGAGGGCCGGAAGGCGCTCGCCCGGGTGGGTTTCCGGGTGTTGATGGCGTGGAATTCTGTTCCGTGGACTCTTCGGTTTCGCGTGTGGCGTCACTCGACTTCCACCTCAACGCCGCCGATCCATTTCGCCACGAGGTTGTAGATGAAGGCTCCGATCACGCCGCCGATAAAGCCCATCACCCCGTACAGAACCGGGAGAAAAACTATGAAGATCGCGCCGAAGCCGAACATGAACGGTGCCTGGGGTGCGCCGTGCGCTTTCGCCGCGACGCCTCCGATGAAGAAGAACAACAGGAAGAACGGCACGATCACGAGCGAGATCAAGGCGTACGTCGCGCCCAGCATCAGCCCGAGCTGGAGCGGGTTGAACTTCTTGATGCGTCGCTTGGTGGTGATCGAGGGCGGGATGTCGGTCATGGGGATTCAGGGGTGAAGCTGGACATGGATTCTTGGTGAGCGTCTACTCCACAAAGATCGATTTAATGATCGAGTGGCGCCTTGTTCGGCTCAGGTCTGAGGTCCTCACGCACGCGACGATTGATGAGGAAGAGCCATGTCACGACAATGAGGATCGCTACAAACGGACCGAAAACCAAGTCATTCCGAAAATCCGCGGGGGGCCGATCGTGCTGCAACAGTTTTCGAGCAACCGCGAGCACTAGCACAACCCAAAGCGCCACGAGGGACCGCACAAGCCAGCGGTGCGCCCACGCACGCCGCAGCATGACGCCGGCAGCAAGCGCCACCACGCCAATCCCGATACCTGCCACTGTCACGTCAACCATTGCCATCAGGCTGTAGAAACCGTGGACGCGAATATTGTAGGCAAGCACGGTCAGCGGCGCAGCGCAAAATGCGATGCCGATCACCCCGGCCGCCGCACCCGCAAAAAAGGTTAACGGAATGTTGGAGAGGTAATGCTTCATGACCGAACTGTGTATCACCTCAACTGCGTTGAGCGTTTCAAGGTTGCGGCCCGCGAGGGGATTGGGCCGCACCAGGGGAGGAAGTGCAACATCCGACTTCGGCAGGTTGAGCTTCGGCAGGATCGAAGCGGCGGTCGCAGATTGCCACTGAAGTCGGGCATGAAGCCCGACCTACAAATTGGCGGACCGGTCGCGGTAAGCGGCGACTTTCCAGGCGAGAGTCCGTGGCATCCGTGAAATCCGTGGTTAATAATCTGGTGAAGCAGGCGGCGGCGAAGGGCCTCGCCGCCCTACCCGACAACGGGAGCGAGGTCGCGAAGCAACACACCCCGGGCTTATGGCCACCCCTCTTGATAGAGGGGAACTTCATTGCCTGCGTGGTTCCGCCGCCGCCAAGGCCATGTCGGACACCGCCGGACACCCCGCCCTGCGTTCTTGTGCTTTCTTGTGCCTCCTTGTGGCCAATGACCCGGATCGAATTCCGCGGCACGGGGGCGTCCCGCCTCCAGGATGATGCGTCACGCCGGCCATGAGATCCGGACAGCAAAGAGCCCCGCGGGCATGCACCCACGGGGCTCCGGTGTGCTATCCGGCGTAGGATGGAGCGGCCGCTCGATCCTGACCCGATGCGCGCAACGGGCCTTGCCGGACAGTAAGTCTATTAGTTGCGCCGCGGGTCGCGGTCGGGCCGCCGGACCGGCACGGGCACCGGCTGGCGCCGGATGCGGATGTCGCGGACGACGGCAAACAGGACCAGGAACGCGATCAGGGCGCAGGAGAGCAGATGGGAGAGCATGGCAGGATTATTTGATGGTTACCGTGGCGCTGTAGGGCGATCCGACGTTGTAGCCGGTGCCGTCCTGCAGGGTGAGGATGGCGGTCTCGGGATTGGCGTTCGTCGAGTTGGCGATCGCCTTGATGGTGATCGTCCCCGTCGTCGCACCCGCGGGAATCACGACCGACGAGGGCATGTCGCCCTCGGGCCGGCGATAATCGGTCCACTTGGCCGCGGTGCCGGAGAACTTGAAGTTCACCGTCACGGCCGCGGTGGTGCTGCCGGCGCGGGTGAAGGTCCACGTGGCCGTGTCCGTCGCGCTGCCGATCGTCGCGGTGGCGTCGGTAGCGGCGACCGAGATGGTCGGCAGGCCGTTCTCGGCGAACAGCGTGGCGTGGGCGAAGGCGCGCCGGCCGTCCGGCCATTGCGCCTCGGCCTCGACCCACTGGGCGCCGTAGCCGGAAGGCGTGAACGTGTAGCTGTCGCCATAGGCGGGCGACTGGCCCTTGGCTTCCCAGACGATGCGCGCGCCGGCCAGGTTCATCCCGGCGACCTGGAGGCCGACGGTGATGGGCGTGCCGAGCGCGGGCTGCGCCGGGATGCCGGTGATGGTGGCGGCGGCGGATTTCCACGCCTGCGATTTCGCGGACGTGAGCGTCGCCAGGTAGGCGGCGGTCGCGAGCGAACGCGCCTGATCGGTGTTCACGAACTCGGTGGTGACGTTGAACGTGTCGCTCCAGCGGTCATAGAAACCGTGGGGCGCCGTCCCGGCGTTGTCGCGCGGGAAGGTCAGCGCCGCGAGGTCGGTGCCGTACGTGGAGGTGTAGACGGGCCCGGTCTGCAGGTTGCCGAGCGGGATGCCGTCCGGCGGCAGCGCGCGCTCGTCGTTCTGCGCGAACTGGTGGACGATCTCCTGCTGGCGCTTCCAGCCGAGGCCGGTCACGTAGCTCTGGTTGATCGCGTTCGAGCCGTTCTCGTAGTTGAAGTTCGCGACGATGGCGTCGAGGTAGTCGGCGCTGCTGTCGAGCTGGCGGGCAACGGCGAGGTCGAACGCCGCGGCGCCCGAGAAGTACCAGCCGGCGCTCTGGACGCGCTTGGAGTCGGCGGGGAAGCTCGTGCCGTAGCTGCTGTTCTTCGACCACGTGACCGCGTCGTTGGCGGCGGCCTTCACCTCGGCCTCGCACTTGGCGAGGAAGGTGGCGTCGAGCGCGCTCGCAGGCAGGCGACCGCTGCGGGCGGCGAAGGCGTACGTGCGAACGGCGTCGCCGTAACCCATGTAGCAGTGCCACCAGCCCCACCGCCAGGTGCCCTTGTCCGCGGGATCGTACCACGACTTGAGGGTGGCGTGAATGGTCGCGTCGCCGGTGGCGGCGAACATCGCGGCGGCGGCCCAGGCGAGCTCGTCGTCGTGCGTGAAGTCGTCACCGTAGTGCGTGATCTTCTGGTAGGCGCCGGCCTTGCCGTACTTGGCAATGGCGTCGGTCAGGAACTTCCAGCCGGCCTTCGCCTTCGCGAGGTAGGCGGCGGCTTCCGTCGGGTACGCGGCCTTGAAGCGCGGCGACGAGGCGATCTCGGCCAGCGCGGCGGTGGCCGCGGCGGTGACGGCGGTGTTCTTCGGCCAGACGACCTGCGGGTCGCCGTGGTCGGGCAGAACGTTGGACTCGTAGCGCCGCTCCTGCGGATAGACGAGGAAGTAGAAGCCGCCGTCGCTGTCCTGCATCTTGGCGAGGAAGTCGGCCTCGATCTTGGCCTCCTGCATGATGTCGCTGATGCCGTCGCCGCTCTCGGGAATACCGAGGTTGTCGAGTGCGGCCACGCCGGGCATGGAGTCGACCGCGAACATGAGGATGTGGATCAGCATGGAGCTGTTCGTGGTGTATTTGCTGTAGTCACCCGCGTCGTGATGGCCGCCGGACACGTCGATCGTGCCCTGCTTGACGAACGGAAACAGCTGGGCCGACTCGGACGTGAGACGCGGTGCAATCTGCGTCGGGTTGTTCGTATTGATCGTGTTGGCCTCGGCCGCGACGGTGGTCCAGGTGAAGGCGAAGTTCGCCGCCGGGCTCGGCACGCTCGCCGGGGCCACGTGGCAGGCGTCGTGCGTGAAGCGCGTGTAGGGCTCGGCGTTGGCCGTGCCGCAGCGCTGATGATAAAGGCCTTCCGCGTAGGTGCGGGCGTAGTCCATCGCGATGCCGTCGTTGATCACGAACGGCAGCGAGGCACCGAGGCCGGGCACCACGAGCCGGTACTGTCCGGGCGTGCTGAAGCTGCTGAAATCGGCCTGGTAAACCTTCTGGTAAGGCGTCGGCGAATAGGTCCAGCCCGTGTCGGGGCGGGCCGTGAGGCTGCCCGCGAACACCGACGCGCCGGTGGCGGCGTCGACGAGCGTGAACTGCTGGTTCGGGACGACCATTTCACCGAGGCTGCCCAGGTAGTAACCCACCTCGGCCTTTTTCGGCATCGAGGGCACATAGCCCTCCTGGTTGACGTGGATCACCGGGCTGTAGCGGAGCGCATCGGCCTTGGCCGTGAAGACCATGGTCGACGGCCAGAGCGAGCCGTCGGCATTTTTCACCTCGACCGACTGGCCGTCCGTCACCGGGGAGGCGAGCTGGAGGACGACGTCGTTGATGATGCGCAGGTCGCGCTTGACCAGCGGGGCGTAGAGCGGGCGGCGCTTGAAGCCGACCGCCTGCACGGCGACGGCCTTGCCGTCGACGGTCACGCTGAACCGGCTGAGCGCCGGCGCGGTGTAGTTGCCCGAGGAGTCGACGAAATTCCAGCTGTCGACCGCGCCGCCGGCCGGTGCGGTGTTGATGCGCACCAGCTCGAGCGTGGTCGGCGAGAGAACATGGAGGGAGTTGTCGCCCACCGCCGGAATGTGCAGCGTCGTGTAGTCGAGCGGACCCGTGGCCGCGAGGGCCGGATAAGACGTGCCCGACGAAGTACCGGTCGAGGTCGTGCCGCCCGAAGTGGTCGTACCGCCGGAGGCCGTGGTGCCGCCGGTGCTGGTTGTCGTGGTGCCGCCAGTGCTGGTGGTGGTGGTGCCGCCAGAGCTGGTGGTGGTGGTGCCGCCGGTGCTGGTGGTGGTCGTGCCGCCCGAACCGAGCACGCTGACGCTGCCGCCGGCGGTGATCGTGACCGTGCCGCTCTTCTGCGTGCCGATCGTGTAGGCGGCGTCAGGCGAGAGCGTGACAATGGCGGTCTCCGGGTTGGAGTTGGTGACGTTGTCGAGGGCCATGATGGTCATGACCGCCGACGCGGCGCCGGCAGGGATCGTGAACTGCACGGGCATGTCGCCTTCAGGCCGGCGGTAGTCGGTCCATTTCACGGCGGTGCCGGAAAGCGCGAACTTCACGAGCAGCGCGGCGCTGGTGTCGCCCGTCCGCGTGAAGGTGTAGGCGCCGTTGTCCGCGGAGCTGATGACGGCCTGGTTGTCGCTGGCCGTGACGGTCACGGTCGGAAGCCCGGCGGGGCTGCTGATGGCAGAGCCGGTGGACGTGACCGAGCCGGACAGGTGGCCGGTCTGGTCCCAGGTGGCGCGGCCGCCGTAGAGCGAGAAGCTCATGCCTTTGACGACCTTCCCCTCCAGCCCGACCGCGCTGGCCGGAACGTCGAGCCGAACCCACTGGCCGGTCGCCGGCAGCGCGCCCACGTTGAAGCGGCTGGCCGTGCCGTTGGTGCCGTAGGTGATCTGGTTGGCGCCCCAATAGGCGCGGTGTTCCCAGTTGTCGGCGAGCCAGTTGATCATGACCTCGGTCGGCGGGTTCGCCGGGTCGAGGTAGATGTAGGTGGTGAGCACGTCGCCGGTGGCGACGGACATCGTGGCGGTGGCCCAGTTGAACGAGTGTTCGTGCAGGCCGGCCGCGATGGCGGACTGGTGCGCCGTTTTGCCGGAGAAAGGCGTCGGGCCGGTCGTGACCCAGTTCCAGGTGTCGCCACCCGAACCCGAGCCAGACGCGCCCGCGGGCAGCGTATCGTCGAACCACGTCACGGGCGTGCCGCCGGTGGTCGAGCCGGTGGAGGTGCCCCCGGTCGAGGTCGAGGTCGAACTCTCGGGCGCGCCGCCGCCGACGTAGTCCCAGGTGGCGCGGCCATTATAGAGCGAGAAGCTCATGCCCTTGACGGTCTGGCCTTCGAGGCCGACCGCGCTGGCGGGAACTTCGAGGCGGACCCACTGGCCGGTGGCGGGCAGCGCGCCGACCTTGAAGCGGCTGGCCGTGCCATCGGTGCCGTAATTGATCTGGTTGGCGCCCCAATAGGCGCGATGCTCCCAGTTGTCGGCGAGCCAGTTGATCATGATCTCGGTCGGCGGGTTGGACGGATCGAGGTAGATGTAGGCAAACAGGACGTCGCCGGTCGCAACCTTGAGCGTGTTCGTCGCCCAGTTGAAGGAGTGTTCGTGCAGGCCGCTGGCCAGGTTGGACTGATGGGCCTTGGTGCCGGAGAACGGCGCGGGCCCGGTCGTCACCCAGTTCCACGAGTCGCCGCCCGAGCCGGCGCCGACGGCCCCGGTCGGGAGCGCATCGTCAAACCAGGCGGGCGTGGTCGGCACGGAGATCGAGCCGCTGGTGCCGGTCGAGCCGCTGGTGCTGCCGCTGGTCGACGTCTGGGCGGTCGCCGTGATGGTCACGGTGCCGGTCTTGGCGGTGCCGACGGTATACGCGGCATCGGGCGCGACGGTGACGATCACTGTCTCGGGATTCGCGTTGGTGGTGTTGGCGATGGCCTGGAGGTTCATCGCCACCGAGGCGGCGCCCGCGGGAATCGTCATCTGGACGGGCATGTCGCCCTCGGGCCGGCGGTAGTCGTTCCACTTCACGGCCGTGCCGGAGAGGGCGAACTTGACGACCAGCGACGCGCTGGTGTCACCGGTGCGCGAGAACGTGATGGTGCCATAGTCGGAGGTGCCGATGACGGCGTTCGTGTCGGTCGCGGCGGCCGTGACGACCGCCGGGCCCGAGGTGGTGCCGCCGGAGGACGGCGTCGAGCTGCCGGCCGGCGCGTGGCCGATGTTGTCCCAGGTGGCGCGGCCACCGTAGAGCGAGAAGCTCATGCCCTTGACGTTCTGGCCCTCGAGGCCGACCTGGCTGGCGGGCACTTCGAGGCGGACCCACTGGCCGGTGGCCGGCAGCGCGCCGACCAGGCGGCGGCTGGCGGTGCCGTTGGTGCCGTAGTTGATCTGGTTGGCGCCCCAATAGGCGCGGTGTTCCCAGTTGTCGCCGAGCCAGCTCAGCATGATCTCGGTCGGCGGGTTCGCCGGGTCGAGATAGATGTAGGCGTACAGGACGTCGCCAGTCGCGACCGGCATCGTGGCCGAAGCCCAGTTAAAGGAGTGTTCGTGCAGGCCGCTGGCCAGGTTGGACTGGTGGGCCTTCGTGCCGGAGTACGGCGCGGGACCGCTGCTGATCCAGTTCCACGAATCGCCGCCGGAAGCGGAGCCGGTGGCGCCGGCCGGGAGGGCATCGTCCACCCAGGCCGTCGAGGTCGACGGCGGAGTGGTCGTGCCGCCGCCGCTCGTGCCGCCGCCGGAGGTGGCGTTGCTGACCGTGACGGTCACGTTCGCGGAGGTCGTGCGGTTGCCCGCGGCATCGCGCGCGACCGCGGTGAGAACGTGCGAGCCGTTGGTCGCGGTGGTGGAGTTCCAGGTGGTGCCGTAAGGGGCCGAGGTGACCTCATTGCCGACGGCGGTGCCGTCGACCTGGAACTGGACGCCCACGACGCCGACATTGTCGGACGCGGTGGCGCTGACGGCGACGGACGTGCCGCTGACGGTGGCGCCGCCCACCGGAGCGGTGAGCGAGACGCTCGGCGCGGTGGTGTCGGTCGAGAGGACCGGACCCGAGCCGCCGACCTGCCAGAAGAGACCCTGGGACGCGTTGTAGTAGGTGCCGCTGGGGGAATTCTCCAGTTTCACGGCGCGCACCATGTAGGCGGCGCCGGTGGGCGCGCCGGCATCGACGAAGGAAGTGCCGGTGACGAGTGAGCTGGAAACGCGCGTGTAGATGCCGTTCACGGTCGGCGCGCGGTAGACATAATAACCGACGACCGAGTCCGGCGACGGCGCCCAGGTGATCGTGACGTTGCTGCCGGCGACGGTGCCGCCGACGGAGGCCGGCGGGGCGACCGGGTGGAGGCGCAGGGTCGGATCGCCCATCAGCGCGATGTGGATCAGGTTGGACGAATTGTTGATCTGGTTCTTGTACAACCCGGTGTTGTTCTGCGTGAGCTTCGCGGTGGAACCGATGGTCGCGCCGAGGCCCAGCTGGTGGATGAACCAGTGCGGGCGGCCGGACCACATGGCGGCGAGGCCGTTGGTCTTGGTGGCGAGCACGGAGCGGAGGAAATCATCCGTGTGGTCCCAATCGCCGAGCCAGCTGCCGAAAAGCATGTTGAACACGCCGTGCACGTCGTTGGAGACCATCTCGACGGTGTTGGCATCATGGTACTGGCCGGTGTTGCCCAGGCCGCCAATCGTGCGGTAGCTGCCGGCGCCGCAGCCGTAGGCGAACAGGTAGTTGCCGGCGGCGAGCGCGGGCACCCAGACGCCCTGCTGGTCGTTGTACTGGGTGTTGAGGTTGGTGATCTGGTCGGTGCCCACGAGCGGCGCCGCGGCGCGATAGCCGCTGGCGGCGAAGGCTTCGCCGCCGCGCACGCCGAAATAGTCGCCGACGATGGCGCGGCGCTGGACCGCCATGGTCTTGGTGCGGAAAGCGTGGTCCTTGTTCAGGTACTGGCGGAGCAGCTCCTGCTCGGAGAGAAAGCTCGGCGGGGAGTTCCAGCTCGTCTCGCCGGGCATGTTGGCGAGGTCGACGCGACCGACCTCCAGCTCGACGGCGGAGGGGAGCGTCGTCTGGTCGAACTTGCCGTCGCCCGGCGTGTTCGTGAGGCGCGCGGCGTCGGCGGGATCGGTGTTGGCCGTCTGCGTGTAGTTGACCGTGGAATCGGTCCAGTTGCCATCCATGTCGCCGTAATAGACGTCGGCCGGCCAGGCACCGATGTGGTCGGGGTGGCCGTCAGGATTGAGCTGGCCCGAATACGGGACCGGCACGTGGCCAAAGAGGAAGACGGACTTCACATTGGCCGGGTCGGCATTGTAGGCCGTCTTGATGAGGTTCTTCACCGACGGGGGCGTGGCGTTGCGGGCCACGTCGTAGCGCAGGACCGTCCAGCCGTCGCCGATGAGGTCCGACTGCAGGCGGGTGAGCTCGGAAGCGAGCGCGCTCGCGTAGGTGTTGTCGACGACCAGCACGAGCTTGCCGCGGTTTTCCACCAGCGGCACGGCGATGCCGGCCTCGATGTAACCGTAGCCGTTGTAGGTGCCGGCATTCTTGACGATCTGGTATTCGTAGGCGGTGCCCACGGCGACGGAGGTATCGGAATAGGTGGTGGCGTTGCCCGGCAGCGTTGTGCCGGAGCCCCACGAGGTAGCGCCCGGCGCCTTGCGGTAAACCGTGTAGCTCGAGGGCGTGGCTGAAGTGTCCTGCAGCCAGTTAAGGGTGATTTTGGCCGGCGAAGCCTGGACGGACGCCGAGACTTCCACAGCGTAGTTCCAGACCGGTTCCACGGCCCGGGCCGCGGCGGCGAAAGCCAGCACGACCAGGGCGGAGAGGACGGCGCGAATTGTATTTTTCATGCGCCGCGAGAATAGGAATTCCCCCGGGCGCCCATAATCAGCGCAGCGCTGATAGTCCTGTCAGCGGGGCGCGGCCGGCCTTGTCGGCGTCCGGACTACAAGGATGTTCCGTCGCCGGCGCCGAAAGGCGGAAGCCCCTTGCCTGCTGCAGCATGGCGCTACCGGGCTCCCGCGGACCTTCGGCACGCTGGAGGTTACGTCGGGCGTTGCGATCCGGCGACTGGCGGGCCGGTTCTTCCGCCCGGCCGCGCGGCCGGGCGGAAGAGAGCTTGCCCGCGAGGATCCAGAAACGCGCGCGAGCTCGCTCCTCCCGCCGGAAAGGACACGACAACGCCCCCATCCCTCGCCCATTTCGGCTGAGGCCCCCGCGCCGCCCGCGTCAAGGCTCGCTCAGAACATCTGCCAGAAGGCGCTGCGCTCCTCGCCGGCCGTCAGGTGCATTTCCTGCCCGGTCTGCGGGTCGATGAAGATGCGGCCGCGTTCGGTGATGGCCTGCACGATCGCGTGGTTGCTCGTGGCGTGCTCCGGCCGGTACCAGAAGGGGCCGAGGGCCAGCGCGCGCGCCGGCGTGCGCGATTGGAAGTTCTCCAGCGCGAAATATGCTTGTGCGAGGTTGGTGTAGCAGTCGGTGAACCGGTTGCAGTCGAAACGCTCGTCCCAGTGCACGAATCCGATGTCGTAGAGCTGGCGGCGGAACAACTGGTACCAAGCGTCGAGCCAGGCGCTGTTCACCTCCGCGTAGTACTGCTCGCACAACATAGCGCGCGGTGCCAGGTTGCCCACCTCCGCGCCGGTGAGGATCCGGCCGGTCGCCGGCTTCACCCGGCCCGCCGGCGAAGCCGCGAGGTCGACCGGCACATTGGTGCAGCCGCCTCCCAGCCCGCCGAGCGCCAGGAGAATGGCGGCGGCGGCGGCGCGACCCGGGGCCAGGGTGATGGAGCGGAATGACAACATGGATGCGGCCGGACGCGGCCGGCACACACCTTTCGACCACAGGCGCGACCCGGCGGCCTTGCCGGGATACCCGCATATCGCGCGGCGTCATCCCCCCGGGGCCGGCCCGACTCCCCGGGTCCGGCCGCCACCCGGGCTGGCCCCGGGAATTCCCCCACGGCCGCGGGCGGCGAGATGAGATGAGGCCGCCGCCGCGCCGCCGCTTATCCGGCAATCCTCCATATTCGCGGCCGCCCGGCTCCCGATGGCGGCGGCTCGTGGGCAGAAGCTAGTGTGGCAGCTCCCGCCGGGCCGCGCCCAAAACCCGTCCCGGCGTCCACCCATAACAGTATCCAATCCTCCCAACACATGAATGCATCCCGATTCCTCGCGATCGCCTGCCTCTGCGCCACGCTGCCCG
>DATJES010000012.1:0-139969 GCA_035496355.1 Lacunisphaera sp. | reverse complement strand
GCCCAGAACTTCTCGATATAGCCGATCACCAGCTGCGTTCCCTCGGTGTGGCTGACATAGGGGCGCATCGCCGGGTTGTACATGGCGTCGGTGAGGTCGCGGATCAGCACCGCCCGGAGGCCCCAGCGGACGAGCGCCTTGATGCCGAACGTCCGGTTGATGACGCACATGTTCGTATGGACGCCCATCACGAAGACCGTGCGGACGCCGAGCGGGTGCAGGTAGCTGTAGATCTCATTGCCATTGTCGCTGATCGCGTCGCGTTCCTGGTCGATCTCGATCGCCGGATGCTGTCGCGACCAGGCCTTGAACCACGGTTTTTCGCCCGTGTCGGAGCCGCCATCGGAGTCGTCGATCGGCAGCAACGGATCCGGGCGATCGACTGGCGGCGGCGGCGCGACCACCGGCGCCGCGAGCACGCGTTTGCGCGCCGGGGCATCGACGTAGAAGGGCATGGTGTCCGACGGCGCGTGGACGATATGCATGCCTCGCGTTCGCGCCTGCTTGATCAAATCGTTCATCACCGGCGCCATCTTTCCGACGCGTTCCGTGGCACCCCGGCTCCAATGGCGATCCCACATGTCGCAGATGACGATGGCCGATTCCGCCGGGACGAGCGCAAATGGGCTCAAGGTCGTCTGCCACTCGGCGTGACCGGTCGCATCGGTCGCCAGTCTTTGGCTCCGCAGCTGCAGCAGGCCACCCGGGCCGGGTAGGGTCGCGGCTCCCGAGGTGCTCCCCTGGAGAAGCGGGCCGCCCCCGACGGCAAATGCCGCCGCGGCTCCGGCACTTTTCAGGAACGCCCTGCGGCTGACCGTCGCTGCGCGGGTCGGTTCCCGCCCCGGGGCGGAGGAATGGTGGCGGGATGTCTCCCGGTTGGGTTCAGAGTTCATGGGCATAACGGAATGTCACGGTCGCTGGTTGAAGATTTCCGGGTGTCCGAGCACCACGCGCGTGAGCACGGCGGGATACTCGCAGTATTTCTCGGCGCCGATGGGCCGGACCGTCCCGTCCGGCTGCGGGAGGTAGCGTTCCCGCCAATAGCCATCGTCGGCCGCGCGGATGACGAGCCGGACCGTTTGCCTCAGCCGTTCGTAATCCTTCATGCGCACGCACGCCATGGCTTCCAGATACCAGACGCGCCCCATCGCCGCGACGTCCTTGAGCGGCATGACCTTCCAGGGGAGCGGTTCGTTGAATTCCCACGCTTCGTACCGGGTGGGCTGGGTCACGGTTTGGGTCGGGACGCCGCCCAGGTGAAAGCCGGGCTCGGCGAGCAGCCGCGGCCACAGGACTTCCAGCTTTGCTCCCGTCGCGATGCCAAACGCCACCGCCGCCCAGTTCACGTCGGACAGGCCGTGCGAGTCGACCAGCCCCCGATCGCGGTGGATGTATTCGGCGTAATGATCCGTCCGCCAGAACGCCTGGTTGAAGGCGGCGGTCAGTTCGTCCGCGCGCGCAGCCCATCTCCGGGCGATTTCCCGGTCGCCCGCCGCGACGCCCAAACGCGCCAGCTCGCGAAACGCGTGAATCGCGTAGCACTGGGAAACGCCGTCCCAGCCGAAACGAGGCGGCAGCTCGGTGTAGAAACCCGAGCCGCCGATCAAGCCATTGTCCGATTTGAAGCTGAAGATGGATCCGGCCGCCGCCTCAAGTGAAGCCAGGTTGGCGTTCAGCCACGGCTGCGATCCCGTGTGATCGTAGATTTCGCCGGCGGTCAGGATGTAGCAGACGGTGCCGAGAATGCGGAAGGGATTTGCTTTGGTCTGCCAATGATCGAATTCGCGCATCCAATCCTTCGTCGCGAGCGCGAACGCCGAAAGTCCCTCCCGTTGGGGTGGGATATAGGTAAACAGGTCCCGCGGATACTTAAGCCCGCGGTCGTATCGATCATTGGGGCGCCGGTCCCCGGGGAAGATCGCAAAAGGGATCATGCCATCCTCGCGCTGGGCGGCGCGGACGAACGCGAAGTAGTCGAGCACCAGTTGCGTGCGCCCGAGGAGGAGGTAGGCGCCCGCCAGCTGCCACGAATCGAGGCCAGGCCAGGTGGCCCCGTGGCCATAGGCGCCTCCGTCGGCGGTGATCTCAAAATGGCCCGGATAGAAGGCCTGGGTGGCGGCGGGCAGGATGTTGCGCGCGATCGCCATTTGCACCCCCGCCCGGATCTCCGGATCGGCGATCCGGGCCGTGAAATCGGCGCCGGCGTCCGCGGCGGCCAGGGTCTGGGCGAGGCCGACAGTGCCAGCCAAGATAATGAGGTAACGTCTCACGGGGCTGGCGACGACGCATACATTCCGGTCTTTTCCGGTCAATGGGAAAAAATACCATAACGACGTTGACCTGTCTGGCGGCGGGTGGCAGCGTGGATCGAGCGGCGGCTGCCTCGGCCTCATCGCCTCCCGCCTTCGCTCAGCCATCTCTCCCATGCGCGCTTCCTCGATCGCCCTCGTCTTGCTCGTCGCGCCGGTTCTGAGCGCCGCGCCGATTGCACCGGATTGGCCAGCCATCGATCAACGTCCCCATCCCGCCTGGTGGAGCGACGCCAAGTTCGGCATCTTCATCCACTGGGGGCCCTACTCGGTCCCGGCGTTCTCGAAGGTGGGCGAGTATGCGGAATGGTATTGGCGCGACCTGATGGACGAGAAGCGCAAGAGCCACGCCGAGGTGAAGGCGTTTCATGACCGGGTCTACGGTCCGGGCTTCACGTATGCGGACTTCATTCCCCGGTTTCGCGCCGAGCTGTTCGATCCGGAGCAATGGGCTGATCTCTTCCAGAAGGCCGGCGCGAAGTACGTCGTGCTGACCTCCAAGCATCATGACGGGTTCGCCTTGTGGCCCAGCGCCGAGGCGAATCGCTCCTGGGGCCGCGCCTGGAACAGTGTGGACACCGGTCCGCGCCGCGACCTGGTCGGGGACTTGACCGCGGCGGTGCGGCGCAAAGGGCTGAAGATGGGGGTCTACTTCTCCCTGTACGAGTGGTTCAACCCGCTTTACGTCGCCGATCCCGATCTTTATGTCGCCCGGCACCTGGTGCCGCAGTTCAAGGATCTGGTTACCCGCTACGCGCCCTCGATCATTTTCGCCGACGGAGAATGGGAGCATCCCGCGAAAACATGGCGGTCCACCGAGTTGCTGCACTGGTTGTTCACGGCGGGACCGAACCCGGAGGAAGTTGTGGTCAACGACCGCTGGGGGCAGGGGACGAGACGCGTCCACGGCGGCTATTTCACCACGGAGTTTGGCTCGGGACTGCCGACAGCCGATCATCCCTGGGAGGAAAACCGGGGCATGGGGCACTCGTTCGGCTACAGCCGGACGGAGAACCTGTCGGACTACAACTCGAGCGAGGAGCTGCTCTACATGCTGATTGACATTGTTTCCCGCGGGGGGAACTTCCTGCTCGATGTCGGCCCGACGGCGGACGGGCGGATCCCCGTGATCATGCAACAGCGACTGGCCGACCTGGGCGGCTGGCTGGCGCTCAATGGTGAGGCGATCTACGGTACGCGCCCGTGGGTGCGCCCGTGTCAGTGGAGCGAGGGAAAGGTGAAGGAGGCTCCGCGGGAGGGCGCCAAGGTGGTCTACGACATCATGAAGCTCACGGTCGCGCCGGATCCGGGATATGCCGTGAAGGAGATTTTCTTCACGCAGAAGGAGAAGGACCTTTACGCGATTTGCCCCCAGCTGCCGGACGGCGATGTGGTGATTCGCGATCTCCACCTGCCCGCGGCCGCAACTGTCAGCTTGCTGGGCCGGGCCGGGTCGCTGGCGTGGCGCCAGGCCGGCGACGAGGTGAGGATTTCGCTGCCGCGGCTCAATCCTTCCGCCACGCGCTATCCCGCCGCCTGGGTGTTCCGGATTGCCGGTTTCCGCTGAGGGTCACCGCGGGTCGAGGCGCCTTGGGGCGCCATCACGACGCCAAGATTAGCCGGGGATCCTTGAGATGCGGGACCGGTCGGTCGGTGATGATGGTCGAGATGGTGGCATCTTCCAGCACGCGATTCAGCGAACGTTTGCCGAATTTCGTATGGTCGAGGATCAGCACCACTTGCGCGCAGCGCTTGGCGACCGCCTGTTTGACGCGGAAGGTGTCGGCAAAGGATTCGTAGGTGCCCTCGCCGGGAATGTAGCCCAGCGTGGCGAAAAAACCCACGTCGATGAAAAATTGGGCTGCGGCCGCCTCCGTGTCAGTGCCCGTCGTGCATCCGCTCAACAGATTGAGGGTGCCGCCGAGCTGCACGACCCGGGACGAACTGGCGTTGCAGAAGCAGGCCGAGACCAAGACGGAGTTGGTGACTATCGTGACCTCCAGGCGTTGGCGTGCAATGATGCGGGCCAGTTCGATGCTGGTCGTGCTGCCATCAAGGTAGAGCGTGCTGTTGGCCTTGATCAATCGGGCCGCCGCCTTGGCGATCGACCGTTTGGCGGGGAGGTTCTTGCCCAGCCGTTCCCACAGCGGACCCTCGGCCAGGAATCCGTCGGGTGGCACCCAGGTTGCCCCGCGCAGGCTCCGGACCACCTTGCCCTGGCCAGCCAGGGCGGCGACATCGCGGCGCGCGGTCATGGGGGCCACGGCGAATCGTTTCTGGATCTGCTCATAGCTGAGCGAACCCTCCTTCCTCACCCATTGGATGATTTCCTCCCTGCGATTGGGGGCCTCCTTGCGCGAGGTCCGTGGCTTTGGGCTCATGATCGGTGGTATCGGTGTAATGATTCCTTCGGGAAAAACCAGCGGGAAGAAGCCGGGGCACGGGGCGCGAAGCGGGGAGGAGGGGCGGACGAAATTTTGTTGCAGTGTGGGAGAAGTGGTGAAAATTACCATGTCAATCGATACCCCTGTGAGACTCGCCCGACATCTCGCGCCGGCGCCTGGCCGACCCGCACTTCGTCGCCTGGAGCCCCGGCATGGAGTTTCTCTCCGTGGGTGGCCGCATCCTTCCCGGCGCGGGCCGCACTCCACGGGTCCAACGTGTCCCTCAACCCCGCAAGGAGAACGAATCCATGAGACTGGAAAAAGCCGCGGTGGCAGTGGCATTGCTCGGCCTGCTCGCGGCGGGCCTGTTCGCTAGCATGAAGGCCGAATCGTCCCACCGCGTGAGAAGGTTCCACGCCGTGACCGGTCTCCGGCCGGAGAAGGCGGAGTATTATTTCCAGTTGCACGCCGCCGTCTGGCCCGGGGTGCTGAAGATGATCCGGCAGGCTCACATCCGGAACTTCTCGATCGCCGTGAAAGAGATCGAGGGGAAGCACTACCTTTTTTCGTACTATGAGTACGTTGGCGACGACTATGAGGCGGACATGAAACGGATCGCCGCTGATCCGGAGACGCAGCGGTGGTGGCGCGAAACGGAGCCTTGCCAGTTGCCGCTTCCCGATGCGGCCGCGAAACGGGCCATCTGGGCCGACGCGCGGGAGGTATTCTACACGCCATGATGCGCTCCGGGGTGGGGCGCCGTCGATCGCGCCGCCGCAGCCAGTAGGGCGCCGGCCGCGTGCCAGTTTTTCGTCACCATGCCGGTTCCCTCCACGCCCATGCACGTCTCGCCGGTTGATGTCATTGTCATCGCCATTTACCTCGCTGGCATCACGGCGTTTGGGATCTGGGTCGGCTACCGGCGAAATGCCACCACCCAGCAATACTTCCTCGCGAACCGGTCCCTGTCGTGGTTCACGGTCGGCGCGGCGGTGTTTACCTCGAACATCTCGACCATCCACCTGGTCGGCCTCGCCGCCGGGGGAGCCAAGGACGGTTTGGTGATCGGCAACTTCGAGTGGATGGCCTGCTTCATTCTCATCCTCCTCGCCCTGGTGTTTGCCCCGTTTTACCTCAAGTCAGGGGTCGCGACCCTGCCCGAGTTCATGGAGCGGCGGTATTGCCCCGCCGCGCGGACGTTCCTCGCCGTGATCGGGCTGATCGGCGCACTGTTGATCCACATCGGCATCAGCCTGTTCGCGGCCGCCAAACTCTTCGAGAGTTTCCTCGGCGTGCCGATGTTCTGGACCATCATCGTCCTGTCGGCCTTCACGCTGGTCTACACCGCTCTCGGCGGCCTGAAGGCGGTGGTGATGACGGAGAACATCCAGGTCGTGCTCCTCCTCTTCGGTGCGACCCTGGTGACTATTCTGGGGTTGCACGCGCTTGGCGAGGTGGGCGTACACAGCCTCGCCGGATTCCGGGCGGCGGTGACACCGGATCACCTGCACATGCTGCAGCCGGTCGCCGGCCGCGACGGTCATCTCCTCGGGTACTCCTGGCTGGGCGTTCTGCTGGGCTATCCGATTCTGGGCATCTGGTATTGGTGTGCGGACCAGACGCACGTGCAGCGGGTCCTCGGGGCCCGGAGCCTCCGGGACGCGCAGAACGGCGCGATCTTCGCGGGCTTCCTCAAGATCACGCCGGTGTTCGTCATGGTGCTCCCGGGTTTGATCGGGTATGCGCTCTGGCAGAAAGGCGTGATCCAACTCGGCCACGTTCCGGGAAGCGGCTCGCCCGACTTCAACACCATGCTGCCGACCTTGATCAATCACCTGGTGCCGCCGGGATTGAAGGGACTGATCGCCGCGAGCATGGCGGCGGCGCTCATGAGTTGCATGGCCGCCGCGCTCAACGGCTGCGCGACCCTGATCTCCATGGACGTACTCAAGCGGTTCCATCCCGAGGCGCCGGACTCACGGGTGGTGCGCCTGGGCCGGATCTCGACCGGGGTGATCATGATCCTGGCCATGCTCTGGTCGACGCAGGGCGACCAGTTCGGGACCATCTTCGAGGCGGTGAACAAGATCCCGATGACCTTTGCCCCGGCGGTCACGACCGTTTTCGTTCTCGGGGTCTTGTGGCGACGCGGCACGAGGCAGGCGGCCATGACGACGCTCTATCTCGGCTCGGGGATCGGCATGGCCTACTTCCTCCTGGATATGCCGGGGATCGGACGTTGGCTGCTGGGAGGCGAAGTCCGCAATGGATTCGGGGGCCTCGTGAGCGATCCCGTGCAGGGCTTGGGCATCCCGTTCATGCTGGTGGGACCGATCATCGCCGGGGCCTGCATCGTCATCTACATAGTGACCAGCCTGGTGACGCCGCCGATGGATCCCGAGGCGGTGGCGGAAATCTGCTGGGACCATCCGCTGGCCTTCCTCCGTGGCCGACTCACGGGGGCGGGCGACCCGCGGTTGATTTCCGGCCTCCTGGTCGCGGTGGTCGGCACGTTCTATTTCTTCCTACGATGAAAACGTTCACATTACTCTTGGGGCGCGTCCGCTCCGTTCGTCCCTTGGTTCGCCGGCTGAGCGCCAGGCCGGATGGGTGGCGCGCCGCGGCGTCCCTCGCGGTAATCGTCGGCACATGCCGCTGGCTCGGCGGTGCCGGTCTTTTGCTGGGCGTCACCCTCCTTCATGCCGGAGAGTTCTTCCTCCACGATGGCGACCGCGTCGTCTTCCTCGGCGACAGCATCACCGAGCAGAGACTCTATACCACCTACATCGAGGCCTACGCGCTCAGCCGGCATCCCACGTGGAAACTGAGCTTCCGAAACGCCGGCTGGGGCGGTGACACCGCCTGGCTCCGGATGCGCCTCCACGCCGATGAGGTGCTGTTGTTTGCCGCGGACGACGCGAGGCAAACCGACATGGTCAGGAAGAGCGTCGGCTATGGCCTGGAGCGGGATGTCCTGCCGCTGAAGCCCACGGTGGTTTTGGTGAACTTCGGCATGAATGATCACTATTATCAGGCCTTCCGGCCCGATATCCTGCGCGCCTATGTCCGCGCCCAGACCGAGATCGCGCGGGTGCTACAGGCTGGGGGAGCGCGCGTCGCTTTTCTCACCCCGCAGCCGATCGAGGAAAAGCGCCCGGACCCGGATCAGGACGTGCGCAACCAGGCGCTCAGAAGGTTTTCCGATGCCTTGGGTGACGTCGCGGCCCGCACCCATTCCCTGTTCGTTGATGAATTCGATCCTTATCTGGCGCTGATGAAGGCTTCCACCGCGGCCACGATCGGTCGCGGCGATGCCATTCACCCCGGGCCCGCCGGCCACACGCTCATGGCGTGGGCGATTCTGAAGGGCCTTGGCGCCACCCCGCTGGTGTCCTCGGCGACCATCGACGGCCGGACCGGCCGCGTGGAATCGACCGAAGCCTGCCGGATCGACCGGGTGACGAAGGAAAATGGAACGATGGCATTTGACCGGCTGGACGACGCGCTCCCGATGCCCATCGATCCCAAGGCGGAATCCGCCCTATCGCTCGCGCCCGTGCTGATGGACCTGAACTTCTACGACCTGAAGATCCCGGGTCTCCCGCCGGGGCGATATACGGTGACAATCGACGGCAGGACCGTTTCCACCGTGAACGCGAGCGAGTTGGCCGAGAGCTGGAGATTTTCGCGGGGGGGCGGCCCCATCACCGAGCAGGCGCAGGATCTCCTGGCGTTGATCTTCAGAAAAAACGACGCCTATTTCCGGCGCTGGCGCAACGTCCAGCTGTATGCCGCCCCGGAATGGGTGATCGCACCGCCGGAGCTGGAAGTGAAGCGGCAGGCGGAGCTGACCCGGCTTGATCGGGAAATCGCCGATCTGGAAGCGGCCATCGACATCGCGCGGAAACCCAAGACCCACCACTTTCTGATTGCTCCCGCCCCGGCGGGTTCTTGATCGACTCCGGAACATGGTCGGTGAGATGAGCAGCATCCCGCGGATAATCCAAAGTGCCTGGTGGGCCCTGGCCTGCTTGGTGGCGGTTGCGCCGGCGCAGGGCCGCGACGCCGAAGCGAGCGGCGCTGGACCGCGAATCCTGGTGGACTCCGGTCACCCCTGGAGGCCGCCGTTCGGACTCGACCGGGTCGGCGCGCCCCGGCAGGTGCACGTCGAGTTGCCATCGGCCCTCGATTCCCAACGGCACTATCTTGTCGCCGCCTACGAGAAAGGCCGCCCGGTCGAATCGGTTCCATTGCACTTCGCTGGCAGCGAGCCGCCGTTTTGGGCCACGGTGAAACTTGCGAGCGAGGCGGACGAGGTACGGCTGGTTGAACGGGACCCCGGCCACGGGACCGACACCGAGATAGCGCGACAGGCCGTGGTTGTCCCGGCCCTGGAAGCCGACGCGGTCGCCCGACCGGATCGCCTCATCAATCCCGTCGATCTCGGCGCGGTGCTCGTGCCGGAGGACTGGCTGCTGCTGGAGGGCGGCCAGCGTTCGGTGCTCGAAGTGGCGGCGCTTTCGCGGTCGCGCGCCATTCCCGGCGCCCGTTTGCGGGCGTGGTTCGAGGGCGGCGCTCCCACCGAGATCGGCGTCCCGCTGCGTCGCGGGCGGCGGGAAACGGCGCGCTGCGAGCTGCCGTTCCCGGCGAAGGTGAACAAGGAAGGCCTCCTGCACGTCACGATCGTCGACGGAGACAAGACCCTCTGGGTCAAGGAAGTCCGGGTCATGGTCGTGGCGCGGGCGCCGGAGTGGCCGGCGTTCGGCGCGGTGGAAACCAAGCTGCGCTACGACGCCCCGATTTCCGTGGTCGACTCCACCACCGGAAAGGAGCTGCCGCCCCTCGACTACGAGAAGGCGTGGGATCCGAAGTTGCACGATGTCGTCGTGTGCCTGCCGAATGGTTCGCGTTTTGTCTTCTGGCGCGGGACCAACTACGTCCCATTCTGGGCGGGAGCCCACAATACGGGGGTCTGCTACCAGTGGGCGGAGAACCTGAGCATCCCGATCACGCACCCAGACGGGACACGCGACTTCCCCGAGCCGCTTTACGATTTCGAACTTCGCTACGGACGCGTGCAGATCATCGAGTCGACTCCCAGCCGGGTGCATGTGCGCTGGACCTATCAGGCGACCGACGTGGATTATCGCGTGTGGGGCGATCAGGCGCGCGAGGATTTCTACTTCTATCCGGACGGATTCGGGACGCGGGTGTTGACCATCGCCAGCAAGCCGGGATCCCGCTATCAGCTCTCGGAATTCCTCATTCTCACGCCGCAATCCGCCTACCCGCTGGCGGTGCTACCCGAGCATATCGCCGACGTGCTGTTCTTGGATGGCGAAAAGGTCGCGCTCCACACCCCGTTCGAGAAGGTGATCGACCCAGACACGGGCAAACAGCGACGGGAGTGGCCGAAGTCGCGCGGGCAACCGGCGATCTTCCGCATCTTCGCGCACAAGGACGATCCGGCGGCGGCCATCTATTTTCATGCGGATGACAAGGCGATGGGCATGTTCTCATTCCAAGGTCTCTACGATCGCGGCGAACTCGTATCCCCAGTGTATTGGGGCAGCCACTGGCCGCTGGCCCGAGGCAAGACCACGGGCTACGCCATCGACGATCGGATCAGGAAGTCACCCGCGCACAACAGCCTCGGCGGATGGCTGCCCGGATCGAATGGCCACGGCGGCTGGGGAAACTGGGAGGTCAGGCCTTTCGAGAGCAGCAAGCTCGCGATGCTCAATTCGCTCGGGCAGTCGGTGGAGATGGATTACAACCGCTGGTCGTGGTTGATCGCGAAAACCGACGCGTCTGACGAGGCCCTGCTCAACTGGGCGCGCAGCTACTCGGCGCCGCCCTCCGTGGAGTTGAACGGAGCCGGGTTCAATCTGCCCTCCTACGCGCCCGAACGACGGGCGCTCCGGCTGGTGGCGCAGGCCCCCGACATCCGCATCAAGCTCATGCCGGCATCCGTCACGGTTAATCCGGTCTTCGAACTGCAGGGAGCACACGGTGCGCTCCGGGCGGTCAGCCGGGATGGACACGTCCTGGCGGCGAACGACTACGCCTGGGATGGAGCGACACTGTGGATTCGCGCCTTGGTCGATTCCCACGGAGCCACCCTGGAACTACACTTCCATGAGTAGCGCCGGCATCACGATGAAGATTCGCGGAACCGCGCAACCAGGCGGTGCCACCAACCCCATCCCCTGACCGGAGGGCCGAACTCATGAGACTCCGGCAACTTCTGGTGCTCGGCCTGATGGGCGCAGCCTCGGCCCGCGCGGACGATGCCATCAGAACCCAGCTCGAAGTCTTCGACCGCAATCCCGGGCAATCCGCGCCCAACGCGTATCGCATTCTCTTTGTCGGCGACAGCATCACGCGGCACGGCGTCAGCGATCGGACCCGACGGGACCTGGGTTGGGACCACGTGGCGGGAATGGCGGCGAGCTCGGCGGCCAAGGACTACGTGCACCTGCTCGCGGCGCGGATTCAGCGCACGATGCCGGAGCGCAAGGTTGAGATCTATTACGACAGCCAGGTCACGAAGAGAAACAGCGACAGGTTCGAGGAGGGCTCTTTCGCCGACAAGCAGGCGCGTCTCGAGTCGCTCCAGGACGGATTCCACCCGCACCTCGTGGTCGTGCAGCTCGGCGAACACGAGGAGCCCCAGCGGGGCGCATCCTTCATGCGGGAGTCGTGGGATCGCCTCCTCGCTTCGCTCGTGGATTTGGCGCCGGATTCAGGTGTGATCTGTGCGGGCGTGTGGGTGCCAGGTGACAAGTCCGGCGGCCGCGATGGTTATGCGACGGGTTGGGGCGCCGAGGTGGAGGAGGCCATGCGAGCGGGCTGCGACAAATATGGCGTTCCATTCGAGAGCGTCAGAGACTTTGCCCTCGATCCTTCCTGTCGCGGATCGGGGACCAACCCGGGAGTCAGATGGCATCCCAACGACAAGGGCATGGCTGGCTACGCCAAGGTGCTGTTTGGTGCCTATGAGCAGGCGCTGGCGACGCGCGCATGGACCTCCCTCGCGCTGCCCGCGCCTCAGGCCGTGAGCCTGGGGGGCGGACTGGGCACGGCCTTCCGTCTCGGGGTGCAGCGGTTGAGGCAGCCGCCGTACGATTCGGTCGCCGACCTTCGCGCGGACTTGACGCAGGAACTGCAGCGAATGTTCACCAACTATAGCGGCGACAAGTCCGGACGATACATCGAGGTCGCCACCGCGACCGCCGCGCCGGCCGAATCCCCGCCCGTCCTGCAGGAGTTGCTCAAAACCTTGCCGGTACCCCAGCCTGACGGCCATTTCGGCGTCGCGGTGGATTGGACCGCGCCGTTGGACAAGCCGGACCCCTTGCACGCAGTGCAGATGCCCATTTTCTGGGGGAACTCGCGGCTTCTGGTGGGATTGGTCGACGCCTACGAGGCCGGGCATGACCTGCGCTTGCTGCAACTCGCACGCGGGATCGGGGATTTTTATTTGGCGACGGCGGACCGCTTTGCCGACCCGGCCCGAATGCCTGAATTCAAGGCTTCAGGCACCTATGCCGCCGGGTTTGCCACCTGCTACTTTCCGGGAATCGAGAGTCTCGTGCGACTCCATCAGGCGACTGGCGAGGAGAAATACCTGCGGCAGGCGCGGCGGATGGCGGATCTGTTTCCGGCATACGACCAGCTTCCGCTGGATCACACCCACGGAAACCTGCTTACGCAACGGGCTTTGTTGTTGCTCTACGAAGCCACCGGCGAGCGCAGCTATCTGGAGCACGTGCTGAAACGGTGGGACGAGTCGATGAGAGACGGATACGTGTGGGTGACTGGCGGACTGGGGGAACATTTCCGGGTTTCCGCCGGATATGACGAGGGATGCGCGCTGGCTGACTGGCTTCGCCTTGATCTGGAATTGTGGCGCCTGACCACGGACACCAAGTATCTCGATGCCGCGGAGCGGCTGCTGGCCAACGAGTATGGGTGGAATCGTTTTCCCAACGGAGGCTACGGGCAACTGGACTTTCGGGGCGACCAATCGGGACCATTCGTCCTGCAACCCGGACACTACTGGAAGGAGGCTACCTGGTGTTGCACGTTACACGGCCTCCTCGGACTCAATGATCTGAAACAGTACGTGCTGGTGGGAGCTGCGCATGGCATTTTCATCAACTTTCCCATTTCCGCCGTCGCCCCGGTGCAGGCCATGGGCCGCGCCTGGCGGGTCACAACCGAGTCTCTTCCTCAAACGGGAGACAGCCGACATCTGCGGATCACGGTTCAGGGGGACGAGGCGACGACGGGACGACCTCGCGTGTTTCTCCGGAAACCTTCCTGGGCTTATGCCCTCGAAGTGACTGACGAGGCCGGTGCGCCCATCGCGACCGTCGAGGAAGGCGGTTACGTTCGCTTTGCCGTGACCCCGGGGAAACCCGTGACCGCAGCCCTGGCCGCGCGTGCCCGGATGGAAGACCGGCGTTTTGGCGTTCCCGCGCTCGATCCGGCAAGAATCACTCGGCACACGAAGATTGTCCTGACCAGCGGACCGGAATTGCTGGTGGCCAATGCGGACCGGCCGCCGGTGGTCCTGGTGGCCGTGGGAGCGGACGGGCAACTGGTTCTTCCCGGTTCGGTGGACGGAACCCGATCGGTGATCACCGTGGCTAGCCTAGACGCTGACGAGACACAAATCGCCGAAGCGATCAGGACGGGAGTGCGCCTGCCGATCGGTCCGTGGAGCAAGGCCGGCCATGACACGCCGGTCGCGTTTGTATTCGATGCGATTGCGGTGCCGGCGGATTCGGTTCTCTGGCAAGGCATCGCCTCAAAGGAAGGGGCGGGATTTTCTAGGGAAATCCACGTTCCCGATCTCCCCGACCCGCTGATGACGGAAGCCTATGAACGGGCGGCCGCGCAAAACGTGCTGGCCGCGTTAAACCCCCAGGTATTCTTCGGCTACTGGTCGGTCTGCGCCGACGGTCAAGGGCACGGTTACGGCAATACTTATCCAGCCTTGGACGGCCATCAAATGACCGATGCTCTCCTGTGGCTGGGGCAAGTCGAGGCGGTCAAGGCAAATTGGGACTACGTGAAGCAGTTCCAGCGACCCGACGGCCAGTTGCCCTTCGCGATCTGGCCCGGGAAATCGGGGCACGACAAGCTCTGGTTCAAACACCACGTACCCGGTGATCCGCTGCGGGCGCTCGCGGCGGCAACTTACATCCAGAACGCCGATGTCATCTTCAGGTTTACCCAGGACCGGGCCTGGCTTCAGCAGCAGCTGCCCTCAGTCAATCTCGCCGCCGATCATCTCGCGACCTTGGTCACGCCCGAGGGGGCGCTGGGCGGAGCCGGCTATTATGTCGAGCGGCCGACGCGCGTCGAATTCGATGGC
The DNA here is from genome assembly GCA_035496355.1 of Lacunisphaera sp. Classification (GTDB taxonomy): domain Bacteria; phylum Verrucomicrobiota; class Verrucomicrobiia; order Opitutales; family Opitutaceae; genus Lacunisphaera. The sequence continues at coordinate 125,891 of DATJES010000012.1, read as the reverse complement.
GTGGCGCAATGCCATGCGGTGGACGCATTCCGTCGCCTGGCCGGTTTGAACGCGGTGGAGGGCAACACCGCCGGGGAGGCGAAATACCGGGAACTGGCCGCCCGGATCGAATCGAACTTCCGCACCAATTTCTGGCTGAAGGACCAAGGTCGCTTCATCGAATACATCAACCCGGAACATGGCGCGATCAGCAGCCATGGTCTGACGGATGTCGACTGGAGCGCCGTGGCCGCGGGCGTTGCCACGGACGATCAGCGGGCGGTGCTCTGGCCGCAGTTGCGGCGGGAGGAGCGTTTCTACTACGGCGGGATGCCTACGGGGATCGCAACGTTGCCCGGCAACTACGAGACGTGGGAGGTGGGCGACCGGATGGATCTGGCCGCAATGGGCCGGGTCTGGTATTTGGAGGCTTGGGCGCGCACCCGAATGGGCGACGCCGATGGCTTGGTGGAATCGATCCGACGAGTCTGCCGCCAGGGCAGGGAGCACGGCTATTTCTGGCGGGAACGTTACGGTGATCAGGGCGGGTTCGGGGTTGAGAAGTACTGCGAATATCCCGCGAACCTGATCCGGATCGCGCAGCGGTTTCTTCTCGGCGTCGAAATGGGCCTGGACGGCACCCTCGTATTGAAACCAACGGTGCCGGACGATTTCTGGGCGCAGGGCTTCGGCCAGACACTGAATTGGAACGGCCGACGGCTGCATTACCACCTCCAGCGCGGCTCGGTGGCCGGAACCTTTTCCGGGGACAGTCCCCTGCGGCTGGGAGTCTTTTTGGGAATGCGAGTCCCCGGGCTTCAGGTGCAGGCGACCCTGGACGGCCGACCGATCGCCAGCGAACAGTCCGGCGGCCTGGTCTTCATCTCCCTGCCGGCAGGCGCCGCCGCGCAGAAACATCGCTTTGAAATTGGAGTTGCGGTGGCGGGGCGCGCCCAACCATGAGCAGATTGCGCGACCGGCGGGCACACGCGAGAGCGGTGATCCCGGCAGGGCGGTTGCCCGCGCAGTTGAAGCGAATTGACGATTCTGGAGCGGTGGTAAGTTTTACCATGAAAATCGGAATGCACGGTCTCGGCGAACCTGCGGCCCTACCCCTGGGCGGCGAACGTGTCGAGTCGGTCTGGAGTTAACTTTGTTCCCCCAAACAATGAGCTTTCCCGAAAATGGCGCCATGAATGCAGTCGGCCCACGATTCACACCGCTGGCGATTTTGCCTGCGTTACCGGGAGCCAATCACCGACGAAGGACGGTGCGTCGAGCCTGCTTCGGGGGGGCGATGGCGCTGCTTTCAGCAGCATCGATGGCTCTTGCGGCGGGCGCGCCGGAAGCACCCACCGTCAGCCCAAGTTCGATGATGCTCTTGAACGGGAATGATTGGAAGCTCGGGTCATTTCCCTTCGGCGTGGGAGAAGAGCAGGGTGCATTCCGGCCGGGGTTTGACGGCAAGGGCTTCCTTCCCGTGACCGTGCCAGGCGAAGTCCAGCGCCAGCTCGGCCTCACGGGGATGGATCTTTACCGGCAGCGCCGGGAGCCCACCCTCGTAAACGAAAAGGAATGGTGGTATCGGAAATCCTTCACGCTTCCACCGGCATTTGCCGGGAAGACCCTGCGATTGGTCTTTGAAGGCGTGGATTACTTTTGCACGGTCTGGCTGAACGGGGAGAAGCTCGGCGAGCACGAGGGTGCCTACGTTCCGTTCGAATACGACGTGACCTCCAGTGCGAAACCGGACGGCCTGAATCAGCTCACCGTCAAGGTCACATGCCCCTGGCTGCCCGCGGGCCGCGGCTTCCTGGAATACATGAAAGGGGAATTGGCCGAGGCGGTTCCCGGTCAGGTCACCGAGTTTCCCTCTCCGCCCTACGTTCTGGGCCCGACGTGGGATGGTCTTCCGGCGGGAGGCAATGCGGTTTTCCCGATGGGATTGTTCCGCGATGTGAAGCTGATCGCGTCTGAGGCGACCGTCGTCGAAGACCTGGCGGTCTCGACCAAATCGCTCAATGCCGACGGCAGCGCGACCCTGAGAATAACCGGGACCATTCGGAATTACGGGCCGTCGACGATCCCGGCGACGCTCGCCCTGCGCGTGGCGCCGGACAATTTCGGCGGCGAGGTGCTGAAGCTGCCCGACCAGCCCATCGAACTCGGGGTGGGGGAGACGGCCTTCGAGCAAGAGGCGACCGTCGCCCGGCCGCACCTGTGGTGGACTTGGGACACCGGCGCACAAAATCTCTACCGGGCGACCGCCAGTCTTGCGACGGCAGACTCCGCCAACGCCGCGTCGCGCGATGTCGTGTTCGGCGTTCGTACGATCGAGCGCCATCCCGATATGAGCTACTGGCTGAACGGCCGGCGGGTTTTTCTGAAGGGCGCCTGGTATCCCATGTCGGATCTCTTCGGCTCGAAGCCGACGCGGGATACCTATGAGGCCGACCTCGAGCTTTTCCGCGCGGCCAATCTCAACCATCTGGTGAACTTCACGCTGGTGGAAAAGCCGGAGTTCTACGACCTGTGCGACCGGCTCGGCATCCTCAATTTTTTCGAGTTTCCGTTCACCCAGTTCGGCCCGATGGCGGTGATGAGCCGGTCAAATCCGCGAAGGGACGGCTACGTGAAGCAGGCGCTGGCGCAGGTCCGGCAGATCATCACCCTGCTCCGTAACCATCCATCCCTCGTCGTGTGGGCGCCCTTTGCAGAAGCGCAGCTGAAGGGCAAGGGCTGGGGTGCTGCCGGACACGATTTCGACCAGTACGGGTACCAGGAGTTTGTCGACCACATGGGGGCCATGGTGGCCGCCCTGGCCCCGGGAACGATTTTTCATCCGAGCTTTTGCGATGCCGGGGAGCAGCACTACTGGGCGGGAACAGCGGGACCGTGGCGCGCAACGCCGTACCAGGAGCAGTTTCAAGCCAACACGGGCTTTGTGTCGGAATACGGCAGCCTCGCCATGCCGTCGCTTGAATCGCTGGGCCGGATGCTCGCTCCGGAGGAACTCTGGTCGAAAAAGTCCGCCCAATCCGCGGGTTGGTACGGCCTGCCCATCGACATTCCGGCGTACAGCTATCAGACTTCGTTCGACTACGTGGGCCTCGCCGGCCTGCTCGATCGCGTGCGCCGATTTGTCGATACCGATATCAAGTCGGCGGCGGAACTCGTCGACGACTCGCAACTTTACCAGGCGTTCCTGCTCCAGTACTCGACGGAAGTCTTCCGCCGGAGGAAATACAACTCGATCAACGGCACCCGCGTCTGGGCCTACCTGGAGCCGGCCCCCCGGATCGGTTTCGGCTTTGTCGACTACTACCGCGTGCCCAAGATGAGCTACTACTTCCTCAAGCGGGCCCAAGCGCAGCTGGCGGTCAATTTCGCCTACGAGGACGCGCTCGAATCGCAAGTGGCGGGCAAACGGCTCAGCATTCCGGTCTGGGTGGTCAACGACCACCCGAGGCCGATTCCCTATGAGTACCATGGCGAGATCACCAACCTCCAGGGGCAGGTGGTCTGGAAGCGTGACTGCCAAGGCCGGATCGCGGCCGACGCGGCCGCGACCGCGGGGACCATTGATTGGGTGACTCCCGAGACCCCGGGGATTTACGTGGTGCAAGCCAGCGTCCAAGAAATGGACGGACCGCTGAAAACATCGGCCCGCACCTTCATCAAGGTTACCCCGCGGCTGTTTGCGCATCCCTTGCGCATGCTGTTGATTGGCGAGCGCGAATATTGCCGGCCGATCGCAGTGATGGCGGAAGGCCTCGGTATGCAGGTCAGAGTCATTGACGAGGCCGCGATCGGCGATCTTGGCCTGCTGGGGAACGCGGATGAACTCCGCCGCGAATTCGACCTGGTCTGGCTGAGTTCCTTCGATTCGTTCTGGAAACTGCTCGACGGCCGGGCGGCCGAGGGACTGAAGCAGGCCGTGCACGCCGGCCTCGGGTTCATCCACTCCGGCGGACCGGGCAGCTTCCACGGCGGTTCCATCCGGGCGGCCCTGCTCAATCTCACCCCGCTCGCGGACGTCTTGCCCGTGCGCCTGATTGAGCGTGACGACCTGCTGCTTGGGGCGCCCCCGCTTGCGGCCTACGATACCCTCATGGCGCCGGCCCCGCTTCGGAATATCCGGCTGGCTCCGGGCGCGCCGGCGGAGTGGACCGTTCCCGGTTGGAACGAGGAAGGCCTTCCCGGCATGAATCGCGTGGAGGTCAAGGACGGCGCCACCGCGGTGGTGACGATGGAAAACTTTCCCCTCGTCGTCACCGGACGCTATGGCACGGGGCACACGGTGGCCTTCACCGGTTTCACGCCAAAGTGGAGCGAACGGCGGTCGCCCTGGGACCGGAAGATGATCTCGCCTTACCATTTGGACCAGGAACTGGCGGCCGATCCGCAGTTTCGGACTTGCTTTGCGCTGGCGCTGCGGATGATCGCATCCGCCAGCGGAGAGCGGCCGGATACCCCTGCTGACGAGCTGATCGAGTCTCACCGACTCCCCCTGTTCGAGACCCTGCAAGACCTGCCCGCGGCCAAAGTGATATTGCCGCACAGCGTGAAACTGACGGCTGCGGCCGGTCGAGCCCGCGGTACCGTGACGATCCGAAATGGAGCAAAGTATGCGCGCTTGGTTCGCCTCCATCTCAACTGGGAGGGACCGCAGAATCAGGCTCCCTTCTTGGTCCTGTTCGGTGACAACTACTTCGACCTACTGCCAGGCGAAGAGGCGCGAGTTGCGCTGGATGTCCGCCTGCGGGAGGCCGCGAAGGGAACCTTCACGGGCCGGCTTTCCGTCGCAGGGAGCAATGTTTCCGCGTCGGTGATCCCGGTCGAAATCGACGCTCCTTAAGCCGCGCCAACCGGTCGGTCGTCGCGCTTGACGTGGCTGTGAACCGGAAGCAGGGATGGCGCGCTCCGGCGGCGTCCGACGCCCCGCCGCCCGAAACATCCCCTCGGGGGAAAAGATTAGGTTGACGCAAAAATAGTTAAGGTAAAATTTACCGTATGCCGTTGATTCCCTCTCCCCGACTCTTTCAAGTGGCGCGCGAGCGCCGGTTCGCCGTGGGTTTCTTTGAGAGCTGGGATATCGCTTCGACCCAGGGCGTCATCGATGCCGCGGAAGAGGCGGAAGCGCCGGTGATCATCGGTTTCAACGGCGATTTCATGAGCGGAGACGAACGGGTGGCCGGGGAGCGGGTTCAGCTGTACGGAGCCCTGGGGCGCGCGGCGGCGGAGACGGCCCGGGTGCCCTGTGGGCTCATTTTCAACGAATGTCCCAAGGACCAGTGGGTTCGCACGGCGGTGGATGCCGGCTTCAATATCGTGATGCCGGCCGACCCGAACGCCAGCCGGGTTGACTACCAGCGACGGGTCATGGCGCTGACCGCGTATGCGCATGCCAAAGGGGTGGCGGTCGAGGCGGGACTTGAGGAACTGCCGTGCGGCGCCTCGGGCACGGTGATCGGCGAGCCGCGGGAAACCGACGTGCAGCAGGCGGTGGAATTCGTCCGGAACACCGGCGTTGATCTTCTCGGAGTGAGTGTCGGCAATGTGCATATTCGATTGGCGGGAGAGCAGGCGTTGAATCTCGACCGGCTGGGCGCTCTGGCGATGGCGGTGAAGGCCGGGCTTGTCCTTCACGGCGGCACGGGCATTCCGCTGGCGGACTTGCGGCAAGCGGTGGCGCTGGGGGTCGTGAAGGTCAATTTCGGCACCTACATTAAGCAGGCGTGGCTCAAAGTGGCGCGTGAGGCCTTGGCCCAGGATGTGTCGAATCCGCACCGCCTGCTGGGCATGGGTGGCCCGGAGGATCTCCTGGTGCGCGGGCGCAAAGCAGTGAAGGAGGCGGTTCTGGCCCGCCTTGAATCACTGGGCTGCATGGGAATGGCACGCCAGTTTGGGCAGTAGCGTTTGCCCGGTGGAGGAGAGGCCGGGCGACGCTCCCAAGCCATTTCTGCCGCCGGCTGATCAGCGAACCCCCGGCGTCACCCGGCGGGCTTCAAGATCTCGTCCGGCGTATTTACGCCGGTGCGCGACGAATTCGATCGTGGTGCTCAGGCCATCCACGCCCTCGCCCTGGCGTCATGAGCGCCACCTGCTTGCCCGAGGGAACGATACACCTAGTTCGTTACATTCACTCGCCCAAGCGATCATACCGTCCCGGCGGGATCCTTCGCCAGCCAAGCCAACCGAGGGTCTTCGCCCCTTCAATTGCCCTGGAGAAACGGCCGGTTTTCCGGGCAGCCCGGGTCAGGGCTCCCGGGCATGTCCTGGTCAGGCCGAGGTGACCGCGGGGCGAGGGTTAATGCGTGAAGGTAAAGCGCTCCGGAATGATCTCCCGGCGCACCAACTCGAAGAATTGCCAAAAGAGGATAATTTCATTGATCAGCCAAACGGTGTCACCGGCTTCGCCTGAATCCGTGATGCGGTCGTCGGTGAGCAACACCGGCCAGACCTTCGCCCTCAACTCATCGCACGGGAAAGGGAGGAGCGAGTCCGGATCCGGCTCGAAATAGCGCCTCGGCTCATGCCACATGGCGCTCACCGGGCCCTGGATCTCGACCATCTCGATGAGCTCGTCCCGGGCGCAGAGTATTTCCGCCAGAATGGCGCAGAGGTCACTTACGGGCAGGGGTGAGAGGCGTTCTTGAGGTGCGGGTGTGGGCATTTGCTATCGTAGCATAGCCTTGCGCGGGATCCGCCGGACCGGTCGGGCAAGCCATCTTACGCTCCCTAACGACCGGCCCAACACGCCCGCCGGCCCGGGGATAGCGGGCACACTAGGGGAAACGCCCACTTCGGGGCGCGGCGGGTGGGGCAGGGAGTGGCGGGAGGGCGGGGGCAGTTTTCCCCCTTCCAAACGGTGCCGAGCTACTGTCTGTCGGGCGGCACTCACGCCGCCCGCAACACCTCCCCAGAGGATCAGACCATGCCCAAAGAAATCACGACCCACTCCGAGGCGCTCACCTGCGCTCTAGTTCTCGCTGTCACCTCTCCCACCGACGCCAAATCCGCCGAGTGCTTGAAAATGGCGGAGGAATTCGCCGCCTGGCTTTCCGCCGAGGAGATCGAGCAAGCCAAGGCGCAGGCGCTCATCCAGACTGAGCAATGGGAAATGGAGGAGACGCACGGGAAAAACTGAGCGGGCCGGGCGGGGGAAGGCGTCGGGGCCTCGTATCTTTAGGGGACTATGGCCGGACGCAGACCCCTCACCGCAATCGAAGAACGCCAGCTCCTCAAAGTCGTACGCCGGCTCCCTCCCCGGGACCGGGCGCTCGTCACTGCGCAGTGGCTCACCGGCTTCCGCATCAGTGAAATCCTCTCGCTCAAGCTAGGCGACATCATGCGTGGCGGCGTGCTGGTCGAGAAGATCGGCATCGCCCCGCGCAACATGAAGGGCGGTTACGGTCGGACCAGGTGGGTGCCAGTGTTGCCTGAATTGCAGCGCGCCCTCGAAAGCTACCTCGGTTGGCTGCGGCGACGCATCATCCTCGATTCCGACCTGCCGCTATTTGACTCACGCGTGTCACAGGCGGACGGATCAGCGAAGGCGATCGGACGCGAGCGTGCCCGGTTGATTATCAAGCGCGCCTTCGCCTCGGCCGGCATCCTGGACGACGGCCGGCTGGGCACCCATTCGCTGCGCAAGACCTGGGCGAAACACGTATATCGGAACTCGGGGAACGACCTCATGATCCTCAAGGCGGCCCTCAACCACAGCGACGTGGCCGTGACCCAGGCCTACTTGTCGGTCGAGGAGGAGGACGTGGTGCGGGCGATCCGGGGCTGCGATTTTACGCGGAAGCCTCGATCTAAAGCCACAACGACGCCTGGCACATCAGAGGCCCTTACAATAGTGGCTGCTTAGCTTAGCTGGGTCATGCGTGAGGGGAAATGGATCCGCGACCGGAAATCTACAATTGCCGTACCTCCTCGTACACAAGGGTGGGCCGGCGCCGGTGAGAATCCCGTTGCAGAGCCTGTTCCCCCGCCCATGCTCCCGTTAGTCTCACTATGATCGCACCGCACACGCCCCTCGGGCCACCGCCCCCCGTCGGCAAGCGCGCGAAGAAGACGCTGCTGCAGTGGATCCTTCAGCAACGCGAGTCGCTCGCGGCTAGGTGCCCGGCCGCCACGCTGCGGCTGGCCGACCTTTTCGCGGGATGCGGCGGACTGACGCTCGGGGCAGTCGAGGCAATCCGTCGCGCGGGTTTCGACGCGGACGTCCGGTTCGCGATCGACCTTGAGCCTGAGTGCGTCGAGACATACGCGGCCAACTTCCGCACGACGGCGGACCGCCTCGTGTGCGGCTCGATCGCCGACCTGCTCCCTGGCGAACCGGGTGAGAAGCTGGATCCTATAGAAGCTGCGCTGCAGGCGAAGGTCGGAAACCTAGACATCGTATTGGCTGGACCGCCGTGCCAGGGTCACTCCGACCTTAACAACCATTCCCGTCGCGATGACCCCAAGAATCGCCTCTACCTGAAGGCGGTGCGTTTCGTTGAGGTTACGCGCCCGAAGGTCGCGCTCATCGAGAACGTTCCGGCCGCGCGCCACGACAAATCCAAGGTCGTGCAGACCGCCGCGGAGTTTCTTAGGAAGACTGGGTATCAAGTAAGGTTCGACACGATCTCGGCGCACCGTTTCGGCCTGCCGCAGCGCCGCCGTCGACTCGTCATGCTCGCGGTCCGAGGCAAAGACCCGGAGCCGATCTTTGCGCGTTACCGCAAGGCGAGCGGCTACCACTCGGTCCGTGAGATCATTGGCGACCTGCAGGACGAGCCTGACCTAGCAAAGGGAATCTTTGGGACGCCGTCGCGCATGACCAGGACAAACGTGAGCCGGGTCAATTTCCTGTTCCGCGAGAAGCGATATGACCTTCCGAACCACAAGCGGCCAAATTGCCACCGTGACAACGACCATAGCTACAAGTCCATGTACGGGCGGCTGAGGTGGGACCGGCTCGCGCAGACCATCACCGGCGGCTTCGGCTCGATGGGGCAGGGCAGGTACGTGCACCCGTCGAGGAAGCGCGTGATCACGCCACACGAGGCGGCCCGGCTGCAGGGATTCCCAGACTACTTCGACTTCGGCCTGGTATCCAAGCGGACGGCGCTGCACCAGATGATAGGCAATGCGGTCCCGCCAGTAATGGCATTCCAGCCGATTTTCGACCTGATCAACGATGGCTACATCGAGACGGGCGCTTGAAAGGGAAACAACTTGAGCGTAATGCCGCCGAAGTCCGTAAGAATGTCGCGCCGCAAGCTTGCCACGGAAGCGTAGGGATGGTTGAAAGTGATACTTCATGTGGAATTGGGCCGCCCATGGGTATGAGCACATGATCGACTCAACCCCCTCCTCCGCGCCCGCCGAGTCATGGCAATCGTGGGGTGTCGAAGAGTGGGGGGAGCGCTTGTTGGAGCATTTCTTTGCCCGGCGGCCTGGTGGGAGCCAGGCCGACGTTAGTTCGCTGCCGGCGTGTGGGGAGGAACTGGCTCGCGTGGCCGGGAATCCCCCGGCGAACGCCGTTCAAGTCCGTGGCCGGTTTGTCGCCGCCGTGATCGAGGCCTCCGTCCCTGCCGGGGGTTTACTCGAGCATGCCTTGCAGGGCTGGTCGCCGTTGGAACCCGAAAAGCGACCGCCAGTGCTCGCGCACCTGTATGTTACATGTCTGGCGGCTTCAGAGAACGCGGTAGACGGAAACCACGGGAAGGATGAATTTATAGGGCCGCTTGGAATCCTGTGTAGCGGCCATGTCGGCAGCCTGGAAAACCTCCCAAAATTGTGGGAGCGGCTTCGCGAGTGGTTAAACGCCGGCCGCAATCCGCGGCACTATCGCGGCCTATCGTTGCCCGATCCGGCTGCTTGGCGTCGCGTCGGATATTCCGTTCGCATCGCTTTTCCGTGCCGCCACGACCGGAACGAGTTGGCCACCGTATTGGGAGTTGCCGGGTTGTCGGACGGCGATCCGCCGGTCGCACGCGTGATCACCGCGGTTGCCGCCGAACGCCGCCGTTTTCGGCGCACATTCATCGAGGCTTTCGACGATTTTCGGGCGTTATGGGAAGCGGCCGGTCGAAACGATCCGAATTTGCTGGAGCATCGATTTTGGTTGGCGGCGCGAAGTGTGTCGGGTGATTCGGATATGGGCGGGGGTTCCGGCACCCGGATGGGAGCGGTGGCGGTGATCGGCTACGAGTTCGACGATGCGCTGATACCGCTGCTGGTGTCGACTGGCCCCAGGCTAATCCAAGCTCCGTTCGCCTCCGTCGCATTGGAATTTCAGATTGGAGAGTATACGCATGGTATTGTCTTTGATGCCGACGCATCATCCGGCCGCTTCGAAGAGGCGTCTCGCCGGGCGCTAGGGGGCACCTCGCCCGCCTGGGCACCGGCAGGCGTCCGGCAAGGCCTTGTCCTCTTTATGGAGGGGCGCATGGGCTATATGGAGAGCGCCGAACGGGATCAACTGGCGGCGGCCACGGTGGCACTGGTCCGCGACGATCTGGCCAAGGAATTTCGCACTCGATTCGGTCATACCCGAACCAAGCAGAAGCCAGCCAGGGTGCCGGGATGGCAGGAGTTTCGCGATTTCGCGGTCACAACGCTGCCGGCATCCGCGCTCGAACAGTCGCCACTGGCGCGTTGTGGCATTCTCTACGAGACGTTTGAGCGTCCTCGAATCAGGATATCGAAGGGAATCCGTTGCGATGACGGCTACCTGGGAATACCCGAACACCTCCCGGAAATTGCGATCGATGCGGTCGATGCGGTCACGTTCCAGTTTGGCGAGGCGGCGACTGTCGATCTTGTCCGTTCGAACGGCACCAAATGGACGTTTCCCGTTCAGGGTCTGACCGCGTCCGGCGTGCTAGTTGCCAGCCTGAACGGTCGGATCGTCGACCAGCGCGCGATCACTTTTCATCGCGAGCCAGCTTCGGAGCAGCCCCGTCGTCCAACGCAGCCCGCCGACTGGTTCACCGAGGGCGTACGTGGCACGACGATTTTTTCCGAATTGTCTGGTGCGGGCCCGGGCCGGGATCTGGCGTCTTGGCTCAGGACGACCGCATATCTAGGCGCCAACGTGGGTCAATTCACGAGCGATGGAAACGATGCTGTGTGGCTCGTGCGCCGGTCCGGCGCCCAAAAGGTCGTCACCCGCACCGCTAATCATGCGGATGGCGGAGTACCTAGCTATCAAGCTAAAGACGCGGGATTGGCGCGCAAATGGCGGAAATGGGTCTTCAACAGCGATCCCTTCGACCAGAACACCTTTCAGGCGCGTCGGATGATCCGGTCGGTGGCCAATGGCGACCTTCCAGCGCAGGATTTGACGATCCAGCCTCCGGATTTGAATTATTCTCCGATTGTGCAGCGCGAGGCGGCCGAGGTGGACGAGGTAATCGCCGTGTTGTCGGGGCGATGTTCGACACGAACCGGTATTCCGGACTACGAATGGTACTCCTACTTGAGGCTGCTGAATGCCGGAGATGCGATTTCGACTCTTGAACCGATCGTCAGGGCTTGGACCGAAGCCTGCTTGCTGGATCACCTGTGGCATTCACGTTGGCGCCGCCCAGTCGTTTTCGCCCGTAAGCCGAGTTTCGTCGTTTTCGAAGAGGCGGGGAGTTTCCACGCGACTTTGACCGGTTTGACCCTTCGGAGCACGCGGAAGGCGGTGGAGGACGAAGCGAGACGTCGCGGGGTCGCTTGCGCGAATATCGGCAGCCTATCCCGGTACGTGCCGTCAACGGTTCGAATTTCGGCAGATTCGTCACGAACGCTGCAAGATTTGGCTACCGCCGTGCGCATACCGACAGAATTCCTTGAAGCGGATCTCGATCGATTGGCGGCGGTCCGCAATCTGGATATCGGATCCGCCCCGATCACGGGATACGGCGTCGGATCTCCCATCTCGGACTGGGCAGTTGGCCGGGCGGCCCCGGCTGGCGTATCGGTCCACCGCTATACCCGTAACGATCGGCCGGACATCTGGGTGGCCGAAAGGGGAGAGGAGCGGTTGTGGAGTTATTCCTTCAACAACGCGCGGTTGGCGGCCTGCCGGTTGGCGGGCGTGGCGCCCCTGGCAGCTCGAGGGTCGAACGAGTTCGACGCAGCCGTGGCATACCTTCCGTTGCCGTTTGCCCGAATCTTGGGGGTGATCGCGTCCGCGCGATCCGGACCCAAGGATTCCTTGGCCTATGCCTATTCTTCCCCGACCGCGACACTGCGGGCAGAGTTGCTCGCGGCTACCAGTCCAATCGTTAACTGATCCTTCCTCGCATGCACGACCCCATCGGCGCTTTTCAGCGCATCCGCGAACTCTACATCACCTACCTGGAAACCGCTTTCCGCATCGGCGACCCGACGGTTTCTCGCGAGCGGCGTGCGTTGCTCGAAACGGCCGGCGCGCTTTGCACCGAACCCTTGATCGAGCCGGGTCCACGTTATGCCAACGTCTCTTGGCGACTCCGTGAGCTTGAGACCGCCGAGGATTCGCCGCTGGCGCATTTCACGGCCGAGGAACGCCAGTTATTCGTGCGGATCACAAGTGCCGGGTTGTTCAGGGACGACGGCATGAAACTCTATCAGCACCAGGCGGAGATGTTGAGGCGAGGAACTCGCGCCGGCCAACCGGCGGTGGTGACCTCCGGCACGGGCTCCGGCAAGACCGAGTCGTTTTTGGCGCCCGTCATCGCCCAGATCTGCCGCGAAGCGAGAGGGTGGACCCGCCCGCAAGCGGGGTATTTGCGGCAAGGCTGGTGGCAGGCCGCGCCCGGGGTAGCACACCGGCGCTATCAGGATATTCCGATCACTCGCCGACCAACCGCAGCTAGTCCCGATCGGCATCCGTTTACCCCTCATCGCTCGGGAGAACAGCGGCCTGCGGCCGTTAGATGCCTTGTCTTGTATCCGATGAACGCGCTCGTCGAAGACCAGTTGGCCCGATTGCGGAAGGCATTGGATTCGAGCACCGCGACGGAACGGATGGATGCGCCGGACGGTATAAAAGGGAATCGTATCTTCTTCGGTCGCTACACGAGTCAGACTCCGGTCACGGGATTCACGAGGCATCCGCGCCGCCAGCCACCCGATGCCGAGGAGGGCAAGCGGCGAGACCGACAATGCCGCAAATTATTCGACAAGATGGTCGAATTCGAGGAGACGCAGCGGCGTATAAACACGCTCATCGGGGAGGGCCGGTTGAACGAGGAGGACCGGTTCCTGTTTCCCCGGGTGAATGGCGCAGAGCTGCTCACGCGCTGGGACATGCAGGCTACGCCGCCCGACATTCTCATCACGAACGTGAGCATGTTGGGGGCGATGCTGAATCGTGAAGTCGATGCAGACATATTCACGAGAACGGCGACTTGGCTGCGAGACGATCCGAACGCCTATTTCTACCTCGTAATGGATGAACTCCATCTACACCGCGGCGCCGCGGGAACCGAGATTTCCTACCTCATTCGCATGGTCTTGCACAGGCTGGGGCTTGCCGAGTCTGCAAATCGCCACAAGTTGCGGATCCTCGCGTCGAGCGCCTCGCTTCCGACAGAAGGCGAAGAGGCGGTAATGAGCCGCCGTTACCTTTGGGACATGTTCGGTACTAACGGCACGTGGCGGGCGGACGGGCAGGGCGGTAACGCGGACGTCTGGCCAAGCGCTATCATCAGCGGCGTGGCTTTGCCGGAAACCCCGGTCAACACGCGGCCGCTGGCGCCCGAAGCCTTCGCGGAATTGCTCGGAGCTGCCGGTGGAACTGAAACCGAGCCGGCCCGTGCGGATCGGCCTCTTTCGCGGGAGGAATGGAACGCACTGGCCGGCGCGCTCGGAATTTCGGTGCGAACGGCCGATATCGACGCGGCCCGCTCTGTAATTGAGGAGAGCGGGCGCCGCATTGCGTCGGCGTGTTGGAGTGCGGACGATCGCCCCCCACGACCCCGGGCGACACCGGCTAGCGTGGTTTGCACGCGGATATTCGGTGGCAGCCAGCCAGAGGCGATGGAGGGTCTGAGGGGCTTGCTGTTTCTCCGCGGGCTCGGCGACCGGTTCGAGGAGTGGTTCGGCCCGAATCAGGACACGGCTGCGCCCTCGTTTCGCGTTCACACTTTCTTCCGGAGTATCGAGGGGATGTTCGCGCCTTTCGCCGGGAGCGGGGAAGTTGCGGCCGCGTTCCGGAACGAATCCCGGATTGTCGGGAATTTGTCGTTGGAGCGTATGATCAGCACCGGTGTGTCCACCGGCGCGCCGGCGGCCCGGCAGATGGAGGTCCTCTACTGTGAATGTTGCGGCGAATTATTCTTCGGCGGTATGCGGCGAAAGCAGAACAACAACGTGCTTGAGTTCTTGCCCAATGAAGCGGATCTCGACGGCCTGCCGGATACGGCGAGCGGACAGCTTTTCGAGGAATTGAGCTACGACCAGTATGCTCTGTTCTGGCCGCGCCCCGACATTCGCGTGATTCCTAGGGTGGCTGTGCGCCGGCCGGGCGAGACGTCGACTGAAAAATGGATAAGGGCCCATTTCGATCCGCGGACGGCGGTCGTGAATGTCCCTTTGCCGGGGTCGGCGGCGAGGGCGGATCGCGTCGAGGGGTGGCTCTTCACGCGGGGGACGAAGGCGGACATGCATGAGCGATCCAATAATCGCCGCGGCACGAACGTTCCCTACATGTGCCCGAAATGTGAGACAGATTACTCGCCCCGCCGATCCACCCGGCACCGGCTTTCTCCCATTCGACATTTCCGCACCGGCTTTGCGAAATCGACCCAATTGCTGGCGGGCGAACTGTTCAGCGTGGTCCAGCTGTATGCGAAGGATCGAACTGGGGCGAAGCTGGTGTCCTTTTCCGACAGCCGGCAGGACGCAGCCAAAGCCGCGTTGGATGTAGAAGGCCGGCATCATGAAGAAATCCGACGGGAAATCCTCGTTCGGGCCTTGTCGGCGAGAGTCTCGGGTCGCCGCGCCGTTGCCGACGTCGACGCTGAATTCAACGAGTTACAGGCCAGGCTGATCGCGGCGACGACTGCAAGGCGAACCCGTGAAGTAGTCGAACTGGCCGCCTTACTGGATGAACTCACGCTTGAGAAGGAGGAATTGTCGGAGCCCGGGGTGCCTGTCTCCGAGATTTTGGAAAACCCCGAGGACAGCCGCACCTATGCAGGGCTCAAGGGCAATGGACGCCCGTCTTTGAAAACCCTCCTCGCGAATTTCGTTAGCCTCGGCATTCACCCATCGCATCCAGCCGGGACCAAAGTCTTTGAGGTAACGGTTGGCGGCGATACGCGGACTTTTGCATGGAACGAGATATTTACCAAGAAGGGCGCGGTGGTGGACTGGCGTGACGATTCCGATCCCGCCGAACAAACTTGGTTGGACGCGGCACGCCGCGATTTGCTTTTGGACGTTCAGCCACTCATGGTAGAGATCCTTTTCAACCGAACCTATTTTTCGGTCGAGGAGGCCGGGCTGGGTTACCTCTGCGTGCCTCGCTCGATGTTCACAAGCGAGAGGGATTTCGATCTGTGCAATGCCTTTGTCCGTGTGTTTGGCGACTCCTATCGTTTCAGCGAAAGTCCCTACGATAGCGATTTGCGGGACTGGAACGATGAAACGCCGATCACACCGACCCATCGCATTTTCCGGTTTGCGGAGGCGGTTTTCGGCGCGGACCAGGCCGCTCGAGCTGGCCTTCGCGATATACTAGACAAGTTCACGCGCGCCGGTCATTTGGCGGGCACGTTGCACCTGGCCGCGCTTCGATTCCGCCCGGCGCAGCTCGACGCCAGTGCATGGCGATGCACCAAGTGCGAGCGCGTGCATCTACACCGAGGCGCGGGCTATTGCACGCGTTGTATCGAGCCGCTGCCAGTCGATGCCAATATTCCGGTGAGGGAAATACGCTCCCGCAACTATTTGGCAAAACGAATCGACCGGACCGGGGCTGCGGCTTTCCGCCTCCATTGCGAAGAGTTGACCGGGCAGACCGACGACGGCGCAGATCGCCAGAGGAAGTTCCGTGGCATTCTTTTTCCGAATACCGTGACCGGCGAAGACTCCGCTGGAAATCCCACGCAGGTGGTCGATCCACATTTCCTTCCGGAAAAGGAGGAGATCGACGTCCTGACGGTCACCACCACGATGGAGGTCGGCATCGACATCGGTCCGTTGCAGGCGGTGTTGCAGGCGAATATGCCGCCGCAGCGATTTAACTACCAGCAGCGCGTCGGTCGCGCCGGCCGGCGGCGCCAGGCCTTCGCCATGGTCCTGACCGTGTGCCGGACGAAAAGCCATGACCTGTATTATTTCCGGGCGCCGGAAAAGATTACCGGTGACGTACCGCCTCCGCCGTTCCTGACCAAGCGGCTGCCATTGATCGGCAAACGGTTCGTCGCCAAGTGGTGGTTGAACCAGGCGTTTGCCGCCTTGCGTGATGATGCTGCGGTCGGGGCGCTGGCCTGGCCCGCGGACATGATGCGTCCGCCCGATATCCATGGCGAATTCATGCCGACGGCCACGTATTTCGAGGAGAACTGGGAGCCGCGGCTCAAGGCAAAGCTGAATTCCACCGTTACTGCAAAGGACGCTTTCGTCGATTACCTCCGGTCCGATTCGAGTTTGAGCGCGGCGGACTTGAACATTTCTGTCGGGGCGCTGTTGGAAGAAATCGGCCGGTTGGCGACGGAGAAGCAGTCCAGACAACGGGGCCTGGGACATTCGTTGGCTGAGCAGGGCAACCTGCCGATGTATGGCATGCCGACCCGATCGCGCTATCTCTACACCGGCCTCACTAAGACGGGCAGGGGCGACGAACACGAATGGAACGAGATCGATCGCGATTTGGACCTAGCAGTCTTCGAATTCGCGCCTGGCTCGATCCTGGTCAAAGACAAGATGGCCCATAAGTGCATCGGATTCACCGGCGCCTTGCCGCCGATAGGCTTCGACATTCCGACGATCGAACCGCTGGGACCGGCGTTCGCCAAAGAGTTTTGGTTTGTCGAGTGCCGGAACTGCAACTCCTGGCACCGCTTCGAAACCAAGCCAACCGGACCGGCCGGCGATTGCTCGTCCTGTGGGGCGGTGCTTGAGGAGGAGACGGCAAAGGAATGCCGGGAGCCCTTCGGATTCCGCACGAACTTCCTTCCATCCCACGACGCAAATTCCGACGGCCCGACCGGGCGGCACCGATCAATCCAGGCCGAGGTTGTAGCGCTGGCGTTCGAAGACGTTGCCGGAACGAATTTGTCGTATCGATTCCGGCCCTTATGGCGCACCTACAAGATTAACCGTGGGCCTTTCGATGCCGATTTGAATGGGGGGGCCGGCGGCTGGAGGGGGTTCTCGGCGCGAGAAGGCATTCAGCGCGTTTATTACAAGCGCCGTTCGGTTCAGCTCAACGGGCAGGTCATTGCCGATCAGTTCGTGCAGGCGGCAAGCGGTGGACCGCGGTCGTTCACGCCTGATGATAGTCCGACCGCGTTTTCGTTGGAGCGCGTCTGGCTGGCAGCGCCGAAGACAACCGATATGCTATTCCTTGCGCCGACCGCGATTCCGTCGGGTTTGAGCTTGGATCGCTTCGTGGGAACCCGCCTCATCGATGGGTTGAATGGTCGGGAATTGCTCGACGCGGTGGCTGCCACGGCAGTCAGGGCCGCGGCTCTTTCAGCCAGTTTTATCCTAGTTAATCGCGCCGCTACGCGACTCGACATCGACCCGGAAGAATTCGATGTGATCGAACCTCGTCGCATTCATCCGGAGGGCGGGGCCGCGCGGCCGGTTCTTCAAATCGCCGACCACCTAGTCAACGGTGCAGGATTCTGTTCTTCGCTCGCCGAACTGGGATCATCGGGTCGACCTTTGATCGCGGAGTTGCTGCAATCGGCCGTTTCCGATCCCGCATCCTATCCGCTCTCCGCGTTCCTCAAGGACGGCCACGATACAGTATGCGAAACCGCGTGTTATCGTTGTCTGCTCCGATACCGGAACCAGCCATTCCACGGCATCCTAGACTGGAGGCTTGGCCTCGCTTATTTGAACGCGGTGGTAAATCCAGCCTATCGGTGCGGGCTGGATGGCTTTGCGGGGGCAAGTGCGGAGCTAGCTCAGTGGCGCGCACTAGTGGACCAAGACCTGCGCCGCTTACAGCGCCAGTTCACGACGGCGACAATCCGTCCAATCGGCGAAACATGGGCGGTGCAATTCGCCCGGAACACGCCCTGGGCGGTCGTATGCCACCCCTTGTGGGATACGGCAAATCCTTCGGGTAGCCTCCTCGCCGCGATTGAGGAATTGGCCGAGGGATGCGTGTTCATCGATTCATTCAATTTGGCTCGGAGACCAGCGACATTGAGGAAGGCGCTGATGCCATGAACGCAGCTCCGCTGCCGGCGCCGCTCGGAATAATCGAGATTCCTAGGACGTTTACCGTAACGGCGGTATGCACGGCTACCGCCTGCAAGCTACGGATCGTGGCGGCGAGCGATTTGCGGTTAGACCGGCTAGGCTCCGGGCCTAAGGCATCCATGGGTTCACTCTATCATGCCCTGATCTACGAGTGGGCGTTGTCGGGCGACACCGATCCAGTATCGTTTTTCGATACCCTTACGGCCGCTTGGGACGAGGAGCTTCGTCAGAACCCACGAACGGCGCATCAAGCCCCCCTGCGGGCCACGATGAACGCAGTGGATTGGATTTCCTTCCGAAGGAAGGCCCTCGCGGCGATGGCTAGGGCAAGGATCCCTACTGTCGCGACCGCAGCGCCAGCTGCAGGCGACTCGGCTGCGGTTTTGGCGGCCTCCACCGGGGCCGGCGGTGGCTGCTCTTTCGCCGGCCGGTCTCTTAGCACCCAGCGAGAAAAGATGTTCGAAAGCGAAACCCTGAGGTTGCGAGGGAAGCCGGACCTAGTTCGCCGCCGAAGCCCCAAGGACATAGAGATTCGGGACTTCAAGAGCGGTGTGATCTGGCAGGGGGACGGCCGACTTAAAGAATCGATTGTTCTGCAGATGTATGCCTACGGGCTACTGATAGATGAGAGAGAGCGCGGGGCGGAAATCGAATTGGTGGTAGATGACGGCGAAGGTGTCGCAGTGCCATTCGACCGGGAAAACCGCGTTCGCGTACGTAACATGTTCGCTGGGCTGCTATCAGGTCTTGAGGCGGGCAAGCGTGTAAATGCGGAAGAGTTGGCGTCGCCCGGAGCTGATTGCGGCACCTGCGCAATACGGCATCTCTGTCCGGCATATCGAGCCGCAGCCCCGCTGTGGTGGCGCACGTTCCCTAAGGCCTCTGAGCGAATCCCCCATGATACGTGGGGCAGCATAACTGGTGTGGAAACGAGTTCGTCTGGAGTGCGTATCAGGCTGGCAGATGCCGCAGGACGATCGGTTCAGATCGACAATTTGGACGCCAGGCATGGATTCGGAACCGATGACGTGGGCCGATACGTTTGGTTTTTCGGCCTGACCGTACGGGGATACGGGAGGAGTCCTGATGGAATTCGGTTTCAACCTCACAATTTTTTCGAATTACCTCGAGACGGAGGAGATCGCCGGGCGTGGACCGTAGAGGTGTATTCTTGATCTCGGTGTCTCGTTCGATCTCTACCGTGCGACTCCCCAACGGCGGATCTGACCCGCGACAATCGCTTTACCCGGAAAACGGCTACGTCGGGTGGCGGTTGGGGCAGGAAGTGGCGGGAGGGCGGGGGCAGTGTTCCTGCTTCTAAATCGGGCCGTTCTATTGTCGGTCGGTCGGCACTCACGGCGCTCGCAACCCCTCCCCAGAGGATCAGACCATGCCCAAAGAAATCACGACCCACTCCGAGGCGCTCACCTGCGCTCTCGCTCTCGCCATCACCGCCTCCACCGACACCAGGGCAGCCGAGAGCCTGGAAATGGCGGAGTGCTTTGCCTCCTGGCTTACCGCCGAGGAGATCGAAAAAGCCAAGGCCCAGGGCACGCGCGGCGCGGCACTGCTGAACCGGTGATCTTTTTCGGTGTCGTCACCATCACCACCCCAGCATAGCCTAGGCTCCCCCATGAGAGTGAACCCACCGCTCGTTTACTCCGGAAGTTTCTGGCTGCCGGGCACCCCCGACCGCAAGCTCCCCGGCACGCTGACGATCGAGGACGGCGGCAGTGCAACGCTCGAAGTCGTCGGCCGCCTCGATGATGGCCACCCCTTCAACGCGCCCCGCGATTACCCCCGCATTCTCGGTGAAGTGATCCAGCACGGCTTCGTCACTCTCGAAAAATCCTTCCTCACGTCCTCCGGCCACCACGGCTCCGGCGCTCCTTACAAGAATAAGGTGCAGCCCAGCCTCGCCGTCATCGGCTGCGCCTACGACAAAGATGAAGTGGTCCTCTTCGACGAGCTCCGCTTCTCCTTCGAGGGCTTGGACGAATTTCTGGGGATTTCCGGCTTCAAGCTCAACTGGCTCACCTCTGCAGACCCTGTCCTCAAGCTCGAGTATACGCCCCAGAAATCCCGCGAACTCTGGCGCAACGACGATTTCTCCCTCCACTGCGAATTCGACTTTTCCGCCCCGACAACCTCGTTCAAGAGCGCCGAGGTAATTCAGTCCGCCTTCCTCCGCCTCCGCTCCACCAAACCGGTTCCCCTCAGCCACCTGACCAAGTGGGTGCACGAACTCGGCCACCTCGTCGCCTTCGCCGTCGACGCCAACATCGCCCTCCACTCGGTAACAGCCTACTCAACTGCCATCCGCCGCGAAGAGGGCACGAAGTGGGAAAAGATGGTCCCACTCCCACTCTACTACGCCTCCCTGACCTTCGCTCCGACGGTGCCCGACCTCCGTGAGATCGACCGCCTCTTCAAGCTCGCCGACCTCCCAGTATCCTCCCAGTCCGCCTTCGACGCATGGTTCCGCTTCCACGCCGCCAACGCCGTCGCCGCCAACCTCTATTTCACCACCCGCAAGACTAAGTTCGAATACCTCAACATCCAGTTCGTCCTCATGGCGCAAGCCGCCGAGGTCTACCACCGCAACGCCTCGCCGGAAAAACTCATGAGCACCGGGGATTTCGAGCGACTGAAGAGGCAAATGCTCGAAGCCATCCCAGAGCCGCACCGCAAGATGGCCGACGAGAAACTTGCGCACGGCCACCACCTGAATCTCTCGCACCGCCTCGAGCGCCTCATGGCGCCATATGAGGATTTCTTCGGCGACGCCACCACCCGTGATGCCACAATCAAGTCCATCGTTGGCACCCGCAACCATTACATCCACTGGGGCAACCCGGCCACCCGCGACCGCTTCGGCGGCCTCAACCTTTGGACGAACCTGATGCGCCTCGACATGCTCATGCAGATGCAACTCCTCAAGGAGCTGGGCTTCTCCATCGAATCCGTGATCCGAATCCTTGAATCGAACCCCACCTTTCAGCGCCAGCGGCACCTGCTGAAACCGACTGTAGTAGCCCTTGGCACGACCTCGTCGCCACCGGCGTCCGAAGAGGGGGAAGACTGAAGCTCACCGAAGGAGGCTTGCGTCACGATTGAGCTCCGCGTAACGGTTTCACCGGGCCAACAGTAAATACCTTTCTGATGCGTTTTCGGTTCGGATGCAATTTCAGGCCCTGGCGGACTCCCGTGTGGCGATGAGCATAGTCACGCTCAACAAGGTCAACCAAGAGGCCGCCGACCGGGTGGAAACCTTTCTGAAAAAGCGGCCTGTCGCTTTTATCGGGGCCGGCATGTCGTTGCCCAAATATCCGCTCTGGGAAGATTTGATCGACCAATTGGCCGCCAAGCTCGGCATTGCGAGAACCACCGGACCGGATCTGCTGGAGCAAGCTGAATTGTTTTTTGCGGGATCAAAGGACGCGTATCAAAACGAGCTCGAATCCGCGTTTGGCAACCTGCCTGATGATTGCCGCATCGGGTTGAAGGAGATGGTAAAGCTCTCCTTCGCCTCGTTCATCACCACAAACTACGACTATTCGATCTCGCGAGCCTACCAGGAAACCCAGCTCACGCGCGACGAAATTGAGCATCACCGCTATCCCGACGTCGAACCGGTCGACTGCCAACACGAGAACCGGGTTTTCTTCCTACATGGGGCCGCGAATGACGAAGGCAGGATCGACAATCTCGACCACTTCGTCCTGCACCGCTCGGCCTACCTCAAGGCCTACTTCAGCGACAAGGGTGAGGGCCACGCCAAGCTGAGCAGCTTCTTCTACAACCTGTTCGGCATGTATGATGTCCTCTTCGTGGGTTTCGGCTTTAGCAAGGAGGAGCCGCTGGCGGAGGTGCTGCAAATCGCCAACCGGTCCCGGGGCAAGAAATTTGCCCGCATGATGCTCCGGCCGATGTCGATTTCCAGGGAGGAGATTGAACACTACCAGCAACATTACGGCATCGAAGTGGTGCCTTACGATCCGCTCGATGACTCTCACCGCGGCCTCGACGACCTCTTCGTCCATCTGCGGGAAAAACGCATCGGCCGACCGCGCTTCACGTCGTCCCTCGCCGAAATGAACCGCAAAGTGACCAATCTCGATCAATGAGCACGACCAAACAGCTCCTGCTGCTCCGGGACATTGCCACCCGCACCGAGCCCACCTCCGAGGACATCCAGGCCGTCGCCGGACTTGTCGGCCGCCCGGTCTTTGCCCGCTTCTTCTACATCCGCGCTGCCGGAAAGTTCTGGGCCGACTTTGCCGCGCGCGAAGTGCTTCAGACCAAACTCGACGACGAAGGTATCTGGCTGCGTCTCCGCTTTGTCATCCGAACCTACGAGGGAGACGCTGTCCAACTCCTTGCCGCTCTAAACCTGCTCCGGCCGAAGATCGACCGCTGGATGTCCCGCGAGGTCGTCTCCGCCGCTCTGCGTCAGTCGCCGGAGAATGCCTGGGCGCTCCGCAGCTTTGTCCTCGACAGCATCCTTGCCTCCGACGCTGCGATCGCACCCGACGTAGGTTCCTACCTTGCCCACATCGCAAAAGTATCGGGCAACGACCTGCAGGAACTCCTGATTCTCGTCGGATCCATCGTCGGATTTATCCCTGACCCGAATCAGAGCCGTGAAGCGGCGAAAAAGTTCGGCCTTAACCCCGTCCCCCGGGTCGACACCTACTCCTACCAGCAAATCCTCGAAAAAGGCGTCCGCCCCCTCGCCAAACTTTACGCCCTTGGCATCGCCAAGACGCTCGCCTACACCCTCTCCGACTTGATGCAGCTCAAGGTCCGGCCCGAAGGGGAGGAGCAGGAGCCCTACGACTCCTCCCGGGGTTGGTGCGCCGACGTCGCCGAGCCCACCTCCTCCCACGTGGACGCCGACGAAAGCCTCGTCCACACGCTGACCTTTGCCTGCAACCTGGTCTATGGCCAGTCCGACGAACCTACCAACCAGATCCGCACCCTAGACAGCATGCTGCGTTCGCAACGCTGGCTCGTCTTCAACCGCATCCGCCTCCACCTCTACGCCCAGCACCCGAAGGCCGCCCGCGAATGGTGCAGCCAATTCGCCCGGGAATATAAGGATTACGGGCAAGGCACCTATCCGAGCGACGTCGCCGCGCTCCTGCGCCGGTCGAGCGAGCAGCTTGGTGAGGATTTTCTTTCAAAAACAGAACGCGAAAGGATCTTCGTTACGATCCTCCAATCGAAACGGGCCGAGGAGTTCCTGAAGTTCACCGAACAGCCGGAGACCCCAGACCGGTTGCACAAAGCACGGTTTCACCAGCGTCAGCGCGACCTTTATCCTTTCGAGCCGGTCCTATTCGGCGAAGCCCGCGCGGCCTACGACGCGGCGCTCGCCGAATCTAAGGCGCCGGCGCTTACGCTCGAGTCCTACGAGCTGCTCGGTCGCGGCGAAGCCCATTCCGTCGAATACCGCAGCCCGATTCCCGCCTCTGACCTCGGCGCGCTGAAGGACGCCGAACTCATCCACTACCTCAACACCTGGAACGACTCCAAGCGCGACGAGAAGGAGTGGTGGATCGAGACCAACCTCGACGGCCTCATCGACGCCTTCAAACAGTGCCTCACCGATGATCCGGACCGGTTCGCCAAGTGGGGCCTCCGCTGGCGCAAGCTCCAGCGCCCCCGTTTCATCCGCACCGCGATCGACTTCGCCTCTGAGGAAATCAGGAACAAGAAGTTCGACCACCTCCCGCAATGGATCGGGGTGGTGGAATGGGCCGCCACGGCTGGACGGGACGATTGCAGTTCGCCGGTTGGCGACGCTAAAAAGCACGGCGTCTCCGAATGGGCCCAGGTCCGCCGCAACGCAGTCGGTTTCATCGGTTCCTGCTTCGATGCCCACACGGCTTACAACCCGGCACTGCGCCGCCGCTTCGCTCGCCTCGTCGAACGCTTCTGCACCGATCCCGATCCCTGGCTGGAGCACTTTACGGGGACGTCCGAGGACCCGCTCACCGACGCGATCAACACTACCCGCGGCCGCGCCCTCGAGGTCCTCGTCCAGCTCGCCTTCTGGATCCGCGACGACGGCAAGAAGGCAAATCACCGGAAGGAGCTCCGTTCGGTCCTCGCACTGCGTTTCGCCGAACAGCCCGCCCTCGCCATCGCCGAATATGCCCAGCTCGGTCGCCTTTTCCCGTTCATCGTCGCGCTCGACCGCGAGAGCGCACCACACTACTGCAAGGGCATCTTCCCGCCGGGCCCGACAAAGGAATGGAAAGCGGCGATTTCCAGCCTCGTCCTCTATGCCGAGGCCCATAAGGCGATCTTCGAGTTCGTCGCGCTGGAATTCGACTTCGTGCTGAACCGGCTGTCCAAACTGAGGGAGGGGGAGAGGAAGGGCAGGGAATTCGTCGCCCGCTTCGGCCAGCACCTCTTCCTCTATTACGTCTGGGGCTGCTATGACCTCACGCAGGACAACGACCTGCTCAGCCGCTTCTACGCCGTCACCAAGCCAGAGGACTGGAAACCCCTCATGCAGTTCGCCGGCCGGATCCTATCGAACAGCAAGAAAATCTCGCCCGAGATCCAGCAACGCTGTGAGACTTTCGTCTCCTTCCGCATTGCGCAGCAATGTGCCCTCGAACTCGATGAGTTTTCTGCCTGGCTCTCCGCCGAAGCCTTCCCGCCCCGTTGGCGTCTCGAAAACCTCATCCAGACGCTCCGCTTCGAATCCAAGCGCAAACGGTTGTCCTCTCTCGAACTGAAGAAGCTCGTCCCGCTGCTCGCGATGGAGCCTGCCCTCACGGTCGAAGCCTTCGCCCGACTAACCTCCTCGGGGGGCACCAAGGTGGGCTTCTATTTCGACGCCAAGGATGTCTGGCCGATCCTCGAAGCAGGCTTCAGCAGCCCCGACATTACGACGAGAGAGTGGGCGGAAATCGCGCAGAACAACCTCCTCGACGCAGGCCTCTTCGAATACCTCGATAAGACCACCGCCGGCTAGCGATCTTCTTTCACCGCGGCCATCGCTAATCAAATCCCAATCGCCGCTCTCGACGAGCACTGCACGTCCGCGATGCACATTTGGGTGAATTCGGGTTGATCCGGGTGTCCGGCAGGACACGGAACGTCCACTGTGAACTGGTCCCTGAAGCCGGCCGGAACTAGGTGTGGTGGTTTTGCAGCTGGCATTCATGACGGCGCTAGCCCATGTGGCTGTCCCCCGACTGGCTGCCGTATTGACGACAATCTCTCGGAGCCGCGCGAGCCGCACGGTGGCATGACCACTTGTATTGGCAGTCAACCGCGGCCAGACACCGGGCGGAAAATGATCCGCTGTCACAAAAGTTCCACCGGCTCCTCGCCGGCGCGTCGCACCCACCACACGTGGACACCGATTCGGCGCAGTTCCCGGATCGCGCCGGTCTTCCGCATGATCACCTGCTCCGCGCGCGGGCTGTTGCCGAAGGCCAGCAGCACGCCGCGGTAATAACGGTAGTTCTGGACGAAGTCCCGGAGTGTCCGGAAATCCTTGTCGAACCCATCTGCGTCTCCGCTGAGAGGCTTCACCTCGACCACGCAAAGGTTCAGCCCCATGTCTCCCGGCTGGTGTACAACGAAGTCCGGGATCACGTCGCCGCGGATAATCGGGTGACCACCCTTGTCCAGCTCCGGGCCGATTGAATAGGCGAACCCGGTCTCGGTCGCCAGCACCCGCAGCTGGTGATAGAATTCGTAGCAGAAGACCCGTTCCCGGATGACCGGCTCGTCGGTTCCTGCAACTGCGACCTCGAAGCAGGTGTGTGGAATCTTCCTGACCGCCGAGAAGATGAGTTTTTGCAGCGCCAGAAAATCCTCCGACTTCACGGGTGAAGAGTCTTCGGCGATCTGTTCCGGCTCCGGCCGGCCGGTTTTCAACGACGCGATATATGCGGCAATGTCCCCTTCCGCGGATCCCGTCTTCCGCAGCTCCTTCGGGATGTACACGCGGCCGCCCGATGGAAGATCGCTCCACCCCTCCTCCGGCAGATCCAATGGCGGCAGGGGAGCGGGTGCCGGCGTAGTCCGGCCCAGATGACGGGCAAAGATCTCATTCAGCCCCCCGGTGCCGGCTGCGTGCCGGCGCAGCATCTCGAAGCGGTGGGCAATATATTCCAGAGTATCCCTCTTGCCCAGCGACGTCCAGCCCCGAGGATACCCTAGCGCCTCCTCGGCATCCTCTATCGTTCGGCCGATCTTGGAGAAATGCTCCGGCGTGTAGTATTGCTGCGGGTCGATCAGCGGGCCGAAGTCCACGTAGCAATCATAGACGATCTCCAGCAGCGTCCGGAAATGCTGCAGTGCCGCGGCCGGGACTTCCATGTCCGGCGCGGGAGGCAGGCCCTTTTCGCCGGATTCGCCGAACCACGTCCGCCGCTGGCCGGATAGCTGCCGGGTAAGGATGCGGGCCAGCTGATCACGGCTGGCCGAACGGTTCACCACCATCGCGCCGGTCTTCTGCATGACATTCCGCAGTTCCAGAAAATATTTCGCCAGTGCATTCGCGCGGAGCTGTCCCTCCCGGACCGCATACCATTCGGCAAATCCCGGGGTCTCCCTGAGGACGGCCTTCAGCGCAAAAGTGATGCTTCGCGCTGCGGAGACATAGGCACTCAGCAGAAAATCGATCTGCGGGTGCTCGGAGTTTCGCCCCCACATCATATTCAGGAAGAACTCGGCCTCGGCGACCTTGTGATCCACGTTGTCGAATGAGCGCCCCATGATTACTCTCCCGCCAGCCTGAGCCAGTGGATCTTCACCGGATGACGCCTCCCCCGTGGTGTCGCGGCGTCGGCCGCGTGCAGTCGGCCCACCAGTGTCTCGGTTTCCTCGCGCGGACGGGCAAAATCCGGTCCGCGGAAGTCGAGGATACAATAGGCTCCATGGACGGTTCCGGCTGCATCCATGTACGAGCGAAGCTGACCGGCCAGTCCGGTCACCAGGTCGGGGCTGTGGGCGGACTTGAACTCGGCGCACAGCCGGCAGCGACCGCCTCCCCGCAGGCTGCCAGTGAACTGGAAATCGACCGAGCCGGCCGGCGATCTCGCTTCGGGCTGCACGTCAATGTTCGAAAGCAGCATATGATCCACGAGCATGGCATGGAGAGCGGCCTGGATGTCCGTTTCCCGCTTCGGCCGACGCGCGGTGATCCTGTTGCCTTTCCGTTGCAGGTCCCAGAAGAAGTCCCGGTTTAACACCGGACGCAGCCGTTCCTCGAACCGCTGCAGCGAGGAATGCACCCTGACCGCGAATTCCTCCTCGCTGGCGAACTCGTCAACCGAAGTCATTTCCTGCTCACGCACCCACCTGATGAGGCCGGGGGGCGGCGGCACTGGCTCCGCTTCGGCCACGACCTGCGGATGGTCCCAGTGGTCGGCATGGGTGCCGAAGGTCAGCCGCAGCGAGTCAAGAGTCCAGGAGTAGAGCACCGTTGGCGGCAGCCTTCGTCCGCGGCACCATTCGGCATCGACCGACACCTCGGCACCCGGACGCTGGATGACAAGGCGTCCCTGCGTAATGCCAATGTTGAAATACCAGCCGAAGCCCGCGAGCCGGCAGATCAGGACGTGGTTCTTCCGCTCCAGCAGGCCCGCATCAAACGGGCCCGACACCGTTCCCTCCGGGGCCAGCAGCGCCCGCGGCGTGATCCGTCCGGCCGCAAGGGGATCAGTGAAGAACTCGACTTCGGTCGGCACCGTCATCGCGTTGCATACTCCAGAAGCTCAAGAAAGGGTTTCGGCCATTCCTTGCCGTAGACTTCCGCGACCTTTTCGAGATGCCCGGCCGGCGCGCCCTGTTCGATGGAATCCAGATAGGCAAGGAAGGCTGCGCCGCCGTCATTGTGCAGGGAGTACAGCCGCGCTCCGGAGCCCAGTTCATCCTTCAGTTCGCCCTGCGCAGCGAGCAGAGCGATCTGCTTGTCGACGAACATGGCGTCGCAGAACGGCGAATACGCCGCCAGCTGGTCGATGTCATTCAACATGCCCGATCCGACCGTCTCGGGGTTGCGGCCGAGGTGAACCTCCCGCGCCACGCCCGCCCAGGCCAGGGCGCTGATCCGCGCGAATCGAATCCGTCGCGCCGCCTCCGAGTTGAGGAACTCGCCAAGCCGGTCCAGATGTGCACCGGGCGGCACGCCGGCGCCCTTCAGCTCGGCCAGCATGTGCGCGATCAGATCTGCACTGGGGGGCGGGAAAAGAGCCGAATGGTCCGTCGGCGGGTTCCATTCCGCCTCCGTCATGCGCTGCATCCACTGGAGATATTCCACCAGCGGCGCCCGCAATGTTGCCAGGAGTTCGACCGCGAACACCTCGTCAAACCGGAATGGATTCGCCTCCTCCCATTCGGTGCAGACCTCGCGCAGCCGCCGGGTTCGCTCCGCGCCGGCCGCCCGCAGCGAGTCCGCGAGTCCGGGCAGCGTGTAGTTCAGCTCGATCCGCAAACGGTCGTTCCAGACGTTGAATTTCCTCGAGAATGCAAAATCCCGTTCGAGGCGCGGCACAGGCACCTCGCCGCGGAGCCAAGCCCGAAACGCGCACAGCATTTGCGCGTGGAATATCTTCTCCGGTGGCCGCAGGCTCAGTCCGTGCGAGAGATGCCGGAACACGCTGCGGAGCTTCTCATGCCGCTTGAGGACCGCTGACTCATGGTCGTGCACCGGCGAATCCGGGCAGACCAGCAGCTGGAGTTTAGTAAGCCGGTCCAGTTTCTCGAAGAGCGTTCGGAAGAAACCGCCTTTTGCCCCCTTGGAAGCGTCGGGTCGATCTGGATCGAGCTCCTTCATCATGTTGCTGATGACGAACTGGTCGAGGTAGACGACCCGCTTGTCCAGCGCCGGCAGCGATAACTGCTTGTCCAGATAGCAGCTGGTGCAGCGGCGTGCGTAATGCCGGTCGAAAATGGAGAGTACTCCAAATGTCTCCTTCCCGCATTCCGGACAAATTACGAACGGTCCATGCACAAACATGGTTCCTTTCGGGGTGCGTTTGCCGGGCGGCGTCATGGTGGCGTTTTCTTCACTTTAGGCGTCCCTGAAAATGTGACCAGCGGGAATCCATGCCCTTGAAAGTCCGAACCGTTGCCTCGCCCCGCCGCTCCACCCGTGGCGAACCTGCCCTCCGCGACGCCTTAAGACCGGTCGTGCTAGGATGTCTTCGCGCCTGATTCGTTTGGGTTGGGTGTCGCCCTGCGGGGGAGCGCCTTCCCCTGGATCTGCTCAAGTTAATTAAATCTCCACCATGTCTTGTCTCTCCGTTTCCAAAACCCTCACGCTGACCCGCGACGAGGCCACCGCGTTCTTGACCTGGATCGAGCGATTCCACCTCCGCGCTCAACGCGCCATGGTGAGTGACTATCGCTCCGATTCGGGGCTCGACGCCACTGAGCGCAATATCCGTCGCGCCATGCGACGCACTTACGGGTATCCCGGCTACATGCTCGGCGGGTGCAATGACACTTACACACTCAATTTGGGGTATTGGGTGAACTAAGGGCCGCACAGGCCATAACCCGGCACGGCCGCCACCTCGCCCGAATTCTCGGCGATGCACCATTCTCCACGACTCGTGCATCTTGGGGGCGGTCGTGCTGGCCGGTCTCCTATCACCTGCGGGGCGGCACTCGTGTTGTCTCGTCGGGTGCAATCTTCGTGGAAAGGGCGCCCGTTCCACTGCTCTCGGAAACGCAACCAGGGCTCCTGCTGGAGGGCGGGCAGGACCAGTTCAAATGATCACTGGCGTGAGTTTATTTCCTTCTAGGAGGCCGACGAATACACCGCCGCAATCCAAACACCAGTTGACGCTGGCCCAGTCCGGTCCCGGCTGTGGTAGATCGGTCATCCTCGGCCTTGGCGAGGGCTCAGCGAGCTCATACTGGCGATGCGCTCCAGCGGGTGTCAGACACTTCGCACGCACCACGCCCTTGGCCGGGGTGTGGCCAACGATTTGATTCAGGCCCGCGATGGGATGGAATTCACGGGACCAGTCGAGCCAGAGCGGCCCGCCCACCTCGTCATGGCCGCCCCGGCAGGGTCCGACGTGCAGCAAGTTGCTTTCTTGGCCCGGTGCAATGTGGGCGAGTTCAGAATCTGCCATACGCACGATTTCGCCAGCAGAATGGTCACGCGCGAGGGTAGCCGAAAAGCCGGCGTGGGAAAGTAGCCACTCTCCGACCAGCGCTGCTATCTGGAGTGCGTTCGGCGGGACGCCCGCCATCTCTTGGTCGAAAACCTGCTGCTTTTCAGTGGAATGGCCCGGGCAGCGGCACTGTCGGTGCTGAGCGAAAAAGTAAGCGATGTCGTGATTGCCTAGAAGATGCACTCGGTCCGGCTTCGCCAGCGAGGAGCGGAGCCACCGGCAAGTGGTGCGCATCTGCTGAGGTGAGTCGAAAAAGCTGTCGAAGTAGTCGCCTAGGAAGACGACCTTTTCGTACGCACCGGCGACGCCCTGGAGTGCCTTGTCGGCCAGATTGGTCTGATGATGGATGTCTCCGATGATCAGTGTGGCGGGATGAGAGGCAGACATGGAAAAGGGGGAGGGTTGGTTTAGAAAGATACGGATTCATTGGGTCTATTGTGGCGGACGAATTCGGCAGTGCGGACGTTCAGGTCGATGATGATGTGGGGCGGGTGCGGTGCGTCGCACCGGCCCGGGTTGAACGACAGCGAGTTCGGTCCCATTCGGTCGAACCAGCGCCGAGGCCGATGAACGTGGCCGCTCAAGATGAGATCTGGCGACTGGACTCCGCGCAGGAGTGTAAGCGCGAGTTCGTAGTCGCCGAAATCGCGTCCGGACTCCGCCTCGATCGCAGCATGCGCGCCGGTCGGCGGGCAGTGCATCAAGGCAATGCTCCGCGGACCACATGGTTGGGGTTGCTCGCCCCAGCCGACGCACTGGACCGTAGTGGATCCGAGCGCGGTAATGTCGCCGTCGGTGTAGACGTGGGGAAGATCAAGGTCGGCCACCCAGTGTTGGAGATGCCGAGGTAAATCATCTCGCTCCTGGTCGTGGTTGCCGCTCTCAATTAGGAGGCGCGGACCCGGAAATCTGCGTATCCACCTCGTTATCCACGCGACCTGGTCAACCGCCGGTGTGACCGATTGGGAGTCTAGGAAATCGCCGGTGATCGCGATCGCATCGCAGTGCTGCGCTGCTCGCGCGACATGGCGAAACCAGCTCTTCCTATAGTGCAGGTCGGTGTAGTGGATTAGTCGCATGGCGAATGGCAGAGTTCGGTGTGTCGATCAGTCGATGCTCAGGGGCATCTGCTGCTCCGTAGGCGGCGGCCGCATGGCGAAGTTTGTGATCGCCAATTCCACGGCTCGGTAGTTGAGCCCCGACGCTGCGGCCTCGGCTGCGTTCAGAATTCCTGGCTGCAACTTGAGGTCTTGGGCCACGCGCAAGAAATCGGCTTCACTGTAGGGCGGAATGATCAACCAGCCGTCGTGGAAGCGGTTCAGCAATTCCTGAGGCACCTTCTGGGCCTTTCGAACGGCTCGCTTGAGTGAGGCTTCGTCAAAGCCGGCGGCTGGCTCACCTGAAAACCCGACTGACGACTTGGTCTGCGATTCCCAAACTTCCTGCCAAGTTCCGGCAGCGATGATAAACAGCCCCGATTTCAACCGGTCTGACAGTGCCTGCGTCCACGGTTTTTCCGTCGTGCCCCGGTAGTTAACCTTTCGATCGAGGATCGAGAAGACCTCCGTCATGACGCTCCGCGACCACCCGGTGTCATCGAGTTGAAATTTGTCCAGCTCGTCGATGAACAGCAGGCCGCGGGGCGATTCGTCCAAAAAGCGCTGAAGCGTCTGGAGCGTGGTGGGGTCGTTGCGCGAACCGCTGACGAGCCAGTCGCCCACCGTCAGCCGGCAGAATGGGATGCCCAGCTTGTCGGCGAGCGCGTGCGCGAGGTGGGTCTTGCCGCATCCGCTGGGCCCCAGCAGCAGGGCCTGCAGGCGGAGCGCCACTCCGTGGTGCTTTTCCCCCTTGAAGTAGACCTCGGCCATGCGCTCGAGGCGCTTGAACAACTCTGCCTGCACGGGTGTGAAGGATACGCGCGAGGCCGGCGGTTTCCGCTTGAAGGCAACACGCAGGTCGAATTTGAGCGCCACCGTCTTGATGTGCCGCCGGACTTTTTCAGACGTGGCGGCGTGGAAGGCGCGCTCCACCAAGGCCACGGCGAGCTCCGGTTTTTCCCGAAGGAGATGAGTAGTCTGGAGGAGGAGATGGAGCATGTTGGGGTCCATAAAGAGGGAGGCACAGAGTGAATCTTGGAGTTGGGAATACACGGGATAGGTTGCGGCTTGGTCATTCGCCTCGGCGAAGAGCTTGAGGAGTTCAGCTTGGCCGATGGCTTGTTTCAGTTGTTGGGGAAGCGACATGGGACAGAGATACGGATTTCCCGTTGTTTAGCCGCGGCGGCATGGCGGTGGCCCGGGCGATGATGCCCGAGGTGAGCACCGCCGGAGATAGGACGAAGGGATGGCCGGTCAGCGGATGGATGGCGGGTCCCGGTTGACGCCCTTGATGGGCCGGGATGTTTTGTCGTGTGCTGCTCATGCACCGGGAGAGATACGGCTCGCGTGCATTCTGCGTCGCGCCCGCTCTGATCGCGCGGGTTCAGCCCGGTCCCAGAAGGCGGCCACCCTCCCGGTCGTTGTGGCCCATCGGCCGTTGCTCGTCTCGCGGCCATAAAAGCAAAGCCCCCTCAACCTGTAGCAGGTGAGGGGGCGACCCCGAGGTTGCCGTGGGGCGGGAGGGCTTCGGCCCGAAAGGGCTGGCCGGCGACGTCAGTTCGGGCCGAATCCGGTCGGGCCGACTGGCGGCTTATCACTGAAGCGTTGGAACTGCTGGTCGTTGGGCCGGAGTTTCGCGAGGATGTGCTTCATCTCGTCCATCTCGAATGGATATGCCGCCAGATCCAGGCGGTCCTCCAGTCCGTTCGCGCGCAGGTAGTGCGGCACTGTGCCGGTCATGAAGCCGCACAGCCGGAAAGCGGCGACCGGATTGTTCGTCAGGTGCGGCCGAATCTCACTATAGTTGTTCAGGATGAACCGGGCCATTTCCAGCCAAGACAGCACGGCGATCTCCGCCGGCTTGGCCGGGTCGGCGACCAGGCCATAATGCTGGGGCTGGCCGACCGACAGAGTCAGGTCGCTTTCGATGAACGAGAGGGTCTCCGGCTGGGCGTCCACCACCTGGCGGAATTCCACGACGTTGCCGTGGGAATCGGCGAGGGGCGACAGGACGATGTCGCAGTCGTGGTAGAGCAGGCTCTTCAGGCCGAATACGGTCGGATCGGGTTTCACGTCCGGCGAATTGTAGTCGAGATGCCCGAGGAGGGGCAGCGTGGGATGATTATTCTTCTTCATAGGATTTAGCGGGGGTTAACGGTCGGGGTTGAGATCGCCGTTAGAGATACGGCGGGAGGGGAGGGTGAGGTGCGGGGAGCCGCTGAAGGATGAAGGGAGGAGAGGATGGTTGGGTGGGAGGGCTTCAGCGGTAACAACACCAACACTATGGCACGCGGTTTTCACCGGCCTGTGGCAGAAGGGTTCGCGCCCGCCATGGGCACACCGCAGGCGGGGTTTCAACGCCCGTATCTTTGAGTCATGTCTGGTCGCCGCCCTCTCACCCGCCCCGAAGAAAAACAGCTCCTCCGCGTTGTCCGCCGCCTCCCGGCCAGGGACCGGGCGGTCATCACGGCCGCCTGGTTCATGGGCTTCCGCATCAGCGAGGTCCTGGCGCTGACGGTCGGGCATGTCTGGCGCAACGACGCCATCGTCGACCAGGTCGGCGTTGCGCCGCGGCACCTCAAGGGCAAGCGCGGCCGGACGCGCTGGGTGCCAGTCCTGCCGGAGCTGCGCCGCGCCCTGACCCATCAACTGTGGTGGCTCCGCCTGAAATTCACCCTGAGCCCGGACCTCCCGCTTTTCCCCAGTCGCAAGGCGGGACCGGACGGGCGCATCCGCGCGATCAGCCGGGTGCAGGCCCATCACATCATCAAGGCCGCCTTCGCGGCGGCGGGCATCGCCGATGATGGCCGCTTGGGGACGCACACCCTGAGGAAGACCCTCGCGCAATCGGCCTACCGCCATTGCCGCGATCCACTGGTTATAAAGGAGGTCCTGGGACACGCGGAGCTCGGAAGCACGCTGGCCTACTTGGAAGCGGACGCGGGCAGGGTCCAGGCGGCTTTCGCTGCCTGTGACTTTACCCGGCGCCCGCGCAAGGTGGCGGTCCAGGCTACCGTCGCACCGGTGCCGCGGCCCGTGGCCCCGCTGCCCGTCCGGGTCACGGAGCAACTCGCCCTGTTTCCCGACCAAGGGCCCATCGGCCCCGCGGAGCAGCCCGCGGTCGCCTGAGCGGTTTCCTTCGTTGGCCGGTCAACCATAAAATTTCTCCGTCATTATGTTTTATTCGCCGGGGCGGTGTCGGGGCATAATGGTTTCCTTAATTCAGCGGCGGGGGCGGGAGGGGAACCGGCGGGGTCAGCCGGACGACCAGATCGATCGGCCCGTCGAGCGCCTCGGGGTGAAGGGCGGTTATCTCGATAAATCCGCGCCGGACTTCGGGGTAGTGCCACTCATCCGGCTGGGCGGTGACCACCAGCTCGAAGACCTGGGTTTTCCGGCCGGTTCCCTCCGGCCAGATGGGCCGAAGCTCGATCGCCGGACCGAAGTCCAAGTCGGAGAACTGGTAGGGGGCGAGTTCGTCCTCGGTCTGGCTCTTGGCGATCAATTCACTCATCTGCTGTGACGAGAGGCGGGCGGGATCATGGTATTGGGGGTGGGACATGGGTATCCTTCGGGTTGGGGGTTGGCGGGTGTGGGGTGAGGCAATCGACTGATGCCGCAACCTTAGCACCCCCGCCCGCGAGCCTCCGCGGGAGGCCTCGCTCGTCAGGGGTGCGGAGCCGCCGCGGAGAAGGTGGCGCGCTTCGGCGATGGCGCCGTGAGCGCCTTTGCCCGGGCGGTGAGGTGGCTCCGGACGCGTCCGTTTGCCGAGGTGGCGGCAAGGGGCGGCGCGCCTGCCAGACCCGCGGTCGGACGACGTGGTCACCCCCCTAGTGCTAGTGTTGCACTCCCTATGAGTATAAAGACCACCCGTCCCACCCGTTCATCGAGTCAACCTTCCTCCCGGGCGCTCGCTCTGGACCGCGACCGCAAGCGCCGCGAGCGCCAGGCGCGGCGCCGCGCCCAACTGGTGGAAATTCGCCTGCTCGCGACCGCGGCCCAACGCGACCGCCTGTTCGCGCTGCTCGACCGCGAATCGCTCGCGGATCTGCGCTCGCCGAAGAAGCTGCTGGCTGCCGTGAAGTCGGGATCGGAGTCCAGCCCGGTCGCGCC
This sequence comes from Lacunisphaera sp., assembly GCA_035496355.1. GTDB lineage: Bacteria > Verrucomicrobiota > Verrucomicrobiia > Opitutales > Opitutaceae > Lacunisphaera. The sequence continues at coordinate 90,124 of DATJES010000012.1, read as the reverse complement.
CTCCCCGGTGGCGGATAAGCCCAAGCGGGCGAAGAAGAACCCGGACGCGTCATTGGCGCAGGGCAGGGCCGCCCAGAAGCCGGTCGCGAAGGCCGCGGCGATCACCGGAGTGCAGCTCGACCTCTTCCCGCTCTGAGCATGGCCGCGTCCGACCAGTCCCGGGCACAGGTAGCCGACCGAGAGTCGGCGGGCCTCGCCCGTGCCCAGTTGGCCACCGATGCTCTGCTCTCATCGCGCGTGATCGTCTCGCGGATGATTCGCGCGTGGAGTTGGCCGCGTCGCGCCGACGCGTCGATCGCCGGTGCGGCCCGGCAGGACGGAAACCCCATGGACCGCGGTGTCGTGGGCCGCGCCCACGGATGCGTCCACTCGGTTGAATGGACGAGGCGTGCGGCGGAAGCGGCGGAATGCGCTAATGTGGTCTCCGGCCCGGCCGCCTTGGTGCGGAGAAAATTGACAATGTTGAGCACGGGGGAGGGCCCATGAACCGGCCGCAACCACGCTTCGTTAGTCCGGAGCAAGAAAACGCATGTCGGACAAAACCCGGAGCCGCCGGAATGGACGAGCGGCTGACCTTGCGGTTGACCGCAGAGATGAAAGCGGACTGGCGCAGCCGGGCCGACCGGCAGGGCATCGACGTGGGGGAGCTGGTCCGGCAGACGATGGAGCAGAGACGCGTCCGGTCGATGGGTCTGGTCCGGGCTGACGACCAGCGGCACCTGAGCCGCCTCGCCCTGTGGTGCGTGCAATGGTTGCAGCGCGCGTCTGGCCTCCTGGAAAAATCCAGCCTGAACGAGGACACCGCGACGCGTCTTCAGGCCACCCTCGACACGCTGCTCGCCCTCTTCGCCGCCGTGGCGAACGGTGAGATCGACATCGAGCCGGTGCCGCCGGCGCCGGACGCGTCCGGCCACCCGGAGGACGCTGTCTAAACATGCACGTGCGCACCCTCAACGTGAGCAAGGCCGCCTTCGGGGAATACGTCATGGACTCACAGGACGCGTCCGGCCGGGAACGCGCCGCACCCCCGCAAGTGCTTCTGGGAGACCCCGCCAGTTTCGACCGGATCTGCGCCGATCTGATGCCGGCCCGCGTGCCATACGATTCTTTCGTCTTGAGCTTCCAAGAGTCCTTCCCGGTGGTCGGCCCGCTCGTCGTGACGAAGGCCAGGCACGACTTCGAGGACCTGCTCTTTGCCGGCCTCGACCGGCACGACTTCGTGCGCTGCGCGGTGTTCCACCAGCGGGCGAACGGCTGCGACATCCATTACGGGGTCGGGCGCGCGAATCTCCGGACCGGGCAGACGGTGGAGTTCTACAACATGTCGCGTTCCGACCCGGAGCTGTTCGCGCGATTTTCTTCTGCCTTCAGCCTGCGGCATGGGCTTACCGATCCGAATGATCCTCGCCGCGTCAATCTCCGGACCCCGCCGCCGGGTGACCTGAAGGGTGAGGCCCGCCGCATCTGGGAGGCTTTCGATGAAGCCGCGTGCGCCTACTACCAATGCGGTGATGCCACCGACCGGAGTGGACTGATCGCCGCGTTCTGCCGGGACGGCCACGCGGCAAAGGCAGGATCGAAGGCTTCAATCATTATTCGCCATGCAGACCAATCATACACCCTCCGCGGACCGAAATACTCGGCCGGCTTCCAATTTTACATCACCGCCGACCCAGTTGTCCAAGGTCCTCGCGGCCGTCGAGGCAATCATTGCGACGCAGCAGAACCTGCCGCGCGAGTTGAAAGAGTTGAGGCAGATCTTGCTCGACTCACGGCAGAGCGACGCACTCGCCAACAAAGAAGTTATGCGTCGGCTGCAGCTTCTTGGCGACCAATCGGCAAGGGGAGCCGCATCAGCGGCTGCAAGCGCCGCCCTGTGCCGGCGGCTGGACTGTGCCTTCGATTCGCAGCTTGGCCAGGTGGCGCGTCTGAGTTCGCAGGTCGAAGTCCTGCAACGGCAGTTGCAGGAGTCGTGGCTCCAACGCCAGCGGGCAACCTGGGCGGCCATGTGCCGGGACACTCGGGGCATCAGCCGCGAGGAATGGCTTGCGGCGAGGCGTATGTTCATTCGGGGAGCCCGCGCGAACCGGTGGCTGTGGCGCGGGACTATGATGCTCCTGCTGATTGCCCTGCTACTGGCCGTTATCGGCCGGGCGCCGTGATCGGCGCCGCCGGTCGCCGTCCTGCGTCCCGGCCGCCAGACCTCGTCACCCTGCACCTGCCCGGCAGCTACCACGATGCCGTGCCAGCGGCGGTCCCGTCCCGGACTCGGCGCTGCCGGCTAAGGCACCGCAAGCTGGGGCTGGGCTTTGTCACCCAACTTTATGAGCAACTATATCGATCCATCGCAGAACGGGCCCAGCGGGTTCTTGAATTCCTTGTCAGAGCAATTGCGCTCCTTGCAGGGTGCCGTCGAGCTGTTGAGCGCGCGGGCCGAGCACTCGCAGAAAGCCATCGAGTCCTTTCTGCCGGTCGTGCAGGAATTGGACCGGCGTCTGCGCGCCCTGGAAGCGAGCTCAGTTTCGCCGCAGTCGCTCGAACAGCTGCGCGGCGACATGAACCGCTTCTACCTCGCCACGCAGAACAAGGAGCGGCTCCTCGAACTGAACATGGTGGAGGTGAAAAACCTGGGCCGGCAGGTAACGGCACTCGAGACGACTTTAAGCGAGTGGCCGGACAAGTCGGGGCCGTGACCGCCCGCCTGCGCGAGTCGGTCCTCGCAAAGCGGCCGCGGCCCACCGTCACCCGGGCAGCCGTCCCATTCACCCCGGAACTACCATGAACGGCTTTCTCACTCCCGACATGGAATTTGTCCACTTGCAGGCGCGTTCGGAGGTGTTCGCCCCGGCGGTTCAGGCGATCCTCATCGGCCTGCACCGTCGGGACGGAATCATCTGCGGCTGCCGCTTCCCGGAGCCGGTCAGGTTGCAGTTGGAGGTAGTCAAGCAGCCCGACGGCCGGTTTCGACTAGATCGTCGGAGTGTGGCGGACCTGCACCGTGACGACTGCATTTTTCGCCTGGCCGAGGACTTTGAGGCGCAGCCACCGCGCCCGGAACTCGTCTTCGACTTGACCGGGCAACGAGAAGCCAGTGCGCCAGCCTTCCGCCACGTCGCGCGGCATGTTCTGTCCGCAGCCCATTCCAGCATCTTCGCTCGCTCGCTAGCCGTTCCGGCCCGCGGCTCGACGGTTGCGGAGTTTCTGGCTGAAATCGAACACCGGGCGCAGCGTGCGCACGCCTACCCCTTCTACTCGCTGCAGGCGGCGGCCGCCGAGCGAGGGTTGGCTCTTTCGTTCGGGTTTCTGTGCTCCCCGCCAGATCACGCACCGGCTGATGCGGTGGTTTCATTGGTTTTCGAGACGTGGTCGGAAGTGATTCGTGGAATGACTGCGATGATCGTGCCGGTGGATGGACAGGTGTGGGAGGATGCCATGGCCTCCCTGCGGGTGCTGGGCCGCTATTGCGTCGGACCATATTTCTTCGTGGCGGCCATCAATCAGGCGGGACTTGTAGTGAAGCTGGCACTGTTCCCCATCTATCTCGACGCCGGCCAGGTGATCCCGGTTGATTCACATACGGAACGAAAGCGCGTGGCGCAGTTGGTGGGAGCCGGGATCAGTCCCTACAAGGCCGTCCGTCTGGATCATCTCCGGGAAATGGTGAAACGCGCAGGCCGGGCACTTGGCGTGGCGTTGCCGGTCCTCCAGTTTCGCGCGGACTTTGTATATCTGGACGGCCGAATCCTTGTGGTGGAGGAGGTGAGGGGATTCGCGCCGGGCCGCCTCGCCGATTACGACGCGCATTTCGACCAAAAGGCGCGGTTGGCGGAATCAAATCCCTGCTCGCAACTGCGGCATAGCGTCTGCAACGGCTGGCTCCTGCCGGAGCCCGGCCTTGTCAGCTGCCCCTATCGTGATGGCGGCCTGCCGATTCAGGTTAGGTTGGATGCCAACAGTGGCGGGGAACGGTCGGCAGATCCCAGCGATGATCTGGACTCCATTCTCACTTTGGATGGCGGAAACTCCCGTAGCCAGCCGGGAGACCCCTCCTGACGGGAGCCTTTCCCACGCCGTGCTAGGATTGTCTCATGCCATCCGCCGCTCCAATCCGTCAACTCCCCGCCGAAATCCAAGCGGCACTGAGCAGCGACATAGGGCAACGCCAGCGCGCCAAGCAGGTCGCCCGGTCAACGGCACGGGCCGGAATGAACAGGTTCGAGGCAATCTACCTGATTGACGGGTCGATCCGCCGGATCGCGTTTGAAGCGGAAAACACCGAGGAGGCGCAACGGCTGGCGGCCAAATTGGGTTTCGGATTGATTGGCGATGCACATGAAGAATCTATCCTGCCGCAGGAGCAGCCGGTCGATCCTAAGGCTTACGATTCTACTAATGCGCGTCGGCTTTTAGGCGGTATTTCGCGGACATCGCTTTACCGGCTATTGGCGCGCGGCAAATTGGATCGATTGCCGGACACTAGGAAGATCTTGGTGACCCGTGCCTCAATCGATCGTTACTGCGCTCGTGCGCGTTGAGGGCCGGCCTCGCCCCTAGAACTCGACTTTGGCTGCCTGTGCGAGGCTATGCTCCTGTCGAAGGTGCCCGTATGTTTTCATGGCCAGGGCCCCGCCGTCTGCATGGCCGAGCCACCGCGATAGAGTGGGGATGTCCACTCCTGACTCGATACAGCGGGTGGCGAAATAATGACGGAGATCATGGTGGTCCATTTCTTTGACCCCGACCTTGCGACAGGCGGACTTGAGCGCATCCATGCAGGATTTCAGACGGACGATGGGCGCATTCGCCGCCTCCGGTCCGCGACGATTGCGAATCTCGGTCAGCAGGGCGGCGAGCGGTTTGAACAACGGTAAGGGTCGGTCGATGCTTTTCTCTGATTTGGTGCCTGGCATCGTAAGGAGAGTTTCCGCTTCGTTCAGGTGATGCCACCGAAGCCTCCGGGCTTCGTTTACCCGAGCGCCGGTAAATGCCAGCAGGCGGACCATATCGGCGGCATCAGTGGACCAGCGACTGCCGGCGGTAGCTATCAACTGCACCATTTCCTTGAACTGGGCATTGGACGGCAGATTGAATGGTTTTGGTTTGATCGGCAGCTTCACCACCTCTTCTGCGGGGTTTTTGTAGATCAGGCCCTTCGCCTTGGCGATTTCCAGGATTCCCATTAGGGCATCCACGCACTTGTTGAAAGCCGAGGCCGACATGCCGGCCCTCTTCGTTTTTACGTTGGGGGCAATAAAGCCCGTGCCCTCCTTCTTGGCCTTCGTGGCCCAAGCCTGGCAGTCCGATTTAGTTAGTCGGCGCACGTCCCGGTTGGGCAATTCCGGCCATGTTTTGACGAGCGCTTTTACCGAGTTCAGCTTTCGCTCCAAGGATGAGGCTTTCAGCTTTGAGTCATTCTCTTGTTTGGCACGATAGGCCGCTATGTAGGTAGCGAACTTTGTTTCGGCCGCGGGATCAGATGCGGGTCCGCCGTCGCCCCTGACGGTGGCAGCCTGCGTCCGGATATCATTTTCCACGTCCGACAGACGGAGCTTGGCCACTGAAAAGACCTGCGTTTTTAAGCTGCGCCATTTCTGCTTGCCGTTGGTTTTGACGCGCGCGTAGTAAGTCCCGCTCTGACGGTTCCGGAGTAGGTTCGTAACGTTGGTTCTTTCCCACATCCGTTCTCTCTTAATAGCTTTCATAATTAAGGTGTAGAAGAGCGGTGTAGAAAAAGCCAGCTTGCGAAAATGCCAGTTTCCGTAAGTAGTTCATATAAATCATATTGATAGTTTCGCTCGGGTGGTGGAATTGGTAGACACGCAGGTCTCAGAAGCCTGTGCCTAAAAGCATGGGGGTTCGAGTCCCCCCCCGAGCACCAGCCTTCGCTCGCGTGGCGAGCTACGGCTCGGCAAGCCGGGTGAAGGCTGTTCGCCGAAGCCCGGGAAGCGCGGATCCGCCGTTGGTGGAGGCGGGACGCCCTCGTCCCGCGGGCAACCATCCACGCTTCGCCTCGCGGGGTGAGGGCACCCCGCCTCCAGTCGCGTCTCAGGCGCCGGCAAATTTCTCGAACGTTTCGCGCAGCGTCAGGCTCAAGCTGTCCTGCCTGGCCTGCAGCGAACGGTAATAGGCGGTGTGTTTTTTGTCCGGCACGCACCGGGTCGGGTCGTTGACCGCCACGACGCGGCCCGTGAGTTCCGCCAGGTCGGTTTTCTGCCCCTGGCGCAGGCCATCGCACCACGCCGCCTGCAATGCGCCACCCAGCGCGGCGCCTTCGTCCTCGATCATCGCCACCACGGGAACGCCGAAGATATCCGCCATGATCTGGCGCCAGACGGCGGATTTCGACCCGCCGCCCGTCAGGCGAATTTCCTTGGGCTTCACCCCCAACGCCGCCAGCCGGAGCAGGCCGTAGTTCAAGCCGAGGGTGACGCCCTCCATCGCGGCGCGGGCGAGATGGCCGGGCGTCAGGGTGCGGCGACCGAGCCCATAGAGCACGCCGGTGCCGTGCGGCACGTTCGGCGTCCGCTCGCCGTCGAAATAGGGGACGAGTGTCAAGCCGTCGGCACCGGCGGCCGTAGCCGCCACCGCCTGCTCCAGCGCCGCATGATCCCAGCCGAACATCGTGCGGAATTGCTCGGTGACGAGGGTCAGGTTCATCGTGCACAACAGCGGCAGCCAGCCGCCGGTGGACGAACAGAAGGCGGCGATCTCGCCGTGCGGATCGATGACCGGCTTCCTGCTGAAGGCATAGATGGTGCCGCTGGTGCCAAGGCTCGCGGTCACCACGCCTGCGGACACATTGCCGGTGCCGATGGCCCCCATCATGTTGTCGCCGCCACCGGCGCTGACGACCACGTCGGCCGGAAAGCCGTACTGCTGGGCGAGCCCCGGGCGGAGCATGCCGGCGGCCTCGGATGACTTCGAAAGCGCGGGCAACCAGTCACCGAGGTTCGGGTCGATGGCCCGGAGCGCGGCGGGCGACCAGGTGCGCTTGCGCACGTCGAGCAGCGCCGTGCCCGAGGCGTCGCCCGGCTCCATGAAGTAATTCCCCGTGAGGTGGAAATTGAGATAATCGTGCGGGAGCAGGACATGCCGGAGCCGCTTGAAGTTCGCCGGTTCGTGCCGCTTCAGCCACAGGATCTTCGGCGCCGTGTAGCCCGGGAGGAAAGGCAGGCCGGTCTGGCGGATGACGGCCTTCGTGCCGCCGAGCTTTTTCGTCAGGAGGGCACACTCCGCCACCGTCGAGGTGTCGCACCAGAGCTTGGCGGGCCGGATGACCTCGCCGCGCTCGTCGAGCGGCACGAAGCCATGCTGCTGGCCGGAAATGCCGATGCCGCGGACGCGCCGGCGGTCGATCTTGGCCGCGACCTCGCTGATGACGGCGTCGAGCGCCTCCGTCCAATGCTGCGGCTGCTGTTCCATGTGGCCCGGCGGGAGGCCGGCGATCAGCGAGTGGGGCGCGCGCGCCTCGGCGATGACGCGACCGAGGTCGAGGTCGAGCACGACCGCCTTGGTGCTCTGGGTTCCGCTGTCGATACCGATGTAGAGGCTCATGGGAGGAAAGTGGGTAGGACGGCGGCAAAGTTGCCGAATCGCGCCGGGGCCTCAAGCCATTCCGCGCCTGGGCCCCGCGCTAACTATATGGCGAGCCTACCTGATCAAGTCCTGCACCAACGCCTCGGGTGAGGGGGCCGCCGGCGAGAACTTGATCGCCTCGCGCACGAGCTCCTCGGCGCGGGCACCCTTGGCATCGTCATTGATGTGCAGAGTGCAGAGGCGGGTGCCGGCCTCGACCGGCTCGCCGATCTTGATCAGGTCCGCGAGACCGACGGCATGGTCGACGCGGTCGCTGACCGCCGCGCGGCCGCCGCCGAGGGCCATGATGGCCTGGCCGCATTTCAAGGCATCGACTTCGCTGACGAATCCCCTCGCCGCGGCGGGCGCCCGGATCTCGAGGCGCTTTTTCGCCGCCGGGAGCAAGCCATAGTCGTCCACGACGCGCGGATCGCCGCCCTGCGCGGCGCACATCGCGCGAAACTTTTCCAGCGCCGAGCCGTTCGCGATCGCGGTCGCCATCAGCTTTTGCGCGCCGGCCGCATCCCGGGCGACGCCGCCGAGCACCAGCATGTGTCCCGTGAGCGCCAGGGTTATCTCCATCAAGTCCGCCGGCCCGCGGCCCTTCAGGCATTCGATCGATTCGATGACTTCGGTCGTGTGTCCGGCCGCGCGGCCGAGCGGTTGGTTCATCGCGGAAAGCTGCGCCCACACCGGTTTGCCGGCGGCCCGGCCGACGTCGACCATGGCCCGAGCGAGGGCGAGGGCGTCGTCCTTGCGTTTCATGAACGCACCCCGGCCGAACTTGACGTCGAGGACGAGCGAATCGATGCCCTCCGCCAGCTTCTTGCTCATGATGCTGGCGCAAATCAGCGGGATGCATTCGACCGTGCCGGTGACGTCGCGCAGCGCATAAAGCTTGCGGTCGGCGGGCACGACCTGCGGCGTCTGGCCGATCATCGCCACGCCGGTCTGCTGCAGGATGCGACGGAATTCCGGCACACTGAGCATGACCTGGAAGCCGGGGATGGCCTCCAGCTTGTCGAGGGTACCGCCCGTGTGGCCGAGTCCGCGGCCGCTCATCATCGGGACCTTGAGGCCGCAGGCGGCGGCGAGCGGGGCGAGGATGAGCGAGACCTTGTCGCCCACGCCGCCGGTGGAGTGCTTGTCGACTTTGGCGCCCGGCACGTCGCGCAGGTCGATCACCTCGCCCGAGCGCATCATCGCGTCGGTCAGCCACGCCGTTTCCTGCGCCGTCATGCCCCGCCAGAAAATGGCCATGAGCAGGGCGGTCGCCTGGTAATCGGCAAAGCGACCGTCGACCACCCCGCGGGCAAAGAATTCGATCTCCTCGCGCGCGAGGGCGCCGCCGTCGCGCTTCTTAATTATGATGTCCTGCGGGAAGAAACTTGTGCTCATGGGAGGGGATTAAGTCGGAGCATTCCTCTTTCCCGGGGATCGCCCGCGGAATGATGACCGCGGACCACCACAAAGCCCGCCGTAATCTTCCGGCCCGGTGGGAGCCGCGCCGCGCGCGGCGGGAAGGCGCAGGCGAGTTGATTCTCGGCCCACCGCGGCTTGGCGACAACGTAACGTTCCTCGGACATCGGAACGGCAGGGTAGCCGCCGGTGATCCTTAGGCAAGCGGGGGGTTCGGGGCGGGCGGCACGAGCGGGGCGGCCAGGGCCTCGCGAACGAGTCGACCCTTGGCCCGGTAATACAACGCCATGCCGCCCTGGTAGAGCAACGACACGATGGCCAGGGTGAGATAGAGCGTGTAGAAGGCCAGGCGCACCATCGGGAGGATGTCCGCGCGCTGGATGCCCGAATCCTTCAAGAGGGCCTCCATCTCCGGCGTCACGCTGCCCATCACTGTGTCGGCATCGAAGCTGCCGAGGCGCATCGCGCAATAAACGAGAATGATCGTGAGCAGGAACAGCTGCGAGCGCACGAGCAGCTTCAGGCCGTCCGCATCGCGCCGGCGCAGGAGTTTGTGGCCGCGGACCTCCATGCCCCCGGCGAAGGCGACCAGCGCCCCGATGAACACGCTCGACAGGTCGCCGAGCAGCAGCGCGAGCAGGATGCCGAGCCCGGCGACCACGACGACGCTCCAGCCATTGGCGCGCGAGACCTTGAGGACGCGACGCAATGCCTTTTCCTGGGGCGTGGGCTCGGGAACGGCCATGGCGATGATTTTGGTTTAGAATCCGGGATACTTCGCTTCGCTCAGCCTGACACCCCGCGGCATGCCGCCACCAGACAAAAAACCCTGGCCCTTCCGGATCGAATATCCACCCGAACTGCCCATCAGCGCCCGGGCGGACGAGATCATCGGGGCCATCCGCGACCACCAAGTCCTCATTCTGGCCGGCGAGACGGGTTCCGGCAAAACGACGCAGCTGCCCAAGCTCTGCCTCGTGGCGGGTCGCGGCGAACGCGGCCGCATCGCCTGCACGCAGCCGCGCCGGGTCGCGGCCACCTCGGTCGCGCGCCGCGTGGCCGAGGAGCTCAACGTGACGTTTGGCCGCGAGGTCGGCTGCAAGATCCGCTTCGCCGACCAGACCTCGGGGGCCACGGTGGTGAAGTTCATGACCGACGGCATGCTGCTGGCCGAGTTGCAGGCCGACCCGGACCTGCGCGAATACGACACAATCATCGTCGACGAGGCGCACGAACGGTCGCTCAACATCGACTTCATTCTCGGCCACCTGCGGCGGCTGCGGCGGCGTCGGCCCGAGCTCAAGATCATCATCACCTCCGCGACGATCGACACCGCGGCCTTCAGCAAGGCGTTTGACGACGCGCCCGTCATCGAAGTGTCGGGACGGGTCTATCCGGTCGAGGTCATCTGGTCGCCGCTCGAGGAGCTGGAGGGGGAAGGGAGGGCGGCGAGTCCCTTCGCCGCCGAGAGTGAGCGGCGCGGAACGGAGTCCGCGCCCTACCGCAAGGCGCGATCTGACGAATTCACCTACATCGACGCCGCCGTGGAGGCGGTGACGCGCGTGCTCCACGAGAGCGCGCAGGGCGACGTGCTGGTGTTCCTCCCCACGGAACGCGATATCCGTGAAATGGGCGACCTGCTCGCGGGCCGGAAATTCCCGCGCGTGGAAGTCGTGCCGCTGTACGGGCGGCTGACCAACGCCGAGCAGCAGCGGGTGTTCGCGCCCACCGGCGGCCGCAAGGTGGTCGTCGCCACTAACATTGCGGAGACGTCGCTGACCATTCCCGGCATCCGGTTTGTCGTCGACTCCGGGCTGGCGCGAATCAGCCGGTACGCGCCGCTCAGCCACACGCGGCGGCTGCCGGTGGAGCCCGTTTCGCAAAGCAGTGCCGACCAGCGCAAGGGCCGCTGCGGGCGTGTCAGCGACGGCGTCTGCATCCGGCTGTATGCGGAAGAGGATTATCGGGAGCGCCCGCGCTTCACGCAGCCGGAGATCCAGCGCTGCAACCTGGCCGACGTGATCCTGCGCATGAAGGCGTTTGGCCTGGGGGACATCGAGGATTTCCCGTTTCTCAACGTGCCGCCGGCCAAGGGAATCCGGGCGGGGTACGCACTGCTGGAGGAGCTGGGAGCGATCGTGAAGGGTGGGGCGGGCACCCCGCCGTCCGACCATCGGCGCGGAGCGGAGTCCGCGCCCTCCAATGGATACGAGCTGACGGTGCTGGGCCGCGCCCTGGCGCAGCTGCCGGTCGACCCCACGGTCGGACGCATGATCCTGCAGGCGCGCACCGAGAAGGCGCAGCGCGAGGTCCTGATCATCGCGGCCGCGCTGAGCATCCAGGATCCGCGCGAGCGTCCGGTCGACCAGCGCGAAAAGGCCGACGCGGCGCATCGCCGGTTCGTCCACCCGGACTCCGACTTTCTCACCCTCCTCGCCATTTGGGAGGCCTACCATGACGAGTTCGAGCGGATGACGCTGGGCAAGCTGCGGAAGTTCTGCACGGCGCATTTCCTGTCGTTTCTCCGGATGCGCGAATGGCGCGATGTGCACGCGCAACTCGAGGACAGCCTGCGCGAACGCGACGGCTTCGCCGGGTCGTCGGTCTACGACGGCTTGAAGAAGGGACAGCCGCTGAAGCTGGCGCTCGGCACTCCCGCCTACGCTGCGATCCATCGTTCGATCCTGAGCGGTTTGCTCGGAAACATCGCGACGCGCACCGACGAGGGAGACTACCAGGCCGCGCACGACCGGAAGGTCGGCGTCTTCCCGGGTTCGGCGCTTTTTGAGCGGACGAAGCCAACGAAGATGGCCGCCGTCGCCAAGACCAAGGGAGGCGCGCAACCCAAGAAGCGGGTGGCGCGCTGGCTCATGGCGGCGGAGGTCATGGAGACCGGCCGCGTCTACGCCCGCACCTGCGCCCGGATCGATCCGCACTGGGTGCTGGATCTCGGCGCGCACTTGGTCCGCGCGTCGCACAGCGAGCCATTCTGGGAGGCGGAGGGCGGGCGGGTGCTCGTGAAGGAACGCCGGCGGGTGTACAACCTGGAGCTGGAGACGCGCGCCGTCGCCTACGGCCGCATCAATCCCGCGCACGCGACCGAGATTTTCATCCGCGAAGGCCTGGTCGGTGACTCGATCACCTGGCCGTTCGACTTTCTCGCCCACAACCGGCGGCTGCGCGCCGAGACGGAGGCGTTGCTCACGCGCACCCGGAGCGCCGGCTACATGAACCTGGATGAAATCGTCCACCGCTTCTATGCGCAGCGCATCGAGGGTGTTTCGTCGGTCCCGGAGCTGGTCGATTTCGTCCGTCACCGACAGGCGAGCGACCCGAAATTCCTGTTCCTGGCCGAGTCGGACCTGCAGCCGCCGGCCGAGGCCCGGTACGATCCGGACGCCTTTCCCGCCGCCGTCCCGATTGACAACCGGGTGCTGCCGCTGAGTTATGCCTATCAGCCGGGCCAGGAGACCGACGGCGTGACCCTGCGGGTGGGCCTGGCCGAGGCGGAGGCCTTGACGCCCGCCATGCTGGATTGGGCCGTGCCCGGCCACCTCACGGAAAAGGTGGAGCTCATGTTGAAGGCGCTGCCGAAGGAGCAGCGGCGCGACCTCATCCCGCTGGCCGAGACCGCGCGAAAGTTGACGGCCGAGCTCGCCCTGCTGCGCGCGCGGGCGGAACCGCCGACCTTGGCGGAAGCGCTGGCGGAACTCCTCGTGCCCAGGCTCGGTGCGCGCATCGATCCTGGTCTCTGGGACGACAAGCCGCTGCCCGATCACCTGCGCGTGCGCGTCGAGGTGCTCGACGCAAAGGGCCGCGTCCTGTGGGCGGGCCGCGACCTAACCCAAGTCCGGGACCAGCTGCACCTGCGGGCGCGGGATGTCAGCAGGCAGGCGGCGGTCGGCGGCAGCGGCGATTGGCGCGAGGCGCGCGCGAAATGGGAATCCGCGCCGGCCACCCGGTGGGATTTTGGCGATGTGCCGGAAGCGATCATCGTCAGCGAACATCACGGCGTGCCGGTCCGGGCCTATCCGGGCCTCCAGGCTTTTCCCGCCGGGGTCGCCGTGCGACTGTTTGCGACGCCCGAAGAGGCAAAAGCGGCGAGCCGCGCCGGCCTGGCGCAACTGTTCGAGGCGCAGCTGCGTCACGACCTCGGCTGGCTGGAGAAGGATTTGAAATCGTTGCGCGCGCTCGGCCCGCTGGCGGTGACGCTGACCACGCCCGAGGCGCTGCAAGCGGACGCGCTGCACGCCATCCGGGCGTGGGTGTGCCATCGGCCGGTGGCGCCCCTGCACGCCGCGGAATTCACGCGGCGCATCGAGGAGGCGAAACGCGATCTGCGCGGGATCGTCTCCAAGCTCGCGGATGGGCTGAAGGAAGTGTTTTCCCTGCGCCTCGCCTTGGAGACGCACCCGCAGCCGTATCCCGGACTGGCGGGGGACCTCGCTGCGCTGCTGCCGCCGGACTTCCTGCGCCGCATGCCGTTTGAACGCGTGCGCGACCTCCCGCGCTACCTGCGGGGCATGATCGCGCGGGCCGACCGCTGGAAACGGGACGTCGCAAAGGACGCCCAACGTGCCGCCGTGCTGGCGCCGTTCGCGCGCGCGGCCGCCGAGTTGGCGGACAAGGCCCCGGGTGATCAGCGGGCGCGGCACTTCCGCTGGCTGGTCGAGGAATTCCGCGTGAGCCTCTTTGCGCAGGATCTGGGCACGGCGGAGCCGGTTTCCGCGGTCCGGCTCGAACGGTTGCTGGAGGAACTGCAGCTTCCCGCGGCGGCCGCGGCGCCGCGCGCCGCCGCGCCCGCGGTTCGCCTGGCCAAGGGTTCGCCGCTCAAAAGCCTTGGGGCCCTGGACCAGCTGTTCCGAAAATAATCCGGCAACCGGGAGTTTGCGGTTGAGGGAACGCGGTCCCGCCGTAAACTGTCTCCACCCCAAACCCATGAATACCTCGATCACCGCCTTGCTGGACGGCAAGGGGCACGCGGTACGCGCCGTTGCGTCGACCGTCACCGTGGCCGAAGCCGTCCGAGAAATGAACCTCCATCGCATTGGCTCGGTGCTCGTGATGAAGGGGACGGAACTGGCCGGCATCTTCACCGAGCGGGACGCGCTCACGCGCGTGATTGCCGCGGAACTGGACCCGAAGACCACGCCGATCACCCAGGTCATGTCGGCCAGCGTGCTGACCATCCGGCCGGAAGCCACCGTGCAGGAAGTGATGGAAATATTCGCGGAGCGCCGCTGCCGGCATTTGCCCGTGGTGCAGGAAGGCAAACTCGTCGGCTTGATCTCGATTGGCGACGTATCGCGCTGGGTCGCGAACGCCCACCGGGCGGAGGCGGAGTCGTTGCGCCAGTACATTGCCGGCGGCCTGACCGCGTGAGGTGGCTGGTGGCGTTGCTGGCGGCGGGCGTCGCCCTGGCCGCCGCGGGCTGCCTGATGGTCGGGGCCACCGTCGCCGCGGTGGGCGCGGTGGCGGTCACCTCGGTCAAGACCGCGGGCAAGGTGACGGTGACGGCGGTCGAGACGAGCGGCCGCGTGGCTTCCGCGGCGATGAGTTCGTCCGGGACGGTGACCGTCGTGACCATGGAATCGGCGGCTAAGTTGACGCGCGCCGGGATGGTGGTGGTGGTCGATGCCTCGACGGGCGCGATGACGCAGTTGCCCTGGCAGCAGGGCATGCAGCTGTATGCGGCGACGGCCGCTGGCGGGGGGAGTTTTCGGGCGGCCAAGGTATTCCGCGGCGGACGGTTGCTGGCTGCCGACCTCAAGAAGCCGGATGCCGGGCGCCTGGCCTTGCTGGCGGGCGATGTGGTGGAGCTGCGCCGGTAGTGGCGGCCACGCCCCGGCGACCGGTGGAAGCCCGGCCGGACCCGGCTGCGGAGGGATTGAGTTTCGCGGAGTTTCGACTAGTCTTCGCGAATGAAATCCACGCTCCTTCTTCTCCTCGGTTCCATTGCCACTCTTCCCATGTCGCTCCCCGCTGAGATCGTGACCAAGCCCGTGGCCTATGAACAAGCCGGCGTGAAACTGGAAGGTTTTCTCGCGTACGACTCCGCCCGGATTTCTTCGAGCCGGAAGGCGCCCGGCGTGCTCGTGGTTCCGGAATGGTGGGGACTGAACGACTACGTCAAGGGCCGGGCGAAGCAACTGGCGGCGCTCGGGTACGTGGCGTTCACCGCGGATATGTACGGCGCGGGCGTCGTCACGACCGACGCGAAGAAGGCGGGTGAACTCGCGGGGCAGTTCTACGGCAAGCCGCTCATGGCGGAGCGGGCGCAGGCGGGTCTCGACCAGTTGCTGGCGACCGGACTCGTCGAGCCGAACCACGTCGCGGCCATCGGCTACTGTTTCGGCGGCTCGACGGTCCAGGCGCTGGCGTACAGCGGCGCGCCGCTGGCGGGGATCGTGAGTTTCCACGGCGGCTTGATTCCCGTGCCGGCCGACGCGGCGACCCGGAACAAGGCGAGCATCCTTATCTGTCACGGCGCGGTGGACCCGTTCGTGAAGCCGGAAGCGGTCGCGGCCTTCAAGAAGGCGATGGACGACGGCAAGTTCGACTACCAGTTCATCAGCTATGCCGGGGCGGTGCATGCGTTCACCAATCCGGATGCGGACAAGGTGGCCGCGCTCAACGGCCTGACGGGCAACATCGGCTACAATGCGGCGGCGGACCATCGCTCGTGGGCGCACATGCAGGTGTTCTTCAGGGAAATCTTCGCGAAGTGAGGCCGCTGGCGGTCTACACGCTGGCGAACTGCGACACCTGCCGTCGCGCGGTCAAATGGCTGCGGGCCCGCGGCCTGGAATTTGACGAGCGCCCGATCCGCGAGACCCCGCCGAGCGCGACGGAGTTGCGGCAGGCACTGGCGGCATTCGGCGGCGAGCGGCGCAAGCTGTTCAATACCGCCGGCCGCGAGTATCGCGCCCTGGAACTGGCGACGAAGCTGCCGGCCCTGACCGATGCCGAGGCGGTCGGGCTGCTCGCGGCGAATGGCAGCCTCGTGAAACGCCCGTTCGTGGTCGGACCCCGCATCGCCCTGGCCGGGTTCGACGAAGCGGCGTGGGCGACCGCGTTCGACGCCTGAGCGCGCGCCAGTCCGGCGTTGGAAAACCCGCCGCGGGCGGTATACTGGACGGCGTGTCCCAGTCCCTTGCCCGCATCGAGATGCGCCTGCGCGAACTGGCGCAGATGTTCAACTCCATGGATCCGTCGCCCTTCATCGATCGCGACCTGGATCCGGATGCGGAGGAATTTGTCGTCGGGTGGGCGCGCGAACAGCCGGCGGATCGTGAATTTGAGCTGGCGATTCACCTGGCCACGCCCCCGCCGGCGGATCGCGCCGCCGGGCTGCAGGATGCGGTGCGCAACTATTTCCGGGCCCGCGCCCTGACAAAATTGCTGGAGTTCCGGCAGCTGATGGCGCGCGGGCGCCAGACCCTGCTCATCGGGGTCACGTTTCTCGCCGTCTGCCTGACGCTGAGCGGCCTGGTGGCCAAGGCACCCTGGGGCACGGCCGGCGTCATCCTGAGCGAAAGCCTGACCATCGGCGGCTGGGTCGCCATGTGGCGCCCGCTTGAGATTTACCTCTATGATTGGTGGCCGGTTCGCCGCGAACAGCGGCTCTTCGAGCGTCTCAGCCGCCTGCAGGTCAGATTGCTGGCGGACCCGTGAGGCCGGCGCCGACGGCGCCGGAAACAATTGCCTGTAACTTTTCCCGTGTCGTCGTGTTAACTGCAGTACAAGCACCCATGAAATCCATCGTTCCCCTCGTCACCCTCGGGGCGTTGCTGGCAATGCCGGCCCTCCTCCAGGCGAAGATCACGCGCACCGTCGAAAAGAGCTTCTCGGTGCAACCCGGCGGAAACCTCAAGGTCAAGACCGCCGGCGGCGACGTCAAGGTGGTGACCGGCACCGACTCGCAAGTGAAGGTCACAGCCACCGAGACCATCCACGTCAATTCGGACGAGAAGGCGGATGAATTGCTCAAGGACCTCGACCTCTCGATCGAACAACAGGGCAACGACGTGACGGCGATCGCCAAGTATGAAGGCGGTCACGGCTGGCACGTGGGCAACTGGCCCCCGGTCCAGGTCAGCTTCACCGTCGTCGTGCCTTCGCACTACAACGTCGACCTGGCGACCTCCGGCGGCGACATCGAGCTGGCCAGCATCAGCGGCCAGGCTCGCATGCGCACCAGCGGCGGCAACCTGAAATGTGACAAGGTCGAAGGCGAAGTCGACGGCGGCACCTCGGGCGGCGACATCTTCCTGCGCGAGGGCACGGCGAAGGTGCACCTGACGACCTCCGGCGGGAACATTCATGTCGACCGCGCCGGCGGCGAGGCCAACCTCTCCACTTCGGGCGGTGACATCGTGATCAATGCCGTCAAGAACCGGCTGACGGCGAGCACCTCCGGCGGCAACGTCCGGGCCAACATCGAAGGCCCGCTCCAGGGCGACTGCAAACTCACGACTTCCGGCGGCGAAGTTGTCGTGACCGTCGACAAGGCCGCGGCGTTCGACTTGAAGGCCCATACGAGTGGCGGCGATGTGGACGCGGCCGGCATCACGATCTCGATCGACAAGGGCGGCCTGCGCCGCAGCAGCCTTTCCGGCAAGGTGAATGGCGGCGGACCCGAACTTTACCTGGGATCGAGCGGCGGCGACGTTCGCATTCGGACCAGCTGATTTGATGCGGCCTTCTCGGCGCCGACATCGGCTTTTACCAGGCAGACTGGTATGTGTGCAAAGGGAGCCAGCGCGAAAGCGCTGGCTTCCGATTTTCGGGTGCCTTCAATCGGCGCATGGGGCTGATCGATACGCACACCCACCTGGACTCCTTCGCCCGGCGCGACGAGCTGCCGTCGATCCTGCAGCGCGCGAAAGAGGCGGGGCTCGACGCGATGGTGACGATCGGCACCGATGTCGACGACTGGTCGCTTTACCGTGAACTGGCGACGGCGCATCCGGGCGTCGTGCATTACACGGCTGGATTGCACCCGTGCAGCGTGAATGACGATTGGGCCGGCCGGGTGGCCCGGCTCGAGGCATTCTGGCAGGGCGCGCTGAAACCGGTGGCGCTGGGGGAGATTGGGCTGGACCGTTTCCATCTGCCCAAGGATCCAGCCGGCGCGGCTCGTCTCTTTGCGCGGCAAAAAAGCGCCCTGGCCGCGCAACTGGCGCTGGTGAAACGCCTCGGTTGTCCCGTGGTCGTGCATTCGCGCGGCGCGTTTCGCGAATGCGTCGACATGATCGACACCGCCGGCGTCGACTGGCGGAAGGTCGTTTTCCACTGCTTTGCGGAAGGACCGGCGGAGATGGCGGAACTGACGCGGCGAGGAGGGTGGGGCTCTTTCACGGGCATCATCACCTACAAGAATGCCGAGGCGGTCCGGTCGGCGGCGCTGGCCCAGGGCCTCGACCGGCTCATGTTGGAAACCGACGCTCCCTACCTTACCCCCATGCCGCACCGCGGAAAACCCAACGAGCCGTCCTACCTGCGGCACACGGCGGAATTTTGCGCCGGCTTGTTTGCCACGGACTATGCCCGGCTCGCCGCCGTCACGAACGCGAACGCGAGAACCTTCTACGGGATAAGCGCTTAGGCCTCGTCGAACTTCCGGGCGAAGAGCGACTCGAGTTCGGTCAACATCGCATCGGCATCCGGGCCGGTCGCAATGAACTTCACCTTCGAACCCTTGGCCGCCGCCAGCATCATGAGGCCCATGATGCTCTTGCCGTTAACCTGTTCCTCGTCCTTCTCGACAAAGACCTCGGATTTAAACCGGTTGGTCACGCGCACAATCATCGCCGCCGGACGGGCATGAATGCCCATCTTGTTCTGCACGAGAAGTTCCTTCACGTGGGAGGCTGAGGTCGTTGTGTCGCTCTTTTCCATTGCGGTCGGGCTGGCTGGTCAGATTAAAGGGGAACGCTAAAAGCCGGTCGCGCCCCACCTTGCAATAACAAAGCCCCCATGTCCGATTTCGCCATCATCGTGCCATGCCGGCTTGAGTCGACTCGGTTCCCCAGGAAATTGCTCCATCGCGTTAAAGGCAAGGAGCTTGTACTCTGGGTCGCCGAGCGGATTACGGCAGAAATGCCCGATTTTCAGCTATGGTTTGCGGTCGATCACCAGCTGCTGGCGACGTGTGTGGAGAAGGCCGGATTCAGGGCGATTTTGACGGACGTGAACCACGCCAGCGGCACGGACCGCATTGCCGAGGCCAACCGCACGGTCCGGGCTCGCCATGTGCTCAATGTCCAGGCGGACGAACCGCTGGTCACCGGCGGACAATTGCGCGCTCTCGCCCGGCTGATCCAAGGGGAATGCCCAATGGCGACGCTTGCCACTCCCTTCAAGCGGGTCGCCGATTTCCATAATCCCAACCAGGTGAAGGTCGTGATGTCCCAGGCTGGGCGGGCCTTGTACTTTTCCCGCTCCGGGATGCCGTTCTCGCGCGATCTCGGGCTCACCGTCGACGATGCCTGGGTCGCGTCCAATCCGTGCTTCAAGCATCTGGGCCTGTACGCTTACCAGGCGGACTTCCTCGAGAAATTCGTCGCCTTGCCGCCGGGTAAACTGGAGCAAATCGAGAAGCTCGAGCAATTGCGCGCCCTGGAAAACGGATATTCGATCGCCATCGAGGTCACCAACGACCCCAGCGTGGGCGTGGACACACCGGAAGACGCGAAGAAGTTCGAGCAGCTGCTCGGCTAGCGCGTGACCAGCAGCAGGGCGAACCCGTCATAGCCCTTGGTGCCGACCGTCTGGAGGGCCGTGGCCGTGACGCGCGGCTCGGCCGCCGCGGCATCATTGAACCGGCGGATGCCTTGCACGGCGGCGTCGGTGCTGGCCGGGTCGGCCACCGCGCCCTTGCGGACGACGTTGTCCACCACGATGACAGTGCCCGGACGCGAGAGCCGGAGGGCGAGGCGGAAGTAATCCGCGGTGCCGGCCTTGTCGGCGTCGATGAAGACAAAGTCGAATGGCGGCCCGCCGGCGGTCGCGAGCCGCGCGAGCACATCGGCGGCGCGCCCGACCTGCAGGTCGATACGGTCCGCGAGACCAGCCGCGACAAAATTGGCGCGCGCCACCTCCGCGTGCCTTGATTCCAGTTCGATGGTAACCACCCGGCCTCCGGCCGGCAAAGCCCGCGCCAGCCAAAGGGTGCTGTAACCGCCGAGCGTACCCACCTCGAGGATCCGGCGCGCCTGCCGGATGCACGCCAGCATTTGCAGGAACTGGCCCTGAGGGGGCGTGACCTGGATTTCCGGCAGCCCCGCGGCGGCACAGGCTTTCAGCGCGGCGTCGAGCACCGGGTCAGCCGGCAGGAATTTGTCCTCGATATAGCGATCGACCGCAGCCCAGGTTTCTTGGCTCATGGGAGAGGGCGTGCCGGCGCCTCGTCAAATGACCCCGGCTTTGCGCTTGGTGACGAGCCGGTGGAAATCCTCGAACAGCGGATCGGCGTCATTGGGCCCGGGGGCGGCTTCCGGGTGATACTGCACGCAGAACACCGGCAGTTCCTTGTGCCGGAGACCCTCGACGGTCTGGTCGTTGAGATTCACCTCCGTCACCACGGCGCCGGACTTTTCCAGCGACTTCGGGTCGGTGGCGAAGCCGTGGTTCTGGGCCGTGATCGACACCTTGCCGGTTTCGAGATTCTTGACGGGCTGGTTGCCGCCGCGATGGCCGAACTTCAGCTTGAACGTCCGGCCGCCGAGCGCGTGCGTGATCATCTGGTGGCCGAGACAAATGCCGAAGATCGGATACTCGGGCAGGAGCGCCGTGACCGTGCGATGGATGTAGGGGAGCGCCGCGGGATCGCCGGGACCGTTGGACAGGAAAACGCAGTCCACCCCATGTTCGCGGATCTGTTCGGCGGTGGTCCGGGCCGGGAAGACGTGCACCTCGAAGCCATGGCGCACGAGCTTGCGGTAAATCGAGTACTTCGCGCCATAGTCGAACGCCGCGACCTTGAAGACCTGCGACGGCGTGACCGTGGCGCCGCTCGTCGTGCCGGGGGGCAGGTATTGCCGGTTGTGCCGGGCCGGATCTTCGGCGCGCCAGATGAAGGGCTCGGTGCAGCTGACGTCCTTGACGTAGTCGCTGCCGGCCATGTCGGACCAGCCGCGGGCCCGTTCCACCGCCTCCTGGTCATCGAGCGCGAGCGTGCTCAGGCAGCACTTCATCGCCCCGTCCACCCGCAGTTTCTTCGTGAGGGCGCGGGTGTCGACCTCGCTGATGCCGGGGATGCCGTACTTGCGCAGGTACGCATCGAGCGAATTGGTGCTGCGCCAGTTGCTGACCACCGGCGAGACCTCGCGCACGACAAAGCCGGAACACTTGGGCGCCTGGGATTCCTCGTCCTCCTCGTTCACCCCGTAGTTGCCGATCTGCGGCGCGGTCATGGTGACGATCTGCCCGAAATACGAAGGATCGGTCAGGATTTCCTGGTAACCGGTCATCGAGGTGTTGAAGACACACTCGCCGGCAATGGTGGCGTCGGCGCCGAAGGCGGCGCCGCGAAACACGCTGCCATCCTCGAGGGCAAGCACTGCGGGCTTGAAGGTGGACATCAGCGCGACACGAAAAGGGGTCGGACGGTGCCTGCAAGGGGAATCCGGCCGGCCGCGGGAAATCTTGGGCCCCGGGGGTCGGATTCAGGCGCGGAACTGTGCCGGCCCCCGGGGGTACGCCATTTGACACCTGGACGAAATCAACTAGGTCTCGTGCTGCATCATGCCCTATTCCGAAGATCGCTCCGCCTGGTTTGAAGGCCAGGGCCTTTGGCAGCACGTTCCCGCGTCGGATTGGCAGGACTGGGTGTGGCAGCTCAAGAACCGGATCACGACCGTCGAACAGCTCGAGCGTTACATGACCCTCACCCCGGAGGAAAAGGCCGGGTGCCTGTTCGCCAACCACAAGCTGTCGCTCGCGATCACCCCCTATTTCTTCAACCTGATCGACCGGCAGGATCCGTCCTGCCCGATCCGCCGACAGGTGATCCCCCGCAGCGACGAGATGATCGTCTCGTCGGGCGAGATGCTCGATTCGCTGGGCGAGGACGAGCACTCGCCGGTGGCCGGGCTCGTGCACCGCTACCCGGATCGCGTGCTGTTCCTCGTCACGGATCGCTGCGCCGCTTATTGCCGGTATTGCACGCGCAGCCGGCTCGTGAGCAACGCGCAGGACTACAACTTTCACCCGGAATACGAGCAGGCGCTGCGCTATATCGAAAACCACCCGGAGGTGCGCGACGTCCTGCTCTCGGGCGGCGACCCGTTGCTGCTTTCGGACAAAAAGCTCGACCACCTGCTCGGCCGGCTGCGGGCCATCAAGCACGTCGAATTCATCCGCATCGGCTCGCGCATCCCCGTGTTCCTGCCGCAGCGGATCACACCCGAGCTGTGCGAGGTGTTCAAGAAGCACGGCCCGATCTGGATGAGCATCCACGTCAACCACCCGCGCGAAGCGACCGCGGAATTGAAGGCGGCGTGCGAGCGACTGGCCTACGCCGGCGTGCCGTTGGGGAACCAGAGCGTTTTGCTACGCGGGGTCAACGACGACGCCGACGTGATGAAGGCCCTTGTCCACCGGCTCCTGCGCATGCGGGTGCGGCCCTACTACATTTACCAGATGGACCTCATCACCGGCGGCGCGCACTTCAAGGTCGATGTCCGGAAAGGCATCGAGATCATCAAGGCGCTGCGCGGCCACACCACCGGCTACGCCGTGCCGCAGTACGTCATCGATGCGCCCGGCGGAGGCGGCAAGGTCCCGGTCAACCCGGACTACGTGGAAAAAATCACCGACGACGAGGTGATCTTCCGAAATTTTGAGGGGAAAATTTTTCGCTATCCGCTGAAAAGTTCTGCGATTTCGACCCCGCCGGGGGTCGTCGTGCCGGCGGAAATTCATCTGTAAGTAGCTAGCTGGTAGCTGGTAGCCAGTTATGGCTGCGTTGGGTCACCCCTCTGGCCTGGCCCGATCGAATAGCGCAAAGATTCTTTCAACGTTTTGCGGCGGGCTGCGTCTATCTGGGTGACATCAGTGCGTCGTTTTTGGAAACGAACATTGTTTGTAGTTCTTACGGTTTGCTTGGTGTTAGGTCATGCAGGGCGTCCCGCAAGGGGCGCCCTTCATGTTTTACGGGATCGCGGTGACGCAGACCGCGGTTGACTGACGCGGCCCGGCCGGTTTGGTGAGGGCTGCTCGTAGGGGTGTCCTCCGCGGAGGGCTGAGATTGCGGTTCGCACGACCGCTAAACCCTTGGAACCTGAAACGGATCATACCGGCGAAGGAAACTAGCAACGGCGCAGGTCGCGCCGCCTGTTTTCCCCCCGCGGGTACTTCGCTTGAGGTCGGGCAACCACCCATGCAACTCCCGCTCCGCCTCCCTGCTTCCGCCCTCGTCATTGCTGCGGCCGTCTCGCTGCACGCGCAAACCGCGCCCGCCCCGGACGCCGGCGAAACCGTGCAATTCGACCGCTTCGTGGTCACCGGTGTACCGATCGAACAATCGGTCAACCCGCTGACGCGCGAAACCAGCGCCGTGATGGGCGATCGGCGCGGGCCCCTCGACACGCCGCGCGCCGTCAGCACGGTCACGGCCGCGCTGGTCAACGAGCGCGCCGTCCACGGGCTGCGCGACATCCTCGAGTACAGCCCCGGCGCCTATGCGCCGTCGAGCTACGGCGAGCTCACGGTGCCGTACATCCGGGGCGACGTGGCCGAGGCGTACGTCAATGGCCAGCGCCGCACCAACAACCTCTACGGCTTCCTGCCGTCGTTCAATGGCGTCGAGGCCGTCGACGTCGTACGCGGCGCGGGCTCGGCGGTGTTCGGCGCCGGTTACTTGACCGGCGGCTACGTCAATTACGAGACGAAGCAGCCGAAGTTCTCGGCCCCGGAGACGACCGTCACCGCCCGCCTCGGCACGTGGGCCGCCGGCGGCCTTTCGTTCTTCAACGGCAGCCTGCAGGTCGACAGCACGGCCCCGGTGAACGAGCGCTTCGCGTGGCGTTTCAGTTATGAAGGGAAGGGCGGCGACACCTTTTATCGGCGCAACAACGACCGGGACGATCGCCAGGATCTGTACGGCGCGCTCACCTGGCTGCCGCATCCCGGCCTCAAGGTGGAATTCAACGCCCAGTGGATGTGGCAGAACACGAACGAGACCCTCGGGGTGAACCGCGTGAACCAGGACCTGATCGACCACGCCATCTATTACACCGGCCTGTCCGCCGACGGCGCCTATAATCCCGGGCCGATCCCGGCCACCACGGCCGTGAAGCTGCCGTGGGACGCCACGCTGTTGTCGCAAGGCGACTACGCCCAGGCCCACGTCGCCAATGCGCAGCTCATCGTCACGGACGAGGTCTCGCCCGCGCTCACGCTCATCAACCGCACCTTCTTCGAATGGGTGAACCGGAAACGCGTGTACGAGAGCGCCTACCTCGAGTTTGTCGAGCAGCACACCTTCGAGAACCGCACCGAGGCGCACCTCGAACTCGCCGGCGCCATGCCGCAATCGATCGTCGCCGGCGCCGCCGTCCGCCTGCAGGCGGTGCGCTCGTTTGAAAACTACACGAACGAATACCTCTACAACTTCGACCTCACCGACCCGACCCGCGTATTCAACCAGCAGGCGGAATTCCCGACGTCGTTCTTTCCCGGTTACCCGGGTCCCGGCGGCCTGCTGTTCTTCGGCCCGCTGGATCCCTACGTGCCGACGCCTGAAACCGGCGACTCGCGCGTGTGGAACCCGGCGATCTTCGTGCAGGATGATTTCAAGCTGGGCGAACGGGTGCACCTGCTCGCCGGCCTGCGCGTCGATGGCTTTTACGCCCGGGCACTCGACCCGCTGCCGCCCCCGGGCGTGACGACCGTCGCACGCGACACGGCGAGCGCCCGGGAGCTTTCCGGCGATGCCAGCCTGCTGTTCCGCGCCACGCACCGGTCAAGTTATTACCTGACCTGGCAGGACACGAGTTCGCTGCACGGCAACCTCGGCGGCGGCGGCATCAGCCTCCAGTCCGACGGCACCATCGATCCCGGCGACCTGCGCAACCGCAGCGAACTGCTCGAGGTCGGCGCGAAGTTCAGTTTTCTCGAGAACAAGCTCTACGCCGGCGCGGCCGCTTTCACGCAGCAGCGCTCACGCACCGGTTTGGGCGACGTCCACCAGCGCCTGCGCGTGCGTGGCCTCGAGCTCGAGACCGTCTACCAGCCTTCCGCGCGCTTCAGCGCCACCTTCAATGCCACCGTGCAGGATGGGCACTACCTGCATGCCAATCCCTTCCAGCTCGGCGGCCGTGACATCTACGCCGGCTACGCGGCGGGACGCGGCCCGGGCGGGCGCGGCACCGGCGACGAGAGCTACAGCCCCTGGGACAACCAGGTGCCGGTGGGCGACTGGCCGCTCGTCGGTTTCTCGCACGTGTTGCTGAACGGCAGCGTCCGTTATCGTTGGGCCGGCGGTTTCGGCGCCGCGCTCGACGGCCAGTGGCAAAGCCGGCAGCGCGGCAACCTCGACGACCAGTGGCACATCCCGGCGCAGTACACCCTCAACGCTTCGCTCTCCTGGCAGCGCGGGCCCTGGACGGTGAACGTCGATCTCCTCAACCTCACCGACCAGCGCAATTGGATCCACAACGGCGACGCGTACACGGCGAGCATCCTTGTCCTCCCCGAACTCCCGCTCCGCGCCGAGGGCTACATCAAATACCGGTTCTGACGCCAGTGTCGCTCTGATGTTGGCCTTGGCCTCACCGCGATTGTAGGGCGGGGTCTCCGAACCCCGCCTTCATCCGACCGCGATAAGCGCGAGGCGGGATTCGGAGATCCCACCCTGCAGAGCCCGCGGACTGCACTCCGCGCTGGTCGTAAAGTGCGCGTGTCAGCGCCTGGCGCGACCCCGCCCGAATTACACCGGCCCGACGACGCGCAACTTGCCCGGGCCGTCGTGGACGATCTCCTTCAACTTCACGCAGCGCAGGTGGCTCACACCGCCCGACAGGCTCGAGTCGTGGTGGAACATCAGCCAGCGGCCTTTGAACTCCATAATCGAATGGTGGGTCGTCCAGCCGACCACGGGCTCGAGCAGCCGACCGCGGTAGGTGAACGGCCCCAGTGGGTTCTTGCTGGTGGCGTAGACGAGGTAATGCGTGTTCCCGGTCGAATACGAAAGATAGTACAGCCCGCCGTGTTTGTGGACCCAAGGCGCCTCGAAATAACGCCGGTCATGATCCTTTGCCAGCAACGGCTGGCCCTTCTCATCGAGGATCTTCAGTTCGACGACCTCGCCGGCCAACGACTTCATGTCCGCGCCGAGCTTCGCCACGCGCGGACCGATCGCCGGCTCGCCGTCGGACGGCTCCTGGCCGTTCGGATCAAACCGGCCCGTCCGCCATTTCTGGAGCTGGCCGCCCCAGATGCCGCCGAAGTACAGGTAGCCCTGGCCATCGTCGTCCATGAAGCTGCACGGATCGATGCTGTAGGTGCCTTTGATCGGCTCCGGCTCGGCTTTGAACGGACCCTGCGGACGATCGCTGGTTGCCACTCCGATACGAAACACGCCCTGCTTGTCGCGCGCCGGGAAATAAAGATAGTAACGACCATTCCTGGTGGCGGCGTCGGGCGCCCACAGCTGCTTGCTGGCCCACGGCACATCCGCCAATGCGAGAGCCACGCCATGGTCGGTCACCGCGCCGTCGGCCCGGTCCATGGAGAAGACATGGTAGTCGTCCATGTCGTATTGGTCGCCGAGGTCGTTGTCGGGGATGCCGGTGTCGCGATCGTGCGACGGATAGATGTAGATCTTCCCCTCGAACGCGTGCGCCGACGGATCGGCCGTGAACAGATGCGTGATCAGGGGCTTTTCAGACATCGCCCGTAGCTTGCGAGCGGGCCACGCTGCTTCGACCTAATTTCCGCACGATTTACCGCTAACATTAGAATGGCGGCCGGGGGCGGCTCACTCCATTTCGCCCGCGATTTCCGCGACCTGGCGTTCGAAAACGGCGCCGCTTTCCGGCGGGAATCGGCTCAACGCGTCGAGCCGAAGCGCGGGCGCGTGCTCCCGCAAATAGGTGTCGAAGGCCTTGCGGGTCGGAAACACATACTGGGTTTCCACGACCGCCGGTCCCGCCGCATCGTCCCGGTCGGGCAGCACGACGCGCACGGCCTCGGCGCCGCCGGCCTTCACCGCCAGCACGTGCTCCGGATAAAGCCACGCGAGGAAGCGGCCGCGTTGGTGGAGGGTCGGCAGCGTCACGCGCACCGTGTAGAGGATCCGCGGCATCTCAGTGCGACTCCGTGAAGCTGGTGATCGAGTGCCACTCGAATACTTCCTGGAGCAGCCCGCGCTCCGCCTTGGCGATGGCGCGCTCGAGGCCGGCCCAGGTCTGGCTGTGCGCGATCTCCTTGCGCACGGTCTCGAGCCGGATGCACATCTCGCGATACCGCGCCACGCGCCGGGTGAGGTCGTTGATCGAGATCAGCGAGATGAACGCCGCGGCCAGCACCGGCAGGATGATCGGCGCGAAATGGAAGCAGGCCTCGACGACCCAGGCCGGCACCGCGAACTCCATCGTGTCGTGCAACGCGTACCCGAGCGTGAACACGATCGCCGCCACCGAACAGATGGTGAAGCCGATGCGCAGCCGCGTCAGGAGCGGGATGGCCTTCGCCTCCTGCTTGGCGAAGTAGGCGAGTTGGTCGTCGATCCGCCCCGTCAGGTAGGCCTGCTTGAAGGTGTCGAAGTCGGGCGGGGCTTCGCGCGCCGCGCGCCGGTGCAGCACGTCGAGCGAGCGGCGCAACGGCTCGAGTCCGGACCAGTCAAAATCGGCGAACAGGCGCGCCGCGCGCGGCAGGCCCCAGATGGCCAGGGCCGAGCGCGTGATCTCGGCGGCCAGGCGGCAGCGCGTCCAATGGTGATGGGTGGCGCGGAAGCGGATGACCAGCGCCACGCCGAGGGCGCCGAGCAGGAGCAGCAGCTTCGTCCACGGCACCACCATCCAATGCCAGCCGAAGGCCAGGTCCGCCGTGGCCAGCGCGGTGGCCCCGACGTGCAGCGCCACCGTCAGCACGATAAGGCGGCGGAAATGCGGCGAGCTGTGCGTCGCGGCATCGTCGACCTTTTTCTGGAAGGCAGCCACGCGGTCGCGGGATGTGCCGCCGGCAGGCTCGGCGCCGCCCGGGACCGAGTTCAAATACCGCAGGTTCGCATCGTGCAGCCGCAGGCTGCCGAAGTTCTCGCGCCGGACGGCCTTGCTCTCCGGGTTGATGATGACGGTCGGCCGGCCCATCGCGCGGGCGTAGGCGACCACGTCGGCGGTGCCCCCCTTGCCGCGGGCGGGCTGGCCGTCCCAGACCGCCAGCAGGACGTCGCAGTTGTTCACGATCTCGAAGCCGCCCGAGAGATAGGCCTCGTCGCGCGAGCCCGGCTCGGCCGCAATTTCGAGGTGCTCGGCGCGCGCGAGCAGTCCCTGGACCGCGGCCCATTCGCCGGGGGCGAAATCGCGTTCAAAATCGACCAGCGGCAGCGGGAGCAGGGCCTCCCAGCCCAGGCCGAGTTCGAGGGCGGCGCGGACAAAGATCAGGTCGGCGCCCGCCGCGGCGGACGAGAGCGCAATCCATTCGCCCGGCGATTCCCGGCGCAAGTCCTGCAACTGGGCCGAGATGGCCTGCGCGACTCCGGCCGCGTCGGCCAGTTGGCGGTGCCCCGAAAAGCCCACGACATGGAACAGCGGCAGCTGGCTGGCGGTGGGGGCGGGGGAGGGCATTCGGCCGGGGCGGTGCCAGCAACGGCTGCCAGTGCCGGTTTGTGCTGGCAAGGCCTAAGCTTAACCGGCATGAACCCTGCAACTTATGCCAGACCACGCACGCACGGACGGCGGAGTGTTTCTGAGCTATGCCCGCGAGGATGCCGGCGCTGCGCGTCGCATCGCGGAGGCGCTGCGCGGATTCGGCATCGAGGTGTGGTTTGACCAAAGCGAATTGCGCGGCGGCGACGCCTGGGATGCCAAGATCAGGAAGCAGATCAAGGAGTGCGCGCTGTTCCTGCCGATAGTCTCGGCGCAGACGCAGGCGCGTGCGGAGGGTTATTTCCGCCGCGAGTGGAAGCTCGCGGTCGACCGCTCCCACGACATGGCTTCGGGCCGCGCGTTCATCGTGCCGGTTGTCGTCGACGATACGGCGGAAGCCGACGCCGAGGTGCCGGAGGAGTTCATGAAGTTCCAGTGGACCCGCCTGGGCGGTGGTGAGCCGACGCCGGAATTCGTCGCGCAGATCAAGAGCCTGCTCGACAAGCCCCGCAAACCTGCGCTCAAGCCCGACGCGCCGAAGCCGCCGACCTTGCCGCCGATGCTCAAGCAGGCCGCGCGCGCCCGCAAGGCCGCCGCCGCGGCGGGATCGGGCGATCCCGCCCGGCAGAGGAAGCCGGGAATGTCGCGGTGGGTTTGGATATTGGTCATCGTGGCCCTCATAGCCATCGGCCTCTACTTTGCGCTGCGGCGTACATCGGCCGGACCGGTCTCGGACCGGGCCCACGCCGAATCGGCCGCCGCCGTCGCGCAGTCACCGTCAGCGTCCAAGCCGCGGTTCGAGGCGTTGTTGAACGACCCGAAGAACAACGCGCCGCTTTTCTGATTTCCCCGCCAGTCAAGCAACACACACAACCTGATGAACCCCGAACCTGCTGGCGCCACCGCCACTGCGGCGCCGTTCAACGACGACGTCTGGGACGACCTCCTCAACTATATCGAGGAGAAACGCGTCATCCCCATCATTGGACCCGAGCTGCTCCACGTCGACACGGAGGGCGGCCCGCGCCTCCTCCTGGAATGGCTGGCGGAAAAGCTCGCCGCCCGGCTCGCCGTGGACCTCGCCCTGTTGCCGAAACCGATCGAGTTGAACGACGTGGTCTGCGCCTACCTGGCCAACCACGGGCGGCGCGAGGAGGCCTATACCCGGGTCCGCTCGATCATGCGCGAGGCCAACTTCACCCCGCCGGCGCCGCTGCGGCAACTGGCCGAGATCACCGATTTCAACCTCTACGTGTCGATGACCTTCGACCCGTTGCTCGAGCAGGCGATCAACACCGTCCGCTTCGGCGGCGCCGCCAACACCGAGGTCATCGCCTACGCCCCCAACCGCGTGGCCGACCTTCCGGTCGAGCGCGATGACCTCCAGCGCCCCGTCGTTTATCATCTCCTCGGTCGTCTCTCGGCTTCGCCGACCTATGTCATCTCGGACGAGGACATGCTTGAGTTCGTCTGCGCTTTGCAGAGCGAGCACCTCACGCCGGAAAAACTCTTCCACGCCCTCGAGCACAACCACCTGCTCGTCATCGGCAGCGACTTCTCCAACTGGCTCGCGCGGCTCTTCCTGCGCATGACCAAGCGCCGCCGGCTGTCCGACCCGCGCGACGTCGGCGAAATCCTCGCCGACAGCCACACGATGCGCGACGTCCGGCTCGTGTCCTTCCTCCAGCAGGTCAGCGTTCGCACGCGGCTCTTCACCGGCGCGGTCGAGTTTGTCGCCGAGCTTCATCGCCGCTGGATGGCGCGCAACGGCGGCGCGGCCGCCGCCGCGGCCGGGGGCTCCGCCGCGCCGATGCGGTTCCTGCCGCCGGCGCGCGAGATGCCGGAGCAGGCGGTCTTCATCAGTTACGCCCGCGAGGACCTCGCCGCCGTGCAGAAGCTCAAGGCCGCGCTCGACGCCGCCGGCCTCACGACCTGGTTCGACATGGACCGGCTCGAGGGCGGTGACGACTACGACCGCAAGATCCGCGGCAACATCGCACGCTGCTCGTATTTCGTGCCGGTGATCTCCCGCACCACCCAGGCGCGCCACGAGGCCTATTTCCGGCGCGAGTGGAACTATGCCGTCGATCGCACGCGCGGCATGGCCGACGGTGCCGTGTTCATCCTGCCCGTTTGCATCGATGGCACGACCGAAGCGGATGCGATCGCCCCGGAGAAGTTCAAGGCCGTGCACTTCAGCCGCCTGCCCGGCGGCGAACCAACCCCGGAATTCATCCGCCGGCTGCAGGAACTGTTCGCGGCGAAGCCGCGCTGACGCTGAACGCTCAACTTTTAACGTTGAACTTTTAACGCCCAATGGCCGGACAGAAATTCAATCTGGAGGAGCGTTTGCTCGAGTTTGCCGTGCGCGTGATTCGAGTGACCGAGGCGATGAATCGCTCGCCGGCGGGAATTTATGTGGCGGATCAATTGTTGCGCTCGGCGACCTCTCCTTATGGGCACCACGGCGAAGCGGAAGGGGCTGAATCGCGGGATGATTTCATCCATAAGCTTCGCGTTTGTTATAAAGAGCTGCGCGAAGCGCGCCGCTGGTTGCGCCTCGTGCAGCGCACTCCGCTGACGGCCAAGCCGGCATTGCTTGATGATCTCGTCACCGAGGCAGGCGAACTGGTGAAGATTTTCGCCGCGAGCATTCGCACGGCGGAAAACAATCGCACGCCTGCCCGCGGCAGGCGCTCGTCGTCCAACGCTTGACTTCCAAAACCCCATGACCCCCGAAGATTCGAATCCCCCTGCGCCGGACTTAAGCGTTAGAAGTTCAAAGTTAAAAGTTGAGCGTTCCGCGTCTGGCGCGGCCGTTCCCACGGCCACGGTGGACGCGGACCATCCCTGGCTCGGCCTCGTCTCGTTCACCGAGGAGACCCGCGGCTATTTCCACGGCCGCGAGGAGGAGGCCGCCGAGCTCGGCCGCCGGGTCCAGCGCAAGCTCCTCACGGTCCTCTTCGGCCAGTCCGGCCTCGGCAAGACCTCCATCCTGCAGGCGGGCCTCGTGCCGCGGCTGCGCCCCGAGGGCTTCTGCCCGGTCTACGTGCGGCTCGACTATGATCCGCACTCGCCGCCGCCCTCCGAGCAGATCAAGCGCGCCGTCTTCCGCGCGACCCTGGCGGCCGGCTCGTGGACCCAATCCGGGTCCGCCGTCTCCGGCGAGTCGCTCTGGGAATTCCTCCACCACCGCGACGACATCCTCAAGGACGCCACCGGCCGCACGCTCATCCCAATCCTGATCTTCGACCAGTTTGAAGAGATCTTCACGCTGGCGCAGACCGACGATGCCGGCCGCAAGCGCGCGCAGGAATTCCTCGCCGACCTGGCCGACCTCGTCGAGAACCGCCCGCCCGCCGCGCTCGAGGCCCGCATCGACCGCGACGAGGCCGACGCGGCCAAGTTCGACTTCGCGCGCGCCGACTACCGCATCCTCATTTCACTACGGGAGGATTACCTCGCGCACCTCGAGGGTTTGAAGGCGCAGATGCCGTCGGTGACGCAGAACCGCATGCGCCTCGCGCGCATGACCGGGGCGCAGGCCGTGGCCGCGGTGCGAGCGCCGGCGCCGCAGCTCGTCAGCGAGCCGGTCGCCGAGGCCATCGTGCGCTTTGTCGCGGGCGGCACCGACCTGGCCCGCGCCGAGGTCGAGCCTTCCTTGCTCAGCCTGATCTGCCGCGAGCTCAACAACACCCGGCTGGCCCGCGGCCAGGCCGAGATCTCGGCCGATTTGCTCGCCGGTTCGCGCGACACGATCCTGAGTGAGTTCTATGAACGCACGCTGGCCGACCAGCCAGCCGGCGTCCGCGTGTTCATCGAGGACGAGCTCCTGACCGAGTCCGGCTTCCGTGAGAGCGTGGCCGAGGAGCGCGTCCGCAAGGGCTTCGCCGCGGCCGGCGCCGCGGCCGACGCCGTGGCGAAGCTCGTCGATCGCCGCTTGCTGCGCGTCGAGGACCGCCTCGACCTGCGACGCGTGGAGATCACGCACGACGTGCTGTGCAGCGTCATCGGCGCGAGCCGCACTGTCCGCCACGAACGCGACGCCCTCGAGGCCTCGCGCCGTGAGCTCGCCGCGCAATGGGAGCGCGAGCAGGCCACCCGCCGCGCCCTCAAGCGCGCCCGGCGCGTCGCCGCCGTGGCCGTGCTGATCACCTTGGCCGCAATCGGGGGGACGATCTTCGGCTGGGTCAGCCAGCGCCGGGCCCGCGCCGCCGAGCAGCAGGCCGCGCAATCGCGCGAACTGGCCGAACAGGCCCGCGGCGAAGCGGAGAAGCTCGTCGGGTTCCTCATCGACGACTTCTACGAGGAGCTGCGGCCGACCGGCCGGGTCGAGATCGTCGGCACGCTGGCGGACAAGGCCGTGGCCTACTACGACGGGTTGCCGCCCGCACTGGTGACGCCGCAGACCCGGCTTTATCGCGGCATGGCGATGGTGCGCAAGGCCACGGCCCTGGTCGACGCCGGCAAGGATGCCGAGGGCGCCAAGCTCGCCGCCGAAGCACGCAAGGTTTTTGAGGATCTCCGCGCCGAGGGCCATGGCAGCGACGAGGCCACGGTCGGCCTCGCGCTCACGACGCTGGCGACGGTCACCCCGGGCGGGTTGGGCGATACGCTGAAGGAAGTGACCGGAGCGGTGGAGTTGCTGCGCCCGCTGGTCCAGGCGGGCCGGGCCTCCCGCAGTGCGAAGCTGGCCTTCGCCGACCTGCTGCAGTTTCAGGGCCACGCCGAGCCTGACCCGGCGGTGGGCGCCGCGCATTGCGAGGAGTCCCGCCAGGTCCTCGCCGCCATGGGGGCCGCGGACCTGAAGGACCTGACGGCCGCTTCCGTCTACGGTGACGTCACGGACTCGGAGTCCCGCATGGTTCTCCTCACCGGCAAGGTCGACGAGGCCGACCGGCTGGCCGGCATCGTGTCGGACATTGCCGAGAAGGTGCTGCAACAGCGTCCCGGCGATCTCCGGGCGATGCGCAATCGCTATTTCGCGGCCAACATGCAGGGCAACGTGGCGAGGAACCGCAACAATCTGGCCGACGCCGAGCAGCATTATGAGGGAGCGGAAGAAGCGGCGAAAAGTTACGTGCGGTTCAACCCCGCGGACAGCCTGGGCTGGATTATTTTGGGGTCGGCCTTGCGCGACCGGGCGGCGAATGACCTGGACCAGGGGCGGGTGGCCGCGTCCCTGCGCAAATTGCAGGAGGCGTCCGATCTCGAGCACGACCCGCGGAACAAGACCGGCATGAACTACCACGTATTGGCCAGCTGGCAGGAACAGGCGATCTTGAACGCGCAACTGGGCAACCTGCGATCGGCCCGCGCCGCCATCGACCAGGCTCGCCGCACCTCCGGGCAACTGGTCACGGATCGGAATTTCGACGCCGAGGTGTCCGGGCTCGGCCAGCTTGGCGTCGACGCCTTGGATTGTTACGTGCTGGCCGCCGCGGGCGATTACGCCGGGGTGCATCGGCGGGCCGTCGAACTCAACGACCAGGTTACCAGGTTCAAGGTGGTGCACGAGGGCAATGCCGACCTTCGCACCAACATCCTCCGTCATGTACGGACTTGGATGGTGGAGTCCGCCGTGCGGCAGGGAAGTTTTGAGGAGGCGTCGACGCTGGCGCGCCAGCTGCTGGACCAACCGCTGTACGGGCGGAATGTCGACCGGCAGAGCATGCAGGACAACCAGGCGCGGTTACGGGTCGGGCTTGGCCAGGCGCTGTTGGGCGACGGGAAGCGCGACGAGGCGCTCAAGGTGCTTCGCGAAAGCGAGGCTTATTACCGCCGGCGCAAGGCCGAGGGTGCCGCCACGACGCAATTCCGGCAGGAACTCGCCGGCGCGCTCTATCAGCTCGCGCGGGCCGAACTCGCGGGAGCCGACGGGGTCGGACGCGCCCGCGGGCTCCTGGACGAAGCCGCCGCCGAACTCGACGGCCTGACCGCCGAGGCCCGCCAGCTTCACGACAGCAAGGAGCTGATCGAGTGGGTGCGCGCGGCCCAGCTCGATGCAGCGCGGCGCACCTGAACGCTGAACGCTGAACGCTGAACGCGCCGCATATCAATGAGTCAACACCGAGGCAACGTCCCGAATCGAGTGGTTCTGGTAGGGGCCCGCCTTGTGCGCGCCCGGTTTGCCCCATCTTGTAGGTCGGGTTTTTTCCCCGACATGGGCGAGAACAACGCGAATGCGCTCTTAACACCGAGGTCTCAGAGAATGGACTCGGCTCTCTGCGTTCTCTGCGACCTCCGGGTTGGATACATTGCATGAGCGACTCCGGCAAAGCCGTCTTCCTGTCGTATGCGTCCCAGGACGCCGACGCGGCGCGGCGGATTGCCGACGCCCTTCCACCTTCGCTCAAGAGCTACGGCGCGACAAGGCGCGCTCTGTCTCAACCATGAGCGCCGAAAACAAAGCGGTCTTTTTGAGCTATGCTTCGCAGGATGCGGAAGCAGCCAAACGGATCTGTGAGGCGTTGAGACAGAACGGGGTCGAGGCGTGGTTCGACCAGAGCGAATTGCGCGGCGGCGATGCCTGGGACCAGAAGATCCGACGGCAGATCAAGGAGTGCACGCTGTTCGTGCCGATCATTTCGGCCAATACGAACTCCCGGCCCGAAGGCTATTTCCGACTCGAGTGGAAGCTCGCCGTCGACCGCTCGCACCTGCTGGCCGACGATCACCCGTTTCTTTTTCCCATTGCGATCGGCGACGTCACCGACGCCACGGCCCGCGTACCGGACAAGTTCCGTGACGTTCAGTGGACGCGGCTCCGCCTTGACGAAACGCCCACCGAACTGGCAGCACGGATCGGCAGGCTGTTGGCAGGGGGCGCGAATCTGGAGGCGGGACGCCCTCGTCCTGCGCCGGAGCGGGGTGAGGGCACCCTGCCTCCACGTAAGCGGCGTCCCCACTGGCTGCGCTACGCGTGGATGGTCGTGGGGCTGGTACTCTCACTCGCGTACGGCTTGCGCCCGTTTTGGCCGGGTCGGCATGAGGAACCGCCGCGCCCACCCGCGACCTCGACCGTGGCTCCGGCGGCGACGTCCAAGTCCAATCGCCCGGCATCTGCGGCCGAAGACCTGGTCGCCCGCGCCAACGCCATCCTGGATGGCACGGCGCGAACCCGGGAGCAGATCGACGCGGCCAACGGCCTGCTTGAACAGGCCATGGCCTTGGAACCGACCAACGCCGCGGCGTGGACCGCCGCGGCCCGCGCGGATCTGATGCTGATCTATCCGTATGGCTACGATCGCTCGGAAGAACGCCGGCAGCGGGCCATGAGCCGGGCGGCCCGCGCCATCAATCTCGCTCCGGACTCCCTCGCCACCCGCATCGTGCGGACCTCCGTGATGGCGCACGCCTCGGGCAATCCCGCGCTCACGCGGGAGGCCGAGGAGACCTTCCGTCGGATGAGTCAGGAACGGCCGGACGACAAGGGCATCAAGCTTCAGCTCGCCGAAGTCTTGCGGGAGGAGCAACGTTATCCGGAAGCAGCGGCGCTCTTCGTGCAAATCGGGGAATTCGAGCTCGCCGCCTGGAGCTGGTTCCAGGCCGGAGACTATCCCGCCGCCTACGCGCCGGTGCAGCGTGCGGTGGCCGAGCACCCCACGACCACGGCGCTGCAGCTGAAATCCAGCATCGAAGCCAACTGGTTCGAGGATCTGGCACTCGCCCAGGCGACGATCGACCGGGTCCCCCCCTCCGAGCTGCAATCCGAGATCGCCGCCGGCAACGCCATCCGGGTCGCCTTCGCTCGCCGCGATCCCGAACGAATGCTGGAAATCCTCAACGGACTGCCGCACGACTTCCTGGACTCGCACGCCTACGTCGGGCCGCGGCAGTACCTCACCGGTTGGGCGCACCGAATCGCCGGGCGAACCGAAAGGGCGAAGATCGAGTGGCGAAAGGCGCTGACCGTGCTGCAAACCGCGCGGGCTGCGGCGCCGGACCGGGTGGAGCTGGTCGACCTGCAGGCTGAGATCCACGGTCTCCTCGGCGAGACCAAGGAAGCAGAGCAACTGCTCGCCGAAGCCGGACGCATCGCCAGCGACGCGCCTGGCGCGGTCACCCTGGAAAACTATCCCGCTCATCTTGCGCTCGGCCACAACGAACTGGTGCTCGCCTGGCTGGAGACCTTTTTGCGGGCGCACGACGGCTTTCTCTGGGGCACGACTCACGCCGCAGCCCGATTCAATCCGATCTGGGACGGCTTGCGCGGCGATCCGCGGTTCGAGAAACTCCTGCGTGAGACGCTGCCGAAGGGCGCGAAACCCTTCGACGATCCGAAGCGGTAGAACTCGCCGCCTCCGGCGTAGGGTAGGACGCGCAGTCCCTGCGCGCCGCGGCGGCGAGTGGAGTCGCCGCAATGCCGCGACCGATCGCCACCGATGAGCCGCACGGAGTGCGGGTTCCACCACGATTCACCGGACCGCCGCGGCTCCGGCCTGCTTCCGCGCGAGCAGCTCGTGTTCGATCTGCTTCATCAGCGTGTCGCGGATGGGATACTTCAGGAGGATCAGGCCGGCCGCGGCGGCCAGCGCGCCGGGGATCCAGGTGAACAGGACGTTCAAGCCGTGCACCACGCCGGGATCGGTGGCGGTCTCGCGCGTGTAGCCGATGAGCCAGAGGACCAGCGTGCTGAGCTGCGAACCGAGCCAGATGCCGCCCTTGATGGCGAAGAGGATGGTGGCGACGATCAGGCCGGTGGCGCGCCGGTTGTTCTTCCACTCCGAGTAGTCCGCCACGTCGGCATACATCGAGAACACGATGACCGGACCGGGCCCGGCGAAGAACATGCCGAGGAGCTGCAGCGCCAGGCTCGCGTTGAAGTTTCCCGCCGGCACGAAGTAGATCGCGGCAAAGCTGACGCCCTGGGCCAGCATGAACCAGACATAGAGCGTCCGCTTGTCGTAGCGCTTGGTCAGCCAGGTCGTGGGCAGCACGCCCAACACCTGCACCAAGGTGCCGGCCGACATGTAGAGCACGGTGCGCGTCACATCCAGGTCGAAGAACCCGAAGTTCAGGGTGAAGAGCGACCGGCCGCTGTCCGCCACGCAGTACTGCAGGTAGTACAGCATCGCCCCG
This sequence comes from Lacunisphaera sp., assembly GCA_035496355.1. Classification (GTDB taxonomy): domain Bacteria; phylum Verrucomicrobiota; class Verrucomicrobiia; order Opitutales; family Opitutaceae; genus Lacunisphaera. Next base: position 52,235 of record DATJES010000012.1, on the reverse strand, counting down.
TTGCGCACGGCCACGTTGCCGAGGTTGAGCACGGCCGAGATGAACAGGACCCACCACGGGCCGTTGTGCATCAGGTCGCGCCAGTCGTCGCGAAAGCGCGACTTCTCCGCCGCAACCGGCATGACGCGCTCCTTGGTCGTGAAGAAGGTCAGGAAGAAGAGCGCCGTCGCCAGCACCCCGAACACGATCATCGCGGTCGGGTAGCCGTGCACCGGGTCGTAGCCGAGGTCGGCGTGATACGTCGGCGAATCGGGCTGGTGGCCGAACAGGCGCACCAAGGGCAGGGTGAAGGTGCTGATCAGCCACTGGCCGGCGAAGGCCATGAAGAAACGGTACTGCGAGACCAAGGTGCGCTCCTGGATGTTCGGCGTGATCACGCCCATCAGCGCGCAGTACGGGATGTTGATCCCGGTGTAGATCATGGTCGCGAGGATGTACGTGCCCGCGCAGTAGAAGATCTTCGCAGTCGGCGACAGGTGCGGCACGGTGTAGAGCAGCCACGCGCTGATGCCGTACGGGATCGCCAGCCAGAGGATATACGGGCGGTAACGGCCCCACCGCGAGTGCGTGCGGTCGGCGATCGCGCCCATGATCGGGTCGTTCACCATGTCCCAGATCTTCGCGACGGCGAAGATCCAGAAGATCGCCACCGTGCCCAGGCCGACCACATCCGTGTAGAAGAACAACAGGAACATGTTGAACGTCTGGAAGAGGAGGTTCGACGCCAGGTCGCCGGCGCCGAACCCGAACTTCTCGAGGAACGAAAGGCGTTCGGTGGTGGGATCGGCGGGCGCGGGCGCCGTCGAAGCGCCGGCGGGCGCGGGGGTAAGTTCAGGCATCAGGGGGCGGGGTTGGGGCCGGACGCGCGAAAGTCCGCCCGATTGCCCGCCCGCTGACAAGCGCCATGTGGGAAGGGGAAACGGCTGCACCAAGGTGCAGCCCTACGGTTATCGGGGAAGGCGTGCAGCGTGTGTCTCTCTGTAGGGCTGGACCTCGGTCCAGCCGCGCACGAGAAAGGGCGGCCGGGGCGGGAGGCGGCTGCACCAAGGTGCAGCCCTACCCGATCTGCCCGCCCTACCGGAGTCGCCGCCCTACCTCGAGGCAGGCTCGAGCAGCGTCCACTCGAAGTGGTCGAGCTTCCACCAACGTGGATAGAGCAGCGGGCTCGTGAATATGAGCGCACCGTTGGCGTCATTGAAGAAAACGCGACCCTGCTCGATGCCCGTGAACTCAAGCCGGCCGAGCCCAGCGTGCTCGATCCACGTTCCGCCCGCCGGCCGGAAGCGTCCGAGCCACGAATCGAACCCACCATCGGGCCGCGGGGTGGCGTCCAGGGCCTTCGCCGGCCCGACCTCCGGCCGGATCAGCTCTCCGCCACCGACCTCGAGCACCGGACCCCAATAGGGCACGTCGGACGGGACGTAGAGGCTCGCCGGTTTGCGGTCGAAGGCGAACTGGGCTTGGAGGTGCTGGATGGCCGGGAGGGCATCGCGCAGGCGAAAGCGAGCCGCCGGCCGCGCCCAGTGATTCTGGCCGGGCAGCGAGACGACGAGCAAGGCGCCGCAGATCGCGGCGGCGGCGAGCCAACCTCGACGATGGGCGGGCGCCGCGCCGGCGATCAGGATTCCGAGCGCAACATAGAGCAGGAGCGTCGGCGCCGTGGCATAGCGCACATGGCGTGGCATCCCGAGGCCAGCGAGCTCGGTCACATAGGCTGTCCGCGCCAGGCTGAGCAGCAGCATCAGCACCGCGGCGCCGAGCAGGATGGCAGCGGCGCGGGTCGCCACATGCATTCGGCGACGCCACAGCCAGACACCGAGGGCGACGGCCACGGCGCTCATGAGGCCGTCGAGCAGCAGGGGCGCGATGCGGGCCAGGTACCCGGCGAGTTGCGGGCCGAGCAACGCGGTGCCGAGCCAGCCGCGCAGGACGAGGCGGTCGACGGACCGCGCCACGTCGAGCCAGGCCACCGGCGCCGTGCGCACCGGCCCGGCGGCGCGCAAGATCGAAAGCGCGACGACCGAGGTGGCGAGCATGGCGAGCACGGCCGCGAGCTGGATGCGGGCGAAGCGATCCGGCGCGCGCCACCACGCGAGCATGGCGAAGGGCAGCAGCACCAATGTCGAAGGCGAGGACCAGACGCACAGGAAGGCGACGCCGAGCAGGGCATACCGTGCGCCGGGCGATGCCGGCGCCGGGGCGACGAGCAGCAGCGTCAGCAGTAAGGCGAGATACCAGTGCAGGCCGAGAAGGAGGCCGAGGTTCTCGGCGTTGGGCGCAATCGCGAGGAAGAGCACGATCGCGAGGCGACCGGCGTCCGACGGCAGGACCCGGCGGAATGCCGGCAGGTAAAGCGCGCTCAGGATGGCGGCATTGAGGGCGAGTCCGGTGAACGCGAAGGCATAGGGCTGCGCAATGATGGGCAGACCGGACCAGGCCGCCGCAATGAGCCGCGGCAGCAGGTGAAAGTAGCCGGCATAGGGCAGGAGGAGCGAGGAGAGGCCGGGGTGATTCCACGCACCGGCGAAGAACACCCAGCCGTCCTCCGCCACGAACTCGCCCGTCCGCCAGAGCAGCGGCACGCGCGCCAGCAGCACGGCCAGCACGAGCACCGCGCAGAGGATTTGTTTCCAGCCGCGATGCTCAGCCCAACTCATGCGTTAGAAGGTGGAACCTGCACTCGGTGCAGGTTGTGACGGGGAACTCAGGTCGTCGCAAGCAACGAGCCGACGGGCTTCACGCCGAACTCGGGTTCGGCTTGTAGGAGCTTGCTTGCAAGCGATGCGAAGCGGTTGTGGTCGGCGCGTGTCCCGATCGCCTGCAAGCAGGCTCCTACACCTTAGTTCGCCGGCATGGCGCCGGGGACGGTCCCGGCCTTGATGAGGATCATCCGGTCGGGATCGAGGTGCTTCTTGATGGCGCCGTTGACCTGCGCGAGCGTGATGCCATTCACCTTGTCGGCGAAGTCGTCGATGAAGGACAGCGGCAGGTCGCGGTTCATGGTGTTGAGGATGGTGCCGGCCATGCCGCCGGTGGTCGAGAGGCCGATCTTGTAGCTGCCGACGAAATCGCCCTTCACACGGTCGAGCTCGGATTGCGTGATGCCGTTCTTGTACCAGTCCTCGAGTTGGCGCCGGGTGGACGCGATGCCTTTCTCCAACAGTTGCGGCGCAAACTGCGCGCCGATGCGCCAGTCGCCATCGGCATAGGTGTCGTTGGTGACGGCCGAGTAGATGCCATAGGTCAGGCCCTCCTTGTCGCGGACGTTGGCCATCAGGCGGCCGGTGAAGCCGCTGCCGAGCGCGGCGGTGCCGAGGCGCAGGGCCATCGTGTCGAGGTCGCCGTAATGCAGCCCGGTGGCCTGGCCCCAGAGAACCGACACGCTGGCCTTGTCGGCCATGAACACGTTCTGGTCGTGCGCGACGTCCATCGGGCCGGCCTTCGGCACCTTCGGTTGCGGCGAACCGCCGGTCCAGCCGGCGAAGTCCCGGCCCAGGTCGGCCACCGCCGCCGCCGCGTCGACGTCGCCGACGATCACCAGCTTCATGCCCGCGGGGCCGTAGAACTGTTGGTAGAACGCCTTCACCTCGTCGAGCGTGGCCTTTTCGACGTCGGCCAGGAACTGCGTCGTGCTCGGCTCCCGGTTCGGGTGGCCGGGAGCGTAGACGGCGTTGCTGAAGGCCTTGTCGGAAATGAAGTCGGGATCCTCCATCGCGCGCAAGCGCAGGCCGGCGACCTGCTTCTTCACCTTGGCGAATTCCTCGGGCGAAAAGGCCGGCGAGCGCAACTGCTCGGCGATGAGGCCGAGGACCATCGGCAGGTCCTTGGTCAGGCACTTGCCATTGACGAAGAACGCGGCGGAGGTGGAGCCGAAGCTGAGGGTGGCGCCGGCATCGCCGAGCATCCGGGCGATCTGGAACTTGTCGTGCTGGGTGGTGCCCTTGTCGATCATGTTGGCCGCGAGCTTCGAGAGCGCGCTGTTGCCATCGGGATTGCGGTCGCTGCCGGCGGCCATCGTGCCGGCGATCGTCACGACGTCCTTGACGCCGGTCTTGAGGACGACGACGTCCATGCCGGCGATGTTCCGGCGCACGGCGTGGTCGGCGACCCCGGCGCGGGAGGAAGCGACGAGGATGAGGGAACCAGTGCCAAGGAGGAGGGCGCGGAAGAAGTTTTTCATGGGAAGTTCCTCGGGTTTTATTTGGCGGGAGCGGCCTTGACCGGCACGAACCAGCCGGTCGTGCTCTTGTTCTCATCGAGGTAGAGGCCGGCGACGCGCTTCACGTCGGCGGCGGTGACCTTCCGGATCGCCTCGGGAACGGTGATGTAGAGCGTCCAGTCGCCGGCGGCGATATCCTCGTTGATCACGCTGGCGATGGCGAACGAGCCGTCGCGGGCGTAAGCGACGCTGGCATCGAGCTGGCCGATGGCGGTGGCGACCTCCGCGTCGGTCACGCCCTCGGTGCGGACGCGGGCGATCTCGGCGAGGAGTGCCTGCTCGACGGGCTCGTGCGCCACGCCGGGGGCGATCTCGGCATAGACCTGGAAAAGCGAGGGATCGTGGTAGAAGTCGGCGGAGGCGCTGACCGTCGTCGTGAGGTTCCGGTCGGTGAGGCCACGGTAAAACCGGCTGGTTTTGCCGCTGGCGAGGACGGTGGCGAGGACGTTGAGGGCCGGCCAGTCGGGATCGGAGCCGGCCGGGCTCTTGTAGCTGATGCCAACCACGCCGACTTCGCCCGAGCGCTGCACCATGACGCGGCGCGGGCCGGTCTGTTCCGGCTCCTCGGTGTACATCGGCGGGATCGGGTGGGGCGCCTTCGAATAGGCGCCGTAGTATTTCTTCACGAGGCCGAGCGCCGCGGCGGGGTCGAAGTCCCCGATGATCGTGGCGGTGGCGTTGTTGGGCCAGTAGTACGTGTCGTAGAAGGCGCGGAGTTTCTCGATCGGCACCTTTTCGATGTCGCTGCGCCACCCGATGGTGGAGTGGTGGTAGGGGTGGGCCTGGAAGGCGGCGGCGAAGATCTCCTTGTCGAGCGCCTGTTGCGGGTCGTTTTCGCCCTGCTCGAATTCGTTGCGCACGACGGTCATCTCGGTCTGGCGGTCGGACTCGCGGATCCAGAGGTTGCGCATCCGGTCGGCCTCGATCGCCAGGTAACCCTCGAGCTGGTCGTTGCCGACCTCGGCGTAGTAGTTGGTGCGGTCGAGCCAGGTGGTGGCGTTGTAGTTGCCGCCGATGCGCTCGAGGAACTGCTTCACGCTGTTGCCCTTCGCATCGTTGTAGTTCGGGCCGCCCTTGAACATCAGGTGTTCGAGCAGGTGGGTGGAGCCGGTCGAACCGGTGACCTCGTTGCGCGAGCCGACGTGGTAGGTGACCATGAAGGTGACGACCGGCGCGGTGCGGTCGGGCATCAGCAGGACGGAGAGGCCGTTGGCCTCGAGCTTGTACTCATCGATCCCGCCGAGGGACTTCACGTAAGTGAAGCCGTCAACGGTGACCGGCGCGGCGCGGAGTCCGCTCGACGGGCTCAGGGCGGGAAGCGCGGCCGAAACGAGCAGGGCGAACGGAGCTAGGATTCGTTTCATCAGCGTGGGGAGGTTAGGGGATGGAAATCGCACAGTAAGGACGGCGCGCCCGCAGGCAACAGGACAAAGGGAAAAAGCGACGTTTCGCACCGGCGCCCAAACCGGGGCTTTCCTCGCGGGGAACATTCGACTTGGCTGGGCGACCAATCCCCCCATGCGCCGCCCCACCGCCCGCCTCCACCTGCTGGTGCCCCTGATGGTCCTCGCCGCCGCGACCTCGTTGCCGGCGCGGCCGATGGAACTGGCGGACATATTCCGCCTGCACCGCGTGTCCGATCCGCAGCTCTCACCCGACGGCAGCCAGGTGGCGTTCGTCGTCTCGGAGCCCGATCTCGCGGAGAACTACACCAACAGCGATATCTGGCTGGTCTCCACGGCCGGCGGCGAGCCGCGCAAGCTCACGAACTCGTCCCGCCAGGACCGGCATCCGCGCTGGTCGCCCGACGGCCAGTGGCTGGCGTTCGAGTCGAACCGCGACGGCGATTTCCAGGTCTGGGCCGTGCCGGCGACGGGCGGCGAGGCGCGCAAGCTGACGTCGATCGCCACCGAGGCCACGCAGCCGGTGTGGTCGCCGGACGGCCGGGCGATAGCGTTCGTCTCGGCGGTGTTCCCGGAGTTTTCCGCCCAGCCTTTCGCCGAGTCCGACCGGCTCAACCGCCAGAAGCTCGACGCCCGCGAGCAAGGCAAGGTCAAGGCCCGCATCATCGACCACCTGCTGTACCGGCACTGGAACGAATGGGTCGACGACAAGCGCCAACACATCTTCGTGTTGCCCGTGCGGCACGACCTCGCGGCGGGCGGGGCCGAAGGCTTGAGCGGGGGCGAACCGCGGGACGTCACGCCGGGCGACAACGATGGCGTGCCGACGTCGTCGACTTTCACGGAGGGCGACGAGTTCGCCTTTTCGCCGGATGGCCGGACGCTGGCGTTCACGGCGCCGCCGGTGCCGGTGCGGGAGCAGGCGTGGAGCACGAACCATGATATTTTTGCGGTGGACCTCGTCACCGGGGGACGCAAGCAGCTCACCACGAGTCCCGCGGCCGACTGCACGCCGCAGTTTTCGCCCGACGGAAAGACTCTCGCCTACCGCGCCCAGGCCCGGGCCGGCGACGAGGCCGATCGGTGGCAGCTCATGTTGCTCGACCTGGCGACGGGCGCGCACCGCAGCCTGACGGCGGCGCTCGACCGCTCCGTGCACGATTATGTCTGGGCGCCGGACGGCTCGCGGCTGTATTTCTGCTCCTCGGACCAGGGGGGCACGACCGTGTGGAGCGTCGACCTGCAGGGTCACGCCGAGCGCGTGCTCGTGGGCGGCACCAACAGCGAGGTGGCGGTCGGGGGCGACGGCAGCGGCTTGGTGTACACGCACTCGCGCTTCGACCAGCCGCCGGAGGTCATGCATTGGCGCCCGATGCACGGCGCACCGGTGGCGCTGACCCATCTGAACGACGCGCTGCTGCGGGAGCTGGAACTGGCCCCGCCGGAGTCGGCGATGGTCACGGGCGCCGGCGGCACTTCCGTGCAGATGTGGATCATCAAGCCCCCGGGCTTCGACCCGGCGAAGAAATACCCGCTGGTCTTTTGGGTGCACGGCGGTCCGCACGGCAACTGGGGCAACGGCTGGTCCACGCGCTGGAATCCCGAGATCTGGGCGGCGCAAGGCTACGTGGTGGCGCTCGCAAATCCCCGCGGCAGCACCGGGTTCGGCCAGGCCTACACCGACGCGATCACCCGCGACTGGAACGGCAAGGTGATCGAAGACCTCTTTGCGTGCCTGGCTTACCTTGAGAAACAACCCTGGATCGACCCGACGCGCATGGCGGCGGCGGGCGGAAGCTACGGCGGGTATGTGATGAACTGGTTCGAGGGCCACACGGACAAGTTCCGCTGCCTCGTCAACCATGATGGCACCTACAATCTCGACTCGATGTACGGGACGACCGAGGAGCAGTGGTTTGCGGAATGTGAGACCGGCAAGCCATGGGAGGCGACCGAGGCCGAGCGGGCGATGTCGCCGCACCTGTATGCGGCGAAGTTCAGGACCCCGATGCTCATCATCCACGGCGAGCGGGATTATCGCGTGCCGATGAGCGAGGGCATGCAGGTGTTCACCGCGCTGCAGCGGCAGGGCGTGCCGTCGAGGCTGCTGCTGTTTCCCGACGAGGGCCACTGGGTGCTCAAGCCCGCGAACAGTGAGTTGTGGCACCGGACGATCTTCGCGTGGCTGGCGGAGTACCTGAAGCCCTGAGGTGCGGGCGCGCGGCGGGCAAGCGCCACTTTCAGTGGCTGGATGCGCGGTTGAACGTCGCCGCCGACGGTCGCGAGCTGAAGCGCAAGAACCTGAGCTCGCGCTACGGCCTGCCGAAGCCCGATCAGTTCTGGCGCTGGAACCTGGCGCCAATCCCGGAGTGGGCGCCCGACTTCCACCGCGACCACGAGGTCGGGGCGTGGTTCTGGCTTTGCCTCGGGTCGGGAGGGACTACATCGTGCCGGGGCCATGACCGACGCACCCCGGAATGAGCCCGCCGCCGGCGCCCGCCGCCTCGCGGCCATCGTGTTCACGGACGTGGCTGGCTATTCGGCGCGGGTGCAGCGGGACGAGACGGGAACGCTGGCCCTGGTGCGGGCCGACTTCGAGCGGATGCGCACCGAATGCGTGCGCCGGGAAGGCGAGGTGCTCAAGTCGACCGGCGACGGGTTGCTGATGTGCTTTGCCAGCGTGGTGGCGGCGGTCGATTGCGCGCTGGCGGTGCAGCGGGGATTCGCCGGCCGGGGCGCCGAAGCCCTGCAACACCGAATCGGCATCCACCTCGGTGATGTCTATCGCGCCGGCGGGGATGTCGTGGGCGATGGCGTCAACATCGCCGCGCGATTGGAAGCGAAGGCCCTGCCGGGCACCGTGTGCGTCAGCCAGTCCGTTTACGATGCCGTCAAGGGCAAGCTGCCGCTCCAGGCGCGCCCGCTGGGCGCCCAGGCCTTCAAGAACATTGCCGAGCCGATTCCGGTCCACCTGCTCGCACCCGAGGGTGTCGCGCTGCCGGACACCCCCGCGGGGCCGCGCCCGAAATGGCCGGTGGTTCTCGGGGCCGCCGCGGTGCTCGCGGCCCTGGCGGCCTTCTTCTGGCTGAGGCCCGCCCCGCCGGCGCCGGCGGACGCCTCTCCCGCGGCCCAAGCGACAAATCGTGGAGCCGGCGCGATGACACACCCGGATCCGAAATCGATCGCCGTGCTGCCGTTTGTGAACATGAGCGAGGAGAAGGAGAATGCCTACTTCGCCGACGGCGTGCACGAGGACATCCTGACCGACCTCGCCAACATTTCCGCCCTCAAGGTCATCTCCCGAACGTCGGTGATGCAGTACCGCGGCACGACCAAGACCATCCGGCAGATCGCAGGGGAGCTGGGCGTGGTCTACATTCTGGAGGGCAGCGTGCGGCGGGATGGCAACCAGGTGAGGGTGACGGGCCAGCTGATCAATGCGGCGACGGACGAGCATGTCTGGGCCAAGACCTACGACCGCAGCCTGACCGATGTCTTTGCCATTCAGGCGGACCTTTCCCGCGAAATCGCCAGTTCGCTCCAGGCCGTGCTCAGTCCGGGTGAAAACAGCCGGCTCGATCAGCCACCGACGAAGGACCTGGCGGCCTACGAGCTTTTCCAGAAGGCCATGGCGCTCGTGCATCAGGGTGTGCCGCAGGTGTCCCTCACCCAGGCCCTGCCGCTCTTAGAGCGAGCGGTGCAGATCGATCCCGCCTACGTCCAGGCCTGGGTGCAGATCGGCTGGATTCTGACCAGTGCTTCCTGGCGGGAAAACAACCCGCCGGGTCGGCTCGCCAGCATCCGGCAGGCTTTTGCGCGGGCTGAACAGATCGATCCGGACAACTTTGACGTGCTGTACCTCGGTTCGTACGTCGCTCGACTTCCGGGCGGCGAGCCCGCCAGGGTCAATCATTACCTGCAGCGAATCATAGAACTCTATCCCACCCGGGCGGAATCCTACCGGGCCCTGGCAAATCTGGCAGTGGCGGATTTACGCTGGGAGGACGCCCTGGCTTCTGCCGAGAAAGCCCGGTTGCTCGATCCCTTGAACACGACGATGTTGAACCAGCTCTCTTTTGTCCTTCTCTCCGTCCGGCATTTTGCCGAGGCGGAGGAGGTCCAGCAGACGATGGTCCGGCTCGAGCCAAGGGATCTCGATGCGGCGCTGCGGCTCGCGACTACGCCCTTCATGCGCAGCGGCTCGACCCGAGAACTGGCCGCCCTGCTGACCCGGCTTTCGGCGAGTCCAGGGGAGCCGGATGCCGGCCGGCGGAATACCCGGCTGGAGATCATGATCATGCTGGGTGATGCCGACGGCATGATCCGTTTCTGGCGCGAAAGCGGCGAGAACCTGCTGTTCCGCGAATATTCCAAACAAGACGCCCGGATGTTGATCGCCGCAGCCTTCCTGGCGAAAAAGGACCCAGTGTCCGCCCGGCCCCTGCTGGAGCGGAATCGCGATGAAGCGCAGGCGGAGGTCGACCGGGACCCGGCGTCGGTCGGGAGTTTGAACGAACTGGGCCTGGCCTTGGCGATGCTGGGCGACCGCGAAGCCGGCCGGATCAAGCTCGCGCAGGCACGCGATCTCCTGGCCCACCTCCCGAAGGACCAGGGTGTATTTCTTCGCTGGCAGAATGTGATCAGCCGCTCGTGGGTCGGGGAAAGGGCCGAGGCTATCGCCGGACTGCAGGAGATCCTGCGGTCGCGCGCGATGGCCAGCCTGCGCGTCAACGTGCACGAACTGCGGCACTCCCTGCTGGTGCTGCCGCTCCACGGTGATCCGGATTTCGAACGGATGTTGAACGATCCCGGTAACAACGCCCCGATGTTCTGAGGCCCGGCGATTGCGCGCCGCGCGGCGGGACCGCGGTGCGAACCGGCGCTTCCCGGCCGGGCCGCCAGGCGCGGCGTCACTTCTGGTCGCCGAGCGGGATGTTGGGCGACCACTTGAGCCAGTCCTTGTCGGCTTCGCCGGCGAGGTCGAAGGCGGTGCCTTCCGGGGCCGGCGGAGCGGCGGCGGAATCCTCCGGGGTGGCAAAGGAGACGCCGCCGGCGACCAGCGACTCGAGCGAGTCGCTGTGGACCTGCGCACCCAGCAGGCTGATCTTGAGCGACAGGCCGCCGGAATTCCAGAAGCGGCTGTCGGAGCGCACGAGGCGGTCGTACGGGTGGAAGACGCGGATCTTGATCAGCACGCGCGTCGCATCGGGCGAGAGCTGGTGATTCTCCACGACGCCGACCTTGACCTCGCGATAGTGGACCGGCGCCCCCGGATTGAGGCCGTTCAATTTGTCGGACTGCAGCACGAAATTGCGCCCCGGCTGCTCGCCTTCGACCGAAGGCGGCTTGGAGAGCGCGCGGAAATAGGTGGCGGGCCGGCCCGAGCCGGCGCGGACATTCAGGCGCGTCCCGCTCAGGATGGTTTCGAGACCCCGCACGCCGGTCAGGCCGATCTCGGGTTTCACCAGCCAGAAGTCCGAGCCCTCCGCCGCGAGCCGGCTGGCGCTGCGGTCGAGCTGCACCTTGACGATCACGCCATCCAGGCGCTCGTTCAGGCCCACCGCGGTGACCATCCCGACGGCCACGCCCTTGTGCACGAGCGGGGTCTTGCCGGCCTCGATGCCGTCGCCATTGGCGAACTCGATCTCGATCTCGGGCCCGTGGCTGCGGAATTCCCGCGCCAGGAGCCACGCGCTGGCCACCAGCGCGATCGCCGGCACCAGCCAAATCAGCGAGAGCGATCGCAGGAAGGCAAAGCGGGGGGATTTCATCGGGAGGCGACCTCCGTGTCGTCCGGCGGATGGTAGGCGGCGGTGGCGAGCATGGTGAGAATGACGACCGCGCCGAAGGCCACGGCGCCGGGTTGGGCCCGGACGGTGGCGACTGCGCCGAAACGCACGATGCCGCAAAGGAACGCCACGAGGAACACATCGAGCATCGACCAGCGGCCGATGAGCGCGACGACCCCGTGCAGGCGCCGGAGTTTATCCGGCGGAAGGACGGCCGGCCAGCGGCTGGCGGCCAGCACGACCGCGAGGACCCCAAGCTTGAACGTCGGCACGACCATGCTCGCCGTGAACACCACGAGCGCCAGCCCCCAGAGGCCGGCACGCCAGAGATTCACCACGCCGGAAAGGATCGTGTCTGCCTCGGCCTGCCCGAGCTGCTTGATGCTCAACACCGGCAGGGCGTAGGCGGGCAGGAGCAGGAAGACGGCCGCCAACCCGAAGGCCAGGGCCCGGCGGCGACCTTCGGATCCGCGAGGGCCGGCGCGTCGGCCACAGTGCGGGCAGCGCCCGCTTTTATCGGGCGCGAACGATTGCCGGCAGGACGGACATTCAATGGACGGGCGCATGGAATGGACCTCAGGCGGGTATGGCCGGCGTGCCGGTGATTGCGGCGGCGTCGAATCGGCGCCAGGCCAGCAGGGTGAAAAACGCCGCCAGGCCGTAGCACCAGAGCCCGGGGCCGGTCTTGGTCGTGACGAGGGCGGAAAGTTTGCTCAACGCGACGATCACGCCGAGCAGCTGGACTTCGGGCATCGACCATTGCTCCAACCAAGTGGCCAAGCGGATCCAGCGCGTCCACCCAGGGCCGCGCCGGCCCGGGCGCGCGACGATCGGCAGGAGGCAAAGCGAAAGCACCAGCCCCAGCGGCGCCAAGATGCCGCAGGCAAAGACCAGGGCCGCCAGGATTTCATAGCCGCCGTTCCACAAGGCGATGATGCCGGACATCGCGTAACCCGCGTTGTGGGCGCCAAACTTGGTCGCGGTCGCGAGCGGCAGGCCCAAGCCGGCGACCAGCAGCACGAGGGCGGTGAACGCCAGTGGCAGGGAGACGTCCGTGGGGGCGCGGAACGAGGTCGGAATTCGGAGCCGCGGCTTCATGGCGAAGGTCGAACCTAGCGGCCCGCACCAATTCGACCATGGGGCGTTTCCCCCGGTCGGGAAGCGACCTTTCAGACGGCTGCGGCCATGGAGGGTCGGCCTCGCGGCCGACCGTGCCTGGATCGAATCCGACCGGGCATTTTCCGGCGGCCGGTCAGGAAACCGGCCCTCCAACAGTCAGGCGTAGGCGCCTGACTAACGCTCGCCGGCCGGGAACGCTTCCCGCTAATGCGTGCATCCGCCTTCGTCCCGCGGTTGCGGGACTACGGCGAGACAGGACTCGCTTCGTTCAGGCACCAAGAATCTTCTCGCGCAGATGTGTGCACCGCATTTTCGACTCGGCGTTGCGCACGGCCATGCCATAGGCGGCGGGCTCGCCGACGATGAACACCTTTTTCCGGCCGCGGGTGATCGCGGTGTAGATCAGGTTGCGCTGGAGCATCACGAAATGCGCCTTGAGGAGCGGCACGATCACGACCGGGTATTCGCTTCCCTGCGACTTGTGGATGCTGATGGCGTAGGCGAGCGCGAGGTCGCCGAACTCGCCGCGTTCGAAGGTGTGCCGCGCGCCGTCGAAATCGGCCGTCAGCGTGCCCTTGGCCGGGTCGACGGATAGCACGCGGCCGATGTCGCCGTTGAAAAGGTCCTTGTCGTAATTGTTGCGCAGCTGGATGAGCTTGTCGCCCGGCCGGTATTCGCCGCTGACCGTCTTCAGGCCGAGTTGCGACGGATTGAGCGCGGCTTGGAGCTGGGCGTTGAAGTTGGCGACGCCGGCGACGCCCTTGTGCATCGGCGCCAGCACCTGGACGTCGGCGACCGGGTCGAACCACTTGTAGTGCGCCGGAATGTAGCGCGCGCAAAGTTCGATGACCTTCTGGAGGCAGTCGTCGGCCGAGTGCGCGGCGATGAAGTTGAGGTCGCTCCACGCCTGGGCCTTCGCCACCTCACCGGCCACCGGGGGCGGCGCGGCATCGCCGCCGTTGATGGCGTGCGCCACCGTGACGATCGCGCTCTGGTCCTTCTGGCGGTAGACGACGGAGAGGCGCGTGACGGGGATGGCGTGAGCGGTGAGCGGTGAGCAGTGAGCAGGGGAATCTGCAGGCTGACTGCTTACTGCTGACTGCTGACTGCTCACTTGAATCAGGTCCTTGAGCACGTTGCCGGCGCCGACGCTGGGGAGCTGGTCGGTGTCGCCCACGAGGAGGAGGTGTGCGCGGACCGGCACCGCCTGCAGGAGCGCGGCAGCGAGGCGCGAATCGAGCATCGAGGCCTCGTCCACGACGAGGAAGTCGGTGGCGAGCGGCGCCGACTCGTTGACTGAGAAGCCGGATTTCGTGCCCTCGAACTTGAGCAGGCGGTGAATGGTCTGCGCGAATCCGCCGGTGGTCTCGGCGAGCCGCTGCGCGGCGCGGCCGGTTGGGGCGGCGAGGTGCACGCGGGCCTTCTTCGCCTTCAGGATCTCGACGAGGGCCCGCAGGATGGTCGTCTTGCCGGTGCCGGGGCCGCCGGTGAGGATGCTGACCTTGTGCGCGAGGGCGTGCTGCAGGGCATCGCGCTGCAGCGGGTGGAAGTCTATGCCCGCCTTCTCCTGCGCCCAGCCGATGGCGGCTTCGATCTTGATCGGCGGCAGCCCGGAGGGCACGGCCTGGAGGCGACGGACGACCTCGGCGATCTTGCGCTCGGCACGGTCGTTGGCGGGAAGTTGGAGGACGGCATCGTGAGGATGCGGGCTCGGAGATTTAGGGTCCGAGGTCTGGGATTTTGCCGGTAGGGCCGGTGCTTGTCGCCGGGCCGAGTCAGGTCCGTCCGCAAGGGACGACCCTACAGAAGAGTGCTGCACGATGGACTTCTCCGCGAGCAGTGCGTCGATGCGGGCTTCGAGGAAGCTGGCAGACGTCTCGAGCAGCGTGGCGGCGTAGTCCACGAGAGCTGCGCGCGGATAGGCGGTGTGGCCATCCTCCTCGAGGGTCTCGAGGGCGAAGACGAGGCCGGCGTCCAGGCGCGGCGGGGCGTCGTTGGCGTAGCCCAGGTTGATGGCGATGCGGTCGGCGGTCTTGAAACCGATGCCCTCGATCTCGCGCGCGACGCGATAGGGCTCGGCGGTGATGACCTGCTTCGCTCCCGGGCCGTACTTGTTGACGAGCTTCACGCACTGCGACGTCGTGACGCCATAGGTCTGGAGAAAGATGTGCACCTCGCGGAGTGTCTTCTGCTCCTCCCACGCCTGCTTGATCGAGGCGGCGCGAACCTTGCCGATGCCAGGCACCTTGCGGAGCTTGCCGGACTCCTCGCTCAGCACGCGAAAGGTGTCCGTGCCGAAGGCGTCGACGATCTTGTTGGCGTAAACCTTGCCGATGCCCGGGACCAGGCCGCTGCCGAGGTATTTGCGGATGCCGTAGACGGACGACGGCAGCTCGGACTTGAAGGCGGCGACCTTGAACTGGGCGCCATGCTGGGCGTGCCGCGTCCATTCGCCGGTCAGCCGGAGGGTCTCGCCGCACTGCACCCCGGGCAGGGGGCCGACAATCGTCACCCGATCCTCGGCGGTCGGCGCCGCCGCGCCTCCGCGCCCGACCTCGGGCCTGAGCTCGGCGATTGTGTAGTGGTTCTCCTCGTTGAAAAAGATGATCCGCTCGAGGACGCCGGCGAGGGAAACGGGGGGAGGGAGGGCCACGGCGAACACGGTTAAGGACGGCCGCGGCGAAGGAAAGCGCGGAACGGACCCCAACGCGCGGAATAAACGGCGCTTGACCGGCGCGGGCGCGACCGGTCCAAGCGCCGGACCTGACTCACGGGTTGGCTTTGGCGTCCTCGGCGAGCTGCTTCATCTTGGGCAGGAGGTCGCGCTGCATCTCCTGCACGAGCGGCATGACCTGCGCCATGACCTGGGGCTGCTTGGCCAGCATCGACTGTCCTTCGGGCGAAACGAAGAACGCCTTCATGGCCCGCAGTTCGGCCTCGGAGTAAACATTGGCGTAAACCTCATCCATCTTCGCCATCAGGCTTTTGATCGATCCCATGGAGAGGTCGAGGGCCTTGGCCTGGATCTCCTCGAACTTCTTGCGCTGCTCCGGCGTCGCGCTGGCGGGCAGCGGCGACAGCTGGCCGGCCATTTGCTTCATCTGGCCGGCCATCGCGTCGAACATCTTGTCGGCGTGCATGGCGGCGATCGTTTCGCGAGCGAGGGCCAGCCGGGTGGCATGGTCATCGGCGGACGCGGCCGTGGCGACGGCGAGGCCCGCGAGGAGCAGGAGGTATCTTTTCATGGTTGGGTGGGGCCGCACCGACTGGCCGGGATGCGGCTCCCCGCAGCCTGCACCGGGACGGCGGGCGGCGCAATGGCGAACGGGCCCCGGAAGGATTGCGCCGGTGGGGCCGCGGCGTAGGCTCGGCCGCCATGACGAACTCTCGCTGGGAAATCTTCGTCGACGGGCTCGTGAAGCGCGCGCTGTTCTGGTCGCCGCTGCGTTCGTACCTGCTCTACCGATACCGGTACGCCTTCACGCCGGCGCAGCTCGCGCGCCTGACGACGCTGGTGACCGAGGCCGCGGCCGTGCCCGGTGACCTCTGCGAGGTCGGCTGCTATCGCGGCTACACGACGGTGTTCCTCAACCGGCACCTGGATGCGGTGGCGCCCCACAAGCGTTACCTCGCACTCGATACGTTTGGCGGGTTTGTTGCGGACGACGTGGCGCACGAGCGGACGAAGCGGGGCAAGGACTCGGCGGACGATCGGCGCGCGCTGGCGAAGTTCACGATCAATTCGCAGCGCTGGTTCGACCGCACGATGCTCGCCAACGGCATCACCCGCGTCACCTCGTGGGCGGCGGCGGTGCAGGACTTCGAGTTTCCCCCGGAGGTGACGTATTGCTTCGCGCTGGTCGATGTCGACCTGTACCTGCCGACGCAAGCTGCCTTGGCGAAGCTGTGGCCCCGGCTCAGCCCCGGCGGCGTGATCGTCATCGACGACTGCCATCCCGGCCATGTCTACGACGGCTCGCGCCAGGCGCTGGAGGAATTCTGCGCGGCGAACGGGCTGCGCTTCGAGGTGGTCGAGACGAAGCTCGCGGTGTTGCGCAAGGCGCGGTGATCCTGGCGGCGGGGCATGACCATCGCGGTTGAGGGGCCGCTCAGCCAAGGGAGGGCCGGCCTCCCGGCCGGCCGCGGCTGGTCGGGAGACCAGCCCTCCAGTGGTGAATGGCAGGGTTGCCCTTCGTCCTGCACGCCTCGCGGGGTGAGGACACCCCGCCTCCACAGCCAGCGCGCGCTTAGCCCAGCAGCACGGGTTTCAACGCGATGAGGTCCGGATGGATGTGCACGGCTCCGGCGGCGCGCAGCTCGGCTGCGGAATGGGTCCCGGTCAACACGCCATGGAATTCGATGCCGGCATTGCGGGCCGCGGCGCAGTCGTACACCGAGTCGCCGATCAAGGCGGCGGTGGCCGCCTCGGCGTGCAACACCTGGAGGACGTGCCGGGCGAACTGCGGGTCGGGCTTGAGCCATGGCGTATCCTGCGCCCCGAAGACGCCGGCCAGGTGCGCGGTCAGGCCGAGGTGGTCGGCCAGGCGGCGCGAGGAGTCGCCGCGCTTGTTGGTGAAGATGGCACAGCGGCCGCCGGCGGCGTTCAACGCCAGGATCAGCTCGCGCGCGCCGGCGAACAGCTCGACGTCGTCGAGCATCGTGGCATCCCAGTGCGCGCAGTAGATGGGCAGGGCCTCCGCCACCAGTTCACGTCCGACCAGCCGCTCGATCGCCACCTCGAGGCCGGCGCCGATCGCGCGGTGCACCTGCTCCATGGTCGGCGGCGGCAGGCCCAGCTGCCGCATCGTGTGCGTATGGCAGCGGTGGATCGCCTGGAAATGATCGAGGAGCGTGCCGTCCAGGTCGAAAAGGAAGGTTTGGAGGCGCATGAAAGGAACAACTGTCCCGAACGGCGCACGTAATTGCACGGACAAAAATGCCCCGGCCTTCCTTCGTGACCACCTCGTCCGCCGCCCCCCGCCGGGCCGGCGGCCGGGGCGAGGTTTGCGGCGGCGCGGCCAAGGCGGGGCCAAAAATCAGTCTGGCCCGCCGGCCGCCGGGGCCCAACACTTTCCCCCCGCATGGCTTCCGCCATCCCTGTCCACCCCGCCCGGATCGAGGTCTCGCATGAAGGCGAGACCATGGTGCTGCGGGTCGAGGGCGACTGGCGGATCGCGGAGGAACATCCCACCTGGGAGAACACGATGACCGGCGCGCGACCGCAGCGGGTCCGGGTCGAGGCCGGCGGCGTCGGCGGCTGGGACAGCTCGCTGGCCCTGTTCATCAGCGGTGCGCGCCGCTGGAGCGCCCGGCACGGCGTCGAGCTGGCGGAACGCGGCGTACCGGTCGAAGCGGGCCGGCTGGCCGACCTGCTCGCGGCCAAGGCCCACCCGACCGAGGCGCATGCCCGGGTGCCGGACCTGGTGACCGGCGTTGGCTTGACGACCGTCAAGCTCTGGGCCGAGACCAAGGAGCTGGCGCAGCTCGTGGGCGAATGCGTCTACAGCGTCGGCCGCTTCGTGCGCGGCCAGGCGCAGTTCCGCTGGCGCGACAGTTTCTCGGAGATGCAGCAATGCGGCGCGATGGCGCTGCCCATAGTCGGCCTGATCAGCTTCCTCGTCGGCGTGACGCTGGCCTACACCGGCTCGATCGTCGTGCGCCAGTACGGCGGCGACATCTGGATCGCCGACATGGTCGGCCTCGCGGTGGTGCGCGAGATGGGCCCGGTGATGGCCGCCGTCGTGCTCGCCGGGCGCACGGGCGCGGCCTTCGCGGCGACCCTGGGCAACATGAAGGCGAACGAGGAGATCGACGCGCTCGAGACGCTCGGCGTGTCCCCGGTGGATTTCCTCGTGATGCCGCGCATCTCGGCTTTGTTTTGGATGATGCCCTTCCTGACGCTGTATTCGGACGGCCTGGGCGTGCTGGGCGGCATGGCGGTGGCGGCGGCGCGGCCGCTGAACATTCCGCCCAACCTGTTCTGGGCCGAGATGCAGACCATCGTCGACCTGTCGGACATCAGCACGGGCTTGATCAAGGGCGCGGCGTTCGGCCTGCTCATCGGCCTGGCCGGCTGCTGGCGCGGCCTGCAGGCCGACCGCAGCGCCGTGGGCGTCGGCCAGGCCGCGACGGCGGCCGTGGTCACGAGCGTGCTGCTCATGACCGTGGCGGACGCGGTGTTCGCCGTCATCTTCAACATCCTCGGCTGGTGAATCCCGGGTCTGATATCTCCGGGGCCCTGCCCGCCATCGAGGTCGAGGGCGTGCGCTGCGCCTACGGCGAGCAGGTCGTGCTCGAGCAGGTCACCTTCGCGGTCCGGCGCGCGGAAATTTTCTTCATCATCGGCGGCAGCGGTTGCGGCAAGAGCACGCTGCTCCGCCACCTGATCGGGTTGAAACAGCCGGCGCGGGGCACCGTGAAATATTCCGGGCGCGACTTCACGCATGCGTCGCCGGCCGAGCGGCGCCGGCTGCTCCGGACCTTCGGCGTGCTCTACCAGGGCGCGGCGCTGTGGAGCTCGATGACGCTGGCCGAGAATGTGAGCCTGCCGCTCGAACTGCTCACCGATCTCGCGCGGAAGGAGCGCGACGAGATCGCGGCGCTCAAGCTGGCGCAGGTCGGGCTGGCCGGTTACGAGGACTATTTCCCGGCGGAGATCAGCGGCGGCATGAAGAAGCGCGCCGGCCTGGCGCGGGCGCTCGCGCTCGACCCCGAGATCGTCTTTTTCGACGAGCCCTCGGCGGGCCTCGACCCCATCACCTCGCTGAAGCTAGACGCGCTGGTGAAGCAGATCCGCGACACGCTCGGCACCACCATCGTCATCGTGTCCCACGAGCTGGCCAGCATCTTCGACATCGCCGACCGGGTGGTCATGCTCGACCGCGACGCCCGCGGCATCATCGCCGAGGGCGACCCCCGCGCCCTGCGGGACGGGCACGGCGACCCGCGCGTGCAGGAGTTTTTGAATAGACGGCTGCCGCCGGTTCCGCGACAAGAGGAGGCGACGACCCCGTGAAGACGAAACTCAGCCCCTCGACCGTCGGCATGTTTGTCCTTGGCGCGCTTTTGGTGGCCGTGGTGGCCTTCCTGTCGTTCGGCGGGTCGAACATCTTCGCCAAGCCCACGCGCTTCCTGGTCTATTTCGACGAATCGGTGAGCGGCCTCGACCCGGGCGCGCCGGTGAAGCTCAACGGGGTGCGCGTCGGCCGGGTCGCCGCGATCAATGTCCGCTACGAGGCCGGCAGCAAGGCGCTGGTGCAGGTGGTCTGCGAGATCCACCGCAACGTCCTCGTCGACCCGAAGGGCAAGCCGATCGACCTCACCAGCACCGCCGAGCTGCAGAAGCTCATCGACCGCGGCCTGCGCGCCGGCCTCAGCCTCACCGGCATCACCGGGCTGCTGTTCGTCGAGCTCGATTTCAACGACCCGCACGAGTATCCGGCCGATCCGCGATTCGTGGCCGAAGCTTACCCGGTGGTGCCCTCGATCCCGTCGCCGATCTCGCAGGTGCAGCAGAGCATCGTGGAGATCGTGGCCAACCTGAAGAAGGTCGACTTCGCCGGGCTGGCCAAGGACATCCGCGGTGTGCTCGCGGCGACGAATCAGAAGATCAACGACCTCGACGTGAAGGGGCTGTCGGCGCGGGTGGGCGGGGCGGCGGACGCCGTCAGCGCGCTCGTCAGCTCGCCCGAGGCGAAGCAGACCTTCGCCAACCTCAACGGCGCGATCACCGAGACGCGCGCGGCGCTGGCCAAGTTCGAGCAGAACACGGGCCCGGTGAGCGACGAGCTCAAGCAGACGCTGGCCGACGCCCAGGCGGCGATGAAATCGCTCGACGCGGCCGCCGCGACGACACGGACGTTCGTCCGCGACCAGGGCCAGGTCGGCGACGACGTCGCGGTGGCGTTGCGGCAGGTGGCCGACGCGGCCGCATCGCTCGAGCGCCTGGCCGACGCCATCGAGCGCAACCCCAGCTCGCTGCTCGTGGGCAAGAAGAAGAAATGAGCGGAGACCAACCACAGATGAACACGCATCGACCCCGCTGGGCGTTGGCGGCCTTCAGCCTTCAGCTTTCAGCCATCAGCCTTGTGCTCAGCTCCTGCGGCCTGCCCGAGCCGCAGGCCGACGTGGTGCGGCATTTCACCCTCGGCGGCGAGGTCGGCCCCGGTCCGGTGGCCGACGCCACGCAGGTGCGGCCCGTGCGCCTGGCGGGCCACCTGCACGGCCGGTCGCTGGCGGTGCGCGTGGCGCCCAACGAAATCAGCTACCTCGAGGAATTCCGCTGGGCCGAGCCGCTGGACGAGGCGCTGACGGAAATCCTGCGCGCGCGACTCGGCGCGGTCCCGGGCGGCGCCACAGTCAGCGTGGAGGTGGTTAGGTTCGAACTCGTCCGGCCGGCGGGCAACAGCGTGGAATTGCAGGCGGATTACTCGATCCTGCCGGCGGGGGCGCGCCGCGCGGACGCCGTGCGGGGAGTTTTCAAGTCGAGCCCACGGACGTGGTCCGGCAAGGACCCCGCGGAACTCGTGGCCTTGATGCGGGCGGCGGCGGACGAGCTGGCCGACGCGCTGGCGGCGGCGGTGGCGGCCGTGAAGCCGGCGGGCCCGGGCTGAGCGCGCCGGCCGGACCATGAATTCTGGTTGCGCTCGGGACCTCGGTTGGCATGGTTCCGGCAAACGATGGTTCCCATGAGCCTCCACGAATGAACACCGGATTTTCGGTCTTCCGTTTCGGCTTGGAAAAGGACCCGACCGGCAAGATGACGCAGCGCGTCAAGAACTGCGGAAAGTTCGCCACCGTCGAATCAGCCTTCGAGACCGCCCGCGCGGCCGCCTTGCGCGAGTGGGAGGAGGCGCTGAACCAGCCCGACGGCGAGGTGCGCGTGAAGGAGGTCCGGCTGACCGACACGGAGTGGGGCTACGACCTGAAGCACGACCACCTGGTGGTCGCGCGCTTCTGGGTGCACGATGGCCGGCCGGCGGAGCTGAGCTGAGGGCGACGCCGCGCGCTCAGGCGCCG
The DNA here is from genome assembly GCA_035496355.1 of Lacunisphaera sp. Lineage (GTDB taxonomy): Bacteria > Verrucomicrobiota > Verrucomicrobiia > Opitutales > Opitutaceae > Lacunisphaera. Next base: position 30,687 of record DATJES010000012.1, on the reverse strand, counting down.
GGGTGTTCGTCCAGCGAGAAGCGGATTGGCTGGAGCATGCGGGTGTTGACCTTGCGGCCGTCCTTCAGGCCCGGACGGAACTTCCAGCGCCGCACGCCATCCAGCGCCGCGCGATCGAACCCCGGATGGGTGGAGGAAACGATGCGGGCGGACTGGACGGCGCCGGTGGTGTCGACGATGAATTCAACCACCACTTCGGCGGAAATGGCCAGGTTCTGCATCTCGCGCGGATAGTGCGGGGCCGTTTGGGCGACGACGCGCGGCGCGCGATCGAGTTGGTCGGGGGAAAAGGTATCGGGTGGCAGCGCCCGGGGTCCGCCATTGCCGGCATGGATCGGGATCTTGAGCACGCGGTCGCCCTTGATCTCCGGCAACGGCGCGTTGGGTTCGAGCTTCTGGACAAAGTCATTTTGCAGGTCGAGCCGTGAGGGCAGGTCGGCCAGGCGCGGAATGCTCACGACGGGCGGGTCATCCAATGCCTTGATATCAGTCGGCGGCGGCTCCGGGTCGTTGGGTACAACCGGCCACGGCTCCGAGGTCGGGACGGTCGGGGGCGCGAAGCGGATGATCCGTGGCGCGTGGCCGTTGAACGCCAGCAGAAATGCCGCGTGGAAGCCGGCGGAGACGAGCAGGGCGAGGAGCGGGAACGAAGCCTTGGGCAGTTGGTCGAGCCGCCAGTTGCCCGGAGCCTGGCAGACAGCCGCGGCGGCGGGACGCATTCCATGGTTGGGCAGGGTGGGGTTCATGCCCAGACCACGCGCGAGCGCGACAATTCTTAGGACGAATTACGCGCGGGAATGATTCGACCCGTGGCGTGAGCCAACCGGCACGGATCGCGGGCTCGTCCGGTCGAGCCGCGCGAAATTTCCTGGGGGCGTCATCTGCCGCGAAACCGTCAAGCCCTAACTCTCGCGTTTTTTTAGGAAACGGAGCGCTTACCTCCCGCGCACTTCGCTCGCAGGGTGCGGGCATGAAACCGACGGCAGCGCCCCTCCATTCGAACCCCGCCGCGATGCGGTTGGCGCAAATCGCGGACCGCCGGGCCCCGGGTTCCCGCTGAAGCCATGAACGGAAATGCGGCAACCTTGATTCCGGCGGAAATGGGCGTCGACACGGTCGAGAGCCTGTTGGCCGAGCACGGCCGGGAATCCTCGTGGATCTATTGGCTCCTGCTGGCCGGGATCTCGGCCGGCCTGGCCAGCCTTCCGTTCATCGAGGTGGATGTCTCGATCCGGGCTGCGGGGCTGGTGCGGCCGGTGATGGAGCGCATGGGGTTGAGGCCGGCGGTGTCCGGGCACATTGCGCAAGTCCTGGCCCGTGACAACGAGCGCGTGAGCGCCGGGCAGGTGTTGCTGTTGCTCCGCTCGCGCGACGTGGAGGAGCGGCTGGCGCGCAACGAGCGGCTGCAAACGGAGGCACGCGACCTCGTGGCCGACCTGCAGATTTTAACCACCGGCATTTGCCGGCAGCCCGCCAATCCGGCGGGCAACAATCAGGCGAGGGAAGAGACCACCGGCCCGTTGTCGCTTCCTCCGCCGCCGCAGGCGGTGCCGGTGGTTAAATCATCTTTCCGCACTGCGACGCTGCAACAGGAGCAGGCCGGGGTGCTGGCGCAACTGGCTTCCTATCGCCTCGCCGAATCCAAGGCGCGCGGCGAACTGGCTCGCTACACCCAGCTGGCGGCCAAGGGCATTGCCACCCGCCAGGAATTCGACAATGCGCGCTATGAGGTGGACCGGCTGGCGGCCGAGACCCGGTTGCTGGAGGAGCAGGCCCTGGCGCGCTGGCAGGCGCGGCTGCGTGACGAGACGACGGCGCTGGCCGGCCTCGTTTCCGAGGCGCAACGCTTGCACGAGGAACAGGCGCAATACGCCGTGCGGGCCCCGGCCACCGGGGTGCTGCTGGGCTTTCGCGGCCTGAGCCCGGGCGGATTTGTCGCCGCCGGCGAAGCCTTGGGCGAGGTTTCTCCCGAGGCTGGCTTGGTGGTGGACACCTACGTCTCCCCGCGTGACATCGGCCTCGTGCGCGTGGGCCAGGACGTCCGGCTGCAGGTCGACGCTTATCCCTACACCCAATGGGGCATGCTCGACGGCACGGTGACGGCCATCGGCGGCGACTTGGTGAACCGGGGTGACGGGAACCCGGGGGCCAACGCATTCGAAGTCGTCGTTCATCCCCGCACGACCGCGTTGCACCTGCCCGGCGGCGCGCGCGGCGAACTAAGGAAGGGGCTGACGCTGTCGGCTCGCTTCCTCGTCGCCCGGCGGAGCGTCCTTCAGCTCTTCTACGACGATGCGAACGCATTGTTCAACCCTCTGGACGGTCGATCGACCGGCTGAACCGTGGCCTGATTTTTCGGCGACGCGTGCGCCGGCACCCAATTCACCCGGCGCGTTGTTCTGTCAAAGTCAGGGCAGGGGATCGGCCGGTTCCTGCCTGATGGAAATGCCTCATCAGACCCCCAGCGGCCGCCGCCCCTTTTCCCGGCAATTCCGTCGGGAGAAAACAGCAAAACATGAAAACGGAAATGCATGAAATGAACGAACATGAACTCGAGGGGCTCACCGGCGGTGACCCGATGACCCTCCTTCTCGTGGGGACGGCCATCGCCGCGGCAGGCTTCTTTGCCAAGGGCATCGTCAATAACTGGAGCGACTTCACCAAGGGCATCAGCGAAGGATATAATTCCTTCGCCTGATCTCCGAGCCTGAGGAATTGCCCACATGAAAACCATGCAGGATTCGGAACTCACCGCGGTCGTAGGTGGCGACAGCTTCTGGAGGGACTTCGGCCAGTTCATCGGCGGAGCAATCGGCAGTGTCGTCAATGGCTATCCGACCCTCTACCCAGGCACCGTCGGGGCCAGTTCGATTGGCTACGGCATCATCGCCGCGATGATCAACTAAGTACAAGCAACGTCGCCTACGACATCCCGGGATGTCGTAGGCACCAACGCAATGAAGCTCATCAAAAAACCAACCGACTGGATTGTGCTCGCGGTCGGCGGCCTGCTTGGCTGGGGCATCATGCAAGTGATCGTCAGCCATTGGTCGAGGATCAAGGCAGTCCTCTCATCGCTGCTGTCGCAGTAGTTTCCTGGGGGTACGCCTGCTTGTCCCCGTGTCGGCAGTCCGTCAGTATCAGCAGCACGATGTCACGGATTGCGGGGCGGCGTGCCTCGGCTTCGTCTGTGCGCATTACGGCAAGATCGTGCCGGTGGCCCGGCTCCGGCAGATTGCGGGTACGAACCAAAGGGGATCGACGGCGCTGGGCTTGGTGGAAGCGGCGCGGATCCTGGGATTCACCGCGAAGGGTGTGAAAGGTCCGGTCGCCGCCCTGGCCACCGTACCGTTGCCGGCGATCGCCCATTGCCTGATCGAAGGGCGGCTCCTGCACTATGTCGTCCTGGTCGGATGGACGCCGCGCCATGCGCGGGTCATGGACCCCGCGGTTGGCCGGATCGAGAAATGGCCGCGCGCGAAATTTGCGTCGGTTTGGACGGGCATCCTTGTCCTGCTGGCGCCGGACAGCGGGTTCCGGCCGGGCAATCATGCGGCATCGCCGCGGCAACGGCTTTGGCAGCTGCTGCAGCCGCACCGGTCCGTGATCACCCAGGCCCTGGCGGGGGCCATCGTGACGACCATTCTCGGGCTGGCCATGGCGGTTTACGTCGAGAAGATCATGGACCAGGTCATACCCGACGGTAACCGGCAGATGCTGAACCTGCTCAGCGTGACGATGCTGCTGGTTCTCGGATTCAAGCTGCTGCTGGGCTGGTTCCAGGCGCTGCTCTCGATCCGGACGGCCCAGCGCATCGATGCCGGGCTCATGCTGGGCTACTACCGGCACCTGCTGCATCTGCCGCAGGTATTCTTCGACACGATGCGGGTGGGCGAGATCACCTCCCGCGTGGGCGATGCGATCAAGATTCGCAACTTCCTGAACGGCTCGCTGCTGAACCTGGTGCTGAATCCACTCATCCTGGTCTTCACGCTCGGGGCGATGTTTGTCTGGTCCTGGCAACTGGCCCTGCTCTCGCTTGCCGTCCTGCCCGGCAACGCCGCCATCTACTGGTTGGTCAATCGGGCGAACCGGCGCTACCAGCGCCAACTGATGGAGCGCGGAGCGGATTTCGGTGCGCAACTGGTCGAGTCGCTCCACGCCCAGCCGGTGCTACGGCGATTCCGGCTGGAGGAATACGCGGTCCTGCGCACTGAGACTCGCCTGGTGCGGTTGCTGCGGGTGGTCTGGCGCACCTCTGTCGTAGCGTTGGGCAGCAACACGGCCGTCACGCTGGTCACCCAGGTTTACCTGATCGGCTTGCTCTGGCTCGGGGGCGGCCTGGTGCTCGAGGCGGGCCTCACCCCGGGCCAGCTCATGTCGTGCTATACGCTCGCCGGATATCTTTCGGGCCCGATCGGAACCCTGATCGGGCTGAATGCATCGATCCAGGAAACACTGATCGCGACCGACCGGCTCTTCGAACTGATGGACCTCGAGCTGGAGCCCGACCAGGGCACGATTGCATTCACGTCGGCGCACGCGCGGGAGATCAGGCTCGAATCCGTGGTGTTCAAACATCCGGGACGGCTGGCGACACTCCAGGATGTCACCCTGTCGATACCCTGCGGACGGATCACGGCGCTGGTGGGCGAGTCGGGTTGCGGCAAGAGCACCCTGCTGGCCCTGCTGCAGCGACTCTACCTGCCGGCCGCCGGCCGGATTCTGGTTGGGGAAGTGGACCTGCGCTATTTCACGCTCGCCAGCCTCCGGCGGCACCAGGCGGTCGTGGCCCAGCAGACGCACCTGCTTTCCGGCACCGTCCTGGAGAATCTCGCTCCCGGGGAAAGCGAACCGGACCACGAACGCCTGCTCCAAATCTGTCGCGAGCTCGGGATCCTGGATTTCATCGAGCAGCTTCCCGGAGGCTTCTTTGCCTCCTTGAACGAAAACGGGACGAACCTTTCCGGCGGGCAGCGCCAGCGCCTGGCGATCGCCCGGGCGCTCTACGCGGCGGCGCCGATCCTCCTGCTGGACGAGCCCAGTTCGGCTCTCGATGCCGGCGCCGAGGACGCCCTGGCGCGGCTGCTGCGTGGCCTTAGCGACGCGGAAGGGAAAACGGTCATCGTGGCCGCGCATGCGGCGCGGCTCACCGCGATCGCCGACCAGGTCGTGACCATGGCCGGCGGAAGAATCGCATCCATTGCAGCCGGTCCCGCGGTCCGGAAACCTGGCCGGCCATGGCCAGCGCCGCCCGTGGTTCGGTCTTAGCGCGGCGGCGCCGGTTTGCCCGTGGCGGCGCCGGCGGTCTACCGCAGCGCCGCGGCGATCCGCGCGAGAGCCTGTTCGACGTTTTGCCGGGAATTGAAGGCGCTGATGCGGACGTGGCCCTCGCCGCAGCGGCCGAAGCCCGCCCCCGGGGTGCATACCACCTGCGCCTTCGTCAAGAGCAGGTCGAAGAATTCCCATGAGTCGCGGCCGGTGTTCACCCAGATATAAGGGGCGTTGTCGCCGCCGACGCAGCTCAGGCCGAGCTTCGACATCGCGGCGCGGATGAGCGCGGCATTGCCGAGGTAGAAGTCGGTCAGGCTGCGGGTCTGCTTGCGACCTTCGTCCGAGTAGACGGCCGCCGCGGCCCGTTGCACCGGGTAGGAAACACCGTTGAACTTCGTCGTATGCCGGCGATTCCACAGCCCGTGCACGGCGTGCATCCGGCCGGAGGCGTCGCGGGCCTGGAGTGACTTCGGCACGACGGTGTAGGCGCACCGCAGGCCGGTGAAGCCCGCGAGCTTCGAATAGCTGCGGAACTCGATCGCGACTTCCCGGGCGCCCTCGATTTCGTAGATCGAACGGGGAATGCCGGGCGTGCGGATGTACGACTCGTAGGCGGCGTCGAAGAGAATGACGGCACCATGCCGCCGCGCATACTCGACCCAGGCCGCGAGTTGTTCGCGCGTGGCCACGGCGCCGGTGGGATTGTTGGGAAAACAAAGGTAAACCAAGTCGGCGGGCTCGGCGGGCGGGGCGGGCACGTAGCCGTTGGCGGCGGTGGAATCGAGATACCGGATGCCGGCATAGCGGCCATGGTCGTTCGCGCCGGTCCGCCCGGCCATGACGTTCGTGTCGACATACACCGGGTAGACCGGGTCGGGAATCGCCAGGCGGGTGTCCTGCGCGAAGATCTCCTGGATGTTCGCCACATCGCACTTCGAGCCATCGCTGACGAAGATCTCGTCGGGCTCGATCTTCGCCCCGTGCGCCTGGAAATCGTGCTGCGCGATCGCCTCGCGCAGGAACGCGTAGCCCTGCTCGGGGCCGTAGCCCTTGAAGGTGGCGCGGCTGGCCATCTCGTCGGTGGCGGCGTGCAACGCGGCGATGCAGACCGGGGGGAGCGGCTCGGTCACGTCGCCAATCCCCAGGCGAATCACCGGCTGGTCCGGATGCGCCGCGGCGAACGCGTTCACGCGGCGGGCGATGTCCGCAAATAGATAGGAGGCCGTGAGCTTGGTGAAGCTGTCGTTGATGTGGATCATTGAGTGGCGGCGACGGCGGAGGCGTTCCGAGGCGCCCGGCCGAAGGCAAGAGGCTTGATAAAGGTAGCGTCGTTGGATAGTTCAAGTCAGGAACTGGCCATGCAAAAAATCGAAAAGATCGAGGTGATGCGGGAGGCGGCTTCGGCCCTGCGCCAGGGGGGGCGAAAGGTGGCGCTGGTGCCCACCCTCGGAGCCCTGCATGCCGGCCACGTGAGCCTCATTCGGCTGGCGCGGGACCGCGGGTATGCCGTGATCGTGTCGGCCTTCGTCAACCCCCTGCAATTCGGGCCCAGCGAGGACCTGGCGCGCTACCCGCGGACGCCGGCGGCGGACGCCACACTGTGCGCGCAGGAAAATGTGGACCTGCTATTTACGCCCACCCCCGAGGAGATGTTTCCCCGTGGTTTTTCCAGCCTCGTGCTGGAGGATGCCATCAGTCGCAACCTGTGCGGCGTGTCGCGCCCGAGCCTGTTCAAGGGCGTGCTGACCTGCTGGCTCAAGCTGATCAACATCACCCGGCCCGATGTGCTCATCATGGGCGAGAAAGATGCGCAACAGGTGGCCGTGGTGCGCAAAGTTGCCGGCGACCTGCTGCTGCCCGTGGAGATTGTCACCGGTCCGTCCGTGCGCGACCCGGACGGCCTGGCGGTGAGCGCGCGCAACAGCTATCTCTCTCCCGGGCAGCGGGACGAGGCGTTGGCGGTTTATGGGGCGCTCCGGCGCGCCAAGGAAATGGTCGAAGCCGGCGTGCGGAGTCCCGACCGGCTGGTCGCCGAAGCCACGCACCTGATCGCGCAGAAGCGTCGCTTGCGCGTCATCTACATTTCGGTGGTTGACCGCGTTACGATGGAGCAGATGCGCGAGGTGATACCGGGCCAATGCCTGCTCGCCATGGCCTTCTGGGTCGATGAAATCCGGCTGACGGATAACATGCCTCTTTGAGTGCGCCCAGGCCGGTGTGAATAACTTGTCAGTCAGGGTACTTTTTCGCTCTCGTCGAAGGGCGATGTAGAGGTGTGAACAGGGCGGACCGGCCCCGGCGCCTCATCTGGGAAACCCGCAGTTGGGAGATGGCTTATGGGAGGGCAGTTCGGGATTAGTGACCCTGATGCTGTGCATGTTAATTTTAAATCGCTGCCGCCAAAGGGGTAAAAGCCGGTCGCGCGACGAATTTGAGAGCGGAAAGGCAAAAAGACGCACAGATGAAGTCCCTCGATCCCCGTGGCAGCAATGGGATCAGACCCCTCTGCAGAGGCATCGCTCCTGGCGTAGGGCGGTCGCCTGGAGACAGTGTTAGGCCAGTGTGAAGAAATCCGGTTATTCGCGAAAAGGCGCGCCTGACTGAGTGGTTGAGTTTTCGAACTATCTTTGTGACGAAATGGGGCTTGTGAGTGCTCACTTTCCCTCCAAACCCCGAATCGCTGTCATCGGTGCCGGTGCCTTGGGATGTTATTATGGGGCCCGACTCGCCAAAGCAGGCGAAGACGTACATTTCCTCGCGCGCAGTGGTCGGGCGGCATTGGTGGCCCGGGGTATCCGCGTAAAAACCCCGACCGAGCGCATCACGGTTCGCAAGCTGCGGGTTTACGGTTCGCCGGCCGAAATCGGTCCGGTCGACTTGGTTATTATCGCGACCAAAGCCACCGCCAACGACGCGCTCAAGACCCTGCTTCCGCCGTTGTTGGGACCGAACACCACCGTATTGACCCTGCAAAATGGCTTGGGGGTCGAGGAACCCGTGGCGGAGATCGTCGGGCCGGGACACGTCCTCGGCGCCATTTGTTACATCGGCTGCGTTCGCACCGCCACCGGGGTCGTCGAATGCAGCTTCCCGGGATTGATGACCGTCGGCAAGTTCGGCCAGCCGGCGGGTGAGCTCACGCAGGCGGTCGCCGCCTTGTGGCGCCGGGCCGGGGTGAAATGCGATGCGCAGAACAACCTGGAGGGGCAGCGCTGGCACAAACTCGTCTGGAATGTGCCATTCAACGGGCTTTCGATCGTGGGCGGCGGGATCACGACCGACGTGCTGCTGGCCGACGACGGCTTGCGGACGCTCGCCCGGCGATTGATGGAGGAAATCGTGGACGCCGCCGCCAAGTTCGGCCACGAGATCCCGCGCTCGTTCGTGGACCTGCAATTCGAGCGGACGGCGAAAATGGGTGTTTACCGGCCCTCGAGCCTGATCGATTTCACCGAAGGCCGCGATGTCGAGGTCGAGGAAATCTGGGGTGAGCCGGTACGACGCGCGAAATCCGTCGGGGTGCCCGTGCCGCGACTCGAGATGCTTTACTGGCTCATCAAGCGCCTGGTCGCGGCCCGCGATCGGGCGGCGAAAAGGCGCTGACCCGCCGGGTTCGCGCCTCGTCGCTTTCGGGTCGGCGAATCGCTTCCGAGGCTTGCTGCGAATCGGGTCGCTCCGCAACCTGCGCCATGCAAAAAGACCACGCCCTGCGCGAACTCACCGTTCGCGGCGTCATCCTCGGCGGCCTGATCACGTTGTTGTTCACGGCGGCCAACGTTTACCTCGGCCTCAAGGTCGGCCTCACCTTCGCGACCTCCATCCCGGCGGCGGTGATTTCGATGGCGATCCTGCGCTTCGTCGGCAACTCGAACATTCTCGAGAACAACATCGTCCAGACGATTGCCTCGGCCGCCGGGACCCTCGCGGCGATCATCTTCGTCCTGCCCGGCCTGATCATGGTCGGCTGGTGGCAGGGCTTCCCCTACTGGACGACCGTCGCCGTGTGCGCGATCGGCGGCATCCTCGGCGTGATGTTCTCGGTTCCCTTGCGGCGCGCCCTGGTGACCGGCTCGGACCTGCCGTATCCGGAAGGTGTCGCGGCCGCCGAGGTGCTGAAGGTCGGGTTCGGCTCGGCCGAGGGCCGGGAGGAGAACGCGAAGGGGTTGCGGATGATCATCCTTGGGTCGCTCTGGTCGGCGGGTTACGCGCTGCTCGCCGCCATGCGCGTCGCGGCCGGCGAAATCGGGATCAACTTTCGTGTCGGGGCCGGGGCGACCGGTGTCGCCACCAGCATGTCGCTGGCGTTGATCGGCGTGGGCCATCTGGTCGGGCTCTCCGTTGGCATCGCCATGTTGCTCGGCATGGCGATCGCGTGGGGCGGCTTGATGCCCTGGCTGACGGCCCTGCATGGGATGGCGGGCGACGTCGACACGATCGTCAACGCCACCTTCCGCAGCGAAGTGCGCTTCATCGGCGCCGGCACCATCGGCGTGGCGGCGCTGTGGAGCCTGTTCCGGATCATCGGCCCGATCGTGAAGGGCATCACCGCGGCGATGGCGGCATCGAAGGCGCGGCAGGCGGGCACGGAACTGGAGCTCACCGAGCGCGATCTTCCGATCGGAATCGTCGGCGGCTCCATCGTGGCGCTGCTGGCGCCGACCGCCGGGCTGTTGTGGTATTTCAGCCGGGGCACGGCCATCGCCTCGGGCTTGGGGCCCGTGATCCTCGGCACCCTGGTGTTCGTGATCGTGGTTGGAATCATCATCGCCTCGGTGTGCGGTTACATGGCCGGGTTGATCGGCGCGTCGAACAGTCCTGTGTCGGGCGTCGGCATCCTCTCCGTGCTCGGCGCGGCGGTCCTGCTGGTGCTCGTCTACGGACACGGCGGCAGCCCGGAGCAGACCCGGGCCCTCGTGGCCTACGCGCTGTTCACGACCGGCATCGTGTTTTCGATCGCGACCATTTCGAACGACAATCTCCAGGACCTGAAGACCGGCCAGCTGGTCGGCGCGACCCCGTGGCGGCAGCAGCTCGCGCTCATCTACGGCGTGATCTTCGGCTCGCTCGTGATCCCGCCGGTCCTCGACCTGCTGAACAAGGCCTTTGGCTTCGCGGGCGCACCTGGCGCCGGGGCGCACGCGCTCGGCGCGCCGCAAGCCGCCCTCATTTCCGCGCTGGCGAAGGGCGTGCTCGGGGGCGACCTCGACTGGCACCTGATCGGCTGGGGGGCGCTGATCGGCGTCGGCTCGATCGTGCTCGATGAAGGCCTGCGCAAGGCGGGCCGGATGCGGATGCCGCCGCTTTGCGTCGGCATGGGCATCTATCTGCCGATGTCGCTCACGGTGCTGATCACGGTCGGCGCCGTGATCGGCTGGTTCTACGAGCGCTGGGCCGACGGGCGGGCCAATCGCGAATTCGCCAAGCGCATGGGGGTGCTCGGCGCGACCGGATTGATCGTGGGCGAGAGCCTGTTTGGCGTCGCCTTTGCCGGGATCGTGGCGGCGGTCGGGAACGACACCCCGCTGGCCGTGGTCGGGGACGGCTTTGCGACGCCCGGCATCGTCATCGGCATCGTCGTGTTTATCCTCGCGATCGCGGCCCTTTATCGATCGGCACGCCGGACCTGCCAGGCGCGCTGAACGGTTGCTCCGTCAGACCGGCTCGTTGATCACCGGGTTGGTGAGCGTGCCGATCTTCTCGATCTCGACGCTCACCGTGTCGCCCGCCTTGAGCCAGACGGGCGGCTTGCGCGCGAAGCCGACGCCGTGCGGCGTGCCGGTGAGGATCACGGTGCCGGGCAGCAGCGTCTTGCTGCCGCTGAGGAACTCGATCAGCGCCGGCACGTCGAAGATCATGTCGGCCGTGGTCCAGTCCTGCATCGTCGCGCCATTGAGCACGGTTTTGATGCGGAGATCGTTCGGGTTGGGAAGCTCATCCTTGGTCACCAGGACCGGGCCGAGCGGGCAGAAGGTGTCGAAGCTCTTGCCCTGGCACCACTGGCCGCCGCCGCCGTCGCGCTGCCAGTCGCGCGCGGACACGTCGTTGGCACAGGTGTAGCCGAGCACAAAATCCAGCGCGTTGGCCCGGGTGGCGTTCTTGCACCGGCGGCCGATGACGACCGCGAGCTCGCATTCGTAGTCCACGCGGGTGCTGGCCAGCTTCACCGGGATCTCGATGGGGGCGCCGGGGTGCTGGAGACTGGCGGTGTTCTTGAGGAACAGCACGGGATGCGGCGGCGGCTCGCTTTTGCTCTCGGCGGCGTGCTGCCGGTAGTTGAGCCCGATGCAAAGGAGGTTGGCGGGCTGGAGCGGGGCGAGGAGCTTGCCGGGACGCACGATCTCGGCCGTGACGCGGTACTCGCCGAGGAGGTCGCCGGCGATGGCGCGCGCGGTGCCGTCGGGCTGCAAGGCCGCCCAGGCGGGTCCGGCCGCAGTGTGATGGCGGATGATCTTCACCCACTCAACGAAGCGGTCGCAGGCCATCGACGCAAGCGGCACTTGCCCGGCGCGTTGACGTCGGCCGCACCGCATGGCACACTGCCCGATGCGCATGAAGCTGCGTCTTCCATCTCGCCGGCCGATTGGCGGGGGCCTGGCGGTCCTCGTGGCGGGTCTCGTCGCGGACGCGGCGGCGGAACTCGGGGCCATGGAGACGACCCCGGTCGATGCCGTGCACCGCGCCCGCGTCGCACTCAAGCGCGCCCGCTCGGCGCTTCGGCTGTTGGAAAAAGCCGGGGCGGACTGGGCCGTGATGCCGCAGGTGCGCCTGGTGGAGCTGGGCGGGCGGATGTCGGCGGCCCGCGAAGCGGCGGTGACGGCCGACCTGGCGCGAAAGCTCGCGCGCAGGCTGCGCGGGCGGGAGCGCGAGGTCGCGCGCCTCCTCGCCGCCCGGCAGGGCGCGATCGCGCCGGAAGGGGCGGAGGCGATGCAGCGCGCGTTGACGCGCGAGGCTCAGTTGCTGGGCTATGCCCCCGCCCCGACGGTGACACCGGCGGGCTTGCGCGACCTGCTGCGCCAGGCGCTGGATCGCACCAGCCGGCGCTATTACGACGCGGCCTTGAAGCCCAGCCGTCGGTCCGTGCACGAGTGGCGCAAGGCCGTGATCGTGCTCCGGGATCAGGTGACGCTGGCCGCGGGTCGCTGGCCGGAAGGTGCGGGCGCGGCCCAGCCGCTGCTCGCCAAATTCGGCCGGCGTCTGGGCCGGCTTGGCGACCTATCGTTGTTGCAGGCCGGTCTGCAGCGGCCGTGGGTGCCGCCGGAACTCGAGGCGGCGCGACGGACCCTGCACGCGCAACTGCGGGTGCGGCGCGAACGCGAAACGCTCCTGGTCCTGCTGCGCTGGCTGAAGCTGGAACGGGAGCTCTCGCAATTGCTCAGCGAGGAGAATCGGCCGCGACGGCGCGACAAGCCTTAGGTGCGCCGGGCGCCCGGCCTGACCTGCCGTCGGGCGCCAAGCCCGACCTGCAGGTTCAAGATGCGTCAGGCGTGTGCCGAGGAAGCCTTCGGCGCCTCGGCATAAGCCTCCATCCCGACGCACGAGCATACCAGGTTTCGATCACCATACACGTTGTCGACGCGACCGGTGGCGGGCCAGAACTTCGAGGCCCGCGTCCATTTGTCGGGGAACGCCGCCATTTCCCGCGTGTAGGGATGATTCCATTCGGTGGCGCAGACGGCCGCCGCGGTGTGCGGTGCATGCTTCAGGGGGTTGTTGAGCTTGTCGCTCTCCCCGCTCGCGACGGCCGCCATTTCGCCGTGGATGGACGCGAGCGCATCGCAGAACCGGTCGAGCTCGGCCTTGGTTTCGCTTTCGGTCGGTTCGATCATGAGCGTGCCGGGCACCGGGAAGGACATGGTGGGCGCGTGGTAGCCGTAGTCCATGAGGCGCTTCGCCACATCCTCGATTTCCAGGCCGTGTTTCTTCCACGAGCGGAACTCGAGGATGCACTCGTGGGCGACGAGCCCGGAGGCGCCCTTGTAGAGGACCGGGAAGTAGCGCTCGAGCCGGCGCGCCACGTAGTTCGCGTTGAGGATGGCGGTCTTCGTCGCGCGGGCGAGGCCATCGGGGCCCATCATGCGGATGTACATCCAGGTTATGACGAGGATGCTCGCGCTGCCCCAGGGGGCGGCCGAGACCGCACCGATGTGACGGGAGCCGCCGCCGGCTGACAGCGACACCACCGGATGGCCCGGCAGGAACGGCGCGAGGTGTTGGGCGACCCCGATCGGTCCCACGCCCGGGCCGCCGCCGCCGTGCGGGATGCAGAAAGTCTTGTGGAGGTTGAGATGGCAGACATCGGCGCCGATGCAGCCAGGCGAGGTGAGCCCGACCTGCGCGTTCATGTTGGCGCCATCCATGTAGACCTGCCCGCCGTGCGCATGGATTGTCGCGCAAATGTCGCGGATGGCGGCTTCGAACACGCCGTGGGTCGAAGGGTAGGTGACCATCAGCGCGGCCAACTGGGCGGCATGTGTCGCCGCCTTGGCCTTCAGGTCGCCCACGTCGATGTTGCCGCTGGCGTCGCACGCGACCGGCACGACCTTGAAGCCGCACATCGCGGCGCTGGCGGGATTCGTGCCATGGGCGCTGGTCGGGATGAGGCACACGTTGCGATGGCCCTCGCCGCGCGACTCGTGATAGGCGCGGATGACCAGCAGCCCGGCGTATTCGCCCTGCGAGCCGGCATTGGGCTGCAAGGAAACCGCGGCAAACCCGGTGATCTCCGCGAGCCAGCCTTCGAGCTGGGCAAACAGCTCCGCATAGCCGCGGGTCTGCTCGGCCGGCGCAAAGGGATGCAGCCGGTTGAACTCCGGCCACGACACCGGGAACATTTCGCTCGTGGCATTCAGTTTCATCGTGCACGAGCCGAGCGAGATCATCGAGTGGCAGAGCGACAGGTCGCGCGCCTCGAGCCGCTTGATGTAGCGCAGCATCTCATGCTCCGTGTGGTAGCGGTTGAAGACGGAGGCCGTGAGGTAGCTCGAGGTGCGGGCGAAGGGCGCCGCCAGCGGCGCGGCCGTTTCCTGCGCCGGCCTCGCCCCTCCGAACAACCCGAGCAGTCCGGCGACGTCCTCGAGGTTTGTCATCTCGTCGAGCGAGATGCCGACGGTGGCGGCATCCACGACGCGCAGGTTCACCCGGGCGGCGCGGGCGGCCGCATGGGTTTTGGCCGCGTCGACGCCGCCCACGGTCAAGGTGTCGAACACGGGCTCGGCGTTCACGGTGGCACCGGTGGCGCGGAGGCCCGCGGCCAGCAGGCCGGTCAGCCGCCGGGTCCGTTCCGCGATCCGTTTCAAACCTTCGGGGCCGTGGTAGACGGCGTACATCGAAGCCATCACGGCGAGCAACACCTGTGCCGTGCAGATGTTGCTGGTGGCCTTGTCGCGGCGGATGTGCTGTTCGCGGGTGCCGAGGGCCAGCCGCAACGCGGGGTTGCCGTGCACATCCTTCGATACGCCGACGAGGCGGCCGGGCATCTGGCGCTTGTAGGCGTCGCGGGTGGCCAGGAATCCGGCGTGCGGGCCGCCGAAACCCAGCGGCACGCCGAAGCGTTGCGCGGAGCCGACGGCGACGTCGGCACCGAATTCGCCCGGGGGACGCAGCAGCGTGAGCGCCAGCAGGTCGGTCGCGGCGACCGTCAGCGCCCCGGCGGCATGGGCCTGCGCGAAGAAGGCCGCGAAATCGTGGATGCTCCCGGTGGTGTCGGGATACTGCACCAGCACGCCGAAGACCCCGGCGGTGACCTGGAACGTGCGGTGGTCGCCCGTGACAACCTCGACGCCCAGTGGCTTCGCGCGGGTGCGGACAATGTCGATCGTCTGCGGATGGCAACGGTCGGACACGAAGAACTGCGCGGGGCCGTGGCTGTCGCCTAGCTTCACGCGATGGCAGAGCATCATCGCCTCGGCGGCGGCGGTTCCCTCGTCGAGCATCGACGCATTCGCGATCTCGAGGCCCGTGAGATCGGTCACCATCGTCTGAAAGTTAAGCAGGGCCTCGAGGCGTCCCTGGGCGATCTCGGCCTGGTACGGGGTGTAGGCGGTGTACCAGCCGGGATTCTCGAGGATGTTCCGCTGGATCACGCCGGGCACGGCGGTCTCATGGTAACCCAGGCCGATGAAGCTGCGATACAGCTGGTTTCGAGCAGCCAGCGCACGCAGCTCGGCGAGCGCGGCGGTCTCGCCCGCCGCCGCGGGCAAATTCAGCGGGCGCGCCAGGCGGATGCTGGCGGGCACGGCGGCATCGGCGAGGGCATCGAGCGAGCTGTAACCGACGGTGTGCAACATGTCGGCCATCTCGGCCGGCGCCGAGCCGGTGTGGCGGCGTTCAAAGGTGTCAAGTGGTGCGAGGTGGTCGCGAGGGGACTCCATGCGCGGACGGTAGGCGCGGGCGAGGGCGGCGCAACTGAGATTTGGTTCAGGACGCCGGCATTAAGAATCGTTTTGGCCCCCTGCGGTAGGCCTGCTGCCGGAACTCGCGGCCGGCACGCAAAAGTCACGCTTCGCGGATTGCTTCGCAGACAGCACAGGCCAATAAATCCAGCACACCATCCCCACCATGTTCCTTGCCTCTCTCCGACCGAACGCGTGGCGCCTGGCCGCCGCCCTGCTTGCCGCCAGCCTCCCGACACTCTCCGCCATCGCCCAGCCAACCCAGATGGCGTTGGGCAGTGGCACCTATGTGCAGACCTTCGACGGCTTACCCGGCGGACTGCCCACCGGCTGGGCCGCCTACACCGGCGCGACGGCGACGGCGCTGGGCACGGCCGCGACGTTCAACACCGCGGCGGTGTCCTGGACCACAACTTCCGGGCAATGGGCCAACCAGGCTGCGGCGGACAACAACGGGGCGCCGTTCACGGGGACAGAGTCCACGGCCGTCCAAGCGGCGGCGGCCGACCGCGCGCTGGCTATCCGGCAGACCGGCACCTTCGGTGATCCGGGCGCGTCGGCCAACTTCTATTTTTCGACGATCGGCCAGCAGATTACGTCGATTTCCTTCAAGGCCCAAATGTTGTCCGTGCAGCTGCGCAGCACCACTTGGTCGCTGCAATACGGCTTGGGGGCGATACCCGCCGCGTGGACCACCGTCGCGACTTACGCGGATCCGGGCGTTTTCGGCTCAACCAACGTGATCGCAAGCGGCTTCGGCACCGCGCTCGACAACCAGCCGAATGTCTGGCTCCGCATCGTGGCGCTGGCCGGTTCCACCGGCTCAAGCAGCCGCGATACCTTTGGCATCGACGATTTTACGGTCGTCGCGTCGGCCACGAGCAGTGCAACGCCGCCCTCGATCACAACTTCACCGTCGTCGCAAACCGTCACCGAGGGTGACACGGTCCACCTCGCCGTGGTAGCCGCGGGCGACGCGCCGCTCACCTACCAATGGCGCAAGAACAGCTCGCCGCTCGGCAACGGCGGCTCCGCGGCCGGCGCCACCTCCGCCAATCTGACGCTCACGGGCGTCGTGCCGGGCGATTCGGGCAACTACGACGTGGTGGTGGCCAATGCGGCCGGCAGCGCGACCAGTGCAGCCGCGGCGCTCACGGTCCAGCCGCTGCTCAATGCGCCGGCGATCACGGGGCAGCCGGCATCCCAAACGGTCGCGGTCGGCGGCAATGCCGGCTTCACGGTTACGGCCACCGGCACCGCGCCGCTGACCTACCAGTGGCGCAAGGGCGGCGCACCGCTTGCCGATGGGACGAAATACACTGGCACGACCACGGCCAGCCTCTCGGTCCATTCGGTCACAGCGGACGACGCCGGCGCTTACGACGTCGTGGTGAGCAATGGCGTGAGCCCCGATGCCACCAGCAACGCGGCCACGCTGGCGATCGCCCCGCTCGTCACGCCGTCCGGCCAGGTCGCCTACGCGGGCGGCAGTTATGCGCAGAGTTTCGATACGCTGCCGTCAACGGGCACCTACACGCTCACCAGCTCCGGCCCGTTGGCGCTCGATGCCGCTCCGGTCGGTGCCTCTGGCCTCGGAGGTTGGACTTTCGCCAAGTACGCGGGCGCCGGTCTGGTCGCGCTGTTCCGCGTCGACGCCGGCACCGGCACCTCGGGCAGCATCTACTCCTATGGCAGCGCCGCCGCGACCGACCGCGCGCTGGGCTCGCTCAGCAGCGGTTCGACGGTATCGCGTTTCGGCCTGACGCTCGTCAACAGCACCGGCCAGGCCATCACGCAGTTCACGCTCAGCTACACGGGCGAACAGTGGCGGCGGGGCACGGGCGCGGCCAACCGGCTCGCGTTTGAATACGCCTTGGACGCCACCGACATTAACACGGGCGACTTCACCGCGGCCAATCCGCTCGATTTCACTGCGCCGGTGACCGCCGGCAGCGGTGCGGCCCTCGACGGCAATGCCGCCGCGAACCGCCTCGCGATCAGCGCCACGATCACGGGCCTCAACTGGGCTCCCGGCCAGACGCTCACGCTCCGCTGGACGGATGTCGACGACACCGGCAGCGACGACGGCCTGGGCATTGACGACCTGAGCTTCAGCACGCCGGTCGCGGCCGGGGATGTCCTTCCAGCGGTCGTTTACACCACGCCGGCGACGGGCGCCGTCAACGTGCCCGTCGCCTCGGCGGTCGCGGTGGCCTTCAACGAGGCCGTGCAGGTCGCACCGTCCTCCTTCGCGCTCACGGGCGCCGTGTCGGGTGCGCACGCCTTCACGCTGGCCGGCGGCCCGAGCAGCTACTCGCTGACCCCCGACTCGCCGTTTGCCGAGGGCGAGCTGGTCACGTTGACCGTGAACGCCGCCGCGGTGACCGACGCCACCACCGGCACGCATCACCCGGCGACGGATTACACCGCGAGCTTCATCACGTTCTCCAGCGCGCCGCTCCCGATCCATACGATCCAAGGGGCGGGCCTGACCAGCCCGTACAAGGGCTACACCGCCACGGTGCAGGGTGTCGTGACGGCGACGTTCCAGGCCGCGGGCGCGATCGGGGGCTATTACATCGAAACCCCCGACGCGCAGCAGGACGCGGATCCGGCGACGTCCGAGGGCATCTACGTCTTCGACAACGCCAACTCCGTCACGGTCGGCGATCTCGTCACCGTGACCGGCACGGTGACGGAGTACCTTTCCTCCGGCGCCGCGGCGACAATGACGCAAACGGAAATGTCGGTGCCCACGGCTGTCACCGTTGTCAGCTCCGGCAACCCGCTGCCGAGTGCGGTGCCCGTCACGCTGCCGTTCGCGAGTGCGTCGGCGGCCGAGCGCTACGAGGGCATGCGCGTGACCTTCCCCCAGTCGCTGACGGTTACAGACAACTACGACCTCGGGCATTTCGGTGAGGTGCTCCTGAGCAACGGCCGCCTGCCGCAGCCCACGAACATCGTGGCGCCGGGCGCGCCGGCCCAGGCCCAGGAAGCGGCCAACCTGCTCAACCAGATCCTGCTCGATGATGGGTTGAGCACGACGTACCCGTCGCCAACGCCGTTTTTGAATGGCGCCGATCCCGCAACGGCCACGCGGCGCACCGGCAGCACGGCCGCCAGCGTGACCGGCATCCTCGATACGCGCTTCGGCCTCTACGTCGTGGAGCCCACGGCTACGCCGGTGTTCACCGACGCCAACCCGCGCGCAGCCGCGCCGGCATCTTTCGGCACGTTGCGCGTGGTCTTCGGCAATGTCGAAAACTTCATGAATGGCGACGGCCTGGGTGGCGGCTTCCCGACCTCCCGCGGCGCCACATCCTACGCCGAGTACCAGCGCCAACTGGCCAAGGTCACGGCTGGGATCCTCGGCCTCGCGCCGGATATCATGGGCCTGAGCGAGGTCGAGAACGACAAGATCACCAATGGCGAGCCCGACAGCTACGGCCCGACCAGCGCCATCGCCCAGCTGGTGGCGAGCCTCAATGCCAGCGCCCCGGCCGGCACGACGTACGTCTACGTCAATGCGGCGGCCGTCGACATCGTCACCGACCTGATCCACTCGGCGATCATCTATCGCGTCGAGACCGTCGAGCCGGTGGGCGCGCCGGCCATGTTGGACAACGTCTACTTCAACAACCACGCGCGCAATCCGCTGGCCCAGGCTTTCCGGCAGAAGTCGACGGGCGCGAAGTTCACCTTCTGCGTGAATCACTTCCGGGCCAAGGCCAGCGCCTCGAGCCTGACCGACGGCATTTCGCCGAATCCCAACAACGACCAGGGCGACGGCCAGGGCACCAACAACTACATCCGCACCAAGGAAGCCCAGGCCCTCACCGCGTGGCTGGCGACCGATCCGACCGGCAGCGGCGATCCGCGCGTGCTCATCGTCGGGGACCTGAATTCGTACGCCAAGGAAGACCCAATCACCGCGATCACGGCCGCCGGCTATCAGAACGTCGTGGAGCACTTCGAGGGTGCCACGGGCTGGTCCTATGCCTTCAATGGCGAGTTCGGCCACCTCGATCATGCGCTGGCGTCGCCGAGCCTCGCGACCGAGGTCATGAGCGCGGCGACCTGGCACACCAACTCCGACGAGCCTGTCTTCTACGACTACACACTCGCGAACAAGGACGTCGCCCAGCAGGCGATCAACGCCGGCACGCCATATCGTTACTCCGATCACGATCCCGTGGTCGTCGGCCTGAACCTCAGTGCTGTACCGACGATCACCGCCGTGTTGAGTTCCCAGGTGGCAACGGTCGGAGGCAACGTGACTTTCTCGATCACGGCGATCGGTTCGCCCGCCCCGACCTTTCAGTGGCGGCGCAACGGCGTGGCGATCCCCGGTGCGACCAGCTCGACCTACACCATCTCGGGCGTGCTCACGGCCAACGCCGGCGATTACGATGTCGTCGTCGCCAACAGCGCCGGCGCGGCGACATCGAACACGGCCACGCTGGCGGTCAACCCGGCTCCCGCGGGCCTGACCTTGTCCAACCTGGTCTCGGCCTACGACGGCACGCCGCACCCGGTCACGGTGACCACATCGCCCCTCGGCCTGCCCGTGACGGTGACGTACGATGGCAGCACGACAGCGCCCACCAACCCCGGCACGTATGCCGTGGTGGCGACCAGCGGCAGCCCCGATTATACGGGCAGCATCGCCGGCAACCAGATCATCACCGTGACGGCGCTCGTCCGGCACGCGCCGACGCTGAACGGCGCGATTGACGGCTCGGTGCAGGTGTTGTTGTCCGAGAGTGTGACCCTGAACGGCGGCGCGGCGGTCACGTCCGACCTGCTCGTGCCCGGACTGCCGGCGGTGAAACTGAACGGCCACCCGGATTATGCTGGGACGACCGACGGCACCGGCGCGGCCACACCCGCGAACTTCACGATCACCCTCAATGGCAGCTCAATGCTGCGCCACGTTGTCCGGCGGATCGACCCCATTCCGCTGCCGGTCGTGGTGGCCCCGCCCGCATCGGCCGGCACCCGCAACGTCACGTTGAACAAGGCCGGCGACACCCCGGGCGATTTTGCCACGCTGCGCAATCTCACGCTCAACGGCAATGCCGGGCAGGTCGAAGTGCCTCCGGGCACCTACGGCGCCTTCACGGCGAACGGCAGCAGCAGCTTCGTCTTCGGCGTGGCGGGTGCCTCGACGCCTGCGGTCTACAACCTGCAGGATCTGGCGCTGAACGGTAACAGCCGTCTGGTGATCGCCGGTCCGGTGGTCCTGACGCTCGCGAACGGCACCACGCTGAACGGCAGCGTCGGTTCGTCCGATCATCCCGAATGGCTGAGCCTCGAGGTCGCGTCGGGCGGGGTGACAATCAACGGCGGCGCATCGTTCGACGGATTTGTCGTCGCGCCCAACGGTGCGGTGACGATCAATGGCAACTGCCGCTTGACCGGCAACGTGGCGGCCGACCGGCTTACGATCAACGGCAACGGCGTTCTCGCCGAGCCGCAGTTTTGATGCCAGCGAAGACGGATTGAAGGTGGGACCGGCACGCCGTGCCGGTTGAGCCCGCACCGGGTGCGGGCTCCGCCTCGATCCGCGATCCCGGACAATTGCATTTCCGGCGACGCCCGCTTGGCTCGCGACATGACCAAGAAGGAAAGGGCCGCCTTTGTCGCCCACCGCCTGGCCGAACTTTACCCGGAGACGCCGATCCCGTTGGATCATCGCGACGCCTATACGCTGCTCGTCGCCGTCCTGCTGTCGGCGCAATGCACGGACAAGCGCGTCAACCTGACGACGCCGCATCTCTGGGCGCTGGCGGGCACTCCCGCCGCCATGGCGCGGGTGCCGGTGGCAAAAATACAGGAGATTGTGCGGCCCTGCGGACTCGCGCCGCAGAAGGCGAAGGCCATCGCCGGACTGTCGCGGCTCCTTTTGGAGCGACATGGCGGCGAGGTGCCGCGGACGTTTGCCGAACTCGAGGCGCTGCCGGGTGTGGGGCACAAGACCGCCTCGGTGGTGATGAGCCAGGCGTTCGGCGTGCCGGCCTTTCCGGTGGACACGCATATTCACCGCCTCGCGCAGCGCTGGAAGCTCTCGGACGGTCGCAGCGTCGAGCAGACCGAGCGCGACCTGAAGAAACTTTTTCCGCCCGCGAGCTGGAATCAACTGCACCTGCGGATGATCTACTTCGGGCGCGAGCACTGCACGGCCCGCGGCTGCGACGGGACCGCCTGCGAGCTTTGCCGCGCGCTGTTTCCGAAACGGAAGCGCGCCGTGCCGACGCGGCGGTAGGGCGGCCGCTGGCCGGCCGGGCGCCTTCGATCGAGCCCGATGACGAACGCCAGCCGACCGGCGCTCGCCAATCGGTGCGCAGCAGGGCGCAAGGCCTGCGCAGCGCCGGCGCCTCGATCGGCCTAACATGGGGGCGTGAAACTGAGCTTCCATCCGCTCGCCGGGCTGACGAGGTTCGAACGCTGGTTCCTTGGCGTGGCCTGGCTGGTGATCGCGGTGAAGTGCGTCGTCGTGGCGTGGGCCATCCCACGTTACAGCGTGCCGATCGCGCCCTGGGTGATCATCGGGCCCACGCTGTTTTTCGCCGGGTTTGCGACCTGGCTCTGGACCACGCATCACGAGTGATTTCCGGCTTCCTGCCGAAGCCGAGCCACCGGTCCCCGACTGGCGGCCCACCGGCCTTGGGCGACCCGCGCGCGGGCACGGGAAAACAAGGGTTGATTTCGGAAAGGCGGCTCATAATCGTCTGCCTCCCTTTCGGGCGCTTAGCTCAGTTGGTTAGAGCACTAGTATCACACACTAGGGGTCACTGGTTCGAGTCCAGTAGCGCCCACCATGGGGATCGAGGCCGGGGTGGCGCGGAAGGCACAAAAACCCGTTGACAGCGGAGGCCTGCGTAAGCACTTATGCCCCTCCCATTCGTTGCAGGGTGGAGCAGCCTGGTAGCTCGTCAGGCTCATAACCTGAAGGTCGTTGGTTCAAATCCAACCCCTGCACCCAATTTAACTCAGTGCCAGAAAGTGACTGGGCGCGACAAAGCTGCTCCAAGCCAGACACTTTCGGCAGGGGCGGCTTAGACCCCCCTTCGCCAGCTAGTGACCCGAAATGGCCGTTTGTGCCGGGTTCGTGTGCGTCCGTATCCACGTCAGGCTTCGTCGAGGCAATCCACGGCATCTTCAGCATTTCCCGATAATCTGACAGTGCCGCATGGTCCGTATAGGTCTCTTCCGTCATGTCGTGGAATGCATGGCCGAGCATCCGCTTCCGCGCCGCAAAATCCACGCCGTGCAGCTTTCCGAGCGTGTTAAAGGTCTTTCTGATGGCGTGACGATTCACCACCCGACCGGATTCATTACGATACACGACACCGGCGCGCACCATGTCTTTCCGCCAAGTTTCGTAATTAGGTATCCCCTTAGCCATGATCTTCTTACGCTGAGACGTCGAAAGTACTGCCGCGAAGTGCTTAATGAGCAAATCTTGATTCGCAATTCCCGCCACACTTTCTAGTGCCCCAACTCGTTCCTTTATTTCGATAAGCTCATTGAGCAGCTGGGTAGAGCTGACTTCAACATGCGAGGAGCTCTGATGCCCAGTCATCCTTTCGCCTTCGCTTGGGTTTCAAAAAAATTAGGAAGAATTTGAATCGCCAATCTTGGATGCTTCCCCTCACCAGTCACCAACTTCGCCTCCTTCAGATTCTTCACCAGCGTGCTCAGGTGGCCTTGGTTGATCCCAGTCGCCTTAATGATTTCCACTTGGCTAGAAGATCTCGGAAAATACGCATGTAATCACAGTTCCAGCCATCTCGTGCTTCCCTTGCTCCAGCGAAAAAATATGAACGTGAGCAAGATACCCCACATTGTAGGGAGCCAACGTTGACCGTGTTAGCTCTCTAACCTTCCCAATTACACTGTAGACAGTGACCGCAGCTGCCTCACGCGTCTGATAGAACAAATAGAAACGAGAAACGACCGTTGCCAGATAAAGTGAGACCGCTCCACCGACCACGATTGTCACAAGACCAGGCAAAAGGACTCCTCCAAACCACCACTTTGCCATCAGTACGTCCATTCGCGTGACCGCTAACAGCATTTGCCCTGATAACCTTACCATCCTTAGCACTATTGTTATGTTCCTGTTTAGATACATAAGGGGCGGCGCGGGCGGGCGCGGCGGCTCCGCCGCCGCATCCCGCTCCGCGTCCTGCCCCAGTAGTATCGAATACCGGCCTCCCATTGACCTGCAAAGCCTCCCCGTATTCCCGCGGACCAAGGAACACCCTTTGCGTTGACGGCCCCTCCAAGACCAAAGAAACGCCACTCATGCGCGTTCCTCCTTCGAAGTGGCTCGCAAAATCGTCAGGATCGATGCCCGCAACTCAGGACTCAGCGACGGCCACTTAGCTGCGATTTCTGCCAGCTCGTGACAGAGCGTGCCGGAGTCGTGTGCGTCCGGGTGTGCGCCACGCGATTCCTGACTTTCGCAAACTACCGGGTTATCAGAGCATTTAGCTTTCGCCGGCAGGTGGTTCAAATCCAACCCCTGCACCCAATTTGAAGCCCTCCCACTGCTCGGGAGGGCTTTTTGTTGGCTGCATAGCTCCTGGCTGGCTCTGGCCGCTCCTGAATACCTATTTGCATGCGCCGCGGTCACGCCCAAGCATCAGACCCCCCGATGAAGATCCAAACCTCCGTCCAACGCATCAAATTTCAAGGCTTCGAAGCCGTGGAGCTGCAGACCCCCGCGTTGCGCCTCGTGGCGCTCACCGCCATGGGCCCGCGGGTGGCGTTCGTCGGCCGGCCGGGCGGCGAGAATCTCCTGCTGTGGACCCCGGGAAAATACCGGCGCGGCAAATGGGACCTAATGGGCGGGCACCGGCTGTGGGTGGCCCGGCCGGGCGCGGATGAGGCCGAGGAAACCTATGCCGCCGACAACCAGCCGTGTCACTTCGACATGCATCCGGACGGCTTCACCATCACGGCGCCCGTCGACCCGGTGCACAAGACGCGGCGCGGCGTGCGCGTCGGCCTCCTCGCGGCAGACCGCGTCGAGCTCGAGCATTTCGTGCGCAACGAGAGCGACATGCTCTGGAGCGGCGGGCTGTGGACGCTCACCTGCACACTGCCGGGCCGGAAAACCACCTACACCGTGCCGCTGGGTGACGGTTCGGCCTGGGATTACGCCACGATCGTGGCGTTCCGCACCTGGGGCGGCGGGCACGGCGGCATCGGGTTCCACGACCCCCAGTTCAAGTTCACCGACGATGCCATGGTGCTGCATCCCTCCGGTCGCGAGAACAAGCGCATGCTCAAGGCCGATGCCGGCATCATCGCGCTGCACGATCCCATGCGCCGGCTGCTTTTTGCCAAGCACACGGGCTTCCAAGCCGACGCCGGCTACCCGCTCGGCACCAACCTCGCCCTCTACGTTGGGCCGAAGAACTTCATGGTGGAAATGGAGGCCATGGGCCCGACCGTCACGCTCAAGCCGGGCCAGAGTCTTGCCTTCCGCGAAACCTGGGTGCTGCGCGAGTCCCGCGCGGCGCCGACCGCGAAGGCGTTGCGGGCGATGTTCGCGGCGGAGTAGGAGTCTTCGATCAGAGCCATGCGGGCAGGCTGCGTCTTAGTGGAGGCGGGACGCCCTCGTCCCGCGCGCACGATGCCTCGCGGGGTGAGGGCACCCCGCCTCCAATTAGGATTCATCCGTGAAATTCATAGCCGATTGGGCGCAGCCAAGCTTCGCCCCTACAGCGTCCGGGCGCGGGCTTTCGGGCGTCGCCTCGCCGGCGAACGCACCGATTCGCCGTCCACCCAGCTGGCGCCGATCAGGGTCGCGCGCGGGAAGGCCGGGATGCCGGACTCGTTGTGGTGAATCTGGCTGACGACCATGTCGACCGCGGCCTCGCCGACGGCGTCGTTGTGCTGGTTCATGCCGGAGATCTCGGCATGGCTGGCGCGCCATTCGAGCTGGATCACGCCCACGTCCCTCGGGACGCGCAGGCCGCGTTCCTCCAGCCAGGGATAGACGATGTTGTAGAGCGAGAGCAGCACGTCGGGCTCGTGGCGGGCGAACCAGTCGTGGAACAGGCCCGGCTTGGCGCGGGCGTGGTCGATCTCCATGAACGCCGGCACGCGGCGGACCCGCGGCAGGCCCTGCTGGGCGGTCAGCATGGCGCCGGAGAAGCGGCCCTCGACCAGCCGGTCGATCCGTTCCTCGACGACGAGCGCGGGGCGCTGGTAGCCGAGCGCCAGCGCGCGCTCAAAGGCCTGGATGACGAGATCGTGGTGATCGACGCAGCTGAAGGACAACGCCGGGTCGCGCGTGCGCACGCCCGTGACCACGCACGGAAAGCTTTCCCAGACAGGCAGCAGGTGCGGCGGCAGGCGGTTCTGGTCCATCATGCCGACGATGATCAGGCCCTTGATGGCGCGGGTCCGCAGCACCCGGATCCAGCTTTCCGCCTTCAGCTTGGGATCATGGAGCCAGAATCGATCGAAGGAGTAACCCAGCCGCTGGGCCCGGCGCTCGCAGCCCTCGACGTAGGCGGGAATGGTCGCGTGCGTGCTGAACGCCTTCGGGTCGCGATGCGCGTTGACCAGGGCGAGCTTCGCCTGGAACCCGGCCGTCTGCGTCGAGCGCAACTGGGCCATCAGGTGCGACACGATCGGGTTCGTGCGGTAGCCGAGACGCTCGGCGATCTGGCGGATCTGCGCCCGGGTCGATTCCGGCAGCTGCGGGCTGCCGCGCAGCGCGAGCGAGACCGTGTTTTTCGAACAGCCGGCCTCGGCCGCTATCATGCTCATGCTGACGCGTCCGGTGGCCATGGTGAAAAGTGGGTGTGGGTTTGTCGCGGCAACTCCCGCCCGGAGCGCGGCTAGGCCGCCGCAACGCCGGCCATGAGCCGCATCAGGGTGGCCTCGCTGAACTCGGCGCGGGGCACCTCGCCGGCGATCTGGCCGGCGCGCATCACCAGGATGCGGCGGCAAAGGCCGATCAACTCGGGCAGCTCCGAGGACACGACCAGCAGCGCCTTGCCCTCGCAGGCGAGCTCGTCGAGGAGCTGGTAGATCTCGGCCTTCGCGCCCACGTCGACGCCGCGGGTCGGCTCGTCGATGAGGAGCACGTCGCAGGATCGCGCGAGCCATTTGGCGAGGGCGATTTTCTGCTGGTTGCCGCCGCTCAGCCCGGCGGTGATGCTCTCGAGCGACGGCGCCTTCACCCGCAGGCGGTCGGCGTAGCGCTTGGCCAGCGTGCGCTCGGCGGCGCGGCGCACCCAGCCAAAGGAGGAGAGCGCGGGCAGGGCGGAGAGGACGGTGTTCTCGCGGCAATTCAAGCCGAGCACGAGCCCTTGCCGCTTGCGGTCCTCGGGCACCAGGCCGAGCCCGGCGGCCAATGCGGCGTCGATGGACCCGAGCGGCAGCTTGCGGCCGGCGACTTCCACCTCGCCGGTGGCCTCGGGATCGAGGCCGAAAATGGCCTGGGCCATTTCGCTGCGTCCGGCGCCCACGATGCCGGCGACCCCGACGATCTCCCCGGCGCGGACCTCCAGGTTGATGTTGCGAAAAAGACCGCCCGACGTGAGGCCGCGGACGGCGAGCCGCACGGCGCCGGGTTCGCGGCCCAGGTGAGCCGGAGTGGAGATCAAGAGCTCGCGTCCGATCATCTGCGTGACCACGCGGTGTGGGTTGGTCTGCGCGACCTCCTCGGTGATGACGTGCCGGCCGTCGCGCAGGACGGTGATGTGGTCGCACAGCGCGAAGAGTTCCTCGAGCCGGTGCGAGACATAGATCAGCGTGATGCCGCGACCCTTGAGTTCGCGCACCAGCCGGAACAGTTCGGCGGTCTCGGCAGCCGAGAGGGAACTGGTCGGCTCGTCCATCACGATGACCTTGGCGCCGGTGCCCACCGCCGCGGCGATCTGCACGAGCTGCTCGCGGCCCGTCGACAACGTGCCGATGATGGCGTCCGGGTCGATGTCGGCGCCGATCGTGGCCAGCATGGCCCGGGCGCGGCGGCGGAGTTCGGCACGCGCGACGAAGCCACCGCGGCGCGGCAGGTCGCCGAGGCAAAGGTTCTCGGCCACGGACAGGTTCGGGCAGAAGGCGAGCTCCTGGTGCACCATGGCGATGCCGAGCTCGCGCGCGGCCAGCGGGGTGTGGGGGCGGATGGCCTGGCCATTGAGGCGAATCTCGCCGGCATCGGCGGTATGCACGCCGGCGAGGATCTTGCCCAGCGTGCTTTTGCCGGCGCCATTCTCGCCGATCAGCGCGTGGCACGTGCCGCGTTCCACGGCGAAGCTCACCCCGTCGAGCGCCAGCACGCCGGGGAACCGCTTCGAGATGCCGTGGAATTCGAGGAAGGACATGTTAGAGGTAGCGAGTAGCGACTAGCGGGTGGTGAGCATGAGTGAAGCGCTGATGCCGGGGCTTTGTACTCGCTGCTCGCTACGGGCTACCCGCTACTCGAACTGAGCGCGTCCCGCACTCAGTTCGGCAGCCACTTCGCCCAGTTCTTCGCGTACTCGTCGACGTTGGCTTTCGTGACCGGAATCAGCGCGCTGATCTCCTTCACGGCCGGCGGGTTCTTGTGGTTGACGATCTTGTCGATGAGCAGCTGGACGGTGCGATGGCCCCATTCGTAGCATTGCTGGCCGAGGAGTTCGGAGACGGTGCCGTTGCGAATGTAGCCGAGCTGAGCGGGCAGGGCGTCGACCGACACGCATTTCACGGTGCCGGGCTGCCATTTGATGGCATCCTCGGTGAAGAGCGGCCAGCCGCCGATGAAACCCCAGCCGGTGATGTCGGGATTGGCCTGCATGACCTGCTCGACGCGCGCGGCGGCATCCTGCGGGGTCTCCTTGTGGTAATAGACGTCGCGAATCGTGATGCCGGGATATTTGGCCGCCTCCTCGCGGACGCCCTGGACCCGCTTCTGGAGGTTCGGCGCGTTCGGGTTGCCGGCGAGGACGGCGACGACGCCGCGGCCGTTCATGACCTTGGCCAGCTCGGCCATCACCTGCTTGCCGCACTCGATGTCGTCGACCCCATAGGTGACGAAGCGCTTCGAGGCGGGTGCGTCGGAGTCGAACGTCGCGACGGGCACGCCGTTGTCGACGGCGCGGTTGATGGCGTCGGTGAGCTTGTTGGCGTCGGAGCAGCTGACGGCGATGCCCTCGGCGCCGGCGAGGACGAGCTGCTCGATGGCCTCGGCCTGCTTCTGGGCGTCTTCTTCATTCGGCGTGCGCCAGTCGATCTTGATGTTCATGCCGGTTTGGGCGCTGAGTTCCTTGGCGGCATCGTTGGCGCCGACGCGCGCGGCCTGGAACACGGGATTGCCCTGGGATTTGGCGACGAGCCCGATGGTGATCGTGCGCGGTGCCGCGGTGGCGAGCACGGCGCCCGCCAGGGCGAGGAGGAGGGTGGTGGTTGTCTTCATGAGGTTGGGGTTCAGGAGCGTTGCGTAAGCCGGCGTTTGGAGAGCCAGGTGTTGAAATTGTCGAGGACGACCGCGGCGATGACGACGGAGCCGATGATGATCTGGCTGTAGTTCTGGTCGATGCCGAGGATGACGATGCCGCTGCTGATCATCTGGATGATGAGCGCGCCGAGCACCACGCCGAGGGCCGAGCCGCGCCCGCCGGTCAGGCTGGCGCCGCCGACCACGGCCGCGGCGATGACGTTGAGTTCATAGCCCTGGCCGTCGCCGGAGGTGGCCGCGCCGTAGTAGCCGATCGAGAGCAGCGCCGCGATGCCCGCGCTCAGGCCGGAGATGAGGTAGACCCCGAGCTTCACGCGCTCGACGCGGATGCCGCTGAAGCGCGCCGCCACCTCGTTGCCGCCGACGGCATAGACCCGCCGGCCGGCGGCGAGCCGGGCGAGGAAAATCCAGCCGACGACGAGCACGGCCACCATCACGAGCAGCGGCACGACGCTGAGGCCGTCGCCGACCTCGAAACGCACGAGGTTGCGGAAGACCTCGGGAAAACCGCCGACCGACTGGCCCTTGGTGATGACGAAGGCGATGCCGCGGAGGATGGCCATCGCCCCGAGCGTGATGATGAACGGGTGCACGCCCAGCGCGACGATGAGGCTGCCGTTGGCCAGGCCGCAGAGCATCGCCGTCCCCACGCAGGCGCCCATGCCCAGCAGCGCGCCGAGCCAGGGGGCTGTCGCGGCGGCGGCGCCTTCCGGCCCGAAGTGCTGCAGCACGATGGCCCCGACGACGGAGGCGAGCGCGTAGATGGCGCCGACCGACAAGTCGATGCCGCCGGCAATGATGACGACCGCCATGCCGACGGCCATGATGGCGGTGAAGCTCGTGTCCTTGGCGAGCTGGGCGAAATTCTGGGCGTTCAGGAACTTGTTGCGCACCACAAAAGCCGGGACGCGCTCGCCGTCGGCGTTGACGGTGAACACCCGCTGCCGGCCGCCGTCGGGCGCGCGTTCGAACGCGGGGATCCGCACCGTGCCGCTGAAGACGGTGAGCAACAGCCCAAGGCCGACAATGACGATCAGCAGGCCGCTTTCCTGGAAGCGGAAGAGGTTGCGCAGAAACGGGGGCATGAGGAATCGACCGTTTCGAGTATGCACCGTTCCGCCTGCGGCACGTCAACCCTTACTCGTGTCCCATGAATTCGTGCCTTTGCAGCTTGCCTCGATCCGGCGGCGCCGGCATCAATGCGGCGTTCGTCGCCGCCGGGACAGCCCCCGATCCTCCGCCCCCGGACGGTCTTATCCCTATGCATGTTCTCTCCGCCCCCTTGTTCGCCGAGACCGGCGGTGCCGGTCCGGTGTTGTTGAAGCTCGCCTCGGTCGACTACCTGATCCTGGCGTCATATTTCATGTTCGTGATCGCGATCGGCTGGGTGATCCGGCGGTCGATCAAGACGAGTTCCGACTTCTTCGAGTCCGGCCGCTCGCTGCCGGCGTGGATCTGCGCCCTCGGCTTCATCGGCGCGAATCTCGGCGCCCAGGAGGTGATGGGCATGGCGGCCTCGGGCGCGAAGTATGGCATCGCCACCAGTCACTTTTACTG
>DATJES010000011.1:0-12012 GCA_035496355.1 Lacunisphaera sp. | reverse complement strand
GCGACGCGATCTGCCGCCAGCCTTCGACCTGACTCGGATTGGCGGCAAACACTTCGGCGACGAACCCGATGAACACGTTTTTCCGGTCCGTCAGAAACCCCGGCGCGCCGAGCCCCGCGATCGCCCGCCCCATCAGCTCCGGCTGCGGGTGCTGATAATAGTGGGTCGTGAAAGCGTCCAATTCCGCCGGCGTCATGGGCCCGGCGCCCGCGATGGGGTTCGCCGGCTCCGGCGTCACCTTGAACAACAGGAGCAGGCTGTAGTCGCTGCCGTTCGGGGCATTCACCAGCAGGCAGGACCAGCGATTCGGTTCCACGGGCGCGTCGATCTTCCGCGCCAGCCGCGCCAGCACCGGCTTGCCGACCGCCAGGCTGACGCCGGGCAGTTTCGCGCGCCCTGACACGGTCGCAACCTCGACGTCGCAAGTGACGTCGAGCATCGGGCCGGCGGCGTCCGCCGGTTTGACCGTGAAGGTCAGCCGCGCGTGCGGCGCCTCAGGCGAGTCCCGCGGGATCTCCTTCACCTCGAGGGCGCCGTCAGGCCGCGCTTCCATGTATTGCAGCGGCGTCACCGACAGCAGCGTCGCCGGCTGCCCGGCGGCGACCACCAGGGCGGGAATCTCGATCTGGCTGATCCGATCGGTGGGCCGGCGCCCGGAGCTCCAGGCAAAATCGACGCCGTTGAGCGCGAGGGTCTCGCCATCGAAGCGCACCATCGCCGGCGATTTGATGAGCGAGCTTTCCGGCAGCTTTGGTCCGTCGGCGCCGGACAGCGTCACCGAGGAGAAATCGCCCTGCCTGAAGACGTAGACGCTCGTTTCCAGGCGAAAGGCCTGCGGTGCCGCCCCTGCGGGGCCGGCCAATCCGGCGATTACCCCAAGCCCCCCCACCAGCAGCGCCAGGGCGCGGCGGCGCGGACAGGCCGATGGCAAAACCCTGCCGGCATTCATGGGGTTCCTCCAGGAATGGTGAATTGCGGCAGCGCTTCCCGCGCGGACGCAGGATTGAGCAGCATGTCGCGCAGCCGGCCTTCGGCCTCGATGTGATAGACGACGGGCGCCGGCGCCGGGGGATCGCGACGCACCGAGACCAGCAGCCCGGCCGCCAGGCTCAGGCCGGCCGCAACCGCCCCGAGCCACCATTTCGGGCCCGCCGACACCACGCCTGACGGCCCGGGCTCGCGGGCGGCGCGGAGGGCGGCGTCGATGAGCCGGTCGAGCTCGGCCGAGGGTTGGGCGAGGGGCGCCGCCTGCAGTCGTTGTTCGAGGTCGTCCATCATTTCTCTTTCTTTAGGAGCGCGCGCAGCCGTTCGAGGCCGCGCCGATACCACGAGGCGACCGTGGGCAGCGGCACGCCGCGGAGATCCGCGATTTGTTGAAAGGTGTGCCCGCCGTGGATTTTGAGGATGATGACCTCGCGCTCGTCGTCCGAGAGCTGGCGCAACAGCTCTTCGAAATCGCCGACCGGCCCGCCCGCGGCCGTGGCCGACTCCGGCGCGTAGATGGAATCGGTCCGCACCTTGGTGCGCCGCCAGGCGTCGAGCGCGGCGTTGCGCAGCGAGCGGAAGACATAAGGCCGCAGCTCAGCCGGCAGGGCGGAGGCGCGCAGCAGCTTTTCGAACACGCCCTGGATGGCGTCTTCCGCGGCTTCGCGATTCCCGGTGAGGGACACGGCATAGGTATAAAGCTGCTGGCGGCTTTCGACATAGAACGAGCGAAGGGCTTCGAGGTCCGCTGCATTCATGCCCCCGGTCTGGGTTTGATTCGCCGCATCACTCCATCCACGCGCGGCTCCGTCCGTTTTATGCATGGTGGCGGGGAAAAATGGGACGGCTCGAATGTTTTCCCTCGCAGGCATCGCGGCGAACGGCGCCATTCTCGGGACTCCGCCTGGCATTTCAATGGAATTGCCGCTGGCGCCTTGAAACCGGCGCCGGCACATTCATCGTGTCGCGCGTGACTGCCTCCCGCTCTCCCCTGCCGCTCGTGGCTTCGCTGCTGCTGGTGCCGCTGCTTGATGCCACCGAAACCGTCACCTGGCGCCTGGAGGAGCCGGGACAGATCGGAGGCCACGCCACCATCGTGCTCGGCGCGCCGCAAGTGGCGCCCGATATCGGCGGCCCGGCGTTGCGATTCAACGGCGCTTCCGACGGTCTGCTCGTGCCGGTGAACCCCATCGCCGGCTGGGACGAGTTCACGGTCGAGGCGCTGATCAATCCCGACGCCGGCGGCCCGGCCGAACAGCGCTTTCTCCACCTTCAGGACCATATCGGCGCCGCGGGCGATCCGGGCTCCCGCCTGCTGATGGAGGTCCGCGTCGACGGCGCTCACTGGGCGCTCGATACCTTCCTGTTCTCCGCCGTCACGAAATCGAAACTGCCGCTGCTCGACCGCACGAAGATGCATCCCACCGGCCGCTGGACCTGGGTGGCGCTCGTTTACGGTCACGGCCACATGGCCAGCTACGTCGAAGGCGCGAAGGAACTTGAGGGCGAGGTTGACATTCCGCCGCTCGGCGCCGGCCAGACCTCGCTCGGCGTCCGGCAGAACAAGGTCTATTGGTTCAAGGGCGCCATCCGGGAGGTTCGGTTCCATCCGGCGGCGCTGGCGCCCGACAAGCTGCAGCGGAGGCCTTGAGATTGTGGCCGGGCGGCGACTCCGTTCGCCGCCGCGGCAAGGAGCCAGCGCCATCTCACGGTAATCCTCGTTCGGGCTGGATTCACCCCGGACGGTGTGTTGCCCTGCGGCGCACCCCGATCCCGGTTGCCATGACCCCCGCACCACGCCCCGGAAGCGCCGCGACGATTTCGCGCTGGCATATTGCCGTGCTGGCTTGCGCCGCGATCGCGGTCAGCTACCTCGACCGGCAGACGCTGCCGGTGGCCATCGGCGAGATCGGCCGGTCGATCCCGATTTCGAATTCGGCCAAGGCGTTCCTCGATTCGGCGTTCCTGCTCACCTACGGCCTGATGTATGTCGGCGGCGGTCGCCTGATCGACGCGCTCGGCACACGCCGCGGTTTCCTGGTCATCATGATCGTTTGGTCGCTGGCGTGCGCGAGCCATGGCTTCGCCGGCAGCGTGTTCGCCCTGGCCGCGAGCCGTCTCCTCCTCGGCATGGGCGAAGGCGGCGGCTTCCCCGCCGCCACCCGCGTCGTGGCGGAATGGTTTCCCGCCAGGGATCGCGCGACCGCCATGGGCATCATCAATGCCGGCACCGGTGTCGGTGGCATCCTCGCGCCCCCGCTCATTGCGGTCGTGATCCTGAACGTCCATTGGCTGGGCCTGGCTTCCTGGCGTTGGGTCTTTTTCCTCACGGGCGCCCTGGGCCTGCTCTGGACCGCGTGGTGGCAGCGCACCTATTTCACTCCCGGCGATGCCGCCCGGCCGGCGGCACCGGTCGCGGCCGTGCCGATGCGTGACCTGCTGCGGTTTCGCGAGACCTGGGGCATCGTGGGCGCGAAATTCCTGACCGATGCCGCGTGGTATTTCTACATGTTCTGGCTGCCGAAATATCTTCTCGATGCGCGCGGCTTCAACATCAAGGGCGTTGGCGCGGTCGGCTGGATTCCCTTCGCGGCCGCGGGCGTTGGCTGCCTGGCGGGCGGCGGCCTGTCGAGCGCGCTGATGCACCGGGGCTGGTCGGCCGACGCCGCCCGCAAGACCGCCCTGGGCCTCAGCGCGGCCGTCATGCCCTGCGTCATGTTCGTGCCGTTTGCGTCCGTGCCGTGGGTGATCGTGCTGTTCAGCCTCGCCTTCTTCGGGCAGCAATCGTGGTCGACGCTCGTGATGATCCTGCCCACCGACCTCTTTCCGCACCGTGCGCTCGGCACCGTCGCCGGGTTCGTCGGCCTGGGCGGCGCGCTGGGCGGGATCGTGCTCGGGCAGTTCGCCGGCTACCTGCTCGACCACGGATTCAGCTACGCCCCGATCCTCGTCATTGCCGGCTCGCTCCATCTCGCGGGTTTCGCCTTGATCCTCGTCACCGTGCGTCGGCTGCAGCCGCTGCCGGTCGCGCCCGCCGCCGAGGTCGGTCCCGCCCCTCTGCGTTCGTCTTCATGAAAATCACCGAAATCCGCACCCGCGTCGTCCAATGGCGCGGCCAGACCGTGCCGCTGCCGCCGCATTTCTGCACCAACCCGATGGACGTTGTGTCGCCGATGCTCTCGCGCGCGACCATGGGCACGTTCACCTTTCACGGCTGGGTGCTCGTGGAAGTGTTCGCCGACAACGGGCTCGTCGGCTTGGGCAACGCCGCGCTCTCGCCGCAGGTCACAAAGCAGGTCATCGATCTTTACCTGAAACCGCTGCTGATCGGCCAGGATCCGTGGGACCTCGAGTTCCTCTGGCAGCACATGTATCGGAAAACGATGGCCTTTGGCCGCAAGGGCATCGCCCTGGTCGCGATCAGCGCCGTCGACATCGCGCTCTGGGATCTGCTCGGCAAATCGGCCAGGCAACCCGTCTACCGCCTCCTCGGCGGCCGGACCAAACCGCGCATCCCCGTCTACAGCTCGCGCCTCTACAGCACGCCGCTCGACGAACTCGCGCGCGAAGCCACCCGGTACAAGGCCGAGGGCTACCAGGCGATGAAGCTGCGCTTCGGCTGGGGCCCGGTCGATGGCGCCGCGGGCATGCAGAAGAATGTCGCGCTCGTCCGCACCGTGCGCGAAACGGTCGGCGACGGCATCGATGTCATGGCCGATGCCTACATGGGCTGGAACCTCGACTACGCGAAACGCATGCTGCCGCTGCTCGAGCCGTTCCACCTCCGCTGGCTCGAGGAGCCGGTGATTCCCGACGACATCCATGGCTACGCCGAGCTGCGGCGCTGCGGCCGCATCCCCATCTCCGGCGGCGAGCACGAATACACCCTCCACGGCTTCCGCGAACTCATCGAGGCGCGCGCGGTCGATGTCATCCAGTTCGACACCAATCGCGTCGGCGGCCTGACCCAGGCGCGCAAGATCGCGGCGCTCGCCGAAGCCCACCAGATTCCGGTCATTCCCCACGCCGGCCAGATGCACAATTACCACGTCGTCATGGCCTCTTTGAACTCACCCATGGCGGAGTACTTCCCGCCGGTCGACGTCGAAGTCGGCAACGAACTCTTCTGGTACATCTTCAAGGGTGAGCCGGTCGCGAAGGAGGGCTTCATCGACCTCGCCGAGGACGTCCCCGGCCTCGGCCTCACCGTCGATGAGGAAAAGCTGAAACAGTTCGAGGTCACCGGCTGAGCCGCGTTCCGATCCCATGATCCACATCGTCCAGTTGCAGAAAGGCACCGAGCGCCGCGTCGCCCTCGTGGAGGAACCGCGCCTGCGCCTGCTCGAGCAGGTCGAAACGGTCTTTGCCCTGGCCCACCGCGCCGCCGCGGACGGCGGACCGCTGGCCGAACTGGTCGCACGCCACGCCACGGGCGAATATGTCGACTACGACGCGGTGTACGCCGGCCAGTCGCCCTGGCGGTTGCTGGCGCCCGTCACTCATCCCGATGCGGCCTGCTGCCTCGTTTCCGGCACCGGCCTGACCCACCTGGGCAGCGCAAAAAGCCGCCAGGCGATGCATACCGCCGGCGACAACGAGACCGACAGCATGCGGATGTTTCGCTGGGGGATGGAAGGTGGCAAACCGCCGGCCGGACGCGCAGGCACCGCGCCGGAATGGTTCTACAAGGGTTGCGGCACCATTCTGCGCGCGCCCGGTGAACCGCTCGAGCGACCGGCCTTCGCCGAAGATGGCGGCGAGGAGGGCGAGATCGCCGGCGTCTACCTGATCGATCCCGACGGCGTGCCGCGCCGCCTCGGCCTGGCGATCGGCAACGAATTCTCCGACCACGTGTTCGAGAAGAAGAATTACCTCAATCTCGCCGGTTCGAAGCTCCGCACCTGTTCGCTCGGTCCCGAACTCGTGCTCGACCCGGCGTTCGACTCGGTCCCCGGCTGCGTGACGATCGAGCGCGCCGGCCGGCGCGTATGGTCGCAGGAGATCGTGACCGGCGAGGCGGAGATGTGCCACAGCCTGGCGAACATCGAACACCATCATTTCAAGTTCGCCGCGCACCGCCGCCCCGGCGACCTGCACGTTCATTATCTCGGCGCCTGTAGCCTGAGCTTCGGCGCCGGCGTGCGGCTCGAGGACGGCGACATCATGCAGGTGGCGTTTGCCGGTTTCGGCCGGCCGCTCCGCAACCCCTTGCGCGTCGAGCCCGGCCCCGCCGGCTTTATCACCACGAAACCCCTCTGAATCATGGCAACCTCACCCACCCGCGTCGCCGTCCTCGGCCTCGGCCTCATGGGCGGCGGCATGGCCCGCCGCCTGCTCGCGGCCGGCTTCCCCGTCTCCGTCTTCAATCGCAGCCGCGCCAAAGCCGACGCGCTGGCCGCGGTCGGGGCGAAGGTCGCCGCCACCCCGCGCGAAGCGGCGGCCGGAGCGAATGTGATCCTGAGCATGGTGGCGGACGACACCGCCGCGCGGACCGTCTGGCTCGGGCCGGATGGCGCGCTCGCCGCCGCGCCGCGCGGGGCCATCGCCATCGATTCGAGCACGGTCACGCCGGGCTGGATCCGCGAACTCGCGGCGGCATCCGCCGGAGCCGGGCTGGGCTTTCTTGACGCTCCCGTGACCGGCAGCCGCAGCCATGCCGCCGCGGGCGAACTCACTTTTCTCGTCGGCGGCGACGCGGCCGTGCTTGAGCGCGCGCGCCCGGTCCTGGCGGCCATGAGCAAAGCCATCGTGCACCTCGGGCCGGTCGGCAGCGGCGCGCTGATCAAGCTGATCAACAATTTCGTCTGCGGCGTGCAACTGGCTTCGCTCGCCGAGGCCCTCGCGCTGATCGAGCGCAGCGGACTCGAGCGTGATGCCGCCTTGCGCGTCCTAGCCGACGGGGCGCCCGGCAGTCCGCTGTTCAAGGCCGTGTCGGCCCGCATGACGGCGCGCGACTACACGCCCAATTTCTTCCTCCGGCTCATGGCCAAGGACCTGACGTACGCCGTCGCGGCGGGCGCTGAGAAATCACTCGAGCTCGCCACCGCGCAAACCGCGCTGGCGGCGTTCCAGCGCGCCATCGCCGCCGGTCATGGCGACAAGGACATCGCCGCCGTGGTCGAGCCGCTGCGGCGCGGCTGAGCTTCGTTGCTGGAGGGTCGGCCTCCCGGCCGCCCGCGGCCGGTGAGGAGACCGGCCCTCCATTCCCAACCGAAACTGATGGTGAGCGCCTACAACTTCACCTTGTTGTTCAGGCGGGTGATCTCCTCGAGCCGGTGATCCGGGTCGATCTCGACCGAGCCGCCGCGAAAATCGACATCCTCCGGCAGGCGCAGCGTTACGGTGACGGTCTTCGGCTGCAATTCGATCGGTGCGGCCACGGCAGGTACATCCGCCCGCACACGAATCGCGCCCGAGGCGTCGCGAAACACCACTTCGGTCGCGGGCGACGGCACCGAGCCGAGCCCATGGACCGTCACGCTTAGCCCGTGGCCGTCGATCTTCACGTCGTTGGGATCGAGTCCCAAGTCAGGCCGCGACCAATACGGCGTTCCCGGAGTTTTTAGGCGGAAGGTCAGCACGGTGGCGGCGCGCGGCGCGAAGGTAAGCTCGACCGCCTGGGTCCGCCCGAAGGCAGTCTCATGCGTGGCAATATCGCGGTCCGCCTCGTCGTCATCGTTCGTGTCGATACCCTGCGCGACCTCCCACGTACCGGGATCGACGTTCCAGCCGGTCATCGCGGCGTGCACGGACGTCGTCTCGAGGTTGTAGGCGATGACCTTGAAGCTTGTTGGGGTCGCGTCCGGGATCAGGATGGCGACGCTTTCCGCCGCGGCGGGCGGGGCCAATCGCCAGCTGACGATGTGTCCGGGATAAGTTGCGCCGCGGGTGAGCGCGATGCCGCCAAGGCGCGCGCGCTGCAAATCGGCGTACGGCACGCCGACGCGGTCGATCCACAGGCTGCCCTCCGTGTTGATGTATTCCTGCAGCCTCGTCTCCTCGATCTGCTCGCCGTAAAGCCGCGCGAGCATCTCTTTGTCGCCCGTGAGCTGCCAGCGCACCGGCGCGTCGACCGAGCCACGGTAGCCGCTCTCACGCGGTCGACCGACCGCCGGCACGCGCCGGGACTCGACCGGCCGGCCGCGTTCGCCGTCCAGGATTCGGTCCCGCCAGGCCGCGCGCAACCCGAGCCAGTCGAGCGCGTTGGCGTTGACCGCGTTCAAGGCCGCCGGACCGCCGTCGAGGATCGGCTCCAGGAACTCGCGTCGCCCGGTGAAACGCCACGCGCCCCAGAAGATCGGCCACGGCAGGTTGCCGCGCGTCGCGACGCCCTCGGAGTCGTCGGCAAACCGGATCGCGCTCGGCAGTGCCGCTTGGCCGAATTTGTCCGGATGCTTGTGCGCGAGCAGTCCCTCGGCCAGCTCGACGATGAGCCGCCGGGCCGCGGGATTGCCGTTGAAGTCCCCGAGCAGCAGGTCGGGTTGCGCGACGAGATACGAGTAGGACTTCGCCATGCCCCACGGATCCTCGATGGCCATCGTTGTACCGTTGAAATAAGAGGTGCGGATGTGGAGGTGCCCGGCGGCGTTGACTCCCGTAATGCCGGCGAATCCACGCGCCGTCTCCATCGCGCGTTCGAGCTGGCGCGGGCTGCCGTAGTTGAGAATCAGGTTTTGCCCCAGGCAGTTGATCCCTTCCTCGTAGCTGTGCAGTTCGTCCGTCTGGATCGTAGGCAGCCCGCGCGTGAACATCCCGTTGGCGTAGGCGGCGTCGAGCAGGCGCGCGACCGACGCCGCGAGCTTGTCCGGCGCACAGCCCATCAGGGCCACGCCCGGCCACATGTTGGTCAGGTCGGTGTCGTCGGAGATCCCGCCGCCGAACTCGCCGTTCGCGATTTGCCGATGGTCGATGTACCAGGTGACGAATTGCTCGACGAGCCCGAGCTGGGTCACCTGCCGAAAGGCCCACAACGGCACACCCGGCGGCGGCTCGGGTTGGACGAACGGCGGACGCGGCGCACCCAGCGCGACGGCGGCATACTGCCGACCGAGAACATGGTCGGGGTTGACGCGCAGCAGGTCCTCGAGGTCGCCCTTGAACCGGTTCCAGAGGTCGTACTTCTCGCTGTGCGGGTGCTCCTCGACGAGCATGGCGTAGGCATCGCGCGCCTGCGTGAATCGGTCGAGCTCGTGTTCGGCGCGCGCCGCCTCGCGGGGTTTGAAGACAAGCCGGACCGTCGTCGGCGAAAACGGCAGGCCCTCGGCCGTGGCGATGGTGAGGTAGAGCGGCTTGCCCGGCGGCAGGAGGCGGTCGCGCAGATCGAGCCAGAGCGTGTGCGGCTCGCCGGGCTTCATGCTGAAGGTGAAGTCGAGCATGTCGCGCAACGGCCAGAGCGGGTCTTTCACCCGGATGTTCATCGGAACCGGGACGCCGGGACCCGAGAGCGGCTCGATCGCCGGCAGATCGACCGCGATGCCGTCGAGGCCCTCGTCGAGCTTGTCCCATGTGTTCGGGATCAGCACGTGGCAGAGCGGCAGCACGTCGAGTGGCTCGGCTCCAGAGATATCGAAAAGGCGGTCAGCAGGTATCGCGATCTTAACCCGGCTTTCGTCCTCCGGATAACGCCCTTCAATGAATTTTCGCAAAGGCGCGATGTTGGCGAATAGCTCAGGCGCACCTTGAACGCCAATGCTCTCCACTCGAAAAGTCAGCACCTTGCTTCCCGCCGGCTCGCGGCCTTCGGCGACATTGAGCACCTCGAACTCACCGATCGGCTGCTCCTGCTCGGCGTTGGTGAATGTCACCTGACCGCCGATGACCGGCGCGGGCAGACGGTGCCAGGTCTTTTGCGCGCCCTGCGGTCGCGCGAGAAGGTTAGCCGATGTTCCGCGGTCAATGCGTTCGGCCCGGCCCCAGGCTCCGCCCCAGATCTCGACTTGATTCCAAGGTTCGTCCGGCAGCGTGAAGGTGATGGCCTTCCCCGACTGCGAATAGCAGTCCCAGTCGGGGAGTTGGAAGTAATCGTTGCGGCCGGGCAGACGCGAGCGGTTGTAGACGCCCGGCCACGTGGTTTCGCGGATGCCATCGCATGCCTTCCACCACCAGCGCCGCAGATCGTACGCATCGTGGATTTCGACTTTGCGCACCGTCGTGTATCGTCCCGGCAGAAGCGGCGCCTGGTCGTCGGGCCGGTCCCAGCCGTAACGGTGCAACCACTCGGCGCGAGTGACAGGATCGTCGGGGCGATCGAGATGAAAAACCCGCAGCATTTCAGCGTGGTTCAGGGCGCGCCGGCCATTCGTGCGGTGACCATTTGCGTCGACCGAGACGTCTGGGTTCTCATTCCTCGAGAGCGCAGCTACCGCCGCATCTTCGAGCATCCGGTCGTAGATGCGGATCTCGTCGATGTCGCCGCCGCGGACGAAGTTGTAGTCGCTCTGGACCTGCCACGGCGCGATGACGCGGGAATGCGGGCCGAACTGGTCGAGCGCGGCGTCGTAGACCGCCGTCGTCTCCTGTTTCGCCGCCAGCCGGCCGTTCACGTAGAAGCGGATGCCGCGCGTCTCGTCCCACGCCAGCGCCAGGTGCGTCCAGGTTTTCGGCCCCGGAAATCCCGGCAGCGTCACGGACACCCGCGTGCGCGCGAGGTTGGCGTCGGTCACGAACGCATCGAAGCCGTGCCCGTTGTAGTCGATGCGCAGAAACACCATGTCCCAGCTCGAGTGCTCCGCGTAGCCCACGCGAAAGATCGGAAACGCCGTCGGGCCGGCCGGATAGCGTGAGCGCCAGAAAAACGACAGCGTGCCGCGCTGCGCTTGGATGTTGCCCGGCGCGCGCCAGGCCAGCCGCTGCAGGTCGCCGCAGCTCAGCGCCGGGCCCTTTGCGCCATCGGGAATCGTCGTCACCTCGACGTCGAACGTCGGCGCCGGCGTCCCGCCGGCGGAGAAGTCGGCCGT
This sequence comes from Lacunisphaera sp., assembly GCA_035496355.1. Lineage (GTDB taxonomy): Bacteria > Verrucomicrobiota > Verrucomicrobiia > Opitutales > Opitutaceae > Lacunisphaera. The sequence goes on along the minus strand of DATJES010000011.1, from coordinate 1,072 downwards.
TGTGCCGTGGTCGGCGGAGAGGGAGAACAGGAGTCCGGCTTCCGTCGCGCCGAGCTGCGGTGCCACCGCCAGCAGCGCCACGAGACTCATCATGGCACCTGCCGGCTTCCGCCGCGGAGCGGTCCTACTGCCCCCGTGGCAGGACGGCGACGTCGCTCGCCGCCCCGGCGCGCAGGGGACTGCGCGCCCTACCTTCGCTGCGCTCGCCGTGGGCTGCATCGGTTCCCGCGGCTACGATCCCGCAAACGGTGTCGCGCGCTGGCAGAGCTGCAACGCCACGCCCCAGGGGTCGCGCAGCATCGTCAACCGCGTGCCATCGGGCATGACCTCCTCGACCACGAGCGTGGCGCCGGCCTTTTCCAGCCGCGCCCGGTCCGCGGCGACGTCGCGCGACACCACCGCGAAGTGAAACACCAGCGGGTGCTGCGTCGCGTAAGCCGGGATCGCGCCGGCTGGGTTCGTGTACAGCTCCATGACCACGCGACCCGTGTCGTCGGCGAGGAAGCGCGTGAACGGCGCCTCCTCGCGGCTGCGGACGAGGCGAAAGCCGAGGTGCTCGACGTACCAGGCGCCCATGGCCCGCGCATCGGGCACGTTGATGCCGAAGTGTTCGAATCTCATGGGGTCGCTGGCTCCGGCCCATGACGCACCACGCGCGCGGCACTGGCAACGCATTTTCCCCACCCGGCGTTCATGGTTGAAATTCTGCCGCCGCGCCGGCGGGTTTTTCGCCCGGCGATGAATGTCGGGCGTAAAGCCCGACCTACAGCCCATCGCCGCCGCGGCGCGCAGGGACACGCGCCCGACCACGCCCCGACTCAACCCGCCGTCAGCACCTCGCGCACGGCGGCGAGCAGGCGGTCGGCGGTGAAGGGCTTTGACAGGACGCCGGATCGCAGCGGAAACCCAACCGCCATTTCGCGGTCCGCAGCGGCGCCGCTGATATAGAGCACGCGCACATTCGGATTGAGCTGCGAGAGGGCCAGCGCCATGTCGCGCCCGCCCATCAGCGGCATGCTCAGGTCGGTGATCACGAGCGCAATCTCGCCCACGCGCGGCGGATAGATCATCA
>DATJES010000010.1:0-166372 GCA_035496355.1 Lacunisphaera sp. | reverse complement strand
GTTGCGTGCTGGCGCAACGGCAGCATTATTCGATGTGAGCAACCCCGGGGTTAATTATGTTTTCGTCTTTCTGCACCGGCAGAACGAGTCAGCCGGGCTATTACCTCCTCAGGGCCGGCAAATGTTTCCGAGCGTCACTTCGGGCATGACGGTTGCCGCGATTGTCCCGGGTGGGCGGAGTAATTTCGCCCGTGCCGGAACTCATGCGAAGTGCGCGGTCGTCAGAGGCCGGCTGGACTTGGTCCGTTAGAATTCGATCGCTTCGCCCAAGCCGGCGTAGACGTCGTTGTCACCCCAGGTAGAGTGGATGAGTTTGAAGGCAACTTCGCTCGTGCAGTGGCCCACGGCCATCTTTTGCACGTGGTAGCGGTGGGCGAGGGTGTCGACGGTTTTAGCTACGATGAATCCGGCCCGCAGGGAAACCTGTCGGCGATGGCGGCTGGACTTTTCGACGGGGTGGAGTCCGTTGGTGCGGATGCCGAGGTTGAAGATGATCTGGAAAATGATTTTCGACGGACGCGGGAAACCGCTGCCGCCGCGGCATCGGCCGGCGCCCAGCAAGTGGCGGGACGACGCCATCACGGGCAGCGTCCTGGGCCATTCGACCGTGTACCTGAACTTCCTCGGCGTGCGGATCCTGACCGACCCGGTCTTCTCGACGCGCGTCGGGCCGGGACTGCCGCCGTTCGTGCTCGGCCCGAAGCGCTACCACGCGCCGGCGCTGAAGCCGCGGGAGATGGCGGCGCCCGATTTGATCGTCCTGAGCCATGCGCATTTCGATCACTTCGACGTCTGGAGCCTGCGGAAGTTCGACCGCCGCACGCCGGTCGTCACGGCGCGCGCCACGTCCGACCTGCTGCGGTGCCGCGGCTTTCGCCACGTGCACGAGCTACACTGGAATGAGACCAAGACGATCGACACCCGCGGCGGTCCGGTGCGCGTCACGGCGCTCGAGGTGGCGCATTGGGGCGTGCGCATGATGAAGGACGATCACCGCGGCTATAACGGCTATCTGCTCGAACGCGGTGGCCACGCCGTGTGTTTCGCAGGCGACACGGCCTACACGAACGCCTTTGCGAAACTGCACGACGAGAACCGACCGATCGATCTCATGCTGATGCCCATCGGGGCCTACGACCCGTGGATTCGGGCGCACTGCAATCCGGAGCAGGCCGCCGACATGGCACGGCAGGCGGGCGCGCTGGCGTTCGTGCCGATCCACCACGAGACCTTCAAGCTGAGTTCGGAAGCGATGGACGAACCCGCCGCGCGCATCCGCGCGGCGTTCAAGGACGAACCGGAACGATTGCTGGCGGTGAACGTGGGGGAGACCTTCCGCGTGCCGCTGAGGCGGCGTATCGTCGCAAATGCTGAAAGCTGACACCTGAGACATGTGACCTGAAGCCGAGCGGGAAACGGCCAAGGCTCGAGTCAGCCCGGCTCTCTCACCTGTCATCCCTCGACTCTCAACCCCGATTTACCGAGAACGGTGAACCGTGAACCACGAACTTCACGCTGCTGGGCGGCAGAGCAATCAATCCGTGCGCATCGCGACGATGGGATCGACGCGGGCGGCGCGGCGGGCGGGCAGAGAACAGGCGACGAAGGCGATCAGGAAGAGCAGCAGGGTGGCGCCGGCCAGGGCCGCCGGATCATGCGGGCCCACGCCGTAGAGTTGCGAGGCGATGAGCCGGGCGAAAATCAAGCTGGCCGCCATGCCCAGCGCCGCGCCGGAGCCGACGAGGGCCAGGCCTTCGCCGACGACGAGCCGGTAGACGTGGGCGCCGGTGGCGCCGAGCGCGAGGCGGACGCCCATTTCGCGCGTCCGTTGCGCCACGCCGTATGCGATCGTCGTGTACACGCCGGTGATGGTGAGGAGCAAGGCGGTGCCGGCGAGGAAACCGGTCACGACCAGGGTGAACTGCCGCACGGCAAGCGCGGAGTCCGCCACCTGCTTCATGGTGGCGACGGCGACGATCGGCACACTCGCGTCGAGGGCATGGACCTCGCGGCGCAGGACCGTCTCGACGGTCGCCACGGCATCCGCGGAACGGACCACCCACCAGGTCCGCTGTCGCATCCACGGCACGGCCACCGGGTCCATCTGGCGGAAGGGCACATAGACGTCGAAGCTGGCGGCATCCTCGAGACTGCGCTGTTTGACATCGCCGACGACGCCGACGATGAGGGCCCGGCGATAGCCCTGGGCCGTGTCGTTGAGTTCGATCGGCTGGCCCAGCGCCTGGTGGCCGGGGAAGAACCGGTCGGCCAGCGTCCGGGAGACGATGACGGACAGCGGATGCTGGGCATCATCGGCATCCGTGAAGGCCCGGCCTTCGAGCAACGGAATGCCCATCGCCTGAAAGTAGCCGGGGGTGATGAGCTGGTAGTTGGCCGACGGCAAATCGGCCCCATGGGCGACGGGCTGGCCGGGAAGTTTGAATTCGGCCGTGGCGAGCCCGCTGGCGAGCGGCAGGAGCGATGTCGAGCCGACCGCCTCGACCAACGGCTGGGCGGCGAGCCGGCCGCGTAATTGATCGGAATAGCGGACCAGGGCGGCGATATCGGGGTAGCTTTCGGCCGGCTGGGTGAGCCGGGCCGTGAGAATGTGCGTCGGATCCGCGCCCGGTCGCTGGGCATCGAGCGCCCAAAAGCTGCGCAGGAACAGGCCGGTGCAGACGAGCAGCGCGAGCGCGAGGGCGATCTGCACCGCGGCCAGCACATGGCGCAGGCGCATCCGCGCGCCTTCGCCGGTGCTGCCCCGGCCGCCGGCGCTGACCGCCTCGCGCAGGTCGACCCACGAGCACAGCCAGAGAGGGGCGAGGCCGGGCACAAGTCCGGCGAGCAGCGAGACGAGCGCAGTGAAGCCGAGCACGAGGCCGTTGAACTCCACCGCGTGCGCCCGCGGAACCGTGGCCGGAATCAACGTGAGGAGGGCATCGAGGCTCCACTGCGCCACGAAGACGCCGGCCACGCCGCCGGCGAGCGCGAGCAGCAGGCACTCGGTGAGGAGCAGCCGCACGAGCTGCGACTTCGTGCAGCCGAGCGCGGCGCGGATCGCGAACTCGCGCTGCCGGCCGAGCCCGCGCACCAGCAGCAGCCCGGCGAGGTTGACGCTCGCGAGGAGCAGCAGCAGGCCGACGACCCCGAGCAGGGTCAGCAGGACCGGGCGCGTCGTGCCGGTGATGTCGCCAATGAGCGAATTGACGCGGGTGCCCGCGTTGCCCGGAAAATCGGCGGGGTCGTCGCGCCGCAGCTGCGCGAGCACGGCATCGGCGGCGACGGCCGCCTGGGCGCGGGTGACGCCCGGCGCGAGGCGGCCGAAGACATTCATGAAATGGAGCGACGCGGGCTGGTCCCGGCGCGGATCGGCGTCGACCTGCAGCGGCACGCAGACGTCGCCCGAGCTGCTGCTGTTGCGCAGTGGGATCAGGAAATCGGCCGGCAGCACGCCGACAATGGTGCGCGGCTGGCCGTTGAGCAGGACTGCGTGGCCGACGATGTCGGCCTTGCCGCCGAACGCGCGCTGCCAGAGGCGTTCGTTGATGACCGCGACCTTGGGCGCGCCCGGCTGGTCATCGTCCGCCGTGAGCAGGCGACCCAGCACCGGCTTCACGCCCAGGAGGTCGAAGCCGCCGGCCGAGAGACTCAGCCCCTGGACGGCCTGCGCCTCGCCGTGGTCGACGAGGTTGGTATTGAACGCGAAGACCGCGGCCAGCCCGGCGAAGGCCTGCGTGCGGTCCCGGTAGGCGATGAACTCGGGAATGTTGAACTGGCCGAGCTGGTTCGCGACGCCGGAATGGAGCGCGACGAGCTGCCGCGAGTCGCGGTAGGGAAGCGGCCGCAGCAGCACGGCTTCGACGACGGAAAAGACGGCGGTGTTGGCGCCGATGCCGAGCGCGAGTATCAGGATGGCGGCGGCGGTGAAGGCGGGCGTTTTCGTGAGCGCCCGAAACGCAAAGCGCAGGTCGGAGATCATGGGGACGTGGAGGCGTGGAGAGACGTGGCTACCGAGCAAGCGATATGCCACCTGAAACAAATGCACTATGCCCTGAAGTCCAATCGCCTGCAACGATGGGTTTGAAACCGGCATTCCGGAAACGGGGATTGGGCGTTTCGCAAATGGGACGGGGCAGCTTGATGCCTCAATTTGAGAGTCGAGAGATGCGGGTTGGAAACAGCGGCCAAACCCGGGCGCGCGCCGGCTGAAAGGACAGGGAAAAACCACCGGAACCGGGCGGAAGACGGCGATACTATGCTGGAAGCTCCGAAGCCCTTATTCCCATGTACCTCGTCCAACCTATCGCGGCCGTCGGCTATTCGCTCCTCTACCTTATCCTCGGCGGGGGGTTCGGCGGAGCGCTCGTCATCTTCATCGTCGCGAAGCTGCTGAAGAAGTAACGCTGCGTTTGGCGAGTTTACACACCCCGCCCTGCGGGCACCCCTCTCGATAGAGGGGATCAGGATGGCGGCGCAAAAGGGATGGCGCGCCCTACCGATTTGCGTGGCGACGATGCACCCTTCGCCTCAACTCACGCGGAGAGAACATAGGTTAACTCCGCGCAGGGAGTGCCATCGGGCAGCGTGAATGCCTCTTCACCGGTCCGGATGAAGCCGGATTTCTCGAGTACCCGGATCGAGCCGAGGTTGTGCTTCACGACGTGGGCGATCAGCGGCCGGGTCGGTTCGGATTGAAGAAACTGCAGGACGGCGGCGGAAGCGATGCCCCGGCCCCAAAACTCCCGACCGATCCAATAGCCGAGAAAGCGCCGGCGGGTCCCGGCGTCGGTCCAGGCCCCGATGTTTCCCGCGACCTGGTTGTCGAAGAGAATGGTGCGGCTGGCAGCGTCGGGATTGCCGAGGATCCGCGTGGTCCAATGCGTCAGGAATGCCTCGTGATCCCGCGAGGGAAAAGCCGCCAGACGGGTGGCTTCGGGATCGAGCTGGTGAGCATAGAAGATCGGCAAGTCGTGGACATCGACCGGACGGAGTGAGACGCGGCGCTGCGTGGGTTCAAGGTTCATCCTGACGGCGTCGAGAAAAGGATGTTTTCCGGGGAAGGTCCACTCCGCCCTGCAGGCAGGGCGGATTTTCCCGATTCCGCCATTTCTATCGGCGCGTTTTGGGATCACGCGTCGCGACCAGCACTCCGAAGCAAAACGCCCGGCAGTGAGGCCGGGCGTTGGGAGTACGACAGAGATGAAGAGAACCAGGATGTCAGGCAGGTTAGCAGCCAGCTGTGAGCGTCCGTGCGACTCATTGACTGCGCAGTGATCCCCCGTCGCCGACCCACATTGGATTCAATGGCGAAGTTCTAATTATTCTTGGAACATACGTTGGTCCGTTAGCTCACAAAGTTGCATGAAACTGATCACGGCCGTCCTTGGCATTACATTATTGGGGGCATCGTGTGTTGGCGCTGAGGTGACTGGTGACTCTCCTGCAACGGTAACGACGGCGGACTATCCGAAGGACTTAGTTGTTTTGCCTAAACTGGTGGTCGAAGCCCAATCTGCTCCGGCTCTGTTAACAATTAACTTCCGGCATCACTTGATGTGGAGCGGAGTGAAGAGCCTCAGGTTTGATCAAGTTCCCGCAGCGTGGGCAAAAGCCGGCATTCACTTGAACGACGAGATTGTCGCGATCAATGGACGCCGACTCGACGGCATGCATTTTAAAGATTTCCGCGCGCTGCGAGAAAACGTCTTCAAACCTGTGGACGAAAAGACAGCAACTCAGGTTGAGCTGACATTTGATTTTCAGCGCCACGGCGAAAATCATTTGAGTCGGATACGGGTGGTGCTAAAGTCATCGGCTGCGCTAATAACTAGGACTTGAGTTAGAGTATCGGGCAGTTCGGCGAGTAAGCCTTCGGCAAGGCGCGTGTCAGCGAGTGAAGCAAAAGACCCGGCCTTGTGGGGCCGGGTCTCGAAAACAGAATTAAAGCCTTCGCAAAACAGAATTAACTCCGGAAAACGGAATTAACCCCTCGGACTACCGATTACCTATACTCCTCGTTCGTGTTCGCGTTGATGATTTTGAAGTTCTCGACGTGGTAGTTGGGATCAGCTCTGAACGCCAATTTGACCCCAAATGTTTTTTCCACCCGCACCAGGAGTTCGGAGTCTTCTGACCGCAATCTTTCCAGAATGCTAGGATGGACGTGGATGCGGAGCGAGTACTCCTTGCCGTCCTTGCGGGCCTGGAGCCGGCGGGCGACGGAGCTGAGCTTGCGCTGGAGCTCGACCGACATCGTCGTGGCGGACTTGACGATGCCGCGGCCGCGGCAGTACGGGCAGGCGGTGTAGATGTTGGCGGCGAGCGACTCCTGCTGGCGCTGGCGGGTCATCTGCATGATGCCGAGCGAGGAGATCGGGAGAATGTGGGTCTTGGCTTTGTCCTCCGACATGAGCGCGACCATCTTCTCGTAGACGGCGTTGCGGTGGCGGCGCTCCTTCATGTCGATGAAGTCCATGATCACGAGGCCGCCGATGTTGCGCAGCCGGATCTGGCGGGCGATCTCGACCGCCGCCTCCATGTTGACCTGGAAGATGGTGTTCTTCTCGTCGCCGGAGCGGGACTTGTGCGACCCCGTGTTGACGTCGATGGAGATGAGGGCCTCCGTCTCGTCGATGACGATCTCGCCGCCGGAGGGCAGCGTGACGCGGCGCTGGAAGGTCTGCTCGATCTGGCGCTCGATGTTGTAGCGCTCGAAGACGGGGATCGTCTCCTTGTACCAGGCGATCTTGCCGCGGGAGCGGGAGGAGATCTGGGACACGAGCTCCTGGGTGCGCCGGAAGTCGGACTCGTCGTCGATGAGCACGCGGTCGATCTCCTCGGTGAGGAAATCGCGCACGGTGCGCTCGACGATGTCGGGCTCCTGGTAGAGGCAGGCCGGGGCGCGGTCGGTCTCCATCTTGCGCGTGATCTCGGTCCACTTGGTGAGGAGGAGGTGGAGGTCGCGGACGAAGTACCGGGCCTTCTTGCCCTCGCCGGCGGTGCGGACGATCACGCCCATGCCCTCGGGGATGGTGAGCTCGTTGATGAGGTGCTTGAGGCGCTTGCGCTCGTGCGGGTCCTCGATCTTGCGCGAGATGCCGCAGCCGTCGGAGAACGGCGTGAGGATCAGGTAGCGGCCGGGGATCGACAGGTTCGTCGTGGTGCGCGGGCCCTTGGTGCCGATGGGGCCCTTGGTGACCTGGATGACGATGTCGGTGCCGGGCGGGTAGAGGTTCGGGATGTCCTTGACCGTGGGCGCGGCGCCAGGGCGCGGGGAATCCTTCTTTTTGTTGACGCGGACGACCTCGACGGAGGAGTCGGCGGCGGCCGGGAGCATGTCCCAGTAGTGGAGGAACGCGTTCTTCGCGTAGCCGATGTCGACGAAGGCGGCCTTGAGGCCGGGGTCGAGGTTCTTGATGCGGCCCTTGTAGATGCCGCCGACCATCCGGTTGTCGGAGTCGCGCTCGATCTCGAAGCGGTCGAGCTGGCCGTCGACGAGGAGCGCGACGCGCTTCTCGAGCGGCTCGGAGTTGATGACGAGTTCGCGGAAGGTGCCCTTTTCCTTCCGGAAGACGCTCAGAATTTTCTGGAGGATGGGCCGCTGGGCGGCGCGTTCCTTGGATTCATGGCGGAGTTGTTCGGCAGTGAGCGGCGCGCTGGCTTTCTGGGGCGGGGGATTGGCGAGCTCCTCTTCAAGGCGTGAGGCGGCGTCCTGTGGCGGGACGCCGGGATTGGCAGGCTGGTCGTTCATGGTGGGGTTGGACCCGGGTGGGTGTGGACACGGGGCACTTGCGGCCAGCAGGCTGCGCGCAGGAGATTCCGGCAGAGCGGTCAATATCGGGGAGGAGGGTTGTCACGTTAAGTGTCCCTCCGGAAGCGATAGACGCTTTGGACCAGTCCTTGCAGCAAGCAGCAGCTGAGCACGAAGGTGCCGCCGTAGCTGATGAAGGGAAGCGGTATGCCGGTGACCGGCACCAGACCGATGGTCATGGAGATGTTGACGAAGACGTGCACGCCGATGAGCACCGAGACGCCCAGCGCCAGGAGGGCGCCGAAGCGATCGCGGGCGAGACCGGCGATGCGTATTCCGTTCCACAACACCACGGCAAACAGTCCGATTAAGGTGATGCTTCCCAAAAATCCCTTTTCCTCCGCGATGACGGAGAAGATGAAGTCGTTGTGCGCGATGGAGCGCGGCAGGTAGCCGAGCTTGGCCTGCGTGCCCTCGGTCCAGCCCTTGCCGGTAAACCCGCCCGAGCCGACCGAGATGAGCGACTGGCGCTGGTTCCAGCCGATGCCGGTCGGGTCGATCTTGTCGGGGGCGACAAAGGCCAGGACGCGGTTGCGCTGGTAATCATGCAGGGGCAGCCAGGAGCGTTCCTCGTAGGCGCCGCGGTCGGTCGACGGCGAGAGGTGGTGCTCCTGCATAAAGGCCCAGTAGCGCCAGGTATCGAACGCCACGATGCCGACGAGGAGGGCAAACAGCCCGACTGCACCGGCGAAAAACCGCGTGGAAAGGTTCGAAAAGTACAACATGGCAAAGACCATCGGGACCAAGACCAAGGCCGTCCCGAGGTCCGGCTCGGCGAGTATCAACACCATCGGTATACCCGCAGCAAGAGCCAATTTCACAAGGGTTTGGAGAGAATCCCGCACCGTCCCGACCTTGTCGCCGGTGAGGATCGCGGCGCTCATGACGAGCACGGCGAGCTTGGCGCTTTCCGAGGGTTGGAAAGACACGCCGAGGTTGAGCCAGCGGCGGGCGCCCATGCCGCGGGTGTCACCGATGTGCGGGATGAGCACCAGCACCAGCAGGACCAGGCTGGCCAGCCAGATCCAGTGCGCCCAACGCAGCCAAAGGCGGTAGTCGAGGAACGCCGTAGCGATGTAGATGACGGCCCCGCCGCAGATCCAGATGACCTGCTGGAACCATTGCTCGCGGCCGCTGGCGAGTTGGGCGCTGTAGATGAAGAACACCCCGAACAGGCACAGGAAGAAGAGGCAGACGGGCGTGATCCAGTCGAAGCTCTCACGGGTGGCGAGCTTGAAGAAGCCTCGGAGGTCGATGCCGCGGGTTACTTTCACAGGGTAGAAGCAGCCACTAAAGCCGCGCGGGCGCGGCTGGCAACGGCGCATTCGAGGAAGGAGGGAGGCGAGAGACGCGAGGCAAGAGGCGGGAGACGCGAGGCAAGAGGCGAGAGACGCGAGGCAAGAGGCGGGAGACACGAGGCAAGAGGCGGGAGACACGAGGCACGAGGCGGGAGGCGAGAAACGCGAGGCGGGCAGCAGGTGGGCGGCGACATTGGACGAGCGACGCCTGCAGCATTGTCGGGACGTCGCTCGACGACTCCCGGGGCACGGGACCGCCCATTTACCCCGCGAAAACGCCGCCGATTTCGCCCCGGCTGCGGTTGTAAAACGGGTTATTCTGCGGTGTTGCCAACCGGGGGGCCCGGCGTAGGTTTCCCGACCCGTTGATGATGACCGTCATCACCCTCACCAAGCCCGTATTCATCGCCGCCACCGCCGAGACCTCGTTGTGGGTGATGGTGGCGGCCGGGCTGGCGGGCGCGACGATCGGCTTCCTGGCCGTGTGGTTGAGCATGCGGCAGACCCGCCACCTTTCGGAGCAGAATGCCAAGGCGCACCTCGAGCTGGCCAAGCGCGAGGCCGCCGTCGCCTCGCAGGAGTTGGTCAACAAGGCCGAGGAGAAGATCCGCGAGCGCGAGACGGAGCTCAACCGCGACCTCGACCGCCGCAAGATCGAGATCGAGCTCATGTTGCGCGAGATCCGCTCGCACGAGGAATCGCTGGCCCTGCTCGACTACCAGCTCGAGCAGCGGCAGGAGCGGCTCGCGCGCGAGGCCACCGCGATCAAGCAGGCGCGCGACGCCATGCGCGACCTGTCGAAGACGCTGCGCAAGCGCCTCGAGGGCGCGGCGGCGCTCGACGGCGAGGAGATCCGCAAGCAGCTGCGCGAGGAGGTGACCTTCGAGTGCCAGGAGGAGTTGCGCGCGCTGCGCAAGGAGCTGCTCGAGCGCTCCGAGCAGGACATTGTGCAGGAGGGCAAGCGCATCCTCGTCGCCGCGATGCAGCGGCTCGCCGGCAAGCCGAACAACGACATCACCGCCACGATCGTGCAGCTGCCCAACGAGGAGATGAAGGGCCGCATCATCGGCCGCGAGGGCCGCAACATCAAATCCTTCGAGGCGGCCACGGGCACGACGCTGCTCATCGACGAGTCGCCCCAAATGGTGCTGATCTCTTCGTTCGACCCCGTCCGCCGCGAGATCGCCAAGCTGGCGCTGGAGGGCCTGCTCAAGGACGGCCGCATCCACCCCGCCAGCATCGAGGAATTCGTCGGCCGCGCGCGGCAGGACCTGGACCTGCACGTCGCGCAGATCGGCGAGGAGGCGGTCGACCGCCTGAAGATCTCCGGCGTGCATCCCGAGATCATCAAGCTCCTCGGCAAGCTTCGCTTCCGGTTCTCCTACACGCAGAACGTCCTCGACCACTCCATCGAGGTCGCGCAGCTCTGCTCGATGCTCGCCTCGGAGATCGGGCTCGAGCCCAACGTGGCCAAGCGCGCCGGGCTGCTGCACGACATCGGCAAGTCCATCGAGGGCGAGTACGAGGGCAGCCACGCGCTCATCGGCGCCGACTTCGTGCGCCGCTACGGCGAGACCGACATCGTCGTCAACGCCGTCGCCGCCCACCACGCCGAGGTCAAGCCCGAGACGATCTACGCCGGGCTGGTGATCCTGGCCGACGCCATCTCGGCCTCGCGCCCCGGCGCGCGCGCCGAGTCGATGACGTCCTACATCGAGCGGCTCGGCCGGCTCGAGAAGCTGGCGATGACGATGCCCGGCGTGCAGCAGGCGTTCGCCATCCAGGCGGGCCGCGAGGTGCGCGTCGTCGTGCAGCCGAGCGTGGTGACCGACGAGCAGGCGCACACGCTGGCCAAGGACCTCCGGCAAAAGATCGAGCAGGAGCTCGATTACCCGAGCACGATCAAGGTCACGGTGATCCGGGAGCAGCGGTATACCGAGACCGCGACCTGAGGTCGCGGTCTCGGAAGTAACAAGGGACAAGGATCAAGTTCCAAGAGTGGATTGAGATCATCAGAATCCTGAAACTTGCTACCTGATACTTGATACTTTCCTCCATCATGTCTGACGCGAAAATCCTCGAGACCTTCCCGAATCCGGCGCCGCGGCGCGACTACCTGATCGAGCACACCCACCACGAGTTCACCTCGTTGTGCCCGATGACGGGGCATCCGGATTTCGCCGAGATCACCGTGCGCTACGTGGCGGACAAGAAGTGCGTCGAGCTGAAGTCACTGAAGCTCTATTTCCACGGCTACCGCAACGAGGGCATCTTCTTCGAGGCCGCGACGAACAAGATCTGCGACGACCTGGGCAAGGCGCTGCAACCGCGATCGCTCACGATCGTTGCCGACTGGAAGGCGCGCGGTGGCTTCACCTCGCGGATCACGTGCGAGTGGAAGCGGCGGCGGTGAGTTTGTAGGGCGGGGCCTCCGGACCCCGCCGGCTTCCAGCTCTGTAGCGGCGCTCTATGAGCGTCGCGCGGAAAGCGGCGGTCGCAGACCGCCGCTACAGGCGGGGTTCGGAGACCCCGCCCCACGCGGACGGAAGACACGGAAGAATCCATCGTCCATGTACCAGGCCTGGAGGTGGAGCGCGTTGACCCCGGCGCGCTTTTCGCTCAAGGGAGAAAACGCGCTGGGATCAGCGCGTTCCCCCATGGTTTCCGACACGCCGATCCATTTCATCGATTTCGAGGGCAACGCCGAATCGGGCATCCTCGAATTCGGCGTCGTGACCCTGCACGGCGGCGAGGTGGTCGAGACCCGCACGCGGCTGTGCCAGCCGACGGGCCGGATCCGGGCCGAGGACTCGCGCGTGCACGGGCTGAGCGAGCCTGACCTGTGGGACGCGGCGCCCTTCAACGAGGAGTGGGAATATTTTGCGGGGTTGCGGCAGACGGGGCCGCTGGCGGCGCATTTTGCCTCGGTGGAGAACCATCTGCTCCGGTCGGTGTGGGACTATCCGCGTTCCGCGCCGGACTTCGCCCGTCCCGGTGCGAGCATCGCCGAGTGGGGGCCGTGGATCGACACCGGGCGGCTCTATCCGCAGTTCTTCCCGCAAATCGGCGAGAGCAAGCTGGAGCGGCTGGTGGCGGCGACGGGCCTGCAGGCCGAGCTCGACGTCCTGGCGGCGCGGCACGCGCCGGCGGAACGCCGGCGCTACCATGCCGCGCTCTACGACGCGCTGGCCGGGGCGCTGCTCCTGCGCGTGCTGCTGCAGCGGGCGGAATTCGCCGGCGCCACGCTGCCGTGGCTCCTGCAGATGAGCGCCCTCAACGCCGGGCGTCGCCAGGACCTGCAGCAGGGCGAGCTGCTCTGAGCGGGAGTCAATCGGTCAAATTGGATTGGGCGTTTGGCGGGTGATAGGCTTTTCGAGGGAGGCGCCCGCATGCAGGTGGAGGGCCGGTCTCCTGACCGACCGAAATGGCGCGATACGGTCGGCCGGGAGGCCGACCCTCCAACCGTCATGGACCGAAGATTCCGGGAAGACTCACGCCGCGGCGGGCTGGATGGCGTGGCGGGTCGACTGGGCGACGGCCCAGGTCGCGAGGACCAGGAGCAGGAGCAGGCCGTAGGCGGCGCGGGGACCGGGACCGGCGACGATCGCCATCGCGGCCGAAGTCAGGACCGTGCGGAGGACCCGGTCGTACGCGTTGAAGAACGAGCCGATGCGACCCATGACGCGGTTGTCGACGAGATGGAGCATCACCGCGTTACGGGCGACGCGAATGCCGGCGTTGCCGAACCCCAGAAGCGTGCCGGCGACAAAATACAGTGGCACGTAGGGAAGAAACACGATCACAGCTAGGCCCGCGGCATAGAGGAGCATCGTCACCGGGATCGTTTGGTGCGCGGAATGCTGGGCGAGCAGGCGCGGCAGCCACGCGCCGGCGAGAATCGCACCGGCGGCGAAGGTCACCTCGCCGGCGCCGAACACCCAGGCTCCCTGGTGCAGGACGTCCATCACGTAGATGGGAAACAGGTAATTCCCGACCATAACGGTGATGAACGGCATCAGCGACGCGGCGAAGAACGCGGTCAGGCGCGGGCGGTCGCGCAGCCACGCCCAGCCCTCGCCGATCGCGCGCCAGGCGGACACGCGCGGGGCGCCGGCGTCCAGGTGCGAGGCGTGGTAGGGCAGCGTCGACTGGACCAGGAAGCTGGTGAGATAGGTCGACGCGTCGAAGAGGAGGATCGTGGTCAGGCTGACTTTTTCGACGAGGATGCTGCCGAGGCCGCCGGCGATCATCATCGCGACCTGGCCCTGGACTTCCATCAGGCCCATGAGTGATTGGTAATGGGCGCGGTCGAAGACCTGCTGCAGGAAGGCGAACTTCGCCGGGTAATGCAGCGTGTAGTAGAGCATGCCGCAGAAATAGATCGTGGCGAGCTGGGCGAGGCCGTAGCGGCCGAGGACCGCTCCGAGGACGGCCATGGATGCGGTCGCGCCGAGGCCGAACAACTCGCTCGTGAGGAGCATGGTCTTGCGCGAGTGGTGGTCGACCCACGTCCCGTAATACGGCATGAACAGGAACAGCGCGATGGTCGTGACGATGGTCACCGTGCCGTACGCCTCGCTGCCGCCGGCGCGGTGCACCAGCAGCCAGGGCACGGAGAAGATGGTGATGCCGGAACCGATCGAGCCGATCACGTTGGCGAACAGCAGCCGCCGGATCCGGAAGTCGCGAAGCAGTTCCTTCATGGCAAGGTCGGGCGCATGCCGGCAGCGTGGCGGGCGGCGGTGGGATGGCAAGGGGGTGGCGGAACGGGCACCGGTGCAGCCCCCGGCAAAATCCGGCGGCGCAGGCTTGGCGCATCCATCGATCCCGGTCCCTTGGGCCGGGGGTCATCTCGGCGGTTTCGGGCGCAAAGGGGCCGACCCGCACAAGCGCGGCCGCGCCGATTTGTCCGAGCCGCTCAGAACCAGCCCTTTCGCTTCAGGTAGACGCCCATCAAGATGGTCGATACGAGGGTAAACAAGCTGGCGAACAGATAGCCGTGCGGCGAACGCAGCTCGGGCATGTGCTCGAAATTCATGCCGTACCAACCGCCGACCATCACGACGGGCAGCGTGACCGCCGTCAGCGCGGTGAGGAACTTGATCCCCTCGTTGGCCTCGAAGGCGGCCTTGTTGAGATAAATGTCGAAGGCCATCATCAGTCGCTCGTGGTAGCTGATGAGCGTTTCCTCCAGCCGGGCGAGGTTGTCGCGGAGGTCCCGGTAGTAGGGCAGCAGCGTGGTGCGGATCATCTTCGAGTCGCCGCGGGCGAGGCGCTCGATGATATCGCGCTGCGGCCGCACGATCTGGCGGAGCTTGGTGAAATCGCCCCGGACCTGCAGCAATTCGTTCACGAGGTCCTTGGCCGAGGCCTTGCTGAGAACGACCTCCTCGAGGTCCTCGAGTTCGTCGTGGAGCTCGGCGAGCGTCGGCACATAGTTGTCGACGAGGAGATCGAGCAGCGAGTGGGCAAGCCGGTCGGGTCCGCGCGGGCCGGGGCCGGCCGCCTTGGCGAGGCGATCGACCAGCGCCGCCACCGAGCGCAGCGGCTGGCGATGGAAAGTCACGAGGTATTCCTTGCCGAGGAAGAGGTCGAGTTCGGTCGAGGCGAACTTCTCCTGCCGGGTGAAGTCGACGGCGTGCGTGACGAGAAACAGATAATCCTCGTAGTCCTCGATCTTCGGCAGGCTGCTGGGCGTGACGCAGTCCTCGATGGCGAGCGGATGGAACTGAAAGACGCCCTCAAGGATGTCCTTGATCTCGCCGTCCGTCGGGTTGTCGAGGTCGACCCACACGATCAGGCCCTTGTCGGCGCGCACCAGGCGCAGGGCTTCGAGCTCGAGGTCGCGGCCGACCAGCTTGCCCTCACTGAAGATGAAGGAATGGATCATGCGGGCGGCATCATGTTAGAGGCGGGCGAAAATGAGGCAAGCCGCGTCCTCGTCGCCCCAAGCCCGTGGATCGGGGATTTCAGACTGCGGATTCCCAATCCCCCATCCGCGATCCAAAATCCGACATTGTCGCGGCGGTCACTTCGCCGGGCCGAGGATCTTGTTCTCGAGGTCGATGACCGTCGCGATGAACGCCTCGGGGGTCGGCGCGGCGAGGAGGGCGGCGCGGCTGGCTTCCTCCTTGATCAGACGGCAGAGCGCACCGACGAGGATGAGGTAGTCGGTCGGGTTGCTCTTCGGCGTGCCGAGCACGAACAGGAGCTTCACGGTCTGGTTGCTGTTTTCGAAGTACACGCCCTGTTCGCTGCGGCCGACGGCGAGCACGATCTTTTTCACGTGTTCGGTGCGTGCGTGGGGCAAAGCGACCTCGTTGCCCAGGCAGGTGGTGTCGACGCGCTCGCGCGCGAGGAGCTCGTTATAGAAGCCCTGGAAGTTGGCGACGTTGGGGTCCTGCTCCAGCCGCCGGGCGATTTCCTGGAGCGCGACGGTGCGTTTCGTGCTTTGGACGGCAAGCACGATATGCTCGGGGGCGAGGAGGCTGGAAATGCGGGTGGCCATGCGCGAACAATTCGGAAAAGAGACCGCCGCCATCATCCGTTGGCAAGGCCGGAAACGAACGCGCGTGGCGCAAGCGCGCCTCGAAATGTAGGGCGGGGTCTCCGAACCCCGCCGCGAGCAAGGCGGCAGGCGGAGATGCCGCCCTTCGGGCGCTGGCGGGCAAGCGCCGCAGCCGATCAAGGCGATGGCGCGGTCTCGATCGGCGGATTGCTGTTGGCCGCCTCTTCCTCGTCGGACTCGACCACGCGGGCGATGGCGAGCAGCTTGTCCCCCGGCTCGAGATTGACCAGGCGGACGCCCTTCGCGCCGCGGCCGGTCTCGCGGATTTCCTTCACGCGGGTGCGGATGCTCTGCCCCTTGGCCGTGAGCAGCATGACCTCGTCGGCATCGCGAACGCTGAGCGCGCCGGCGACGGCGACGGAGCCGTCCTCGGGCAGGTCGATGGCGATGACGCCGGTGCCGCCGCGGCGGATGAGCCGGTAATCCTCGAAGGGCGTGCGCTTGCCGATGCCGTCCTCGCGCGCGACGAGCAGCCGCGCCTCGGAATCGCAGACCTCGATGGCCGAGAGGAAGTCGCCCTTCTTCTTGAAACGCATGCCGGTGACGCCGCCGGTGAAGCGGCCCTGCGGGCGCAGGCCGAGCTTCGGGCCTTCGCCCTCGCCTTCAGTCGCGGCCTCGCCGTTTTCCGCGGGGTCCTCCGCCGCGGCGCCGGCGGCGCCTTCGAAGAAGCGGACGGCCTGGCCCAGGTGCGAAACGAGGATGATCTCGTTCGAGCCGTTGGTGAGGACGCAACCGATGATGATGTCGCCCGCGGAGAGCTTCATGCCGCGGATGCCGCCCTCCCGCGTGGCACCCTCATATTCGAGGAGCGAGGTCTTCTTGATCGCGCCATCGCGCGTCGCCATGACGACGAACTGCTCGGCGGTGAACTCCTGGAAGCAAAGCATGGCGGCGAGCTTTTCGCCGGCGTTGAGGCGGAGGAAGGAGGAGATGGACTTGCCCTTGGCGGTGCGGGTGCCCTCGGGGATGTCGTAGATCTTCTTGGCCAGGCACTGGCCGGTGCTGGTCAGGAACAGCACGTAGTCATGCGTGGAGGCGGTGAAGAGTGTTTCGACGAAATCCTCCTCGTAGGTCTCGGCGCCGATGACGCCCTTGCCGCCGCGTTTCTGGGCGCGGTAGGCGGCGACGGGCGTGCGCTTGATGAAACCGAGGTGGGAGACGGTGATGACGCAGCCCTCGTTCGGGATGACGTCCTCCATGCGCAGCTCGCCGGCGTCGTCGACGATCTCGGTGCGGCGCGGCGAGGCGTATTTCTCCTTCAACTCGAGGAGCTCCTTCTTGATCAGGGCGAGCAGCTTGGCTTCCGAGGCGAGGATCTCGCGCAGCTCGAGGATGATTTTCTCGAGTTCCCTGTACTCCGCCTCGATCTTGCCGCGCTCGAGGCCGGTGAGCTGGTAGAGGCGGAGCTCGAGGATGGCATTGGTCTGGATCTCCGTGAGCGGATACTTTGCCATCAGCCTCGACCTGGCCTCGTCGCGGTCCTTCGACGAGCGGATGATCTTCACGAAGTCGTCGAGGTTATCGAGGGCGATGATGTAGCCCTCGAGGATGTGGGCGCGGGCCTCGGCCTGGCGGAGGCGGAACTCGGTGCGGCGGGTGACCACTTCGCGCCGGTGGTCGAGGTAACACTCCAGGAGTTCCTTGATGTTCATCTGCTTCGGCCGCTTCTGGTCGAGGGCGAGCAGGATGACGCCGAAGGAGGATTCGAGGGCGGTCTTCTGGTAGAGCTGGTTGATGATGATCTGCGCCTGTTCGCCGCGCTTGAGCTCGATGACGATGCGCGTGTTCTCGTCGGACTCGTCGCGGAGGTCGCGGATGCCGTCGATCTGCTTTTCGCGCACGAGCTCGGCGATGCGCAGCACGAGCGTGGCGCGATTCACGTTGTAGGGGATCTCGGTGATGACGATCTGTTCGCCGCCGCCCTTGAGTTCCTCGGTGTGGGCCTTGCCGCGCATGCGGACGATGCCCTTGCCGGTGGTGAGGTAGGACTTGATGCCGGACCGGCCATTGATGTAGCCGCCGGTGGGAAAATCGGGCCCGGGGATCAGCGTGGCGATCTCCTCGACCGAAATCGAGGGCCGGTCGATGATGGCGCAGGTGGCGGCGATGATCTCGCCGAGGTTGTGCGGCGGGATGTTGGTCGTCATGCCGACGGCGATGCCGGTCGAGCCGTTCATCAGCAGGTTCGGCAGCGCGGCGGGCAGGACGGTCGGCTCGGTGGTCGACTCCTTGTAATTCGGGACGAAGTCGACCGTTTCCTCCTCGATGTCCTTGAGGAGTTCCTCGGCCACGTCGCGCAGGCGGGCCTCGGTGTAGCGGTAGGCGGCGGGCGGGTCGCCGTCGACGGAGCCGAAGTTGCCCTGCGGGTCGATCAGCGGGTAGCGCATGACCCAGCTCTGGGCGAGGCGGACGAGGGTGTCGTAGACGGAGGAGTCGCCGTGCGGGTGGTAGTTCTTGAGGACTTCGCCGACGACGCCGGCGCACTTGTCGAAGGCGCGGTTGTGGAGCAGGCCCTCCCGGAGCATTGCGTAGAGGATGCGGCGCTGCACCGGCTTCAGGCCGTCACGGGCGTCGGGCAGCGCACGACTGATGATGACCGACATCGAATAATCGATGTAGGCCGTCTGCATGATGTCGGTGATGTTGGCGGTCGAGAGCTTTTCGTTAGCCGTATACATTCAGGGAAGTCGGAAAGGCTTTGTTTCTTACAGGAGGTCGCTGAGGGCGCAGAGGCTGTGAAAATCGATGATCGCTGCGATCTCCGCGTGCTCCTGTGAAAGATTGGGAAATCACACGTCGAGGTACTGGACGTTGAGGGCGTTGTCCTCGATGAACTGGCGGCGGGGGGCGACCTCCTCGCCCATGAGCAAGGTGAAGAGGGCGTCGGCCTTGGCGGCGTCGGCGATGTTCACCTTGAGCAGGCGGCGCTTATCCGGATCCATCGTCGTTTCGTAGAGCTGCTTGGGGTTCATTTCGCCGAGGCCCTTGTAGCGCTGGATGGACAGCCCCTTGCGGCCGTTGGCGCGGATCTGGGCGATGATCTCGAGGGGGGAGAAGAGGTCGGCCTTGGTCTCGGTCTTGGCGCCGGCGTTTTCGGTGAAGACGTAGCGCGGCTGCGGCGACGGGCCGAACGAGGTGATGTCGAGTCCGGCCCGGGCGAGGGCCTTGAGAAGCTTCGTGAGCTCGGTGGACTCGAAGATCTCGTGGATCGTGACGCGGCGGGTCGACAGCGGCGGCGCGGAATGGCCGTTGGCGCCGTTGCCCCCGTTGGCGTTCAACTCGGCGTCGAGGCCGGCCTGCTGGAGGAAGGCGGCGCGGGCCTTGTCGTCGGCGAGGAATTCGTGCGCCTCCTTGTTGCCTTCGCGAATGCGGGCAATGTAGCGCGGCAGCTCGTGCGTGGCCTTGTCGTGCTGGTCGAGGTACTCGGCGAGCGAGGCGCCGTGGCGGGTGATGCCGTGGCCGAGTTTCTCGAGGGCGGCGAGCATCTCGACGATCTGGTCGACGCTGGCGGGCGAGAAGACATGGGCGTCGGCGGCGCGGGCGAGCATGATGTCCTCGGAGCCCAGCTCGAGGAGGATGCGGTTGAGCTGCTCGTCATTGTCGACGTACTGTTCGCGCTTCTTGCGCTTTATCTTATAGAGCGGCGGCTGGGCGATGTAGACGTAGCCGCGCTCGATGATGCCCTTCATCTGCCGGTAGAGGAAGGTGAGGAGGAGGGTGCGGATGTGCGAGCCGTCGACATCGGCGTCGGTCATGATGATGACGCGGTGGTAGCGGGCCTTCTCGGCGTTGAACGAAGCGTCGTCCTCGCCGGTGCCGATGCCGGTGCCGATGGCGGTGATGAGGGTGCGGATTTCCTCGTTGGAGAGGACCTTGTCGAGCTGGGCCTTCTCGGAGTTGATCAGCTTGCCGCGCAGCGGGAGGATGGCCTGATAGCGGCGATCGCGGCCCTGCTTGGCGGAGCCACCGGCCGAATCGCCCTCGACGATGTAGAGTTCGCACACGGCCGGATCCTTCTCGGAGCAGTCGGCGAGCTTGCCCGGCAGGCCGCCGCTGGAAAGGGCTCCCTTGCGGATGGTTTCGCGGGCCTTGCGCGCGGCCTCGCGCGCCCGGGCGGCGGTCAGCGACTTTTCGATGATGCGCTTGCCGACGCCGGTGTTGCTTTCGAAGTAGAACATCAGCCCTTCGTAGGCGACGGAGCCGACGATGCTCTCGACCTCGGGCGAAAGCAGCTTGACCTTCGTCTGCGACTCGAACTTCGGGTCGCTGTGCTTGATCGAGATGACGGCGGCGAGGCCTTCGCGGACGTCGTCACCCGTGATCTGGGGATCCTTGTCCTTGAGCAGATTGTTGGCCTTGGCGAACTGGTTGATGGCGCGGGTCAACGCGCTGCGGAAGCCGGAGAGGTGCGTGCCGCCGTCGGGGTTATGGATCGTGTTGGTGTAGCAGAGGACGAGATCGTTGTACGAATCGTTGTACTGGAGAACGATCTCGAGGTGGACCTCGGCGTCCTTGCCGTCGATCTGCGTGCGCGTCTCCTTGGCGATGCGGACCGGCTTGGGGTGCAGGGCGTTCTTGCCCAGGTTCATCTGCTTCACGAACTCGACGACCCCGTCCCGGTAAAAGTACTTCTCCGGTTTCGGGTCGGCGGGACGTTCGTCGGTGAAGGTGATCTCGAGGCCGGAATTGAGGAAGGCGAGTTCGCGCAGGCGCTGGGAGATGCGGTCGGCGACGAACACGGTCGTCTCGCGAAAGATCTCCGGGTCGGGTTTGAAGGTGATGAGGGTGCCGGTGCCCTTGGCCTTGCCGATCACCTCGAGCTTCTTGACGGTCTTGCCGCGCTCGAACTTCATGTGGTGCACCTGGCCGCCGCGCGAGACCTCGACCTCGAACCATTCGGAGACCGCGTTGACGCATTTGGCGCCGACGCCATGGGTGCCGCCGGAGAATTTGTAGCCGCCCTGGCCGTACTTGCCGCCGGAATGGAGCGTGGTCAGCACCATTTCGACGCCGGGGATCTTGTATTGGGGGTGGATGTCGACCGGGATGCCGCGGCCGTTGTCGCGGATGCTGATCGAGCCATCGACATGGATGGCGACCTCGATCTTGTCGCAATGCCCGGCGAGGTGCTCGTCCACCGAGTTGTCCAGAACCTCCGAAACGCAGTGGTGCAGGGCCCGCTCGTCCGTGCCGCCGATGTACATGCCGGGCTTTTTGCGGACGGCCTCGAGGCCCTCGAGTTTGCCCAGCTTGGAGGCGTCGTAGACTGCGCTCGTGGCGTCGGTTTTTACAGGGGCGTGGACAGCTTCGTGATCAGACATTCGGGAGGAAAATGGGACACAAAAACATCTCGTAATCGCGGCGATTCGACAACGTTTTTCTACCCAAAAAATGGGTTATTTTTTTCGAAAAACATGAGGGTGTAACTGATTGTGCCACAGTTATTAAAAACTGGAGGTTTTGCCGATTTTTTTTCGCAGTCGGAATGCTCTGGGAAAGCGGGTGAATCCACCGAATTTTCCATCAATTTTGCGGCGCAAATTGACAGGCGCAGGGATTCAATTGACCGCACCGAAGGGCGACGCACAGTGGCGCCAACATGGCAGCCATCAGCCTCGATAAACTGCTCGAGTTACAGGAACGTGACAGCCGGCGCCTGCTGCTCGAGCACCACCTGGAGGGCGTGCCGCGGGAAGTTGCGGCGGTGGAGGCGAGGATTGCCGCCGAAAAGGCCGCGATTGAGACCGCCAAGGCGGAATGGCGCGAACTGGAATCGAAGAAGAAACAGCTCGAGGTGGAAATCGGCGGCACGGAGGAAAAGATCGCCCGCTACCGCACCCAGCAGAGCCAGGTCCGCAAGAACGACGAGTATCAGGCGCTCACGCATGAAATCGAAACCTCGCAGAGTGCGATCGGCGTGCTGGAGGAGCAGGAGATCGCGGTGATGCTTTCAATCGACGAGGCGAAAAGGAAATTTGCCTCGGCCGAGGCACAGTTGAAGCAAAACATTTCCGGACACGAGGCGAAGATCCGCGCCCTGCGGGACCGCGAGACGCAGCTGCAAGCCGAGGTCAAGTCCGCGCTCGACAGCGTGGCTGCGGCGCGCGCCGCGGTGCCGGAACCGCAATTGCGCGTTTACGACCGCGTGGCCACCAAGCCGGGCCACCCAGTGTGCGTGCCGGTAACCGGCGGCCGCTGTGGCGGTTGCCACCTGAAAGTCTCCGCCAACGTCGAACTGGAGGCGCGGAAGCTCGAGCAAGTTACCACTTGCGACCAGTGCGGGCGGGTGGTCTATTGGAAACCTTAGTTTTGGGGCCTGATCTTCGCTCCGAGTTCTTTGATCCCAAGGCGCGGGTAACGCCGCGCCCGCTAAAGCAGTTCGGAGAGGAAAGTCCGGACACCACCGGGCAGGATTCCCCGTGAAAACGGGGGCGCGACGCTTCAAGGCAGCGCGACGGACAGTGTCACAGAAAATCAAACCGCCCGCTCGGGATTTCAGATCTCAAGTCTGGAGTCTCAGGCTGGTAAGGGTGAAAAGGTGGGGTAAGAGCCCACCGCGCCGAAGGCAACGACGGCGGCACGAAAAACCCAATCCGGTGCAAGACTGAATAGGGGACTCGGCGGCCCGCCGGATAGTCCCGGGTTAGTCGCATCCGCCTCCGCCCGGCGCAAGCCGGGCTTCGGCGCGACAAGTCCTCCTTCGGGAGGGCTTGAGAGAAATGAAGATCCTGCCGCCCGCGAGGGCGACGGACAGAATCCGGCTTACCGGCCCCAAAACTAAGTTCTTTGTGCAAACGCGCCGCTCCACCGGGGTGGCGCGTTTGTTCTTGCGCGGCAATGCGGGCCGGGCGCCGCGGATCAATTCGCCCTTGACTCACCGCCCGGCGTTTGAGTTCTAGCCCCTTCCAATTCTTCAACGACCCATGGCCAATACCAAGTCCGCCATCAAAGCCGCGCGCAAGTCCCTGCGCAATGCCGCCCGCAACCAAGCCGCCAAGACCCGCTTGAAATCCCTGGCCAAGACGGTCCAGAAAGCCGCCGCCGCGAACGACGCCGAGGGCGCCCGCGCCGCCGCGATCGCCTACAGCTCCGCGCTCGACCGCGCCGTCAAGAGCGGGGTCATCCACCGCAACGCCGCCGCGCACCACAAGTCGCAGTTCGCGAAGTTCGTCTTCGCCGCGAAGAAGTAACCCAACCGGTCGCTCCACCGTCCAACCCGCGCGCCCATGGCCCGCGGGTTTTTTTGCGCCCCGGGCGGGCGATGAAGGGTTGAGTTTGCCCGGGGGATGGACGTTCATCGGCGCACCCGTGCAACCAAGGTGCGAACTTCATCTGGCGCGCGACTGGGAGTCCGCCTGGCGCGAACTCGTGCGCCCTTGGCTGGCCGCGCCGGCGGCCCTGCGGCGCGATTACATCGTGGTCCCGACGCGCGGCCAGGCGGTGGCCCTGAAGCTGCGCTGCGTGCGGGAAGGCCTGCCGCTGCTTGGCGTGGAGTTCCTCACCCCGGGGCGGGCCCGGCAGAAATGGCACGGCCTGGCGGCGGCGGAGGCGGCGGCGGATTCGCCGCTGCGCCGGCCGGCGCTGGGCCGCGAACTGCTGCTGCTCGGGCTGCGGCGCCTGATCGAGGAGAGGCTCGCGCCGCTGGTGCCCGAGGATCGCGCGTGGGGCCTTTGGAAGAGCCTGCAAAGCGATTCCGAACAGGCGCTGCAGGAGTTCGACGAACTCCTCGGCGCTGGCTTCACCGCCGGCGATTTTCCGCTGGCGGCCTTGCGGGAGATTTTCGGGGACCTCACGGCCTGGGTGAACGACCTCGGCTACACGCTGGCGCCGATCCAGAACGAGCGGGCGGCCCTGAGCGAGGTCGCCACCGGCGGGCGCATCGCCGGCCGGCTCCTGATGCTCGGTTTCACGGCGGAGTCGTGGAACGAGTTCTTCAGCCTCGCGGCGCTGGCGCGGCGGGGCGACGACCTTTTGGTCATCGTGCCGGAGCCGGAGCTGCAGGGCGGCCGACCGCTCGACGAGAACTGGGTGGAACTGTGGTCCTCGCTGTTGGGTGTCGAGGCCCGGCCGGCGGCCGCCGCGCCCGGGGCGCAGGCCGGGGCGGCGGTCGGCGCCCTGTGGACCGGTGAAGGCGGCGCGGCGACTGCGGCCCGCGTGCTGGTCGGCCGCACGCGGGCGGACGAGATGCGCCTGCTGGCGGCGGAGCTCGAGCGGCTGGTCGCGGCCGGCGCCGACAACGTCGCGGTGATCTTCCCGCGGGCCGATGCGGCCCACGGCCAGCTCGCCCGGTTGCTGCAGGCGCGGGGCCTGTTGTTCGCGGACATGGTCGGGGTGGCGGGCCAGCCCGCGATCGAGGCGCAAGTGCAGCGCGCGCTGCTGGCCTTCTACGAACGTGGCGCCCGGATCGAGGAATTCCTGTCCCTGTGGCCGCTCCTGCGCGCCCTGAACTTCGTCCGCCAGCCGCTTGCCGCGGCGCGCGAGGTTTGCGAACGGCTGTTCGACGACACCCAGGCGCATGCGCTGGCAACCCATCTCGGTGAACTCGCGGCTTCCGAGCGCGAGGATCGCCGCGAGGTTGGCCGGGTGGCGGCGCTGCTGCTGCCGGCCTGGCCGGCGGAGCTGACGCTGGCCGAGGCGCTGCGGCGCTTCGAGGAGACGGGCGCGAAGTTCCACCTCGCCCCGCCCGAATCCTGGCCGGCGCTGGCCGCCTTTGCGCGGCAGGAAACGCGGCGCCTGCCGGCGCGCGTGCTCCTCGCGGCGTTGCGCTCGTTCCTGACGTCGGCGGTGCCGGCCACCGACGTGCCGGGCCGCGGCGTGTTCGCCCCCGTGACGCTGACCACGCGGCGACGCGCGGCCGGGTTGGCGTGGTCGCACGTGATTTTCACCGAGAGCAACGCCGGTGTCTGGCCGGAGCGCAAGGAGTCGAGTTCCTGGCTGACTGACGAGCAGCGGACCGAACTGAACCGGCGCGGCCGTTTTTCACTCGGGCTTTTCTCCCGCGACGATCGCGCCATGCTGGAGAAACAGGCCTATGTGGCGCTGGCCCGGGACACGGCGGGCGAGGTGATCTTCACCGCGGCATTGTACGACGACGAGGAGCCCGAACTCCGGCTCGCGCCGAACGCCTGGCTCGAGCGCATGCTGATCGCGCAAGGCGAAGGCACGGCGCCCGGCGGACTGGAGGAATCGTTCGCGCGGCTGGCGCAGGGCGGCACCGCGCCGGTGCCCGCCGACCCCCACGAATCCTGGCGGGAAACCTGGCGCCGCCGGCGCGACCCGGCGGTCGCTTTCGACGAATTCTTCCTCTGCGGACCCGTGGACACGACCCGTCCGGCGCGACTCGCCGCGCGACTGATCGAACGCGGCGTGCAGGATCCGGCGGAGCTGTGGTTCGAAGCGGTTCTCGGCGTGCGGCGCGTTGACTGGGAGCCGTTGGTGCGGGCGCGCAAGCGTTCGCTGGGGCAGCTGGCGCACCGGCTGCTCGCCGCCGCGTTGCGCGGGGAAGCCATCGAGGGCCCGTTCGCTCGCAAGCCGTCGGCCGAAACGGCGCGGACCAGCCTTGCGGCCGGCCTGGCGGCGCTGCGCGCTCGGTGGCCGCGCGACCGCTATTGGGATTCACTGCATGGCGAACTCGCCGAGACTTGCGCGGTGCTCCTCGACAAGGTGTTCGCCCTGCCGGCCGGCCCGGTGGTCGCGACGGAGATCCGGCTGCCGGAGTCCGCCACGGTCCTCGCCGGGGCCGCGGGACCCGTGGCGGTCTCGGGGCGGATGGATTTGGTGCTGCTGGACCGGCCCGAGTGGAGGGGCGCGCAGGTGGATATCGTCGATTTCAAGACGGGAGCCGACGCCGGCCTGTCGGCCCCGGGGATGGCGCGCGGCGCCGGGTTGCAGCTCGGCGTCTACCTCGCCGCGGCGGCATCGCTGGGCATCGCGGGTGGCCGCGTGTGGATGCTGAAACCGGACGCCGGCGGCGCCACCTCGCTGGCGCTGGACGAGTTGCCGGCGGCGCTGGCGGGCTTGGAACAGATCGGGCGGCACCTGGCGACCGGCCGCTATGGCGCGCTGACGCCGGATCGCACCGAATTCACGCACGGATTCGAGTGGCCGCTGGCCTGCACGCCCGTGCCGCACGCGACGCTCACGGAGAAATTCGCGCGGACGTTTGGGGCGCCGGCGCCAGAACCGGAGGAAGCCGGCGATGAGTGACCGCCTGCCCGACCAGGAGGCGCGCGACCGGTTTCGCGACGAGCGCGGGCGGAATTTCGCGGTCTGCGCCAACGCCGGTTCCGGCAAGACCACGGCCATTTCGGAACGGCTCGCGGCGCTCGCGCTTTCCGCGGACGGGGCGGCGGTGCTGCGGAAGACCGCGGTGGTGACATTCACCAAGAAGGCGGCGGCGCAGATCGGCCAGCGCGCGCGCGCGGTGCTGGTGCGGCGGCTGCGGGAATCCGGGCGCCGCGACCTGGCGCCGCTGGACCACCTCGAACGCGCGTTTTTCGGGACGATCCACAGCTTTTGTCTCCTCCTGGCCCAGCGCTACGGGCAGACGCTTGGCGTGAACCTGAATCCGGCGGTCGCGGCCGAGGACGACGAGGACCTGTGGGAGGAATTTCTTGAGCAGGATACGATGCAGTTCGACCGGCTGCCGGCGGCGCAGGTCGAGGCGTTCCTGCGGCATGCGCCGCTGGAGTCGATCTTCGACCTGGCCCGGCGGCTTGATCTCGCCACGGCGCGGCGGTTCGTCGCGCGGCCGCCGGCGCCGCAACCGCCCGAGCCGGTCGCGGCGGTGCTGGAAGAAATCTGCCTTGCCAGGACGCGGGGCGGACGCGGGGCGGAGTTGCTCCGCCGCAATCAGG
This sequence comes from Lacunisphaera sp., assembly GCA_035496355.1. Lineage (GTDB taxonomy): Bacteria > Verrucomicrobiota > Verrucomicrobiia > Opitutales > Opitutaceae > Lacunisphaera. The sequence goes on along the minus strand of DATJES010000010.1, from coordinate 139,840 downwards.
AGACGGCGCAACGCTGGCGGGAGCGTTTTTGCGCCGAGCGCACGTTCCTGCCGCTGCCAAAGCCGGAGGGCACGGCGGCGAACATCCGCGAACTGTACGCGCGTTTCTTCGCGCCGGTGAAAGAGTGGCTCGCGGCGACGGGCGGCGTGCTCGCGGCGGAACTGGCCCTGCGCTACCGCGCCTGGCGCTTCGAGCGCGGCGTGCAAACCTACGCCGACCAGATCGACGCGGCCCTGGCTGTGTTGCAGGACGAGGCGATCCTCGAGCGCATCCGCGCCGAGGACTGGCATGTCCTCCTCGACGAGGCGCAGGACACGGATCCGTCGCAATTCGCGGTGTTGGTCGAGATCACGCGTCCGCCGGGAGCGCCGCTGCATTCGTGGCCCGGCGCGGGCCCCGGTCCGCGCCCCGGCCGTTTCTGCCTGGTGGGCGACGGCCAGCAGGCGATCTACGGCAGCCGCGCCGACATCCGGAACTTCCTGCGGCATGTCGAGGCTTTCGCCCGGAGCGACGGCGGCGAGTTGCTGAAATTCGACGTCACGTTTCGCTCCCCGCACCGGGTGATCGAATTCCTCGGCGCCACGTTGCCGACGGCCTTCGGGCCGGAGCGCGAATTCAATCTCGGACTGTCGCCCGCGAAGGTATTGCAGGTGCCGTTCATTCCTCTCGTGGCCGGCCCCGACAACGTCGCCGGATCGGTGGGTTTGCTGCCGCTGCTCGCCGATGGGGCCGGGCACCGCCGGGTCGGAATGCGCCTGGCCGCCGAGGTGCGCGCGATCGCGGCTTGGCTCAAGTCCCGCGGGCCGGCCGGGGTGGGGGCGCGATCCTGGGGCGAGGTCTGCCTGCTCGCGCCGCGCAACGACTGGCTGGTGATCGCGAAGAAGGAGCTGGAGGCCGCCGGCCTGAAGACGGCGCTGCAAATGCGCCGGAATCGCAATGCCGATCATCCCGTCTACGCCTGGCTTAGCGGGCTGCTGGCGGTGATGGCCGATCCGGAGAACACGTTCGAATGGACGGGCGTCCTGCGCGAGGTCTTTGGCGTCAGTGACGCCGGCATCGCCGCGGAACTGCGCGCCGCTGGATCATTCCACTGGGACGAGCCGGAGATCCATGCCGAGCCCGTGCGCGGCGCCCTCGCCGCGCTGAAGCCCCTGATCGAGCGCATGGACGCGGAGGGTGAACCGCTCGCGCGTTTTGCCCGCGAACTGGTCGCGGCGGGCGGCCTCGAGGGCAAGGCGCGGGCCATCGACCCGGGCGGCGCGTTGGCGGACGAACTGGAACGGCTGCTCGCGGCGGCGGCGGAGCTGGGCTTGGACGGCACCGGCCCGCGCGGCTGGTTGCGGGAGTTCCTGGCGGCGCGGGAAGAGGGCCGGCCGGCCGGCAAGCCGGATGACGACGCGATCAACCTGTTGACCTCGCATTCGGCCAAGGGCCTCGAGTGGCCCGTCGTGATACCGCTTGGACTGTGGCGGAAGATCGGGCGACCCCCGGAAGCCGGCCTGCGCTGGATGAAGGACATGACGGCGGGAGACCGGATTTACTTCGATGGCGAAAGCATCCCGCCCGAGACCCGCGATGCGCGCGAACGCGAACGGCTGCGCGAACTGGTGCGGCTGCTGTACGTCACGTTGACGCGGGCGCGACGCGTCCTGGCCTTGCCCTGGAACGTGGAGTCAATCGAGGCGCAGGAAGGCAGCTTTGCCCATTTGTGGGGGTCTCCGCTATCCAAGGTGGCAGCTTTGCTTCCGCCGGACACCAGCGCGTTCGATCCGAGTGCGACCGCGGAAGTTGGCCCGAAACGGCCGGAGCGGGCTGCAGCGACGCGGCGCCCGAGGGCGGCGTTTCCCATGCGGGTTTTGCCCCACCAACTTTCGCTCAAGCCGGACGCGACCCGGACCGCACGGCATGACTCAGACCCCGAGCAGCCCTCGGCCATCGATCGTGAGGATCCGATCGATTACGGCACCTGGTGGCACGAGACGCTGGAATTTCTCCCGTGGTCCGGGGATGACCGCGCGGTCGCCAACCATCTGGATGCGGCGTTGGTGACGGCGCGGGCGAAGGGGTTTGAAGACCGGGCGCGAGCGGAGCTGGAGCGATTTCAGGCCAGCCCGCTTTGGCGCGAGTTTCGCGCCGGCGACTGGGAGATAATGACCGAGGTTAGCGTACTGGCCCCGCTCGCCGACGGACAGTGGGTGGACGGGGTCATCGATTTGGTGGCTCGCCGGGGCGCAGCCGGTGAACTGATGGTCATTGATTGGAAGACGAACCGCGGCCGTCCGGGCGAGGCAATCGAAGCGTGGCTGGAAAGGTTGGCAGCCGAGTATCGGCCGCAGTTGTCGGCTTACGGCGCGTGCCTCGCGCAGTTCTTCAAGGGATGCCCGATCCGGCTGGGTGTCTATGCCACCGGGCTCGGGATGACGCGTTTTCTGTGAGCGAACCCGGAGCGGGAAAATGCTTTACAGGTTTAGCGTGAGGCCGCACGTTCCGCGCTCACCAACAGCTCTCATCCATGGGTAATCTCAAAAAGAAACGACGTCTGAAGATGTCGAAGCACAAACGCCGCAAGCGCCTCAAGGCTAACCGCCACAAGAAGCGTACGTGGCAGAAGTAACGCTAAAGACGATTTTTCGATTCAAACCGAACCCGCCGAGAGATATCGGCGGGTTTTTTGTCGGGGAATCCAGGTTGGGTTAATTGTAAAACAGTAGGGAAACTATTGGGGCCAAATGGCTGGTTAATGGTTTTCGTCTTGTCAGAACCCGGCCCGAACCCTATCCGAATTGTCCTGCAAATGATTTTTACTTGGTCCTTTGCATGGTTGTTCCAGACGGCTGCCAGCTGGCGATAACCAACCAAGCCCCGCACACCACACCAAGCTCAGATGTTTCTCGCGACAAAATCGAAAGGTTTCTGCGTCGAAATAGGCGAGCATACGACGTTGATCGCCCGGCTCAACCAGGCGAGCTCCCCAATTGTCGTGGAGGAGCTGAAGGAGTTCGCTTCATCGGATTCAGACGGCCTCAACGAGTGGATCAAAGGCACCGAGGGGAAAGGCTCGACCGGTTATGCCCACGCGACTTGCGGCATTTACCCGGCCAAACGGGTCGTGCGGCGCCACACCCTGGATCTTAAGAAGCTGAAGGAGCCGAGCTACTTTAGCGAAATCTATTCCCAACAGTTCCGCATCGAACCGGAGAAGTACACGATGCGGGCACTGAACCCTGGCGACGGGAGCGAGTTCGACACCGCTGGCAAAGGCAACCAAAAGGAAGTGCTGTTTTGCGGCCTGCCGATCGACGATGTAAATTCGGCACAGGACAGGCTGCTTGAACACGGGATTTACCCGGAGCGGCTTGAGCTCGGCACCCTAGCGACCTTGGGCGGTATGGTGAACTATCTTAAGTTCAAACAAACCAAGTCGCCGCTGCTTCTCCTCGAAATTGGGGAGGAAGTCACCCAAAGCTTCATTCTTACCGCCGACGGCGTCGACATCTCGCGACCCATTCCCAGCGGCATTGCGGCGATGATCCCGGTGGTCCAGAAGGAACTCGGGCTTAAAGACGAGGAATCGGCCAAGAAGCTCTTTTACTCGAACACCTTCGATTTCACGAGCATGGGGCTGACGCTGGTGAAAAAGCTCCTGAAGGAGCTGCAGTCGTCCATCGGCTTCTACGAGGTCCAGACGGGCCAGTCGATCGGCAATCTTTTCTGTACGCAGTTGCCCGCCAGCCTGGGTTGGCTCGGCGCGACCATGGCCGGCTCCGGCGCACTCGGCGTGCCCCTGCTCAAGATGGATCTGATTCCCTGGATCGAGTCGCTGCAGATCAAACTGGCCGAGGGCGCCGCCGGAAACCCGCCGGACGAGCGTTGGGCCGGGCTGTTTTCGCTGATGGCATCCTTCAACACCGATGGCGCTAAACCTGTCACTGACGAGAAAAAGTGATGCCCAGCCGGTGTTAGCACCGGTCTGGCACCCGAACTTCCGCAACTTTGAACGGTTGCCGGACACGAAGGTCGTGCGCACGACCTTCTTCATCAACATGGGGGCGGTCGTAATCACCGCCAGCCTGATGCTGTGGCTCGGTTACCGGGAGTTCCACATCCGCAACCTGGTGGAGCTCACCGCGGGCTCGCAAAAGGAGATCGACGCCAACGTCAAGCAGAGCAACGAGGCGATCCGGCTGACCAAGGTGTTCGACGAAGAGCAGAAGAAGATCGCGGATGCCAAGGCCTTCGCGGTCAACCCGATTTCGCCCACGGACGTCGTCACCTTCCTCGCGCGGACCCTCCCCGCGGAAATTTCGCTCGAGTCGCTCGACCTCAAGCTCGCGCCTCCGGCCCCGGTGCAGTGCACCTTGCGGGGCATCGTCGCCGGCTCGGCCGACCAGGCGACGGGCGTCGTCTCGACTTACACCGATTTCCTCCGCAACCAACCCGAGGTGAGCGGCACGTTTGAGACGATCAACTTGAACAGCCTGGATCGCGACGCCGCGCGCGGCGTCATGGTTTTTGAAATCCAGCTAAAGGCCAAGCCGGCCAAAAAGGAGAAATAAGCGATGACCGGCGCCGATATCGTTTCCCTGCTGAAAAAACACCCGCTGTCGGTCGTCTGCGGCGTATTGAGCATCGGTTGTGCAGTGATGCTCTACCTCCGCGCGGACAAGATCGCTGAGTACCAGCAACTCAGCGACCAAAAGGCGACCGAGGCCTCCAACGCGCTGGCGAACGTCCGCAATTCCGAAAAGCTCGCGGAGCAGACCGCCGAGATGCAGGCGGCGTCCAAGGAACTCGAGGGTCGCGTCGTCAAGGCGGGGCAGCTGGCGGTGAACCTGCAGTACTTTTACCGGCTGGAAGCGGACACCGGCGTGAAGCTGCTCGACGTCCGTCAGGGAGCCTTGAAGCGCGGCGCCAAGGCCGACGAATATATCGGCGTCCCGTATACGGTCTCGATCCAGGGATCCTTCCCGCAGGCGCTCAATTTCCTCGCCCGCCTCGAGAAGGGATCGCACTTCTGCAAGTTCCTCGGCGCGACCATGGCGAAATCAGGCGATGACGTCGTTTCGCTGAGCCTTAACCTCGAGATGCTCGGAGTACCATGAAAGCGTTCTTCCGCACCATCCTGGCGAGCCTGACTCTGGGCCTGATCCTGCCCGAAGTGTTGGCGGCTGGAAACTCCGTGGCGTCGCCCACCAAACGGGCGGAGGAGCTCCAGCAAGCCAAGGAGTTTCTCACCCTGCAGCCGGTCAAGCTCCCGGCCGACCTCGCGAACCCGTTCAATCCTCCTAATTTTACCGGCGCCGGGAGCCATGGGACGACAACGGCCGCGACCGCCACCGACAGCGGCACGCGGACCAGTCCCGAGCCGGCGGCGGCAAAACCGGCCGGGCCCAAGAGCGACCGGGATGTTCTCCAGGAGATCGCCGCGGGGCTGAAGCCGGGCGGCTTCTTCACGTTGGGCGGCAATCCCATCCTGGTGTTCGGTCAAAAGCGGGTCAAAGCAGGCGACCACCTCACGATTACCTTTGAAGGCAAGGAATACACCGTAGAAATCATCTCGATCAAATCACCTAACTTCACCCTCCGGCTCAACCGCGAGGAATTTACCCGGCCTATTAAATAAGGACGAACTATGAGCACACGACGCACCCTCCTCACCGCGATCCTTGCCACGGCAATCAGTCTGCCCGCTTTCGCTCAGGACGCGACGCCCGCCCCCACCCCGACACAGGCGACCCCGACGCAGGCGACGCCGGCGGAGGCGACGCCCGCCGCGCCCGCGGTCACCGTCGAGGGCTCCAAGCCCGCCGCCGCGCCGGTTTCCCGTGACAAGGACACCCTCTCGGTCGATTTCCCGGATGAGGAAATCAAGACCATCCTCCGCAACGTCGCCGACCTGTTCGAACTGAACCTGGTCGTGCCGGAGACGCTGCAGGGCAAGACCTCGATCAAGCTCCGCGACGTGACGTGGCGGCAGATCTTCCAGGTGGTCCTTTCGCCCGTGGGCTACACCTACGTGGAGGAAGGCAACATCATCAAGATCGTCAGCAACGAGTCGCTGCAGCAGGAGCCGGGCACGACCGAGGTGTTCATCCTGAACAACGCCAAGGCGGCCGACATCAAGCCCACCATCGACGGTCTCATCGACGCCGCTTCGGGTGGCAAGATCGTCATCGATGCCCGCAGCAACGCCCTCGTCATCACTGAACGGCCGTCCCGCATGGGGCGCATCCGGACCATCATCGACCAACTCGACAAGGCCACCGACCAGGTGATGATCGAGTCGAAGTTCATCGAGGTCTCCGATCGCGACATCCGCAACATCGGCGTCAACTGGGCTTCGCTGGACCACATGCAATTCGGCGTGGGCGGCATCAAGCAGCAGTGGGACAAGAACAACGCCCAGGATCGTTCCAGCGGCACCAACAACACGAACGGTAATAACACGACGACCACGAGCGGCACCTCGCACGGGACGACGAGCAGCAGCGGTACGAGTGGTTCCACCACCGCGGGCACCACCTCGTTGACGAGCACCGGCGGGGCGGTCACGTATGTGACGGCTCCCTCCACCATTAATCCCGCCAACGGTGCGTTCACGACCTCCACCATCAATCTGGCGGACGGTTCCGTGACTGGCCTGCCCAGTTCGGTGCCGGCGAGCACTTCGGTCACAGGTTTCACGCCGGCCACGAGCACCACGCCGGCGTCGTTCACGGCGACGAACACCTACACCGGTTCGAACACCAACGGCACCAACGGCAGCACCTCGAACGGAACGTCGAGCAGCACCTCCATAACCGATGCTGTTTCCAACGCGGTGGACAACACGATCTCGAACGCGATCAACAACCTCGCCAGCCTGACCAACACGGCTTCGCAAAGCCGGGTGGCCACCGCCGTATTCTCGGCGTCGGACTTCAACATCGTGATTTCCGCGCTGAAGACGCAGAACAACACCAAGATCGTCTCGAACCCGACGATCGTCACGCTGAACAACACCGAGGCGACCCTGAACATCGGCGAGGAATTCCCGGTGCCGAGCTACACCTACAACAGCGAGCGCGGCACCTTCGAGGTGTCCGGGTTCAACTACAAGCCGATCGGCGTGATCCTCAAGGTCACCCCGCAGGTGAATGGACGCGGCGTGATCAAGATGACGCTCGAGCCCGAGGTGAGCCAACGGAACGGCGAGACCTCCTTCGGCGGCGCCGGCGGCGCGAGCATCCCGATCATCGCCACGCGCAAGGTGAAAACCCAGGTCTCGCTGCAGGACGGCTACACCATGGGCATCGGCGGGCTGATTACCACGAACCAGAGCCACGGCGGCACGAAGGTGCCCGTGCTCGGCGACATCCCGCTCCTCGGCCGGCTCTTCTCGTCGAAGAGCATCAATGACATCTCCAGCAATCTGCTGATCTTCATCACCGCCAAGACGGTCAGCGCCGACGGCGCGTCGCCGGAAGAGGTCTTTGATCCGCGCGCCGTGGAGGCGGTCGGCATGAGCCGCGAGGATCTGCCCCCGCACCGCGCCCCCAAGGGCACGGATCTCTTCGCGAATCCGGAGCCGGCCAAGAAATAGCCGGTTCAGTCACGCACAAATTTCTGGGCGTATTTGACGGCAAATACGCCCAGTTTTTTTTGGGGTCGGGGCGGCTAGCAGGGCAGGAGTGGCGAGCGTGGATCCACTGGCGGAAAGCGTGCGAACAGGGCTGGCGCCGGCGATCGTCACCAGTGACGCGGTCCGCCCAGCGGCGACGATTCCACGGAAAGCGGCGTGCACGCGATGCCCCGCAGTATTTGTTAGCCATTTCGGAGGCCACGCCTAGCCTGCGCGCGATGTCCAGCGCATCGACTTCACCGGTTTCCCCGCAGCCCGCCCGCGACCTGGGCGGCCTGTTCCAGCGCGTGGCGCCCCAGATGAAGGCCCTGGACGAATTCATGCGCGCGCAGGTGGAGCACTTCGAGGCGGAGATCCGGCCCATGGCGTCGTACTGTCTCGACACTTCGGGCAAGCGCCTGCGGCCGACGTTGGTGTTTCTCAGTGGCTGGCAGGGCGACGGCGTGGTGTCGGGCGACCTGGTGCGCGCGGCCGGCGTGGTCGAGATGGTGCATCTGGCGACCCTCGTGCACGACGACATCATGGATCGCGCCGACTTGCGACGAAACCGGAACACGGCCGCGAGGGAGTTTGGGCCGGACGCAGCCGTGTTGCTTGGCGACGCACTTTTCTCGCAGGCATTGCACATCGCCGCCCAGTTTCCCACCACCGAGGTCTGCCGCGTCGTCTCCGAGTCGACCCGCCGGGTTTGCTCGGGCGAGATCATGCAAACGCTCCGTCGGCGCGACGCCACCATCTCATTGGCGGAATACCGGCGCATGATCGACCTGAAGACGGCGGAGCTGTTTCGCGTATCGTGTTATCTCGGCGCGCGGCTTTCCGGCCACACGCCGGCGTTTGCTGGCGCCGCGGATCGGTTCGGACACCGCCTGGGAATCGCCTACCAGATATTTGACGACCTGGTGGATTTTGTTGGCGAAGAACGCCGGGTCGGCAAGACGCTGGGGACGGACCTGGCGACGGGGAAATTGACGCTGCCCCTGATGTTGTTGCTCGAGGGGGTGCCCGCCGCCGAACGCGGCGAGATCGAGGCGGCCTTCCGGGGTGGCCAAACCTACGGCCTCGCCGCCAGCCGGCAGCGCATGCAGGAACTCGGCATCGCCGACGGCGTGATCCGCGCGATCGACGCCGAACTGACGGCCGCCCGGTCGGAACTGAAGGAGTTCGCGAACTTGCCGCCGGTGCCGCTGTTGCTCCAGTTGGACGAACTGCTGCATGTGCAGGTTGCAGCCCTGCGGTCGGCGGCAACTGGCGCATAATTTGCGTTTGCACGGCTCTTTGCCGCCGATATCCTGTCAGGCACGCGATGAACCTGACCCGCGTATTCACCAAGCCGATGGTTACCTCGCCCGAGCGGCAGCTGGAGGCGGACGAGGATTATTTGGTCGTAAAGAGGGTTCAGGCAGGTGAAGTGGCCGCGTTCGACCAGCTGATTACCAAGTACCGCGAACGGGTTTTCGGCGTCGTTTACAACCTCACGGCGAACCGGGAAGACTCTTCGGATTTGACCCAGGACACGTTCATCAAGGCGTTCCAGTCGATCAATCGCTTCCAGGGAAATTGCTCGTTCTTCACGTGGCTTTACCGGATCGCGGTGAACACGACCCTTAGCCATCTGCGCAAGAATCGTTTGCGCAGTTTCTTTAGCCTGGAGAAGATCCAGGAGGACGGCGCGAGCGCGCAAGTGCTGGAGCAACTGACTGATAGGAAAGGGGCCGACCGGGATACGTATCTCCGTGAGCTACAGGAAAAATTGAACGAAGCGCTCCAAAAACTGTCTATCGCCCATCGAACCGTTATCACCCTTTTTGAAATTGATGGCCTCAGCCATGCGGAAATTGCCGAGATCATGGGCTGCTCGGAGGGCACCGTGCGTTCGCGCCTGCACTACGCCAAACAATTTCTCCAAGGTGAGCTGAGTCGCTACCTTCATTCCTGAACCTTAGAATGCTGAATCCGGATCAACGACCGAAAGTTTCCCTCGAGGACCTGCTGCGGCTCAAGCGGGCCGAGCGTCCGGCTCCTGAATTTTGGGCCACCTTCGAGAGCGAAATGCGCCAGAAGCAACTGGCCGCGCTCCTCGAGAAGCGTTCGTGGTGGCAGGGTCTGTCGCAGATGCTCGTCCGCCATGCCTACCTGCCCATCGGAGCCACCGCGGTCTTGGCGTTTACGTTGGTGTCGGTGAAATATTACGTTCCCGCGCAACCGAGCGCCGTCGAGTCCACCACGACGGCCAAGCCGCTCGCTGCAGTCAACCGCGCTGCCGTGCCTTCACCGGCTACCGTGACAACGGTGGCCGCGACGCAACGCGAAGCGCCGGCGCCGGCGCCGGCGGCCAGCACCTCGAGTGTATCGACAGGTACGGCTGACGATGCGGTTGCCGTGCCGGCCGCCTCCGAGCCCGCAGTTCAGGTCGCATCTGCGACGATGGACTCTCCCTCTTCTCGTTATATCGCCAACAATCTTGATAGTCTCGAGCGGACCGATCCGGAGTTGGTTCAATCCGTACTGGGCAACCGGCTCAGCGCGCCGGCGCGCGTCCAATCGGCCGCGCTCTTGACTGACGAGCTGGCGTCGGTGCCCACCGGCCCATCGCGACGCAGCCGACTGCTGGCCCATTATACCGACCATCCGATTACGCGGGAGCCAACGGCGCCCGAAATTGTTCGCGAGCGTCTGGCCCGCCGGCTGGGCGACACCGACATTTCCGACCGCATCAGCCGCATCGGCCTGAAGGGCGACCAGGTGTCCTTGGGCGTGACCCTGCGGCTCTGAGCGCCAACGGCGCACGTGATGAATTCGCCCCGCCCAGCCGGCGGGGTTTTTTGTTTTCGACCCGGGCGAGCGGATACACCCGCTAGGATTTCAGCGAACCGGTCATATCCTCCGGCCGCACCCAGGCGTCGAATTGCTCCGCGGTCAGGTGCCCGAGCTTGATCGCCGCCGCCTTGAGGGTCGTGTTTTCCTTGTGCGCTTTCTTGGCGATCTCGGCCGCCTTGGCGTAGCCGATGTGCGGATTCAATGCGGTGACGAGCATCAGGGAGTTTTCCAGGTGGCGCCGGATCACCGGCTCATTGGCCAGGATGCCATCGGCGCATTTCTCGCTGAAGGAGACGCACGCGTCGCCCAGCAGGCGGGCACTTTGCAGGACATTGGCGGCGATAACCGGCTTGAAGACGTTCAACTCGAAGTGACCGGTCGCGCCGCCGATCCCAACGGCGACATCGTTGCCCATCACCTGCGCGCAGACCATGGTCAGCGCCTCCGGCTGGGTGGGGTTCACCTTGCCCGGCATGATCGATGAGCCGGGCTCGTTGTCCGGGATGACGATTTCGCCGATGCCGGACCGCGGGCCGGAGCTGAGCATGCGAATGTCGTTCGCGATTTTCATCAGCGACACGGCCGATCGCTTGAGCGCGCCCGAGAGCTCCACCATGGCGTCGTGCGCCGCGAGGGCCTCGAACTTGTTGGGCGCCGTCACGAACGGCAGGCCAGTGAGGGCGGCGATCTTTTGCGCGACCAGCACGTCGTAGCCGGCGGGCGTGTTGAGCCCGGTGCCCACGGCCGTCCCGCCCAGCGCCAGCTCCCGCACCATGGCCAGGGCGTTCCGCAGGGCGCGCATGCCGTTGTCGATCTGCTGGACGTAGCCGCTGAACTCCTGCCCGAGGGTGAGTGGCGTGGCGTCCATGAAATGCGTGCGGCCGGTCTTGACGATAGCCGCGAAGGCCGCCGACCGCGCGGCCAGGCTGTCGCGCAGACGTTGCAGGCCCGGCAGCGTGACGCCCGACACCACTTGATAGGCCGCGATGTGCATGGCCGTGGGGAAGGTGTCGTTCGACGACTGCGACTTGTTCACGTCGTCGTTGGGATGCAGGACCTTTTTGGCGTCCGCGAGCTGGCCGCCCGCGAGGACGTGCGCCCGGTTGGCGATCACCTCGTTGGCGTTCATGTTGCTCTGCGTGCCGGAGCCGGTCTGCCAGATGACCAGCGGAAACTGGTCGTCGAGTTTTCCGGCGAGGATCTCGTCACAGACCCGGGCGATCAGGTCGCGCTTTTCCGCGGAGAGGACGCCCAATTCGTGGTTGGCCAGGGCCGCCGCCTTCTTGAGGACGCCGAAGGCGTGGATGATCTCGCGCGGCATACTGCCTTCCGGGCCGATGCGGAAGTTGTTGCGCGAGCGTTCGGTCTGGGCGCCCCAGTATTTGTCCGCGGGGACCCGCACTTCACCCATGGTGTCCGTCTCGATGCGAAAGCTCATGATGGTAGAAAGGAAAATCCGGGACAGGGCCGCCTGCAACCTGGAAGCCGCCCGGCGGCGCCGTATTACCGGAATCGGGCGGCCGCATTATCGGCGCTAAAGGATCTTCAACTTCGGCAGGTCCTGGACGTCGATGTATCCCGCCGGCCGCCCTTGTGCATCCAGCGCGATCAGGTCGGAGATCTTGTGCTGTTGGAACAGCTTCAACGCCTCGACGGCGAGCACGTCCATCGGCACGCTGCGGGGCTGGCGGGTCATGAACTGGGCCACGGGTCGCTTCAGGAAATCGGCCCCGCCAGTCAGCGCGGAGCGGCGGAAATCCCCGTCGGTGAAGATGCCGGTCATCAGTCCGGCGCCATCCACCAGCGCCACCGCCCCGGCCTTGGCCTTGGTCATCGCGAATATCGCCTCCTGCACTGTCGTGCCCGCTTCCGGGCGCACCGGGCAGCTGTCGCCGGTGCGCATGATGTCCTTCACCCGCAGCAGCAGGGTCATGCCCAGGGTCCCGGCCGGGTGATAGCGCGCGAAGTCCTCACGGGTGACGCCGCGCATTTCGAGCAGGACCATGGCGAGCGCATCGCCGAGCGCGAGCGCCGCCGTGGTGCTGGCGGTCGGGGCCAGTTCGAGCGGGCAGGCTTCGCGGGGCGCGCGGTAGACCAGCATGTAATCCGCGCCGCGTGCGAGCTCGCTTTCGGCCGCGCCGGTGAGCGCGACGGTTTTCAGCCCGAATTTCTCAAACAGCGGCAGCAGCCGAAGCATTTCCTCGCTCGCCCCGCCGTTGCTGAGCAGGATCGCGAGGTCGCCGGCGGCGCACAGGCCGAGGTCGCCGTGCAGCGCCTGCGTCGGATCGAGAAAGCAGGCCGGCACGCCCGTGCTGTTGAAAGTGCCGGCAAGTTTCTGGGCGACGTGGGCGTTTTTCCCGACGCCGGACAGGATCAGCTTGTGCCCGCCGGCGACCGCGGCCTCGACCGCGCGCACCACCGCGACAAAGTCCTCCGACAGGACCGCGGCCGTGGCCTCGATCGCCTCGCGCTCGATGGCGAGACACTGGCGGGCCTTGGCAAGGATACTGGCGGCATCGAGGGGCATCAAATACTTGTGTTGGCTCGGGGCTCGGGCAAACGTAGCCGGCGCCTCCCCCCGTTCAATTCATTTCCGGCCGTGCTCCGTCTCTCCACGAATTTCCTTTCCCGCCTGACTCTCGGGCTTGGGCTGGTGGCGTTGTTCCTGGCCGGCTGCAGCGAAAACGAGCGCCTCTCCTACGCCAATGAAACCGACGAGCCGGCCTATCGCGAAGGCACGGCCTTGCTGAAGGCCGGCCGCAAGCAGGAGGCGTTGAATGCGTTTCTCAAGGTCATCGCCAAACGTGGGGACGACGCGCCCGAGTCGCACCTGGAGGCGGGACTCCTGTACCTCCAGCACATCAACGACCCGCTTTCCGCCATCTACCATTTCAAAAAATACCTCATGCTGCGGCCCAACAGCGCCCAGGCGCCGCTCGTGCGCCAACGAATCGATGCCGCCACGCGGGAATTCGCACGCACGCTGCCGGCCCAGCCGCTTGAGAACCAGCTGCAGCGCGTCGATCTCGTTGCCACCCTCGATCGCCTCAAGCAGGAGAACGAGTCGTTGAAGCGCGAACTGGCGGACCTCAAGGCCAGCCGCGGCCTCGCCCCCGGGACCGCGAGTGAGGCGTCCGCAGAAGAACCCTCCGCGGGAACCGGCGCCATGTTCAACCTCCCGACCGACTCCATTCCCGTTGTCCACACTCGTGCCCCGGCCGCGGCGACCTCGCGCCCTCCGGTGACGCCGCCGCGCGAGGTGACGCCGTTGCGCACGGCGCCGGCAACCGCCCCGGCCGCCGCGCCGGCGGCCGGTCGCCGGCATGTCGTCCAGCCCGGTGACACGCTTTCGAAGATCGCGCTGCGGTACTACAACAATCGCGCGAAGTGGCGCGACATTTACGAGGCCAATCGCGACGTGATGAAGAATGAGTCCGACCTCAAGGTCGGAGTGGCCCTGAAGATTCCCTGATCAGGCGCCGGCAAGAGCCTGTTCGAGATCGGCGACAAGGTCGCCGGGATCCTCGAGACCGACGGACAGCCGGAGCATATCGGCGGGCGCCGGGCTGCCGGCTCCTTCGACACTGGCGCGGTGCTCGAGGAGGCTTTCCACACCACCGAGCGACGTCGCGCGTTTCCACAGGCGCACCCGGGCCGCGGTCGCAATGGCCGCGGCTTCGCCGCCGCGGACGCGAATCGACAGCATGCCGCCGAAACCACCGCGCATTTGTTTTGCGGCGATGGCGTGGCCGGCGGCCGACTGCAGTCCTGGGTAAAGCACGGCCGAGATGCGCGGGTGAGCGGCGAGGCGTTCGGCCACGAGTTGGGCCGAGCGGCACTGGCGATCCACGCGCACATACAAGGTGCGCAGGCCGCGGACGAGCAGCCAGGCCTCGAACGTGCCGAGAATGGCGCCGATGTTCTTCCGGACGGCCTTGAGGCGGGCCCAGAACTCGTCGTCCCGGGCCGTGACCAGCGCCCCGGCGACCACGTCGGAGTGGCCGTTGAGATACTTGGTGGCCGAATGCATGACGAGGTCAGCACCCAACGCGATGGGCTGGGTGAGCACCGGCGTGGCTACTGTCGAGTCGACCGCCAGCCGCGCGCCGGCCGCGTGCGCGATGCCCGCCGCGGCGGCGATGTCGGTAATCGTCCAAAGCGGGTTGGCGGGCGTCTCGATCCAGACCAACTTCGTTCGGCCGGGCTGGATGGCGCGGGCCAGGGCGGCGAGATCGGAGGTCTCGACGAAATCCACCTGCAGGCCCCACTCGGTCGCATGGCCCAGCAGCCAATGGCGCAGGCCCCAGTACATCACCCTGGGCGCGACGACGTGGTCGCCGGGTTTCAGGGCGAGGAACACCGCGGTCGCGGCGGCCATTCCAGCGCTGAAGACGGCCGCGGCGGCGCCGCGTTCGAGATGGGTCAGCAGCGCCTCGGCCTGGTCGAACGTCGGATTGTCGGAGCGCGCATAAATCCGACCCGAGCGGTACTGGTTGTCGTCGTCGCGCAGGTACGTGGTCGCCGGCTGCAACGGCGGCGAGATGGCGCGCGTGGTCTCGTCGATCCAGCCGAGTGCCTGCGCGGCGGCGCTTTCGGGTTTGGTCTCGTCCGGTTTCACAGCGCCCCAATGGCTTCGTCGAGCACGGCGAGCACGAAGTCCGCATCGGCCGTCGTGATGATCATCGGCGGGGCGAAGCGGATCGTCTGGCCCCAGAGCCCGCCCTTGCCGAGCAGCAAGCCGAGTTCGCGGGCATTCTCGACGACCTGGGCGCACTCTTCCTTGCCCGGCGCCTTGGTCGCGCGATCCTTCACGAACTCAAGTCCGAGCAGGAGGCCGCGGCCGCGGATGTCGCCGATCACCTTGTATTTCTCCTTGAGCCGGTTGAAGCCGGCGAGGAGGTGCGTGCCGAGCTTGAGGCAGTTGGCCTGGAGGTTCTCGCGCTCGATGACCTCCAGCACGGCCTTGCCGGTCGCGCAGACCACGGGATTGCCGCCAAACGTGTTGAAATGCGTCTTCTGCGCGAGCAGGGCTGCGATCTTCGGGGTGGTAACGACGGCGCCGAGGGGGGCGCCGTTGCCGATGCCCTTGGCCATCGTGACGATGTCGGGAATCACGCCCTGGGTTTCGAAGCCCCAGAAATGCGTGCCGGTCCGCCCGAAACCGGTCTGCACCTCGTCGGCGATGCACACGCCCCCCGCGGCGCGAACGTGTTCGTACACGTGTTTCAGGTAGCCGGCCGGGAACTCGACAAAGCCGCCCACGCCCTGGATCGATTCGGCGATGAACCCGGCGATGCGCCCCGGCGTGGTGTAATCGATGACCTGCTTGACGTCGTCGGCGTATTTGCGCCCGGCTTCCGCATCGTCGTAGCCGAAAAGCCCGCGATAGGGATAGGGCGCGACCGCGTGGTGGAAGCCAAAACTGTGCGGGACATTGAACTTCCAGTTGCTGTTCGCCGTCACGCCCATGCCGGAGGCGTTGCCCCCGTGGTAGGCGTTGCGCAGCGCAATGACGTCATAGTTGCCGGTGGCGAGTCGTGCCATCAGCAGCGCCAGGTCATTGGCCTCGGAGCCGGAGTTGACGAAATAGCAGCACTTGAGGTCGCCCGGAAGCTTCGAGGCGAGCTTCTCGGCGAACTGGGCGATATTGGGGTGGAGGTAGAGCGTGGTGGCGTGCTGAAGCATCTCGTTCTGCCGGTTGGCGGCGGCCACAACGTGCGGATGGCAGTGCCCGACGCTCACGGTGACGATACCGCCGAGCCCGTCGAGGTAACGCTTCCCAGTGTGATCCCACACGAACTGCATCTTCCCCTCGACGATCATGATCGGCTGCTTGTAATAGAGCAGGATGGCGGGGTTGAGGTACTGTTTGCGCAGCGCGAGCACCTCTTCGGCGGACGGGCCGATATAAGGGGCGGGCTGGTGGCTGCACGGGGGGAGCGGGATCGGTTTCATGAATGAAGGCTTGGGACGAGATAAGGAGGACGAAAGAGCGCCGCCGGGGGTACAGACGAATGGAGCGGAACGTTTGCCTGCTTGTCACACTTCACTCGTCCCATGTCACTTTCAAGCGTTTGGCGCGATCTTGCGCAGCGCGAGGTAAACGCCGAAGCCGAGCGCAAACCCGACAAACCAGGCGTAATTGTAGAGGCCAAGCAGGAACGGCGACATGCCCTGGCCGTCGATCAGGTGCACCTGCGCGAGAAATCCCGGCAGCGACGGCAGGACGGCGACGAGCAGGGCGATCAGAGCCACAGTGCTGAAGCCATTCGTGTAACTGTATTCGCCCTGGGGATTGTAGAGCCCGAGGACATTGAGCCAGCGCCGGCGGTGCACGAAATAATCGGCGATCATGATGCCGCCGATCGGACCGAGGAGCGCGCTGTAGGCGATCAGCCAGATGAAGATGTAGCCGGTCGGATCGGCCACGAGTTTCCACGGCATCATGACGATGCCGACGAAGCCGGTGATGAAACCACCGACCCGGAACGAGATTCGTTTGGGCGCCAGGTGGGCGAAGTCGTTGGCCGGGCTCACGACATTGGCGGCGATGTTGGTGGCCAGCGTGGCGACGCAGAGCGCCGCCATGGCGACGACAAGCACGACCGGGTTCTTGAAGCGGGTCAGCACGTCGACCGGATCCCAGATGGTTTGTCCGTAGATGATCGTCGTGGCCGAGGTGACGGCGACACCGATGAACGAGTAGAGCGCCATTGTGAGCGGCAGGCCGAGGGCCTGGCCGAGCAGCTGGTCGCGCTGCTTGTGTGCATAGCGGGAAAAGTCGGGGATGTTGAGGGAGAGCGTGGCCCAAAAGCCGATCATGCCGGTGAGCGCCGGGAAGAAGAAGCCCCAGAACTGCCCGGCCTTCGGCTGGCCGGCATCGAAGGCCGACGGTTGCGATAGGATCGGCCCGAATCCACCCGCGGCGCGCCATGCCCACCACAGCAACAGCAGCCCGAGCGCGAGCAGGAGCGGCGCCTTGATGTTCAGCAGGAGCCGGATCGAGTCGATGCCCTTGTAGATGACGGCCATGTTGACGCCCCAGAACAGGAGGAAGCAGGCGAACTCCGGTGCGGTGATGCCAAACGCGCCCGAGCCGGCGGCGGCCGCGAAGCCGGGGAAAAAGACAACGAGGATCTTGTAGATGGCCTCGCCGCCGATGTAGGTCTGGATGCCAAACCAGCCGCACGCGACAAAGGCGCGCATCAGCGCCGGGATGTTGGCGCCGGCGGTGCCAAACGAGGCGCGGCAGAACACGGGGAAGGGGATGCCGTATTTGGTGCCCGCGTGGGCGTTGAGCACCATCGGGATGAGCACGATCAGGTTGCCGAGGAAGATCGTCAACACGGCCTGCGACCAGTTCATGCCGCCGCCGATCAGCGACGACGCGAGCATGTACGTCGGGATGCACGCCGACATCGAGATCCACAGCGCGGCAAAACTCAGCACGCCCCACTTCCGGCCGCTGGCCGGCACGGGCGCGATGTCGGCATTGTAGAGCCGCGAATGCTGGATGACCGAGAGGTCGAGTTCGACGTCGGGGGCGTTTTCGAGCAGGCCGGGGTCGGAGGACATGGTCTAGGAAGCCTCAAACGCCAATAGCCGAACTCCAGCGAACTCCCAATGCGCAATTTTTTGCGGCGCGACGGCGGTTGGCGCGGGCGGGTTGGTGGACGGGAGATTCAAGAGGTGAGGGAAAACCGAGCCGGTTACCGGGGACGGGATTTAGAAATGGCTGGGAGTCCGCCGCAGGAACTGCCCGCGGCCCAGCGTGCCGCAGAACTTCCCATTCCGCGCCGCGACCTGGCCACGGACGGTTACGACGCTGGCGCGGCCTTCGAGTGGCCAGCCTTCGAATGCGCTGTAGTCGACGTTCATGTGCTGGGTTTTCACGGAAATCGTACCGCGATAACCGGGATCGAAGACCACCAGGTCGGCGTCGGCGCCCAGCTGGATGGCGCCCTTGCGCGGGAAGAGGTCGAAGAGCTTCGCCACCTGCGTGCTGGCGACATTCACGAAGGTATGCAGGTCGATCCGGCCGGCCTTCACGCCATGGGTGTACAGCAGGTTGACGCGCTCCTCGAGCGAGGGAATGCCATTGGGAATCTTGGTGAAGTCGTCCCGGCCCATCGGCTTTTGCTTTTGGAAATCGAACGGCGCATGGTCCGTCGCGACTGTCTGGATAAGACCGTCGCGCAGGCCGTGCCACAGGACGGCTTGGTTGCGGACGTCGCGCAGCGGCGGCGACATGACGTACTTGGCGCCCTCGAAGCCGGGCTTTTCCGCATAAGTCTTGTCGAGCGTGAGGTACTGGATGAGCGTCTCGATGGCGACGCGCACGCCGCGGCGGCGCGCGGCGATCGCCTCGTCCAGCGCTTCCCGGCAGCTCAGGTGCACGATGTAGGTTGCGGCGCCCGTCAGCTCCGCAAAGGTCATCAGGTGGTGCACGCCCTCGGCTTCGACGGCGGGGGGCCGGCTCTCGTGGTGCTGCCCGGGGTCGGTTTTGCCGGCCGCGAGGAGTTCCCTGCAGCGCTCGGCGACCAGCGTCTCATTCTCGCAATGCGCGGTGACGATGACGCCGAGTTCGCGGGCCAGCTTCAGCGTCCGGTAGAGTTCGGTGTCGTCGATCCCGAACGCGCCCTTGTAGGCGAGGAAGATCTTGAACGAGGCGATGCCGCGCCGGACGATCTCGCGCAGCTGCGCGTCGGTGCCGGCGTCGAATTTCGTCACGCCCATGTGAAACGTGAAATCGCAGGCGCTTTTGCCCACCGCCTGGCTCATCCAGAGCTCGAAGCTCTTTAGCGCATCATCCGCGCGGGCCGGGCAGCACATCTCGATGAGCGTCGTCGTGCCGCCGACCAGCGCCGCCTGCGAGCCGGTCTCGTAGGTGTCCTTGGAAAACGTGCCCATGAACGGCAGGTAGATGTGCACGTGCGGGTCGATGAATCCCGGGAAGACGTACTGGCCGGCGGCGTCGATCACCTCGCAGCCGGCGGGCGCCGCGAGGTTCCGGTCGATCCGCGTGATCGTCTCGCCCTCGCAGTAGATGTCGGCGACGTACCGGGAGTCGGCCGTGACGATTTCACCGTTCTTGATGAGAAGTGACATGTTGTATGTGACGAGTGACGTGTGACCAGTGACAAGTCAGACCGAAGCGGAAAGCTTTCGCCGGAGTCCGTTAAGCATGCGTCGGAGGTCGCCGAGAAGCTCTTGGCAGGGAGCTGCCTGTGCTTCGGTCGCAAATCCCAATTCGACCGAGAGTTGGAGCTGAGTATCCAGTTCGGCCACTGAGCCTTCGGCGTGAGAGAGAAACAGAATGAATTCTCCAGTTGTGTGGCGCGCTTGGCCTTCCGCAATGTTCGAGGAGATGGAGACAGCGGCACGGCGCATCTGTGCGATCAGGCCGAATCGTTCGTCCGCCGGAAAGGTTTTGGTGAGTGCGTAGACTAATTTCGCAACGGCAAGTCCCTTCTGCCACACGACCAAGTCTCGGTAGCCCTCGGCTTTGGGATTTTCGAACTTCAGTGCCTTCATCTCGTCACAATTCACTTGTCACATGTCACGCGAGCTTTCCGCTATTTCTTCCAGACATCTGCGACGTCGCCGCCGAACCAGCGCGACGAAACGACCTTTTGCCGGGTGTAGAACTGGATGCTCTCCTTGCCCTGGATGTGGAGGTCCCCGTAGAAGGAATCGTCCCAGCCAGTGAAGGGGAACATGGCCATCGTGGCGGGCACCCCGACATTGACGCCGACCATGCCGGCCTTCACGCGCATCGTGAACTCACGGGCGGCGCGGCCGCTGTTGGTGAAGATGGCGGCGCCATTGCCATAGGCGGAGCGGTTGGCCTGCTCGATCGCGGCGTCGAGGTCATCCATGCGCATCACGTTCAGTACCGGCCCGAAAACCTCCTCCCGCGCGATGGTCATGTTGTTCTGGACGTGGTCGACAACCGTCGCGCCGACATAGAATCCCTGCGGCGCGTCGGCAACCTTCACGTCCCGGCCGTCGGCGATCACCTTGGCGCCCTCTTTTTCGCCGCTGGCGACCAGGCTGAGCACGCGATCGCGGTGGGCGGCGGTGATGACGGGCCCCATGTCGGGCTGCGCCGGCCGGTCGGTCGGACCCACCTTGATCGCGCGGGCGGCCCGCACCAGCTCGGGCAGCACGCGGTCCGCCGCGGCGCCGACGGTGAGCGCGGTCGATCCGGCCATGCAGCGTTCGCCGGCACACCCGAAGGCGGCCGTGGCGAGGTTCTCGACCGTTTTGCCGACGTCGGCGTCGGGCATGACGACGATGTAGTTCTTCGCGCCGCCGTTGGCCTGGACGCGCTTGCCGTGCTTGGTGCCGGTTTCCCAGATGTACTTCGCGATCGGCGTCGAGCCGACGAACGAGACCGCCTTCACCTGGGGATGCGTGAGCAGGGCGTCGACGGCGGCCCGCCCGCCATGGACAATGTTGAACACGCCCTTCGGGCATCCGGCCTGCTCCATGAGTCGGCCCAGGAAGACGGCGCTGAGCGGCACCTTTTCGCTCGGCTTGAGGACGAAGGTGTTTCCGCACGCGATGGCCGTCGGAAACATCCACAGCGGAACCATCAACGGGAAGTTGAACGGCGTGATGCCGGCGCACACGCCGAGCGGCGTGTTGATGGCCTCGCAGTCGACGCCGCGGGCGATGTCCTTGAGCGAGTCGCCGAAGAGCAAAGTCGGGATGCCGCAGGCGTACTCGATGTTTTCCAGCCCGCGGAAGACCGAGCCGCGCGCCTCGGCATGGGTCTTGCCGTGTTCGCGGGAGACGGTGCGGCAAAGTTCGTCGAAGTTCTGCTCGACCAGCTGCCGCAGCTTGAAGAACACCCGCGCCCGCTCGACCGGTGGCGTATCGCGCCAGGCCGGAAAGGCCGCGGCCGCGGCCGCGACGGCGGCGTTCACTTCGTCGGCGCCGCCCGCGGGACACTCGGCGATGACTTCACCGCTGGAAGGATTGTAGACCGGCGTGCCACCATTGCGGTCCAGCCAGGCGCCGCCGATAAAATCTGGGCAGGAGGTGAGTTTCGCAGACATAAGGGTGTTTAGAGGTGAAGGCCGGTGGACGGTTTCCAGTCCTTGTCCTTCACCTCCACCAGATAGGTGTCGCAAGCAACGGGCGAAAGGCTCTCAACCCGATGGGTGACGGCCGGTTCCCAGCCGACATCGCCAGCGGGGGAATCCAGGATCTCCTCTTTGCCTTCCGGAGTGGTGACACGGAATTTTGCCGGCTGGATCTGGATGTACGCGTGCGGCGGGTGCGTATGCATGCCGAAACCGCAGAGGTTCTTCCCGGTCGCGGTGTGATAATGGATAATGCGGACCCGGTCGTTTTCAAAAACGACCTTCGAGTAGTCCGTGTCCGGCGGGTTTGCGGGTGCTTCCGTGGCGGCGAGGCGCGCGGCCGCGAGCACCAGCACGAAGCAGATGATGGTAATTCTCATGGGTGCGGCGGAATCGGCGACATTTCGCCGCGGGCGAGTTTCGCCTGGTACTCGGACCACGTCAGCGGGGCCAGGCCGTTGTTCACGACGGTCATCTCGATGCACTCATCGACCGGGCAGACCAGCGAGCAGAGGTTGCAGCCGACGCAGTCGGCCTCGCGGACGACGGGCACGGGCTTGTGCGGGACCCGCCCGGGGCCGAGGCCGATCGCGAGCTCGTCGGGATTGACCAGGTCGATGCACTGGTGGGCGCCGTCCTCGCAGGCGATGTAGCAGAGGTTGCAGCCGATGCACTTGTCGTAATCGATGCGGGCGACGCGCTGGAAATGGAGGTCGAGGTTCTCCCACTTCTCGAGGGACGGGACGGCACGGCCGCGCAAGTCCGCGAGGGAGGGGAGACCCTTGGCGTCGAGGTAGGCGTTCAGGCCGTCGGCAAGATCCTCCACGATGCGGAAGCCATAATGCATGATCGCCGTGCAGACCTGGAGCGACGTCGCGCCGAGCGCGATAAACTCGGCGGCGTCGCGCCAGGTGGCAATGCCGCCGATGCCGGAGATGGGCAGGCCGACCGCGGGATCGGCCGCGCAGGCGTGCACCATGTTCAATGCGATCGGCTTCACCGCCGGGCCGCAATAGCCGCCGTGCGAACTCAGGCGGCCCACGGTCGGCTCAGGCACGAAGGTGTCGAGGTTGACGTTGGTGATCGAATTGATCGTGTTGATGAGCGAGATGGCGTTGGCGCCGGCGCGCTTCGCCGCGCGGGCGGCGGCGGTGACATCGGTGATGTTCGGCGTCAGCTTGACGATGACGGGGATGGTCGCGGCCTCCATGACCCAGCTGGTGATCTTCTCCGCGACGGCCGGCTGCTGGCCGACGGCGGAGCCCATGCCGCGCTCGCACATGCCGTGCGGGCAGCCGTAGTTCAGCTCGATGCCATCGGCCCCGGCATCGGCGGCGCGCTTGACGTAGTCGTGCCACTCCGCGCGCGTTTCGACCATGAGGGAGGCGATGACGGCGTGGTGCGGCCAGCGCCGCTTGACCTCGGCGATCTCGCGGAAATTGGTCTCGGGCGCCCGGTCGGAGATGAGCTCGATGTTGTTGAGCCCAATCAGGCGGTTTGGACCGTGATTGAGCGCCGAGTAACGCGAGGCGACGTTGACGATCGGCGTGCCGATGGTCTTCCAGACGACACCGCCCCAGCCGGCTTCGAATGCGCGGTGCGCCTGGTAGGCGGTGTTGGCCGGCGGGCCGGAGGCGACCCAGAACGGATTCGGGGATTTGATGCCGGCGAGGTTGCAGGAGAGATCGGCCATGGAGGGAGTCTTTGAACCGCTAATCTTCGCTTATCATCACCCATGGCGGACGGGGCCGGGGAATAGGCGGGAGATCAGCGAAGATTAGCGGTTGGTGGATTTGGTCAGCGCGGCTTCGAGTTCGTGGGCCCGGATCGGTTGCAGCAGCCCGGAGCCCGTTGCGCCACCCTTGGCGCCAAGGCGCGAGGGCTGGGGCGGCAGCGGCACCGGCTCGTGCATGAGGAAGCGATGGATGCCATGCGCCGCCTTCTTGCCTTCGCCGACGGCGTTGACGACTTCGCGGCCGCCATTGCCGCAGTCGCCGCCGACGAAGATGTGGGCCAGGTTGGTCTGGCCGGTGAGGGCATCGTGTGCGATGACACCGCGGTCGTCGATCTGCAGCCGCGGAAAGAGTTCGCGGAGCAACTGGACCTGTTTTTCCTGGCCGACCGCCTTCAGGACCAGTTCGCACGGCTCGACCCACTCGGAATTGGGCACCGCCTCGACCCGGCCATCGAGCACGCGCGTGCGCACGAGTCGGAGGCCGCTGACATGGCCGTTCGTCTCGACCACGCCGACCGGGGCCACGTTGAACAGGAACTCGGCGCCGTCGTGCTTGGCATGCTCGTACTCGAAATCGTAGGCCGACATGTTCTCCTCGCCCCGCCGGTAGACGATAAAGGCCCGCTCGGCGCCGAGGCGCTTGGACTGGGTCACGGCATCGATCGCGGTATTGCCGCAGCCGATGACCGCGACGGTCCGGCCGACCGGGACCTTTTCCAGGGGCTCCGTGTGAATCTGGGCAATGAACTCGAGCGCGTCGCGCACCTCGGGCAGGCTCTCGCCCGGGATCCGCAGGCGCGTGGCCGCACCGAGACCGACGCCGACGAAGATCGCCTGAAAATCGCGTTCGAGGTCGGCGACCTTCACGTCGGTGCCGACCTTCACGCCGCAGCGGAGTTCGACCCCGAGCGACTCGACCAGGCGGACTTCCGCCAAACTGACCTGCGGCTTCATCTTGTAATAGGCGATGCCGTGGGTGTTGAGGCCTCCCGGCTGGCGCTGCTTCTCGAAGATCGTCACCGCATGCCCGAGCCGCGCGAGCTCGGCGGCGCAGCCCAGGCCGGCGGGTCCGGCGCCTATGACGGCGATCTTCTTGCCGGACTTGGAGGCGGGAATGGGTGGCAGGACCTGGAGGCCGCGTTCGCTGACGTAATCGGTGGCGTACCGCTGGAGCCGCCCGATCTGGATGGGCTGTTCGTCGCGGTCATCGAGCACACAGGCGCCTTCGCACAGCACCGACGTCGGGCACACGCGCGCGCAGGAGGCTCCGAGGATATTCGCAGTCAGGATCGTCTTCGCGGCGGCGGCCGGGCTGCCGCCGGCGATCTTCCTGATGAACGCCGGAATATCGATGCCCGTGGGGCACGCCATGATGCACGGGGCGTCGAAACAGTAGAGGCAGCGGCTCGCCTCCACGAGCGCCTCCTGCGGGCGCAGGGGCGGCTTCACATCGGCGAATTTCGCGGCCAGCTGGTCGGCGGGCAGCAACGGTGAAAGAGGCATGGCGGAGGCGTGGAGCGCGATATCGCCCGAAAGCTACAGCACGAGGGACGGCGTGGCGGGCCGATTTTTCCCCGGGCCGCGATGCGGGCGCCAGCAGGGAAGGAGGGTTGGCTTATTGGTGGGTTGAATACTGCGGGGCGGGTCCTAGTTTCCAAGCCGAAAGCAGGCCGGTAACCGGCCACCAACCGGAGAACCACCGCCATGCCGCTCGACCCCCAACGCACCGTCGCCGAACTCAAGGACCTCCGCCGGCTCACCGCCGACGAAAACGGCGCGCAGCGCGTGGCGTTCACGCCGGTGTGGGTGCAGGCGCGGCAATGGCTGCGCGCCAAGCTCGCCACGCTGCCGGTCGAAGTGCACACGGATGCGGCGGGCAACCTGTGGGCCACGCTGCGCGGCGCCAGCCCGAAGGCCCTGCTCATCGGCGGCCACATGGATTCGGTGCCCAACGGAGGCTGGCTCGATGGCTGCCTGAACGTCATGGCCGGCGTCGAGATCCTGCGCCGGATCAACGAGCAATTCGCCGGCCAGCCGCCCGTGACGGTGCGACTCGTCGACTGGGCCGACGAAGAAGGCGCGCGGTTCGGCAAGAGCCTCTTCGGCTCGTCCGCGTGTTCGGGTTCGCTCAACATGGAGGAGGCGCGCGGGCTGCGCGACAAGCAGGGGATCGCGCTTCCCGAGGCCTTGCGGGCCGTCGGCATCGATTTCGAGAAAGTGAAGGACAGCGGCGTGGAATTGAAGCAGGCGGCGGCCTACCTCGAGCTGCACATCGAACAAGGACCGGTCCTGCTCGACCTGGGGCTCCCGCTTGGCGCCGTGCTCGGCACGTTTGGCGTCGAGCGGCACGCGATCACGTTCCGCGGCCAGGCGGCGCACTCGGGGAGCACGCCGATGAACCGGCGCAAGGATGCGTTCCTCGCCGCCGCCCGACTTGGCCAGGAAATCTACCGCATCGCCGAATGGAGCAAGACCGGCGTCTGCACGATCGGTTCGTGCACCACGAAACCCGGTATCGTGACCAGCGTGGTCGAGGAGTGCCGGGTCACGCTCGACCAGCGCCACCTCGACGCCACCGCGCTCGCGGGAATGCTGAAGGATGCGCAGGAGGCGAGCCAGCGGTTTGCCCAGGACGGGAACGTCTCGGTCGGGTGGGAGCGGCTCTGGCGGATCGAGCCGCGGCCATTTGCGCCGGCGCTGATCGAGCTATGCGATGCGGCGATCAAGGAGACCGTCGGTCGCTCGCACCGGCTGCCGTCCGGACCCTTGCACGACGCCGCCGAGGCCTGCGGCGCGGGCATCCCGACCGTGATGATGTTTGTCCAGAGCCTGCACGGCATCAGCCACAACAAGATCGAGGACACCAGGGAGGAACACCTCGAGCAGAGCGTGGTGGCCTTCGATCGCCTGGCGAGCAAGGCGATGGAGTGGGTGGCGCAGGGCGGGCATTGAGCCGTCCATCGAGGTGGAACGCGCTGACCGCAGCGCGTTTTTTGGGGAAAGAAGCGCGTTGAGGTCAACGCGCTCCACCAAATTCAATGGCACCCGATGGAATACCCCCAACGGCTGCACCACGACACACCCGCCTGGGTGCCAAGTAGAGCGTTGTTCCATGTTCGAATTCGGCTTCGGAATGGGACGTCGACCACCCTGACCGAAAGTAGATTGGCGGGCGAATTACTCTTCGCAGCACAACGATATCACGAAATTGGACACTGGTGGTGCGAACTCTTCTTGTTGATGCCCGATCACGTTCATGCGCTGCTCCGGTTCCCGCGCGATCCGGGAATGGCCGGAATAATTGGGAACTGGAAGCGTGGAACGGCACGATTCCAAGGGATCCAGTGGCAGGAGAACTTCTTTGATCACCGGCTGCGGCATAAGGCAGAGGCCGATGAGAAGTGGCAATATATTCGAAACAATCCGGTCATGCAGGGGCTTTGCGATCACCAAGATAATTGGCCCCATTGGTGGAGCGGTTCGCTCGGTGGAACGCGCTGACCGCAGCGCGTTTTTGGGGGAAAGAAGCGCGTTGAGGTCAACGCGCTCCACCTCAAACCAACGTCGCGCGCAGCGCGCGGACCTCGGCGAGCAACTCGCGTGCGGCCGCGATCGCGTCGTCCGCAGGGGATTCCCCGCGGGGTGGGGGCACCCCGCCTCCAGGTGCCGGCGCGACCGGGTCGTGATGATCATCGGGGTCGCCGAGGCCCGCCTGCCGGAACCGCCGCAGCCGCTCGAGGACCAAGTCGCGGATTTCGGTCGCATTCGTGACGCTGTGGAAGAGGCCGAGATGCATGTCCTCCTGGTTGTGCGCCCGCCGTTCGAAATCGCTGCCCGCGCCGCCGGCCGACTGGACGTGCACATCGGACAGCCCGAGGAGCCGTTGCACCGGCCCCTGCGACACGACCACCTGCTGGATGTTGGCGAAGCTCATGGTGGACTCGTTGACCTTCCAAATGCCGAAGCGGATCCGCAGGCTGCGGTCGGTCACCATGTACCAGCGCATCTCGTAATCGAGCCGCACGACCAGGTAGGTGAACGGCAGCTGCGCAAGATAAGCGACGATACCGGCGATCTTCAGGAACCAGATCACGGGGAAGGCCCACGGCGGCAGCCAGAGGGCGATCTGCACCAGCATGATCTTCAGGCCCATCAGGCCGTTGACGTGCACCCGGGCCTTCTTCCTGGGTGCCTCGCCGGGCTTGGCCGGCGCCGTGGACACGTCGTCTTTAGGCGCCATCTCGTTCTGGGCATCGGCACCGAACTTCTTCACGTATTCCTCAAAATCCTTCTTATTTCTGGGCAATGCGACGGCGCCCGGCTGCTGGCGGCGGGTGCGGGCCTCCTGTTCGACCTGGATGAAGATCGCCACCCAAAAGATGATGCCGGCGAGCGCAAGGGCCTGCGCGAAGCCCCAGCGGACCAGCCGCAGGTTGTAGTAGTTCCGACCCGCGCGAAAGACGCGCAGTGATGCCGGGTCGCCATGCGGTGGTTGGGGTTGCGCGGGCACGCGCAGCCACTGGAGCAGGATTTCGGCGCAGCGTTGCAGCATCGCTTCAGGTCGGGCCGCGCCGCGCCAGCTCCTCGCGCACCGCCCGGAGTTCGCCGGCCACCTCGCGCAGCGCGGCGGCGAGCTCGCCGTTGGCGCCGGCGGAAGCGGGCGGGGCCGGAGTCGCCGCGGGCACCGGGTGGTCCTTCACCCCGCGCATTTTCAAATACAGAAAATCGCGGAGAGCCTCGAACTCCTTCAGGCCCTCGATGGTCATCTCGGCCGAGCTGCTGCCGGAGGCAGTCTGCACGAGGATGCGGGCGAGCCCGAGCCAGCGCTCGACGACATTCGAGCGGAGGTGGATGTCCTGGATGCGCGCGTAGTTGATGATGATCTGCCGGCGGAAGAGGATGCCCCAGCTCATCGAGATGCCCTCGTCGGTGAACTTGTACCGCATGGTGTGGTAGCGGAAATAGAGATAGGTGCCGAGAATCGGAAACAGCGGCGGAATAACCAGGGCGCTCAGCAGGTAATAGGTCAGCAGCGACTTGTCCGGGCGCTCCAGGGCGAGAATGGCCGCATCGGCGGGGGCGGGGTTCACAAGCGCAAGGGATGGCGCAGATTCGCCCGCGGCACAATACCGGAAGGGGAACGGCGTGATCTCCGAATTTCGCCAAAACGAAGGCGGGGTTCGGAGACCCCGCCCTACAGCACCGGCTTCAGCCCGCGTACTCCGCCCAGCTCGAGCTGGTTTCGGTCACCCGCACGCGTTCCACCCGGACGCCGGCCGGGACAGCGTAGGCGCCGGAGCGCGCGGCGAGGTCGAGCGTGCGGGCGAGTTCGTCGAAAATCGTCTTCGCCATCACCTCGGTGGTCGGGTCCTGGCCGGGAAACGTGACGACTCGCTCGCCGTGCTTTTCCTTGTAGAAGGCCAGATTGGGGTCGCGACTGTTCAACGCCAGGGCATGGTCCCACGTGTCCAGGAACGCCTCCAACGCGAGTTTCACGGCCTTGAAATCGCACACCATGTCGTTGGCGTCGAGGCCCCCGGCGGCGAGCACCACCTCGATGCGCCGGCTGTGGCCGTGGGGGAAGCGGCACTTGCCCGGGTGTTTCGACAGGATGTGCCCGCTCTCGATTTCGAAGACCTTGCCGATGCGATAGGGCATGCGGGTTCAGACCGTCTTGGAGAAGCCCGTCGGGCGCTTGGCCAGGTGGGCATCGAAGCGCATGGCGATGATGCGCAGGAAAAGCCGGCCGAGCTCCGTGATCGCCACCCGGCCCGGCTGCCGGGTGACCAGGCCGTCGGCCTCGAGGTCCGCCAGCGACGCGAGCTCGTTCGCGTAGGTCGCGGCGAAGTCGAGCCCGAGGCGTTGCGACAGGCCGGCGAAGTCGAGCCCGCGGGCGCACATAAGATCGGAGATGATCACGCGCCGCCGGCGGTCGTCGTCGGTGAGCACGTACCCGCGCTCGATCGGCATCCGGCCGGCCTCGACCGCGGCGACGTAGTCCGGCAGTTCCTTGTGGTTCTGACGGAAGGCGCCGTCGGTCTCGGAGATCGACGACATGCCGAACCCGTAGAGCGAGGCGCCGGCCCGGGTGGTGTAGCCCTGGAAATTGCGGTGCAGCGTGCCGTCGTTGAAGGCCACCGCGAGTTCGTCGTCGGGCCGCGCGAAATGGTCCATGCCGATCTGCACGTAGCCGGCGGCGGTGAGCTTGGTGACCGCGGTCATCAGCATCGTGAGCTTGTCGGCGGTGGTGGGCAGCTGCTGGCGCGTCTCGAAGATCTTCTGCGCGGGCTTGATCCAGGGCACGTGCGCGTAGCTGAAGACCGCGAGCCGGTCGGGCTGGAGGCCGATGACCTCGTCGATCGTCTGGGCAAAGGACGCCGGCGTCTGGAGCGGCAGGCCGAAAATCAGGTCGACGCTGACCGACTGGAAGCCCGATTCGCGCAGCCAGGTGATGGCCTGCGCGGTCTGCGCCAGCGGCTGCCAGCGATGGACGGCCAGCTGCACGGCGGGGTTGGTGTCCTGCACGCCGAGTGACGCGCGGTTGCAGCCGAGGCGGCGGAAGGCTTCGACGTGTTCCTTGGTCAGCCGCCGGGGATCGATTTCGACGGAATTCTCGGAATCGGCCGCAAACTGGAAATGGCGGTGGATGGCGGCGGCAAGCCGGTCGATCTCGGCGGGCGGCAGGAAGGTCGGAGTGCCGCCGCCGAAGTGGAGCTGCGTGACCGGCCGGCTCCGATTCATCAGCGGCGCCGTCAGCGCAAGTTCCTTCTCGAGGAGGGTGACATACTCGCTGGCGGAAGCGCGGCGGGTCGTGATGACGGTCGTGCAGCCGCAATACCAGCAGAGTGATTCGCAGAACGGCACGTGGAAGTAGAGCGATAGCGGCGAGCCGTCGGCGTTGTCGCGGCGGACCTCGGTGAGCAGCGCCGCGCGGTCGATCGACTCGGAGAACTGCGGCGCGGTCGGGTAGGACGTGTACCGCGGTCCGGGCACGTTGTATTTGCGAACGAGCTCGAGGGCCGGTTCGACGGGGACTGGGACGGTGTTGCGTGGTGACACCATAGTGCGGCCAGCATAGCCGAACCCGGCCGGGCTGACTCCGCATATCTTGCGCAAAATTCGGCGGGAGTTGGACGCCCCGCCTACTCCCAGCGCTCAGCTCGCGAAGAACTTCTGCAGCTTCCGCAAGGTCGCCACCAGCCGATCGATCTCGGCCTCGGTGTTGTAGAGGTAGAAGCTGGCGCGGGAGGTCGAGCTCAGCCCGAGCTTGCGCATGAGAGGCTGGTTGCAGTGGTGGCCGCCGCGCAGGGCCACGCCCTCCTGGTCGGCCAGGGTGACGACGTCGTGGGCGTGCACGCCGGCGAGGTCGAAGCTGACGACCCCGCTGCGGTGGTGCGCCGGACCGAGGATGCGGATGCCGGGCACTTCCGCCTTCAGGCGCGAATAGGCGAGGGCGGCGAGCTGCTCGTCGTGCTGCGCGATGGCTTCGCGGCCGAGGTCGTCGAGGTAATCCATGGCCCGGGCGAGCGCGATCACGTCGCCGATGTTGGGCGTGCCGGCTTCGAACTTTGCCGGCGCGGGCGCCCATTTGCTTTCGAAATACTCGACGTTCGAGATCATGCTGCCGCCGCCGCGGTAGGGGGGCATGGCGTCGAGCAGCGCCTTGCGGCCATAGAGGATGCCGACGCCGGTGGGACCGCACATCTTGTGGCCGGACAGCGCGAGGAAATCGCAGCCCAGCGCGCGGACATCGACCGGCATGTGGCCGGCGCTCTGGGCGGCGTCGACGACCGTGAGCGCGCCGACCTTCCGCGCCGCCGCGCAGAGCTCGGCCGCGGGGTTGATGACGCCGAGGGTGTTGGAGACATGGGTAAACGCGAAGAGCTTCACGTCGCGGGTCAGCACCTTGTCCAGTTGCGCCAAGTCGAGCAGGCCCGTGTCGCCGGCGACGATCGGCAGGTAGCGCAGCGTGGCGCCGGTCCGGCGGGCGAGCAGCTGCCAGGGCACGAGGTTGGAGTGGTGCTCCATCTCGGTGAGCAGGATCACATCGCCGGCCTTGAGGTTTTCATCGCCCCAGGCGTTGGCCACGAGGTTGATGCTGTCGGTGGTGCCGGCGGTGAAGACGATCTCGCCCGGCTCCGCGGCGTTGAGGAATTTGGCACTGCGCTCGCGCGCGGCCTCGTAGGCGAAGGTGGCGCGCATCGAGAGCGCATGGATGCCGCGGTGGACGTTGGCGTTGTCCTTAAGGTAATACGCCGAGAGGGCGTCGATGACACAGCGCGGCTTCTGCGAGGTCGCGGCGTTGTCGAGGTAGACGAGCGGCCGGCCGTTGACCTGCTGGTCGAGGATGGGGAAGTCGGCGCGGATGTTCTTCCAGGCGGCGTTCATTGAGCGTGTGACGAGTGAGGTGGTACGAGCTTGTCGACCGGGCTCCAGGCCCGCCGTGTCGGGGATAAACCCCGTCCCGCAGTTCGATTCAGTCCTCGGGTTTCTCCGTCGTGACGGGCGCGGCGTCGCCCTTGGCGGCGTTGAGGGCAGCGTGCCAGGCGAGGGTGGCGCACTTGATGCGCGCCGGGAACTGGTGCACGCCGGCGAGTGCGGCAAGGTCGGACATTTCGTCTTCGGCCACCTGGCCGGTGGTCACGAGCTTGTGCAGCTCGGCATAGGCGGCGTCCGCCTCCGCGATGGTCTTGCCCTTGAGCGCAAGGGTCATGAGCGACGCGCTGGCCTTGGAAATGGCGCAGCCGCTGCCCTGGAAGCTGATGTCGGCGATGCGGTCGCCGTCGAGCTTCACGTAGACCGTGATCTGGTCGCCGCACATCGGGTTGTTGCCGCTGCCGACGCGGTTGGCCGTGGGCAGCACCGAGTAATTCCGCGGACGGCGGTTATGGTCGAGGATGACGGTCTGGTAGAGTTCGGTGAGGTCTTGCATCGGCCGAGGCGTGAACGGAAGAAACTACGTCGGCCGTCCGGTTTGGCAAACAGACTTTGGGCCCAAGACCGGCAGCGCCAGGGCGCGTTGCCGGGCACACCGAGCCGGTTAGGCTAACTGGCCGGCGGCGCGCCGGGCGGCGGGTCCGGCATCGGCGCCTGCGTGAGCGTGTTGGGCGGGCCGACCACCTGCATGATGCGGGCGATAAGCTTGCGCGCGCGCATGAAGCCGACGATTTGGCGATGCTCGCGGTCATCAACGACCGGCATCCATTTGTGGCCGTGTTCGCGGAACGCCGAGGCGGCGACCACGCATGAATCGCTGGCGGCGATGATGGCCGGATTCCCGACCATGAAATCCTTGAGCGGCGTCTCGGGCGGGAGGTTCGAGGCCTGGGCGTGCAGCAGGTCGGTGAGGGTCACGAGGCCGTCGAGGCGTTTCCCGTCGGCTGACACCATGAAGAAGGGCGCCTCGTTCTCGCCGAAGATCCGCGTGACGTCGAGCAGCGTGGCGGTGGGCGCGAGCAGGGGCGAGGGCGCCGGCTCGATGAAATCGGCCAGCTTGAATTCGCGCAGGGCGGCGCGCACGCGGGGCCGGTCGAGGGCCGAGTTCGGCGCGCGCCGGGTGATCGCGCCCATCAGCGCTTGCTTCAACGGGGCGAGCGATTCCGAGATGGACGTGAACACGTGCCGG
Source organism: Lacunisphaera sp. (assembly GCA_035496355.1). Taxonomy (GTDB): domain Bacteria; phylum Verrucomicrobiota; class Verrucomicrobiia; order Opitutales; family Opitutaceae; genus Lacunisphaera. Next base: position 106,949 of record DATJES010000010.1, on the reverse strand, counting down.
CCCATGACGACGATCTCGGCGGTCGTGCGGGCGCGCACCGAGGCCGTGCGCGGCTGGTTGCTGAGCAGCGCCGCCTCGCCGAAGAAGTTGCCGGCGCCGAGCACGGCGAGCACCTCGCCCTCGGGATGCTCGGGCGTGGCGCGGACGATCTCCACCTCGCCCTGCTCGATGACGAAGAAGCTCGTGGGCGGCTCGCCCTGCCTGATGATGTAGTCGCCCGGCTCGTAATGGGCGTGGGTGACGCGATCGGTCGTGTCGGTCTTGATGCAGCTCAGGTCGCGGGGAAAGACGAGCAGCCAGGCCCAGTCGAAGCCCACTTGCACGCGCCGCGACCAGGTCGGCAGCTTGAAGAGGTACACGCCGCGCCAGGTGAACCAGGCCCAGAAGCCGGAGAGCCGGAAGCCGAACATCTCGGCGACGGCGCTGTGGCCGCCGATCGAGCAAAGCTGGCCGAGGACCTTGAAGGCGAAGGGCCGCGTCGGCTCACCGCGCAGGACGCGGAGGATGTTCTCGGCGCATTGCCGTCCCTCGCGCTCGGCGAACTGCCCGGTGGGCGGCGAGGGCTGGTGGTCGACGGCGTTGATGATGTTGGCGCAATCGCCGATGGCCCAGGCGTTGTCGCGGCCGCGCAGGCGCATGTCGGCATTGGTGAGCAGCCGGCCTTTCTCCTGCGGGCTGTCCAGGCGCTTCACCACCGGCGCGGTCGTGCTGCCGATGGTGCAGACGATGGTGCCGCCGTGCACGAAGTCGTCCTTGAGGCCGACGCCCTCGCCGGTGGCGAGCTGCACCCGGGCGTTGAGCTTCATGGTGACACCCGCCTTTTCCATCTTTTCGCGGGCGAACTCGCGGAGCTGCGGGCTGATCTCGGGCAGGAGCTGGTCGCGCGAATGGATGAGCGTGACGGTGATGTCCTCGTTGCGGATGTTGGAGTAGAACCGGGCGCTGCTGCGGACGAGGTCGTTGATCTCGCCGGCGGTCTCGACGCCGCTGTAACCGCCGCCGACCACGATGAACGACAGGAACCAACGCCGTTTGGCGGGATCGTCGCAGACCTCGGCCTTTTCCATCATCGAGAGGATATGGGTGCGGAGCACGGCGGCATCACCGACGGTCTTGAGCGGAAACGCATGGTCCGACATGCCCGGCACGACGTTGAGGTTGGAGATGTTGCCGCAGGCGAGGACGACGTGGTTGTATTCCAACCGACGCGGCTGGCCGTCGAAGCCCTCGTACTCGATCGAGCTGGCGGCGAGGTCGACACTCCGGACCTCCTCGGTGCGGCAGATCACGCCCGGCAGGAGCTGCCGCAGCGGCACGATGACGTCGAGGAGGCTCAGCGACGAGCCGACGGCATCGGCGAGCAGCGGGCTGAAGACGAGATGGTTCTCCTTGTTGAAGAGGACGATTTCGACGCCATTGCGGCGAAGGCTTTTCGCCAACACCTGCGCGCACTTAACGCCGCCAAAACCTCCCCCAACAATGACGATGCGATGCGTGGCCATGGCGCGTGGGAGAGCAGCCTAAGCCGGGCTATTCCCAAGGCAACACGCGGTTTAGGGGGACGGATGAATTACCGTTGACCGCATGGAGACCGCGGACCTTTATTTGCCCCCCTGTCTTGTCCCGGAGAGGTGGCTGAGTGGTTTAAAGTACCCGCTTGGAAAGCGGGCGTAGGGAAACCTACCGGGGGTTCGAATCCCCCCCTCTCCGCCATTTTGCGCACGGCGCAAGGAATGGCGGCGCAGAGCGACAGGAAGGGAGCGCAAATGAGGGACGAAATATGGACTAACGCGCCGGCGTTTGGGCCGCAGTTCCGAGCTGATTCGTGTCAACCGTTGGTCGCGACCCGCCTGCAGTCGGATCGGAGGGCAAGGCGGCGATGCTCCAAAACCAAACCACGACAAGGTTTAAGGATATAGATGCCCGGCCGTTTGCAGTCCTGGGGGCAGGGCTTCCTTGTCCGGGAAACGAATCACCCCGGATGCATCCGGCTTGGGCGAACGAGCCCCATCTTAATCCAGGCATCATGAGACCCCGACCCCTGCTTCGTCTGGTCCTTCCGGCCACGGCGATTATCCTTCTGGCGATGACTTTGCGCGCGGCTGAATCCGCGGCCCCGGCCGATCCGGAAAGCCCGGCCGCCAGGGAAAAACGCCTCCAGTGGTTTCGCCACGACAAGTTTGGCCTGTTCATCCACTGGGGCCTCTACTCGATCCCGGCCGGCTACTGGAAGGGTGCGCGTTCGCCCGGCATCGGCGAGTGGATCATGAACCGGATGAAGATTCCGGTCACCGAATACGAGCAGCTCGCGAAGCAGTTCAACCCGGTGAAGTTCGACGCCGACGCCTGGGCGCAGTTCGCGCAGGACGCCGGGATGAAATACGTGGTCATCACCTCGAAGCACCACGACGGCTTTGCGCTCTTCCGGTCGGCCGCGAGCCCCTACAACATTTTCGACGCCACGCCGTTCCACCGCGATGTGATCAAGGAGCTGGCTGCCGCCTGCGCGCGACACGGGCTGCGCTTCGGCGTCTACTACTCGCAGGCGCAGGACTGGCACGAGCCCGGCGGCGCCGGCAACGACTGGGACTTTCCCGCGGACGAGGTGAAGGACCGGGACGGATCCTTCGACGCCTACCTCCAGCACAAGGTCAAGCCGCAGCTGCGCGAACTGCTGACCAACTACGGGCCGCTCTGCCTCATCTGGTTCGACACGCCGCACCTGATGGGGAAGGGCGATCGCGCCAAGCGCCTCACCGACATCGTGCGCACACTCCAGCCCGCCACGCTGATCGACGGCCGCCTCGGCAAGGTCGGCGACTACCGCAGCACGGGCGACAACGCCATCCCGCCGAAGGCCTCGGACGACGCCTGGGAGGTGCCGGCCACGATCAACCACACTTGGGGCTACCGTTCCGACGACCACGACTGGAAGTCGCCCGGCGAGATCGTCTTCAAGCTCGTCGACATCGTCTCGAAGGGCGGCAACTATCTGCTCAACGTCGGTCCGACCTCGGAAGGCGTGATTCCGCAGGCGAGTCAGGACAACCTGCGCGAGGTCGGCCGCTGGTTGAAGGCCAACGGCGAGGCGGTCTACGGCACGAGCCGGTCGCCGTTCGGCGAGGAGTTCGGGGACTACGCCCGCAACCTGACGGACCACGAAGGCAAGCCGGCCTTCCTCAGCTACAACCAGTGGCGCTGCACCACCAGGCCGGGAAAACTTTACTTCATTCTCTTCCACGTCGAGCGCGACGGGCCGCTCGGGGTCTTCACCTTCCCCGCCTTCAAGAACAAGATCACCGAGGTCTACGCCCTGAACGATCCGGCACACGCTCCCTGCGAGGTGAAGACCGCCGCCGACGGCCGCCGCTATTTCAATCCCGACCGCTGGGTCAACGACTCGATGGGCACGGTCTACGTCGCCGAGTTCGCGGGCGACAAGATCGAGCGCTGAGGCGGACTCGCGAGGCGCGCCGAATTCCGGGCAAATTTTGTAGGGCGGGATCGCTGATCCCGCCCTACCGTTCCGGTTTGACCTGCACGGAGTGCAGGTTCCACCTCCGGGCTCACTCGGTGGTCTTGTCCGGCAGGCCGGGGCACGCGTGCGTCGTGAAACCATGAACGTCCTTCAGGACGACGGGCGGGACGTTGGCGGCGTGTGGAAGTTTGACGGCGGTGAAGGTGGCGTCGGTGACGTCCTCGAACTGGACGGTCGGCCTTTGCTCGGGCTGGTCGGCGCGGAATTCGACGCGGTCGACGTCGAAGTTCTTCACGTGGCGGGCAAACAGTCCCCACGCGGGCGTGACGCCGTGGTTCCTCGGCTCGGGGTAGCCCTTTTCGTCCTCGGGCACCGAGCGTGCCGCCTGCGCGGCGGTGCCGCCGCCGGCGAAATCGATGAAGACGTTGCCGAGTGAGAGGTCCTCGATTGGATGATCGGGGAGTCCGAGGATCAGCACGCCCTGGTCGGCGGCCACGCGGTGGGCGACGACGTTCTCGATCTTGATGCGCCGGACGACGCTGGGTCCGATGGGCGCGGGGCCGCGCAGGCGGCCGCCGAGGCGGAGGTAGATCGGCGCGTTGTGGATGTCGCGCATCGTGATATTCGAGATCGTGATGTCCTCGAGGCTGCCGCCATCCACCTCCTCGAGGGCGAGGCCGCGGCAATAGTCGAACACGCAGTTCGAGATCGTGATGTTGCGGAAGCCGCCGTTGGCCTCGGTGCCGAGCTTGATGCGGCCGGTGCTGCCGCCGCTGTAACGGACTTTGCGCTGGCGCGTACCGTCGAGCAGGGTGCCCTCGTCGTAGCCGCTGACCTGGCAGTTGGTGATGGTGACGTTTTCCGTCGGGCGGTCGTACCCGAGGCCGAAGGAGGCCTTCGGGCAGAGGCCGTCATCGTACGGCGAATTGATCCAGCAGTTCGCGACGCGGACGTTTTGACAGCAGTCGAAGTCGATGCCGTCGCGATTGGTGTCGATCTTGAGCCCGTCGACCGTCCAGTTGTCGACCGCGGTGGCGAGGATCGCAAAATGACCGCCATGGTAGATCGTGAAGTCACGGAAGATCACGTTGCGGCAGTTCTTCAAGGCAATGGACTTGTCCCCGACGCCGGCGGGGAGGGTGTCGCGGCCCGGGTAGCCGAACGGACCTGGCTTGATCGCCGCGATTTCCGCGCGGATCGCATCCGGGAACTTGAGGTTCGGGCGGGTCTTCTCCCGGGGGCCGACCTCGGAGCCGGCGTCCTTCAGCGTGCGCTCCTCCGGCAGCAGGTCGCGGCGGTTGGACCCGCGGCTGAGGCCGCGGCCGAAAATGCGGCCGGGACCCGTGATGCCGATGTCCTCGAGGTTTTCGCCCCAGATGAGGCTGTTGTGCCAATGCGAGTGGCCGAAATCCTCAAATTGGTCGGTGACCGGATTCGGTTCCGGCGCATCGTAGCCGGACGAGAGATCGCCGGGCGGCTCGGCCGCGATGATCTCGGCGCCGGCGTCGAGATACAGCGCCACGTGGCTGCGCAGATGGATGGAGAAGCTCAGGTAGTGGCCGGCAGGAAAATGGACGGTGCCGCCGCCGGCGGCGGCCGCGGCGTCGATCGTCGCATTGATGGCGGCGGAGTCGAGGGCGACGCCGTCGCCCTTGGCGCCGTGGGCGCGGACATCAAAGACGCGGGCGGGCACCTGGGCGGAGGCGGTGAGGCCGGCGCCGAGAGCGGCCAGCAGGAAGCAGGACTTGCAGCGGGTCATCGGGAGAGCGCGGGGATCAGCGGGCCGGGCGGATCCGGATCAGGGCGGCGCCGTGGCGCGGCAGTTCGACCGCATAGCCCGCGGCCTCGGTGCCGAGGTCCTGCTGGCGCCAGAGGTCGCGCACCTGTTGCGGACCGGTCAGGCCGAGCTGGGCCCAGGTGATCGCGATCTTGTCCGGCGTGCGCGAGAGATTGAACAGGCCGACGGCGAGGGAGCCGTCTTCGAGATGCCTGGCCCAGACCTGGCGGCGGCCGTCGTCAACGACCTGGGCGGCTTGCGCGCCCAGCGGGTCCTGGTCGACCGCGAGCACCTCATCGTTGGTCAGGAGGTTGAGCGTGAAGTCATCCAGCCGCTCGAGGTCGCAGCCGATAAGCAGCGGCGCGCTGAGCAGGCTCCAGAGCGTGAGGTGGGTGTATTGCTCGCTCGGCGTCAGGTTGGTCGGGTGCAGCTTCGGGCCCCAGCCGACGTAGCCGACGACGAGCATGTCCGGGTCGTTCCAGTGACCGGGGCCGCTGAACGGCCGCCATTTCTCCTGCGAGAAACCGATGTGCTGCAGGCTGCCCCAGCGATCGCGGATGTCGCCGGTCGTGCGCCAGGAATTCGCAAGATGCGACAGCTCGCCGATGTCGCGGAACGGAGCGGCGTTGGAGAGGCTGTAGACGACGTCGCGGCCGGAGATGCGCAGGGCGCTGAGCATCTCGGCGGTTTCGGGCGGCTCGTTTGGGTTCCAGTCGTATTTCAGGTAGTCGATGCCCCACGCGGCCCACTGGCGGGCGTCCTCGGTGGCGAAGGAGTATTCGCCGATGGCCCACGGCTTGATCTTGCGGTTGGGTTTCTTCGGACCCTCGGGGCGGGTCCAGGTGCCCGCGGGATTGTCGGCGCTGCCGCCGGCATGGGTGGCGTAGGAGGTGATCCACGGCGTGGAGTAGATGCCGAGCTTCAGGCCGAGGCCGTGGACGGCGTCGGCAAGCGCCTTCATGTCGGGGAATTTCCCGTTGGGCTGCAGGGCGTGGGTCTGCGGGTCGCGCGCGCCCTGCCAGGTGTCGTCGATGTTGATGTAGCTCCAGCCGTGGTCGACCAGGCCGCTGGCGGCCATGGCGCGGGCCGAGCGCAGGATCTTGTCCTGGTCGACCGCGCCGGCCCAGCAGTTCCAGCTGTTCCAGCCGAGCGCGGGGGTAAGGGCGATGCGTTCACCCACCTCGAGGCGAAGGTCCTGCTCGGCCGTGCCGCGGGCGTTGGTGGCGCGCAACGTGAGATGGTGGGTACCGGGCTTGGCCACGGCGCCGGTGAGGCGGCCGGTGGCCGCGTCGAGGTGTACGCCCTCGGGCAGGCCGTCGACGGCGAAATGCATCGGGCGCTCGCCGGTGGCGGCGATGGTGTAGAGCAGCGGATGGCCCGGCCGCACGCCGAACACGCGCGGGCTGTTGAGGCGCGGCGCCGGACCGGGCGGCGGCGTGAGGATATAGGCCGCCTCCTTTTCGGGCCGGCAAGGCTCGGAGGCTGGCGCTTCGCCCGAGTAGTCGAATTTCGCGTCCGCCCAGTCGGCGTGCGCTGCCGAGCGCGCGTGGCCGCAGTCGAGCGTAAGCAAGCGCAATTCCTGGTGACCGCGCACGTCGACGTCGACCGGCAGTGCGGCGGTCCCGCGCCGGACCTCGGGGCTGCGCCAGAGGGTCCGGCCGTCGGCCTGCACCTCGAACTGCACCGCGTCGCCGGCGGCCGTGGCGTCGTCCACGCCGACGACGGCGGTGAAGCGGGTCGCGCCGTGGAGCGCGATGCAAACGGTGGTTTCCAACTGGGTACCGAGGCCGTCCGCGTAGGCTTGCCCGCCGATACGGAGGGGGTCATCGGCGGTGCTGCGTCTGGCGACCGGCCGGGCGAACTCGTAGTCCGCGTCGCGGACGTCGACGACCTTCGCGAGGGTGACGGTTTCGGCCGATGCGACCGTGGTGGCGGCGGCGGCGAGTACGAGCGCGAGGCGGGGAGTGATCATGGGGTTGTCAACAGGACGCCCCGGGGGCGAATGCGGCTACGGAACAGGGGTCAGTTCAAGCTGACGCAGGCGCATGAGATTGCCACCGGCGATTTCCGCCGGTCGGATCACGATGGTGTGTTCGCCGGCAGGAAGAATGAGCGGGCCGAGTTCGTCCGTGCGTAAGGTGGTGACCTCGGCGGTGGGTGTGACCTTGCCCCGCAGTACCTGGCTGGCGGCGGCGAGGGTGTAGGTGCCGGTCTCGGCGGCGTTGTGGGTGTTGTATTGGGCGGCGACGCTGAAGGTGGTGGTCTGCGGCACGCGCACGACCCAGGTCACGGAGGCGTCGCCGCCGGACCACTCCTCGACAACGTCGCGGGTGGCCTTGCCGTCGCCGTAACGGATCCCGGGGCCGTCCAGCCGACCATCCATCACGTGCAACCGGGTCGGGCTGACCCCGGGCGCGAGGCGGATGGCGCGGTTGGTCGCGATCTGCGCCGGAAAGTCGAGGACGATCACGCTGTCGACCGGATCGGGTGCCGCGGAAGGCAGCGTCAGTTCCAGGTCGTCGGCGTTCAGCCGGTCGACCCCGAGTTCGTCGCCGGCGTGCAGGAGGTGGACGGTCGACGGATTGCTGCGCAGACCGCCGACGACAAGCTTCCCGTCCGCCGGCCAGTCGAAGACGTGGAGGTAAAGGCGGTTCGCCTTGCGGGTGGAGGTGCCCCACGGCTGGACGGGCAGGGGCGTGCGGTCGCAGCCGTAGATGCTCTCGCCGTTCGGCTGCATCCAGGCGCCGATGCCGCGGAGGATAGCCTGATCCTCGGGGGCGATGGTGCCGTCGCCGCGCGGTCCGATGTTCATGAGGATGTTGCCGCCTTTGCCGACGGCCATCGCCAGGAGCCGGATGAAGTGCGCCGGCGGCTTCTGGGAGTGGTCAAACTTGTTGTAGCCGTAGGACTCGTTGGTCGTCGGGATGCCCTCCCACTGGTTGGGCACCTCGGGAAAATAGGCGGGGCGGTCGGACGTCGAGCGGTAGTCGCCGAAGTTGCCGCCGCCGATGCGGGAGTTGATGACCAGGTCCGGATCGGCGGCGCGCACGGCGACGAGAACGCGGCGGCACAACTCGGGCGGCTGCTTGCTCGAGGTGTCGAACCACATGATGTCGGGGTGATACTTGGCGATCAGTTCGCGAATCTGCGGGATGGACTTCCCGTCAATGTAGCGCTGCGCCTTCGCGACGAGCTCGGGATGCTTGACCCACCAGCCGGACTCGCCGCCTGGCGGACCGTAGTCCCAGCCATTGCCGATGGCGTCGGGATGTTCCCAATCCCAGGCGTGAGAATAGTAGAAGCCGAACTTCAGGCCGTATTTCCTGCAGGCGGCGGACAACTCCGCCATCGGGTCGCGCTGGAACGGCGTGACCTGCGTGAGGTTGTAATCGGACACCTTGGATGGGTACATGGCGAAGCCGTCGTGGTGCTTGGCGGTGATGACAAGATAGCGCATACCGGCATCGTGCATGAGCTTCACCCAGGCGTCGGCGTCGAAGTCCACCGGGTTGAACTTCTTGGCGATCTGCTCGAGGTAGGTGGCGCGCGGGATCTTCAGCACCCGCATGATGTGCTCGGCGTAGGTGCCGCCGCGCCGGCCCTCGAATTCATTGCCGAGGGCGGAATAGACGCCCCAATGGACAAAGCAGCCGAAGCGCGCCTCGCGGTGCCAGGCCACGCGGGCATCGCGGGCGGAATCGGGCTCGTCCAAGGTGCGCAAACCCGGGGGCGGCAACTCGGCGGCGCCGAGGACGGCGGCGAGGCACGACAGGGCGAGCAGCGAGCGGGGTGGCATCAGGCGGGAGAGGAAGGGGGCATGCTGGCCCCGCGCCGGGGCCGGGGCCAAACCCGCGGGAAGTTATACGGTTAAGCCGGGCCGCCACGCCCGGCGCGTCCTTACGCCAGCTCGCTGACCGGGGTGTTGAGCGTCTGCCCATTGTTCCAGACGCCCTCGACCATGATGACCCGGGTTTGGACCGGCAGGCCGCGCTCGTTGTATTCGAGCATGCTGATGATGTTGTCGATGGCGGTGGCGCCGAGCAGGCGGCCGTTCTGCCAGATGCCGCTGCACACGTGGTCCTTCTCCGGGACCGCCAGCGACGCCAGGCCGATGTCGCGCGGCACGCGGAGCCTGAGGCTTTGCAGGTGTTCGAGCAGGATCGTCGAGGCGGGCGATACGATGACGTCGGGTTTTTCGCGTTCGATCCATCGGCCCACCGGCTCGAGATGGTTCCAATCCTCGAGCACGAGGGTGCGGGCCTGCTTGAAATGGGGGATCAGGTGCCGGCCGACGAGCAGGCCGCCGTCCCAGCGGGCATGGAAATGCTGCCGGTGCGAGCGCAGGAGCAGCAGGCCCGGCCGGCGATAGCCGCGCCGGTAACATTCGCGCGCCACCTGCAGGCTGGAGAAGAAATGATCGTTGCAGACCGAGGTGATCGTCAGCGAGGGCAGCGGCACGCCGAGACGGACGGCGGAAAAGTTCGCCCACTGCAGGGCGGGCGGCGGAGCACCGACGGTGAGCGGACCGAGGAGCAGGCCCTGAATGCCGCGGTGGTGAAGCATGCTGCCGAACCGCTCGGCCGACATGCCGTCACGGTGCAGCCAGAATTCCTGCGACGCATAGCCGCGCAATGCGGCCTGCGCCACGGCCCCCTCGCGCATTTGGCGGACCGTCAGGCTGGGGGTCCTTTGCCAGCCGTCCGCGGTGTCGAGGCCGTTGACGAGCGCGAGGACCGGGCGATGGCTGGTCGCGCGACCCTGGCGGCGGACGCGCATGAGCGCGGAGACGTAGGGATTGGGCGTGTAGCCGAGCCGCTCGGCGAGGCCCCGGATGCGGTCGCGCGTGGCGGGCGGGATGCGCGGATTGTTGGCCAGGCACATGGAGACGGTGGCCTGCGTGACGCCGGCCTGCGCCGCAATTGTCTTCATCGTGACCGGCTTGCTCATGGGCGATTTGCTTAAGGGGATAACCAAGTTGCGCCCGGCTTCCGCGGTGCCAAGCCCAAAGCGGGACCGGCCGCCCGGCCAGGGAAAGCGAGGTCGGGCGCTGGCCCGGCCTCCTGGCGGTTACACTTTGTGCCCCGGCATCCCCGCGAAGGGCAGGAAAGCGGGCGGGGCAGCGCCGCCCGGAGGATCGCTCACAGGCGCGAGAACTGCAGCGTATAGCTGAAGTAGATGCCGCGGCCGTCGCCGAGGTTCTTGTTCACCTTGAGGTAGTCCTTGTCGAAGACGTTGTTGATATTGAGGCTCACGGTGTGGCTGTAGCGGTCCGACACGTGCGTCGTGTAATGCAGGCCGAGGTTCCACAAGGTGAAGGCCGGGATGGTCAGCGCCCACTGGTTCGTCGAAGTCGCGGCCTGGACGCCGTTCGCGCCCGCCGCCGGGTCGCCGGCGTTGGGTGCCTCCGTCGGCGTTTCCGCCATGTAAGTGACGCCGACATTGGCGGAGAAGCCCTTGAGGGCGCCGGTGGTGGCCGAATACTTGACGTAGGCGCCGCCATTGGTGGGCGTGATGTTCTGCACGTGGCGACCGACCGCGCGCGGGTAGGCGGTGCCGAAGTCGGTGTAGATGGCGTTGACGTGGCCGTAACTGAGGCCCGTGGCAAAGTTGGCATTGATGCTCCAATTGATGTCGGCCTCGAGGCCCGTGTCCTTCTGGTCACCGTCTGGCCGGGTGATGTTGACGTAGTTGCCCGAGCCGGCCGGGGTCTCGACCGAGTCGGTCACGCGCACGGCGTAGCGGCGGATGGCGTAGCCGCCGATCGTGTAGTTCAGCCGGTCATGAAAGAATGAGCCCTTGATGCCGTAGTCGACGCCCTTGGCCGTCTCGGGCTTGTAGCTCGCACTCGCGATGTCGGACGGATTGTCGGTCTGGTTGATGAAGTAGCTTTCGCTGTAGTTGGCGTAGACCCGGAAGTTATCCTGCACCTTGTAGAGTGCGCCGAAGTTGGGCTTGAACTGGTTGACGTCGCGCCGGACGCGGTTGGGGTTGGCGACGGTGCCGGTGACGCCATTGAACGTGGCGGTATAGTCGCGCTCGTTGAAGTGCACGTGATCGTAGCGCGCGCCGAAGTAAACGAGCAGGCTGTCATGCAGCAGGTGCGTTTCCTGCCGGAGCAAGCCGCCGACGACGGTGGCGCGGCGCCGGGTGAGGCGCGAATACGTCCCGGTGAACTGACCGTCGTCCAGCCTGCCCGTGTAATAGGCAACCGGGCCGGCGGGCGAGTAGTCGGCGTTGAGCTGCACCGTGCGGGCCGCCGACCAGGCGGCGAGCGCGGTGGCATTGCCGGCGCTGCGCGTGGGGTCGTAGCGGTAGTAGTCGTTGAAGTCGGCTGTCAGCAGCGTCTTGTTGGTCACGGCCCCGTTGAAGGAGTCGTACTTGCCGACCAGGTCGGCCTGCAGGCCGCCACCGGACTCGAAGATCAGGCCGCGGTTGGGCGTGGCGCCGCGGGCGGAGGTCAGGTTGGCGGAGGCGGTCGTGCTATTGATGGTCACCTGGCCCCAGCCGGTGTTCTGGTTGTAGTCCCAGCGGTTGGCCTGGAAGGCCTGGGCGCCGACGCGGAAGTTGAACACCGCATTGAGGCGCTTGTCCCAGGTGCCGTAGAGGGTGTTGCTGCCGCGGAAGAGCTGGCTGTTCGGGCCATAGGGATTCACCCGGGCGAGGTTCTTTGCATAGCCGATGACCTGGTCGTCCGCCGTGCTGGCGGTGCCCTTCCGGTCGAGGATGGTGGGGGCGGAAGGCTGGGGCGCGTTGCGATACTGCATGAAATATTCGGCGGAGAGTAGCAGGTGCGAGCCGTCGTTGAAATCGTGCTGCACCGCGACGAAGCCCTGGTTTTCGCGGATGTGAAACCAGTCCATGTCCGCCGCGCGGTTGAACTGGCTCAGGATCGCGATGTAGGCGGTGTGGGCTCCGATCGAGCCGGTCTTCTCGATCGTGCCCTGGGCGGTGTCGTAGGTACCGTAGCGGAAGGTCAGCTTGGTGGAATCCTGCGCGCGGGGCGCCTTGGAGATCATGTTGACCATGCCGCCAGGGGAAGTGCGCCCGTAGATGCCGGCGTTCGGTCCCTTGATGATCTCGAGGCGGTCGATGTTGGTCTGGCCGTAACGACCGAGGCGGTAGAAGCCGTCGCGCAACTGCGAGGAGGACGAGAAGCCGCGCAGGTTGAAGCCGCCGCCGATGTCGAGGCCGGTGAGGCCGCCGACCTGCGTCAACGAGTCGTCGAGCTGAAACATGCCGAAGTCGTCGAAGAACTCACTCGTGACGACATTCACCGTGTAGGGAAGGTCCTTGATCGGGGTGGCGACGCGGGTGCCGGACATCGTCTCCGAGGCGATGTAGCCGCGGTTTTCCTCGGCGTGCACCTGGAAGGGCGAGAGCTCGACGACCTCGGACTTCTTGGCGGCTGCCGGGGTCGGTGTGGTCTGGGCGAAAACGGGCGAGGCGGCGAGAACGGCGGTGACGACGACCGACCGGAGAGCAGGCAAGGGAGTATTCATGGGGCTTCAGGGGCGGGGTGACGGAAGTGCGTGGGCGCTTCCTGGGGCCGGCACGAGCCATACTGCGTCCCCGCGGCGGGCAAAGGTCGGTGTGAGTTAAATCCTTAACAAGACCAACCGGCGTTCGCCGGCGAACGCCGGTGACCGGCGGATCGCGCCAAACTTAACCATTTAAACCACCGGTCTCTTTCCACGGCCGCTTGCATCGGTGATGGCTGGCGCTACATCCGTCGTCGCGCGGATGTCGCCCGCCCCGCCGTGACCGTCTCATCCCGATGACTTCCTTCGATACCGCCGTGGTGGTGTTCTACTTCGCCTTCATGGTGACGGTGAGCTGGGTCTTCCGCCGGTTTGTGCACGACGTGAGCGACTATTTTCGTGGCGGCGGCAAGGCGCTGTGGTGGATGGTCGGGGGCTCGGCCTTCATGGTGACCTTCAGCGCGTGGACGTTCACCGGCGCCGCGTCCGCCGCCTACGCCGAAGGCTGGCCGGTCGCCACGATCTACCTGGCCAACGCCCTGGGCTTCCTGGTCAGCGCGCTGTATTTCGCGCCGCGGTTCCGGCAGTTGCGGGTGGTCACGAGCGTCGAGGCGATCCGCCAGCGCTTTGGGCGCGGCAACGAACAGGTGTTCACCTGGCTGCAGATTCCCCTCGGCACCTTGCAGGCCGGCGTGTGGCTCAACGCCCTCGCCGTGTTCTTCGCGGCGGTGTTTCGCGTCCCCCTCGCCCTCACGATCGTCGTGACGGGCCTCGTCGTGCTGTTCATGGCGCTGCTCAGCGGCAGCTGGGGCGTGCTCGCCAGCGACTTCATTCAGGTGCTGATCCTCATGCCGGTCTGCGTGGCCGTCACCCTGCTGGCGCTGGCGCGGGTCGGCGGCAGGGCGGCGTTCCTCGCCGCCCTGCCGCCCGGGCACCTTGACCTCGGTCGGGTCTTTTCCTCCGACTTCCTCGGGCTGTGGTGCCTCGCGATGCTGCTTAAGCAATTCACCGTGGCCAACAACCTCCTCGACGCGAGCCGCTTCCTGGCGGTGAAGGACAGCCGGCAGGCGCGGTGGGCCGGCGGCCTGAGCGCCGGACTATTCTTCGTCGGGGTCTTCATCTGGTGCGTGCCGCCGATGGCGGCGCGGATCCTCTATCCCGACCTCCACGCGCTCTTCCCCCAGCTGCGCAATCCCGGCGAGGCGGCCTACATCGCCGTCGCCCGCGCCGTGATGCCGGCGGGCATGCTCGGGCTGCTGGTCAGCGGCATCTTCGCCGCGACGATGTCGTCGATGGATGCCGGGTTGAACAAGAACGCGGGCATCTTCGTGAAGAATTTCTACCAGCCCCAGTTTTGCCCAGCCGGGCCGGAATCGCGCCTGCTCGCCGCGGGCAAGCTCGCCACCCTGGTGCTCGGCGGGCTGGTGATCCTGATGGCGCTGGAGATGAGCCGGCTGCGCCAGTTCGGCCTCTTCGTGCTCATGCAGCGCGTCAGCATCCTCGTGGCCACGCCGATCATCGTGCCGCTCGTGCTCGGACTGGTGGTGCGCCGCACGCCGCCCTGGTCGGCGTGGAGCACGGTGCTGGTGGGCTTCGCGGGCTCCGTGGTGCTCGGCCGCTGGTTGCCGCCGGAATGGGCGGCACGCGTGTTCGGCCGGACCGGGCCCGTCAGTCCCGCGGCCGCCGAGTATTGGACGCAGGCCAGCGAGTTCCTGGGCAACCTGCTCCTCGGCTCGGCGTGGTTCCTCGGCACCAAGTTCTTCTGGCGCCGGACGGCGCCCGCGGTCCACGCCGCGGACGAGCAGTTCTTCGCGCGCCTCAACCGGCCCGTGGACTTCGAGCGCGAGGAAGGAGCCGGCGCGGCGAACGATGCGCGGCAGTCGCGCGTCGTCGGCGCCCTATGCGCCACCTACGGGCTCTTCGTCGTTCTGCTCGCCTTCATCCCCAATCCTCCGGCGGGCCGGCTGGCCTTTGTCGGCTGCGGCAGTGTCGCCCTGTTGGTCGGCGCGTTCCTGGGCGGGCGCGGCTGGCGCCATCCGCGATCCGGTTAACGCCATAACCAAACCCAGACCTGCCGGCCGGAGTGCCGGCGGCATACTCCGCCTCCCGTGCAGCCCCCGCACCTCAATCCCCCCCCGTCATCCTCTGGCGCCGGAGCCGCGACAAAACCTCCGGCGTCGCTGCTGGCGGTCCTGACGCCCGCGGAAGTGCGCGATTTCTTCCCCGACCCGATGTGGGCGGAGGTCCGCGGCATCGCCGCCGAGTTCCGCCACTTGGACGCCACGACGCTCGGCCCCGAGGAATTCGCCCGCGAGTTGGCGGCGGCCAATCCGGAGGCGCTGGTCGCCTGCTGGAAGACGCCGCCGCTGCCGGCCGTGCTCCCGCCGCGCCTGCGCTATGTGTGTTACCTCACCGGCTCGGTCAAGCGGCTCGTGTCGCCCGCGCACCTCCGGCAGGGCCTGCTGCTCAGCAACTGGGGCAAGTCGATCAGCCGCATCGTGGCCGAGGGCGCCCTGGCCCACGTGCTGGCGTGCCTGCGCCGGGCGACATTCTGGACCATCGGCATGCACCAGGGCGGCGCGTGGAAGGATGAGCACGCCCAGACCGCCTCGCTGTTCGGGCGCAAGGTCGGGCTCCACGGCTTCGGCCAGGTGGCGCGCGAACTCGTGAAGCTCCTGCGACCGTTCGAGGTGGAGATCACCGCCGTCGCGCCCGATGTCACCCCGGAGATCGAGCGCGAATGGGGCGTGCGCCGCGCCGCCTCGCTCGAGGCGTTGTTTGCGGAGAACGACATCGTGGTGGAGGTGGCGCCGCTGATTCCGGAGACCTTTCGGGTGGTGCAGGAACACCATTTCCGCCGCCTGCGCCCGGGCAGCGTGTTCGTCAACGTCGGGCGCGCCGACATCGTCGACGAGGAGGCGCTGGTGCGCGTGGCGCGGGAGGGCCGGCTCCAGTTCGGCCTCGACGTGTTCTCGGTCGAGCCGCTGCCGGCCGACCACCCGTTGCGCGGGATGCTAAACGTGTCGCTCACGCCGCACCTCGCCGGGCCGACCACCGACCGCCGGCGGGACGCCGGGGCCTGGGCCCTGCGCAACCTCCGCGCCTATGCCGCCGGCGAGACGCTGGTCGCGCAGATCACCCCGGAGGACTACGAACTGCGCACGTGAGCGGCGCGGGCGCGGCCGCCCGGATCGCGCCCTCGGATCAGCGGCGGCGGGCGGCGATGGCCTGCGTGAGCTCCGCTTGTTGCGCGCGGGAAAGCGCGCGGCAGGCCGCGACGTAGCGGGCGGCGGCGGCGGGCTCGCGGCGCGCCCAGATCAGCACGATGTGGCTGATGGCGCGGGCGCGTTCCGCGGGGTCGGCGATCAGGGTCGCCCCGGCCAGCGACTCGTCCCGCGCGACGTAGCGCAAGGTCGTGTCCGTGGCGAAATACCAGAGGAGCGGATCCAGCTCCGCCGCGGGCGCGCGGCCCGTCGCCCAACGCAACACGGCCGCGGGGTCGAGGTCGGTCCAGCGGTTGAACACGTGCAACTGCGCCTCTGCGCGGTCTTCGCCGGCCGGGAGCCTCTCCACTGCGGCCATGGCGGCCACGGGATCGCGCACCGCCCAATCGGTGGCGACGGTGGCCACCGCGAGCGTCCGGGTGGGCGAGGCCGGCTGCGCCTGCAGCCAGGCCAGGGTGTCGGCCGGCGAAACTTCTTCCCGGGAACGAACCCCGGTCCAGTCCACTTGGCCCGGATCGGTGCCGGTCCGCGCGGCGGCCACGTCCTTGTGCTCGATGTAGTCGTCGCCCAGCGGCTGTCCGGGGCTCACGCCGCGATAGAGCCCCCACTTGGGCCGGTAGTCGGTGGCACCGGGACGGAACAAGGCGACGTGGCGCGCGCCCTGGAACTCGTCGCCGTTCACCGAGGCGAGCACTTCGCCGTCGGCACCGGTCGACGTGCGGAGGCGCAGTCGGACGGTTTGCCAGACGCCCGGGCGCCACGGGAAGGCGCGGGCGACGGTCGCATGCCGGGCGGTTCCCGACCAATACCGGACCTCGGCGTGCCCGCGGCCGGGATCGAGGCTGATCGTCACGAGCGGCGCGCCGCTGTCGCCGTCGGTGGATTTGAGCTGGAAGATGTGGCAGAATCGGTTGGCACCCACGAGGCCGGGGCTGGAGCGCCACGTGGTCGCGTAGTCGAAGGTCTCGCCATTCTTTTGGTGCACGCCGAGGCCCTTCACTTCGGCGCGCTGGCGGTCCGTGTTCCGGGTGTCCCGGTCCGCGTCCCACACGTCGGAGCGATACCGCAGAAACATCCGGAACGTGCCGCCGCCCTCGTCGGTGATATTGACGAGGGCGTCGGGCCGGAAGGTGCCCGTCGCCGGGGCGTACCGGACGAGCGGCTCCTCGATGCCCTCGAAACTGCCCAGCCCGGTGGCGGTGACCGCCCGGGCGGTCACCGCGAGCAGTCCGGCGAGAAACAGGTTCGCGAGGGCGGTCCGGGCCGGGCTCATGGGCGCACCTTGATCGCGGCCGCCGCGGCGCCGTCGACGCAGTCGGAGGCCGCCGCCGCCTTGGAGAGATCGCCGCCGTCGACGACGAGCCCGGCGGAATCCGGGCCCGCGGCCCGCAGGAACACGGCGGTGGGGGTGAGGACGCGGCAGCCGGTGAGCAGGACATCGCGCGAGTTGGTGAAGCGCAGGAGCGAGCCGGCGGACGGATCGCCGGGTGCGGCGAGGCCGGTGATCGCGGCGTCCGTGACGCGGTCGAAAACCACGGCGGGGCGCAGGTCCGGCTGGCTGGCGGCGAAGCGCACCTGGTCGAGCGTGAGGCCGCGGACGTTGCGGGCGTAAAGGCCGTAGGCGGGCGGGGTGCCCACCTCAAAATACTCGCCGGCGATCGGCGGCATCGGCCGGGCGGCATCGGCGGCGGTGCCGCCGCCCGCATAGGTCACCTGCACGTCGGTGAAGCTGATGTTTTCGAGGAACTCGTCCCCGACGCCATTGAGCGTGATGCAGGTGCGCGTCTCCCCGGGTCGGTATTGCGAGGGGAATGGCAGGTCCGCGTGCTGCCGGCCGGTGGCGACGACGGTGGCCCGAATGCCGCGGAAGGCGATGTTCCGCACCACGCCCGACGTCGGCGGCCGGGTGTCATCGGGCCGGCGACGCGACCGGGAGTCGAGGCCGATCGAAATCGGCCCGGTCACGTCGCGCAGGACGAGGTTGGAAAACATGATGTTCTCGAACCGGGTGCGGGCGCCCGCGCGCAGCTTGATCGGGCAGCCGTAGGTCTCGTAGATGAGGCAGTCGGAGATCGTGATGTCCGTCGCCTCGCCGCCGCCGAAACGGAAGACCGACCACCGCGTGCTGAAGCTGCAGCTGCTGACGGTCACGAACTGGCAGCTGCCGAACAGGGCGCACGCGTCGTCCTGGCACGCGACGTCGCAATTCGTGACGTGGACGTGGCGGCTGCTGACGAAGTGGAAGCCGTCGTTGTTCGGGTTGACCCGGTTGTGAATCCGGATGGCGTCGATGAACACGTGTTCGCACTCGAGGATGCGCACGGCATGGTAGGCGCTGGCGGTGAAGAACGCGTCGCGCAGCCGGAGGTTCCGGCAGCGGTGAAACACGAGCAGGTGCGGCCGCTGGCTGTAGCCCGCGGCGGCGTTGCCGCCCGGGCCGGTGTTGTCGCCATGGCCGGTGAAGAATTTCGCGCCGTTGCCGTCGATCGTGCCGGTGCCCGTGATGGCGACATTCTCGGCCTCCGCCGCGGACAGGAGCACCATGTTGCCATTGCCGGGCGGGATGCCGCGGCCGGCGTGGTAGTGCGCACGATCGCCGCTGCCGAGCAGGCGGCCGCGCGCGGCGAGGTGGAGTGTCACGTTGGCGCGCAATTCCACGGTGCCGATCACGAAGTCGCCCGCGGGCACGAACACGGTGCCGCCGCCCGCTCCGGCGCAGGCATCGACCGCCGCCTGCACGGCGGCGGTGTCGAGTGTCGTGCCGTCGCCCTTGGCCCCGAAGTCGCGCAGGTCGAAGACCGGAGGTCCCGGCGGGGACGTCGCGCGTTCCGCCGCCGAAGCGGCGCCGGCGCCAAGGGTCGCCGCCAGCGCCGGCACGGAAATGCGTTCCAGCCAGGCGCGGCGCGAGAGAAGCGGGAATTCGTGGGCGGGCACGGCGGGGAGGCGGCTCGGATCGCGGCGCCAGCCTAGCGCAACAGAGCGGCGGCGCACCACAAAACCGGCGCCTGGCCGTGGAGGTCGCCGGTCAGGCGCTGGCGGTCGAGGTAATACCGGCGGTCGTTCTTCTTGTTGGTGCCCTGACAGACGTCGCGGATGTCGGCGTTTTTGTCGAGATAGCCGGTGAGGGCGAGCCAGGCCCGGCGCGCCGCGGGCCCATAGGTCGGCTCGTCGAGCCAGCCCGCCTTGACGCCGGTGATGAAGGCAAAGGTGAACATGCCGGTGCAGGAGGTTTCCGGCCAGGAGGCCGGGTCGTCGATCAACTGGTGCCACATGCCGGAGGCATCCTGGTATTTGAGCAGGGCCGCCATCATCCGGTGGTAGCCATCCAGGATGCGTGGACGATCGGGATGGTCTGCCGGCAGCGAGCGCAGCAATTCGCTCATGCCGGCCGCGACCCAGCCGTCGCCGCGACCCCAATAGAACGGCACGTCGGGCGCATGGTAGAAAAGTCCGGTGGGCTGTTGGAGCCGGTCGAGGTAATACACCATTTCCTTGGCGGCGCGGTCGACATAGCGTCGAAGTCCGGTGGCGCGATAGGCCTGGGTCTGGGCAATCGTGATCATGAACATGTCGTCGATCCACAACCGCGTCTGCCATGACAGTCCCTGGCGGTGGTATTCCCACGCTTCGGGCGTGGCGTGCGGGCCGAACGGTTCGTCCCACTGCTTCTCCGCCATCCATTCGCCGAGCGCGAGGTAGCGCTGCTCCTTCAGGAGCATCGCCAGTTCAAGCGGGACCGAGGCGAACACGGTGTAGTCAACGTGTTCGGGCGCCGGCACGAGGCTCTGCTCCGCGCCCAACAACGGTTCGAATCGGGCGGCGAGTGTATGCAGCAGGGCGGCGTCGCCGGTGACGTGCGCGAACTCGAGCGCACCGTACCAGGTGCAGGCCTCGGGATAGGTGATGCGCGGCGGTGGCGTTTCCCGGCCGAAGTTCGGGTGCGGGCTGGCGATGAAGCGGGCGGCGACGCGACGGCCGATTTCCGCCGGGGATTGCCCGGCCGGCCAGGCGGCGAAGTCGGAGAGGGCGGCGCGTCCGGCGCACGCGAACGCAAAGGTGACAAGTAACGAAACCAGGAGGCGGGGCAACCGGCGCATGGGCCAAGGCAGGCCAGGGGTCGGGCCGGTTCAAACCGCCGGCCGGTTAATCCGTTAAGCGCCGGGCAACGCGATTACCACCAGCTGCGTGCGGCGGCGAGGGCCGCGTCGAGCGGGGGCAGGTCCGGATGCCAGAGGCGCTCCCATTCGAGGCTGACCGTGCCAGTGAACTCCGTCGCGAGGGTCTCCCGCAGCGGGGCCATGGGAAAATCGCCCGTCCCGGGCAGCACGTAGGTGAACGGATGGCGAGCACTGGGCCGGCCCACGCTGTCTTTTACGTGGACATGGACGACGTGGGGGCGGATCGCCTGCCAGGTTCGCCTGGGATCCTCACCGCCTTTTCTCCAGGTGTGGTGTGCATCCCAAAGCAGGGCGGCGCGACCGTCCGGCAGCGCCGCGAGGAAGCGCTGGATGCGCCGGGCGTCGAGCAAGACGTCGTGGGTCTCGATCATCAGGTCGACCTGGAGCTGCCGCTCGTCGCGGACCCGGCGCCACCAAGCCAGGGCCTCCGCCGCCTGCGCCAAGGTTTGACCGTCGAGCGTGGCGCCGCCGTCGAACACGCGCAGCCACCGCACGCCCAGTGCCCGGGCCCAGGGCAACAGCGCCAGCAGGCTTTCACGGTCAGCGGGCGTGCCGTCGATCAGGCGCCACGAGGAGTCCAGGGCGACGACCCGGCAGTCGCTGGCGGCCTGCTGGTCCGCGAGGGCGGCCGGCGAGGCGAAGTTGGCCGCGAACCACGCCGGGAGGTCGGTTGTGCCACCCAGGGCGCGGAGTTCGATCGCTGGAATCCGGTGGCGCCGGGCGAGAGCCTGAGCTTCATCGAGCGAAAGCTCGGCGCACCCCAAGGTCGAGAAAGCCCGCACATACATGATGGCGAGACAGACCGGTTTGCCGCCGACGGGGCAACGAAAATTCATTTCCGCCCCGCAATCGCTTTTTCACTCCGCGTCGCCTTCTGCGGGTGCCAGCCGGTGACTGCCGAAACCCATGGGTGAGAGCGGTTCGCTAATAGTCGCACCAGCGCAGGTCATAATGCGCCGGTTGAAAACAAAAGCTCCTTGCACGGGTTTGGGCGGCTGGTAGGTTGCGTCGATTTTTCGACTTCAGTCCGCGCACATGGCCACCACCGACCAAGAACTAGCATACGATACCAAGATCGAGGGGGACGTCGTCGTCACCAAGCTCGACGCGGCGGTCAACTGGCTGCGGACCAACTCCATGTGGCCGATGCCGATGGGCCTGGCCTGCTGTGCCATCGAGCTGATGGCTACCGCCTCCAGCCGTTTTGACATCTCCCGCTTCGGCGCCGAGGTGATGCGGTTTTCGCCCCGCCAGTCCGATTGCATGATCGTGGCCGGGACGGTCACCTACAAGATGGCCCCGGTGGTCCGCCGGATCTACGACCAGATGGCGGCACCCAAGTGGGTCATCGCCATGGGCGCCTGCGCTTCGTCGGGCGGCATGTACCGCAGTTACGCGACCCTGCAGGGGGTCGATCGCATTCTTCCAGTTGACGTCTATATCAGTGGATGCCCGCCGCGTCCCGAGTCCCTCTTGGACGGGTTGATGAAGCTCCAAGCCAAGGTCAAACGCGAGCACTCCGCCGCGAAACTGCTGAGCGCCTGAATCGCCGCCCGCGCGCATGACCTCCGACGTCGACCTCGCGACCGCCGTTCGCCAGCAATTTCCGCCGGTCACGACCCGCGACAGCCTCGATTGCCAGGCCTTCAACGTGCCCGCGGCGGAGATCCTGGCCGTGCTCCGGTTCCTCCGCGACCAGCACGGC
Source organism: Lacunisphaera sp. (assembly GCA_035496355.1). Classification (GTDB taxonomy): domain Bacteria; phylum Verrucomicrobiota; class Verrucomicrobiia; order Opitutales; family Opitutaceae; genus Lacunisphaera. Next base: position 85,109 of record DATJES010000010.1, on the reverse strand, counting down.
TTCGACGTCCTGACCGACGCCACGGCCATCGACTGGAGCGCGGCGAAATCGCCCCGTTTCACCGTGGTCTGGCACCTCTATTCCAGCACCGGGCATGGCTACGTGCGCCTCGCCGCCGACTGCGCGAGCGATACCGAGCCTTCGATGCCGAGCGCCAGCGGGCTGTGGGCCGGCGCCAACTGGCTCGAGCGCGAAATCTTCGACATGTTCGGCATCAAGTTCGACGGCCATCCCGACCTGCGACGGATCCTGATGTGGGAGGGCTACCCATATTTCCCGCTGCGCAAGGAATTCCCGCTGGCCGGCCTGCCGACGGACCTGCCGGACGCCGAGATCGCGGCGGAGACCAAGGCCGGCCTCATCGCCGCGCCGATGGCCGGGGGCCCCTTCGTGGCCAAATCGGGCCGACCGATGAGCGAGGCCGAGCCACGGGCCAAGGACGAGGCGTGGAACGAGCGCCGCCCCAAACCCGAGTAACGCGATGGCCACCGAATTTTCATTTCCCGACGCTGCGGCGAAGGCGGCCAGTGTGCCGAAGGAGTTCGAGTCGGAGAAGATGTCGCTCTCGATGGGCCCGTCGCACCCGTCGACCCACGGCGTGCTGCGCCTGCAGTTCGAACTCGACGGCGAGGTCGTGACCAAGGCCGATCCTGTCATCGGTTACCTGCATCGCGGCGACGAGAAGATCGCAGAGAACATGACCTACAACCAGTTCGTGCCCTACACGGACCGGCTGGATTACATCGCGCCGCTGGCGAACAACATGGCCTACGCCATCGCGGTCGAGCGCCTGGCGAAGCTCGAGGTGCCGCCGCGCTGCCAGGCGATCCGGGTGCTCACAGCGGAGCTGGCGCGCGTCTCGTCGCACCTGATGGGCCTCGGCGCCTACGGCATCGACGTTGGCGCGTGGTCGGTGTTCATGTACTGCTTCGAGGAGCGCGAGAAACTCTACCGGCTGTTCGAGGAGCTCACGGGCGCGCGGTTCACCACCAGCTACACCCGCATCGGCGGCCTGCAGCGTGACGTGCCCGAGGGCTGGACGGGGCGCGTCGGCGCCTTCTGCGACCAGTTCCTGCCGATCCTCGACGAGATCCTCGGCCTGCTGTCGCGCAACAAGATCTTCCTCGACCGCACGGTCGGCATCGGCGTCATCTCGAAGACGGACGCCACCGCCTACGGCCTGACCGGGCCGAACCTCCGCGGCTCGGGCATCCCGACCGACCTGCGCAAGGATCGCCCGTATTCCGGCTACGAGCAGTACGAGTTCGACGTGCCCGTCGGCGCCCAGGGCGACTGCTACGACCGGTACCTCTGCCGCGGCGAGGAGATGAAGCAGTCGGTGCGCATCATCCGCCAGGTGCTGAAGAATTTTCCCGGTGGCGACTGGTACGCGAAGGATGCGCGCAAGATCTTCGCCCCGCCGAAGGCCAAGGTCCTCACGTCGATGGAGGAGCTCATCAACAATTTCATGATCGTGACCGAGGGGCCGCAGATGCCGCCGGGCGAGGTCTACTTCGAGGCGGAGAACCCGAAGGGCATTCTCGGCTTCTACATCGTGAGCACCGGCGGCGGCGTGCCCTACCGCCTGAAGATCCGCAGCCCCTCGTTCTGCAACCTTTCCATCCTCCCCAAGCTTTGCGTCGGCGCCATGGTGTCCGACGTCGTCTCCATTCTCGGCTCGCTCGACTTCGTCATGGGCGAGTGCGACCGCTGAGCGCCGCGCGATGAACCTGAAGCCCGCCACGCTCAAGCGCATCGACGAGGTGATCACCCATTACCCGGTGAAGCGCAGCGCCGCGCTGCCGCTGCTGCACCTGGTGCAGGAGGACGCGGGCTGGATTTCGCCGGAGGCGATCGAGTGGATCGCGCAGAAGCTCGAGCTCCAGCCGATCAACGTCTACGAGCTCGTGACGTTCTACCCGATGTTCCGGCAGCAGCCGATCGGCCGACGCCACGTCAAGGTCTGTCGCACGCTCTCCTGCGCGCTGACGGGCGGCTACAAGGTGTGCGAGCGCTTCGAGCAGGAATTCGGCTGCAAGCGCGGGGAGATCTCCCCCGACGGCGAGGTCACGATCGAGTTCGTCGAATGCCTGGCGAGCTGCGGCAGCGGGCCCGTGGTGATGATCGACGACGACCTCCACGAGCGCGTCGACGCCGCCAAGGTGAAGGAACTCAGCGACCGGATCAGGGCCGAGGCGAAGGCCCGGGGAGGGAAGCCGTGAAGAAGTACCGGCTGCTCCAGGTTCCGCCCATCCGGTTCGGCATCGTGCTCGGCCTGATCAACGGCGTCGCGGGCATGGTCATCGCGCCCCTGTTCCTCATCACCCTCGGCATCGCCTTCACGGCCGAGACCAAGGGCTACGTGCCGCACGTGTTCCCGGCGGTGCCGTGGTTCCTGGCCGGCGGCCTGGCGGTGTTCACACCCGTCATCAACGCGATCGGCGGCTTCATCACCGGCGTGCTCGTCGCCATGGTCTACAATTTTGCCGCCCGCTGGACCGGGGGCATCGAGATCGTGCTCGAGGAGAAGGAAGCCCGCAAGGACCGCGCCTGACCATGCCCGCTCCCGTCCAACGCCGCCTGATTTTCGCCCACATCGATGAGCCCGGCTACTCGCGCGACCTCGCGTGCTACCGGAAGCACGGCGGCTACGAGGTGATGAAGAAGGCCTTCGCCCGCCCGCCGGCGGAGTTGATCGACGAGGTCAAAAAGTCCGGCCTGCGCGGCCGCGGGGGCGCGGGGTTCTCCTGCGGCCTGAAGTGGACGCTGGTCGACCGCAAGAGCGGCAAGCCGATCTACCTCATCGTCAATGCGGACGAGTCGGAGCCCGGCACGTTCAAGGACCGCTACATCATCCACCAGGACCCGCACCAGCTGATCGAGGGCACGATGATCTCGTGCTTCGCCAACAACGTTCAGCAGGCCTACATCTATATCCGCGGGGAGATGCCGCACGGCGCCCGCATCCTCGAGCAGGCGATCCAGGAGGCGCGCGACGCGAACCTGGTCGGCCGGAACATCCTCGGGACGAACTACAGCTGCGACATCTTCGTGCACCGCGGCGCCGGCGCCTACATCTGCGGCGAGGAGACGGGCCTGATCGAGTCGCTCGAGGGCAAGCGCGCCAATCCCCGCATCAAGCCGCCGTATTTCCCCGCCGTGCTCGGCCTCTACCAGTGCCCGACGATCGTCAACAACGTCGAGACGCTCTGCCACGTGAAACACATCGCCGACATGGGCGGCGAGGCCTACGCCAAGATCGGCACGCCGAACAACACCGGCACGCGCATCTTCTGCGTCTCGGGCCACGTGCAGCGGCCGGGTTATTACGAGTTCGAGTGCGGCAAGATCACGCTGGGCCAGCTGCTCCATGAAGTATGCGGCGGCCCGCTCCCCGGCCGGAAGTTCAAGGCGGTGATCCCCGGGGGCTCCTCGGCCAAGATCCTGCGCTTTGGCGAGCGCTTCAAGGGGAAGCGCAAGGTCGGCAACGAGCAGGTCGATTACGACTGGGGCGTCGAGGACCTGCCGATGGACTTCGATTCGCTCGGCATGATCGGCACGATGGGCGGCTCCGGCGGCGTCATCGTGATGGACGACTCGGTCAACATGGTCGAGGCCCTGGCCAACATCAACGCGTTCTACTCGCACGAAAGCTGCGGCCAGTGCACGCCGTGCCGCGAGGGTTCGCTGTGGATGAAAAAGATCACGTCGCGCATGGTGCACGGCGAGGCGCGCCCGCAGGACGCGGCGCTGCTCAAGGGCGTCGCCGACCAAATTCCCGGCCGCACGATCTGCGCCTTCGGCGAGGCCTGCTCCTGGCCGACGCAGAGTTTCCTCGCGAAGTTCGGCGACGAATTCGCCGCCTACCACGAGACGAAGAGGCAGTTGCCGCTCGAACGGCAGAACCTGATCTGAGATGACACACACCGAGACAACGCCAAGGAGTCAGGAGCCAGGAGTAAGGAGCCGGTGGCCCGCTGCCCGGACGTTTGAGGATCTGATCGTGTGGCAGAAGGCTCACGCTTGGGTGTTGGCCATTTATCGGTTCACTGAACACTTTCCCATCAAGGAACAATATTCGCTAACCTCCCAGTTCCGACGCGCGGCGGTCTCCGTACCCGCGAACATCGCCGAGGGTTTCAAGAAAAGCGGCGTGGCCGACAAAAAGCGCTTCATGAATATCGCGCAGGGCTCCTTGGAGGAGAGCCGCTACTATCTGATTCTCGCCCGCGATCTCGCCTATGGCGACACGTCGGTCCTGACGCGCGATTTAGAGGAAGTCAGCCGCTTGCTCGATGCTTACGCCAAGGCAATCGAAACTCCTGGCTCCTGACTCCTGCCATCCTGACTCCCATGTCTTCCGCCGCCAAACCCGCCGACCTCGTGACCGTCAATGTTGACGGCAAGGACCTCGCCGTGCCGAAGGGCATGAACATGATCGAGGCGGCGCGGCTGGCCGGCGTGGAGGTGCCGCATTACTGCTATCACCAGAAGCTTTCGGTCGCGGGCAACTGCCGGATGTGCCTCGTCGAAATGGGCCTGCCGGCGGTCGACCCGGCCACGAAGGCGCCGATCATGGACCCGGCGACCGGGAAACAGAAAGTGAACTGGATGCCGCGCCCGACGATCGCCTGCGCGACCAATGCGACGCCCGGCCTGCACATCCGCACCACCACGCCGCTCGTGCAGGACTGCCGCAACGGCGTCACCGAGTTCCTCCTCATCAACCATCCGCTCGACTGCCCGATCTGCGACCAGGCCGGCGAGTGCAAGCTGCAGGAGCACTCCACCGCCTATGGCCGCGGTTACTCGCGCTTCGTCGAGCAGAAGAACGTCAAGCCCAAGCGTACCCAACTCGGTCCGCGCGTGACGCTCGACGACGAGCGCTGCATTCTCTGCTCGCGCTGCGTGCGCTTCTGCAAGGAGGTCGCCAAGGACGACGTGCTCGGCTTCATCGACCGCGGCAGCTACAGCACGCTCACGTGCTACCCGGGCCGGCAGCTCGAGAACAACTACTCGCTGAACACCGTCGACATCTGCCCGGTCGGCGCGCTCACCTCGACCGATTTTCGCTTCAAGATGCGCGTGTGGTTCCTCAAGCACACGCCGGGCCTCGATCCCGAGTCGTCCGTCGGCGTGAACACCGAGGTCTGGAGCCGCGAGGGCATCATCTATCGCATCACCCCGCGCCAGAATGACGAAGTGAACGACACGTGGATGGCCGATTCCGGCCGCCTCCTGTACAAGCAGGTGCAGGCGCCCGACCGGCTGCTCGCACCGGCGATCAACGGCGCGGCCACCGCCCCCGCCATGGCGCTCAAGGCGGCGGCCGACCTGCTTAACGCCGGCGCAGTGGCGATCGTCGGCTCCGGCCGCAGCAGCGTGGAGGAACAATTCCTGACCAAGAAGCTGGCCGACGCCCTCAAGGCACCCGCGATGCTGGTGAGCCGGGTGGGGCAGGGCGATGGCCTGCTGATCTCGGCCGATCGCAACCCGAACGTCCGCGGCGGCCTCGTCACCGGTTTGATCAAGACGCTGCCATCGGCACGGCTCGGCGCGCTCGCGGCCGACATCGAGGCGGGCAAGGTGAAGACCGTCCTCGCGATCAACGAGGATCTCACGGCCGCCGGGCTGACCGCGGCGCAGCTCGCGAAGATTGCGATCATCCATCTCGGCACGCACAAGAACGCCACGAGCGCCGCCGCCAGGGTCGTCATCCCGGCGCTGACCATTTTCGAAAAGTCCGGTTGCTTCGTGAACCAGCAGTTCCGGCTCCAGAAGTTCGCCCAGGCCGTGCCCGGGCCGGCGGAAGTGGCGGACGACCTGGTGACGCTGACCGGATTGATCGCCGCTCTCGGTGCGCGGGGTGAGGGCACCCCGCCTCCACTGGGCGGCGAGCTTGGCGCCGTGTGGTCGGCGATGAGCGCCGAGGTGCCCGTGCTGGCCGGCCTGTCTTACGCGAGCCTGCCCGCCACCGGCCGGCTGCTCGATGCGTCCGCGTGGGCCGGGCTGCCCTTTGTCGAGGGCGAGACGCTCCACTACAAGCCTGCGGCCGTGCCGGCCGCCGCCAACGGATGAACGCGCTCATCCAATTCTGGTCCGGACTCCACCCCTTGGCGCAAATGGCCGTCAAGGGCCTCTGCGTGATCGGGTTTCTTTTTCCGCTCGGCGGGGCCTGCTCGCTGGTGGAACGAAAGATTTCCGCCTGGATCCAGGGCCGCCCGGGCCCGAACCGCGCCATTCCGTTCTGGTTCCAGTGGGTGCCGGTGATCGGGCCGGCGCTGCAGCGCCTGGGCGTGTTCCACCTGCTGGCGGACGGCGGGAAGATGTTCTTCAAGGAGGACCCGGTCCCCGGGCACGTGAACAAGTTCTACTTCGTCCTCGCGCCGGTCGTGGCCATGATCCCGGCGTTGACCACGGTGGTGGTCGTGCCGTTCGGTGCCTACCTCGACGCGGCGGGGCGGCTGGTGCCGCTGGTCCTCGCCAACGTCGACGTCGGCATCCTGGCGGTGTTTGCGGTGTCGTCGCTCGGCGTCTACTCGCTGATCCTCGCCGGCTGGGCCTCGAACTCGAAGTATCCGTTCCTCGGCGGGGTCCGCGCCTCGGCGCAGCTTATATCGTACGAGCTGTCGATGACGCTGGCCGTGCTCCCGGTGTTTCTCGTCGTGAACGCGCCGGGTTCGTCCGGTTCGCTGAGCCTGTTCCACGTCGTGCAGGCGCAGTCCGGCTTCGGCGTCACCTGGCACAGCCTGTGGTTCATCTTCACCATGCCGGTGTCCGCGCTGATCTTCCTCGTGGCGCTGTTCGCCGAGACGAACCGCCTGCCGTTCGACATGGCGGAGGGTGAGGCCGACCTCGTGGGCGGCTTCCACACCGAGTACGGCTCGCTCAAGTGGGGCCTCTTCTTCGTCGCCGAATACGGGCACATGACCGTCGGCTCAGGCGTGTTCATCCTGCTCTTCCTCGGTGGGTGGAACCCGCTGCCCGGGCTGCCGTTGTGGAAGGTCGCGGAGGTGCTGCACCTCGCGCCGCACCCCATTCTGCTCGGCCTGCTCTCGATCGCGATCTTCGTCGGCAAGGTGCTGTTCTTCATCTTCCTGTTCATGTGGGTGCGGTGGACCGTGCCGCGCTTCCGGTACGACCAGATCATGAAACTCGGCTGGCAGAAGCTGCTGCCGCTCGCCATCGGCAACCTCATCGTGTACGCCCTCGCGATCGCGCTGCTGCAAAAACCCGTTTCCTGAGCGCCATGCCCTACGTCGTCGAACGCAAACCCCTGACCCTCGCGGAGCGGCTCTACCTGCCGCAGATCTTCGCGGGCATGCGCGTGACGCTGAAGCACCTGTTCGCGCCGAACGTGACGATGCAGTACCCGGAGCAGCGGCCGCCGATCCCCCCCGGCTACCGGGGCGTGCCGACGCTGGTGAAGGATCCGCACGGCCGCGAGAAATGCGTTTCCTGCCAGCTGTGCGAGTTTGTCTGCCCGCCGAAGGCCATCCGCATCACGCCCGGGGAAATCCCGCCCGACGCCCCGAGCGCGCACGTCGAGAAGGCGCCGAAGGAGTTCGAGATCGACATGCTACGGTGCATCTATTGCGGCCTCTGCCAGGAGGTCTGCCCGGAGGAGGCGATCTTCCTGCAGAACCAGTACTCGATGAGCGGGTACACCCGCGAGGAGATGGTGAACAATAAGCAGCGCCTCTACGAGCTGGGCGGCACGCTGCCCGACCAGCATTTCAAGTGGGACAAGAAGAAGGCGGCGGCGGAACACGGCACCGCCGCGCATTGAGCCATGGGCAACCTCCTTTTCCTTATTTTCACCTTCCTCACCCTTGGCGGCGCGGCGCTCGTGGTGGTGAACAAGAACGCGGTCAACGCCGCGATGTTCCTGCTGGTCTCGCTGGTGGGCGTGGCCGGCCTCTTCGTCCTGCTCGACGCCGCCCTGCTGGCGTTCGTGCTCCTGCTGGTTTACGCCGGCGCGGTCGTCGCCCTGTTCCTGTTCATCATCATGCTCCTCGACACGCGCCCGGCGGCGCTCAAGGCGTTCACGCGCCCGACGATCGTCGCGGCCGCGCTCGGCGGCCTGCTGCTGGCGGCCGGCGTGGTGATGCTCCACCGGCACGCGGAGCTGCCGGCCGCCGCGCCCGCGGCCACCCCGAGCCTGAGGGATTACGCCGCGATGCTCTTCACCACCTACCTGCTGCCGGTGCAGGTCGTCGGCTTCCTGCTGCTCGCGGCGATGCTCGGCGTGATCGTCCTTAGCAAGAAATTCGCGCCGCCGGAGGACGCCCCATGACGATCGGGCTCGACCATTACCTGCTGCTCAGCGCCGTGCTCTTCGCGCTCGGCTTCCTGGGCGTGCTCCTGCGCAAGAACACGCTCGTGATCTACATGTGCCTCGAGCTGATGCTCATCGCCTCGACGGTCGCGCTCGTCGCCTTTTCCCATTTCAACGGCACGTTCGACGGGAACGTGTTTGTCTTCTTCATCCTCACGATCGCGGCCGCCGAGGTGGCGGTCGGCCTCGCCATCATCGTCGCGCTCTTCCGCCAGCGCCACACGGTGCAGGTGGAGGAGCTCAACCAGCTGAAGCACTGACGCGATGCATTCGATACCCGAGCACGCCCTTCTTGCGCTCCTGCTGCCGCTCGCCTCGGCCACGGTGATCGCGCTGTTCCTGCGCCGGCGCGGCGCGATCGCGGCCGGAATCTCCGTGGGGGCGGCGGCGCTCGTGGCCTTCATCTCCATCATCCTGCTGGTGCACGGCGAGCGGTTCTCGACCTCGGTCGAGTGGCTGCGCCTCGGCGACTTCACCGTGTCGCTCGGCTTCAAGTATGACGACCTCGCGGCCCTGATGCTGCTGGTCGTCGGCGGCGTGGGCTTCCTCATCCACGTGTTTTCGCTGGGCTACATGCACGACGACAAGGCGCGCGCGCGGTTCTTCGCCGGCCTGTCGATCTTCATGTTTTCGATGATCGGCATCGTGCTCGCCGACAACCTCTTCATGGTTTTCGTGTTTTGGGAGCTGGTCGGCTTCAGCTCCTGGCTGCTGATCAACCACTATCACGAGAAGCAGTCCGCGGCCGACGCCTCGAAGAAGGCCTTCATCGTCAACCGGGTCGGCGACTTCGGTTTCCTGCTCGGGATCATCATGTGCTATTGGGCCAACGGCACGGTGAACCTGGACGAACTGTCCCGCCTCGGCGCGGCCAACCAGCTCGCGCTGGGCGCGGCGATCCCGCTGCTGCTGTTCTGCGGCGCGGCGGGCAAGTCGGCGCAGATGCCGCTGCAGGTCTGGCTGCCCGACGCGATGGAGGGTCCGACGCCTGTGTCGGCGCTCATCCACGCCGCCACGATGGTCGCGGCGGGCATCTACCTGCTGTGCCGCGTGCACATGCTCATGGTGTTCGAGGCGCTGCAGGTCATCATGTGGGTCGGCACGATCACGGCGCTCTACGCGGCGCTCTGCGCGGTCGTGCAACGCGACATTAAGAAGGTCCTGGCCTACTCGACGCTGTCGCAGCTCGGCTACATGGTCGCGGCCTTCGGCCTGGGCGCGGGCTGGGTGAGCGAGGGGGTCGGCGGCGGCCCCGTCGACATGTTTCATCTCGCGCCCGACCCGGCGGGCATCGGCGCCGCGATGTTCCACCTGACGACCCATGCCTTCTTCAAGGCGCTGCTCTTCCTCGCGGCCGGGTCGGTCATCATCGGCTGCCACCACGAGCAGGACATCTTCAAGATGGGCGGCCTGCGCCGGAAGATGCCGGTGACCTTCCTCACCTTCACGATCGGCGTGCTGGCCATCACCGGCGTGCCGTTCCTCGCCGGCTTCTACTCGAAGGACGCGATCCTCTATCTCGCGATGAAGAACGACACGACGGTCTTCGCGATCCTGACCTTCACGGCGGTCCTCACCTCGTTCTACATGTTCCGCGTGTGGAAACTGGTGTTCTTCGGCCCGGCGCGCGGGGAAGCCGCCGGGCACGCCCATGAATCCGGCTGGACCATGACGCTCCCGCTCGTGCTGCTGGCGGCGTTGTCCGTCGCCGGCGGCTGGCCCGGCGTTTTCGGCCGGCTGGCCGGCTCCGTGGCCCACCTCGTGCCCGAGGCGGCAGGCCCGGCGCACGCCACCATCCTCGTCACCTCGCTGGTCGTGCTGGTGTTGGGCGGCGGCGGCGCGCTCCTCTACTATCGGACGACGGAAAACGACACGCTCGAGGAACGCGCCCCGTTCGTGTTCGGCGGGCTGGTGCGCCTGCGGGCGTCCTTCGACCAGCTCTACGATTACTATGTCGCCAAGATCCAGCAGCGCTTCGCGATGCTGCTGAATTTCCTCGAGCAGATCTTCCTCGCGGGACTGATCATCCGCGGGCTCGCCGGCGTGGTCGGCCTGCTCGGCTACGGTGCCCGGGCCCTTTATTCCGGCAGCGTGCACGCCTACGTCTACTGGTTCCTCCTCGGCGCCGTCCTGCTCTGGGCCTACGCGACCGGCCACCTCTGATGCTGTGAACCCCAACGACGCCCATCTCCTGCAACTCGCCATCGCCACCCCGCTCGGGGCCGCGCTGGTCATCGCGCTCGGGCTGCCCAAGCGTTACGCGACGAAGCTGGCCGTGCTGGCGTTCGCGGTGCCGGCGCTGGTCGCACTCTGGCTGTGGCGCGAGTTTCCCGCCGAGGGGGCGGCGAAGTATTTCTACGCGAGCAACGCCGACGTGGGGCTGTCCAGCGTCGGCATCAGTCTCAAGCTCGGGCTCAACGGGGTGTCCCTGCCGATGTTCCTGCTCGCCGCGATCGTCGGGCTGGCGGCCGGGCTCTATGCGCTGCGCTCCGGGGCCGAGCGCCTGAAGATCTACCTGATGCTCCTCCTGGTCATGCAGGGCGGGCTGCTCGGGGTGTTCTCGTCGGTCGACATCTTCTTCTTCTATTTCTTCCACGAACTGGCGCTGATCCCGACCTTCATCATGGTGGGCGTCTGGGGCGGGCGCGACCGCAACTACGCGGCGATGAAGATGACCATCTACCTGACGGTGGGCGCGATGTTGTCGCTCATCGGTCTCATCGCCATCTACGTCAAGAGCCCCGCCAACTCGTTCGACCTCGAGACCCTCCGCGCGGCGCTGGCGGCCGACCCGCTGCGGGTCTCGCTGCAGAAGCACATCTTCGGGCTGCTGATGTTCGGCTTCGGGATCCTGGTGTCGCTCTGGCCGCTGCACACGTGGGCGCCGCTCGGCTACGGCGCCGCCCCGAGCTCGGCCGCGATGCTGCACGCCGGCGTCCTCAAGAAGTTTGGCCTCTACGGGCTCATCCAGATCGCGCTGCCGCTGCTGCCGGCCGGCGCCGCCTGGTGGGCGTGGAAGCTCGCGCTGCTGGCCGGCGTGGGCAACGTGATCGTCGTCGGGCTGGTGACCATGGCCCAGCGCGACCTGAAGCAGATGCTCGGCTACAGCTCGGTCATGCACATGGGCTACTGTTTCCTCGGTATCGCCTGCCTCGGGGTCACCGGTCCGGGCGGCGTGGTGCTGCTGATGGTGGCGCACGGGCTGTCCGTGGCGCTGCTCTTCCTCCTCGCGACCAGCATCCATCACCGCACGCACACCTTCGACCTGGCCGACATGGGCGGGCTCGCGCAGCAGACGCCGGTGCTCGCGGCTTTCTTCGTGGCCGGCACGCTGGCCAGCATCGGGCTGCCGGGCTTCGCCAACTTCTGGGGCGAATTGACGATCTTCGTGGCCCTGTGGAAGTTCTCGCCGGCCATCACGGCGGTCGCGGTGGCCGGGGTCGTGATCTCGGCCGTCTACGGGCTGCGGGCCGCCGCGCGCGTGTTCTTCGGCCCGCCGACGGAACAATTGCAGAAGGTGACCGCGGAGAACCCGCCGGCGGACCTGGCCTGGAGCGAGCGCCTGCCGGCGCTGCTGCTGCTGGCCGCCCTCCTGTTGTTCGGTTTCTTCCCGCGCCTTCTCTCGCACACGGTCAACCAGGCGCTCACGCCGCCCGCGGCCATGCCCGCGGCCGTGGTCCACCCGCACCGCTGAGGCCCCGCCGCCATGACGACCGCACTGCTCCAAAAGATCGCCGACACCAATGAATGGTGGGCCATCGCGCCGGAACTGCTCCTGGCCTGCGGCGCCCTCCTGCTGCTCGTGCTCGAAATCTTCCTCCCGAAGAGGGACCAGCGGTTCATCCCGCACTTTGCCCTGACCATCCAGGCTACCGTTCTCCTCCTGCTGCTGGCGGGATTTTATTCCGGCTTCGCGGGCGAGACCACGTTCGGCGGCCTGCTGCGGCACACCTTCCTGAGGCATGTCGGCCGGGTGTTCTTCCTCCTGTCGTCGCTGCTCGTGTGCTTCCTGGCCGGGATCTGCCTGCCGAAGTCGAAGATGCCGCGGGTCGAGTTCTACCACATTGTGATGGTGGTGGCGGCGGCGATGATGCTCCTCGTCCAGAGCAACCACTTTGTCATGTTCTTCGTGGCGCTCGAGACGGTGACGATCGGGTTCTACATCCTGGTCAGTTATTACCGCGACCGTCCGCTCACGCTGGAGGCCGGGCTGAAGTACCTGGTGCTGGGCGCACTCAGTTCGGGCCTCATGCTGTTCGGCATCGTGCTGCTTTACGGCGCGGTCGGCCGCGTCGAAGCCGGGGGCATGGTGCACACGGGCTTCGAGTTCGACGTCGCGGCCGATTTCCTGCGGCACAACCCGGACAGCTTCCTCGGCCGGGCCGGCGCGCTGCTCGTGCTGGCCGGCGTGGCGTTCAAGATCGGCGCCTTTCCCTTCCAGATCTGGATCCCGGACGTCTACCAGGGCGCGCCGACCCCCACGACGGCCTTCCTGGCGGTGGCCTCGAAGGCGGCCGGGTTTGGCGTCCTGCTGACGCTGGTCGGCACGGTGTTCGCGCCGCTCCAACACCTGCTCGTGCCGGTGCTCTCGCTCCTGGCGGCGGCGACGATCCTGTTTGGCAATCTCTCCGCGCTGACCCAACGCAACGCCAAGCGATTGATGGGGCTCTCGGGCGTGTCCCACGCCGGCTACCTGCTGCTCGGCGTCGTGGCCTCGTTCACGGTCCCGTGGGCGGCCGCCGCCGTATGGTTCTACCTTTTCACCTACCTGCTTGCGTCGATGGCCGTGTTCGGCGTGATGGCGCACGTCGCGGGCCCGGACGATGCCGACCAGGAAGTGGATCATTACGAGCGCCTCGCCCGCAACCGGCCGTTCCTGGCTGCGGTGCTGGTTGCCGCGCTCGGATCGCTGGCGGGGATCCCGCCGCTCGCCGGCTTCATGGGCAAGCTGCTGGTGTTCGTCGCCGCGTTTCAAGCCCACCTCTACGGGCTCCTCGTCGTCGCGATCATCGGCGTCGTCCTCTCGATCTATTACTATTTTGGCTGGATCAAGGCGGCGGTGTTCGAGTCCCCGGTCGCGGCGGACGCAACGGCGTCGGACGCGCCAGCCCCGGCGGCGCCCAACTGGGTCAGCCGTTTGGTCCTCGGCGCGCTGGCGCTGGCCTCGATTCTCCTCGGATTCTATCCGGGCCCGCTGACGAACTGGCTGCCGTTCCAGTAATCGCCCCGGCGGCGCGTTATTTCCTTCGCACGGGCCGGCGAATCTGTTTCGAGTGAGCCGCGCATGAAGGTCACCGGTCTCGCCATTGTGCCGCCGCCCGCGGCCGCCGATCTCCCCAAGGTAACCCCCGAGCTGCTCGCCTCCGTCCTGGCCCGCTATTCGCGCAGCAACGATGGCATCGGGAAGATCATGGAGAAAGTCGATCTGGCCCACCCGGACGAATCGATCGACCGCATCCTGAAGTTCGTCGATTACGGCCACGCGTCCATTGGCGGCCTGACGGGCGGCCTGGCCATCGCGATCGACGACGTCTCAATGTGGCTGGCGTACAAGATTTTCGAGATCGCCCAGATGGCGGACGGCCAGGAATCGAGCACGCGCTACATCACGATGGCGGCGTCGAACCTGCCGGCAGCGGAAGAACTCGGCCTCCCGGCCGACCTCGCCGGACGCTGGGCTGAAGTGATGGCGAAGGCCTTCGCCGCCTACCACGCCGAGTACACCCGCCTCGACCAGGCCGCGCTGGCGAACCCGGGGCTGGTGCGGCTGCCGCCGGACGCCAAGCCCGCGGTCGTGAACCGGCTGCGCAAGAACTACGCACTGGACCGCGCCCGGTATTTCATTCCGCTTGCCACCCGCACCAACCTCGGGCTCGTGCAAAGTTCGCGCATGTGGGCCGCGACCGTGAAGCAGCTCGATTCGCTGCCGATGCCCGAGGCGCGCGCCGCGGCGAAACTGCTGCGCGACGAGCTCCTGAAGCAGTCGCCGCGGCTGATGCGGCACAGCTTTGCGGAAGCCTCCCACCAAGAGCAGGCGCGACAGGAACTCGCGAGCAGCCTCCGGCTCGGGCTGGCGCGCCTGTCGACGAAGCCGTTGCCGGATGAAGTCTGGGTCAAGGTCGACCGCGAGGCGCCGCCCTGGTTGCGCGAGGAGCAGCCGGTCGCGGAGGCCTTGCGCCATCGCACGAACCGCTACGGTTACCAGGGAACGGCCACCCGCCGCATGCGCGTGACCTTCGCCTGGAACAACCTGGCGATCGCCGAGCTGCGCGACCTCAACCGGCACCGCACCGGCCAGCGCTACACGCCGCTCATCCAGGCCGGGTTCTACCTGCCGCCGGAGATTCGCGCGGCGCCGCACCGGGCGTTGCTCGAGGAGCAGGCGGCGCTGGCGCGCGAGCTGATGGCCCGCGGTTCGCCCGCATACGTCTACGCGCTGCTGCTCGGGGCGCAGACCCCGTTCGAGCACAGCACGCACGCCGACAAGTTCATCTACGAGGCCGAGCTCCGCACCGGCATGGGTGCGCATTTTCGCTATGCCGAGCACCTCAGCGCGGCATTGCGCGAGTTCAACCGGCAGGTGCCCGAGGCGAAGGACTGGATCGTCGAGGGCACCGCCGAGCCGGAGTAGCGCCGCGGCTGGAGATACAAGCCATGCCGGCGCCGAATCCCGAACCAGCGGCCGCGCCCGCGGCGCGTGGGATGCTCCCGTGGCTCGGCGGGCTGCTCGCGGTCGGCGCCCTGGCCCTCGGCACCTGGGGGCTCTTCGAGCGCGCGCGGCACGGCGAATTCCTGGCGTTTGACGACGACCACAATATCACGCTGAACGCCAACCTTGGAACGCTGAGCGGCGACATGGAGCGGTGGGCCTTCCGCGACGTGACCTACGCGCGCCGCTACATGCCGCTGGGCTGGCTCGCGTTCTCGACCCTCGTCACGGCGCGAGGATTCGACGCGGCGTGGTTCCACACCACCAGCCTGGTCCTGCACATTGCGAACGGGATTCTACTCGCGTGGCTGCTGCGCCGCCTGGGCGGAAACAAGGGTGACACCCGCGCTTGGTCGCCTTGGGCCGTGGCAATTCCCGTGGCCTGGTGGCTGTGGCATCCGTTGCGGGTCGAGCCGGTGGCCTGGGCGTCCTCGCTGCTCTACGTCCTGGCGACGACCTGGATGCTGTTGTCGGCGCTGGCGTTTTGCACGGGCCTCGAACGCGGTCGCGCCTGGCATTGGCTGGCCTTGGTGGCTTACGGCTTTTCGCTGCTCACTTACGGCGTCTGGCTGGGCGCGCCCGTCGCGCTGGCGGCACTGGCTTATGGTCTGGACTCGCGGCGAACGACCGGGACCCCATCGGCTTGGCGGGCCACGGCGAGGTTGTCGTGGCCCTTCTTCGCGCTGGCTGCCGCCATCTTGGTGGTGAACCTGCTGGCGCGGGGCGAAGCCGCCGCACAATGGGGCCGGGCGGTGCCATGGCAGGGAGCGGCGATCGGTCTCGCCGGACTGCGATCGCTCGCGACGCTCGGGTGGTTTCTGGTGAAGATGGTGTGGCCGGTCCATTTGACGCCGACCGACGACATCTGGGTCGGCGGGACGCTCGCGCCGCTGCCGCTGGCGATCGGTCTGGGCGCGCTGGCCCTGGCGACGGCGGCCGCCGCCGGGCTGGCAAGGCGATTCGGCGTCGCCCCGCTGCTCTTCCTGGCGACCTTCGTCGCCGTCGAACTTCCCGTGACCGGCCTGACGGAAAAAAACTTTCCCTTGGCGGACCGTTACACCTATGGCGGCCAGATCGTGGTCGCCGCCGCGTTGGCGGCCGGCCTGGCCCGGACCAGTGACCGCTGGTCGTTGCCGCTGCGGCTGGCCTTGTCCGGCCTGACCGTGGCCGGTGCCTGGCGCGCCTGGCGCCAGGTCGCGGTGTGGCACGACAACGACACCTTGTTTGCGCACATCGCGACCACGGCGCGGCACGACGAAACGCGGTGGTTCTATCGCGAAAGAGGTCTCGGCATCGACCTGGGCATGGGAAAGCTCGCGGAGGTGGAGGCGGCCATTGCGGGCGGCGCGGTGCCGTCGCCGTCGGAAGGCTTCCGGCTGATGCTGACCGACGCCCGCCGGCTCCAGGCCGAAACGGAAAAATCAGGCAGCGTGACGTGCATCGTGGCCGTGGCGCATCACGAGCTCGGACGCGCCGCCTGGCGGCGCGGCGATACCGGCATCGGGCTGGCGCACCTGGCCCGGGCGGTCCAGCTGGCCCCGCGCGATTGGCCCGCCTGGGCTGATTATGCGACCTTGCTCAAAGCCACCGGACAGCACGCCGAAGCGGAGCAAATTCTGAACGTGATTCCCGATACCGGGCCGCCGGCGGCCGTGCACCGCACGCTGGAACAGCTGCTGCGACGGCCTTAGGCGCCGGCATGGACCCGTCCGAACAAATCCAACGATCGGGCCTCGGAACCGGTTGGACCCGGGGGAAGCGGACAAGGGGAACTGGGGGACCTACCCCAGAATTGGCTTGCCGCTATTTTGGCGAACGCGAACATCCGACCCGAGTATTCTATGCTTTCTCGGACGAAAATCCGCGGAGTCACCCCCCCGCCGGCATCGTGAAGGTCCGGTTCCGAGCGCTGAATTGCCAGCCATCCAGCAGTTAACATGGCCAAACGATTCAAGATCCTGCAGTTCAACATGCAGTTCGGCCAGGTTTGGGATGACGCTTATCCTGATCATGCGCCCATTCAGCTGGCGTCCACGATCAAGGAAATCCGGTCGCACGCCGCCGATATCGTCATGTTGCAGGAGGTGGAGCGCACGCTGCCGGGCGGCGCGCAAGCCGACCCACCGCCGCACTACAGCGAGCTGAAGCAGGCCTTCCCGGAGTACGACAGCTTCTTCTGCTATCCCCGGCCCGATTCCCGCGAATTGCCGTTTGGCATCGGCCTGGCGATCTTTTCCAAGACTCCGTTGCGCGAGCAAATGTGCCTGAACCTGCCTTCGCCGCCGGTGGAGTTCGACTTCTTCGGCGAGAAGAAGACGCCGACGGATCGCGTGCTGATCGGCGCCGCCACGACGATTGGCGACCATTCGGTCCGCCTGTTCAACACGCACCTGCTGGCCTTCTTCATGCTAAACGCGACGAGCGAGGAGCACCGCGGCCAGCGCATCCTGGTGGAGCAGCAGTTGCGGGATGCGGCGGGCATGCCGACGCTGCTCACCGGCGATTTCAACGTCAGCAAGCACGAGTCGCTCATCGACCAGTTCGCTCAGGCCGGCTATCGCACCGTCCAGTCCACGGAGATCACCTGGCGCCGGCGGCCCTACGTGCTCGACCACATTTTCTACAACGACTGGCTCCGGCCGGTGGGCTGGCACGTGAAGCCGACGCCCGCGTCCGACCACCACACGCTGTCGGCGGAATTCGAGTTCGCGCGCTAAGCGACCGGCCTCGCCGCGCTCAACCGCGCCGAACCTTGTCCTTTTCCGCCTCGCACTCCTCGGCCAGGCGCGCCTTTTCACCCGCGATCTGCTTCTGCACCTGGTCGGCTTCGTCGAATTTCTGCGCGCCCAGGGCCGCCGCGAGCTGTTGTTGCAGGAAGATCTCGCGCTCGGCTGTCCGGCCTTGGTAAACGCGATCGATCTCGGCCAGCCGCGCCTTCTGTTCGGCCGTGAGCGGGCGGGCGGCCGGGTCGGCCTTGGCGAGACGTTCCATCGCGAGTTCGTAGGCGCTTTTCATGTCCGCGCAGCATGCGGCGCCTCAGCCGAGTTTCACGAGAAAAATCAACAGGACGGCGAGCAAGACCACCGGTGGCCAGTAGCCGCCCCAGCGGGGCGACCAACGCCCGGCGGCCCCCGCCAGCAAAACCGCGGCCATGGCGACCATGGCGGCCGGGCCCAACCAATCGGCGCGAAAGTGCACGGCGAACCAGGTGCCCGGCAGGCGCGTTCCCATGCGAATGACCCAATCGATCGCCAGCAGGATCAAGGCCGCAGCCGCATTGAAGAGCGTGCTAAGCGGTCCCAGGCCGGCGAGACCCGCCAGCAGCGACACGAAGCCGCTGATGAGTGCGAGTGACGCGGCCGGGATGACCAGGAGATTCGCCGCCAGCGAGCCGGGTGAGAACAGCTGGAAGCAGGCGATCCCGGCGGGCGTGCTCGCCAGGAAGGCGGCGACGCACCCGGCCAGGGCGGCCAACAGTTTCCGCCCGAAATGGTCCACCGCATGGTGCCGCCAACGCCAGTTGGCGCGGGGGAGGAACGCAAATGGATGCCAGGCCGCGACCCATTTTTCGCTCAGGGGATTTCCCATCGTCATGAGCGCCAGCATGACCAGGTAGGACATCTGGAAGCCGGTGCTGAAGAGCTGCGGCGGATCGAGCAGCAGCGTGACCAAGGCGGCGGCGGTGAGCGCCGCCAGGTAGTTGACCGGCAGGCGCAAGGCGTGGGCGCCGAGGACGAAGAAAATCATCAGGTAGGACCGGAGCGATGGCGCGCCGCCCCCGGTGATTTCGACATACAGCCAGAGGACCACCAAGGTCAGGATCGTCGTGGGTCGACGGGGCACGCGCGACAGGCTGAAAACACAATAGATGGCGAGGGCGATGACGCCGACGTGGAGCCCACTGACGGAGAAGATATGGAAAGTGCCGATGCGCATGAAGGCATCCTGCTGGTCGCTCGCGAGCATCGCCTTTTCGCCCAGCACCACCGCCAGGTAAAGCGAGGCGATCTGGGGATGGTGGTTGAGCCCGCGCCGCAGGATGCGCTCCAGCCGCTCGCGCGCGCTGAGACGCAGGCGCTCCATCCTTGGCGGCGGACTGACCTCGCGCCGGATGACCGTCCGGGCCAGTTGGAGGTGGACGCCGAGATTGTCGAGGTAGTCGTTGAAGCCGGCGTTCGACGGCTCGGTGGAGAGCGGTTGCACGACCCCCTGCATGATGTAGCGCGCCCCGGGGCGGGGAGGCACGCTGACTTTGCGAATGGCCGAGAATTGGATGCTTCGTCCCGGCAGATCGCTGTCGTTTCGGCCGGCGGCGATGATTCGCCCCAGCCCGGAGATGCCGCGGCTGTTTGGGGCCGCGGGAAAGATCCGCGTGACCTCCACCTGAATCGTGGCCTCGCGCGGCGGCCGCTGGGAGCGCTCCTGCCGGAAAGGATCGCGCGCGTGGAGCATGACGAATCCGGCCAGGCCCACGGTGCCGGTCAGGGCGGCGGCCCACGCGGCATGCGCGAGGCGCGCCGTTCGCGGCGCCAGCACCAGGGCAACCAGCGCGAGGATCGCGGCCGCAACCACGAGCACGCCGGGTCCGGCGGCGGGCAGCGGCCAGTGCTTCGCGGCGGCGAACCCAGCCGCCAGCGGCAACAGCAACCAGAGCAAGGGCGCGCGAAGATGCGACGAGGGCGAGGGCATGAGGGCTGCGCCCCCGGCCCGGTGGTGCAGAGGCCGGCAGCGAACCCGAGTTCCCGTCCGCCTTCAAACTTGTTTCTCGGAACCGCCCGCACCACCTTGGTGGCTCATGGTCCCTTCCGCCGACGACACCGGCTCGCTTTTCGAGGAGGCATCGCCTCCCCCCGGAGCGGTGTTGTCCGACGAGCCGGCACCCCACCAGCCGCTGGCCGCCCGCATGCGGCCGCGGCGACTGGCCGAGATTGCCGGGCAGGCCCACCTCCTCCGGCCGGGCAGCCTGCTGCCGCGCCTGATTGCGAGCAACCGTTTCGGCAGCCTGTTGTTCTACGGGCCGCCCGGCTGCGGCAAGACGAGCCTGGCCGAAGTCATCGCGCGGGAAACCAAGAGCCGTTTCATGCGCGTGAATGCCGTGATGTCGAACGTCGCCGAGCTGCGGGAAATCCTCGCCGCCGCCCGCCGGCGGCCGGAGGCATCGACCATCCTCTTCATCGACGAGCTGCACCGGTTCAACAAGGCACAGCAGGACCTGCTGCTCCCGGACGTGGAGGAAGGCTCGGTCCGGCTGATTGGCGCGACCACGCACAACCCGGGCTTTTACGTGAATCCGCCGCTGTTGAGCCGCAGCCACCTGTTTCGGCTCGAGCCGCTGAGCGCGGCCGAGGTGGCCGGCGTGTTGCGCCTCGCCCTCGCCGACCCGGTGCGCGGGCTGGGCACCCGCGGCCACAGCGCCGATGACAAGACGCTCATGGACCTGGCGCTGTTGTGTGACGGGGACCTGCGCCGGGCCTTGAACGCCCTCGAGGTGATCGCGCTCAGCTTGCCGGAGCGCGCGCCAGTCACTGAAAAGGAGCTGGAGATCTTTGCCCGGGAGCGACGCATCCGCTACGATGCCGACGAGGACGAGCACTACGACACCATCTCGGCCTTCATCAAAAGCTGCCGCGGCGGCGATCCCGACGCGGCGATGTACTGGCTGGCGAAAATGCTGGCCGGCGGAGAGGACCCGCGCTTCATCGCCCGGCGCCTGGTGATCCTGGCGAGCGAGGATGTGGGCCTGGCGGATCCGCAGGCGCTGCCGCTCGCGGTGGCGGCGCACCACGCGTGCGATTTCATCGGCCTGCCTGAAGCGGAGCTGACGCTCGCGCACGCCACGCTCTACATAGCCACGGCGCCCAAGAGCAACTCGGCCACCCTGGCGCTCGGCGAGGCGCACCGCGTGTTGAAAGAGGAACCCGTTCAGGCCGTGCCACTGTCTTTGCGGGACAAAGGCGGCCAGGCGAGCAAGCGGGCCGGGCACGGCAAAGGATATCTGTACAGCCACGACTTTCCCGAGGCCATTTCGGGCCAGGCGTACCTGGAGAAACCGCTCAAGCTCTACACCCCCAAGCCCGTGGGATGGGAGGCGAAGATCGCGGACCGGCTCGCGCGTTGGCGCGAACTGCGCGACGACCTGCAGCGCAACGGGAAATGAGCCGCCGGGCCAGGCGGCTCATCCTTGATAAAGCCCTGTCAAACCCGCGGAAGCGCGGCAGCGGGGGCTTGCGCAGGCTTCGACGCCGGCTATGGTGACACCATGAAGAAGTTCGCCGTCCTCATCGCTGCCCTGCTCGCCGCCGGGCTGTCCCACGCACAAGCCAATACGCCGGCGAACAAGACCGGGCCCAGTTCGGCGACAGGGGCCGCGGCTGTCGGCGCCAAGGCGACCGACCCGAAGGCCGCCACCAAAGACCCGAAGAAAAAGGAAGACGAACCGAAGATTCCCGGTGTTACCATCAAGCGGCCGAATGGGACGTTCCTCGGCCTCGAGGTGGCCGACGGCAAGTTCAAGCTGAGCTTCTACGACAAGAAAAAGAAGCCGATGGCGGTTGACGTCACGCGGGCCACGGCGCGCTGGCCCAACACGCGCTCGGCCTCGGTGGCCTGGAATTTCACGGTGCTGAACATTGCCGGCAAGGCCTTGGTTGGCGCCAAACCGGCCCTCCCGCCTTACGCTTGGAACGTCTATCTCACGCTGCTTCAGGGCGAGGGAGAGGACGCCAAGGCGGTGGAAACCTATACGGTGCCCTTCCGCGGCTGAGCCCGCGGCCGGCGGCGGGGATCCGCCGACGGATTTGACAGCGCCGGGTGCCTCGCGGATGCTCGCCGACCGCCATGTCCCCGACCGCCGCCCTCGATTCGATTGAATCCGCCCTCCAGACGATCGCGGCGGGCGGATTGGTCATTGTGACGGACGACGAGGGGAGGGAGAATGAAGGCGACCTCGTGATGGCGGCCGAAAAGGCGACGCCCGAACTCATCAACACGATGATCCGGCATGCGCGCGGCCTCATTTGCGTGCCGATGACGGAGCCGAAGCTGAAGCACCTCGGCATCAATCCGATGGTGCAGCAGAACCGCGAATCGCACCGGACGGCGTTCACGGTGTCGGTGGACGCGGCGGAAGGCATCACCACCGGCATCAGCGCCTTTGATCGGGCCCGCACCATCCAGCTCCTCGCCGATCCCGGCACCACGCCCGACGCACTGGTGCAGCCCGGGCATGTGTTTCCACTCTGTTCGCGGCCTGGCGGCGTGTTGGAGCGGGCCGGTCACACCGAGGCGGCAGTCGACCTCGCCGCCATGGCGGGCCTGCGGCCGGTCGGCGTGATCTGCGAGATCCTCAGCGAGGATGGCACGATGGCGCGCTTGCCGGAGCTGATCGCGTTCAAGCAGCGCCACCAGGTGCCCTTGGTGTCCATCGCGGCTTTGATCGAGTACCGGCACCGGCGTGAGCAGCTGGTCGAATTGGTGGCCCAGCGCCCGTTTGTGTCGGAATACGGCGAATTCCAGCTGCACATCTTCCGGAGCAAGGTCGACGGGCGGCACCACTTCGCCTTCACGAAAGGCCGGCTGGACGCCTCGCCCACGCTGGTGCGGGTGCACACCGAGAACCTGCTCAGCGATGTGTTTCACGCCAAGGGCATGGACAGCCACCACTCGCTCCTCTCCTCGCTGCAGCACGTGGCACGCGCGGGCCACGGTGTGATCGTCTACATGGAGCAGACGGGCCGGATGCAGAACGTGCTGGCGGACGGCACGCCGCCGGGCGAGACCGGCCGGTCCAACCTGCGCGACTACGGCATCGGGGCGCAGATTCTCACCGCCCTCGGTCTGCGCAAGATCCGGTTGATGGCGCATTCGCAGCGCCGCGTGGTGGGACTCGACGGGTACGGCCTCGAAATTGTCGAGCAGGTGCCGGTCTGAGAATTAGTTTGCCGCAGCCGCCGTTCTTTCCTGCCCTGAACCTTCCATGAGCCAGTCTGCCGCCACGCCCGTCCCGATTGACGGTTCCTCGTTCCGCCTCGGCATTGTCGCGGCGCGGTTCAATGGGGCGTTGGTCGACGCCCTGCTGCACGCCGTGTTTGACGAACTCGCCGCCGCCGGCGTGCAGGAAAAGCGCCTCACTCTCGTCCGGGTGCCGGGATCGCACGAAGTGCCTTGGGCGGTCCGCGCGCTGGCCCGCCGCCGGGGCTGCGACGGCGTGATCGGCCTCGGCGTGCTCATCGCGGGGGACACCAACCACCACGAGATGGTGGGCCAGAGCGTTTCGCACGCCTTGCAGCGGGTCGCGCTCGAAACCGGCGTGCCCGTCATCAACGGCGTGATGGTGGTCGACAACCTGAAGCAGGCGGAGCAGCGCTGTCGCGGCACGATCGGCCGGGGGGGGGAGTTCGCTCGCGCGGCACTCGAGATGGCGGCGCTCAAGCGCGAGCTGGGGGGCCGGGCATGACGAGCCAGTTCAACCAGCGGCGGGAGTGCCGCGCGGCGGCCTTCCAGTACCTCTATGCGTGGAGCGTGAACCGGCCGGCGAATCTCGCCGAGGACCTGCGGCTGTTTTTCGAGCACCTCGAGCAGCCGCGCGATTACTACGCCTTTGCCGAGGAACTTATCCACGGCACGATCGAGCACATGGAGGAACTCGACGGGCACATCCGCACCCTCGCGCATAACTGGGAATTCGAGCGCATCGCCCGCATCGACCTCGCCATCCTGCGCCTGGCGATGTTCGAGATGCTCCACCGCAAGGACATCCCGCCGGTCGTGTCGATCAACGAGGCCATCGACCTGAGCAAGCAGTTCTCGAGTGCCGACGCGAAACGATTCATCAACGGCGTGCTGGACCGCATGAAGGACCGCCTCGGTCGCGACGCCCGCAAGCCGTCGACGGAATAGGTGGCGGGCGCATGCGGTCGTTATTCCGGAAGTTCAAGGAGGGATTGACCAAGACCGTCGCGGCGATCGCGACGAAAACCCACGGCTTGTTCGGCGGCCGGCGCATCGATCCCGCTTCGCTCGATGAACTCGAGGAGGCCCTCTACACGGCGGATTTCGGCGTGGAGACGACCAACGAAATCCTGGCGGAGATCAAGGAGGCCTACCGCCGGGACGCCGGCTTGAAGGGCCGGGACGCCGCGGCCATCGGCGCCGCGGTGCTGCAGCGCGTGCTGGCGGGCGCCGAGGGGCGCCTCGGGGCCCCCGACGCGCGGCCGACGGTGATCTGCATGATCGGCGTCAATGGCTCGGGCAAGACCACGACCACGGCAAAGCTGGCCCACCGGCTCAAGGGCGACGGGCAGAAGGTGCTGGTGGCGGCGTGCGACACCTTCCGCGCGGCGGCGGTCGAGCAGTTGCGCAGCTGGACCGACCGGCTGGGGGTTGAAATCGTGGCGAGCCACTCCGGGGCCGACGCCGCCGCCGTGGCCTTCGACGCCTGGAAGGCGGCGCGTGCGCGCGGCCATGACTGGCTGATCGTGGACACCGCTGGACGTCTGCACACGAAAGGCAACCTCATGGAGGAGCTGGCCAAGATCCGGCGCGTCCTGCAGAAGAACGACCCCGCGGCGCCGCAACACCGTTGGCTCGTGGTCGACGGCAGCCTCGGGGCCAATTCGATCGAGCAGGCGAGGGTCTTTCATCAGAGCTTCGGGCTGACGGGCTTGGTCGTCACGAAACTTGATGGCACGAGCCGCGGCGGCGCGGTGGTCGGCATCTACCGCCAGCTCAAGATTCCCATCTATTTCATTGGACTGGGGGAACAGCCGGACGATCTGCAGCCGTTCTCAGTCGAGAACTATGCGCGGGCTGTGTTCGGTCCGGAGGAAGGTTGAAGCGGCGGCGAGATGCGGTGGTGAACCTGTCGAGCCGCGGCTGACCACCTAAATTTAGGTGGTTTGGGTACTCCCGGAAAGGCAGGCCATATGGTTCTATAGGCGCGTAATTTTCGCGCCTG
This sequence comes from Lacunisphaera sp., assembly GCA_035496355.1. Lineage (GTDB taxonomy): Bacteria > Verrucomicrobiota > Verrucomicrobiia > Opitutales > Opitutaceae > Lacunisphaera. The sequence continues at coordinate 60,107 of DATJES010000010.1, read as the reverse complement.
TAACACGGCGCGAGAGGTGACCAAAGGGGTTCGCGTGTTGCTTGACTGGCCCGTTGTGCGCGCGCGAACCCCCATCTTTTTCGGGGGATCAGCAGCAAGTGTGAGCAGGCGCGGTTACGACCGCGCCTGTTTAGTTTGCGCCCGTCAATGGACGCCGCCCATGAGTTTTCGGACCCACGGGACCAGCGCGAACAGGGCGAGGGTCGCAACCCCGACCCAGATCGCCTGGTGGAAAAAAAATCCGGTCAACGCGGCAGGGTGGTTGGCCTCGAAATCGCCGGCGAACACCCCCGCCAGCTTGTTGCCGAGGGCGGCGGCGAGAAACCAGATGCCCATCACGAGTCCGTTCAATCGGGCGGGGGCGAGCTTGGTCATCGTGCTCAGGCCGACCGGACTCAGGCACATTTCGCCGGTGGTCTGGAGGAAATACAGTCCAAGCAGCCAGATGATGCTGACCTTGCCGGCGGCGGTGAGTTTGGCGGCGGGGATCATCCACACGAAGGAAAGGGCAACGAACATCAGGCCCAGGGCGAACTTCGTTGGGCTGGACGGCTGATTTTTCCCGAGGCGGATCCAAAGCCAGGCAAAAGGCCCGGCCATCGCGATCACCCACATGGAATTGACGGATTGCCACCACGAGGACGGGAATTCCCAGCCGAGGATCCGGTTGTCGGTCAGGCGATCGGCGAAGAGCGTCATGGACGAGCCGGCCTGCTCATAGATGGCCCAAAAGACCTGCGCGGCGAAAAAGAAGATCAGGATGGCGGCCATGCGCCGGCTTTCGATGCTCGGGCGGATCGCAAAGACCGCAATCGCGATGAACTGCAGGATGAAAAGCGCATACACCACCGGGCGGTAATAATCGGCGGCAATCATCAGCCCGATGAGCGCAAGGGACGCGAGCCCCACGAGGGCGAGCCGGCCCCACGGGCGCGGCGCGCCGTCCTCCGCCGGCGGATGGCCGACGTGGCGCAAGGTGGCGGCGCGCCGGACGTAGGTGATCAGGCCAAACGTCATGCCGACGCCAGCGGCGCCAAACGCCCAGTGCCAGCTGTTATTCGGGTCCATCCCGAGGCCGCCGAGGAACGCCTTGAATCCGGCGTCCTGGGCGAGGTAGCCGCAAACGACGGCCGAGAGCAGGGCGCCAATATTGATGCCCATGTAGAAGATGGAGAAGCCCGCGTCGCGACGCTGGTCTTCGGCGGGATAGAGGCCGCCGACCATGGTGGAGATGTTCGGTTTCAGCAGCCCCGTGCCGATCGTCACCAGGCCGAGGCCGAGAAAGAACGTGGGCACGCTATGGATGGCCATGGAGTAATGCCCGGAGGCGATGATCGCTCCGCCCCACAGCACGGCCCGGCGCGCGCCGATGAAATTATCGGCGATGTAGCCGCCCAGAATGCCCAACAAATAGACGCTCATCGTGTAGGTGCCATAGATCGCCGCGGCCTTCTTGTCGGGGAATTCCAGGCCGCCGTCGGCGACCGCGAGCGTCATGAACAGCACCAGCAGCGCCCGCATGCCATAGTACGAAAACCGCTCCCACATCTCGGTGAAGAAGAGCGTGGTGAGTCCGCGGGGATGGCCGAGGATGCCGCCGTTGGCATCGGCGTCGGGGAGGGGATTTGGCATGCGCGGGATTCCGGCGGCCTTTGCCTTCAAGCGCAAGTCCGGCGTCGGACGGACGGCCCTCGGCGCAAGCGCGACCACCCTGGCAGCATGCCGATCACCACCGATCCGCTTTGCGCATGACCAGCCGATCCTCGTGGGGGCAACGCTGGACGGCGGAAAACACCACGAATCCACGCGGGCGCGGACACTGTCCAAATCCCCGCGCTTGGCGTGGCCCGGCCAGGCTAGCGCGTGAGGGTGGCGAGGCGCGGCAACGGGCCCGCGGCGAGGGGGTGGAACGCGGCGATGACCACGCCGACCAGGTTGTTCGACAACACCGGTTCCATGTCGTGGATGCGATTGTTCAATCCCGCCGCTCTCCAACCATCGCGAGCCTTGGCGATGAGCACGTGGGCGACGATCTTGCCTTCATGGTTGCGGTAGATCGCGGTTTGGCCGCGTTGGAGCATTCCATAAGACCACCGCTGCATCACGAGGATCGTTCCCGGGGTGTAGAGGGGACGCATCGACTCGCCGCCGCCGATCACCACGAAAGCACCCGGCGTATGCAGCGCGAGCTCGTTGGCCTGCTGCCAGGCTTCGCGTTCCGACACGACGACCGGGCGGGGCGATTTTCCGGTGTAGATGCCCTGTACCCACGCTTGGTCGAGTTCGCCGCCTTGCAGGACTGCGCCAGCCAGCAAAAGCATCAGCATGCATCCGGCAGGCAGTGGCAATCGGCGGACCATGCCCGCAGTCTCGGCAACTGCCCCGCCAACACCAGTAATCAATCGTAGTGTTATTACCCTAAGCCGTTCGGCTCTGCGGCCGGCGAAATCTTTTTCTCGCCGCGAAACCGTCGCCACGCGAGGGCGAACCCGGTGTAGACAAGCAGGCATCCACCGAGACAGCCGAGGCCGGCGATCATCTGCCCGCCGGCCCCGAGAGCCTCGCCGGAGTGCAGGAATCGAATCCAAGTCCGCGCGCGTCGCCCCGGGCTCAGGTCGCGGAAGGCATCGATGTGACGCACCGCGCCGGTGAACGGATCGAGGGCCACGTCGCTGGTCGCCACGCGCGGCCAAGCGTCAGTCGACTTGACGGTGAGAAACGCCGGCGGCCGGCCGCCTTGGCCGGCCGCCGGGTTACGAGGGTCGAGAAACATCGTGATGGACTGCCAGTGCGGAAACTCTCGGCGGACACAGTCGAGCAGCGCCGCGGCTTCCAGGGGTCGGGCGCCAGAAGAAGGGGCAGTGAGCAGGAGGGGGGCCGGCCGCACGGGTCCGGCGTTCCGCCCCGGCGGCGAGTCGCCGGCCAGACGAAAAATCCAGTCGTTGACCGGGCGGAAGGAAAGCACGACGCCCGTAGCGGAGAGGGTTATCAGCACGGGCAGAAGCCAGAATCCAATTACATTGTGCCAATTCCATTCGCGAGCCCGTCCGCTGGCCTGGCGCAGGAACCAAAGTGACCGCCGCAGGCCCTTGGTCCTCCATTTGCGCGGCCACCAAAGGACGGCGCCCGAAAGGGCGAGAAAAAGAAGGGCAAGGTTGCACACGCCGGTGAGGAAACGCGCCGGCGCGCGGGCTCCGCCTGACTGGCCGAGCCAGCGATGCCATTCGGTCAGCCGCTGCATCAAGTTTCGGGCGACCGACGAGGCCGGTTGGCGGATGGCCCCGTCGAAAGGATCCACATAATAGTTATCCTCCCGACCGGCCGAAATCAGCACCGCGGCGGCCGGATCGCGGCTGACAGTGAACGACTGCGGCTTGACCTCCGGATGCGCCCGGGCGAACGCCGCCAGCGTCTCGTCGACACTCAGCCGCGTCGCTCCGGCCGGCGGCGTCGGGACCAGGCGCGCATCGCGCTCGGCCCAAGCGATGATCTGGTTCTCGAAGGCGAGCACGGCCCCCGTGACACACATGATCGCGATGACCAGCCCGGCACCGATGCCGGTGCCGAGATGAAGCCAGAAAATGAACTTGCGGGCCGTCATGCCTCCGAATGCGACCGAACGGTGTCAGAAGGCGGGCGAGGTGCGCAAGCCGATGACCACTGGCTCCGCCGGATTCCACCGCCGGGCGAGGGCGCCGGTGGCCGTTCACGACATTTCGTGACTCGAGCTGCCGCTGTTGGTGGGTCGACTGCGCGGATTCATCGGGCCGTCGCGGCGCCGCTCGACGGGCCGCGAACGGCGCCCGATCCAGACATGAAGCACGACCAGCAGCGGCAGGATCAGTCCAAGCCACCGATGGACGGTCGTGGCGACGGCCCGCAGCGGCTCGCTGCCGGCGTAGTAAAGCAGCCACCCGGTGAGCGTCAGAGCCCCGAGGGAAGCGAGCAGACCGCCGCCGGAGCGGCGATTGCGCCGGGCCTGCCAGCCGCGGCGCACATGGGACGGCAAAAGCCAGCCGATCAGCACGAGGAAGATCATCGCCGCCGCGCCGTGGAAGCGCAGCAGCCAGGGACCGGCGGGATGCGCGGCGGGGCCGAATTCAGTTTCGACGCGGCCCCAGAGTTCCAGCGACCACCAGGCGACGCCGGTGACGAACAGCGCACCGAGGGTCGCGTAGGTCCATGCGCGCAGCCGCGGGCCGAGACGGAGTTGGTCAGGACGCGTCATCGTGGTCCTTCTGCCGGCGGGCGAATGGCGTCCCCAGCCAACACACGCGGGCCCCGTGCCGCTTGAGCAAAGGCAGTGCGTCCGGCCCGGCGAGCCAGACCACCTTGCACAAGGCGTCGGCGAGCCAGCATTCGCGGGCAAACACGGTCACACTGCGAACCTCGCCGGCGAACCGGCGGGACCGTGGGTCGCAGATGGGTGCGCGCCAGCCATCGCGCAGTCGGCGGCGCGCGAAATAATGTCCCGAGGTGGCCACGGCACCGGCGCGGATCGCCCCACACGCGACCAGCGTGCCCGGCGCGCGGGGCAAACGAACATGCACCGGCTGCCCGCCCCGCCCGAAGGCGCGCAGGTCGCCGCCCGCGTTGACGGTGGCGCCGCTGGCGCCGGCGCGGCGCAGCGCGGCGATTGCCTGGTCGACGGCGAAACCCTTGGCGATGCCACCAAGGTCGATGAGCACAGGACGCCGGAAACGCACGCGGCGGCCCGGCAGCAGTGCAATCGCCGCCGCCGTGCCCGGCGATCGCATCGGCTCCTTCGCCAGGCGCGGCAGCCAGCCGCCGCGCACCAGTTCCGCGGCCATCGCGATGTCGAATAGACCTCCGCTCGCGGCGTGGAGACCGTGCGCGTGGCGCAGCACGCGATAGGTGGAGTCGGCGACGCGCACGGGCCGATGGAAGGCGTGGCGGTTGAGTCGCGAGACGTCGCTCCCGGGCTCGAAGAAACTCATGCGCGCCTGGACGCGCTCGACGGCCGCAAAGGCCAGGCGCACGGCGCGCTCGGCCCGCGCGGACGAGGAAGCGCGGGCGCGGATCTCGACGAGGGTGCCCAACAGGGGGCGGGCGCGCAGGATTTCGACGCTCATCAGCGGGAGGACGGCGCTAGAAGTTCACGCCGATCTTGAGGCGCACCTGGAGGGCCTCGAAATTGTCGAGATTGCGTGCGCCCCGGTTGGCCGGCCAGCCGGTGAGTTGCGGCATCACCGCGAGCGTCGCCCACCAGCGTTCGTTTGCGTAATGGATATTGGGACCCGCAAATACCGCGTACTCGCCCAGCTCGTCGAGGTGCATGTGTTCGAATGCCGAGGTGAACAGGGCCTCGGCCCCGACGAACCAGCGCGGCGCGATCCGATAACTCACGCCCGTGCTGCACTGCAGCTCCAACTCGCTCTCCCACGCGCGGTCATCGAGATTGTGCTCGCGCTCGAACTCACCGCTGAAGTTCGCAGCCCAGATCAGCGCGCCCGCGAGCAGGTTTTTCTGCACGATCAGCTTGGGCTCGAGGAAGAAGCTGTCCTCACGGTCACCGCTTTTGGCACTGTAGCGTTTATAGCCCGGCTCAAGGTACAGGGCGACGCCCCAGGCGTCCCGGTACGGGCTCCGCAGGCTGTATTTCAGCGACGCTTGGACGCCATTGAAGTGAAGCTGGCGCCGGTCAGCGAAGCCGGTTACCCCGGCGATGTCGTGATCGATTGCGTTCACGTAAAACGATCCCTGCAGCCGGTCCGTGAAGCCGTATTCGAATTCCGTTTGGAGGTCGAAGGCCTGGAAATGGCCGTCGGCCTTGCCGGTCCGCGAAGTGACCCATTGATAGATTTCGCCGTGACCCCGGGGCAGGGTCTCGGAACCGTAGGTGTAGCCGAAGTTGTTTTCGTCGGCTTGGACGGCTGACTGCGGCAGCGCCAGCGCGGCGCTCCCGAGAAGAAGGACGAGGAATCGGTGGAAGGTGGAGGGCATGGTGAAAGGAGGGAGCGCGAACCGCGGCTCACGGCCGCTTTGCCAGGACGATGGCGTGGGTGGCGAGGAGGCGTTTGACGCCGTCCGTGATGTTGCGGCACGAAAGCGTGGCGCCGGTGATGTTCTTGATATCTTCGTCGAGGCGCAGCGGGCTGGCGGCGGTTTTGCGGTCGAATTGGGCGCGCCACTTTTTGTCGCGGACCTCACCGCCATAGGTCTCGCGGTAGTCCATGATCTCGAGACCGGCCGCCGCGCCTTCGCTGGTGACGGCGAGGGCGTACGTGATGTATTCATGCTTGCCGATCACTTGGTCGACGAGAAACCAGACGCCGGATGCGTCGTCGTGCCAGCCCCGCAGCCTGGCATCGCGCACGCGAATCCCGCTGGCGCGCGTGATGGCCTTGCGCTCGTCGGCGGTGAGCGAGATGTCCACTGGACGCAGTTTCGCGCCGGGACAGAGCACCGCTTGGGCCTGTTCAAGGGTCAGGTAGGTGACGGCGTAACCGGAGGTACTGCCGACCAAGGCCGCCGGCAGGCCAACGCAGATCAGACGCATGGCGTGGGTCATGGGCCGCGGTCAGAAGTTGAACGCCCGCTTCGATCGAAACGCAGACGCAGCCTCTGCAATCAGGCGAAGGCCGGCGGCGGATTGTTCGCGGTGTCCTTCTTTTGCGGCGGACTGCTGGAGCCGGATGGCGAGCAGCTCATTCGGGTGATTCAGGTCGTTGGTTCTCACGATGCGTTGTGAATTCGGGCGAGTTAGGATCGCCAAATGTGATTATGAGACACAGTATCACGTCAACAGATAAATGAGAATTCGTCTCATATTTTCGATTAACTGAAATTGACTTGTGCAAGTCGCTGGTTTTAAACGTCTACATGTTGAGCGATCTCATCGTCAAGGTGGGCCACACCTCATATCCGATCTGCTTTCCTGAAAGGCCGATTCAATGCATCCGCGACCTCGTCGCTACCAAGCATGTGGGAGGCGGCGGTGGTGTCGTCTTGACGGACGAAGGAGTAGACCGCTGCCAATCCGGGTTCCTGAATGAGGCCTTTCCTGGGATGGCGCGGCTCACGCTGCCTTCCGGAGAACCGAGCAAGTCATTGGACAATTATGGCCGCGTGCTCGATTTTCTCGCGGCGAACCGAATCAACCGCGATGGCGTGCTCTGGGCCGTCGGTGGCGGTGTCGTGGGGGACCTCGCCGGGTTTGGCGCGGCGACCTATCTGCGCGGCATCGATTGCGTTCAGATTCCAACCACGCTCCTCGCGATGGTGGACAGCTCGGTCGGCGGAAAGACCGGCATCAACCTGAAGGCGGGCAAGAACCTCGTGGGGGCGTTTCATCATCCGCGAGCGGTTGTCATCGCCACGGAATTTCTGGCCACGCTACCCGGACGTGAATTCGCCGCGGGCATGGCGGAAGTGATCAAGTACGGGCTGCTCGGCGACGCCGCACTCTTTGCCCGACTGGAACGCGAGCCGTTGACCGTGAAATCAGCCGATCTGACGGACGTGATTCGGCGTTGTTGCGAGATGAAGGCGGAGGTGGTCAGGGCGGACGAACGCGAGACTGCGCCGACGGACGGCCGCGCGCTTTTGAACCTCGGCCATACCTTCGGCCATGCGATCGAGCAGGCCACCGAATTCCGCGAATATCTCCATGGTGAGGCGGTGGCCGTGGGTTTGGCCGCCGCTGGGCGGCTTTCGGCGCGACTGGGCTTGATTCAGGCGGCCGACACCGCGCGGGTTGAGCGGGTGTTGCAGGCACACCACCTGCCGGCGCGGCTGCGCTCTCCCCTGGCCGTCCCGGCATTGATGGACGCCATGCAGCACGACAAAAAGGCCCGGTCGGGCCGGCTTCGCTTTGTGGTGTTGAAGGCCTTGGGCCGGGCGGGAACCTGCGCGGACGTCGATCCGGCGCCGGTCGAGCAGACCTGGAGGGACATGGGCGCCGCGTGAGTTTTTGAGTGCCACGGCCGGCCAAGGTGTTAAGGTAAAAGACCCATGTCAGCCATCGACGAAGGCATTGTCCGCGAATATTTCGAGCAGAACGGATTTCTGGTCCGGCAGGTCCGCAAGTATCAGGTGCAGGCACGCCGCAAGACCGGCGATGAGGAGGTGGACCTGGTGGTTTACAACCCGGCCTATGTCGCGCGCGGCGCCCGCAAACCCGACTTCTTCCTTTTTGCCAACGAGCTCTCCTACATCCACCGGGCCATCGTGGTGGTGAAAGGGTGGCACACCGGCCGGTTCACGCCCAACATGCTGAAGAGCAGCCCGGAGATCTTCAGGTTTCTCGAGGAGAACGTGCTGAAAGAAGTCACCCGCTTCTTTCCGGTCGACGCCGAGGAGCCCGGAATTTCGCCGGATGTGACCAAGATTCTCGTGCTGCCGAGCCTGCCGACGGCCGAGCCCTTTCGCTCGCAGAGCGTCTCTTTGCTCAAGGAACATGGCGTCGACGGCATCATCTCCTTCCGCTCGATGCTGCTCGACATCATCGAGCGGGTGGAAATCAACAAGAGTTACGGCAAGTCGGATACGCTCCAGGTCATTCGCATCCTGAAAAACTACGACCTGTTGAAGGACGCCCAGCTGGACCTGATCGCGGAGCGCCAGTCCAGCCCGCGCAAGGGCGGAATCCGCCCATGAGCGTCCACCCGACCGCGATCGTCGAGGACGGCGTGCAACTCGGCACCGGGTGCGTCATCCACCCGCATGCGATCGTGAAACGCCACACGGTGCTCGCAGACGGCGTGGTGGTTCATCCTTTCGCCGTCATCGGCGGCGATCCCCAATATCTCAAGTTCGATCCGGCGACGGCGTCCGGGGTCCGGGTTGGAGCCGGCACCGTGATCCGCGAGCACGCGACGATCAACCGCTCGATCCAAGCCGGCCAGCAGACGGTCGTCGGCGCGCGTTGCTGTATCATGGCGGGGGCGCACGTCGGGCATGATTGCGTCGTGGCGGACGACGTGGTCCTGGCCAACAATGTCCTGCTCGCCGGACACGTCGACGTCGGCGGCTTTGTCTTCCTGGGTGGCGGGGCCGCGGTCCACCAGTTCTGCCGGCTGGGCGAGGGTGTCATGGTGGGCGGACTCGCGCGCATCACACGCGACGTGGCGCCCTTTCTCATGGTCGCCGAGCGGGACGAGGTGCCGGGGTTCAACCTCGTCGGGCTGAAGCGGCGCGGGTTTCCCCGCTCGACGGTGCTGGAGATCAAGAGCTGCTACCAGGCGGTCTTTGCCGGTGGCGATCCGCGCGGGCTGGCCGCCGGTCGGCTGGCCGTCGGCGTACGAAGCGCCGAGGCCCGCCGTTTCCTGGAATTCTTTGCCGGCGGCAAGCGTGGCTTTGCGCGGCCGGCGGCGGCCGAACGTGAGGCGGCCGACGATGACACCTAGGCTGGCCTTCACCTGCGGCGATCCGGCCGGGATCGGCCCCGAGGTGATCGCCGCCTGGCTCGCCGAGCATCGGGCCGCGACGGCCGAGGTGGCTGTCATCGGGCCGGCACCCTGGCTGGATTCGCTCGCCACCGATGCCGCGAAGCTTCCCGTGGGCCTCGAGGAATTCTCCGCCGTTCCGGGCCGGCCCACGGGCGAAGGAGCCTTGGTGGCGTGGGCCGCAATGGAACGCGCGGCGGCCGGCTGCCGGTCCGGCGAGTTCAGCGGAGTCGTGACCGGCCCGGTCCACAAAGCCGGATTGGCCGCGATCGGCTACGGCTTTCCCGGTCAGACCGAATTCTTTGCGGCGCGCTGGGGCGGGGAACCGGTGATGGCCTTTTGCGGCGGCCGGTTGCGCGTGGCGCTGGCGACCTGGCACGTGCCGCTGCACCAGGTCGCGCGCTTGTTGGGCCCGCACCTGCTGCACCGGGTTGTCGCCGCCGCGGATGCGCTGGCGCGGGCGGACGGCGTGGACGCGCCGCGGATCGGGGTGTGTGGGCTGAATCCCCACGCGGGAGAGGACGGATTGCTGGGCTACGAGGAGAAGGATTTCATCAACCCCGCGCTCGCGCATCTCCGGGCGACATTCCCGGCACTCACGACGTGCCAGCCCGGTGACACGCTGTTCGCGCGCGCCCTGCGGGGCGAGTTCGACGTCGTGGTCGCGCTTTACCATGACCAGGGGCTGGCGCCCCTCAAGGCCATCGACTTCGACGAGGCGGTCAATGTCACCCTGGGCCTGCCGCACGTCCGCACGAGCCCGGACCACGGCACGGCCTTTGGGATTGCCGGGCAGGGCAGGGCGAGCCCGCGGAGTTTCGCCAACGCCGTCGCCGTCGCCCGACGCTTGATAAAACTCCGTTCCCGGCAATAACTGCAGGCGTGCCTGTGCTCCCCCCAACTGCCGATCCGCGCGAAAGCGTGCGCGAGGGCAATGAAAACCTCGTCCGCCTGACCCCGGAGGCCGGCGCCAAGGTGTCGGCCCTGATCGCCCGCGATAAACAAGGCGAGTACCTCCGCATCGCCATCACGGGTGGCGGGTGCAATGGACTGAGCTACAAGCTCCGGTTTGCGCCGGAGCCGCGCCGCGGCGACATCCTCGTGCGCTCGGCCGGCATCCCGGTCCTGGTCGATCCGAAGACCGCGCTTTACCTGAAAGGCACCCTGCTCGACTACTCGGCCAAGATGGTGGCCGGCGGGTTCAAGTTCTCGAATCCGAACGCCAAGGCGAGCTGCTCGTGTGGCGAGAGTTTCAGCGTGTGAGCGGCTCCCTGGAGGCCATCGGTCCTGAAACCGGGTGGCGCCATCGGGGAAACTCCCGGGGCGCGGGCTGCGATCCTTCGATCAAATAGGTGTTGTGTTCACCCGGCTTAGAGGCAAAAACCTGCGCGACCACTATCCAAGCAATCCTGAAATCCTGAATGGCACTATCTTCTCCTTCGCCCGGCGGCCGCGCGCCCTATAACCGCGATTTTCGTCGCAACAACGATCCCTTCGCCGCCATCCGCCGCAACATGCGGATCAAGTCGCCCCAGGTGCGGGTGATCAGCCCGGAAGGCCGGCAGCTGGGCATCATGGATACACCGAAGGCCCTGGCCCTCGCCATGCAGTTCAACCTCGACCTCGTCGAGGTCGCGGCCACCGCCACCCCGCCGGTTTGCCGCATCATGGATTTTGGCAAATACGTGTACGAGGAGCAAAAGAAGCACGCGCACAGCAAGCCCGCGGCCGGCAAGATCAAGGAGATCGAGTTCACCGTCCGCATCGAGCAGCACGACTTCAACACCAAGATCCGCCACGCCGAGGAGTTCCTCGACCACGGCAACAAGGTGAAGCTCCGCCTCAAGTTCCGCGGCCGCGAAATGGCGCACACCGAGATGGGCTTCGACGTCATGAAGCGGGCGCTCGTCGACCTTGCGTCGATGGGGCACCCGGACGCACCGCCGAAATTGAACGGGAAGCAGATCAACGTCATGCTGACGCCGCTGCCCGCCAACAAGCGCAAGCCGAAGTACCACGTCCGCGAGGCGCCGTCGTCGACGGCCGCCGCCGAAGCCTGAACGCTGCGTTCGCCATGAGGGGGCGGCTTCTGCTCCGCAGCTGCGGCCGGGCGTCGGCGGGACTCCTCGCCCTCACGCTGCTGCTGCCGGCGCGCGCGACCGCCGCGTCCGAACTCTGGCCGGTGACGCGGCTGCACAATGCCGACTTCGTCTCGCTGCGCGACGTGGCGGACCGATTTGGCTTCAAGCCCGCTTGGTCGAAGCCGGAGGTGGAATTCAAGCTGGAGGACGCCGGCGGGCGGCGTTGCACCTTTGAGGCGAACCAGCGGGACTTCTACCTCGACGGCCTGCGCATCTTTCTCGGCGACCCCGTCGTGCTGCACGGCGACACGCTCTGGGTCAGCAAACTGGATGTGATCAAGATAGTCGCGCCGCTGTTCCGCCCGGCCGATCACACCGCGCCGCTGCCGGCGATCACGCGGCACGTGATCGTGCTCGATGCCGGCCACGGCGGCATCGACCAAGGCACGGAAAATCGGCGCGCCAACGTCACGGAAAAGGCGGCGACCCTCGACGTGGCCTTGCGCCTCGAGAAGATCCTGACCCTGCAGGGCTGGAAGGTGTTGATGATCCGGACGGAAGACCGCGAGCTGTCGAAGGACAAGAAGACGGACCTGCAGATGCGCGACGAATTCGCCAACGCGAACCGTGCCGAGCTGTTTCTCAGCATCCACTTCAATTCCGCCCCGGAATCCATCACGGGGGTTGAAACCTATGCGATGACGCCGCAGTTCATGCTCTCGAGCGCCGACGACACGGGCGACGCGATGACGCGGGTGGCGTTCCCCTCCAACCGGTTCGACTTCGCCAACCTGCTCTTTGGCGCCGAGCTCCATCGCGCGCTGCGCCAGGCGCTGAAGACCCCGGACCGCGGGTTCAAGCGCGGGCGGCTGGCGGTGCTGCGGATGCTCGACTGCCCCGGCGCGCTCGTCGAGTGCGCCTACCTGTCGAACGACGCGGAGGCCCGCCGCGTGGCGACCCCGGAATTCCGCCAGCAGATCGCCGAGGCCCTCGCCCGGGGCGTGCAGAATTACGCGGCGCTGCCGGCGACCTTGGACCGCAATTAGACTGTCCAAGCCGGCGGGCGCGCGTCACATTGCCGGGATGCGTCCCCGTGACTTCCTCCGCCTCGCCCTGGCCGGCCTGGCCCTCGCGCCCCTGCTCCGCGCCTGGGACCACCCCGGCCACAGCATCGTCAACCAGATCGCGCTGAGCTCGCTGCCGGCCGATTTTCCCGCGTTCGTCCGCGAACCGGCGAATGTCGAGCGCATCAAGTTTCTTTCCGGCGAGCCGGACCGCTGGAGTCATGCCGCGGAGCTGCCGATCCACCATTACAACTGGCCCGATCATTACCTCGACCTGGAACAGATCGCCTGGGCGGGGCTCGACCTGAACACGCTCCCGTCGTTCCGTTATGTCTTCACCGCGGAGTTCGCCGCGGCCCGCGCCCGGCATCCGGCGGCCTTTCCCGCCATCGACGCGGACAAGAACGCCGATCACACGCGGGAACTTTGCGGCTTCCTGCCGTGGGCCGTGGCCGAGCAGTACGGCATGCTCAAGACGGCGTTCGCTTCGCTCAAGGCCTACGAGGAGCTGGGCACGCCGGAAGAGATCGCGAATGCGCGCGCCGACGTCGTCTACGTGCTGGGCATCATGGGCCACTATGTCGGCGACTCGGCGCAGCCGCTGCACACGACGGTCCACCACGCCGGTTGGGCCGGCGACAATCCCCACGGCTACACCACCTGGCCGAAGATTCATTCGTGGATCGATGGCGGCCTGATCCGGAAGGCGAACATAGTTTTTGACGACCTGGCCCCGCGGGTCACGCCGGCCGTCCTGCCTTCGCTCGCTGCACGACCGGACGGTCGCGACCCGGTGTTTGTGGCCTCGCTGGATTTCATCCTGGCGCAGAACAAGCTCGTGGAGCCGCTCTACCAGATGGAAAAGGCCGGCAAGCTTGGCAACCAGGACCCGCAGCAGCCGGTCAGCGCCGAGGGCCGGAGCCTCATCGAGGGCCAGTTGCTCAAGGGCGGCGAATTGCTCGGATCCCTCTGGCTGGCGGCCTGGCGCACTTCCGCGCCGGACGCGTACCTGCACAGCGTGCTGCAGATGCGACACCAGCCGGCGCCGGCCAAAACCCAGCCCTGATCCCGCTCAAGCCGTGGCCGGGGGCGGGCGGTAGTGCACGACGCGCACCTTCTCCGTCGTCACGAGCCCGCCGCCCATCGCCCGGTCGAGCCAGGGCAGGAACGCATCGATCTTTTCCTCGCTGTCGACGATCTCGATCACGAGCGGCAGGTCGGTGGAGAGCCGGAGGATCTTGCTCGTATGGATGCGGCTGCTGGCGCCGAAGCCCATGCCGCCGCGCAGGACGGTGGCGCCGGCGAGGTGCTGCGCGCGCGCCTCAAGGACGATGGCTTCGTGCAGCGGCTTGCCCTCGTGGCGATCGGACTCGCCGATGAAGATGCGGAGGAGAATTGATTCGTGGGGGATTTGCATGTCAGGCGCCCTTGAGTTGGTTGAGTGCGGTCGCGGCGAGATGCCCGAGCCAGACGGCGACGAGGCAGGCCGCGACCGAGCCGGTGACGTTGCCGCCCGCCCGCAACCACTCGCCGTCGCGGGCGAGATTGAGCGTCTGCAGGCTGAACGAGGAAAAGGTCGTGTAACCGCCGCAGATCCCGGCGAGGACGAACTGCCGGGTGTTGGTGCTCGCGAACACGCGTCCGCCGGGCTCGGTCAGCGTGAAGAAGAAACCGATGATGAACGAGCCGGTGACATTGATCACCAGCGTGCCCCACGGGAATGTCTCGCCGATCTGGTTGGCGACGAGGCCCGAGAGCCAGAAGCGCGCGACGCTGCCGAGCGCGCCGCCAAGGCCGACCAGGAGATAGAGCATCATGATGAACTGTGGGTAGCTGAGGTTGCCCAGGAGTCATCAGCCGGCGCCATGCCGGCGGTTTACCCTTGCGGGACGGCGGATTCCATCGCCGCGCGCAGCAAAGGGCATGCTGCGCCCGTTGGCAAGAGCCGGGTCCGGGGCGAAACCAGGCTGGAAAACGGGCTGGGCTGCCGGCAAGGTCGCGAGCAGTGATCATCTCCCGCAGAATGGTTTGGGGCTGGGCGGCGCTGGCGCTTGCGACCGGCGCGCGCCTGGGGGCCGACGACCTGGCGGCGCGGGTGATCATCTTCGCGAACGCCCGCGAGCCCGAGTCGGTGCGGCTGGCCGAGTTTTATGCCGCGCAACGCGGCGTGCCGCCCGCCAACATCGTGTCCCTGCCGCTGCCGGAGGCCGAGACGATCACCTGGCGCGAGTTCATCGACCAGGTCTATCAGCCGCTGCAGGACGAGCTTTACCACCGCGGCTGGCTCGAGGGCACGGCGACCAGCCTGGTCGACAAGCTGGGCCGCAAGCGCTACGGGTTCACCGGGCACCGCCTGTCGTATCTGGTCACGTGCCGGGGAGTCCCGCTGCGCATCTTCAACGATCCCACGCTGCTGCCGGAGAAGCCGCCGCCGCGAATCCCCGCCCAGTTCAACAAGAATGAAGCGGCGGTCGACTCGGAGCTCAGCCTGCTGGCCCAAAGCGGCTACGAGATCACCGCCACGGTGAACAACCCGCTGTTCTCCGCGGAGAATCCTTCCGAGCTCGACGCCGAGATGGTGGTGAAGGTCTGCCGGCTCGACGGGCCCAGCTTCGATGCCGCCCGCCAGCTCGTGACCTCCGCGCTCGCCGGCGAGGCAACCGGACTGATCGGACGCTCCTATCTCGATTTGGGCGGACCGGTGGCCGAGGGCGACCGGTGGCTGCGCTCGGTGGAAAACCAGCTCGCCGACCTCGGCTTCGACGGCGACGTCGAGCGGACGGAGGCGGCGTTCGCGGCGACGTCGCGGTTCGACGCGCCGGTGCTCTACTTCGGCTGGTATGCCGGCAACCTGAACGGCCCGTTCGCCCGCGACGGGTTCATGTTTCCCCCGGGCGCCATCGCCGTGCACATCCACAGTTTCTCCGCGCATACGCTGCGCTCCGCGACCGAAGGCTGGTGCGGCCCGCTCGTGGCGCGCGGCGTCGCGGCCACGGTCGGCAACGTGTTCGAGCCATACCTCGAACTGACCCATCGGCCCAACCTGCTCCTGAACGCCCTCGGTCGCGGCAGGAATTTCGGCGATGCGGCGTATTATGCGCTGCCGGTGCTCAGCTGGGAGGCCGTGGCGATCGGCGACCCGTTGTACTGCCCGTTCAAGGTGTCGCTCGAGGCGCAGGAGGCGAACCGGGCGAGTCTCACGCCGCTGCAAGCAGGCTATGTCGCAATGCGCCGCGCCAACCTGCTGGCCCGCCAGGGACACAAGGCGGAGGCCCTGGCGTTGTTGCGCGACGAACTCCTGGCGAATCCGTCGCTGCCGCTCGGCCTCGCCGTCGCGAGGCACGCGCTGGCCAGCGAAGACCCGAAGACGGCCGTCAATGCGCTGAAGTTCGTGGCGCTGCTCAAGCAGTTTCGACCCGAGGATTGGGCGCTCGCTCGCGAGGCGGCCGGCATCCTGGCGGCGCACGACGACCGCCAGTCGGCCCTCCAGATCTACCAGGTGTTGTCATTGACGGCAGCACCCGGCCTCGACGCGCGCAAGGCGCTGCTCAAGGACGCCCGCGACACCGCCGCCGCCGCGGGCGACCAGCAGCTATCCGCCGAGTTTGGCCGCAAGCTGGCCGAACTCACCGCCCCCGAGCCGCCGCCGAAGTAACCCGGTGTCGCAGTAAGCCGCCGCGACGGCTCGGCGGCTGTTCCTGGGGGGAGCCCGCACCCCGCGCGGGCTGAACCGGCACGGCGTGCCCGTTCCACTTTCCAGGACCTCACGCCCGTTCAGACGCTCTCGACGATCTTGTCGGCGAGGCCGTAGGCAATCGCCTCCTGGGCATTCAGGTAGAAGTCGCGATCGGAATCCTTGGCGACCTTTTCCAGCGACTGGCCCGAGGCCGTTGCGAGGATCTGGTTCAGCTCGGTGCGCAGCTTCTCCATTTCCTTCGCCTGGATGTTGATGTCCGAGGCGGGTCCAACCATGCGCCCGGTGATGAGCGGCTGGTGGATGAGCACGCGCGCATGGGGGTAAATCAGCCGCCGGCCCTTCTTTGCCGCGCAGAGCAGGATCGAGCCCATCGAGGCCGCCATGCCCGTCACCACGATCGTGACCGGCGAGGTGATGAGCTTGATCGTGTCGTACACCGCCATGCCCGCCGTGATCGAACCACCCGGCGTGTTCATGTAGAAGGTGATGGCCTGACCCGGGGCGGTCGTCTCGAGATACAGCAGCTTTTCCGTCAGGTCCTTGGCCGACTCATCCGTCACGGCGCCCCAGAGGAAGATCTTCCGCTGCTCCAGGAACTTCTTCTGGATCATCGCGCCGACCGGCGCCGGCAGGTTCTTCGCTCCGGTCTCCTGGGGCTCGTCGTCATCGTCATCATCGAGCCGGGGCAGGACCGGGTTCTGGTATTCGCGGGTGAGGTTCTTGGCTGACATAGGTCCGAAAACGTGCACCGCCACGCCGGATTTGCGAGTCGTTTTTCGCCGGGTGCAGACCGGGGGAAGACACCTTGGGCCACGCCGGCCGGGCGACGGAGCCTGCGTCCAACCCGTGCGGCGCCCGAAAGCGGACTGGTCTCCGGCGACGGGCGGCCCATGCTGGCGGCGTGAAATTGCACCGCCTGGCCGGCAACATCGTCGATTTGCATGCCCGCCGGATCTACCCGGGCGTCGTGGAATGGCGCGGGGGCCGCATTGTCCGCCTCCTTGCCACGCCCGGGCGCCGGTACCGGCATTTCATCGCCCCGGGGTTTGTCGACGCCCATATCCACATCGAAAGCTCGATGCTCCCGCCCGCCGAGTTCGCGCGCTGGGCAGTCGTGCACGGCACCGTGGCCACGGTCAGCGATCCGCACGAGATCGCCAACGTGCTCGGCGTGGCGGGCGTCGATTACATGGTGCGCGACGGTGGACGCACGCCCTTCAAGTTCAATTTCGGCGCGCCATCCTGCGTGCCGGCAACGGCCTTCGAGACCGCCGGCGCCACGCTCGATGCGCCGGCCGTGACGCGGCTGCTCGCGCGTCCGGAGATCAAATACCTGAGCGAGGTCATGAACTTCCCGGGCGTGCTCGCGCGCGACCCGTCGTTGCTCGCGATGATCCGGGCGGCCCGGCGGAGGGGGAAGCCCGTCGACGGCCACGCCCCGGGCCTGCGCGGCCGCGCGGCGGCGCGCTATGCCGCCGCCGGCATCACGACGGATCATGAGTGTTTCACGCTCGCGGAAGCCCGCGACAAGCTGGCGGCCGGCATGCGGATCCTGATCCGCGAGGGCTCGGCGGCGCGCAATTTCGCCGCGCTTGCGCCCCTGCTGCGGTCCGAAGCCGCGCGCTGCATGTTCTGTTGCGATGACCTCCATCCCGACCTGCTGATGCAGCGGCATCTCGACGAACACGTGCGGCGAGCGTTGCGGGGCGGAGCGGACCGCTTCGAGGTGCTGCGCTGCGCGTCAGTGAACCCCGTGGAACACTACCAACTCGACGTGGGCCTGCTGCGCGTGGGCGACCCGGCGGACTTCATCGTTTTCGAAGGCTGGACCGACCTGCGGGTCCGGCGAACCTACCTCGGGGGTGAACTCGTGGCCCGCGACGGCCGCAGCCTCCTGCCGCGGCTGAAGTCGAAAGCGCCGAACAAATTCAGGGCGGCGCCGCGGCACATGGAGGACTTTGTCGTGCGGGTAGAGCGGCGAGTCGCTTCGCCGTTCACTGGCGGCGCGGAGCCGAGTCCGCGCCCTGCCGGCAACATTATCGAGGCGATCAACGGCCAGCTCGTAACGCGCCACCGGCGGGTGCGGGTGCGTGCGGTGGACGGCGTGCTCAGGGCCGACCCGCAGCGAGACCTGCTGAAGCTGGCCGTGGTCAATCGCTACGCTCGTCGCGCGCCGGCCGCGCTGGCCCTCATCCGCGGTTTCGGTCTCCGGCGCGGCGCCATCGCCTCCTCGGTGGCGCATGATTCCCACAACATCGTCGCAGTCGGGGCGGATGACGCCTCGTTGTGCGCGGCCGTCAACCTGGTGATCAAGCATCGCGGAGGCATCAGCGTGGCGGCCGGGCGCCGCCGGGCGGTGCTACCGCTACCGATCGCGGGGTTGATGTCGGACGCCGACGGGCGGGCCGTCGCGCGCCGCTACGCCGCCCTCGACGCCTTGGCGAAGAAGCTCGGTTCGAAGTTGGATGCGCCATTCATGACGCTGGCGTTCATGGCGCTGCTCGTGATTCCCGACCTGAAGCTGAGCGACCGGGGCCTGTTCTCGGCGGCGCGCTGGGATTTTGTGCCGCTGGTTGAGTAGGGCTTTCGAAACGACCAACGCCTGGGCTTGTCTGGCGGCGGGCGCGTATCCCGATCAGTACCTGACGCGGTCCGACTTTTGCGTCCAGGCGCGAAAGGTCGCCTGGGCCGCCTCGCGCAGCAGGGGCGTCATCCGCACGGTGCGGCGCTCGGGCGCCAAAGGCACTTGCTGGTAGATGAAGTCGTCGTCGAAACCGATCGCGGCGGCGTCCCCGCGCGTGTTGCCGTAATAGACCACCGGGATCCGCGCCCAATAGATCGCGGCGAGGCACATCGGACACGGTTCGCAGCTCGTGTACAATTCGCAGTCGGTCAGCTGAAAGGTCTCAAGGTGGGCGCAGGCGTCGCGGATGGCCACGACCTCCGCGTGCGCCGTGGGATCATTGGTGGAGGTGACGCGATTGTGCCCGCGGCCGATGATCTCACCCGCCCGGACAATCACGCAGCCAAAAGGCCCACCGCGGCCGGCGCGCATGCCATCCTCCGCCAGCCGGATGGCCTCGCGCATGAAATGATCGGGGTTCATGGGCGTCGATCAAGACAGGCGGCTGCGGTCGAGGCGAGCCCGCAGCCGCAATGCGCCTTTCCGTCAGCCTCAGCCGCAGAACGACGTGCGATGCCATTCCTGCCAGCGTTCGCGCCCGGCGAACAGCGGCAGCGAGTCGGTGACCGGCTCGTCCTTGCCGAGGAGAAAATAACGGGCGAACAGTTCGTCGGCCGAACCCCAGGCGAAGCCGAAGGGCGGGCCGTCGGCGGGGACCGGCGGCTGGTAATAGAAGAACCCCAGCAACGTCCCGCGGTACTTCAACAACTGCGCGACGCGATCCCGGTAGGCCGGGCGGCGGTCCGGCGTGATGGAACACAGGAACGTCCGTTCGTAGATGACGTCGAAAGAGGCGGCGGGAAAATCGTGGTCGAAGAAATTTCCCTTGAGCACGTGCGGCGCGAGTTCCGGACCGGCGTTCTTCCGGGCGAGTTCGACCGCGGTGGCGGCCATGTCGAGCGCCGTGACATCGAAGCCCGCCGCGGCGAAGGTCGTGATTTCGTGGCCCGAGCCGCAGCCGGGGATCAGCACGCGCGGCCGCGCGGCGGGATTGCTGCCCTTGGGCCGGTGTTTCAGGTATTTCTTCAACCCGGCCGGCACGCCGCCAAAGTCCCAGGGAGTCTTGCCGGCTTGAAAGCGGGAGTTCCAGAAGTCGGGGTGGTTGGGATTCGACTTGTCCATGCGGGGGATGACAGACGGTAATCTCGCCTGCGGTTAGTCAAGCCGGACCAAGCTGATGTGCCGCACCTCGAAGGGCGTGCCTTCGAACTGGAAGCCGATTCTGCCCGCGGCCGGCGACACGTGCGTGACCCGGTTTTGCACGACCCCGTTGATCGAGACCTCGAGGGTATCGTTGCGGCAGGTGATGTCGCAGGTGTTCCATTCCCCAGCCGGGTGTTCGCTGTCCGCCGCCTGGTGGAGGCGCTGGGGCGTTTTCTGGTCCGCCGCGAGCGGCTCGGCGAAGGTCGCTCCGGCCATGGGCAAAAGGTCGCCCGCCGCGCCGTGCTTCAGCTGGATTTGCAGGCAGACCGGCCAGGCGCGATCCTTCGGACCCGAGCTGATGTGGACGAGGATCCCGCCGTTGCCCGGTTTTTCCGGCCAGCGCCACTCGGCGTGCAAACGGAAATTCTCATATCGGTCCGTCGCGGCAAGGTAGCCGACCGGCTTTCCCTGGGCCGCCAGGACGCCGTCCGGATGCACCTGGCACACGGCGGCAATATCCTTCGCGGGGATCGCCACGAACTCCCAACCGGCGAGATCGCGACCATTGAACAGTGCGGTCGGATCGGCGGCGACGGCGGCGGGAAGCAGGAGCGCGCCGGCCAGGCCGAGCGCGGGATAAAGAATGCGCATTCGTCCCGAGCGTAGCAGTTTTGGCCCACAGGTGGAGCGTTATTTGGCGCCGCCACGGGAATCCCCAAACTGTTTACAGGGAGGAACTCAAACGGCGTGCCTGCCGCCGCTGCGTCGCCCGGCCGAGCGCAGTCAGGCCGGCGAGTGCGGGCTACTTCGCCAATCCGGACACGGCGCTGACGGAGACCGCGTCGACGCCGAGGGCGCGCGATTCGGCATGGCGCCTCAGATCAGCCCGAGCTTCATCTTCCCTTCCTCGGAAATCATCGACTGGTTCCAGGGCGGCTCCCAAGTGATCCGCACGTCGGCCGAGTTGACGCCCGGAACGAGGAGAATCTTCGACTTGGCGTCCTCGGCGATGGCCGGGCCCATGCCGCAACCGGGCGCGGTGAGGGTCATGGCCACGTCAACCTTGTAGCCGTCGTCGTCCTTGAAAACGTCCATGCTGTAGACGAGGCCGAGGTCGACGATGTTCACCGGGATCTCGGGATCGAAGACCTTGCGGAGCTGATCCCAGATGGCGGTGGGATCGGGCGCGCCATCAGCGAGCGTGGCGGCGTGGACTGTCTGTTCGGTCACGGTCTCCCCAATCGCATCGGCATCCTTGCCGTCGAGCCGGAAGAGGCCGGTCGAGGTCTGGATGGTGTAGCTGCCGCCGAGCACCTGGTGGATGAAGACGGTCTCGCCGGGGAACAGCGTCTGCTTGTCGCCGCTGGGAATCTGCGTGACAGTGACCTGACGGGAGAGAGTGCGGTCGCGATTGTCGGGCATGGGAGGAGGGGAAAGTAGCGAGTAGTGACTAGCGTCTAGCGAGCAGGAGGCAAGCTGGTGATCTGATTGGGCATGCTCACTTCTCTCCACCCGCTACCCGCTACTCATCCGGCTTTAAACTTCTCGCGGATGATGTCGGTCAAGGCGTCGTGGAGCTGCGCGTGCTCGACCTTGCCGAGGACCTCCTCGAAGAAGCCGAAGACGAGCAGTTCCTGCGCCTGCGCCGGCTTGATGCCGCGGGACTCGAGGTAGAACTCCTGCTCCCGGTCGATGCGGGCCGACGTGGCGCCATGGGTGCAGCGCACGTCGTTGGCCTGGATCTCGAGGCCGGGCAGCGAATGCGCCTCGGCCTCCTCGGAGAGCATGAGGTTGCGATTGCTCTGGTAGGCGTCCGTCTTCTGCGCGTCGGGATCGACGACGATCAGGCCGGAGAAGATCGTCTTCGCCTGGTCGAGGAGCGCATTCTTGTAGAGGAGGTTCGAACTGGTGTTCGGCGCCTGGTGAATCTGCAACGTGCGCTGGTCGAATTCCTGGGTGCCATGCGCGACGGTGAGGGCGAGCATCTCCGAGTGCGCGCCAGGCGCCTGGAGCTGCGAAAAGCTCTCGTGGCGGGCCTGGCGCGCACCGGCGTGGAGATTCAGCGAGAGGACACGGGCGTCGCGACGGACGACCTTCGCGTCGAACTGGAACGACAGGGTCTCGCGACTCCAGTCCTGCATGGCGAGGTAGGTGACTTGCGCGCCATGGCCGGCATAAAGGTCGTGGCCGCCGCACGCAAATTGGGCCTCGGGACCGGGCGCCGGGGTCTGGGTAGGCTTGGCGGTGAGGAAGAGGTCGGCGATGGTGACCCTGGCATTGTCATCCGCCACGACGAGCGTGTGCGGGAACACGGCCGCGCCGGCCCCACTGGCATAATGGAAGATGCCCAGCGGCAGCGCCACCTCGACGTTCTTTGGCACATGGATGAAGGCGCCGTCCTCGAGGAAAGCCTCGTGCAGGGCGGCGAATTTGTCGGAGCCGAGCTTCGACGGCTGCGCGAGCAGGTGGGCCCGGACAAGGTCGCCGTGCTGCAGCAGCGCGTTCTGCAGCGAATCGAAGATGACGCCCTGCCGGAGGAGGTCCGGGGCGACGATCTCGCGGGCGACGAGGCGGTTGTTGGCCAGGACGATGTGACCGGCGCCCGTGACGCCGAGTTCGCGGTGCGCCATCTGGTCGAGGCGGATGGCCGGCGGCAGCGCAAAGCCCTCGAGCGTCAGGCCGCCGAGCTTGGAAAAACGCCAGCCTTCGTCGGTGCGGCCCGGCATGGGCAGGGCGGCGAAGCGTTCGTAGGCGGCGCGCTTGCGCTCGAGCCACCAGGCGGGCAGGTGCCGCACTCGCGCCAAATGGGCTTCGAAGGCCTCGCGGGTAAAGGAGCCGGTGAGGGCGTCAGTGTTGGAAACGGACATCGGAGATTGTGACATGTGGCGTGTGAAAGGTGGCGAGGGAAGGGGACGGTGAACTTGTCACTGGTCACACCTCACTCGTCACTCGGTCGGCGCTAGCCGACCGATCCCTCCATCTCGAGGTCGATGAGCCGCTTCAGCTCGACGGAGTATTCCATCGGGAACTGGCGGGCGAGGTCGTTGATGAAGCCGTTCACGGCGAGGCTCATCGCCTGCGCCTCGGTGAGGCCGCGGGACTGCATGTAGAAGATCATGTCCTCATTCACCTTCGAGACGCTGGCCTCGTGCTGGGTGGCGTTGCGGTCGCCCTTGACCGAGATGGCCGGGTAGGTGTCGGTGCGGCTGTTGGTGTTGATCAGCAGCGCGTCGCACTCGGTGTTGTTCTTGCAGCCTTTCAGGTGCTTCGGGATGTGAACGACGCCGCGGTAGGTGGAGCGGCCCTGGCCGACGGAGATCGACTTGGCGATGATGTTGGACGTCGTGTTGTTGGCGGCGTGGATCATCTTGGCGCCGGTGTCCTGGTGCTGGCCGTCGTTGGCCAGCGCGATGGAAAGCACCTCGCCGCGGGCGCGCTCGCCCTTCAGGACGACGCCCGGGTATTTCATCGTGAGGCGGCTGCCGATGTTGCAGTCGATCCACTTGATCTCGGCGTCCTCGTGCGCGAGCCCGCGCTTGGTCACGAGGTTGAAGACGTTGTTGGCCCAGTTCTGGACGGTGATGTACTGGATCTTCGCGCCCTTGAGCGCGACGAGCTCGACCACGGCGCTGTGCAGCGTCGAGGTGCTGAACTTCGGCGCGGTGCAGCCTTCCATGTAGACGACCTCGGCGCCCTCGTCGGCGATGATGAGGGTGCGCTCGAACTGGCCGAAGTTCTCGGCGTTGATGCGGAAGTAGGCCTGGAGCGGTTGGGCGACCTTGACGCCCGGCGGCACGTAGATGAACGAGCCCCCCGAGAACACGGCGCTGTTGAGCGCCGAGAACTTGTTGTCCGAGGTCGGGATGACCTTGCCGAACCACTTGCGGAAGATCTCCGGGTGCTCGCGCAGCGCCTCGGTCGAGTTCATGAAGATCACGCCCTGCTTGGCGACGATGTCCTTGATGTTCGAGTAGGCGGCCTCGGAGTCGAACTGGGCCTCGACCCCGGCGAGGAATTTGCGTTCCTGCTCGGGAATGCCGAGGCGCTCGAACGTGTGCTTGATGTCGTCCGGCACCTCGTCCCAGGTGCGCTTCGGCTTCTGGCCTTGGGAGAGATAATAGCGGATCTTGTCGAAATTGATGTTCTCGAGGTCCTTCGTCGCCCAGTGCGTCGGCAGCGGCTTCTTGCGGAACGTCTCGAGCGCCTTGAGGCGGAACTCGAGCAGCCACGGCGCCTCCTTCTTCACCGTGCTGATGTAGCGGACGGTGGTTTCATTGAGACCGGTGCCGGCGTCGAAGTCATATTTGACGTCGTATTTGAAGTCGCCCTTGGTCTGGTCGATCCCCGCGACGGGATTCGCGGTCATTTCCGCGGCGTCGATTTCGGTCGGTGGTTTCATGATACGGGTCTGGGTTCTCGGGGCCGGGTGCTCAGGCGGTGGCGGCGACTTCCTGCTTCACCCAGTCATAGCCTTTCTCCTCGAGCTCAAGGGCGAGGGACTTGTCGCCGCTCTTCACGATGCGGCCGTCGTGCATCACGTGCACGAAATCGGGCACGATGTAATTCAGCAGGCGCTGGTAGTGGGTGATGAGGACGATGCCGGGCGCCTGGACGCCGGCGCGGAGAGTGTTGACGCCGTCGGCGACGATGCGGAGGGCATCGATGTCCAGGCCGGAGTCGGTTTCGTCCATCAGCGCGATTTTCGGCTCGAGCATCGCCATCTGCAGGATTTCGCAGCGTTTCTTTTCGCCGCCCGAGAATCCCTCGTTGACCGCGCGGGAGGTGAACTTCCGGTCGATCTTGAGCATGTCCATCTTGGCGTAGAGGCGCTTGTAGTAGCCGGAGGCGTCGAGCTCCTCGCCCTCGGCCATGCGGGCCTGGACGGCGGCGCGGAGAAAGTTGGCGATCGAAACGCCGGGAATCTCGCTCGGATACTGGAAGGCGAGGAACAGGCCGCCACGGGCCCGCTCGTCGGGCTCCATCCCGAGGATCGATTTGCCGCCGAGCAGCACGTCGCCCCTGGTGATCGCGTAATCAGGGTGGCCGGCGACGGCCTTGGCCAGCGTGCTCTTGCCGGTGCCGTTCGGGCCCATGATCGCATGCACTTCGCCTTGCCGAACCGTCAGGTTCAGGCCCTTGACGATGGGCTTGTCGCCGATGCTGATGTGGAGGTCTTTGATTTCGAGTTGGCTCATGGGAAGAGTGACGAGTGATGAGTGACGAGACGGTTCAGTTGGCGCCGTGCGGGTCGCTCGGGGCGCGGCCCCGGTAGGTCAGTTCGATGCAGCGCGCGTCGAAGCCCGGCGGCAGCAGCTCGCGCAGGCGCTCCATCAGGTCCTCAGGCAGTTCGACATCATGAACCTGGCCGCTGCTTTCGTCGTGAAAATGGGCGTGCTCGTGCAGGTTTGGGCAGTAGCGGGTTGGCGCCCGCTCCAAGTTGACCTGCCGGATCAGCCCGCAAGTGACCAGCGTCTCGAGGCAATTGTAGACCGTGGCGAGCGAGATGGTCGGCATCTCGCTCTTCACGCGGGCAAAAATCTCGTCAGCCGTCGGGTGATCGCGCTTTTCCAGGATGACTTTGAACACAACCTCCCGTTGCGGCGTGGAGCGAAGGCCACTGTCGGTAAGCCGCTTGGCCAAGGCGGTATATTCTTTGTCAGTGGTGTTCATTGGACAGGTAGACGAAACCAATTGGAATAAGACTCGATTGCAACAAGGATTTAGAACGATTCTAAATCCGGTCAGTCATACGCAAAAGGAACTACGCCGTAACGCCTTGCGCCGACTAACTTTTCTTGGCGCGACCTGCGTGCCAACACCAATGCCAGGGCTCATAGACGATTCCCTGCGGATTGTTGCGGGGGTAAGACAGGACGAAACCAAATTGCCCGGCATGAAGGCGCAGCCAGCGAAACTCCCGGGTTCGGCCGAACTTCGCGTCCAAGCGCATGGCGCCGGGCGAACCCAGGTCGAGGGCTCGACCGGTATGATGCTCGCTGCAACCGGGTACGGCAACTACGCGAAGGATGCGTTCGATGGGCTCGCCTGCCGCGAGCTTCCGGCGGATGATGCCCGCCTGCCGGCCAATGCTGCGGTGGGCAGACAGCGGAAGGAGCGTCACGCCATCGCGCGCAGCCGCCGCCTGCATCCGTTGCCACGCGCGCGCCGCGCCGGGTGCCAGCCGTAGGATCCTTCCGTCATCCGACGCCCGGCCGATGACGACCAGCCGGCGGGCCGGGCATTGCAGCCGCCGCACCGCCCGGTCGGCGAATGAATCGGGTATGTGCAACCGCCGCCACAGGCGCCGGAATTGGTCACTGGTCATAGCTGTGGAAGTAGGGCGCGAACACTTCGGTGGTCGACGGAGACCCAAACCAGCTGGTGAGTCGCCGGGGCCAGGAGGCTCCGAGCGGCAGGACGACGAAGGCGCCCTTGATGGGACCGACGGTCGCGGCGTCGACCGCGTCGTCGGGGCCGTTGAATTTCGTGCCGCGTCCGGAAACGACGGCATTGTGACTCAGGATCGTGTCCTCGCCCGATCGCTCCACGGCGACGTTCATCGCCTCGCCCCCCAACGCCAACCCGGCTCCCGCCGGCGTAGAGAGCAGGGCGATGTCCACGCCGCGGCGATTGCCTTGGAAGTACAGGCTGGCCCGATCCAGGTGATGGCGACCGAACTCGTCCAAGGCATCCTTGCCCGGGTAGCCGGCGAACGGCCCGTCGCCGTACCACTGGAATTCCGACGCCGCGCCGGGCACAAGGAAGCCGACCCCGGCTTCGGTCAGCAGGCCTCGGGCGTTCACCGGGGTGAAGGTATACTCGCCGGCAATCGTGCCGTCGGGGCTTACGCGCAGGTCGGTTTCGCCCTCGAGGAATTCGTCGGGTGCCGAGGTCCGCGCGTAGCGCCCATGTACCTTCAAGACGATGCCGTCGCCATCGCGCACGGCCGAAGTTTCGACCCCGGCCGGAGCCTGCAACAACGCCTCGGTCCAGGTGTGTTCCTTGGCCGCGCGAACGCGTTCGCCTTCGGTGAGGCGCCGGCCGGCGTGAGGCCAGGGACCGCGCGCCAGGAGCGTGCCGGCTGGATCGCGCAGCGCGAATTCGCCCGTGCGTCGATCGAGCGACAGCGCAAACGCTGGGTGAACCACGCGGAACGATTCAGCGGATTCCACCAATTGCAGAGGGCGGGCGGGCAGTTCGGACAAAAGCTTCGCCAACGGCCGCACCGCGTTCGACGGCGCCAGCCGGAAGCTCCGCTCGTGGAAGGATTCGCCGCGTTCGTCCCGGCAATGGACCTCGATCCAGGCGAAATCGTCGGCGGCATCGGCCGGCCAGTCGAACGGCACGCCGACCTCCTCGGTGGCGTGCGCGGCAGCGTGCAAGGGGATCACGCCCGCCGCGGTCTCGGCTCCGTTGCGCCGGATGGTCCACGCGAGCTGCATCCCGGCGAGCGAGCGGAAATCGAACCGGTTCTCGACGCGCACGAGCAGGCGGTTTGCGCCGGGGTGCACCGCCGGCTCGGCGCAGGCGAGCTGCACCGGCGAGTAGACCTTTCGCACCTGCCAGTAATCAACTTGCGGCATGCGGTCCGCGTACACGATGCCGTCCATGCCGAGGTTGCCATTGGTGTCGTAGTAATGTTTCGGATCCGGCCAGACGGCGAGATCGAGGTTGTGGGTGGAACCCGGCGTCTCGCCGGCGGCGGCAGCCCGGAGTATGCCTTGGTCCTGGAACATCCAGATCGCCCC
This sequence comes from Lacunisphaera sp., assembly GCA_035496355.1. Taxonomy (GTDB): domain Bacteria; phylum Verrucomicrobiota; class Verrucomicrobiia; order Opitutales; family Opitutaceae; genus Lacunisphaera. The sequence continues at coordinate 32,284 of DATJES010000010.1, read as the reverse complement.
GCCGGCCAGGCGCGGGCTGGACTGCATGACCGGCCACTGCGCTTGCACGCCCTCGGCCGCGAGGCCGAGTTGGTGGGCGTATTCGGTGAAGATGACCGGCCGCGCGAGGGTTTCGGCGTACTGCCGCACGGTCGTCGTGCTCGGATAGTGCGGGGCGTAGATGTCGATGTCAGCGGGCAGCTCGTCGTGGCTGCGGGCAAAATACGAGCCGATCTGCGGGAAACACACGGGTCGGGTCGGGTCGAGTTCCTTGACGCGCCGCGCGGTGGCGAAAGTCAGCGGCGTGTTGGGGTTCTCGTTCCCGACGCTCCACACGATGACGCAGGCACGGTTGTGGTCGCGCGCCACCGTCGCCCGGGCCCGGGTGAGCAGGTCGTCCTGGAATGCGGGATCCGTCAGGTGTTTTTCGCCAAAGCCGAAGGGCACCTCGTCCATCACGTAGAACCCGAGCTCGTCGCACAATTCCAGGAAGCGCGGATGCGGCGGATAGTGCGACGTGCGGATGAAGTTGATGTTGGCGGCGCGCATCAGTTCGAGGTCGCGCCGCATCAGCGCCTCGGTCGCGGCCCGGCCCTGCTCGGGCCAGAGGTCGTGGTGGTCGATGCCGCGCAGCTTCACGGGGCGGCCGTTGACCAGCAGCACGCCGTCGCGAATCGTCACCTCGCGCAGTCCCACCCGCTCCGAGAGGACCTGGCCCGACGCCAGGGTGAGTTCGACGGTGTAGAGCGCGGGCGTCTCGGCGGTCCAGAGCTGCGGATGCGGCACGGTGATGCGGGCCGTGACGGCCCCACCCATGGCCGGCGGGAAGGGCAGGACGACAACCCGCCCGTCCGGGGCGATGAGCCGGCCCGAAACCACGGAAGGTGCGCTGAGGCGCGCGGCGACGGTCACCGCCGCCGAGCCGTCCGGCTGCAGCTGCGTGCGCGTCGTCCAGTCGATCAGGTGGGCCGCCGGCACCGCGAACAGGGTGACATCGCGGTAGATCCCCGACAGCGCCCAGCAGTCGTTGACGTCGAACTCCCAGGCATGGCTGCGTGTCGTGACACGCACGGCGACGATATTTTCGGAGAGCGGATGGAGCGCGTCGGTGATGTCGAAGGCCGCCGGATTGTACCCGCTGGCCCACGATCCGACCTTCGTGCCGTTGACCCAGGCGTCGAAGCCATAGAGGACCCCGTCAAAGTGGAGGAAGATTCTCTGGCCCCGCCACGCCGGCGGCACCCGAAAAGAGCGCCGGTAGAGTCCGTTGCCCTCGGCCAGCGCCAGCCCGTACCGCGGCGGGGCGAAGCCCTGCAATTCCCAGTTACCCGGGACCGTAATCTGAGGCCAATCGTGCGTGGAGCCGAGATCCGGGTCGCTGAAGAGGACGTCCGGCCCAAGTTCGCTGCCGGCGACATATTTGAACTGCCAGGCGCCGTCGAGCGACAGGGTCGACGGCCCGGACCGCACCGGCACCACGTCGCGCGGCTGCGCGAAACCGCCGGCGGCGGCAAGCAGCGCCAGGCAAAGCGGAAAAAACGCACGCATGACGCCGATGCACCGACGACACGGCGGTCGCGTCAAGGCTTATACCTTGCGCTCAGGCGCCCTTCTCCGCGAGCCAGCGCTCGGCCTCGATGGCGGCCTGGCAACCCATGCCCGCGGCCGTGATCGCCTGGCGGTAATGGTGGTCGGCGCAATCGCCGGCGACATAGACGCCCGGCGTCCTGGTCTTCACCTGGCTGTGGCCGGCGGCAACAAAATAGCCCTGGTCGTCGGTGTCGACTGCACCGGTGAACGGCGCGGTGTTTGGCACATGGCCGATGGCCACGAACACGCCCTTGACTGCCAGCACCGTCTCGGCGCCGGTCTTCACGTTCCTGACCTTCAAGCCAGACACCGAACCGGCGGCGACGCCCTCGATGGCCACCGGTACGCTGTCCCAAACCGGCTGGACCTTCGGGTGGGCGAGGGCGCGGTCGGCCATGATCTTCGAGGCGCGCAGCGCATCGCGCCGGTGCACGAGGTAAACCTTGCGCGCGAAGCGCGTGAGAAAAAGCGCCTCCTCGGCCGCGCTGTCGCCGCCGCCGATGACCGCGACATCCATGTTGCGGTAAAAGGCGCCGTCGCAGGTTGCGCAGGTGGTCACGCCCTTGCCGCCGAAGAGTTCCTTCTCGCCCGGCACGCCGGTCATGCGCGGCGAGGCGCCGGTCGCGATGATGACGGTCCGGGCCTGGATCGCGCGGTCGGCGAGCCGGAGCGTGTAGGGCCAGGCGCTGACATCGAGGCTGACCACGGTCCCGCTTTCATAACGGGTGCCGAATTTTTCCGCCTGCTTGCGCAGGTTCTGCATCAGCTGGAAGCCATCGACGCCCTCGGGGAAGCCCGGAAAGTTCTCGACCTCCGACGTGGTCGTCAGCTGGCCGCCGGGCTGGGCGCCCTCGAGGACGAGCGGCGCGAGGTTGGCGCGGCCGGTGTAGATGGCGGCGGTCAGGCCGGCGCAGCCGGTGCCGACGATGACGACGTTTTCAACGGAGCTGGACATGGGGGAGAGGGTCCCAAGGAGAGCCAACATCGTCCGGAGCGCAACCCCCGAGATGCGACGGAATGGACAGATCCGTCCGCTGCGTCAGGGTTTCGCCGGTGGTTTGGCCGGCGCCGTCGCGTCGAGGTAGCCTTTCACATCCAGCGGGCCGAGCTTCACCTCGCCATGGCGCTGGACGCGGCGCACCAGCGTGGCGGCCTCGCTCATGTCGCGACCGAGAAACGGCGCGGCGGAGTCGACGAGCGCGGGCAGCGTGTCCGCCATCGCGATGCCGGTCGAATCCACGCTCATCTTCGAACGCCAGAGCAGCTTTCGCTCGCGGCGGGTGGCTGCCGGGTAATCGTAGGCCGAGGCGATCACAAAATAGCAGTTCGCCCGGGTCTGCTCGTAGAGCCGCTCGTTCTTGTAGCTGCGGTGGAGAAAAAGGTAGAGCGGGTCCAGGTTGGGCGCGGGAATCTGGTCGCGGTTCCGGTCGTGGTCATCGAGCGCCTGCCGCAACTCGGCGGCGAAACGTGCGCCGCCGACCAGTGCAGCGCGGCTCAATAAGTTGCGATGGGCGACATCGGGAAACGGGCCGCCGATCTCGTCCGAGCCTTCATTCGGATTGTTGTGCGCGCCCCAAAACACGACCAGCAGCAGTGCCGGCGGGTGCGCCGGGGTGGCCGGCAGGTAGTGGTTGACCGCCAGCGCCCGCTGGAGGCACGCCAGCATCGCGTCGGGCGACGGCGCCAGGCCGTTGGCGCCATCGAAGCCCTCATGGTGCAGCCCGCCGACATCGGTGGCATAATACACCGGCGCGGCCGCCGTCGGTGTCGCCGACCGGCGGCCCTCATCGGTCATTTCCGTGATCACGGTCTGGTCGACAAAAGGATTCTGCTGGAACGAGCGCGGCAGGAGCGACAGCACCCATTGGCCGGTGTCGGAAGGGGCGGCGCCGGGCGCAGCCGCCGCGGCGGCGATGACGGCGGTGGACACGAGTGCGGCGAGGAAGCCGGCGAAGCGCAGATGCGAGAGGACTCGAACGGGCGGCGAGTTCACGGCGGGACGGTGGCTAGCACGCCGCGGCGCGGCGCGCAAACCGCATGTGGCCGGCAGTGTCCGGACCGTCCGGCGGTCCCCGCACTCTCAACTGGCGTCCATCACTCGGTGCGCAGGGCCTCGGTGGGATTGATGCGGGCGGCGCGTCGGGCCGGGAGCCAGCAAGCGGTGAGCCCGATCGTGGTCAGCAGCGCGGTAATGCCGATGAAGACCAGGGGATCGGCGGCGCTGACGCGCAGGACGAGGCCGGTCTTGGCGAGCAGGGTCGTGGCGCCGAACGCGCCGGCCAGGCCGAGCACGAGGCCCAATCCCAGCTGCACCAGCCCGCGCTGGAGCACCAGGCGGGCGATGTGCCGCGCCGTGGCGCCGAGGGCCATGCGCACGCCAATCTCGCGCGTGCGCCGCGCCGTCGCCTGGGCAACCACGGCATAAATACCGACCGAGGCCATCAAGAGACCCGTCAGCGCGAACGAGAGGAAGAGCGTGCCGAAGACGACGAGGAACCAGCGGTTGTGCTCCAGGTCGCTTTCGAGCGTGCCGACCTCGTACAGCGGCAGGTCCTGGTCGAGCTTTTGCACGACGGCGCGCACCGGCGCGGTCAACGCCTTCGGGTCGCCCTGGGCGCGGATCAACAATCCCATCCAGCCCCACGGCTGCAGGCGGTAGGGCACGTGAAAGATCGGCGCCTGCGGCCGGTCGCGCAGTTCCTGCACCACGTCGGCGCAGATGCCGATGACCGTCAGCCACGGGCCGGGTTTGTTGTCGGTGATCCAGCGGAAGCGACGTCCGATCGGGTCGGCGCCGGGCCAGTGTTTCTCCGCGAATCCACGCGAGATGATCGCGACCTCCTTGCCCTCGGCGCCGTCCTCACCGGCGAAGCCGCGCCCCTGCAGGAGGGGCACGCCGATGGCGGCGAGATAGTTGTCCGACTCGACCAGCATCGCGCCCTGCGGCGGCTGCTTCGGATTCGGATTGGGCCGGCCCTCGAACTCGAGGTCGCGGTCGCCCGCGCCGAAACCGGGGAAATTGTTGACCGCGGCGACTTCCTTCACGCCCGGCAGGGCGCGGAGCTTCGGGAGGAGCTTGTCGTAGAATTGCTCGCGGGCGAGGGGCTTCTCGTACGGGTCGCCCTTGCCCTCCGGGAGCTGGATGCGGGCGGTGAACATGCTTTCGGCATGCACGAAGGCATTGACCTCCTGCACGGCGAAGAAGCTGCGCATCATCAGGCCGGCACCCGCCAGCAGCACGACGGTGAGCGCGAACTGGAACACGACCAGGGCCGCGGTCAGCCGCCCGCTGCGATGGCCGGCCCCGGCGCCGGCGGTGCCGTCTTTCAGCGCCGTGTTCAGGTCGACGCGCGTGGCGCGCAGCGCGGGCACGAGCCCGAAGACGATGCCGCTGCCGACCGAGATCGCGGCAAAGTACCCGAAGGCGCGCCAGTCCATGGTGAAGATCACCCAATAGGGCTTGCCGACGTCCTGCGTGGCGAGGTCGAAGGCGTGCACACCGAAGGCCGACAGGCCGAGTCCCAGCAGCCCGCCGAGCGAGCTTAGCAGGATGCACTCGACCAGGAGCTGGCGCACCAGCTGCCCGCGCGTGGCCCCCATCGCGGTGCGAATGGAGATTTCCCGGGCGCGACTGATGGCGCGGCTGAGCAGCATGTTGGCCACGTTGGCGCACGCGATGAGCAACACGAATCCGACGGCGCCCAGCATCATCAGGAACACGGTCCGGATCTGGTCCCCGTTGTAGGTCTGCTGAAAAGTCCGCACCAAGGCCCGGCGGTCCTTGTTGGTGTCGGGAAACTCCGCGGCGATCCGGCCGGAGATGACCCCGAGGTCGGCCCCGGCCGCGGCGACCGACACGCCGGGCTTGAGGAGCCCGAACAGCGTGAGCCGTCGGGTCGTGCGCTTCTCCAGGTCCTCGGTCGGCACGAGCGGCATCCAGGCGTCCTCGGTGCTGGGGAAGCGAAAACCCTCGGGCATCACGCCGACGATGGTGGCCGGTGCGCCGTTCACGCGGACCGCGCGGCCGATGATATCGAGCGCACCATGATAGCGCCGCTGCCACAGCCCATACCCCAGCAGCAGCACGGGTTCGGCGCCGGCCTTGCCATCGGCGGCCGTGAAGTCCCGCCCGAGGATCGGCGGCGTCTTGATGAGCCCGAAGAGCCCGGTGCTGACTTTCGCCGCGCGGACGCGCTCGGGCGGTATCCCGTTTTCGCTGATCACGTCCTCGCTGTTGGCGCACGCCTCCAGGCCTTCGAACGCGCGATTCTGCGCCTGGTAGGCGAGAAAGTCCGGCCAGGACATGCCCGAGCGGCGCTCGGGGCCGTCCGGCAATTGGTCGCAAACCGTGACGATGCGTTCGCCGCCGGGAATCGGCACCGGCTTGAAAAGCACCGCGTTGACGAGCGTGAAAACGGTGGTGTTGATCCCGATGCCGAGGGCGAGGGTCACGATGACCGCCAGCGAGAACCAGCGGTGGGCGGCAATCATCCGGAGGGCAAAACGCAGGTCATTAAGCATGGTGGCAGACACGCCGGACCGGCCGGGCGCGTGGATTCGAGCCGGGCGGAAGCAGGCAGTTTCGGGGAGAACCCGGGCCAACGCCCGGAAGTTGCGGCTTTTTCACGATGCGCCTCGCGGCCGGCGAGTTGATCGAATCAGCCCGGGCGGTCCACGCGCTCCGCCCGCCGCGCGGCGCCGAACTGCTGGCGGGCGCAGTCGGGGCAAATCCCATGTGATGTCTCGGTGGCAAACTTGGAGCCGAAGTATTCCTCGGTCGTCAGCCACTGGCCCTCATGGCCCACCCGCCGGCACCAGCCGCAGACCAGCAGGAACTCCTCGAGGTAGTGCAGCCGCGCCAGCAGCTTGCGGGTTGAAAGGTGCACCCAGAGCCAGATGACCAGGACAACGCCGGTGCGGAAAAGCACGCGCGTCCAGTTGAACTGCGGCACCTCGCCGAAGAAGAAATGGGGCACTTCGGCGATCTCCGCCGCCCAAGCGAGGAATATGATCAAGGAGAACCCGACCGCCTCTTTCATCAGGATCGAGTCCGAACTCTTCTTTTTGGGGTTCATTTGCCGCCAACACACCCCGGCTTGGCGTGCGAGGCAAGCCGACTCGTCATGGCGGGGCCCGGTCGGCCCATCCCCCGGCCGACCGGCACACGGTGTCTGAGGTTGCCAGAACCCCCGGGTCGAATAGCACGAGGGACGATCGCCGCGCGATGAATGCCGACAACCTGAAGAAGAATATCGCCCTTGCCGGGCTCGGGCTGGTGGTGGCGACTGCCGTTGTCATCCTCTGGTTCAGGAACGCCGTGGTCCGACGGGGTGATGGTGCGACCGTCCCCTCGCCGGCGGAGCTGCAGCAGCGGGAGGTCGGACTCGAGGCTGCGATCCGCGGGACACTTGCGGCGGTGCGCGGCGGGCGGTTGCGCACGGCCGGCCGGCCCCTGGCGCGCGCCTACCTGGATTTCCAAACGTTGGCCGACGCGCCGGGCTTGCGTCCCGCCCGCGGCGATCGGTCGCCGGGTGACTGGCTCGAAGAACGCCGCCGGCGATTCGCGGCCGAAATACTCGAGGCGTGGCCGGGTGTGCGGGCGCAAATCCGCGACGGGGACCTGGGCTGGGACGACTATGTGGCCTTCGAGCGGTGCCTTCCCGTGCCGTTTCAGCGCGAGATCGCGCAGAAGGCGCGTGCCGATCGCCGCGAAATCGAGATCGTGCGGGCCGCCGGGGCGCATGGATGGTACATGGTGGATACGGCGAACGCGGCCGATGACACCTCCGGCTTCGTCGCCGCCGTGCGGGAGGCCTTGCGACGGAACTGGCCGCCGGCCACCGGTCTCAAGCTGGTGTTCGACGGTCCGATGAATGATGCCGAGGCGGCCGCCGCGGCGCACGTGCTGCGGGTGCAGGTGCGGGAGGAGTATGCCGATTACGATTTTGGCGCCGCCGGCAGCAACCCGTCGTCGCGCCCGGTGCCCGAATCTCTGACGGTGGCGTTCAGCGACGCCTCCCGCCGCGACGGACCGCGACCAGCCGGGCTGCCGGCTTGGGACCAGCTGGCGCCCATCAACGTCACGATCGAGTTGCCCAAGCAGGTGCAGATCCAGCGCGGGCGCCGGGGCGACCTCGCCGGCTTCGATCGATTCGTCGACGAGCAGCGCGCCGCGCTGCGAACCGCGCTCGAAGGCGAACTCGCCCGCCGCTTGCCGGCGCGTTGACCCATCGGAATTTTCCCGCTCGCGGGAAGATCGTGTTTCGCTCCCGGGTCACCTCGCAGCGGCGCCACCGCGCGTCGCCGATTTTTCTCCTTTGGCTGTAACCATTAGCGCGCAGACCGTGTTCTTGGCACGGCCGGTGCAATGCTGGCCCGACACAACTCACTGGCGCCAACCCACGGCCTCCGGATCCATTTCCGGGACCGTACAACGAAAACCAAACCAGGCTCCGCCCGCGCGGGGCCGCTCAACATGAAAATCAAATCCGTCATCGCCAGTGCCGCCGTCCTCGGCGGATTTCTCCCCGTATCATCGTTCGCCGCTGTCATTGCGCCCCTGCAGGCACCCGCCCCGGCGACCTTTGCCGCGCCGGCCCCGGCCGCAATCGTCAGTCCCACCGGGCTGCAACGCCGCCACGAGGGGACCATCGTTCGGCTGGGCCTTACGATCGACGCCGCCGGTCGTCCGCACGACATCCGGATACTTTCCGGCCAGGACGAGAATCTCGCCCGCAACCTGCTGCCCGCCGTCGCGCGCTGGCGTTTCACGCCGGCCTTGAAGGACGGCGCGCCGGTGGAAACGCGCGTCGTGCTGCCGATCGAATTGGTCGACGGCCCGGTGTCCTGAGGACTTCGGTAGTCGTAACCTCGGAACTGTCCGCCGCCCGGTCAGCGGCGGACTGCTTCCGCGGCGCCGGTCAGGCCGGCGCCAGCCGCAGCTCGTAACAACGGCTGTTCGGATCCTCGAAGTAGGGACCAAAGGGCGGGATCCGCCGAAAGCCCGCGGCCTCGTAGAGACGGATGGCCTCGTCCTGCTTGGTGCCCGTTTCCAGCCGCAGGAGCGTGACGCCATGCGCACGCGCGTGCGCCGCCAGGCGCGCGATCAGTTGCCGGCCGAGGCCGGTGCCACGGAATTCCGGGCGCACGTACATGCGCTTGAGCTCACCGTATTCCTTTGTCACCAGCATGATTCCCCCGCAGCCCGCCGGCCGGCCGTCGACGCGCACAACAAAGAAAGCGACCTGCTGGTCGATGAGCTTCTGCACGCTGAAGCCATGCCGGCTCGTCGCCGGGTAACGCGAGGCAAGGTGATCCTCGAGCTCGGTGATGAGCGCCACGGCGTCGGGATGGTCGGGACGTTCGGCGGCGATGACGGCGGTCACGCGGCACAGCGAAAGTGGCGCCGCGCGGTTGGCAACCCCGTAAAAATGGCGCGGCGGGAACGCCGGGGATTGACGTTGCCGACCGCCGGTGCGCAACTGGCACGGCCCGGCTTTACCGGGTTGCCGCCATGTCGCTGTTCAAGCGTCGTTCACCCCCGCCGCCGCCGGCGGCGAAACCGCCGGTTCCGGAACCCGCGGCCGCACCCGAGCCGCTGGCTACTCCCGCCGAGGAGCGCCGCCGGGCCCGGCGGTTCACGCTGCAGCCGGAGTTTCCGCTCAAGGCCGTGCTCAGTTACGTCGGGCGCGATGACACCGGCGCCCCGGTGAGCACGTCACGCCACGGCTGGCATTGGAAGGGGCGGCTGATCGATTGTTCCGAGCTGGGCGCGCGCATGCAGCTCGGCCATGCCATGCCCGCGGTCGTCGGCGAGACCTGCGACCTGCGCCTCACCGACGGGGACTTCGAACTCGTGGTTCCCTGCCACGTCACGCACTTGCGCGAGACGCCCGAGGGCCTGGTGCTCGGCCTCCGGCACGACATCACCGACCCGGCGACGCTCCAGGAATACAAGCGGCTCGTCGAACTCGCCGCGCTTTCCTCGACGCTGCGCCTGCGCACGCGGACGCCCAAGCCCGACGATTCGGGGTACTTTGTCGAGCGCTACGGCAGCAACCGGCCGGCGAGCCTCACGGTCTGGCGCCACCCGGCCAATTCCGCGGTCGCGGCCTTTGAGTTCATCCTTAAGGACTGTCTCGTGCGCGTCGTGCACGGGCGCGAGATTGAGTATTTCGCCGGCGATGCCCGCGGCTCGAGTCCCGCCACCTCGATGCGCAGCATGGAGATCCATCGGCTTTTCCGCTGGGTCGTGCCCAACCTGCCGCCGGCGATTCCCGACGACGTGCGTGCCTTCCTCCGGCACCACGCGGACTGAGCGCCTGGGCGCCCGCTGGGCCCGCCGGTGCGGTTTCAATCCTCGACGACCTGGTTCGGCAGTTCGTCGACGTCGTCCGGCTGGCGGGGAAAATGTTCGCCCAGGAGTCGGCCGGCGCGCTCGATGCCCTCGATGAGGGCGGCGGTGTGCTGCCCGGCACGGAAGTGCCCCTGCATGGCCGACGCCACCTCGCTCCAGAAGGTGTCGCCGCATTTCGTATGCACGCCTTCATCGCCAATGACGGCGAAAGCCTGCGATGCGGGCGCCACGAAGAGGAGAATGGCGTTGCGCTGTCGCGTTTGGTGCAAACGCAGCCGCGCGAATTCCGCGCGGGCCGCCGCCACGGCATCCTCGACCCGGCGCCGCGTGACGACCACGCGGATCTCGCCCGAGGTCACGAGTTCGGCCTGGTGAATGGCCGTCTCGATCCGCTGCCGGTCCAACTGCCCGAGGAAGTGTCGCGGCTTCATGTCACCAGCTCCCTCCCGCGCCGCCGCCGCCGAATGAACCGCCGCCGCCGGAAAATCCGCCGCCCCCGCCGAAGGAGCCGCCGCCGGACCAGCCGCCCCCGCCGCCGAAATTGCCCGGGCCGCCGAGCCACCACATGCTTCTTCGCCGGCGCGGATTGAAGAAGACCCGCGGCCCGCGCAGGGCGCTGAAGATGCGGGCGATGATAATGAATGCGATGACCAGGGCGACGAGGACGCCCGGCGGGACGTTGGCGCCGCGTTTCTCCGCCTGCGTCCGGCCGGTGCCCTGGAACTCGCCTTTGGTAGCGGCGATCATCGCGGCCACGGCTTCCCGCAGGCCGCCGTCGAAATCGCCGCGGCGGAAACGCGGCTTCAGGATGTTTTCCACGATCTCGTGGGCGCGCGCGTCCGTCAGCGTCGGCTCCAGGCCGTAGCCGACCTGGATATAGAGCTTGTGGTCGTCCTTGAACACAAAGAGCACGGCGCCGTTGTTCCGGCCCTTTTGGCCGACGTGCCAGGCTTCGGCGACCCGCACCGTGTAATCCTCGACCGAGGAGTCCGACTCCATGTGCGGGTAGATCGCCACCACGAGCTGGTTCGAGGAGTCGCGTTCATATTGCGCCAGGGCCTGGTCCAGCTCGGTGGCGGTCGCCGGCGAGACCACCCCGGCGTAGTCGTTGAAATGTCGCGCCGGGGCCGGCGGGATGCGCTCGGCCGCGGCCAGGCGGAGGCCGCCGAGCAGCACCGCCGCAAGCAGCGCGATCCGGGCGAACATTTTCACGCGCGGCGCCTCAGGGTTTCTTGTCGCCGAAGTCAAACTTCACCGCGGGCGGCTGGTCGGAGCCCGGCTTGGCGGAGAAATACGGCTTGGCCGCGAAGCCGAACACGCCGGCGAAGAAGACGGCGGGCACGCGCTTGATCGCGGCATTGTAGTCGCGCGCCAGCTCGTTGAACCGACCGCGCTCGACGCTGATGCGGTTCTCCGTGCCCTCGAGCTGGGCCTGCAGCTCCTGGAAATTCGCCGTCGCCTTCAGGCTCGGGTAGTTCTCGGCCACCACCAGCAGGCGGGACAGCGCCGAGGTCAGCGCACCCTGCGCCTTTTCGAAGTCGGCGAGTTGCGCCGCCGTCGGCGTGCCGCCGCCGCCGACCTGCACCTTGCCCACCGAGGCGCGGGCGTTGGTGATCTCGGTCAGCGTGCTCTTCTCGAAGTTGGCCGCGCCCGAGACCGTGGCGACGAGGTTGGGCACGAGGTCGGCGCGCCGCTGGTACACGTTCTCCACCTGCGCCCATTGCGCATCGACGGCCTGGCTGCGGTTGACGAGGCCGTTGTACTGGCCGACGGCGAACAGCACGAGCCCGACCACGAAGGCGGCGAGGATTCCGAGGACGACGAGGATGGTTTTCATGGTGGGGCACAGATGACGGCATTTCGCCGCATCTGCAAGCGGCGGCCGGTTACATGCGGTGGATAAATTTCAAGGACCCGGGGGCATGCGGCGGCCATGTCAGCCCCTGGGCGCATCCGATCGGTCCGGCGGACTCACGCCGCCGCCAGGGCCGCGAGGCAATGTTCCAGGCGCGCGCGCACGGCCGGCAGCGCGAGCAGCGAGGCGACATCGTGCGCATTGGTCGTGAGCGGCAGCGTGATGCAGGCCGGCTCGAGCAAGCGCGCATTCATGACGCGCAGGGTCTCCCGCAGCGACGCCTGCGCATGCTCACCGCCGGGGCGGGCATTGATGATCGCCACGCGCTTGCCGACGAAACCCTCGAAGCTCACGAGCCAGTCGAGCGCATTCTTCAGGGTGCCCGGCACGCCATGGGCGTATTCGGGCGTGCAGAAAAGCAGTGTGTCGGCCGCCGCCACGGCCGACCGCCAGCCGGCCACCGCCGGGGGCGAAGGCTCGACATCGAGGTCGGGATTGAAGGGCGGCAACGCCGCGAGCCCGGCGAAGAGCTCCATTGCCAGGCCGGCCGGCGCGAGCGCGCGCGCCGCGAGCAACACGGCCGTGTTGACGGACCGGGCGCGGAGGCTGCCGGAGATGGCGAGGACACGACCGGGACTTCCAGGCGGGGACATGCGCGAACGGTAGGGGGCAAGGGCCGCAGGGGAAGGCCGAATCCAGCGCCGGTCCCGGCTTATTCGTCGCGCAGCGCCACGATCGGATCGACCTTCGTGGCGCGCCGCGCCGGCACCCAGCACGCGCCGAGGGCCACGAGGAACAACACGGCGGTGACCGCCAGCAGCGCCAGGGGATCAACGCTGGCGACGCGCGGCATGATCGCCGCCAGCACCCGCCCCAGGGCCACGGCGCCGGCCAGGCCGAGCAGCGCGCCGGCGGCACACAGCATCAGTCCATGGCGCAGCACGAGCCCGAGCACGTTGCCGGGCCGCGCGCCGAGCGCCAGCCGGATGCCAAACTCGCCGGTGCGCTGGGCGACGAGCCGGGAGATCACGCCGTAGAGCCCGACCGCAGCCAGTGCGAGGCCCACCAGCGCGAAGGCGCTCAGCATTTTCCCGGCGAGACGAAGATTGTGCTGTTGCTGGTCCACGAGTTGGCGGACCGTCGCCGTGCCCCAGGTCGCGAGATCGGGATCGATTTGGGCAATCGTGCGGCGCAGCGGCTCGGCCAGGCTGGCCGGGGCCGGACCGCGCAGCACGATCCACACGCCCGACCACGGCTCCTGGGCGAGCGGCTTGTAGACCTGGAAGCGCGTGGCGGGATCGCGGGTGTTGGCCGCGCCGTCGACATCGGCGACCACCCCGATGATCTCGGACCAGTAAGGCTGGCCGCTGTCCATGCTGCCGAGGCGCTGCCCGACGGCGTTGCCGCCGGGCCAGAGGGCGCGCGCGAGCGATTCGTTGACCACGATCACGCGCGGATCCTTCGGCTCGACGACCGGCTTGAACAGCCGGCCTTGCACCAGCGGAATTCCGAGCGCGGCAAAATAGTCGGAGCTCACCATCACGTGGAAGGCAACCGGCAGGTTGGCTTCGCCGGGTGACTGGCCGTCCTTGAGGACTTGGCGATCACCATTGTAGCTGAAGATTGGCAGCGACGTGGCCAGCGCGGCGTGCTCGACGCCGGGAATGGCCGCGAGCCGTTCCTCCAGGCGCCGGAACAGAACGATGCGCTTCGGATCCGTGGCGTAGTCGGCGCGGGTTTCCGGAATCGGCAGCATGGCCGTGACAATGTGCTCCGCGTCCCAACCGGGCCGGCGCTCGAGCAGCCGGGCAAAGCCTCGCTCCAGGATGGCGGCGCCGCCGAGCAGCACGAGGGCGAGAGCGACCTCGGCCACGATCAAGCCCTGCCGCACGCGCTGGTGGCCGCGCCCGGGGGTCGAGCCGCGGCCCTGTTGTTTGAGCGCGGCGTTCACGTCGGTGCGCGAGGCGAACCAAGCCGGGGCGATGCCGAACAGCAGTCCGGTGGCCAGGGCGACGGCCAACGTCGCGCCGAGCATCCGCGCATCGAGCCCGAGGTCCAGGCCGCCGCTGTCGCCGCCGATGACCAGGCGGCGGTCGATCACGCGGTTGAGGGCATATGCGAGGCCCGCGCCCGCGCCGCCGCCGGCGAGCGCCAGCAGCACGGACTCGACCAGCTGTTGGGCGATGAGCCTGCTTCGCGACGCCCCGAGCGCGGCCCGGATGGCGAGCTCCCGCAGCCCCGCGGTGGCCCGCGCGAGCTGGAGATTCGCGAGGTTCACGCACGCAATGAGCAGCACGACCGCCGAAAGGCCGAACAACATCCACGAGAGGCGTTTTCCCAGCGTGTCCATCAGGGCTTCCTGCAGCGGTACGCAGGTGTAATGCAGGCCGGCATAGGACTCGGGAAACTGCTTGGTCTGCGCCGCGAGCACGGGAGCCAGGGTGGCGCTGATCGCGGCCGGTGGCGTGTCCGGTGCAAGCCGCCCGATCAGGTCGAAGGCCCGGTAGTCGCGCCATTGGATCTGGTCCGGCGTGAAGTCGAGTGGACGCCAGAACGCGGTGCCACCCCACAGCATCCGGTAGTCGAACGCGGGCGGCATCACGCCGATGATCGTCACCACCGCGCCATCGAGCCGCATCGTCCGGCCGATCGCATCCGGCGCGCCGCCGAAGCGCCCCAGCCAGAAGCGGTGGCTCAGGAGCACGACCGAGTTGCGTCCGGGTTGAAATTCCTCCGGCGAGAAGGCGCGGCCGATCAGCGGTGCCACGCGAAAGGTCGCGAAGAAATCCGCCGAGACGAGCGTGGCGGACAGTCGTTCCGCGGGCTGGCCCGGCTCGGCGACCGCATACGCCGTTTGCTGGACGGTCGTGAGCGCGGCCAAGGGCGGGTGCTGGTCGCGGATCTCGCCGAGTTCCAGGTAGGAAAACGGCCGCGCATCGCCATGGCTCGTCGTTGCGGTGATCTGCACGAGCTGGTCCGGTTCCGGGAACGGCGCGCTGCGGAAAAGCAGGCGATCGATCACGGCGAACATCGACGAGTTGACGCCGATGCCCAACGCCAGCGTGACGAGCGCGATGAAGGTGTATCCCGGCGACTTGAGCAGGGAGCGAGCGGCTTGGCGGACAGCGGCGAACATGGCGGGCGGGGGGAGGCGAACCAATGGTGGAACCGACGAGCCGAACCGCCATCCCGTCTGCCGGCTAATTATCGACCCCGGCGGGCACCCGTTGGGCACCGCGGGCCATCACGGCGGGAAACCTTCGTGCTGGGGCAGACCGTCGGCAATCGGGTCCCAAGGAGCCTTGTCGCTGACCCAGATGTGGCACGAGGGCTGTCGCGAAGGGGGGTCGAGCAGCGAGCCGAGCACGAGGTGGACCCAATCGCGTGGCGGAAACGCGGAGAACAGCAGTGAGCCGCAGGTCCGGCACCGGATGTCGTGGGCTTGGTCGCCGCCAAACCGGAGCAGGTTGTCTTCGCCTTGCAGGAAGCGGAGCTTGGCGCGGGCGATTCCGGCAAAAGGCTTGGACGCCGACCCGGTCGCGCGACGGCAGTCAGAACAGTGACAAATCTGGACGTATTCGAATTCGTCGCGGACTTCGAGGCGCACGGCCCGGCAAAGGCAGGCGGCGTTGAGCATTCTCGGCTGGGGCATGCGCGCGAGTGTGGAAAGGGCGAAATACGATGCGAGAACTTCGTCCGTTTCGAAAGATTTCAGGACAGACGCTCTAAAGACATGTTCACCGCAAGGTCTTCGTGCTCATAGGGCCGGATTGGGCCGAGGGAGCCTGAAAATGGCAAAGATTATCGATAAACGATAAATTAATATTGACCTTCGATAACAAACTTATCGTTAATCGTTGCGTCATGAATTCGAACCCTCCCAAAATCCTGAAAGGAATCCGCGCCGTTGTCCTCGGCTTTCGCTGGCTGTTCGTCATCAGCCTTCTCGTCCTCACCTACAAACTCGTCGTCGGTCCAATGGGGGTCACCGCCACCGTCGGTGTCGCACCCCGAGCCTTTCCCCAGGCGGTGAATTCCGCCGCTCCAGACGCTCCGCTCCAGTTCGCCGGGCTTAAGGCGGTCCTAGTTCTGCCGGTGGGCGATTCCGCCGACCCGAAGCTGAAGGCGGCCGCGCGCCTCGCGACCATTCCCTGGATGTTCGTGGCCGCATCGGCCGGCCTGGTCCTTTGCGAGATCGTGCAACGCCTGATCCGCAACCTGGAGGCCGGCGAGATGTTTTCGGACGGCAACCGAAAGCTCCTGCGCAACTTTGGCTACGTGCTGGTTGGCGCCACGGTCCTCGAGCGCATTGCGGCGGGCTGGGGCAACCACGTGTTCGGCCAATACGCCGTGTCGCACCTGACGGTCGGCGGCACGCGCGTCCTCGCCGCCGTCGAGAACGTCGGGATCACCGAGTTCCAACTTAACTTCGGCAACGGCGATCTGCTGGTCGTCCTGTTGCTCCTGCTGGTCGTCTGGGCTTTCAAGGAAGGCACGGCCATCAAGCGGGAAACCGACCTGACGATTTGAGGAGGCGACCATGTCCATCCGGCTCAATCTCGACCGCCTGCTCGTGGAGCGGCGGCTCACCCTCACCGAACTCGCGGACCGCGTCGGCATCTCGCTGGTGAATTTGTCCATTCTGAAAAACAACAAGGCCCGCGCCATCCGGTTCACCACGCTCGATGCGCTTTGCCGCGCACTCCAATGCCAGCCGGCCGATTTACTCGAACACGTGGATGAGCCGACACCGCCGGCCGCCGCCGCCGAAGGAGGCGACGATCCGGCATGAACACCGGGCGCGCTCAGCGGGATTTTACGCCTGCCTGGATGGCGGCGAAGCTGCGGGCTCGCAGCGGACCGGACGGCAGCCGGCCAGCCCACGCCAGCGCGGCGCCTTGGTCGCGCACCGCCCACTGGCGGGCCACCGCCGCCAAGGCCTCGTCCCGCGCCGTGCCGGGAGGCATATAGGCGGTGACGAGGGCAACGGCTTCAGCGGGATCGCTCTGGGCGCGGACCCACGCAATGCGCGCGAGCAGCAGGTCGCGCTCGGGTCCCGCCGGCCGCGAAGTGATCCAGGCCACGGCGTCACGCGGGCTTTCCTCGGTCCACAACTGCACGAGGTGTTCGAGGCTCCCGTCCTCGTAGCCCACGCCGAAATACTGCGACAACTCGATCGCGCCGGCGCTGTCGGTCCGGCCCAGCTCCGCTGCCATCGCCCGCACGGCCTCGCGCTGCTCGGGACGGCCATCGAGGTCCGCCAGCCAGGCCACCGCCGCGCCAATGTCGGACGCGGACCAAAGACGCGCCAGCCGGCGAATCAGTTCCATGCGCAGCGGGCCGGGCGGCCACTGCCCGGCCAGTTTTGCGGCCGCCCGTGCATCCGTCGAAACCAATTCCGGCCAGAGCTGGTCGAACACATGTGCCTGGTCATTCGCGTTGCCGGTGGCGAGCAAGCCGGCGATTTCCGCGGCGAGGTCCGGCGCGCTTGGTGGCGGAGGCGCAAAGACGGATGCAGGCAACGACGGCGATCCCGGCTGGGACCGCGCCGCTGTCGTCCTCACGCCGCGCCCTTCGTCGGACACCGGTCCGTTGGCCGACGGACGCAAGACAACCAGCGCGATCCCGAGACTGACCGGCAGCAGGATCCAGGTGGCCTGTTTCCAATTCGGCATGACCTTGGGCGTCACCGGCGGTTGTTGCGGAGGCGGGCCAGTGATGCCAGCGCCAGCATCGCCAGGAACCACGGACTGAGGGCGCCGCCGCCACCGCCGCCGCCGCCCGAGCTGGGGGGTGGGGTGGGAGCGGCGTTGACGGTTAGCGTCGCCGTCGTGCTGGTGACCGCACCGGCGACATTGGACACGGTGACGGTGTAATTGCCGGCCTGGGAGGCCTGCACGTTGCTGATGCTGTATGACGAACTGGTCGCGCCGCTGATGTCGGCGCCGTTGAGCTTCCACTGATAGGTGAGCGGCGCGGTCCCGGTTGCAGTGACCGAAAAGCTGAGGTTGCCGCCGACCGTCGCCGTCTGGCTGGAAGGCTGGGTGGTGATGCTGGGCAATGTCAGCGTGCCGGTCACGTAAGCCTTCAGCCAAGTCATTGCGGCGCGTTCGGTGTTGTCGCTATTGAGTATTCCGGTGCCGGCCTTCCAGGTCTGGCCCTCGATGTAACCCCACAATGTCACGCCCTTGACCGCGGCATGGGTCCAGATCGCGGGGAAGATGGCCTGGTACTGCGAGGCTTGCGACGCCTCGTTCTGGAGCGGCCCGCGCATGTCGAGTTCGGTGATGTAGAGATCGAGACCGGTGGCGGCGTAGGCATCGAGACAGGCGGTCATCTGGGCGCCGGTCATGCTGTCGAGGTTGAAGTAATGGGATTGGATCCCGATGCCGTCGATCAGCCCGCGAGCCTTGAGCAGATTGATGATCGTGAGCATCTGGCCGCGCGCCGTGGCGTCGTTCTCGGTGCCGTATTCGTTGATGAAGAGCTTGGCGTTCGGGAAATATTTCCGAGCCAGCTGGAACGAAGTGATGACCCAGTCCCAGCCGGTGGCGCCGTCGCCGCCCAGCGCGTCCTTGAAGGGCAGGGGCGTCTTGACCGGTTCGTTCACCACATCGACGGCCCACAGGTCGGGGTAGCGGGCCGCCAGCAGGCTCATCCATTCCTCAATCTCCGCCCGCTGGTCGGCGGTCGAGAGCGAGGTCAACCACGTCGGGTATTGGGCGCCCCAGATCAGCGTGTGTTCCTTGAACTTGAAGCCATTCGCCTTCGCGAAGTTGTAGGCGGTGTCGAGCTGCGTCCAATTCATGACGTTGCGCGTGGACTCGACCGTGCCCCACTTGCCGCCGTTCTCCGGCGTCACCTCGTTCCAATAGGTGGCGAAGTTGGACGGCACGCTGGTGCTGATGATGTTGCCGAGAAACTTGCTTTGTCCGGCGGCAAGTTGGGCGCGCGTTTCGGGCGACAGGAGCGAGAGGCCCGCGACAGCGGCCAGGAAGAGGCGATAACGGCGAAGGATGGCGAGGATTTTCATGGTGGTTGGGTCTGGGGTGGCCGCCGGCCCGGGCCGAGGTGCCGGCGGATATGCGCCCGCACCATCACGCGGTTGGCGCCCAAATTCAAAAAAGGCGCCGGTCTAACACTGCACCAGGCGGCGTCGAGAAACGGATGGCGCCGCGCGGGCCTTGCTGCCTCAATGCCGTGGCCTCCCCCCTCGCTCATGCATCTTTCACGTTTCCGCTCTCACGTCGTTTTTTTCTCCCTGGCCGCCATAGGCCTGTCGGCGGTCTGCGCCTCGGTGGCCGCCGAGAAGGCGCCCACCCGGCCGTCGCGGCTTCTGGTTCTCACCGACATCGAGAACGAACCCGATGACACGGAAAGCATGGTGCGGCTGATGCTCTACTCGAATGTGATCGAACTGCAGGGCTTGGTCGCGACCACCTCCACCCATTTGCGGAACCGGGTTGCGCCGGAATCGATCCGCCGCGTCATCGATGCCTACGGGCAGGTCCGCGACAATCTCCTCCGGCACGAGCCCGGCTTCCCGAGTGCCGCGGCGTTGCAGGCGCTGGTGAAATCAGGCCGACCCGAATACGGCATGGCCGCCGTGGGGGACGGGAAGGACTCCGAAGGTTCCGACTGGATCATCCAGGTGCTCGAGCAGCCTGATGATCGCCCGCTGTGGGTGTCGATCTGGGGCGGACCCAACACGCTGGCGCAGGCGCTGTTCAAGCTTCGCGCCACCCGCGGCGCCGATGAACTCCAGCGGCTCGTTGCCAAGCTTCGCGTCTACACGATCTCCGACCAGGACGACAGCGGACCGTGGATGCGAAAGAATTTTCCCGCCCTGTTCTACATCGTCAGCCCCGGCGGCTATGGCGCCGCCACCTGGACCGGCATGAACCAGGCGGTGCCCGGGCTCGAGAACACGACCATCAGCAACCGCTGGCTCGCCGACCATATCCAGCAGGGTCACGGCCCGCTGGGCGCGGTGTACCCGGATGTCGCTTACGGCATGGAAGGCGACTCGCCCTCCTGGCTCGCGCTCATCCCGAACGGTCTCTCCGTGCCGGAGCATCCCGAATGGGGCGGCTGGGGCGGACGCTACGCACTTCGCGTGCCCGCGCTCGAGGAGATGGACCCGAAGGGCTTCACCGGCGGCGTGCCCATCGAGCCGGAGACGCGACCGATCTGGACCAACTCCGTCGACGAAGTGACGCCGCCGGTTGCCGGCGAACACGGCCGCGCGATGCGCGCCGGCGACAAGACCTTCAAGGACTACCGGGCAACGGTCTGGCGCTGGCGCGACGACTTCCAAAACGATTTCGCCGCCCGCATGGCCTGGACGACGCAGCCGCGGGCCGGGGCGAATCATCCGCCGGTGCCGGCGGTGGCCCCGGGCGAAACGCTCACCGTCAGATCCGGCGAGCATTTCGCCCTCGACGCCCACGGATCGTCCGATCCCGACGGCGATAGCCTCAGCTACTGGTGGTTTCAGTATCCGGAGGCGGGCACCTATCGCGGCCACATCCCCGTGCAGGGCGCGGCGAACACGATTCGCGTCAATTTCGTGGCGCCCGTGGTCGACCAGCCGGCGACGGCGCATTTCATCCTGCGCGTGACCGACAAGGGCAGCCCGCCGCTGACGCGTTACCGGCGCGTGATCGTCACGATCCTGCCGCCGTGAAAGGTGATCGCCGCCGGGCGTCGTGGTGACGACCGGCGGCGAAGCTGTATTCGCCCGCGCCCGGGGGCGGAGACGGGCGGGGCCAGGTGAATCCGGCGCGACTAGAATTTCTTTGTCACCCGGGCTTCGATGACGCTGGTGGTGCCACCGCCCGAGCCCAGCAAGCCGCGATAACCGAGCGCGCCGAGCCAGCCGTCACCCACGGTGATGTTGGCCGAGCCCTCGAGCCGAAGGGTGTTGCGGCGTGCGCCGTCGAACATCGTGGTGAATCCGAGCGGCGAGCCCGCCAGCCAGGTAGCGGTGCTGCCGGAGCCGTCGACCAGCAGGTGATGCCAGCCGGCCTGCAGGCGAAACGTGATGCCGCCGGCGTTTGCCCCGGTGGTGTAGTCGAGAGACGTGCCCGCCTCGAAAGCCGAGTTCCACATGTCGTGGCCGCGAACGGTCAAGTCGATGGCGCCCGCGCCGGTTTCGGAGTAACCGTCAAGCGTCGCCTTTTGCAGGTCGAGCAGAAGGTAAGGCACCAGTCGGGCCGCGCCGGACAGGGAGTGTGGCTGCGAGGCGCGGAGGGCCGCGCCCCAGACCTTGCCATCGGGCGATGCCGTCGCCGTGCGCCCCAGGCTGGCGAGGTTGCGGGTGGTGTCGATCCGACTCCAGCCATAGGCCGCCGAGCCGTCGAGCCGCAGGCCGGACTCGCCCATGTCGAACGCAAAGTACCCTTGGATCGCGTCGGTCTTGGCCGTCGACTTGCCGGCACCGTCCCGGAAACTGTCGCGTTCGCTCGCATGGTCGAACGCCAGGCCCAGCCGGGTGCTGGGGCCAAACTGGTAGTCGGCGCCCGCGCTGAAGAAGGGGCGCGAGATGCTCGCCCCGACCTGGTTGGCGGTCGTCGGCCGGCGCCCGAAGCCATCGCCGCCGCGGACGAAGCCGTTGAACTTCTTCCCGGTCGCAACCGGGCTCGCCCGGAGGTCGTCGAGATAGGCGAACAGTCCATCGCTCACGGCGGCGAGGCTGTCCAGTTGTGCGCGGGTGGGGGCATAGATCGTGCCCGCGGTCAGCTGGCCCAGCGTCCAGGTCTGCGTGGCCGTATCGGCGAGGTTGGTCTGGACCAGGATCTGGTCGAGGTCCGCGTCGTAACCGGCGGAGATGTCGAGGACGTTGGCCAGGCGCACCTGGGCCGGGGTCGCGGCGGCGGGCGCGAGGAGCGCCCGCACGAGGGTGGAACGGATGGCGCCGCCGGGGTTGACCGCGGTGTGAAAATTCATGTAGAGGCCGCGGTTCTTCAGGTTATCCACCTCGGCCGCGGGTATGTTCCAGGTCAGCGGGCCGACCGGGCTGGTGGGCGCAGGGAAGGGGAAGATCACCGGGCCGTTGACCGTGGCGATGCCGCGGTGAATGTGGCCGCCGGTGACGGGGATCGAGATGTTGTGGGTGGCGGTGATCGTCGCCTGGTTCTCGGCGTCATTCAGGATGAGCACGCCGGTGCCGGTGAAGGTCGCGGCGGTGGGCGGGTTCTCGTTGGCGCCGCTGAGGCGCGCGAGATAGAGCGTTCCAGCCCGGCTGACGCCGGCCATTACGGAAAGAGCCGCGGCCACCGCGAGACCGCGGGCGAGGCGAAGGAGGTAGTTTTGATTTGCCATGGTCATTGTAGGTGCCTCCGACCGATAGCCCGAGTTGGCGCGGTCTCGAAAGCGGAACGGTAACCGTGTCGTTACCGGACAAACGCCGCGGGTCGGCCGGTGTTCATGCGGCGCCGCCGATTCGGACGCGCCGCGTTCAACCCGCGACAATCGCGGGCCGGCAGCCAAGGATTGGCCGCGGCCGTCGTGTGCGTGATGCGAGGGAATAAAATTTCCCCCGTGGGCATCGAAAGGACGCCGGGTCGGCCGGGTGAGATGGCCGCGCTGTCGATTCGACTGAAATGCATGAAGAGAATGTCCACGAACAATGAACCCGACTCGGGTGGCCTCGCGGCGCCCGCGGGCGCCATGCAACGCCGCCATTTCGTCCGGCTCGCGCTCGGAACCGCCGCGGTCACGCTGGCCGCCCGCGGCCGACTGGCCGCGCAGACGCGACGCCCGCGCTTCCGGGCCATAGCCTTCGACGCGTTTCCGATTCTCGATCCGCGTCCGGTTTTCGCGCTGGCCCGCCGGCTGTTTCCCGAGCAGGGGGCGGCGCTGGCCGACATTTGGCGGACGCGCCAGTTCGAATACACCTGGCTGCGCACCTCCGGCGCGCATTACGCCGACTTCTGGCAGGTCACGGAGGAGGCGCTGGTGTACGCGGCCCGGTCGACCGGGATCAACCTGGCGGCCGACGCCCACGCGCGATTGATGAACGCCTACCTCGGGCTGCAGGCCTGGCCCGACGTGCTGCCGGTGCTGCGCCGCTTCCGGACGGCGGGAGTCGCCTGCGGATTCCTGTCCAACTTCTCGCCACGTATGCTGGCGGCCGCCCACGCCAGCGCTGCGCTCGACGGCTTGATGACCCACAGCCTGAGCACGGACGCCGCCCGCACCTACAAGCCCGACCCGCGGGCCTACCAGCTGGCGGTGGACGCCTTCGGACTCCCGCGCGAGGACATACTCTTCGTCCCGTTCGCGGCGTGGGATGCGGCGGGTGCGAAATGGTTCGGATTCCCGACCTTTTGGGTCAACCGCCTCGCGCAACCCGCTGAAGAACTGGCTCCCTCGGTCGACGGCGCCGGCCGGGACCTCAACGACCTGGAGCGCTTCGTTCATGCCATTTGATGGGTTTTCGACCCCGGTGCGCCGGACGGTTACCAATGGCTCCTGGTCGCTCCGGCCGCTCGCACCGCGCGACCACGCGGCGCTGCTGCGGCTCAACGCGGCCAATACGCCGGAGGTTGCGCCCATCACGGCGGCTGAACTCGCTCATCTGCTCCGCTTCGAGGGGCGGCACCTCGTCGCGGTCGACGGGCAGGACGCGGTGCTCGCATACCTGCTGTCGTTTCCATCATCCTCCGCTTACGACGACGAGGAGATGCGGCACTTCCGCCACCTCGTGTCGGAACCGTTTCACTATGTCGCCCAGGTGGCGGTGGACGCCGCGCACCGCGGGCGGGGTATTGGCCGGCGCTTCCATGCGACGGTGGCCCGGCTCGCGCGGCGCCGGGGCGTGCGCATGATTTGCACGGATGTAAACCTCGACCCGCCCAACCACGCCTCGCTCGCATTCCATCACCGGCTCGGATTCGCCCCGGTCGGTCAGGCCACGCTTTCCTCAGGCTGGACTGTTGCCTTCCTTAGGCGGTCCCATTGAGCGCCACGGCGCCGGGGTTCGCGGCAAGCGCGTCTCGGTAAGCCCGGCCACGAGGGACAAATCGCGGGCGCAAAAAAAACGCGCCCGGCGTGGCGGGCGCGTGGTAAATTAGCTTTAAGGCTCCGGGCAACATGCAGGTTCTTTCCTGCGTAACCAGTAGAGAATGGCGGGCACGGTTTTTTAGAATTCCGCCTTATCATGATGCCCGGTAACCAGGGTAAAACCCCTAGAAACTGACTTTTGCGCTCGGATCGGCCCGCCGACGCCGCACCTGCTCTGGCATCCGCTGAAGCGATTGTCGTCCTTGGCCGAGCTATTTGTCGGCCGCATCCAGGAAGCGATCGATCATTGGCGCGATCCGGCCACCGGCTTGCTCCAGGGTCAGCCAGAATTAATTCGGCACCCGGAGGATCTCGACCAGCCACATGAGGCCGAGGAGCGGTGCGAATCCGTAGGCTTCGGCGCGAAAGATGAAACGACCGCTGCCGGTGGTTGGCTTCTGCATTTTCGCAATGGAGTCGCGAGCGCGCCGCGGCGCGAGCGCAGCCGCTCGCTCACTTCGGACAGCGGCCCGCGGTTGCCGGTGCTTACGGGTTGGCAGAACGATGACAGGCGCTAAATCATCTGCATGGCGCGCCACAACCAGAACCCAGCCTTCGTGCCGCCGGGACGCGAGGCAGGTCCGACGCCGCCTGATTCGCCAGGCGGCATTGGCGAGCCGGAGGGCGCGTGGCGCCGCTGGTGGCCGGGACTGGCGCTGATCGGGCTCGTGGTGCTCGCCTATTATCCGGCGATCAGCGGCGGGTTCATCTGGGATGATGATGCGCACCTGACGGCCAATCCCTGCGTCGTCGGTCCGCTGGGCCTGAAGGACATCTGGACGAGCGCCCGAATGCGGATCTGCCCGCTGGTGCAAACGACGTTCTGGTTCGAGTACCGGCTGTGGGGTTTGGATCCGCTCCCCTACCATGTGGTCAACATTCTCCTGCACGCCGCCGCGGCGGTCGTGTTGTGGCGACTGCTGCGGCTCTGGCGTGTGCGGGGCGCATGGCTCGGCGCGGCCGTGTGGGCGTTGCATCCAGTGCAGGTCGAGTCGGTGGCGTGGATCACCGAGATGAAGAACACGCAATCGGGATTGTTTTACCTGCTGGCCATCCTGTTTTTTTGCCGATCGCACCGCGCAAGCTCGGAGGGAAGGTCCGCCGGTGGCGCTGCGCGCGATTATGCCCTGTCGCTTGCCTTCGCCGCCCTCGCCCTAGCGAGCAAATCCTCGACGGTCGTCCTGCCGCTGGTGCTCGGCCTGTGCGCGTGGTGGCTGGACCGGGGCTGGAACTGGCGGCGCAATGTCATCCGCCTCGCGCCGGTGGCAATGCTGTCGGCCCTCGCGGCGGCGGCGACGTTGTGGACGCAGAAGGGCGAGGGCGCTTTCGACCCGGAGTTCGCCCTGGGTTGGCCAGCGCGCCTGGTGGTCGCGGGCAAGGTGGCGTGGTTTTATGCCGGCAAGCTGCTTTGGCCGCATCCGTTGATCTTCATTTATCCGCGCTGGAGGATCGATGCGACGGACGTTGTGGCCTGGCTGCCGGCGTTGGCGGCGGCCGGCCTGATGATCATGCTCTGGTGGCAGCGCAATCGCTGGGCGCGGACCGCTTTTTTCACGACGGCGTATTTTCTCGCGGCGCTCGTGCCGGTGCTCGGTCTCATCGACACGTTTTTCTGGCGATATTCATTCGTCGGGGATCACTTCCAATACCTGGCCAGCATGGGTCCGTTGGCGCTGGCCGGGATCGGCTTGCAGGCGGGACTCGACGCGCTCGGGCCGTCCGGGCGCCGGCTACGGCCGGTGGCGGGCGGCCTTCTCCTGCTCGTCCTCGGCCTCGCCACCTGGCGGCTGGGCCCGCAATACCGCAGCGACGAAGCGCTCTGGACCGCCACGCTCGCGCGCAACCCGGCGAGCTGGATCGCGCACAACAACCTCGGGATCGAATTCGACCGCCAGCCGGGAAGAACGGCCGAGGCCATCGCCCAATACGAGGCGACGCTGGCGCTCCGTCCGCGCCACGCCAGGGCGCACGCCAACCTCGCGGACGACCTCGCCAAGGTTCCCGGCCGGCAGGACGACGCCGTGGCGCATTACGAGGCGGCGCTCCGGCTCGACCCCAGCCTCGGCCTCGCGCACCAAAACCTCGGCGCGCTGCTCGCGACGCGACCGGGCCGCGAGGCGGACGCCCTGGCCGAGGATGAGGAGGCCGTGCGCCTGCTGCCCGAATCGGCGGAGGCGCAATTCAACCTCGCGCTCGAACTGGGGCGGCGGCCGGGTCGGGAGGACGATGCGATTGACCACTATCGCGCCGCGCTGCGACTGAAGCCAACGCTGGCGGAGGCGCATGCCAACCTCGCCACCCTGCTCGCGCGCCGGTCCGGCCGGGAACAGGAGGCGGTCGACGAGTTCGAGGCCGCCCTGCGCTTGCGCCCGGATTGGGAGGAGGCCCACCACAACTATGCGCTGCTGCTTGAGCGGCTCCCGGGGCGCCTGCCCGACGCGATCGCGCACTATGAGACGGCGGCGCGCCTGCGGCCCGGCGCCGCCGCGGTGCACAACAACCTCGCCGGTGCCTATTATCGCGCCGGCCGGTGGACCGACGCCATTCGCGAGTTGGAAATCGCGGTGCGCCTCGAACCCAACGACCGGGCCGCCCGCCACAACCTCGACCTGCTGCGGCAACAGCAGGCGCAGCGCTGAACGCGGCCCACCTCGAGGGAAAAGCCGCGCGCAACGCGGGCCAGGACTACCGCCGCCGGCTTTGGGTTGTAGGACAAACTCCGACAGCCGAAAGCGGGGTGAGCCGACAGAGAAGCGGATCGAAGTGAGTATCGTAGACGGCACCCCCACACTCGTTCCCACCCACTGCTTGTTCCCGCCATGATCCTGATCCTTCTGTCCGCCGCCCTTGGCCTCACGCTCCTGCTCGTCACCGCCGACATCAACGCTGCCCGCGCGCTGCAACGCGTGCGCGTGGTGCGCCCGCATCCTCCCGAACGCCGCGACCTGAATTGACGATGGCCCGCGATGTCACTTGATGCGTGACATCCCGCCGCGAGCGGATCGGCGGGAGTACCCCGCTGGGATGACCACGGCTGGAATGAAGAGGACGCGGCGGAGGCCGGCGCCTAAGCCGTTGACAGGAGAAACGCGGCGCGCAGCGTGGCGGGCAACCCCACGCCCGATGTCCACCGCGTCCACCTCCGCGCCGGCCTCGCGTTCCCAGGCCAAGCTGGTCTTCTTCGCCGTCTTTTTCGCGCTGACGGCCTTCGTCACCTACATGAAGAACGCGCAGATTGGCGACCCGGCGTCGCCGATCGCGCAGCACTTTGCCCCCGTCAAGGGGTTCCTGATCGTCCACGCCTTCTTCGGTGCGCTGGCCATGTTGCTGGGCGCCTTCCAGTTTTCGAGCCGGCTGCGCGCCCGTTACCTCAACGCCCACCGCATGCTGGGCTATGTCTACGTCGTGAGCGTGTTCATTGCCTCGCCCTTTGGCATTCCGGTGGCAATGAAGACCGGCTCGATGTCCCTGGTGGCCGCTTCGGCGGTGCAATCGTTCGGCTGGATGGCCTGCACGGCCATCGCGCTGTACTGCGTGCGCAGCGGCAACATCGCGCAGCACCGCCGCTGGATGATCCGTGGTTATCCGTTCGCCATGGTGTTCACCGTGGCGCGGCTCATCATCGGGATGCCGCCCGTGCTGGCCCGCGGCGACGTGGCCATCGAGACGGTGGTGTGGACGTGCATCGCGCTCGCCGCGTTCCTGCCCGGTATTTTCCTCGACTGGCGCACCATTTTCCCGCGGAAGGCCGCGCGCGCCGCGGCGGTCACGGCGGCGTGACGACGAACGCCGGCCGAGGTCCCCGAACTCGAACCGGTCGAATCGATCAATAGACCGGACCGGACCACCTCGGATGCGCCGCTATTGGGCTGACGCGCGCGCCTGGAGCACCTCGTTCGCCGTGCCCAGCGCATTGGCGACCGCCGCTCCCCCGGCGTAGAAGATGGTCTGGAGGATGACCTCCACGACCTGCTGCTTGGTGGCCCCGAGTTTCAGCGCCGACGCGATGTGCGCGCGAAGCTGCGGGGTGGCGTGGCCGAGCGTGACGCAGGCGGCGATCACGACAAATTCGCGAGTCAGCAGGTCAAGACCCGGCCGGGCCATGATCCCGGCCATGGCCCACTCGATGGTCATGGTGGCGAAATCCGGACAAATGTCCTTCATGGCGGCGACCATTTGTTCGCCGGCTTCGCCGCCATGGAGGCGGTTCAACAGGGCGAGGCCCTCGTGGTAAGCTTCGTT
The DNA here is from genome assembly GCA_035496355.1 of Lacunisphaera sp. Taxonomy (GTDB): domain Bacteria; phylum Verrucomicrobiota; class Verrucomicrobiia; order Opitutales; family Opitutaceae; genus Lacunisphaera. Next base: position 4,196 of record DATJES010000010.1, on the reverse strand, counting down.
GTTCTTGTTCATGCGCCAGTCGAAAGATCCGCACCTTTGCACGATGGGCAATCCGTTCAGCCATACAGGCCTCGGCAATTCCCGCCCCGGACTGTGTAGGCATCGCGGCGGCGCGGCCGTCCGCTCGGCTCCGATCACCAACCCCACGAACGCCGGATGCGGAGTTGCTGGTAGAGGGTGTCGGGCGTCTCTTGCAGGAAGCGCGAGGGTGACATCATCACCTGCGGGCCTCCCTTCGTGTTTACTTTGGGATAACACAAATACAGCTCGTCCTTGGCCCTCGTGACGGCGACGTAGAAGAGCCGGCGTTCTTCCTCGACGTCGCCGGCCTCGATGGCGCGGCGGAGCGGAAATTGTCCTTCGGCGAGGCCGATCAGGAAGACGACCCCGTACTCGAGGCCCTTGGCCTGGTGGACCGTCGTGAGCTTGAGCGCATCGGTGTCGGGGTCGACCTGGCGATCGCCGGTCTCCGAATTGAGGAGCACGATCTGTGCAAGCAGGTCCTGCATCTCGTCATAGCGCCCGGCGAAGCCGACGAGCGACTGCAGGTCGTCCATCCGCGACTGGTAGTTGGCGTAGGCGCCCTTGAGGTAATCACCATACCAGCCATCGATCGCGACCTCGACGGCATTGGACGGTTTCATGTGGCGCATGGCGTCGTCGACCTGCTGCAGCGAAGCCATCAGCTTCGGCCATTCGTCCTTGGCGCCCGCCGGCACTTTCGCCGCGACCTCGGGCGAAGCGAGGGCGTCGAGGTAATTCTTCTGCGAGGCGCGCGCCTGGTCGAGCGCGAGGTCGTAGAGCTTGCGCGCGCCCTTGTCGCCCACCCTGGGCAGGAGCACGGCCACGCGGAACCAGGCCATGACGTCGGTCGGGTTGTAGACGAAGCGCAGGAGCGCGACGAGGTCGCGCACATGGGCCTGCTCGAAGAAGCGGACGCCGCTGGTGATGACATACGGGATGCCGAGGCGCGACAGCTCGAGCTGCAGGTCGAGCGCCTGGAAATGTGCGCGGTAGAGCACCGCGACGTCCGCCAGCGCACGGCCTTCGTCGTGCAGGCCCTTCAGGCGCTGGCAGACAAACTGGGCCTGTTCGCGCGAGTCCATCGTCTGGACGAGGAACGGTTGTTCGCCGGAGGGACGGGCGGCCTTGAGCGATTTTTCGAAATGGCGGCCCTTGGGCTGGGCGGCGAGCACGCCGTTGGCGAACTCGAGAATCTCGGGCGTCGAGCGGTAGTTGGTTTCGACGTGATAGATCTGCGTGCCCGGGTGCCGTTCGGGAAAGGTGAGGATGTTTTCGAAGTTGGCCCCGCGCCAGGTGTAGATGCACTGGGCGTCGTCGCCGACGGCCATCACGCAGTGGTGCGCGCCCATGAGGTCGACGATCTGCGACTGGAGAATGTTGGTGTCCTGGTACTCATCGACGAGGACATGACGGAAGCGATGGGAAAGGTAGTCGCGAACTTCCGGCGCCTGCTGCAGGACCTCGAGCCAGTATTCGAGGAGGTCGTCGTAGTCGAGGACGCACGAGGCGCGCTTGCGCTCGCGGTAGCGCGCGGCGAATTTCGCGACCAGCGGGATGATCTCCTCATGCTGCGGGTAGTTGGCGGCGACGACCTCGGCCAGGTCGCGCTGCGTGTTGCGGGCGAAGCTGATGATTTCGAACAGCACGCCCGGGCGCGGGTGGGTCTTGTCCTTGAAGAAAACCTTGTCGATCTCCTCGACGGTGTCGCGGAGGAAGCCGTCGGCCTCCTCGGCGTCGAGGATGGTGTAGCTGCGCGGCAGGCCGATGGACTCGCCATAGATGCGGAGGACCTTGTGCCCGATGTGGTGGAAGGTGCCGCCCCAGAACTTGTGGCCCGGGATGCCGGTCAGGTCCTCGACGCGGTGGAGCATTTCCTTCGCGGCCTTGTTGGTGAAGGTGAGGAGGAGGATCTCGTGCGCCTTGACGCCCTGGGCGAGGAGCCACGCCACGCGATACGTGAGGGTGCGGGTCTTGCCCGAGCCGGCGCCGGCCAGCACGAGCATCGGGCCCGGCGCGGCGGTGACGGCGGCGAACTGCTCGTCGTTGAGCGCAGCCTTGAAATCGATCGGCGGGACCCGGGCGGTGCCGCCCTCGTTTTCACTGTGCAGGACAAAATCCATGAAGCGCGAAGAACGTCACGCAAAGGCGCCAAGAGGCAAAGGGAAAAGCTGCCCAAATGGAGGCGCAGGGTTCGGACGGGAGAGACACAAAAGTTTTCCGGGCCGGCCTGACCGGGGGGAGCGAATTTGCCCGCGATTGACTGAACCTCGCGAGCTCCCTCGCTCCCACCAGGCCCGTCGGCCGAGGCGCCATGCAGCGGTGCCGCCCGGCGGCATTCCAGGCCGTGGCGCGCCTTGGTCATCAGGGGTCCCGTCTAAGAAACTCGCGGCTCGTGCGTAGGTGGGGAAACTATCATACTCACACCATCATGAAGATCCCACGTTTCCTTTTCCCCGCGGCTGCGCTGGCCGGTATCGCCGCCACCGCCGCCGCCAACCAGCCCGCGCTGACGATCTACAACCAGAACTTCGCGCTCGTGCGCGAGCACGTGCCGCTCGACCTCAAGGCCGGGGTGACGCCGGTCTCCTTCTCGGGTGTGACGATGCACCTCGAGCCCGACTCGGTGGTGCTGCGCGATCCGTCCGGCAAGGTGGCGCTGCGCGTGCTCGAGCAGAGCTACCGCGCCGACACGATCTCCGCCGGGTTGCTGCTTTCGCTCTATGAGGGCAAGGAGCTGGACTTCCTCGTGCGGGACCAGAACGCGAAGGAGTACATCGTCAAGGGCAAGGTCATCCGCAGCGGGTACACGCCGAACACGGGCGCGATGAACCGCTACGGCCAGCAATTCATGATGCAGCAGCAGGCCATGGGCAGTTACGGCGGCATGGGCCAGCCGATCATCGAGGTCGACGGCAAGCTGCGTTTCTCGCTGCCCGGCGAGCCGCAGTTCCCGGCGCTGACGGATGACGCCATCCTGAAGCCGGCGCTCAACTGGCAGCTGGCGGCGGACAAGCCCGCGAAGCTCGATGCCGAGCTCAGCTACATCACCGGCGGCATGAGCTGGGAGGCCTCGTACAACCTCATCGCGCCCGAGAAAGGCGACACGCTCGACCTCGTCGGCTGGGTGACGATCGACAACCAGAGCGGCAAGCAGTTCGACCAGGCCGCGGTCAAGCTGATGGCGGGCGATGTGAGCAAGTTGGCGCCGGACGGGGACGACGTGATCCGGCTGCAGACCTTCGCGGCAAAAGCGATGCGGGACGCGGCCGCGCCCGCCGTGACCGAGAAGGCCTTCGACGAGTTCCACCTCTACTCACTGGCCCGGCCCGTCACGCTGCACAACCGCGAGACGAAGCAAGTGGAGTTCATCCGCGCGACGGGGGTGAAGGCGAAGACCATCTATGTCTACAATGGCGCAGCCATCGGGCAACAGTATCGCGGCTGGAACACGGAGATGATCCGGAACAATCGCGACTACGGCACCCAATCGAACCCGAAGGTCTGGGTCTACCGCGAGTTCAAGAACAGAGAGGAGAACGGGCTCGGCCAGCCGCTCCCGAAGGGCCGCACGCGGTTCTACCGGCGGGACGATGCCGATGGCCGCCTGGAGTTCACGGGCGAAAACACGCTCGACCACACGCCGAAGGACGAGACGGTGAAGATTTACACGGGCGACGCCTTCGATGTCGTCGGCGCGCGCAAGCGCACCGATTACGTGCTGAATGCCCGGCAGGACCAGATGGAGGAGGAGTTCGAGATCAAGGTGCGCAACCACAAGGACGCGCCCGTCGAGGTGCGCGTGGCGGAGCGGCTTTACCGCTGGGTGAACTGGACGATCGTGGCCAAGTCGCACGATTTCGAGAAGACCGACGCGCAGAACATCGAATTTCCCGTGACGGTGCCGGCCGACGGCGAGGTGACGCTGACCTATCGCGTCCGCTACGACTGGAAGTGAGAATGTAGGGCGGGGTCTCCGAACCCCGCCTTTCGATCATGGAACAAAGGCGGGGTTCGGAGACCCCGCCCTACAGTTCGCTCGAATCTTCGCGCGCCCTTGGAACGGGAAAGGTTTCGACGTCGCGGGGCGATTGGGCTTTGCTCCCGGGATGGCCGGCCGAGTGAAACCGAGCATGGGATGCGCCCACTTCCTCGTGGTGGTCTTCCTCGGGATC
>DATJES010000009.1:0-45783 GCA_035496355.1 Lacunisphaera sp. | reverse complement strand
GGGGATCGTTCAGGCCCGGGAAAGGACCTCAAGCGTGGCGTCGTTTTCCGCCGCGGTGCCGACGGTGATCCGGAGGCAGTTCGGCACGTCCTTGCTGCGGTCGCGCCACACGACGCCGGCGGCGCGGCCGGCGGCCATGGCGCGGGCCGCATCGGCCACCTCGACGAGCAGGTAGTTGGCGTCGGACGGCCAGACGTGCCGCACCAGGGCGAGCTTCACCAGCGCCGCGGCGAGTCGGCGGCGCTCGGCGACCAGCGTGGCTACGGAATCCCGGGCGGCGGCGAGTCCCGCCGGCGTCATAGCGGCCAGCGCGGCCTGCAAGACCGGTGCCGGCACCGGGTACGGGGCGATCACTTTTTGCAGCACCGCGATCACGGCCGGATCGGCGAGGGTGGTCCCAACGCGGGCGCCGGCGAGGCCGAACGCCTTCGACAGCGTGCGGAGCACGACGAGATTGGGGTGCGCGGCGACCTCGGCCGCGAGGCTCGGCTGGCCGGAGAAATCCACATACGCCTCGTCGACGACCACCACGGCGCGGCCGGCGAGCGATCGGACCAACCCAATGACCTCGCCGCGATCGAGCAATCCGCCCGTCGGGTTGTTGGGCGAACAGAGGAAGACGAGCTTCACCTCCGGTGCGCACGCGGCGAGTACGCCGCCGGCGTCGAGGGCGAAGTTCTTTTCCCGGACCAGCGGCACGGTCACGGTGCGGGCGCCCTGGATGCCGGCGGCAACGACGTACATGCCGTAGGTCGGCGGCGTGATGAGGATGGCGTCCTGGCCGGCGCGACAGAAGGTGCGCAGGAGAAGGTCGATGCCTTCGTCCGAGCCACGCGTGACGAGCACCTGCTCCGGCGCGACGCCGTAAAGGGTGGCCAGCTTCGCGACGAGCTCGGCCGGCTGCGGGTCGGGATAGCGGTTGAGCAGCGGCCGGTGCACCGAGGGTGTCTCGGGATTTTCATTGGCGTCGAGCCACACGCGGCCGCCCTTGGACTCCTTGCGCGCGGAGCTGTAGGCCGACAGCGCGAGGATGTCGGGCCGGACGAGGCGGAGGACGGAATCGGCGGGAGTCATGGAGTGTTCTCCAGCCGCACACGCACGGCGCGCTGGTGGGCGACGAGCCCTTCGGCGAGCGCGAGCCGCTCGACCACGGGGCCGAGCCGGCGCAGGCCGCCGCGGTCGGTCGCCTGGGCCGTCATGGTGCGCTGGAAATCAGCCAGGCCCAGCCCGCTGTACGCGCGGGCCCAGCCGTAGGTCGGCAGCACGTGGTTCGTGCCGCTGGCGTAGTCGCCCAGGGACTCGGGCGTGAGATCACCGAGAAAAACGGAGCCGGCGGTCGTCACCGCCGGGAGCCAGGCGCGCGGCTTGGCCACCTGCAGGATGAGGTGTTCGGGTGCGTAGGCATTGGCGATGGCGATCGCCTCGGCGCGGTCCCGGGCCAGGAAGATCCGGCTGCGGGCCAGGGCCCGGCGGGCGATGGCGGCGCGGGGCAGGCTGGCGAGCTGGCGGTCCAGGTCGCGCTGCACGCGTTGCGCGAACGCGGCCGAAAAGGCGACGAGCACGACTTGTGAGTCGGGGCCGTGCTCGGCCTGCGAGAGCAGGTCGGCGGCGACGAAATCCGGGCGGGCGCGGCCATCGGCGATGACGAGCACTTCGGAAGGTCCGGCCGGAAGGTCGATGGCGGCGCCATCGGCATCGCGCGCGACCTGCTGCTTGGCCTCGGTCACGAAGGCGTTGCCCGGGCCGAACAGCTTGTCGCACCTCGGAATGGCCGAGGTGCCGTAGGCCATCGCGGCGATCGCCTGCGCGCCGCCGACCTTGAACACGTCGGTGATGCCGCAGAGCCGGGCGGCGCAGAGGATCCACGGGTTGACGCGGCCATCGCGGCCGGGCGGCGTGCAGAGCACGCGAACGGGATTGCCCGCGAGCAACGAGGGCACGCCCAGCATCAGGGCGGTCGACGGCAGCGGGGCGCGGCCGCCGGGGACGTAGAGCCCGACGCGGCCGATCGGCCGCACGGTCTTCTCGCAGACGACGCCCGGCATCGTCTCCACGCGCACCGACGCCGGACGCTGTGCGGCGTGAAACGCGCGCAGGTTGCGGAACGCGGTGCGCAGGGCCGCATGGTCGGCGCGGCCGAGCGCGGCGTCCGCGGCGGCGAACTCGGCCGCGCTGACGCGCAACGAGCGCAGCGTCACGCCGTCGAACTTCCGCGTGAGCGTGCGCAGCGCGGCGTCGCCATCGCGCCGCACGCGGGCGACGATGGCGCGCACGGCGGCGGCCACGGCCGGCTGCGCGTGTTGTGCGGGCCGGCGCAGGGCGGCGGCGCGTTGCGCAGCGGAGAGTTTGATCCAGACGAGAGGGTTCATGGCGGGGAGGCGGCGGGACCGGCGATCCGGTCCGGCGGAATCACAGCATCATCTTTTCGATCGGCAGCACGAGGATGCTGCTGGCGCCGGCCTTTTTGAGCGACTCCATGGTCTCCCAGAAGACGGATTCGGCGCAGACGGCGTGGAGCGCGACCTTGGTGTCGTCGCCGGCGAGCGGCAGGATCGTGGGATTCTCCGAACCGGGCAGGAGTTTCTTGATCTCGGCCAGGGCGGCCTTGGGCGCGTGCAGCATGATGTACTTCGTGCCGGCGGCCTTTTGCACGCCGTCGATGCGGCGGAGGAGTATCTCGAGCGCGTGCGCCTTCGCCTGGGGGAGTTCGCGCGCATGGCGCAGGAGCACGGCGGTGCTCTTGAAGATGGTCTCGACGGCGCGAAGCTTGTTGGCCTCGAGCGTGGAGCCGCTGGCCACGAGGTCGCAGATGGCGTCGGCGATGCCCAGCCGCGGGGCGATCTCGACGGAGCCGCTGAGGTAGACGACCTCGGCGGTGAGTTTCTGGTCGGCGAGGAAGCGCCGCGTGAGCTGCGGGTACGACGTGGCGATGCGCAGGCCCTGCAGGTCGGCGGGACCCGCATAGGCGCGCTCCTCCGGCAAAGCCACGCACAGGCGGCAGCCGCCGAAATCGAGCGGGCGCTCGACCTGGTAGCCGCCGGCGTTGCCGTTGAGCCGGCGCTCGAGCGCGGCCTCCTCGAGGACGTTGGTGCCGACGATGCCAAGGTCGCACACGCCGTCCATGACCAGCTGCGGGATGTCGTCGTCGCGCACGAACAGGATATCGATGGGAAAATTGTCCGCGTGCAGCAGCAGCCGCTCCTTCGGGGTCTTCACGCGGATGCCGCAGCTGGCCAGCAGCTCGAGGGAGTCCGTGGACAGGCGGCCGCTTTTTTGCACGGCGAGGCGGAGGCGGTCTTTGGGCGTTGCGGAGGGCATGGGTGGCAATTGGGTTAGAGGAAAATCGGGGGAAGGTCGCGGGAAAAACGGGGCAAAAGAAAACCCCGGCGGGATGCACCTGCCGGGGTTGGGGAAATCTTTTTCCATCGACCACGGGCAAGGCGCTTCCGGCCTTCCCGCGGACGGGAAGGCTAGCTCGCGTGATGATGGTGATGGCGGCGGACCATGAAAGGAGGGTCGTGTAGATGGGCCGGCCGCCGGGGCGGTGCAAGATTTTTCTCTAGCGCATCCGGGTGCGCCGCCGCAAACTGATGCGTCATAAGCGCCAGCATGCTTCCAAAGGAATACGCGCCGGGCCGGCGTACACTTGGGGCGGCCATCCTGGTCGTCGCGGCGACTTATGCCTATTTCCTCCTGTTCGCGCAGTTTGCCTTCCTGCGGCAGGTGACCGCGGTCGCCGGCGGTTCGCGCGCCGTCATCGGACCGATCATGGCCGTGATGGGCCTCGCCGGCATCACCGGCAGCTGGCTGGCCGCGCGCGCGTTCCGCGTCGAAAGCAGCCGGCGCAACCTCGCCGCGGGACTCGCGCTCGGCGGGGTCGCGGCACTGGTATCGCTCGCGGCAACCCGGCCGGTGTTGCTTTATCTGGTATCCGCCCTCGTCGGGCTGGGCGCAGGCCTGGCTACGGTGACGCTGGCCTGTGTCCTGCGCCCGGCCGTGGGTAGCGAACGGCTGGGGACGGTGGTGGGCCTCGGCACCGGCCTGGGCTACGGCTTCTGCAACCTGCCTCCGGTGTTTGCGGCGGGCGCGCCGGCACAGGCGCTCATCGCCGCACTGGTCGCGCTCGGCGGCGCCCTGGCGGCGGGACGGCTGACGCTGGACGGCCCGCGCGAGGCGCCGCTGGGCTATGATTATTCGCGCCCGGGCCTGGCCGGTTGGATCGCGGTCTTCCTCGTGCTGGTGGCGGTCGACTCATCGGCGTTCGCCATCATCCAGCAGACGCCGGCGTTGAAGGCCAGAACCTGGGCCGGTTCCGGCCAGTTGGAGATGAACGCGCTGATTCACTTCATCGCGGCGATGCTGGCCGGCTTTGCGCTCGATCGCCGCTGGGTGGGGCGAACGACGCTTGCCGGTTCGCTGTTGTTGATGGGCGCGCTGGCCTGGCCGGCGTTCGACCCGCGAGGGTTGGTTCCCTGGGCCCTGTTCTACACCGCGGGAGTTTCGCTTTATTCGACGGCGCTGGTCTTCTATCCCGCGCGCGGCTCCCGCCCGCGCGTCGCGGCGTTGGTCTACAGCATCGCGGGGTGGGGCGGATCGGCGCTCGGCGTGGCCCTGGCGGCGGACCGCCATGACCTGCCGGGGCGCGAACTCGTGGTCGCCGCCGTGCTGGTCGCCCTCATCCTCGCGAACAGAACACGACGGGCCCGGCGCGAGATGACAACGGAGCGACCGGACGACGACGCGTCTTGAATTTCCCGGGGCGCGGGCTGACACTGCCGGCGCATCCACCCTGGCCCTGCGGCCCTCCGCGCATTGAATTCCACGCCCCGTCACCACGCCCCGCTGTTTTCGCGCCTGCTCGCCCGCCGCCACGGCGGCACGCTCCTGTTCTTCCTGGTTTACCTGGCGATCGCGCTGCTGACCCGCGCCGCTCTGCTGGTGAAGGCGGCGCACGACGTCACCTGGTCGTTGAGCCTGCTCGCGGCCTTTGCCTGGGGTTTCGTGTACGACCTCGGCGCCGCGGCCTACGCCTCGCTGGCGCTGACGGTGGTGTTGACGCTGCTGCCGGCCGGCTGGTTCCAGCGGCGGTGGCAGCAGTGGATCGCGCACGTGGGCGGATTCGTCATCATCTACGCGCTGCTCTTCGGCTTGGTCGCCGAGTGGACCTTCTGGGACGAGTTTGGCGTCCGCTTCAACTTCATCGCGGTCGACTACCTCGTCTACACGCACGAGGTCGTCGGCAACATCCGCGAATCCTACAACCTGCCGCTGATCTTCGCCGGCGTCTTCCTGGGCGCGGTGCTGATTTACGGGCTGGTGGCGCGGACCGGCTGGCCCGCGCGGTGGTTCGCGGCGCCGGCCGAGACGCTGGGCCGGCGGCTGCGGGCGGGCGCGCTCTGGCTCGGCGGGCCGCTCTTGTTTGCGACGCTGCTGACCGGCGAGCACATGCCGGATTTTCGGAACAACTACAACCGGGAGCTCGGCAAGGACGGCCTCTGGTCGCTGTTCGCGGCCTTCTGGAACAACGAGCTGGCCTACGAGAAATTCTACCCGACCGTGCCGATCGCCGACGCATTTCACACGGTGCGCGCCGCCCTGGCGCGTGATGCCTCGGTTAGCCTTGGCCCCGACCCGGGCGACACTTTGCACCATGTGCGCAACGCCGGGCCGGCGCTGCGGCCGAACGTCATCCAGGTGACGGTGGAGAGCCTGAGCGGCGAATTCCTCGGCAGCCTCAATCCCTCGTCGCACCTGACGCCAAACCTGGATGAGCTCGCGGGGCGGAGCCTCGTCTTCGACAACTTCTACGCCACCGGCACGCGCACGGACCGCGGCATGGAGGCCTTGACGCTCGCCGTGCCGCCCACGCCGGGCCGCTCGCTCGTCAAGCGGCCGCGCAACGAGGGCATGTTTACGCTCGGCGCGGTGTTCCGGGCGGAGGGCTACGACACCGCGTTCCTCTACGGCGGTTTCGGCTACTTCGACAACATGAACTATTTCTTCGGCCACAACGGCTATCGCGTGGTCGACCGCAACAGCGTGAAGAAGGACGACATCACCTTCGCCAACGTCTGGGGCGCCTGCGACGAAGACCTCTTCCGCTGGACGCTGCGCGAAGCGGACGCCAGCGCGGCGGCCGGCAAGCCGTTCCATTTTTTCGTGATGACGACCTCGAACCACCGGCCCTACACCTACCCCGAGGACCGGATCGACCTGCCGCCCAAGGTGTCGGGCCGCGACGGCGCGGTGAAATACACCGACTACGCCATCGGCAAGCTCATCCGGGACGCCGCGGCGAAGCCGTGGTTCAAGAACACCGTGTTCGTCATCGTCGCCGACCACTGCGCCTCGAGCGCGGGTCGCACGGAGCTGCCGGTGCAGAATTACCACATTCCGCTGATCATCTACGCGCCGGGCGGCCAGATCGCCCCCGGGCACATCCGCACGCTCACCAGCCAGGTCGACTTCGCGCCCACGCTGCTGGGTCTGCTCCACTGGAGCTATCCCAGCCGTTTCTTCGGCCGCGACGTCACCCGGATCGCCCCCGCCGACGGGTGCGCGCTCGTCGGCACGTACCAGAAGCTCGGGCTGTTGCGGGGCGACGACTTCGCCGTGCTGTCGCCGGTGCGCAAGCAGGCGCAGTACCGCTATGACCGCCAGACTTTCGCGCTGGCGCCGCAGCCGCTCGACCCCGCGTTCCAGACGGAGGCGATCAGCTATTACGAAGCGGCCAGCCGGATGTTCGAGGAGCAGCGCTACCGCGAGGTCACTCCCGATGAAGGGGCGAAGTTGATGGCGACAAAGCCATGAGGTAGGGCGCGCAGTCCCTTGCGCGCCGCGGCGGCGAGCGGAGTCACCGCCCGACCGGCCAACAAAGACAAGGCCGCCCCCCGCACGGGCGGAGGGCGGCCTTGGTTGTTTGCTGTTAGTTCATCGCGAAACCCATGCCATGGTCGAACGGGCCGACAATCTGCATGGGCAACACGACCTTGCGGGCGACCGGCTTGCCGTCCGCCGTCGCCGGGGCGAAACGCCACTGGGCAACGGCCGACGTGAGCGCGGCCACCAGTTCGGCATCGGTGCCGGGCGCGGCCGGCGCGATGAGCGTCGGCTTGCCCGTCGGATCGACGACGAACTCGAGTGCGACCTTCTGGCCGGCGAACCTGGCGTCCACCTCGGGCGAAACGACCGAGACGGGCACCGGAATGTCCGTGCGACCATGGTAGGACTCGACATAGGCCGACTCCGGGGACTTCGCGAGCAGGGCAAGCGGAGCCAGGAGCAGGCCGAGGCTGAGGGTTAGTTTGGACTTCGTGTTCATGTTTTAATCCCCGCGGTGAGGCGGGGTTGGTTTTCTGTTTGGGCAAGACGCCGTCCGCGGCCGGATGCCGGCCGCGAACGGGCGGCTTGTTCCACCGCGGACGACCCGGTTGACGGTCCCTCCGCGGCGAAAGCGTGGTCTTGGGGCGGTCGGCCGGCGCGAAGATGGGTCCGGCTGGGCGTCCCGACAGAAGAGGCACGAGTCCGGGGTGGAAGCGGCGGCCTCACGCCGACTCCACCCCAAGTCAAAGAACCGGTTGCCGTGGATGCTCCGGGAGCAACGCACTGGCGAACGGGCTAATGTTAGCACAGTGCATGCCACCCTCGGTGTGCCATTTGGGTTAAAACCGCGGCGGAAAGCCCGCGGCCGGCGGCGCGCGCGGCGCATAAGGTCTTGGATAAATCCTTGAACGATTTGGGGACCCGCGTGTCGTAGCCGCATGCGAACATCCGCAACCTGGTTTATCCGCCGGCTGCTGCCGCTGGCGGCGATGGCGTGGCTGGCCGCGCCGCTGCCGGCCGAGACGCTGGCCGAGCGGACGTTGAAGGAAATCTATGCGCGGCAGACCGACATCCTGGCGAAGGCCGACAAGGCGGGCGACGAGGTGGACGTGGCCTGGCTGCGCGGCGAGCTGCAGAACGTGATCAACAGCTACGACGTGCTGATCCAGAAGAATCCCGACTTCGCCGCGGCCTACGTGCCGTACGGCATGCTGCTCGGCAAGGTCGGCATGCGCAAGGAGGGCACCGCGATCCTGCTGAAGGCGAACAAGCTCGACCCGGACATCCCGGTGGTGAAGAACCAGCTCGCGAAATACCTCGCCGAGGATGGCCATCCGGTGGATGCGTTGCCATGGGTCATGGCCGCCATCGACCTCGCGCCGAAGGAGCCGCTCTACCACTACCAACTCGGCGAGCTGCTGTCGGCCGGACGCGACGAGTTTCTCCGCGAGGGCAACTTCACCCGCGCCACCCTCGACAAGACGATGCTCGAGGCCTTCGCCCATGCGGCGGAGTTCGCGCCGGACAAGATCGAGTACGCGTATCGCCTGGGCAAGGCCTACTACGAACTCGAAACCCCGCGCTGGGACGACGCGCTCGCCGCCTGGACGAGGCTGGAATTGCGGCCGGTCACGGCGGAGATGCGCCAGCTGGTGAAGCTGCAGAAGGCCAACGTGCTGATCAAACTCGGACGCAAGCAGGAGGCGGCCGACCTGCTCGAGGGGATCACCGATCCGAAAATGGCGGCCGAGAAACAAACTTTGCTCGACCAGCTCACGCCCAAGCCTGAGAAGTAAGCCCGCATGTCTCTGTTTTCCCGGCTCGAACGGGCCCTCGGCCGTTTCGCCATTCCCGACCTTTCCCTCTACCTGGTGCTCGGCCAGGTGATGGTGCTCGGGTTCGCCCTGCTCGGTCACTTCAATGTCGAACGCATCGCCCTGCTGCCCATGGCGGTGCTGGCGGGCGAGGTCTGGCGGCCGGTCACCTTCATCTTCGTGCCGCCGACGCTGACCATCAGCATGACCAGCGCCATCTTCCTGGCATTCACCTGGTACCTGTTCTACCTGATGGGCAACGCGCTCGAGCAGCACTGGGGCGTCTTTCGCTACAACGCGTTCCTCTTGCTCGGCTGGGTGCTGACCGTGGCCGCATCCTTCATCACGCCGGCGGACTACGCCAGCAACGCCTACATCGCGGGCACGGTGTTCCTGGCTTTCGCCTACCTGAACCCGGATTTCGTGATGTACATCTTCTTCATCCTGCCGGTGCGGATCAAGTGGCTGGCGCTCATCGCGTGGATCGGCTACGGGTACGCCTTCTTCCGGGGCGACTGGTCCGACCGGCTGATGATCCTGGCGGCGATTGGCAATTTCCTGATCTTCTTTTCCGCGGACATCGTCGCCTCGCTCCGCACCGGCAAACGCCGCATGGCCTGGCAGGCGCAGTCCTTTGCCACCCAGAGCCACGAGCGGGCGGCGCGGCACACGTGCCGGATTTGCGGGAAGACCGATGTCTCGGATCCCCAGATGGATTTTCGCTACTGCTCGAAATGCGCCGGCGACGAATGCTACTGCTCGGAGCACATTCATAACCACGAGCACGTCACCGCCGCGCCCCCCGCCGGGAGGTGACCGATGGGCGCGCTCCGTCATTCCTCGGCCGCGACGCTGGGTCACCGGCCTTCGCCACGGCTTCGGCCCGGCCGGCTGGCCACCCTGGGTGATTGGTTGCACTGGGCGGAACGCCACTATGCGCGGCACCGCGTGACCTTGGGCCAGGTCGCGCTGTCGGCGCACGACGAGGCGCTCTATCTGCTGCTGCGCACGCTCGGGTTGCCGCTCGACAGCCGCCCGGCGGTGTTGCGCCGGAAGATTCTGCCGGCGCAGGCGGAGCAGTTGCACGAAGTCTTTCGCCGGCGACTCGAGGAGCACGTGCCCGCCGCCTACCTGACGCGCGAGGCGTGGCTCGGACCGCACAAGTTCTACGTCGACGAACGCGTCATCATCCCGCGCTCCTATTTCGTCGAGTTGCTGCCGGAGCTCCCGCTCTGGCTGCCGCGGGGCCGGCCGGTGAGGCGGGTCGTCGACGTCTGCACCGGCTCGGGTTGCCTGGCGGTGTTGCTCGCGCGGCAGTTTCCGGGGGCGAAGGTCGACGCCATCGAGCTGTCGCCCGCCGCCCTGGCGGTGGCGAAGTTCAATCTCGCGGCGCACGGGCTGACGCGGCGCGTGCGGTTGCACCGGTCGGACGTGTTCGACGCGGTCCCGCGCGCCGCCTACGACGTCATCCTCAGCAATCCGCCCTATGTGCCGACGCGCGAGTTGCGCGGGCTGCCCGAGGAATTCCGGCGCGAGCCGGCGCTTGCGCTGGACGGCGGCCGCGACGGACTCGACGTGATCCGCAAGCTCCTGCGCCAGGCGCGCGATCGCCTGCAGCCGCACGGGATCGTCGTGCTCGAAGTCGGCGGCCTGCGGCGGGCCATGGACCGGGCGTTTCCGGAACTCGACCTGCACTGGCTGCACACCGCCGACGGCGAGGACTGCGTGTGCCTGATCCAGGCCGCGCGGCTGCGGCACGGGCGGGCTTAGCGCAGGGGAGGCAGGTCAGGCCTGACGCCCAACCTACAAAGCGGGCCGGCGCCGATGCGCGTCGCGCCCCACGCTCCTTTCAGGTCGCCGTTCGATCGCGCTGGTCCGCCTCCCGACCCGTGCGGTAATTCCGGCAGTCGCGTCCGACGCGGACGGGAAAACCGCGCAGGGGCGAAGCGGGATTGGTGCAAAGTCCGTAGTCGGACCAGCCGCCATCGGGCATCGGCTGAAAGCACACGCAAGCCTCCGAGCATGGCTGGATGATCTCGAGCGGCGGGTCGACTGGGAATGCTTCCGGCATGAGCATGGCACGCGAACGCGGCGCCACTACTTCGCCGGGGGTGGCGGATGCACCGGCTGGCCGGCCTCCTGCCAGTCCTTAAGCCCGCCGGCATTGGCGACCTTGTGCCCCTGTTCCGCCAAGGCGGCCGCCACGACGCCGGCGCGATGCCCGGTGCGGCAATAGAGGATGAGCTCCTTGGCGCCGGTTTTCGCGAGGAACTCCTTCCATTGTTTCTGCGCGCCGTCGAAATCGCTCTTCGGCAGCAGGACCGCGCCGTCGACGACGCCGGTGGCGGCCCACTCGGACGGTTCGCGCACGTCGATGAGCACGGCGGAGCCGTTGGCCACCAGCTTGGCCGCATCGGCCGGGGCGATCTTTGCGACCTCGGCGCCGAAGGCCGTGGCCGCCGCGGCAAGAAAGAAGAGTAATATGCGATTCATGGAAGAATGGGTCGTTATTTGGCTTTGCCGGATTCGACGAAGGAAACGCGAATGAGGCCCCGCCATTGGTACCCGGAATAATCGACGGCCTTGTCCGCGGGATAATGTTCGGCGAGGTAGGAGCGAACCTCGGGGGCGAGCGAATCCACCGGGCCGTGGCATTTGATGCAGACCGGCATGGTGCTGACCGGACGATAGACGCGCCACTCGGGCGGCTTGCCGGTGGGCGTCACGAGTTGGATCAGCTGCGGCGGCACATCGTCGCCTTCCTGGAGGGCGTCGTTGATCTTGGTGAGGACGGCGCGGTCGGCGGCGTCGGGGGCGTTCGCCGGATTGCGGAGCTGCAGGCTGGTCAGCTTGATGGCGGTGAGCTGCGGTTGGTTGGCCGGCAGCCTTGGCATTTTGAAATCGCGCAGATGGGCGATCTGGAGGGTCTTGATCAGGCCGTCGGTCTGGATGCTATGTTCCACCTCGTAGATGAGCGTCGTGCCGACCCGCTTGATGATTTCGTCGGCGTTGCGCCGGATGGTGGCGGCGGCGGGGTCGTCGAGTGCGATCCAGATGAAGGGAGTCGAACCGGCGACCGCGGGCTCCGCGGCCCGGCCGGCCAGGCTCCCGAATGCGACGAGCAGCAGCATCGGCAGCGTCTTCATGGGGTCATGATACTCCAGCCTGGGGCTCCATCGCAAGAGTGTCGATGCGGTAGCCGGTCAACGCACCCAGCCCGCCCGGATGGCTCCCAAGGTGGCGCCGCCGATGACGATCCACAGGAGCAGCGCATGCAGCAAAGGGCGCGCGCCCACGGCCCGGACCACGGCGCGGCTCAGGCCGGTGCCGATCAGGTAGAGCGTGAGGGTGAGCAGCGCGCGGGAGACGAGGCTGACCGGATGCACCGCCGGGGCCAGTTCCGGCACGAAGGTGAACAGGGTGGAGATGGCGACGAACCCCACGATGAACCACGGCACGCCCACCCGGCGGCGGGCGGGGCCCGCGCCGGAACCCCGCCGGAACCAGGCGCCGAGCACCAGGGCTACGGGCACGATCCACAGCGCCCGGGCGAGCTTCACGGTGGTCGCGACCAGCAGCGACTCATGGCCGCGGGTCAGCGCCGCGCCGGTGACCGAACTCGTGTCGTGGATGGCCAGCGCGCACCACAGGCCGAACTGGTGCGCATCCAGTCCGGCCCAACCGCCGATCGCGGGGAAAATGAGCAGGGCGACGCCGTTGAGCAGGAAAACGACGGCGAGCGCGGCGGAGGTTTCCTCCGTCTTGGCGCCGATGGCGGGCGCGGCGGCGGCGATGGCACTGCCGCCGCAGATGCCGGTGCCGGCGCAGATGAGCGCGGCGACCTTGGCGCCGATGCCAAGCCGGCGGGCGAGCCACGCTCCAAGGGCGAAGGTCGCGACGAGGCCGGCCAGCGTGTAGCCGAGACCCGAAAGCCCGACGCGTGCCACCACCGTGAGGTTGACGCCCGCGCCCAGGCCGACGACGGCGATCTGCAGCAGCCATTTTGCGGCCCGGTTGGCGGCATTGAGACAGGGATTGCCGAGGGTCAGCGCCAGCGCCGCGCCGGCGAGCAAGGCCGCCCACGGCGGCGTCCACGGCAGCAACGACGCCACGACGCCGAGCGGCATGAGCACGGCGGCGACCCGGTCGGCGGGACGATCCGGTTCAACACCGCAAAGGGTTCGAAAATCGAAACTCACAGGGCGGAATGCGTCGCCGGCGAGTGCGCCGCCCCAGGCTCGACCGCGGCCGGCGCGCGCGCGGGCGCGACCTGGTCGAGCGCCTGTTGCACGTCCCAGATGAGGTCCTGGTGATTCTCGATGCCGATGGACAGGCGGACGAGGTCATCGGTGACGCCCCAGTGGAGCTTGTCCTCCGGCGTGAGGCCGGAGTGGGTCATTGCCGCCGGGTGCTGGGCGAGCGACTCGGTCGAGCCGAGCGAGACGGCGAGCTTGAAGACCTTGAGGTGGTCGAGGAAGGCGAAGGCTTCCTGCTCGCCGCCGCGGATATAGAAGGAGATCAAGGAACCGGGCCCGGTGTGCTGGCGGCGGTAGATGGCGTATTCGGGGTCCCCGGGCGCAAGCAACCCGAGGTACCGGACCTCGCGCACCTTGGGATGGGCCGCGAGGAACGCGGCGACGTGCTCCGCGTTCCGCTGCTGCTGCTCGGCGCGGATCTTGAGCGTCTCGAGCGAGCGGGTGAGGAGCCACGCCGTGTACGGGTTGGGCATGCCGCCGAGCATCGCGCGGTGCTGCGCGATCGCCGCGAGGAGGACGGGATCGTTGGCGATCGCGACGCCGCCCACGACATCCGAATGGCCGCCGATGAACTTGGTGGCCGAGTACAACACGATGTCGGCGCCGACCCTGGCCGGCTGCGCGAACACCGGGCCCGCCATGGTGTTGTCGACGATGACCAGCACGCGCCCGCCGGGATGCCCGGCGGCGAGCTCCTTCATGCGCCCGATGTCGGTCAGGCGATTGCTGGGATTGGCGGGGCTTTCGATGAAGATCGACCGCGTGCGCGCGTTGAGCAGTTTCTTCGCGGCGGCCGGGGCGTCGACGCCGGCCGGCACGAAATGCGCCGCGATGCCGAAGGCCTGGAGGAAATGGTGCAGCAGCGCGTCGGTGCCGCCATAGACGGGCGCACACACGATCATCTCGTCGCCCGGTTGGTGCGTGGCCAGCAGCGTGGTGGCGATGGCCGCCATGCCGCTGGAGAAGCTGTAGGCGTCCGCCATGCCTTCCCAGAGGGCGATGCGATCCTCGAAGATCTCGAGGTTCGGATTGTTGATGCGCGAGTAGATGAGGCCCTGCTCGCGGCGCGGCGGCGGGGCGCCCTCGCCGTGCGCCCAGGAGAAGAAGCGCTTGCCGTCGGCGGCGCACTTGAAGGCGAACGTGGAAGTCAGGAAGACGGGCGGCTTGACGGCGCCCTCGCTGAGCCACGGGTCAAAGCCGTGGCTGAGGGCCATGGTCTCGGGGTGCATCCGGGCGATTTCGGAATCGGAGAGTTTAGACATGGGGTACTTTGGTTGGCCCCAGCGTACCCCTGCGCCGCGCAATTGTCCGCACTGCGGAAGCAGCGCCCCGCACTAATTACGCCAGCTTGTCGCCGCCATTATGCGGCGCGCAGTGCACGCGTGGTTCCGCGAGTCATGCCGGCCGGCGGACGAACGGGATTCGACGGGTTATGTCCGCTTGCGCGCGATGACCTGCACGACCGCGCCGCGGCCGGTGTGGCCGTCGCCCTCGAGGATGTCGCGTTCGAGCTCTTGGCCGTGGAGAAAGTCCAGGCCGGCGAGCTCCGCGCGCAGGGCGGCAAGTGTCGGCAACAGGGTGACATCGCGCGGGCCGCCGGTGTTGAAGGCCAGTTGCGCGGGCGAGTAGCACTCAAGCACAAAGACCCCGCCCGGTTTCAGGCCGGCGGCCGCCCGCGCGAGGACCTTGGCGCGCAGCATCGGCGGCAGGTGCATGAAAATCGCGACGATGCCGGCCCAGGCCTGTTCGCCGGGGTCGAAGTCGTTGAGATCGGCGACGACGGTGGTCAGGGCGACGCCGCGCTTCTCCGCGAGCGCGCGGGCCTTGGCGAGGCCGGCGGCGGAGAGGTCGACGGAGGTCACGGCATGGCCGAGCGCGGCCAGGTGCACGCCGTTGCGGCCCTCGCCGTCGGCCAGGCACAGCACCGGGCCGGGCGGGATCCGGTCGGCGACCGCCGCGAGAAATTCATTCGGCGCGGTGCCGTAGATGTAGCTGTCGCCGGTGGCGCCGTAGCGCTGGTTCCAGAAAGTGGCGTCGAAAGGAGTGGTCATTGCAGGGCGTTGAAGAGCCAGCCGACGATGGTCGTGCCGACGAGCACGACGAGGGAAAAGGCCACGAGCAGGCGGACGCTCATCACGCTGCGCAACATCACCAGCTCGGGCAGGGAAACGCCCACGGCGGACAGCAGGAAGGCGAGCGCGGTGCCCAGCGGCACGCCCTTGGACACGAAGGCGTCAAGCAGCGGCACCGTGGCGTTGGCGCTGACGTAGAGCGGCAGGCCGGCGAGCGAGGCGAGCGGGACGGTCCAGGCGCCGGTGCCGGCGAAGAGCTTCTGAAAATAGCCGGACGGCACGAAGCCATGCATGGACGCGCCGAGCAGCAGGGAGACCACCAGCCACGGCAGGATCCGCCGCAAGATGCGCCCGCTGGTCTCGGCGGCGTCGCGCAGCCGGGCGCGCGCGCCGGAGAGCGGCGGATCGTCGTCCGCCGCCACCGGCTCCAGCGCGGCGGGTGTGAGCCAGCGCCCGGCGCCCACCAAGGTAAGGGCCAGGCCGCCGGCGATGCCGAGGGCGATGCCGACGCCGGCGTAGGTGAGCGCCAACCTCCAGCCGAAGGTCGCGGCGAGCAAGGCGACCGCGATCTCGTTGACGATCGGCGACGTGATGAGGAACGCGAACGCGACCCCGACCGGGAAGCGCGCCTGGATGAAGCCGAGGAACACGGGCACGGACGAACACGAGCAGAAAGGCGTGGCCGCGCCGAAGGCGGCGGCGGCCGGATAGCCGAAGAACCGGCCGCTCGGCCGGTCGAGCCAAAGGCGGATTTTCGCGAGCGGCAGCGCGCCGCGGACGAGCGCCATCACGAACGCGACGACGAGGATCAACACGACGATCTTCTGGAGATCGTAGACGAAGAACTGCAGCGCCGCCCCGGCCCCGCGCGCGGCGTCGAGGCCCGTCAGTTGCACCGCCCGGTCGGCGATCCATTCAGCCCAGGTCCACATGCGCCGTCACGATCTACCAGGCCGGCCGCCGAAGCAAGCGGCGCGACTCATTCCTTTTTTTCCGACTCGGAGCCGCACGTGCTCAGGCCGAGCGGCACGTACGCCGGGCAGAAGCGGATGACCGCGGTCAGCAGCGGCAGAAAGCCGATGAGCCCCCACCAGGATTTGAAATAGTAACCCGCGCCGAGGACGGCGAGGCCGACGATGATGCGGATGATGCGATCGAGGGAACCGATGTTGGTTTTCATGGGGTGACGTGGTTGGGTTCGGGAAAAGAAACGCGCGGCGCGCTCAATGGACGCGGGTGCGCGGCGAGGGCTGTGCGATCGGCCAGCCGGCGTCGAGCCACGCGGCGAGTCCGCCGGTGTTGGCGGCGCGCACCCCCTCGGCGACGAGCATCCGCGCGGCCATGCCGGAGCGCGCGCCTGAGGCGCAATAGAGCAGGACTTCGCGATCCTTCGCCTCGGCGAGAAAGGGCCGCCAGTGGTGGCGGGCGCCGGTGAGGTCGCTCAACGGCAGGAGCTTCGCCGCATGCGCGACGCCAGCCGACCATTCGCCCGGTTCGCGGACGTCGATGAGGACGGCCGCGCCCGAGCGCACGCGATGGGCGCAGTCGGCCGGCGCCAGGCGGGGCGCGGAGGTGAACAAAGATTTGAGCAGTTGCTTTGGATTCATGAAGGGGAGGCGCACGTCTGGTCGGGAACCGCGACCGGCTCGGAGGCGGGTGGCGGATGGGCGCCGGCGTGGGTCATGTAGTAGATGAGCGGCACTGCGAGCGGGCTGATGACGAGCGAGGCGATGGCGCCGAAGAGCAGCGAGATGGCCAGGCCCTGGAAGATCGGGTCCGCCAGGATGACCAGGCCGCCGACCACGACGGCGAAGGCCGTCAGCATCATCGGGCGGAACCGCACCGCGCCCGACTCGATGCAGGCTTCGGCCAGCGGCCGCCCATGGCTGAGCCGCAGCTCGATGAAGTCGACCAGGATGATCGAATTGCGCACGACGATGCCCGCGCCGGCCATGAAGCCGATCATCGACGTCGCGGTGAAGAACGCTCCCAGCGCGGCGTGGGCCGGCAGGATGCCGACGAGGGAGAACGGAATCACCGTCATGACGATCAGCGGCGTGGCGTAGTTCTTGAACCAGCCGACCATGAGCATGTAGATCAGGATGCACACGGCGCCGAAGGCCAGGCCGAGGTCGCGGAAGACCTCGATCGTCACCTGCCACTCGCCGTCCCACTTCATCGCCGGCTCATGGTCGTCGAAGGGCATCGTGGCGTTGAAGATTTTCACGGCGGGTGCCGTGCCGCCAAACTCCCGGCCGTCGAGCTTCGCGAGCGCCTTGTTCATCGCCAAAATCGCATAGACCGGGCTCTCGACTGCGCCGGCGACGTCGCCGGTGACGTAGATCACGTTCTGCAGGTTCTTGTGGTAGATGTTTCGTTCGCCGCGGGTCGGCTCGACGGTGACGAGCTCGCGCAGCGGCACGAGCGGCGCCGCCGGATTCATCTCGGAGCGGACGGGCAGCGCCAGCAGGTCGTCGGGCCGGGCGCGGAGTGCGCGGGGCAGCTCGAGAACCACGTCGACCGGCTCGCGGTCGGCGGGCGTGTGCAGGGACGTCACCGGGTAGCCCTGCATGGCCATCTGCACCGTGCGGGTGATGGCGGCCTCGCTGATGCCGAGCAGCGCGGCCTTCTCGCGATTGACGCGCAGGACGGTCTTGGCCTGCTGCTCCTCGACGTACCAGTCGACGTCGACGACGCCGGGCGATTGGGTGAAGATGTCGCGGACCTTCGCGGCGAGCTGGAGGCGGGCCTCCTCGGTCGGGCCGTAGATCTCGGCGACGAGCGTCTGCAGCACCGGCGGGCCCGGGGGCACCTCGGCGACCGCGACCACACCGCCGTATTTTTGGGCGATGGCCGCGAGGCGCGGGCGGATGCGCCGGGCGATGTCGTGGCTCTGGGCCGAGCGCTCGTGCTTGGGCCGGAGGTTGACCTGCAGGTCGGCGACATTGCTGCCGCGGCGCATGAAGTAGTGGCGGACCAGGCCGTTGAAATTGAAGGGCGAGGCGGTGCCGGCATAGACCTGGTAGTCGCGCACCTCGGGCTCGACCCGCACGGCGGCGGCCATTTCGCGGGCCACGCGGGCGGTCTGCTCCAGCGTCGTGCCCTCGGGCATGTTGAGGATGACCTGGAACTCGGACTTGTTGTCGAAGGGCAGCATCTTGACCTTCACGGCGCCAATCCCGACGAGGCCCATCGAGGCGACCGTGGCCGCGGCCACGACCGCGAGGAAGGCCCAGCGCCACGACCGGTGCTCGATCAGCGGGCGCATGAAACGCTGGTAGAGGCGGGTGAACATGGTGTCCGGCATCGTCTCGTCGGCGGCCTCCTCCTCCTCGGTGAGCGGGGCGTCGATGAACTCCGCCGCCTGCGGGTCGCGGTGGGCGTGGCCGCGGAGGATCTTGAGCGCGGCCCACGGCGTCACGGCGAAGGCGACCAGCAACGAGAAGAGCATGGCCGCGCTCGAGCCGATCGGGATCGGGCGCATGTAGGGCCCCATGAGGCCGCTGACGAAGGCCATCGGCAGCACGGCGGCGATCACGGCCCAGGTGGCGAGGATGGTCGGGTTGCCCACCTCGTCCACCGCCTCGACGGCGATCTGCAGGAGGCGCTTGCGGCGGCAGCTCGGCAGGCCCATGTGCCGGACGATGTTCTCGACGACGACGATGGCGTCGTCGACCAGGATGCCGATCGAGAAGATCAGCGCGAACAGCGTGATGCGGTTGAGCGTGTAACCGTAGAGGTAGAAGACGAGCAGCGTCAGGCCGAGGGTGACCGGGATGGCCAGCAGCACGACGAGCGACTCGCGCCAGCCGAGGAAGAGCAGGATGAGCACGGCGACGCCGAAGATGGCGAGGCCCATGTGGAGGAGCAGCTCGTTGGACTTCTCGCTCGCGGTGGCGCCGTAGTCGCGTGTGACCGAGACGCCGATGTCGGCGGGGATCAGCGTGCCCTTGAGGGCGGCGACCTTGCGCTCGACGTCGGCGACGACGTCGATGGCGTTCGCCCCCGGACGCTTGGCGATGCTGAGGGTGACGGCGGCCTCCTCGCCGGCGCTGGCGCCGCCGCGGCCGAACAGGACGTAGTTGGACGGCTCGACCGGTTCGTCGGCGATGGTGGCGACATCGCGGAGGTAGACCGGGCGGCCTTGGAAAACCCCGACGACCACGGCGCCGACGTCGCGGGCATCACGGAAGAAAGTGCCGGTCTGCAACAGGGTCTCGCGGTTGTCGGTCGACTGCGCGCCGGTGAGGGCCTGGGCGTTCGCCTGCTGCAGCATCGGCACGAGATAGCCGGGGCTGAGGTTGCGCGAGGCGAGGCGCGAGGGGTCGAGCAGCACGCGCACCGCGCGCGGCTGGCCGCCGATGATCGTGGTCTCGGCCACCAGGGGGATCTCCTTGACCACGTCGTCGACCTGGACGGCAAGCCGCCGGAGCGTCGCATGGTCGTAACGAGTGCTGTGGAAGGTGAGGGCGAGCACGGGCACGTCGTCGATCGTGCGTGGCTTGACCAGCGGCGGCGTGACGCCCAGCGGAATGCGGTCGAAGTTGGACTGCAGTTTTTGGTTGAGGCGGACCAGCGCGGCCTCGAGGTCGGTGCCGACCTTGAACCGGACGATGGTCATGTCGCCGCCCGGGCTGGCGGTGGAGTAGAGGTACTCGACGCCGGGGATTTCCCAGAGGAGCTTTTCCATCGGCCGGGTCGCGCGGTTTTCGACCTCCCGGGCGCTGGCGCCGGGCATGGCGACCATCACGTCGATCATCGGCACCTTGATCTGCGGCTCCTCCTCGCGGGGGAGCATCAGCACGGCGAAAAGCCCGAGCAGCAGCGACGCGGCGACGACGATCGGCGTCAGCTTGGAGTCGATGAACACCGACGCCATGCGGCCGGCGAAGCCGTAGCGCGCCGGATCGGCGAACGGGGCGGCGCGCTGACTCACGGCGTGGCCTCCAGCGGCTGGCCTTCGCGCAGGCCGGCGGGCGGCGCAAGCACGACGCGCTCGCCGTCATCGAGGCCCGAGAGGATCTCGACGCGGTCGCCGCGGGCGGCACCGGTCTTGACGAGCCGGAGTTCGGCGCGATTGCCCGCGCCGGCGACGAAGACGCGCTCCATCTGGCCGTCGATACTGACGGCCGCCGCCGGCGCGAGCAGGACGCGGACGGGCGCGCCGGGGATTTGCAGGCGGGCAAACTGGCCGGACCGCACGGAGAGGCCGGCCGGCACGGTGAACTTGGCCGTGACCGTGTGGGCGTTGGGGTCGGCGGCGGACGAGAGTTCGGCTAGCGGGGCGGCGAAGGTGACGTGGGCGGACGCGACGTCGACCTCGACGGGCGTGCCGACCGTGAGGGAGCCGGCGAGCGAGTCGGGAATCCCGGCCTCGACTTGGAAGGAGTCGGTGCCTTCCAGCTCGATCAGGGGCATGCCGGGCGACGCGAGATCGCCGGCCTCGACGTACTTGCGGGCGACAAAGCCATCGAACGGCGCGCGCAGCTCGGCGTAGCCGAGCATCGTCTGCGCCTCGCGGACCTGGGCCTCGGCGACGGTGGCGCGGGTCTCGAGGTTGCGGACCATCTCGGCGGTGCTGGCGTGCTTCGGGAGCAGGTCGCGCTCGCGGGCGAGGTCGCGCTGGACCTGGTCGAGGCCGGCCTGCGCCTGGGCGAGCCGGGCGGAGATCTCGGCGGCCGAGATCCGGAGCAGGAGATCGCCGGCGGACACGCGCTGGCCGAGGGCCACCGGCAGCTCGTCGATGGCGCCCATGAGCTTGGCGGCGAGCGTGGCGCGGCGGACCGGGCGGATCGCGCCGGTGATCTCGGTGAGCACGGGAACGCTTTCGGTGTGGACGACGACCAGGCGGACGCGGGCCGGCGGCAGGGCGGCGGCGGTCCCGGCGGCGGCCTCGTGGCGGGAGCACCCGGTGAACGCGGCCAGCACGGCAACGGAAAGGAGGGGGAGTCGGAGGTTCATGCGGGAAAGGTTTAGTGGTTGGCGAGCAGCGGGAACCCGAGGGCGCGGCGGTAGTCGGCGACGGCGACGCGCTCGTCCGCGACGGCGAAGGCGTGGCGCATGCGCGTTTCGATCAGGCGTCCCTCGACCCCGATGAGCTCGGCGGTGAGGAGGAGCTGCTTGGCAAAACGCTCGCGGCTCAGCGCGGCGCTCTCCTCGGCCTGGGCCACGGCTTGGGCGGAGACGGCAAGTCGTTCG
Organism: Lacunisphaera sp.; assembly: GCA_035496355.1. GTDB lineage: Bacteria > Verrucomicrobiota > Verrucomicrobiia > Opitutales > Opitutaceae > Lacunisphaera. The sequence continues at coordinate 24,621 of DATJES010000009.1, read as the reverse complement.
CGCGCGTCGGCGAGGGCGAGCCGGGCCTGCTCGACCTCGAGGCCGATGCCGAGCTCGGCCTTGTGCAGCATTTCCTTCACCTGCGCCAGCTCGGCATTGCTCTGGCGGATCTTGCCGGAGGCCTGGCCGCCATCGAAGAGATTCAGGTCGAAGGAAAGGCCGGCGAGCCAGCTGTCGGCATGCCGGTCGAGTTCCCAGCCTTGGTCGTACTGGTAGCTGGCGAAGGCGTTGACGGTGGGTCGCCGGGCGCCGCGGGCAACCTTGCGCATGGCCTCGGCGGCGGCGACACGCGCGCGCAGGCCGACCAGCTCGGGTCGCTGGGAAAAATCGACTCCGTCCGGCGCGGCGAGCCCGGCCAGGGCGGGATCGTCGTCGGCCAGCGCCACCGGCGCGGCGGGATCCTCGGCGCCGAGGACGAAGTTGAAAGCGCGCTCGGCCAGGCTGGCGCCGTGCCGGGCGGCGGCGAGCTGTTCGCGGGTTTGCGCGAGTTGGACCTGGAGGCTGAGCAGGTCGGCCTTGAGCATCTGCCCCGCGTCGAAGCGCGCCTGCGCCACGCCGACGGCGGACTCGTAGGCGGCGACGCCCGCCTCGAGCGCGCCGACGGCCTCCCGGGCCTTGCGGATGTCGAGGTAGGCCTTGACGACGGCGGCGCCGAGCTGGTTCTGCGCGGCGCGGACATCCTCGGCCGCGGCCCGGACGCCCGCCTGGGCGGCCGCGAGGCCGGCGGTCGGCCGGCCGCCGCCGTAGAGGTTGTAGGCGACCGTGGCGGTGGCGTTGAGATCGTCGATGCGCCCGGGGTGGTTGAAATCGAGGCCGAAATTGAACGCCCGCTGGTTGAGGATGGAGCCGAAGGCCATCATCGGGCTGTTCGTCTGGGTGTACCGGCCCTGGAGCAGGAGCTGCGGGTACCAGGCGGCGCGGGCCTGCTGCACCATCGCGTCGGCTCCCTCGGCGCGACGGAGCGCCAGGCGGGCATCGGGATTGTCCTTCAGTGCGGCGGCCAGCGCCCGGTCGAGGGTCCAGGGCTCGGCGAGCAGCGAGCCGGGGAGCGCCAGCGCGAAGAGGAGGGAGGGGAAGGGGAACCGGAAGCGCATGGCGGGATCAGAGACGGGGATTCAGGGCCACGAGCAGTCCGAGGAACCCGCCATAGAGGGCGCCGCGCCACCAGGTGGAGGTCAGCGGACAGTTACCCGAGGTGCACGAGCCGAACCAGCCCAGGAGGGCGCCGAAGGCGGCGCCGGCGATGACGGGGAGGAGGAAGCGGAACATGGGGGGACGCACGGCGGAGGTTCAGCGGCGGCCGCCCCAGTGGATGGTGCCGGATTCGTCGAGCCAGCCGAGCTTGGTCAGCACGATCGTCGGCGGGCAGAAGCCCGTGAGGGCGGACTGCATGAGGTTGAGGCCGACAAAGCAGGTGAGCAGCAGCCACCACGGGCTGACGAAGTGGACCAGGACGACGCTGAGCAGCACGGCGGAGCCGGCGAGGAGGCGGATGAAGGACTCGATTTTCATAAAAGTATATGCGCATATGCGTATATACTTGCCATTTTGTCAAGCGGGGTTTTGGTGGCGCGGCATGGCTCGCAGTTTTCCGCTCCACGAACAGGCCCTCGAAATCGTCGCCCGCCGCTTTGCCGTGCTGGCCGAGCCGATGCGCCTGCGCCTCATCCAAGCCCTGTTCGATGGCGAAAAGAACGTGACGGAGCTCGTCGCCGCGACCGGCGGCAGCCAGGCCAATGTCTCGCGGCACCTGCAGACGCTCCTCGGCGTGGACATCCTCGCCCGGCGCAAGGAAGGCCTGCAGGTGATCTACCGCATCAACGACCCGAACATCCCGAAACTCTGCCAGCTGGTCTGTGGCGGGCTGGAAAAATCCCTCAGCAAACAGGCCGCGCATTTCGCGCCGGCGGACTAGGTCCCGCAGCGGGGCGCTGACGTCCTTGATCAGGACACCAGTCGGGAACACCGGACTGGGCCGCCGCCGGTCGCGGGGCGCGTTTCACGTCGCGGCGGCGAAGGGACTCGCCGCCCTACCGATCGGACCCGCCGGCCGCGTCAGCCGGCGTGGGCGGCCTCGCTGACCGCCTCGTCCATCTCCTCGTTGGAGAAGACGGCGGAAACGTCGTCGTCCTCGTCGAGCGCCTCCTGCAGGCGCACGAGGCTGCGGGCGAGGTCGACGCTGGCAATCGGAATGGTGTTGGTCGGGATGTAGGCGATCTCGGCGCTGTCGGTCTTGATGCCCGCCTGTTCGAGCGCATGGGCCACGCGGTCGAAGGCCGGGATGGCGCAGCGGACCTCATAGCCCTGGTCGGTGGTGATGACGTCGTCGGCCCCGGCCTCGAGGACGACCTCCATCAGGCGGTCCTCGGTGGTTTTCTCCTTCGCAATGAGGAACTGGCCGGCGTGGAGGAACTGGAAGGCCACGGCGCCGTTTTGCGCGAGGTTGCCGCCCCAGCGGGCAAACTTCGAGCGGACCTCCTGGGCGGTGCGCTGCTTGTTGTCGGTCGTGGCCTTGACGATGAACGCCACGCCGCCCGGGCCGTAGCCCTCGTAGGTGAGTTCCTCGAAGACGACGCCCGGCAACTCGCCCGTGCCCTTCTTGATGGCGCGATCGACATTGTCCGCCGGCATGTTGGCCTCCCGCGCCTTGAGCAGGAGCGTGCGCAGGCGCGCGTTGGCCTCGGGATTGCCGCCCCCCGCCTTGGCGGCCATGGTGATGTCGCGCGCGAGGCGCGAGAAGACCTTGCCCTTGCGCGCGTCGGTGACGGCCTTGAGGCGCTTGACTTTGGACCACTTGTTATGGCCGGCCATGGGGAAGGGAGCTCTAAGCGAAAAGCTTTAAGCGGTAAGCTGGAGTCGTCGCAAGCCGGATGGCTGGGACGCTTACGGCTTAGGGCTTACCGCTTACCGCCTTTCTTCGGCGTCACGTTCTTCGGGCCGGCGGCGGCGTCAGGGGCATTGTGCAGCTGCGGCTCGGGCATGCGGTTGATGACGAGTTGCTGGCCGATGGTGAACAGGCCGTTGATGGTCGAGTAGAGCGCGAGGCCGGCGGCGAACTGGTAGAAGAAGATCATCATCATCCACGGCATGAGCTTCATCATCGTGGCCTGGGCGTTGTCCGTTGTCGGCGTCGGCGTCAGCCGCATCTGGATGATCGAGGTCGCGCCCATCAGGACGGGCATGATGTTGATCGGGAAGCCGAAGAGATGGCCGATGGTGTCGGGGGCGGAGAGGTCGCGCGCCCAGAGGAACGAGGCGAAGCGCAGTTCGGATGCGCTCTGCAGCATGCAGAAGAAGCCGATGAAGAATGGAATCGTGATGAGGATCGGCAGGCAGCCGCCCAGCGGGTTGACCTTGTGCTCCTTGAACAGGCGCAGCGTCTCGGACTGGAGCTTCTGGGGGTTGTCTTTGTACTTCTCCCGCATCGCCTGCATGATCGGGTTGAGCTTCGCCATGCGCTTGGCTGAGCGGGAGGCGGCGAGCGTGAACGGCAGGAAGACCGTCTTCAGGAAAAGCGTGGTGAGGACGATCGACCAGCCCCAGTTGTGGACGCCCGAATGGATCCACGTCATGATCGTCAGCAGCAGCGGGGCGACGAGGCCGGTGAAGAAGATCTTGTAGTAGAACGACGAGTCGAACTGCATGACCTTCGCCTCGTTGTGCTTGAAATGGTCGGTGTTCGCCAGGCGCTTGTATTCCTTGGGGCCGGCGAAGTAGTTTGCGCCGAAGGTCTCGGAGCCGCCCGGGGGCAGCGGTTTTAAGTCGAACTGGGCGTAGGTCGTCACGCCGTAGGCCTTCCGCTCGGTGGCGGGGGCGGCGGGGTCGAGTTTGATGCGCTCGATGTGCACGCCGGTGCCGGGTTGGTCGGGCGTCAGGATCATCACGAAGAACTGGTTCTTCACGGAGGCCCAGGCCAGGTTGGTGGTGTACTGCAGGAACGGCGGCGGCGTGCCGTCCTTCATGCCGACCATGGCGAGCAGGCCGCCGCCTTCGAGCTCGCTGCGGCTGATGAAGTTCGCGTCCTTGCCGTCGGAATAACCGGCGTACAGGTACTGGCCGAAGTCGCGCTCGTTGAGCGGCGCGGCGGTGCCGATGTTGAACACCGTGCGCGGCAGCGGCAGCGCCTTGGCGGTCAGATTGCGAAACGTGGTCTCGTGCCGGACCTGGTAGCTGTCGCGGTCCGCGGTGGGCGCGAGTGAGTAGCGGCGCGTGATCTCGAGGTCGGCGGTGGCGGCGCGGTAGACCACCTCGGTGGCCGTCTGCGACACCAGCTGGTAGGCGGTGTGGCTGTCGGCGCCGGGAAAGTCGGTCAGGCTGAGCGCGGGCGCGGCCTGTTCCGCGTTGAGGGTGTAGGGTTCCGGCTCGCCTTGGACCGCGGGATATTTCTTCAGGCCGACGCGGTCGATGGCGCCACCGTGGTTGGTGAAACGCACGATGATGAAATCGTTCGACAGGGTCACGTATTCGGCGGGGGTCACCGCGGCCGCCGGCGAGGTGGCGGGCGGGACGGCCGGCACGGTGGCGGTGGGGGTGGCCGCGGCTGGCTGGGCCGGGGCCGGCGCGCCGGTGACAGGCGTCGCGGTCTGGACCTGGTCCGGCGGCGGGACCGGGAGGCGCGGCGGCGCGAGCTTGATCCCGAAATAGAGGCAAACCACTGCCCCGAGCACGAGCAGGACGCCGATGGTTAAATTCTTCTTGTCCATGAAAAGTGAGTTCGAGGCCGGTCCGGCTCAGGCGGCCGGCGCGACCGGGGACGAAGGGCGGCGGCAGTTGTATTTGCGCGGGACCGGGTCTTCGCCGCCCGGATGCCACGGCCCGCATTTGACGAGGCGCCGGGCCGTCAGCCACAAGCCGTAAATGAGCCCGTGCTCCGCGAGAGCGTCGCGGGCATAACAGGAGCAGGTCGGGCTGAACCGGCACCCGCCGTGGGGGCTGATGGCCACGAGCAGCGGCGAGAGCGTGCGCTGGTAAACCCAGATGAGGCCGCCCGCGAGCCGGGCGGGAAGAGCGACGAGGTCAGACATTTTTCGCGGGGGCGGCCAGCTTGCCGCAGGCGTGGAGAAAGCGACGCTCCAGTTCGGTGAACTCCAGGCGGAGGAGGGCGAAACGGGCGGTGAGGATGAGATCGGTGCCGGCGGGAACCACGGCTTGGTGCCGGCGGAAGACCTCGCGCAGCCGGCGCTTGGCGCGGTTGCGCTGGACGGCGCCGCCGACGGCGGCGCGGGAGGCGACGACCCCCACGCGGGCGGGGCCGGCAGCGGACTCAACGGGGCGCACGCGCCACGTCAGCAGGAAGGCCCCGCAATCGATGCGGCGGCCCTGCTCACGGACGGCGCGGAAGTCTTCGTTGCGCCGCAAGCGCTGCCGGGCGCCGAAACGCATCTCAGACAACCGTCAGGCGTTTGCGGCCCTTGCGACGGCGGGCGGCGAGGACTTTGCGGCCACCGCGGGTGGCCTTGCGGGCGCGGAAACCGATCTTGCGCGCGCGTTTCTTGCGATGGGGGCGGAATGTAGGTTGCATGGATGACGGGAAAAAGAGGGCCAAAGTCGCCGAGTAGGCCGGCGGGTGTCAAGCGAGAGGTTTTCCCCGAAAACGGGCCGCCGCAAGCTTGGTCCGGTTACTTTCTCGCCATGAAATTCCGCGGTGAACAACCTGCGGACAGAAAGTCTTTGCGTCCGGGCGCGGCCGTCACGAGCTTGGGCGCATGGCCGAGCCATGCAAGAAACCGACCCGTTCACCGGACACCCCAGCCACCTCGCCGGCTCCCGCCTCCCGGGCCCTGCCGGATGGGCCGCTGTTCTGGACGGTCACCGGCAACGACTTCGGGCGTTCGATCAGCTGGTCGAAGCGGCGCGGCAATGCGGCCTCGGAACAGATAAAGACCTCGATATCGTCCGCCTCGCGGAAGACGAAGTAAGCCTGCTCGAAGGCGCCGGCGGCGAATGGGCCGCGCTCGGCGAGGCAATCCGCGGATTTCGCCGGCTGCTGCCGCTGGTGCCGTTCGCGGCCTTCGGTTTCGACACCGACACGGCTGATCCCTTTGAAGCCAACACGGCCCGGCTGCGCCGCATCGGCGGCGGGGTGGAGGCGCTGGCGTTCGTCGACGCCGCGCACTCGGTGTACAAATTCTTCCTGTTCCGGGAGGGCGGCGACGTCGGGGCGACCTTCGCGTTCCGCCGCGGCGAGGGCGACCTGCTGCAGGCCACCGCCGTGCCCGGCAGCTACCGGATGCTGTTTCGGAAGCTGCAACTGACGCACACGTTTGGCATTCCCACCGAGATCGCCGGGATCACGCCGGAGGGCATCGTGGTGGCCAAGCAGACGTACGGGCGGCTGCTGCCGGAAAAAACGGACGTGTCCGGGCTCGACCCGGAGCGGCTGATCCCGATCCCCTCGCGCTTCCTGCGGGCCGATCGCGATCACCCGCGCCTGGCGTTCCTCGACGGCGAGCCGTGGCTCGTGGCCGACACCCACGATCGCAACGTGGTCGTCGACGACACCGGCGCGTGGCGGATCATCGACCTCGTGGCGGCACCGCTGACGCCGGACCTCCTGGCGCCGCTGGCCTTGTTCCGCGACTGGATCGAGCGGGCGCGGCTCGACCCGCGGGCCGAGGTCATGGCCCCGGTGGACGACGCGGACTTGTAGGGCGGGGTCTCCGAACCCCGCCCATACGAAGGGCGGCATTCGGAGATGCCGCCCTACATGCAACGCACAGGCACTCGTGCCGGCGCCTTACTGCAATTTTTCCAGCTCTGCCAGAATGACCGCGGCCTGCTGATCCGTCGTGCCCTTGTAGTCCGTGTAGACCACCTTGCCATCCTTGATGAGGTAGGCCGAGCGATGGGCGAGCGAGGTCGCCGGGTAGTCCGGAACGCCGAAGGCATTGCTCACGGTCTTGTCGTGGTCGGCGATGAGCGTGAACGGCAGGTGGTACTTTTCCTTGAAGGCTTTTTGGGCGGCGACGTCGTCGTGGCTCACGCCAATCACGGCGACGCCCTTCTTGGTCAGCGCCTCGTAGCCGTCGCGCAGCGAACAGCCCTGTTTCGTGCAGCCGGGCGTGTCGGCCTTCGGATAGAAATAGACGAGCGTGAACGGCTGCTGCTTGTAGACGTCGCCGAGGTTGAGCGTGGCACCGGAGTCGGTGACGCCCGCGACGACGGGCGCGGGATCGCCGGCTTTGACGGGATCGGCGGAGGCCCGGGCGAAGAGAGCCAGCAGGGCGGAGAGCATGAGCACAACGGAGCGTGGAAGTTTCATGGAACGGCCAGCCTATTCGGAAGCGGCCGGATCGCAAGCGTCCGGCCGGGTGCGCCCGTGTCCTAACCCGGCGCCGACCGCCGGCCGGTGGAACCTGCCGGCCCCGCGGGGCGGGGCGCGCCGGGCTCGTGCGAGTGCCGGGCGGTCGTGGCCGCTCAACCCGCCCGGGCGACAACGGAAAGTTTTTCCGGTTCCGCGCCGAAAACTTTTTCCGTGCGAACGCCCGGGCCCGCGGAACTCCCGGAGGCCGATCCTGTTTCAGAAGCCAGCCGCACGCCGCATCGCACGGCACCGCGGCCAACCAAGAAAAACATGAACAAGAAAAACTCCCTCAAGGCTTGTCTCCTCCTGGCCGCCGCCACACTCGGGCTCGCGGCCGCCGCGCCCGCGGCCGAGGAGCCGACGACTCCTGCAGCGGCGCCGGCCGGTTCCGGTGGCCTGCTCGGCCAGACCTACGCCGGGCTCAGCTACAGTTATCTCCGCCTCGACAGTTCGCCCGTCAACGCCGACCGCTATGGTTTTGAATACAACCAGGCGCTGAATCCCGGCTTCGACGCCGTGTTCAACTACGACTGGACGCAGACCGGCCGGTTCGGGGGCGATCGCGCCCGCGAGCAATTCCTGTCCGCCGCGCTGCGCGTGTTCAGCACCGGCTGGTCGTGGGGCCGGCCCTATGTGGAGGCGGGCATCGGCTACGACTGGATGCGGCTGTCCGCCGGCGTGCGCGACCACTCCTTCGCCTGGATCGGCGGCGCCGGCATTGAGTTTCAGGCGGCGCCCAACCTGACCGTCACGCCGTTCGGGCGCTACCAGCGGCTCGACGGCTACGGCGACAAGAATCTCTTCACCTACGGGGTGAAAGCGAACTACTGGCTCACGCACCAGTGGGCCGTGTCCGCGCAGCTCGATCGCAACGACAGCCAGGACATGGGCTACAAGGTCGGATTCAATTACCGCTTCTGACTTTCCGTTAGTAGTGATGCAGTAGTGAAGCCGCGGTGCAGGGGTGCGCCGCGGCTTCTTCGCGCCCGGCCGCCGGCCGGGGTTCACCTTCCTTTCACAATCGGTCGCGCCACCCGTAAGGAACCGGTGAAGAACCGGGAAAAAAATCCTGAAACGCCGGCCGCGCGCAGATCGGGCGGGAACCCGCCGGGAGAATTGTTTTCTTGAACTGGCCGAGACGCGGGGTCCACGCACCGCGCGGCTCGCCCACCCAACCACCAACCCACCATGAAAACTCCGTTCCTCCCCAAGTTCACGCTGCTCGCGGCGGCGCTCCTCCTGGCCGGCCTCGCCCGCGCCGAGGTTCCGGTCGTCACCGCCCCCGACCATCCGGTCCTGCGGGCGCGCGACACCGGCCTGCTCGGTCACACCTACTCGAGCTTCAACTACACGTTCGGCGACCTCGACCGCACCGCGGCCGACATGCACACACTCGGGTTCGAATATAACCGCGCGGTCGAGCCGGGCCTCGACACCTTCGCGGCGGCGTCCGAGGCCTGGTCGACGCGCTTCAGCGGCGGCGGACGGCTCCGCGAACTCGCCGTCGGCTTTGGCGCGCGTTACTTCCAGGAATACCAGGGGCTGAAACCCTACGGCGAACTCGGCTTTGGCTGGGATTGGGACCGCGGGCCGGGCGGCTTCGACGACAACGGCTTCGCCTGGCAGGCGGCGGTCGGCGTCGAGGTGCCGGTGACGGCCGGCGTCACCGTGGCGCCTTATGTGCGCTACGAGAACGTCTCGAGCGTTCCGGACGGCGACCACTGGCATTACGGCGCCGCGGCCAATTTCTGGGTGAACGACCGGATGGCGATCCAAGGCGGCATCGAACGCCAGGATCATCACAGCTGGAATTACCGTCTCGGGCTGAATTTCAGCTACTGAGCGGTACCAAGGCGCGGGCGCCGGGACCACCGGCCGCCACGGGTGAACCTGACCTTCACACCGGCGGGTGGAACCCGGCGTTCGCGCCGACCCGGGTGCGGCCCGGGTTGAAATCGCCGCCGCGCATCGCGCGCTTCGGCAGCGTCACCTTCGACGAACCGCTCCGCGCGAGAGATGCCCGATGCGGTTCAGCTTCTTCGACGACCGCGCCGTCGTCTGAGCCGGAGGTTGAAAAGCGGCGCGGAAACCGGCCGCGCGGCGCACATAACCCTTGCCTCGTCCCGGTGCGGCGTTAACACCGCGCAGCCTCGCCATGCCGCCGGCCCCCTCCGCCTCCGCCAGTCTCCGCCTCCACCGGCGATTCTATTCGCGCGGACTCCGGAACTTCCGCGATCTCGTCGTCTGGCTGCCCCCGGGTTATGGCCGGGGCCGGCGCCGGCATCCGGTCGTCTGGTTTCACGACGGGCAGAACATCTTCGACCCGGCGACGGCCTTCCTCGGCCACGCCTGGCTGGCGGGCGAGCGCGCCGCCGAGTTGATCCGCGGGCACCGGATCGTCCCGCCCATCATGGTCGGGGTGTACAACTCGGGCACGAACCGGATGAACGAGTTCGCCCCCACGGCGGCCGAGTACCGCGGCGCCGACGGCGAGGGCCTGCACAGCTCCGGCGACGCGAAACGCTACGCGCGCTTCTTCGTGCAGGAGGTGATGCCCTTCATCGAGTCCCGTTACCTCACGCTCGGCGGCCCGGCGCACCAGACGCTCGTCGGCGCCTCGATGGGCGGGCTCGTCTCGCTGTATTTCCCCCTGTGGCATCCGCGGGTCTTCGGCCAAGTCGCGGCGCTGTCGCCCTCGGTGTGGTGGGACAACCGCGCCGTGGTGCACGTCTACTCGCGGCTCCGCAAACGGGGCGATTTCCGCGTCTGGCTCGACCTCGGCACGGCCGAGCCGGGTCTCGAGGGCGTCCAGATTCTGCGCGACACGCTCGTGGCGAAAGGCTGGCGGGAAGGGGTGGACCTGGCTTACCGCGAAATTCCCGGGGCCGGACACGACGAGGCCGCGTGGGCGGCGCGGATCGGCGAGGTGCTGGCGTGGGCCTTCCCCCGGCGGGCGGGACCCGACCGCCCAAGACGACCCGGTGATCGCGTCAACCGAGGCGGAACCGTCAAGTAGGGCGGCGACTCCGCTCGCCGCCGCGGCGCGCCGGGACGCCGCGCCCGCTCAATCCCGGCCCAGCAGGCCGGCGACCCACCCGGAGGCGAACTGCGTGGCGATGACCGATACGGTGAAGAGATAGAGGCCGGGCCCCACCTCGATCTGCGCGAGCCCCGCGGCCTTCATCGTCACGATGAGGATCGCGACCACGAACACATCCAGCATCGACCAGCGTCCCCAGTTCTCCACCCAGCGGTGCAGGCGGCGGACGCGGACCAGGTCGTGTTCGCGTTCGAGCCAGATGACCGTGAGCAACGCGAGCTTCACGCAGGGAAACACGAGCGTGAACAGCGACAGGACCGCGAAGAGAAAGTATTCCCCCTCGCGAAACAGGGTGATGATGCCGCCGAACACCGAGACCGCGTCGTGAAACACCCAGAACTTGGTGACGGTGAAAAACGGGAAGAAGATCCCGGTGGCGAACAGGAGGAACGCGCCGGCGAGCAGCCAGGGAATCGACTGGTGGCGCAGGGGAACGGACATGGGGCGGCGCCCGCTTAGATGTAGTACATCTCCGTCGGGTTCTTGGATGCCAGCTGGTCGAGGGTGTAGCTCTTCGTCTTCGCCACGAGCGCCTCACCGATCTCGCCCCAGACCTGCTTCAACCGCCGGCCGCTGCGACCCTGGAAATTGCCGCTCAGGTGCAGGGCGCCGCCCTCGACCGCCTCGAGGATGTCGTGCAGGGTGATGTCCTCCGGCGGGCGGGCGAGCGCGTAACCGCCCTGGTTGCCGCGCCGGCTGGTCACGAGCCCGTGGGCGCGCAGCTTGCCGAGGATCTGCGCCAGGAAATTGGCCGGGACCGCCTCGGTGCGCGCCAGGTGCTCGATCTGGGCCAGGTGGCCGGAATCGTGCAGCCGCGCGAGTTCCGCCATGACCCGGCAGGCGTAGTCGACTTTGACGGAAATCCTCACTCGGCGATGACCCTAAACGGCCGCGCGGAGCGGGCAAACCTTTAGCGCCTCAGATGACATAGTCGCCGTTCTCCGGCTTCACCAATTCGGCCGGCGGCTGCAGCATGCCCGCGGCGACCGTGGCATTGGTGCCCGGCTCGATCAGGATGAAGGAACCGGTGAGCCGGTTCGTCGTGTAGCCGTCGTAGAAGATCGGCTTCGCGGCGCGCAGCCGGATCTCCCCAAGGTCGTTCACCGCGAGGGCGGCGGGCGCGGGCTCGGTCGCGAGGGTCCCCATGTTCAGCCGGTCGATCAACTCGGTGACCGCAACCTGCACGGTCTGGGTCGTGTGCTTGAGCAGAAGTTTCCGGCCGGCCTGCAGGGCGCGCGGGTGCATCCAGCAGATTTCGGCGCGCAGGTCCGTGCCGGCCCCCGGCAGGTGGTCGGGCCCGATCAGCATGCTGCCGCGGCTGACGTCGATGTCGTGCTCGAGCACAAGCGTGACCGACTGCGGGCAGAACGCCTCGTCGACCGGGCCGTCGTAGGTCCAGATCTGCTTCACCGTGGTGGCGATGCCGGCCGGCAGGGCGATGACCTTCTGGCCGGTGCGGACGATGCCGCCGGCGATCTGGCCGCTGAAGCCGCGGAAGTCATGCAACGCCGGATCCCGGGGCTGGTTCGGCCGGTTGACCCATTGCACCGGGAAGCGAAACGCCTGCAGGTTCCAATCGCTCGCGATGTGGACCGTCTCGAGGTGGCCGAGGAGCGTCGGGCCGACATACCACGGCGTGTGCGCGGAGGGCTCGACAACGTTGTCGCCGTGCAGCGCGCTCAACGGGATGAACTTCACGTCCTTGATTTCGAGGCGCGGCAGGAACTCCTCGAACTGGGCGCGGATCTCGCGGAAGCGCTGCTCGCTCCAGCCGACGAGGTCCATCTTGTTGACGGCGACGACCAGGTGCGGGATGCCCAGCAGGGCGGCCAGCGCGGTGTGACGGCGGCTTTGCTCGATGACGCCGGCGCGGGCGTCGACCAGAATGATGGACAGGTTGGCCGTCGAGGCGCCCGTCACCATGTTGCGCGTGTATTGGACGTGGCCGGGGGTGTCCGCGATGATGAACTTGCGGCGCGGGGTGGCGAAATAGCGGTACGCGACGTCGATCGTGATGCCCTGCTCGCGTTCGGCGCGCAGCCCGTCGGTGAGGTTGGCGAGGTTGATCTGCCCGCCGCCGGTGATGTCGGCCGAGCGCTCGAGCGCCTCGAGCTGGTCCTCCATCAGCGATTTCGAGTCGTAGAGCAGGCGCCCGATGAGCGTGGACTTGCCGTCGTCGACGCTCCCGCAGGTGTTCAGGCGCAGGATGTCGACAGGGACGGGGACGGGCGGGGCGGACATGACTTCTTCGGTGAACATTTAGAAATAGCCCGCCTTCTTGCGGTCCTCCATCGCGGCCTCGGACGCGCGGTCGTCGGCGCGCGAGCCGCGCTCGGTGACGCGGGCGGCGGCGATTTCCGCGATGATGTCGTCGACGGTGGCCGCGGGCGACTCGACCAGGCCGGTGCTGATGATGTCGCCGATGGTGCGCACGCGCACGACGAGTTCGCGGGTCTCCTCGTTCGGCCGCGGCGGCAGCAGGTCGGTCACGGGCAGCCACTGCCCGCCGCGACGCACGCAGGCGCGGCGGTGGCTGAAGTAGATCGATGGCACCTCGAGCCGCTCGCGCTGGATGTATTCCCACACGTCCATTTCGGTCCAGTTGCTGAGCGGGAACACGCGCATGTTTTCGCCCGGGTTGAGCCGGCCATTGTAGAGGTTCCAGATCTCCGGGCGCTGGTTCTTCGGGTCCCACTGGCCGAAGCTGTCGCGAAAGCTGAAGAAGCGCTCCTTGGCCCGGGCCTTTTCCTCGTCGCGGCGGGCGCCGCCGATGCAGCAGTCGAAGCGGAATTCCTCGATCGCGGCGAGCAGCGTCGGGATCTGCAGCCGGTTGCGGCTGATCTCGCCCGGGGCTGGCTGCGCGAGGCCGTGCGCGATGGCGTCCTCGACCTTGCGCACGATGAGCTTGGCGCCGAGCTGGGCCGCGCGGCGGTCGCGGAATTCGTTCAGCTCGGGGAAATGGTGGCCGGTGTCGACGTTGAGGAGCGGCAGCGGGAGCTCGGCCGGGCGAAACGCCTTTTCCGCCAGCCGCAACAGGCAGATGGAGTCCTTGCCGCCGGAGAACAGCAGCGCCGGCCGCTCGAACTCGCCGGCAACCTCGCGCATGATGTGGATCGCCTCGGTTTCGAGGTGCTGCAGGTGGTCGAGATGGTACGAATTCATCGAAGTTGGATCTGGGATCGAGGATCTCGGATCTGGGATTTCAGGTTTGGGATTTCGGGCCTCGGGTCAGCGGTCGATCCATCGCGCGGCGAGCGACCGTGCGCATGAATCAGGTTGGTCAGCATGCGCGCGGCGTTCCCCACCCCGGCTTGTTCAAATGCTTCGCCCATGGAGTGACTCCGAGATCCCCAATCCTAGATCCCGGATCCCAAGGCCGCGCCCTGCGCGGCCTGAGCGCCCCAGGCGGCGTGCAGGCCGCACTCGCGCTTCTCGTCGGCCTTGGCCGGGTCGAAATAGTCCCACTCATTCGGCAGGTGGTGTTCGGCGAGGTAGGCCTCGAGCTGCGCATCGCTCCAGTGGAACAGCGGGCTGACCTTGAGCGCGCCGAAGTTCGCGTCGCGCGTGACGAGGTCGAGCCCGGCGCGATTCGGGTTCTGCACCTGGCGCAACGCGGTGATCCAGACGGCCGGCGCGAGCTCCTTCATCCCGCGCTGGAACGGCTCGAGCTTCATCTGCGCGCTGAAGCGCTTCAGGCCGGCCTCGTCGTCGAGCGCCGGGAGCGGGCCGTGGAGGGCGTCGCGATGCGCCGGCGTCAGGCGCGGCAGGTAGGGCTTGAGGTTGAGTTGCAGCCGCGCCCGGAGGTCCTCGGCGTGGCGGTACGTCGCGGCGCGGTTGTAGCCGTGGTCGACCCACAGCACCGGGATGTCCGGCTGCGCCGTGACGGCCAGGTGCAGGATGACCGCCTCGTACGGGCGGAAATTGGTCGAGACGATCGCGCGGCCCGGCGCGCGCGCCAGCGCCCAGCGGATGATGTCCAGCGGTGGCCGCCCGCGCAGCTCGGCGTTCCAGCGGGTGAGTTCGGTGTCGGTCATGCAAGGGCGGAAAGGGGGGCGGGAGCGGCATCCCCGGCCGCTCCCGCTGTATTTTGTTCAAGCAACACACAGCGTGAACAAAAGTCTCCGAAACGCTCGCCAGGCCGGCGCTCAGCCTTCCAGCGCTCGAGCAGCGGGCGCAGCTCGGCCTCGATGTCGGCGTCCTTGACCGTCTCCCGCCAGATGCGGTTGAGCCGGGCGCCGGCAGCGTCGCCGCCGATCCAAAGCTGGTACCGGCCGGGCGCCTTGCCGACCAACGCGATCTCGGCCATGTAGGGCCGCGCACAGCCATTCGGGCAGCCGGTCGAGCGGATGATGATCTCCTCGCCGCCGAGGCCGAGCTCGCCGGCGAGTTTCTCGATGCGGTCGATCAACGCGGGCAGCATGCGTTCTGACTCAGCCAGGCCGAGGCCGCACGTCGGCAACGACGGGCACGCCAGCGCGGCCGCGTGCAGCACCGTGGTCTGGGCGGCGACGTTGACGCCATGGGTCGCGAGCAGCGCGGTGATGGTGTCCTGGTCCGCCGGCGGCACGTCCGCGAGGATGACATTCTGGTTCGGCGTGATCCGGAACTGGACGTGCGGAAACTGCTCCGCCACGCGCCGCAAGGCCGTCTTCAGCTCATGGCCGGGCGCGTCCTTCACGCGGCCCGTCTCGACGAACAACGTGAGGAACAGCCTGCCGTCGACCGCGCGATGCCAGCCGTACAGGTCGTGCGTCGACGTGAACTCGAACCGGCGCACGCCGGTGAGCGCGTTGCCGCTGCGGCGGTTCACCTCCGCCGTCATCCACGCCGCGCCGCGCTCCTCGACGACGTACTTCAGCCGCGCGTGCTTGCGGTTGGCGCGGTCGCCGAAATCGCGGTGGATCGTCAGGACCGCCTTGGCCACGTCGATGACCTGGTCGCGGGTGACGAAGCCGATCACGTCGGCCAGCCGCGGGTAGGTGTGCGCGTTGCCGTGGCTGCGGCCCATGCCGCCGCCGACCGCGACGTTGTAACCGAGCAGCCGGTCGCCCGCGACGACGGCGATGAAGCCGAGGTCGTTCGTGTAGATGTCGATGTCGTTCACCGGCGGGATCACGAAGCCCGTCTTGAACTTCCGCGGCAGGTACGTCTGCCCATAGAGCGGATCGACGAAATTCTTCTGCGCCGGCTCGGCGAGGTCGAGCTGCACGCCATCGAGCCAGATCGACGGATAGGCCGGGGTCTGGGGCGCGAGCGCCACGGCAATGCGCTGGCAGTCGGCGAAGACCTGCTCGCGCGCCCGCGACGCGGCCGGCGTCGGCGAGCACGTGACATTGCGGTTGACGTCGCCGCAGGCCGCCAGCGTCGAAAGCATCGATTCGTTGATGCGCTTGATCAGCGGGCCGAGGCCGGACATGAGCACGCCGTGAAACTGGATGCTCTGCCGCGTGGTCAGCCGCAGCGTGTTGTTGCCGTGCTGCGTCGCGAGGTCGTCGAACACGATCCACTGCGCGGCCGTCATCACCCCGCCCGGGATGCGCCCGCGCACCATCAGCATGTACTTCTTCCCGGCCTTGCGCAGGTCGCGGTCATCCTGCTGGTAGATGCCATGGAACTTGATGAACTGCTGGTCGTCATCGGAAAAACGGTCAGCCGCCGGATCGTTCACCGTGGCGGCGATCTGGCCGGCCAGGGTGGGGACGTTCTGCTTGAGAACCTCGTTCTTGCTGACGGTTGGCGCGGAATCTGCGGACATGACAGGGTGAACGGTTGCACTTGTTATCCAATGGGTAAAGTATAAAAGAGGTCATATATACTAAAGATGTCATGATTACTTCAAACCAGTCCCCGCCAAAGGGTTTCGTTTGGCTCGTCGGCGCCGGGCCGGGAGCGGCTGACCTGATCACCGTGCGGGGACTGAAGCTGCTCCAGGGGGCGGACGCGGTGGTGTACGACGAGCTGGCGAATCATGACCTGCTGCAACATTGCCCGGCCGGATGCGAGCGCCACCCGGTGGGCAAGCGGGCCGGCCGGCACAACGCCTCCCAGGACCAGATCAACGCCTTGCTCGTCGCGCTGGCGCGGGAAGGGAAGAAGGTGGTGCGCCTGAAAGGCGGCGACCCGCTGGTATTTGGCCGGGCGGGCGAGGAGATGGCGGCGCTGCGCGCGGCGGGCATCGGCTTCGCGGTCGTCCCCGGCGTCACGGCCGCGACCGCCGCCGGCGCGGCGGCGGCGCTGCCCCTCACGCACCGCGACCATTCCTCCGCCGTTGTTTTCGTCACCGGTCACCAGTGCGCCGCCAACACCGACGCGCTCGACTGGGGCTCGCTCGCGCGGCTGCGCGCCACGCTCTGTTTCTATATGGGCGTGCGCCGGCTGCCCGAGATCGCGCACAACCTGATCGCCCACGGCATGGCCGCGGACATGCCCCTGGCCCTGGTCAGCGAGGCCACGCGGCCCACGCAAAAGATCCAGGTCGGCACGCTGCGCGACGCGGAGAAGTTTTCGGCCAGCCTCGCGGGCCAGCCCGCCTTGGTCATCGTCGGCGAAGTCGCGCGCCTGGCCGACCTGTCCGCTCGCGTGCCGGAGCTGCAGGCCGGTTTCATCCAAGGGTAGGGCGCGGACTCCGCTCCGCGCCGCGGCCGCGACGGCGTTGATCCTGGGTGAGGTGGCGGATTCGCCGGGAGCGGCGGGCGGGAGTCAGTCGTCGCGGGGTGAGGGCACCCCGCCTCCAGGGCCGGCCGCGCGCCACCGGTCCGCGAGGATCTCGACCAGCAACGGATGGGCGCCGACCAGCGTCGTCATCGTCGTGCGCAGCGGCGGATGGGCGGCCTCGGCGGCGCGGCAGATTTTCGCCACATCGCCATCGACGCCGGCATGCCGGCCGGGGAGCAGGAATTGCATCGCCACAATCACGCGGCCTTCCGACCACGGCGCCCGCGCGAGCAGATCCGCCAGCAACGGCGCTGCGAAATCATATTCCGGCTCCGGCCGCCGTTCCATGCTGCAGGGCGCGACCGCCGCGACTTCGCCGCCAAGCAGGCCCGCGAGCTGCGAGGCCAGCTCGTTGCGCACCGCCGTCACCGCGGCCACCGGGCTGCCGTGGTCCACGAGTGCGACCCGGGTCGCGGTGGCGGGATTCTTCGCCAGTTCGAACCGGACGTGGTCGGCCAGGATCCGCGCGAGGCGGTCGTCGCCCGGCGCGTGCAACGCCGGCGCGAGCCGCGCGCGCAACGCCGGGTGTTTCTCGCGGAGGCGCGCGAGGCACCCGGGGATATAGGCGGTGAGCGCCTGGCTGGGGCCGAAGAACAGCGGCACGATGACGAATTCCTCCCGTCCCGCGGCGAGGCGGCGCTCCAGCGCCGGCCCGAGGATCTCGGCCGCGCGACCGTTGAGCTGCGCGGCGTCGATGGCGGACGAATGCAGCAGCGATACCGGCT
Organism: Lacunisphaera sp.; assembly: GCA_035496355.1. Taxonomy (GTDB): domain Bacteria; phylum Verrucomicrobiota; class Verrucomicrobiia; order Opitutales; family Opitutaceae; genus Lacunisphaera. Next base: position 6,779 of record DATJES010000009.1, on the reverse strand, counting down.
CGACCGGCTCGCCGAGCCGGAGGGCGAGCTTCGTCGCCAAGCCGCGCAAGGCGAGCGTGGCGGCGGGCTGCAACGAGCCATTGTCAACGAGCAGCGTGAGCGGAGCGGGCATGGTTGAAATGGTGGAGCGATGGTTCCGCCGGAGCGGCGTATGTCAAACTGTAGGGCGGGGTCTCCGAACCCCGCCATCATTCTGTCGTGCGAAAAGGAAGAGGGCGGGGTTCGGAGACCCCGCCCTACAATCATTCCCGCCAAAGCCGACCCGACGTCATTCCAGGCCGGCCACGTTGACGTCCTTGTCGAATTCGACGGCGAACTTCACCGGGATCTCGCGCTTCTCGCCGGGCTTGAGGTCGAGCGTCCACTTCAGCGTGCCCTCGTCGGTCGCCTTGACCTCCTTCGGGTCGGGCGCGAGCGGCTTCACCACGATCTTCTCGTTGCGCGAGACGGGCAGCTGGTCGGCGACGACCACGCGCTCGGCGGTCTTCTTGTTGTTCTGGATCGTGATCAGGTACTCGTACGTGACGCGCTTGCCGGAATTGGTCAGGCCCGTCTCCTCGGTGAACTTGTTCACGCGCTTGTGCTTCACCGCGATGCCGTCGTCGGCGCCGAGGGCGAGGTCGAACTTCTCGCCCGACATCACGGTGCGCACGCTGCTCGTGGCGACGAAGGTGCCGTCGAGGAACACGTTCATGGCGCCGGCAAGGAGCGGAAACTCGGACGAGTTGACCACCTTCGCCGTCAGGTAGGCGGCGGCGAGGCGCTTCGGCACCGTCAGGTACTCCGGGTTGGTCTTCAACGTCGCGGCCGTGATCGGCACCCGTTGCGGGGCGTTGTCGCTCGCGATGCTCGCGGGCGACGCGATCCGGAACGACGCGCTCGTCGCGCCCGCCTCGAGCGTGGCGACGGCCAGTTCGGCGTCCTTTTCCTCCGGCGCGGGCGCGTTGTTCGTCAGCGACTGCATGTTGATGTACCCGCCGGCGGCGGGGCCCTGGCGGGCGGCCGCCATCTCGGCTTTCTTCCGGATCTCGTCGCGCCGGGCGTCGTCCAGCGACAACGCGACCGGCCGCGGCAGATAGAGGTCCAGGTTCCACACGCCCAGCACGGGCGCGGCGCCGCCGAGCGACGGTCGCGCGGTCGAGAGGGTCAGCGCCACGTCGTTCCAGTCCTCGCCCGTGCTCTGGCGCACGAGGCCGAAGTAGCCGAGGGCGACCGCGCGCTCGGTGCTGAGGACGCGGGCGTCATAGCTCGGCACCCACGAAGCGCCCGGCACGGTGTAGGAAAGCGCCAGGTCGAGATGGCCGGCCTGCGCCGCCGCCACGCGCACCGTCACGGTCTTGAAGGCCTTGCCCCCGGCGCCGCGCAGCTCGTTGAGCTGCTGCTGCACGGTGTTCGCCTTGTTCTGCAGGTCCTCGCGCTGCTCGTCGAGGGTCGCGGTCTCGGCGACGATCTTGGCCTGTTGTTCGGAGAGGAAGTTGAGCGAGTTGGTGAGCTGCGCCAGGTCGGGCCGCGGCACGTCCTTGGTCGGCGGCGCAAACAGCGCGGCCTTCATCTGGCCGAGCATCGCGTCCTGCGCCTGGAGGACGGCGGCGCGGTCGCTGAGCCCGCGCAGCTGTTTCGCGAAGGCCTTGAGCTGATCCTCGAGCTCCTTCACGCGCGCGTTCGGCGTGAAGTCGACGTAGGTGCGCTTGGCGCTGACATCCAGGATGGTCGCGGCGGCGCTGCCCTTGCCGCTGACCTGCAGCGAGTGCTCGTTGATCGCCTCGGGCAGGTTGGCGAAGACGAGCTCGGCAAAGCCGACGGGCAGATCGAGGCCGGCGGCGCGGGTGACGACCGCGCGGTCGGTGTAGACCGTCACGGCCGAGATGTGCGAATCGACCGCCGCGGCGCGCAGCGCGAGCGGCAGGAACGGCAGGAGGGTGAGGAGGCGGATGATTTTCATGGGGGAGAGGGATTGCCACTATGACGGGCGACCCGGGCGAATCTTAGGCCGGCGCCGCCCCGGGCCCGAGCGAAATCCGTCAAGGGCCCGTAAAACCGGACCACTCCACGTTTGCCTCGCGCCCGGTCCGCTGTTTGCTGGCCAAACCATGCTCTACCACTGCGTCTACTTCTGGTTGAAGCCCGATCTCACCCCGGCGCAGCGCGCTGATTTCCGCCGCGGGGTCGAATCCCTCGCCGGCATCAAGTCGGCGGAGAAGGTCGCCGTCGGCGCCCCGGCCGCGACCGAACCCCGCCCCATCATCGACGCCAGCTACGACGTGGCGCTGGTCGTGATCTGCAAGGACGTGGCGGCGCACAACGCCTACCAGGTCGACCCGATCCACCTCGCGTTCGTCGAGAAGTTCAAGACGTTCTGGACCCGCGTCCAGATCTACGACTCGCAATAACGATGCACGCGCCACGCGGCGGCCGGACTCTCCTGCTCGCCTTGGGCCTCGCGACCATGGCTGCCGCCGCCGACTCCCCGAACTACGACGAGGCGAAAGTCCCCGCCTACACGCTGCCCGATCCGCTCGCGCGCGATGACGGTTCGCGCGTGACGACGGCCGCGGCCTGGCCCGCCCGGCGTGCCGAGCTCCTGCGCCTCTTTGAGGAAAACGTTTACGGCGTTACGCCCGCCGGGCGCCCCGCGGCCATGCATTGGAAAGTCACCGCGTCCGACCCAGGCGCTCTGGCCGGCCGCGCCACGCGGAGCGAAATCACGGTCTGGTTCGGCGCCGGCGAGTCGGGCCGCTCGATGCGCTTGCTCGTCTTCCGGCCGAACGCCGTGCGCGGCCGCTGCCCGCTCTTCCTTGGCTTGAATGTCGACGGCAACCACACGGTCGATCCCGACCCCGGCATCGCCCTGGCCGAGGGCTGGGTGCCCAACGAACGCGCCCGGGGACCGACGGATCATCGCGCGAACGCCGCCATGCGCGGCACGTGGGCCGCCCATTGGCAGATCGAGCGGATCGTCGCGCGGGGTTATGCGTTCGCCACCGTCTACAGCGGCGACTTGTGCCCGGACCATGCCGGCGGGCTCGAGGAAAGCATCGCGGCGCTTTATTCGCCCACGCCCGGCGCCGAGGCTCGTGCGAGCGACGCCTGGGGCGCCATCGGCGTCTGGGCGTGGGGCCTGAGCCGGGCGCTCGACGTCATCGCCGGGCAACCCGACCTCGACGCCGCGCGCGTCGCGGTCATCGGGCACTCGCGATTCGGCAAGGCGGCGCTCTGGGCCGGCGCGCAGGACGAGCGCTTCGCCCTCGTGATCTCCAACGAATCCGGCTGTGGCGGCGCCGCGCTGAGCATGCGGGACTTCGGCGAGACGGTCGCGGCCATCAACCGGGTGTTTCCCTATTGGTTCGCGAAGAATTTCCGCCGCTACAACGGCCGCGAAGGCGACCTGCCGGTCGACCAGCACGAGCTGCTCGCGCTCGTGGCGCCGCGGCCGCTCTACATCGCGTCCGCCGAGGACGACCGTTGGTCGGATCCGCGCGGCGAATTTCTAGCGGCGCAGGCGGCGAGCCCGGTCTACGCCTTGTTCGGGCGCACCGGCCTCGCCCCGGGCGAGATGCCGGCGGTCGGTGCGCCGGTCGGCGACGCGGTGCGCTACCATATCCGGCCGGGTCCCCACGGCATGACCGCCGAAGACTGGGGGCACTATCTCGACTTCGCCGACCGCTGGTTCAAGCGGGGCTGACCATTCCGCGCATGCCGCAGCTCCGGGATATGGTGGTTATCATCACCGGCGCCTCCGCCGGCATCGGCGAGGCCACGGCCCGCCGCCTGGCGCGCGCGGGCGCCAAGCTCGTCCTCACCGCGCGCCGGCCCGACCGCCTCGGGGCCCTCGCGCGGGAACTCGATCCCTCGGGCGCGCAGGTCCTGGCCGTGCCGGCCGACATCACGAGCGACGCCGACCGCCGCCGGCTGGTCGACGCCACGCTCGGGAAGTTCGGCCGCATCGACGGGCTGGTGAACAATGCGGGCTACGGCACCCGCGGGCCGGTCGAGATCGCGCCGGTCGAGCTAATCCGAAAGAATTTCGAGACGAATGTCTTTGCGCTCATCGCCCTGACGCAGCTCGTGCTCCCGGGCATGCGGGAGCGCGGCGGCGGCTGCATCGTCAATATCGGATCCGTGGCCGGCCGCATCGCCCGGCCGATGTCGAGCATCTACGACTCCACCAAGCACGCGCTCGAGGCGCTGACCGACGGCCTCCGCGGCGAGTTGAAGCCGTTTGGCGTCCGCGTGACGCTCATCCGGCCGGGTTTCATCCTGACGGAATTTGTCGAGGCGGCCAACTCCGCCTCGGCGGACATCGCGGCGCACGCGGGTCCCTACGAGCCTTTCTATCGCGGCTATCAGGAGAACACGGCGATGATGCGGCGGATCGCCGGCGTGCCCGATGCCATCGCCCGGCTCGTCGTGCGCGCGCTGGCCAGCGACAACCCGGCGCCGCGCTACAGCGGACCAACGCACGCCAAGGTCTTCCTGTTCCTCAAGTGGCTGTTGCCGGACCGCGCGATCGAGTACATCCTGCGGCTCAAGCGCTGAGGCGGAACGCGCCGTGATTCACGGATGGCGGGATCCGTTTTTGGAGGCGGGACGCCCCCGTCCCGCGGGATGCCATCCACGTTTGTCCCTGCGCGGGGTGAGGGCACCCCGCCTCCATGGGCGCTCCGCGGCCAAATGCTCAATCCGGCCGCGCGGCCGTCGGCGGATTGGCGAGGAGAAAGGCGTGCAGCTCCGCCGCGAACTTGAGGCCGAAGCCCGGCACGTCGGCGATCGCCGCGGCGCTGGCGGCCCGCAGCCGGTCGAGCGACCCAAAGTGCTCCATCAGCGCCGCGCGCCGCACCGGCCCGAGGCCGGGCACGTCGTCGAGCACGCTCTCGCGGATTTTCCGCGAGCGAAGGTCGGCGTTGTAGGTGTTGGCGAAGCGGTGGGCCTCGTCGCGCAGCCGCTGCAGCAGATTGAGCCCGGGGTCACCGAGGGGTAGATTCAGCGGGGCGCGCTCGTCGGGAAAGATGATCGTCTCCGCCTTTTTCGCGAGGCCGATGAGCGGCGGCGGCATGCACTCGAGGCGCACGAACGCCTTCAACGCCGCGGCGATCTGGCCGCGGCCGCCGTCGATCACGACCAGGTCGGGGAAGGCGCGGCCCTCGTCGCGCAGCCGGCGGTAGCGGCGGGACACGACCTCCTCCATCGCCTTGAAGTCGTCGTTGCCGACGAAGCTCTTGATCGCGAAACGCCGGTACTGGTCCTTGTCGGGCCGGCCGTCGGTGAAGTGCACCATCGAGGCGACGACGAACGTGCCCGAGATGTGCGAGATGTCGAAGCACTCCATGTGCGCCGGCGGCCCGCTGAGACCGAGCGCGCCCTGCAATTGGCGCAATGCCTCCTCGTCCGGGCGCAGCTGCGTGAGGTCGCGGGTGAACTTCCTTGTGCGCGCCAGCGTGCGCTCGAGCGCGAGCACGACGTCGCGCAGCTCGGCCGCCTTCTCGAACTCCTGCCGGGCGGCGCGCTGCTGCATCTCCGTGCGCAGCGTCGCCAGCCACTCGCGGCTCTTGCCGTCGAGGAAATCGCAGGCCGGCCCGACGCGCGCGCGGTACTCCTCGCCGGTCACCACGTTGGGCCAGCCGGAGATCTCGGCCCGCACGTCGTCGTAGAGCTGCCAGCGGCCGTCGGGCAGGCGCTTCGGGTTGGTGTCGGCGAGCAGGATCCCGAACTTGCGCCGCATCGTCGCGAGCGTCTTGCGCAGGAGGCCCGAGTGTGCAAACGGCCCGAAATAGCGCGAGCGCGTGTCCTTCTTGAACCGCGTCAGCGCGAACCGCGGCAGCGGGGCGTCGAGGTCGAGCCGCACGAGCAGGAAGCGCTTGTCGTCCGTGAAGTCAGTGTTGTATTTCGGCCGCCACTGCTTGATCAGCTTGCCCTCGAGCAGCAACGCCTCGGGCTCCGATTTCACGGTGATGATGTCGAAGTCGGCAATCATCTCGATCAACGCGCGGATCTTCGGCTGCTCGCGCAGCGCGCGCTGGCGGCCGGCCTGGAAATAGGACGACACGCGCTTGCGCAGGCTCTTGGCCTTGCCGACGTAGATGATCCGGCCGAGGCGGTCCTTCATCAGGTACACGCCGGGGCCTTCCGGCAGCGCGCGGACCTTTTGCTTCAGGGTTGGAGGATCGTCAGCCACGAGAGCGGTGAGCGGTGAGCAGTGAGCAGTGAGCAGTGAACGGTGAGCGGTGAGCGGTGAGCAGTGAGCGGTAAGCGGTGAGCGGTGAGCAGTGAGCAGTGAGCAGTGAGCAGTGAGCGGTGAACGGTGAACGGAGAACGGAGAACGGAGAACGGAGAACAGCTTTCAGCCCGACCTGCGCATCCGAACGTTGCGCGCGAATGCACGCAAAGCCTTTTTGCAAGGGGAAAACCGCTCTTTTGCGAATGAGAAACGGCCGCGCCGGAAGCTGGCATTTTGCCGAAAAGGAGGTAGGTTTCCGCCCCGACACACACTGTATGGCCACACCTGAACCGTCAAAGCCGCGCGCGACCGGCGCCGCGCCGCGCTACGAGCTTCTTACGCTGGGCGACGAGCTCCTGCTCGGCCTGACGGCCAACGGCCACCTGACTTTCATCGGTTCCCAGCTCGGCCGCCGCGGCGTGCTGCTGCAGCGCAACGTCACGCTCACCGACGAGGCCGGCGTCATCGCCGCGCAGTTCCGCGAAAGCTGGGCCCGCAGCGACGTCGTCATCACCACCGGCGGCCTCGGCCCGACGTGCGACGACCGCACCCGCGAGGCGCTGGC